>NZ_JBZXDZ010000002.1:0-185081 GCF_058725305.1 Pseudomonas sp. DW-iso3
GACGCAGCGGCATTCCCAGCCGGGTTTCGAGCGGAAGCAGGCACATCGTCGACAGTCTCCTGCCGCACCAACACCGTTCGTTGGGCCTTATCCCGAACCACCGGCACCGGGTTGGCAACCACCTGATCTCCAGCCTTCAACGGCACATCCGGAATCGTCTTGATCCTCGTTGCCCGGCTACTGAGCAATATCGGCTTAGCCAGCTCCGCGTGGTCATCCCCACGGAACCTCCCGAACTGCCCAGCCATATGCTCCAACCACTTACGCGCTCGCTGAGACTTGATGCCGCCCAGCACCTTCGTACTCAAGCGCACCGCCATCCCCATTCCTGCGGTAGCAAGACACAGCAGCAAATTGATCAATACTTCAGCGCTGATTTCCCCCAGCAACTCGTTCATATAAGGCGGCGGCAACATCCGCATCCAGCTGACCATCGCCGACACATAAATGAACAGCAGCGGCTCATCGCTCAGCACCAACAAGCCCTTTGCGATGCTTTCGGTGCCGAGCTTCAACAGCTTTTCACATTCATCCTGGGACAGGTAATGCAGGAGTTTTTCCGCGTAACCCATTGGGTCCGAAAGCCACTGAAACATCTGCTTGATGTTGTCCCAGAGCGCATACAACGCCTCACCAAACCCCCGAGCGTAGGCTTGGTGCAGCGAGAGATAGCGTTCCAGGAAGTTGGCTTCGGAATACCCCTTCCACAGCGGTTCAAACGTGGTGGTCCATTCAGCGCGCAGCCAACCTTCCAGCGGCGCGATAACCGACTGGTAAGAGGCGTACAGCGCCTTGAAATGCGCTGTGGAAACGTTGGGGTAGAAACTGACCCGGTACTGCTGGTTGCGATCACATTCAGTGATTTCGAGAATGCCGCTCGGGCCAATGGTTTTATGGAGGGGCTCCCCGAGCGGGCCACCCGTTGGATCGATGCGTTGCACCATCACGGGCGTATTGCCAATGGGCACGAACCGTGAACTCTGGAACATGTGCACCAGGGTCAACGTGCCGTTGGCCTGGCAGGTTGCGGTGGTGGTGCTGGGAAACAGGGAGCGGTTGATCGGCGCGACCAGCGCCACTTCATCCCCGACCTTGAAGACCTGCTCGATATCCAGCGCCGAAAAGCTGAAAAAGCTTTCCGCCCAGGCATCGTAGTGATTGAGGCAGCGCTTGAAGTCGCTGATGACCGATTCAACGTCTCGCGTCTTTGAATCCAGGGTGGCCAGTACCAAATAGCCGATGGTTTGGCTGGTCACTTCGATCATGAGGCGGCCCCATCAACCGGGGGCCAAACAAACAATGCCATCCGCAATCCCTCGCACTGTGTACTCAGGCGAGGGACTTTGCGGACCTTTTCACGGGAGGGGAGTAGAGCTTATCCGGCAGACATGTAGGACGTTTCGACAAACCTTGTCGTCCCTCACGCGACTAGCGGCTATTGTCAGAAATTTCCCACAGGAGTACAAATGTACTCCATGACAACTCTAACGCCCCGCCGTACCGCCATCCTGACCTTCATCCGCGACCGTATCGCGCAGCAAGGCCAGTCCCCCAGCCTCGCCGAGATCGCCGAGGCGTTCGGCTTTGCCTCGCGCAGCGTGGCGCGCAAGCATGTGCTGGCGCTGACTGAAGCCGGGTTTATCGAGGTCAACCCGAACCAGGCACGCGGTATTCGCTTGCTCAATCAACCGATGCGTCCGCAATGGCTGGATGTGCCGGTGCTTGGCCGTGTCGCTGCAGGCTCGCCTATCGGCGCCGATGCCGAGGTGCATAGCCGCCTGCAACTTGACCCGTCGACCTTCGCGAAAACCCCGGATTACCTGCTGCGCGTGCAGGGCGATTCGATGATCGAGGACGGCATTCTCGATGGCGACCTGGTGGGCGTGCGCCGCAGTGCCGAGGCCTTGAACGGGCAGATTGTGGTGGCGCGCCTGGACGGTGAAGTGACCATCAAACGTTTCGAACGCCATGGCGACAGCGTGCGCTTACTGCCGCGCAACCCCGCGTATCAACCCATCGTGGTCGGGCCCGATCAGGACCTGGCGATCGAAGGGGTGTTCTGCGGTCTGGTGAGGCAAGGTTGATGGGCGCCGTGGTTGCACTGGACACGCTGTTCAATGGCGGGCGTGTCTGGAAAGGCCGGCCTGCCACGCCGCCAGCCAGTGTGCACCCCACCGGGCTGGCGGCGCTGGATGCGGTGTTGCCCACGGGCGGCTGGCCGGAGGCGGCCCTGAGTGAAATCCTCATGGCCAAGGAGGGGGTGGGCGAACTGCAACTGGTGCTGCCGACCCTGGCACGCTTGTCAAAGGCGCGGGAGCGCATTGTGCTGGTGGCGCCGCCCTATACACCGTACCCCCATGCCTGGCAGAACGCCGGGGTGGATCTGCGCTTGCTTTCGGTGATCCAGGCCGAAGAGCGTGATGCCCTGTGGGCGGTGGAACAGTGCCTGCGTTCCGGCAGTTGCGGCGCGGTGTTGTGCTGGCCACGCAAGGCCGATGACCGCGCGCTGCGGCGCCTGCAAGTGGCGGCGGAAACCGGGCAGACCCTGGCCTTTGCCTGGCGCGCCTTGAGTGAGGCGGTCAACTCATCTCCCGCCGCCTTGCGCCTGGCCGTGGAAGCCAAACCCGCGCAGGTGCGCGTGCTCAAGTGCCGGGGCGGCCTGGCCCATCCGGCGCCGATTAAGCTGGCGGGGCATTGAGGTTGCCATGCGCTGGGTGTGTATTGTCTTCCCGCAATTGGCGCTGGACGGAGTGCAGCGTGCGCATCCCGAACCGGAGCAGCCTCTGGTCTTGCTGGCCGGTACGCCACAGCGGCGTGTGCTGCAAACGGTCAATGACGCCGCCCGCGCCTTGGGCTTGCGCCCCGGTCAATCCCTGACAGCTGCACATGCCCTGGCCAAGACCTTTGCCAGCGCCGAATATGATCCCGCCGAGATCGAACGCTACCAGCAGTTCCTCGCCGCCTGGGCCTATCAGTTCAGCTCTCAAGTCAGCCTGTATTATCCACGCGCTTTGTTGTTTGAGATCGAGTCGAGCCTGGGGCTGTTCGGACCATGGCCACGGTTCGAAGCGCGCTTGCGCAGAGAGTTGACCGAACTGGGTTTTCGCCACCGTATCGTCGCGGCACCCAACCCGGCGGCGGCGCGGGTGCTGGCAAATATCTACGATGGTTTGGCGGTGCAGGATGACGGCTTGATGCAGGCCCTGGCGCCGCTGCCCATCGACCGCGCCGGTCTTGACCCGCAGGCCGCTACGGCCTTGTCGCGCATGGGCCTGCGCACATTGGCCCAGGTGCAGGCGCTGCCTCGGCATACCCTGGCGCGACGCTTTGATGCCGGCTTGCTCAAGCACCTGGATGCACTGGTCGGGCACCGGCCGCTGGGCCTGGCGTTCTATCAGCCGCCGGACCGGTTCGATGTGCGTATCGAGCTGAATTTCGATGTGCAATCCCATCAGGCGTTGCTGTTTCCTTTAAGGCGTTTGACCGGCGATCTGTCCGCCTTCCTCTGTGGCCGCGACAGTGGCGTGCAGCGCTTCGACCTGCACTTGGAGCACGCCCAGGCGCCCGATAGCGTGATCAAGGTCGGCCTGCTCAGTGCCGAGCGTGAACCGGCGATGCTGTTTGAACTGGCGCGTGGCCGCCTGGAGCAAGTCCAAGTCACCTCACCGGTCCGCGGCTTTCGCCTGGTGGCCCAGGACCTGCCGGTGTTCGTGCCCCAGCGCCAGGACCTGTTCGACGACCGCCCGCAACAAACCCTGCCATGGGAGCAACTGCGCGAACGCCTGCGTGCCCGCTTGGGCGATGAAGCGGTGCAGGGCCTGCGCTTCCACGCTGACCACCGACCTGAATGCGCCTGGCAAGCGGCTGCGGATAAAACCCTGTGCCCAACCCTGAACAACGTGCAGCGCCCCGGCTGGCTGCTGAACGAACCGACCTTGCTGGGCGAGCAGGGTGTGCAGATCCTCATGGGGCCTGAGCGCATCGAGTCCGGCTGGTGGGACGGCGCCGATATCCGCCGCGACTACTACCTGATCCAGACGCGCGCCGGTCAGCAAGGCTGGGCCTTTCGCACCGTGGGGCAGGGCGATGGATTATGGTTGCAGGGTTGGTTTGCATGAGTTACGCCGAGCTGCACTGCCTGTCCAACTTCAGCTTCCAGCGCGGCGCCTCCAGTGCGCTGGAGTTGTTCGAGCGCGCCAAGCGCCAAGGCTACAGCGCGCTGGCAATCACCGACGAATGCACCTTGTCCGGCATTGTGCGCGCCTGGCAGGCGGCGAAGGCGGTGGAGCTGCCGCTGATCATCGGCAGCGAGGTGCGCATCGACAACGGCCCGAAACTGGTCCTGCTGGTGGAAGACCTCAGCGGCTACCAGCACCTGTGCCGCTTGATCACCCTGGCCCGGCGGCGTGCCGAAAAGGGCAGCTATCGCCTGCTGCGCGAGGACTTCGATCAACCGCTGCCCGGCCTGCTGGCGCTGTGGGTGGCCGAAGACAGCGACACCCAGGCCGATAGCCAATGGCTGCGCCGCACCTTCGGTGAGCGACTGTGGCTGGCGGTGCACTTGCACTGCGGCCAGAACGATGCGCGTCACTTGGAACAACGCCTGCAACTGGCCGCCAGCCTGCACCTCCCCGCGGTGGCTTGCGGCGATGTGCACATGCATGCGCGTGGCCGCCGCGCCCTGCAAGACACCATGACTGCCATTCGCCATCACGTACCGGTGGCCGAAGCCGGCACGCGCCTGCACCCCAATGGCGAGCGGCACCTGCGCAGCCTCGACGCCCTGGCCGCGCTGTACCCGCAAGCCTTGCTCGACGAAACCGAGATCATTGCCCGCCGCTGCACCTTCGACCTCAGCCAATTGCGTTATCACTACCCGCGCGAACTGGTGCCCGCTGGCCACAACGCCCAATCCTGGCTACGCGCCGTGACCGAAGAAGGCATCGCCAAACGTTGGCCGCAAGGGGTCGACGCCAAGACCGCGCAGCAGATCAACAGCGAGCTGGAGTTGATCAGCGAGCTGGGCTACGAAAGTTACTTCCTTACGGTGCACGACATTGTGCAGTTCGCCCGCAGCCGGTCGATCCTGTGCCAGGGGCGCGGCTCGGCGGCGAACTCGGCGGTGTGTTATGCCCTGGGCATCACCGAGATCGACCCGAGCCTGACCAGCATGTTGTTCGAACGCTTCCTTTCAAGGGAGCGCAATGAACCGCCGGATATCGACGTGGACTTCGAACATGAACGCCGCGAAGAGGTGCTGCAGTACGTGTTCCAGCGTTACGGCCGTACCCGTGCGGCGCTGACGGCGGTGGTCAGCAGTTACCACGCGTCCGGCGCGGTGCGTGATGTGGCCAAGGCCCTGGGGCTGCCGCCGGACCAGATCAACGCCCTGGCCGACTGCTGCGGGCGCTGGAGTGACGCAGCGCCCCCGCTGGATCGTCTGCGTGAAGGCGGCTTCGACCCCGACAGCCCGATCCTGCGCCGCGTGCTCACGCTGACCCAGCAATTGATCGGCTTTCCCCGGCACCTGTCCCAGCACCCGGGTGGCTTCGTGATTTCCGAATACCCGCTGGACACCCTGGTGCCGGTGGAAAATGCCGCCATGGCCGAGCGCACCATCATTCAGTGGGACAAGGACGACCTCGATGCCGTCGGCTTGCTCAAGGTGGATATCCTCGCCCTGGGCATGCTCAGCGCAATCCGTCGCTGTTTCGACTTGCTGCGCCGCCATCGCAACCGGGACCTGGCCTTGGCAACCATCCCCAAGGAAGACCCGGCCACTTACGCGATGATCAGCAAGGCCGACACCATCGGCGTATTCCAGATCGAGTCGCGAGCGCAGATGTCGATGTTGCCCAGGCTCAAGCCGCAGAAGTTCTACGACCTGGTGATCGAGGTCGCCATCGTGCGACCTGGGCCGATCCAGGGTGGCATGGTGCACCCGTACTTGCGGCGGCGGAACAAGGAGGAGGAAACCACTTATCCTTCGCCGGAACTCAAAGTTGTGCTGGAACGTACCCTGGGCATCCCGCTGTTCCAGGAGCAGGTGATGCAGATCGCCATGGTCGCCGCCGACTACGGCCCAGGCGAGGCCGACCAGTTGCGCCGCTCCATGGCCGCCTGGAAACGCCACGGTGGCCTGGAACCGCACCAGGAACGCCTGCGCACCGGCATGCTGAAAAACGGTTACAGCGAAGCTTTTGCCGCGCAGATCTTCGAGCAGATCAAGGGGTTTGGCAGCTATGGCTTCCCCGAATCCCACGCGGCCAGTTTCGCCTTGCTGACCTACGCCAGTTGCTGGCTCAAGTGCCATGAGCCGGCGGCCTTCGCCTGTGCGCTGATCAACAGCTGGCCCATGGGGTTCTACAGCCCGGACCAGATCCTGCAGGACGCACGGCGCCATCGCTTGCAGATCCGGCCAGTGGACGTGCAAGCCAGCGACTGGGATTGCAGCCTGGAGCCGATCGACGGGGCACAGCCGGCGATTCGCATGGGCTTGCGCATGATCTCGGGGTTTCGCGAAGAGGACGCGCGGCGCATCGAAGCCGCACGCCACCGCCGGGCATTCAGCGATATTGCCGACCTGGACGATCGTGCCGGGCTGGATGCACGCGCCCAGGCACTGCTGGCGGATGCCGGTGCTTTGCGCGCCCTGGCGGGCAACCGGCACAAGGCGCGCTGGGAGGTCGCCGGTGTACACAAGCAACTCGGGCTGTTTGCCGGCCTGCCGAGTCCGGACGAAGCCGTGGTGGAGTTGCCGTCGCCCACGGTGGGTGAGGATTTGCACGCCGACTATGCCACGGTCGGCACCACCCTGGGCCCGCATCCGTTGGCGTTGTTGCGTGCGGAACTGCGCAAGCGGCGCTGCCGCAGTTCCCAGGAGCTGATGGCGGTGGAGCATGGGCGCAACGTCAGCGTTGCCGGCCTGGTCACCGGTCGTCAGCGTCCCGGCACAGCCAGTGGGGTGACTTTTGTCACGCTGGAGGATGAATTCGGCAATCTCAATGTGGTGGTTTGGCGCGATCTGGCTGAGCGTCAACGCCAGGCGTTGGTGGGCTCGCGTCTGATGAAAGTGGATGGGCGCTGGGAGGCGGTGGGTGAAGTGCGGCACCTGATCGCCGGGCGCCTCACCGACCTGACGCCGTTGCTGGAAGGCATCACTGTGCGCAGCCGGGATTTTCATTAGGGGCTGTGGTTTCTGCGGGCATTCCTCCCTAAGTTATATAAGATGAAACCATCAGCTTCTGACGCGCTCCAAATTTCGCAGCTGTCTTTTCTTTGCGCAGAGTTCAATGATGCAATTTTTATCCAACCCTCATGGCTGTGAAGGTTGGGCCGGTGAAATGGCCCAGCGAATCCGCGCTTTCGATTGGGCCACCACCGACCTGGGCCCTATCGACAAATGGTCCACCAGCCTGACCTGCACCGTGCAGATGATGCTGGCATCACCCGTGCCCATGGTGATGCTGTGGGGGCAATGGGGGTACATGATCTACAACGACAGCTATTCGGTCTTTGCCGGTGGTCGCCACCCGTACCTGCTGGGTACGCCGGTAGAACTGGGGTGGCCGGAAGTCGCCGAGTTCAACCGTCACGTGGTGGACACTTGCCTGGCAGGCGGCACGCTGTCATTCAACAACAAGGACCTGGTGCTGTTGCGCAACGGCAAGCCAGAAACCGTATGGCTGGACCTGTATTACAGCCCCGTCGCCGGCGACAACCAGCAACCGGCGGGGGTGTTGGCGATTGTGGTGGAGACCACCGAGCTGGTGAAATCCGAACAGGTGCGCCAGGAGCTCACGCATAACCTGGAGCAGCGGGTCGCCGCTGAAGTGCAGGCGCGCTCGGCCGCCGAGGACCAACTGCGTCAGTCACAGAAACTCGAAGCCATCGGCGGCCTGACCGGCGGTGTGGCCCACGACTTCAACAACTTGCTGCAAGTGATCGCCGGCAACCTGCATTTGCTGGCCCGCCACGAACCGGACAACGCCCAGGTGCAGCGCCGTGTCGCCGCGGCCATTGCGGCGGTGGAGCGCGGGTCCAAGCTGTCATCGCAATTGCTTGCGTTTGCCCGTCGCCAACCTTTGTCACCGGCGGTCTACAACCCGCAACGTATCTACGCAGGACTCGGCGAGCTGCTGCAACGGGCGCTGGGGGAAACCATCCATATCGATGTGCAACTGCCCCAGGACTCGTGGTTTATCAACGTCGACCGCAACCAACTGGAAAATGCACTGCTCAACCTGGCGATCAATGCCCGGGACGCCATGAACGGCGAGGGCGTGATTCGTATCACCGGCGAGAACATCATCCTTAATCCGGACGATTGCGCGGGTAAAGGCATCAAGCCGGGCGAATATGTGCGCCTGGCGGTCATCGACACCGGTGTGGGTATGTCCGAGTCCACCTTGAAACGTGCGTTCGAACCCTTCTTTACCACCAAGCGCGAAGGCCATGGCACCGGCCTGGGCCTGAGCATGGTGTTCGGCTTTGTGCGCCAGAGTGGCGGGCATGTGGAGATGTGGAGCGAGGAGGGCAAGGGCTCGGTGGTGCAGATGTATTTCCCTCACAGCCTGGAGCCGGAAAGCCTCGATGTGCATATCGACCAACTCCCCCTAAGCAGCGGCCAGGAAACCATCCTGGTGGTCGAGGACAATGAAGGCGTGCGCCTGACCGTCGTCGAGTTACTCGAACAGTCCGGCTACACCGTGCTCACGGCCGATGACGGTGACCAGGCCATGCTCAAGCTACAAGCCGGTTTGCAGCCGGAGCTGATTTTCACCGATGTGGTCATGCCCGGCCGCGTCAAAAGCACCGACCTGGCCAACTGGGCGCGTGCGCAAAACCCGCCGGTGGCAGTCCTGTTCACCTCCGGCCACACCCGTGACATTCTCTCCAGCAATCATCTGCTGAGCGCCGATATTCATCTGCTGAGCAAGCCCTACAGCCCCGAAGCGCTGACGCAACGGGTGCGCAGCGTGCTCACCGCCCGACAAGGTTGTCCATGACTTCACAGCGCAACACGCCTGCAATCACTGCCCAGCAAACCGGTTTCGTCCGTGTGCGTGGCGCCCGCGAACACAACCTGCGGAATGTTGATGTGGATATTCCCCGGGATGCCTTGGTGGTGTTCACCGGCGTGTCGGGTTCCGGCAAGTCGTCCCTGGCGTTTTCCACGGTGTATGCCGAAGCGCAGCGGCGTTATTTCGAGTCGGTGGCGCCGTATGCCCGACGGCTGATCGACCAGGTGGGCGTGCCGGACGTGGACAGCATCGAAGGCCTGCCGCCCGCCGTGGCCCTGCAACAGCAGCGCGGTACGCCGAGCGCGCGCTCATCAGTGGGCAGCGTGACGACGTTGTCGAGCCTGATCCGCATGTTGTATTCCCGCGCCGGCAGTTATCCGCCGGGACAGCCGATGCTGTACGCCGAGGACTTCTCGCCGAACCTGCCCCAGGGTGCGTGCCCGCAATGCCATGGCTTGGGCCGTGTGTATGAAGTGACCGAAGCACTGATGGTGCCGGACCCTTCGCTGACCATCCGCCAGCGCGCGGTGGCGTCCTGGCCATTGGCGTGGCAAGGCCAGAACCAGCGGGACATTCTGGTGACCCTTGGCTACGACGTGGATATCCCCTGGCGCGACCTGCCGAAAAAGCAGCGCGACTGGATCCTGTTCACCGAAGAAACTCCCACCGTACCGGTCTATGCCGGCTTTACCCCGGAGCAGACCCGCGATGCGCTGAAACGCAAACTGGAGCCGAGCTATCAGGGCACCTTCATGGGCGCCCGGCGTTACATCCTGCACACCTTCGCCCACACCCAGAGCGCGCTGATGAAGAAGCGCGTGTCACAGTTCATGCAGGGCAGCGCCTGCCCGTTGTGCGAGGGCAAACGCCTGACCAAGGCTGCGCTGTCGGTGAAGTTTGCCGGGGTGGACATAGGTGAGTTGTCACAGTTGTCATTGGCGCAATTGGCCGAGTTACTGCGGCCGGTGGCGGCGGGGCAGGACACGATGAAACTCTCGGTGGAAAAACGCCTCGCCGCCCAGCGTATTGCCCAGGACTTGCTGGAGCGGGTCAGCACCTTGACCGAGTTGGGCCTGGGTTATCTGTCCCTGGAGCGCAGCACGCCAACCTTGTCGTCCGGCGAGTTGCAGCGTCTGCGCCTGGCCACGCAATTGGGCTCGCAGTTGTTCGGCGTGATCTATGTGCTGGATGAGCCTTCGGCAGGCTTGCATCCAGCGGATGGCGAGGCACTGTTCACCGCACTGGACCGTTTGAAAGCGGCGGGCAATTCATTGTTTGTGGTGGAGCATGACCTGGAAACCATGCGCCGCGCCGACTGGCTGATCGACGTTGGCCCGGCGGCCGGCGAACATGGCGGCCAGGTGCTGTACAGCGGCCCGCCTGCGGGGCTGGCACAGGTGCAGGCGTCGCAGACCCGCGCCTATCTGTTCGCTGAAAAGCGTCTCTCCAAGCAAGAGCGCCGTGAACCCACCGGTTGGCTGACACTGCAAGGTGTGACGCGTAATAATCTCAAGGACCTGAATGTCGATTTTCCGCTGGGCTGCTTCACGGCGGTCACCGGGATTTCCGGGTCGGGCAAGTCCAGCCTGGTCAGCCAGGCGCTGCTGGAACTGGTGAGCGCCGGTTTAGGGCGCGTGGTGGAAAATGACGAAGAACCAAGCCTGGAAGACGATGCGCCGCAAACCAGCGGCGGGCACATCCACGCCGGTCTGGAGCACATCCGCCGCCTGGTGCAGGTAGACCAGAAACCCATCGGCCGCACTCCACGTTCGAACCTGGCGACCTATACCGGGCTGTTCGACAATGTGCGCAAGCTGTTCGCGGCTACACCGGCGGCGAAGAAACGGCACTACGATGCCGGGCAATTCTCGTTCAACGTCGCCAAGGGGCGTTGCCCGAACTGCGAAGGGGAAGGGTTTGTCAGTGTCGAGTTGCTGTTCATGCCCAGTGTGTACGCGCCATGCCCGACCTGTCATGGGGCGCGCTACAACCCCGAGACCTTGGCGGTCAAATGGCAAGGTTTGACCATCGCCCAAGTGTTGGGGCTGACGGTCGAGCAGGCGGTCGAAGTGTTTGCCGAACAACCGAGCGTGCTGCGCTCGTTGCAGGTGCTGCGGGATATCGGCCTGGGCTACCTGCGTCTGGGCCAACCGGCCACCGAGCTGTCGGGCGGTGAAGCGCAGCGCATCAAACTGGCGACCGAGCTGCAACGCAATGCGCGGGGCGCGACCTTGTACGTGCTGGATGAGCCGACTACAGGCCTGCATCCGCGGGATGTGGACCGCTTGCTCAGCCAGTTGAATCACTTGGTGGATGCGGGGCATACGGTGGTTGTGGTGGAGCATGAGATGCGCGTGGTGGCGCAGAGTGATTGGGTGATAGATATCGGGCCGGGGGCAGGGGATTTGGGCGGGACCGTGGTGGCCAGTGGTACGCCGCAAAAAGTTGCGAAGAGCAAGAAAAGCCGGACTGCCGCCTTCCTGGCGAAAGCACTCTAAACCTGTGTAGGCGCGGGGCTTGCCGACAAGCCCGGCGCCTATACAAAAGCTGTCAGGTCTGTTGGATTTGCTGCTTGGCCTGCCTCACCACATTCTCCACGGTAAACCCGAACTTCTCCTGCAACTTGGCCAACGGCGCGGACGCACCGAAGCTGTTCATCACCACCTTGGCGCCGGTCTGGCCTACATAACGGTCCCAGCCCAATGGGCCTGCCTGTTCCACCACGACCCGCGCTTTCACCGCCGGCGGCAGCACACTGTCGCGGTAGGCCTGGTCCTGGTCTTCAAACAATTCCCAGCTGGGCATGGACACCACTTGCGCGGCAATCCCTTCGGTCTTCAGCTGCTCATAGGCCGCTACGGCCAGGCCGACTTCGCTGCCGGTCGCCAACAGCAAGACCTTGGGATGGTCGGCAGCGGCCAGCACGTAAGCCCCCTTGGCCGCCCCGGACGCCGCTGCGTACTTTGTACGATCCAGCGTCGGTAACGGCTGACGCGACAACACCACGCAACTCGGCCGATGGGTTTGCGCCAGGGCAACCTTCCACAGCTCCAGGGTTTCATTCGCATCGCCCGGCCGCAGGGTCAGCAGCCCCGGCGTGGCGCGCAACTGCGTAAGGTGTTCGATCGGCTGGTGCGTCGGCCCATCTTCACCCACGCCAATCGAGTCATGGGTAAACACGAACACCACCGGCAACTCCATGATCGCCGCCAGGCGGATCGGCGGTTTCATGTAATCGCTGAACACCAGGAACGTCGAGGTGTATGGCCGCAGGTAGGACAGCGCCAGCCCGTTGGCGATCGCGCCCATGGCGTGCTCACGAATGCCGAAGTGCAGGTTGCGCCCGCTGTAGTCGTCGGCACTGAAACGCCCGGCACCGTCAAAGGTAAGGTTGGTCTTGGTCGACGGTGACAAGTCCGCCGAACCGCCCAGCAGCCAGGGGACCTGTTCGGCAAACGCATTCAGCACCTCGCCGCCAGCGGCGCGGCTTGCGATGCCCTTGGGGTCGGTATCGAAGTCCGGCAGGTGCTTCTGCCAGTGTTCCGGCATTTCCCCGGCACGCATACGTCTCAATTCATCGGCCAATTCCGGTTCGAACTGCTCCAGCAAGGACAGGTGTTCGGTCCATTTTTCATACAGGGGCTCGCTGCGTTCAAGCAGGGCATCACGCAATTGCGCGCGTGCTGCTTCGGGGACCAGGAAGCTCGAGTCCTCGGGCCAGCCATACGCCGACTTGGTCAGGCGAATTTCCTCTTCGCCCAAGGGCTCGCCATGGGCGGCGGCCGTGTTGTGTTTGTGCGGTGAGCCATAGCCAATCACGCTGTCGACCACAATCAGCGTGGGTGCGCCACGATTGCAATGAAAGGCTTCCAAGGCATTGCTCAGGGCTTGCAAGTCGTTGGCATCGGTAACGTGCAGGGTGTGCCAACCATACGCCTGGAAGCGCTGGATCACGTCTTCGCTGAACGCAAGTTCAGTGTGGCCTTCAATGCTGATGGTGTTGTTGTCATAGATCCAGCACAGCTTGTCCAGCTTCAAGTGACCGGCCAAGGACGCGGCTTCACCGCTGATGCCTTCCATCATGTCGCCGTCGCCGCACAGGGTATAGACGTTGTAGTCGAACAAGGTTTTTTCTTCGCGGTTGAAGCGCTTGGCCAGCCAGCGTTCGGCCATGGCCATGCCGACACTGTTGGCACAGCCCTGGCCGAGCGGGCCCGTGGTGGTCTCCACGCCAGTGGTCATGCGGTATTCGGGGTGGCCGGGGGTCTTGGAGCCGGCTTGTCGAAATTGCTTGATATCGTCCAGGCTGACCGCGGGTTGGCCGGTGCGCTCGCCGTTGGCATCCAATTCCACTACGCCGGCCAGGTGCAGCAGCGAATACAGCAGCATCGAGGCATGACCAACGGACAACACAAAACGGTCACGGCTGGGCCAGTCGGGATGCTGGGGATGATAGCGCAGGAAGCGGCTCCACAACGTATACCCCACCGGTGCCAGGCCCATGGGCGTGCCCGGATGGCCGGAATTGGCCTTCTGCACGGCGTCCATGGCCAAGGTGCGAAGGGTGTTGATGCATTGGGTGTCGATATCAGTGGCAGCATGAGTCATGAAACCGGTCTCCCTCGGTTGGCTATCTAGAGTGGAGGGCAGGGGGCGGCAAAGGTTTGATCCAAACGCCCGCGCTGCGACGAACGGGGCTGTATTGACCCCGGACATGACAAGACCCCTCGCAATGGTCTAGCTTCTAGGGCGTAAGCCATTGATCAACTTGCGGAGGTACGCCATGCCAGTGAAACACGACCTGTATCAGGACTTGGGGTTTAGCAAGGAAGTCGTTCACGAACGCAGGGCGAGCGATAAACGCCTGGACTCGCTGCTCACTCAATACGATGACGCTGATAAGGAGGTGCTGAAGGCAGAATCGGCAAGCGCCAGCGATGAGGATGTGGAGAAGCTGAAGAAGAAGCGGCTGTTGATCAAAGACGACATTGTCGCAAAGCTGGGGTAAACCAAAACGCCTCCCCTGTAGGAGCAAGCTTGCTCCTACAGCAGGGACGGACATATTTGTTCAGAATTGTCTGGGGGACAGGATGCTTCTCTCTGCCTATCATGCCGACCGCCCACCCGGCTCTGGGGACTGTTGCGGCGCAAGGATTGTGCTGGTGAGTCGGGTGGGCACTTCATTTCAGGCCAGCAGTGCCTTTGTGCATTCATCGATAGAGCGTTGCTGCGTCTCGCCATACAGCTTCAATTCATCAATCGTCCGACGTCCCAGCGCCTTTTCAAACTCGGCCCGATTCGAGTTGGCCGCGTAGTGACTCTGGGCTGCATCCCCCAGGTTCGACTGAAAAATCCCCGCCGCACTCACCGGTAGGAAATCCTCATACACCAACGGCTCCACATCGATGTGGCCGGCCTCGACCAGCGCTTCCAGTGTGCGCGGTTGAGCGGCAGTGCCGCGCGCCGCCAAACCTTGTTCGGTGGCGAAGTAGCGGAAGTAGGCCAAGCCCTGTTCGCGCATCTGTGCATGGTTATCCGGGAACGCCTGGAAATGCCGTTCCATCAATTCGACATAACGTGCAGCGTTGCCCTCATTGGGAAAGGCGCCCAATTCGTCGCGCGCGGCGTTCAGCAACTGGTCGTACAGCGCGCGGCCTTTGGGGGTGAGCGCCACGCCGCGCTGTTCGATTTCGCCAAAGCGCGCACTGTGGCTGCCTTGAGCGTCGGTAAAGGCGATGGGTTCGTCGAGGGCCTTGAAGCTGGTCTGGCGCAGCAGGAGCGGGCAATGCCGGCGCGGTGGGCCTTCGATCACAGCCTTGGGGGTGATGCCTTTGCCGGGCATGGCGGCCTGGACCTGGTCGATGTCCAGGGTGCGCGGGGTCAGATGGTTGATATGCGGGCCTTTGAAGGCGACCACGTCGGCGATCAGGCGGTGCTGGTCGCTCAGTTGCTGGTACTGCGCGCCGGTGACGGTGGCGGTGTGGTGCCAGCGGAAGGTTTCCAGGGCCTGGCGGATAAACTCATCGGCGTCCTCGGCGTTGAGGCCGCCGTCCTTTTCCGCTTGTTCGATCAGCGTCAGGGCGCCAGGGGTGAAGATCGAGCGCTTGGCCAGCGCGGTTTCGGCGAAGGCGCGCAGGTCGGGATTTTCGATCAGTTCCAGGCGCAGCAATGAGGTAAATACCCGAAACGGGCTGGTTTGCAACGCCTGTTCATGCACGGCGCGAAACGCGGTGGAGTGCACCGGTACGCCGGCCGGTGTCAGGTCGTAGTAGCCCACCGGTTGCATGCCCATTACGGCAAACAGGCGGCTGATGGTCGCCAGCTCTGCCGCGGTGCCCAGGCGGATCGCGCCGTGGCGCTCCATGTCCAGGCGCTGTATTTCGCCGGTGCGTTGCAGCTGCTGCGCCAGCTGCGGCTGGGTGTCGAGTACGTGGGCATTGGTCTCGGCCACCAGCTCCATCAGGGCGCCATACAGGGGAACTTCATCTCGGTACATGTCGGACATGGCCTTGGAAAAGCCCCTACGGATCTGGTCGGGGCTGACATGTGCGGTGCTGGGCATAGAAAAATTCCTGATGGCTATAGCGGTAGAGGTGGCCTTTGCCTGGATTTTGTTGAGCGCAAAGCACCCTTGCAAACGAAGATTCCTCAGGACTTCATTCTGCAAATGAATGAGATGACGTGAATATGACAAAAAACATCCCGTGAGAAATTTCATTTAACGGCGGCTTTCCTAACTAATTCTTCACGGATTCCGCCCTGGTCGGCATGAAAGAATCGTCACGTTTGCAAGGATGAAAACGCCGTTATGCACACCAGACACATAAAAAAATGTTTAGGGGCTGTCGTTAATGAAAATTTCTACACTGGCGTTGTCGATCACCGCCGCCGTTCTTGCACAACAGGCGTTCGCTGATGATTTCGGGCTCGGTTCGCTGGGCACCGGCAACGGTCACAGCGGCTTCTTGGAAGACAGTCATGCGGCCATCAGCTCGCGGACCATGTACTACAGCGCGGATAACCGCTCGGGGACCAACAACGACCTGCGCGAAGCCGCAACCGCGCTGCGTTTTGACTACAAATCCGGTTTCACCCAAGGCACCATCGGCTTGGGCTTTGACGTCATGGCTTTCGGCGCACTGCGTCTGGATGGCGGTGATGGCCACACGGCGGGCGCGGGCCTTTCGGGCAACGGCAACAGCTTCTTCCCGACAAAGAACAACGGCACCGAGCCTGCGGATTCCTTCGGCCGCGCGGCGGGCAACGTGAAGTTCCGCATTTCCCAGACCGAATTGCATGTCGGTGGCGGCTTGGCGCCGGTGTTGCCGATCCTGGTTTCCAACGACAGTCGCGTGGCTCCGCAGACCTTTGACGGCGGCATCCTCACCTCCAATGACATCCCCAATGTCACCTTCACCGGCGGTGAACTGAACCGCGCCGAAGGCCGTGCTTCCAGCAACTCCACGGGCTTGAGCGTGGCAGGCGGTACCCGCGACAGCGACAGCTTCAAATTCGGTGGGGTGGACTACAAACCGTTTGGTTCTTCCGAGAACGTGATCGCGAAAAACCTGACGTTGCAGTACTACTACGCGCAGCTGCAGGACTTCTACAAACAGAACTACTTCGGCCTGGTCCACGTGCTGCCGCTGGGCAATGATCGGTCGTTCAAGACCGACCTGCGCTACTTCGACAGCTCCAGCGACGGCAAGAACGGCGAGAGCGGTTACCAGTTCAACAACAACGGTGGCTACGCCAAGCACGCCAACGAAGTGGACAACAAAACCTACAGTGCGGCCTTCACCTACCAGTTGGGCGGCAGCAGCCTGATGCTTGGCCACATAGGCGTGGGTGATGACGGCGGCTTCGTGTGGGTGAACCAGGGCAGCCTGGCCGACCCGCACGCACAAGGCGCCGGCGGCAGCGACTTCTACCTGTTCACCGACGCCGTGGTCGGCCAGTTCTCCCGTGCGGGCGAACAGGTCAACTTTGGTCAGTACTCGTATGACTTCAAGGCCTATGTGCCGGGTCTGAAGGCGTCCGTGGCTTACCTGGACGGCAGGGACATCAAGTCGAAGGTGGCCGGTGGCCCTGACCAGAAAGAAAACGAAGCCGACTTCCGCCTGGACTACGTCGTGCAGGCCGGTCCGCTGAAAGGGTTTGGTACGACTTTCCGTACCGGCACCTATCACGGTAAAAACACCGGCACCGCCGACCAGGACCAAACCCGCCTGATCTTCAACTACACCTACGCGATCTTCTAAGTCTTCATGTGCGCCCGGACGTCATTGGGCTCTACACTGCCTCTCACTGGGTAGGCGATGGAGGACCCGATGACGGCCACACCCGACAACCGGATACTTGGAACCCTCGAAGGCCAACGCTTGGCGCAGCAGGATGCCGAACGTTGGCGCGAGTGGGGCCCTTATTTAAGCGAACGCCAATGGGGCACGGTGCGCGAAGACTACAGCGCCGATGGCGATGCCTGGACTTACTTCCCCCATGAACACGCGCGCAGCCGTGCCTATCGCTGGGGCGAGGATGGTTTGGCGGGATTCAGCGACAAGGCGCAACGCTGGTGCCTGGGCCTGGCCCTGTGGAACGAGCGCGATGCGATCATCAAGGAGCGCTTGTTCGGCCTCAATAACGCCGAGGGCAACCACGGTGAGGACGTCAAGGAACTGTATTTTTTCGTCGACGGCGTACCGAGCCATGCCTATATGCGCATGCTCTACAAATACCCGCATGCCGCCTTTCCCTATGACGACCTGATCAGCGAAAACGCCCGCCGTGGCCTGGCGGATGCCGAATACGAGATCCTCGATACCGGCGTGTTCGAAGACAACCGTTACTGCGATGTCAGCGTCGAATATGCCAAGCATCAGCCCGACGACATTTTCATGCGCGTGACTGTGCGCAACCGTTCGGAGCAGTCGACGCGCGTGCAGGTAGTGCCTCAACTCTGGGCGCGCAATGACTGGAGCTGGACCTTCGACGCGCCCAAGCCGCAATTGACGATGGACGGGGAACAGGTGCTGGCGCGCCACCCTGAGTTGCCTGATCGGCATCTCGGCGCCTGGGGCCAGGACGGCGTGGAGTGGTTGTTTTGCGAGAACGAGACCAACGTTGCGCGGCTGAATGGGCAGCCGGCGCCGGGACCGTTCAAGGACGGGATCAATGATTACGTGGTGGCGGGTGTGCAATCGGCGATTCGCCGTGACCGCGGCACAAAAGTCGCGGCGCGCTTCATCCTTGAGCTGGCAGGCCTGGAAAACAAAACCCTCTACCTGCGTTTCGCCCCCGTTGATGCACCGCAGGTCAACGCCCGCAAGCTGTTCGAACAGCGCCGCCAGGAGTCCGATGACTTCTATGCCGCCTTGCAACACAACATCGCCGATGAGGATGCGCGCAATGTGCAGCGTCAAGCCTTGGCCGGGTTGCTCTGGTCAAAGCAGCTCTATTATTTCGATGTGAACCAATGGCTCGACGGCGACCCGGCACAACCCGCGCCGCCGCCCGAGCGCCTGCATATCCGCAATACCCATTGGCGGCACCTGTCCAACTTCGACATCCTCTCGATGCCTGATACCTGGGAATACCCGTGGTACGCCTCATGGGACCAGGGCTTCCAGGCGGTGGCCATCGCGCTGATCGATCCGGGATACGCCAAGCAACAGCTGTTGCTGTTGGTGAAGGACCGTTTCATGCACCCCAACGGCCAGTTGCCGGCCTATGAATGGCGCTTCGACGACGCCAATCCGCCGGTGCATGCCTGGGCCAGTTGGCGTGTCTATCAGCAGGACAAAGCGCTGACTGGCGTAGGCGATATGGATTTTCTTGAGCGAATTTTCCACAAGCTGCTGCTGAATTTTTCCTGGTGGGTCAACCGTAAGGACGCGGAGGGACGCAACCTGTTCCAGGGCGGCTTCCTCGGGCTGGACAATATCGCGTTGTTCGATCGCTCGGCCGCGTTGCCACCGGGTTACCAGCTGGACCAGGCCGATGGTACCGCGTGGGTGGCGGCCTATGCGCTGGACTTGATGCGCATCGCCCTGGAGCTGGCCAAGCGCAATGGCGTGTACGTCGACATTGCCGTGAAGTTCTTCGAGCACTTCCTGTATATCGCCGGCGCCATCAACCGCGTCGACGACAGCGCGGAAGGCCTGTGGGACGAGCAGGACCTGTTCTTCTACGACGTGCTGCACCGGCCCGACGGCGCGAACGAGCCGGTGCGCCTACGTTCGATCGTCGGGCTGATGCCGCTGTTTGCCGTGTTGGTGCTGGAGCAGCGCGAGCATGAAGGCCTGGAAGGTTTGCGCGAGCGTTTGCTGGGGTTTATGAAGCACCGGCCGGACCTGGCCAAATTGGTCTCGCGCTGGAACGAGCCGGGGCAGGGCAATCGCCTGTTGCTGGCATTGTTGCGTGGTGAGCGCACCAAGGATTTGTTGCGGCGCATGTTGGCTGACGAAGAGTTCTTGTCGGCGTTTGGCGTGCGCTCCCTGTCCAAGGCGTTCGCGGAACAACCGCTGGCGTTGAAGATGAACGGCAATACCCTGTGTGCGAGCTACCAACCCGGCGAATCCGACTCGCGGTTGTATGGCGGGAATTCCAACTGGCGCGGGCCGCTGTGGATGCCGGTCAACTACATGCTGATCGAGTCGTTGCGAGAGTTTCACCGCTACTACGCGGACAACTTCTCGGTGGAGTACCCGGCCGGCAGTGGTTACCTGTCCTCCCTGGAGGACGTCGCCAACAGCCTCAGTCAGCGCCTGACGCGTCTGTTTCTGCGCGACGAAAATGGCTCAAGGCCGTCGATGGCAGGGTACGCCCAGCTGGAAGCTGACCCGGCCAGCCGCGACCTGGTGTTGTTCCACGAGTATTTCCACGGGGAAACCGGGCGCGGACTGGGCGCGTCCCACCAGACGGGGTGGAGCGCGCTGGTGGCGTTGCTACTGCAGCCAGGGGCTTGAGTTTCTTTGTGGCGATTGTTGTGGTGAGCGGGCAGAGCGCTGAACTACAGGCGACGCAGGAAGGATTTAACGATGTGCCGGGTGGCGTCGGTGGTGTCCAGTTCATCCATGGCGCCATAAGGGTGCCACTGGCAATCGATTATTTCATTGCAGGGTTTTGCATCGGCGATGTTCACCACTGACGCTTCGAACACGTGGTGAACGGTGTCGCGAGCCTTCAGTTCCTGCAAGTACAGCAAGCCGTCCACGTTCAATCCGGTTTCTTCTTCCAGTTCGCGTTCCGCCGCGCCGACCGGGCGCTCATTGCGTTCGACCTTGCCGCCCGGCAGCGCCCATTTCGATCTGGCCTTGCGTACGAAGAGGATATGCCCCTCGTGTTCGCAAATGACCGTGGCCCTTATTTTCATCGTCTGTGCCCCCGCAGTGGGATGAATGTCATAAAAGTGTAATGCAATTGTCATGCTAAGTGGTTATGGCGCTGACGCGTGGGGTTGTGGATACTGCCCGATTGATCAAAACGGACGAGGAGAGCAGATGAGCACCGTACGCTGGGGCATGATCGGCTGTGGCAGTGTCACTGAGTTAAAGAGTGGACCCGCTTTCTACAAAGCGCCAGGTTCGGCGCTGGTCGCCGTGATGGGGCGCCGTGAAGAGGCTGTGCGCGATTATGCGACACGCCACGGGATTGCCCGCTTCTACACCGATGCCCAGGCCCTGATCAACGATCCCGAAGTGGACGCGGTGTACATCGCCACGCCACCCGACAGCCACCTGGAATACAGCCTGATGGTGGCCGCCGCGGGCAAGCATTGCTGTGTCGAAAAACCGATGGCATTGAATGCCGAGCAAAGCGCATTGATGCAGCGCACCTTCGAGCGTGCCGGCCTGCATCTGTTTGTCTCGTATTACCGCCGCTCACTGCCGCGTTTCCAGCAAGTGCGCCAGTGGCTGCAGGACGGGCGTATTGGCCAATTGCGTCACCTGACCTGGACCTTGTGCAAGCCACCGGGCGCCGACGACGCCAGCGCCGCCAATTGGCGCACCGACCCGCTCATTGCCGGTGGGGGTTACTTTGCCGACCTGGCCAGCCATGGGTTTGATCTGTTCCAGTACCTGGCCGGGGATATCGTCGAGGTCTCGGGCTTTACCGCGCGACAGGCCGGGCGCTACGCCGCCGAGGATGCGGTGACCGCCTGCTGGACGTTCGCGTCCGGCGCGCTGGGCATGGGCTGCTGGAATTTTGTCGCCGACCGCCGCGAAGACAAGGTCGAGCTGATCGGCAGCAAGGGGCGCATCACGTTTGCAGTGTTCGAAGACCAGCCGCTGCGCCTTGAAGGCGAGGTGGACGAGGTGCGGGAGGTGCCTTGCCACGCGCATATCCAGTGGCATCATGTGCTGGCCATGAACGCCCATATTCGCGGGGAAGCCGAACACCCCTCACAGGCGATCGAGGCGTTGAAGACCGATCGGATCCTCGACAAGGTGCTACAGCGTAACCCCCATCATCCTGGCTAGGTACGATAGGGTTGTGTTTTTTCAAGGAACAGATGGATGAAATTCTGGATGATGGTGTGGCTGGTCATTGCCACCAGCGCAATGGCCGCACCACGAGAACAACGCCCGGCAGGGGATTTTGATTTTTATGTGTTGTCACTGTCGTGGTCGCCCACGTTCTGCCTGACGCACCCGAGCAACGAGCAATGCACGGGTAAAGGCTACGGCTTTGTATTGCACGGGTTATGGCCGCAGTATGCCCGAGGCGGGTGGCCGGCGTCGTGTGACCCGCAATCGCGGCTGTCGGCCGAAGACATCGCCAAGGGCGCGCTGATGTTTCCCACCCAGGCATTGCTCAAGCATGAGTGGGCCAAACACGGTACGTGCAGCGGCCTGGGACCCACGCGTTACCTGGACGCCACCGACGCGGCGCTGGCCACGGTGCAGATCCCGCAGCAACTGCAGCCATTCAATGTGCCCAATTACCTTGAAGCACGGGACATCGAACAGTTGTTCCGCCAGAGCAACCCCGCCATGGGCGATCACAGCATGGCGGTGATCTGCAAGGGCAAGGTGCTGTCCGAAGTGCGCGTGTGCCTGAGCAAGGAACTGCGCTTTGCCGGCTGCCCCAAAAGTGTGAAAACCCAGTGTCGCGGCGGTGATATTCGTATTCCGGTTCAGCGCTGATCCGGCGTCTGGAGCGCGTGCAACGCAATGGTTGCCGCGGCGTTGGCCGTTGGCGCCCCGGCGCGATCTGCCAGGTAACGTGCTGGCGGCTGGCCTACCGCCTTGCGGAACATGGTGATGAAGCCGCTGGCGTTCTCGTAGCCCAGGTCCAGAGCGACCCGCTGCACACTGTCGCCCCTGGCCAGGCGTTGCAGTGACAGGATCACATGCAACTGCCGGCGCCAGCGGCCGAAACTCAAGCCAAATTCTTCCAGCAACAGGCGCGTCATGCTGCGCTCGCTCATGCCGATGCGCATGGCCCATTGGCCGAGCGTGGCCTTGTCGCCGGGGTCGGCCAGCAGGCTGTCGGCCAGGCGCCGCAAGCGCGGATCCCGGGGCATCGGCAGGTGCAGGTCCTCGATGGGCGCCTGGGCCAGCTCGTCCAGCAGTGTGCGGATCAGGCGCCCCTGTGCGCCGTCCTCGTCATACAGTTGCGGGAAGCTTACGGCCTTGCTGATCAGTTCATGCAACAGGCCGGACACCGACAGCGTGCAACATTGCGCGGGCAGGGCGCCGGCGGCGTCCGGGTCGATCAACAGGCAATACACCTCCGCTTCGCCGGAACCGCGCGCCGCATGGGGCAGGCCGCCGGGAATCCACAGCGCGCACTGGGGCGGCACGATCCAGATGCCAGCCTCGATCTGGCAATGAATCACCCCGCGCAGGGTGTACATCAGCTGCCCTTTGCGATGGGAATGCGGGGCATGCTCCCAGCTCTCGGACGTGCTGGTGGCGTTCACGGCCACCACGGCGCGCGGGAGCAGGTCGGCGTCCCTGACTCTGGCGGGATCACGATGATCAAGGCGGTGGCGTTGCATGACGGCTTCACGTTTTGGCTGAATTGCGAAACATTCTGGCTATTCTGTGCAATGCCGTCCAGCGGGTTGAGCCTTATGATGAGATTCACTCTCATCAAAGGCTACTCAAGGGGCTTTGCCATGCGACTCGACAGTTCAACATTCCCAGTGGTGAAAATCGTCTTCGATGCACCCAACGAGGGCGGGCCGGAAGATGCCTTCCTGACCTTCGAAAGCCTGCTGGCCCGCCAGCAATCCTTCGTGCTGCTGCACGAGAAATCCGTGGATGAAAACAACCACGAGCACTCCCACGAGGAGCGCAAGCACGCGTCGATCTGGATGAAGAAAAACAAACAGGCGCTGCGCACCTACGTCAAAGGCATGATTCAGGTGGAGCCCAGCGCCGCGCAACGCTTGGCGCTCAAGCCGTTTGCCGCGATGTTCGGCAAGGCCTGGGGCTACCCGCTGCTGGTGGTGGAATCCAGGGAAAGCGCCTGGGCACTGGCGCGGGATGTGCTGGATGAGCGGGTGTCGGATGTGGCGCACTTCTAACCGCTCCTACAGGGGGATATGGCTCAGTCCACGCAGATCGCCCGCCCCAGCTTGCCTTTCTCCACCGTCGCCGAGCAGCCGAAGTGGCTGTTATCCACCTGGCAGGTGCCGCTGATCGGTGTGGTGCCTGTTTGCGTGGTCACGCTGGTCTGGCACTCACCCTCGCACTGGCTCGAATCGGTGCACGCCTTGCCCGCGTCCCTGTACGGCGTGATGCACTTCCAGGTCTGCAACTTGCCGACTTGCTTCATCGTGCCGCCGCCGGCCAGGCATGTTGACGCAGCGGAGTCTTGGGCGGGGGGCGTGGTGGGTGTGGTCGTGGTGCAAGCCGATACCAACAGCAGGGCGGCCAGGCCGATCATCAATTTCATGCAAAAGTCCTCATGGAATAAGCGCAACGGTGCAGTGTACGGGCATTTGGACTACTTTGATTGACGAGCGATCCCTACCCGGTACTGGCCATGCGCACGTTATGGAAGCGGTATATGGCGTTGTTGGAAAACGATCTGAGCACGCAGATCTTCGACAACGTGAAAAACTTGCTGGTGTGTGCACTGCTGTTTGCGGCGGGGACGAATACGTTGCTGGGTCAGCGTGACTTGTTTATCGGGGTGTTTGCCTCCAGCGTGGCCGGCTGGGGCCTGATCATCCTGTCGACGCTGTTGATGCTCCTGAATATCAGCGACGGTATTCGCCGGCTCGCCAAGCTGCGTTATCACCTGGCGCTGCAGTTATTGTTGATCCTTGTCTACCTGGTGATCGCCGAACGGGTGGTCGAGATTGTGTGGGGCTTTCGGGCGCATTGAAGTATCCTCCGCGACCCGTTTGCCAGCGATTCAAACACAGATGACAGGACAAGACATGCAGGCGATGCTCTCGTCGATCCTCGACGAAGTGCGCCCCCTGATCGGCCTCGGCAAAGTCGCCGACTACATCCCCGCACTTGCCGATGTGCCCGCCAACCAACTCGGCATCGCCGTTTACGGCAACGATGGTGCGGCCTACTGCGCCGGTGATGCCGATACGCTGTTCTCGGTGCAGAGCATCTCCAAAGTGTTCAGCCTGGTGCAGGCCATCGACCACGGCGGCGAAACCATCTGGGAACGCCTGGGCCACGAACCTTCGGGGCAGCCGTTCAACTCCATGGTGCAACTGGAGTTCGAACGCGGCCGCCCGCGTAATCCGTTCATCAATGCCGGCGCGCTAGTGATCTGCGACATCAACCAATCGCGCTTCGCCGTGCCGATTTTGTCGATGCGCGACTTTGTGCGGCGTCTGTCCGGCAACCCGCAGATCCTGGTCAACAGCGTCGTCGCCGAGTCCGAAGCCCAACACGGCGCGCGCAACGCGGCCATGGCCTACCTGATGAAGTCGTTCGGCAACTTTCACAACGATGTCGATGCGGTGCTGCACAGCTATTTCAATTATTGCGCGCTGCAAATGAGCTGCCTGGATTTGGCCCGGGCCTTCAGTTTCCTGGCCAACGAAGGCGAGAGCGCCCACAGCGGCGAGCAGGTCCTCACCGCGCGCCAGACCAAGCAGGTCAACTCGATCATGGCCACCAGCGGGCTCTATGATGAAGCGGGAAATTTTGCCTATCGCGTGGGGTTGCCGGGCAAGAGCGGGGTAGGCGGCGGGATTGTCGCCGTGGTGCCGGGGCAGTTTACGGTGTGCGTGTGGTCACCGGAGTTGAACGCGGCGGGGAACTCGCTGGCGGGGATGAAGGCATTGGAGTTGTTGAGTGAGCGGATTGGGTGGTCGGTGTTTTAGATCGCGTCGGATGGCAGCACTCAGGCCGCTCAGGCATAGATGGGTAAACGTCCAACTTTGTGGGGTCAGTTCACTCTGCGTGGGAGCGAACTCTCTCCCCCTGTGGCGGGGACCTGTTCAGTATCTGCGTTGCTTCATTTTGAACGTCTCTTCGGCATCGGAAAAATCATGCTGACCTCTCCCTGATACTCGCGATACCTGTCTCCAAACAACACCGTCAGATCCTTCTCTTCAAAGTAGGTGCCGATAAAGAGATAGACCGTCAGCCCCATCGCAAACTGTAAATGACCGACCGTCATGTCCGGCGTAGCCCAAAAGGCAATCAGGAACCCAAGATACAGCGGGTGACGAATGATCTTATAGAGCAGCGGGGTCCTGAACACTGGCGCGTGTTGCGCTGTGTCGCGCCAGCGGTCAATCGCTTGCTTGAGCCCGAAGAGTTCGAAGTGGCTGATCAACAGCGTCGCCAATAACACAATGGCCCACCCCGCCCAGAACAGCCCCGTTATCAAAGCCCTCGCCCAGGCTGTTTCGATATGCCATACCTGATAGGTGATGGGGTGCCACAGCCAGAACATCACCCCCAGTACCAGACTGCTGAACAACACATAGGTGGAGCGTTCAGCCGCCGTCGGAATGAGTGCAGTCAACCTGCTCTTGAAGCGTTTACGCGCCATGACGCTGTGCTGTAGACCAAACAGGATGATCAGCAAACCGTTGATCAACGTTGCCAGAGGCCAGTCGATAAGTCGCCCCGCGTTGATGTTCTTGGGCACCACGACGCTGCCCAAGAACCCCATCAGGTATAAAAAGGTGAGTAGGAAAACCACGTAGCAAGCGATGCTGTACACCAACCCGACCAAGCGCGCGGGGAGGCTGTCGGCGTGTGTTTGTGGGTTCATGGACGATTCCTTTCGCACATGGTAAAGGCGTGAGCCAGACGAGGATTGAGTTCGACTGGCTCAGGCTAGCAGGGTGCGTCGGTTCAGTAACCTGTGAGTGTTGACAGCTCTTTAGAGTGTTTAGCGATTCAAACGATGTTCAACCGGTCCAACAGGCTATACCACGCCACCCCCGCCCCGATGTAGAAACGCTGCAACCCATGCATCGGTAGCCGTTGCAACGGTGTCACCGGGTAGGCGAACTCCGCCTGGCTGTCACACAACTTGCCCGCCAACTGTTGCCCCAGGCTGGTACACAGTGCGATCCCGCGCCCATTGCAGCCCAGTGCCAACGTTAAACCCGGCGCGGGCTGGTGAACGTGGGGCATGAAGTCCCGCGTGATCGCGATACGTCCGGCCCAGCGATACTCGAACTGCAGTGGCCCCAACTGCGGAAACAGCAGCGCCAGCGAGCGTTCCAGGTGGGCGAAATCTGTCGGTGAAGTGGGGTCGTTGAACAGTCCGCGGCCGCCCATCAACAAGCGCCCATGGCTGTCCTTGCGAAAGTACAGCAGCAGCCTTTGCGCGGTGGAGACGGTTTCCTGGCCCGGCAGGATGCGCTCGGCGACGCTGCCACTCAACGGTGTGGTAGCGACGATAAAGCTGTTTGCCGCAAGGACGCTCTGCGCCATGCCCGGCCACAGGTTGCCGCTGTAGCCGTTGGTGGCCAGCACGACTTGATCGGCCATGACCCGTGCACCCGAAGCCGTCTGCAATTGCCAGCCCGCTCCCTGGCGCCGCAAGTCTGTCACCGCGCTCTGCCCATGAATGCGTACACCCGCCGCCAATGCCGCGCCCACCAATCCACGGGCATACGCCAACGGTTGAATCGCCCCTGCACGACCATCCAGCCAGCCGCCGGCAAATGCGTCACTGCCCATGCGTGACGCCACCGTCGACGCATCCAGACGCTGCACCGGCACACCGCGCCGCGCCCACTGATCCGCTCGCGCGTGCAGCCCGGCGACGCCTTTTTCGGTGTATGACACCTGCATCCAGCCCTTGCGTACCGGCGCGCAATCAATGCCGTGCTTTTCGATCAGCTTGAACACCAGGTCTGCTGAACTCGACACGGTCGAGATCAACGGTTCGGCGCGCTCCGGCCCGAACATCTGCACCAGTTGCTCGGGGTCGTATTTGAGCGTGGGATTGACCTGCCCACCATTGCGTCCAGATGCCCCCCAGCCGGGCTCATTGGCTTCCAGCACGCACACGCTGACACCACGCTCGGCCAAGTGCAGTGCGGTCGACAAACCGGTGTATCCCGCCCCGACAATCGCCACATCCACCTTCACCGACTCCCTCAACGCAGGTGTCGGCACCACCGAGGGCGCCGTCGCGGACCACAATGACTTCATGACAGGCTCCGCGTATCGCCAGTGGGGTGCAGCACCCGCCGCAGGAAATCCTGGGTACGCGGATGCTGCGGATTGCCCAGCACCTGTTCCGCCGCACCACTTTCGACGATGTAACCGCCATGCAGGAAACACACGCGGTCGGCGACTTCGCGGGCAAAGCCCATTTCGTGGGTGACCACAATCATGGTCATGCCTTCGTCGGCCAGGGTGCGCATCACCGCCAGCACATCGCCCACCAGTTCCGGGTCGAGGGCGGAGGTGGGTTCGTCGAACAACATGGCGTCGGGTTTCATCGCCAAGGCGCGGGCGATGGCCACGCGTTGTTGCTGGCCGCCGGAGAGTTGCTCCGGGTAAGCATCGGCCTTGGCGCTCAGGCCGACCTTTTCCAGCAACACCAGGGCTTCTTCGCGGGCTTGCGTGGGCGGTTCGCCTTTGACGTAAACCGGGCCTTCCATCACGTTTTCCAGTACGGTGCGATGGGGGAACAGGTTGAAGCGCTGGAACACCATGCCCATGCGGCTGCGCAGGGCGTGCACGGTCTTGCTGCCGCGCTGCACGGTTTCGCCGAACACGGTGATCACGCCGCCGTCGTAGGCTTCCAGTGCATTGATGCAGCGCAGCAGGGTGGATTTGCCCGAGCCCGAGGGGCCGATCAGGCACACCACTTCGCCCTTGGCCACGTTCAGGTCGACACCGTGCAGTACGCGGTGGCTGCCGTAGTGTTTGTGCAGTTGGTGAATGTTGATCATGCTTTTTTCCTCCGACCCAGGTGTTGTTCCATGCGGCGCAGGCCATACACCAGCGGCAGGCTCATCAGCAGGTAGAGCAGGGCGACCAGGGTGTAGACGGTCATGTTCTGGAAGGTCGACGAGGCGATCAGCTGGCCCTGTCGGGTCATCTCGGCCACGGTGATGGTCGACACCAGGGACGAGTCCTTGAGCATCATCACCAGGGTGTTGCCGTAGGGCGGCAGAGCGATGCGAAACGCTTGTGGCAGGATCACCCGGCGCATCATCAGCGCCGAGCGCATCCCCAAGGCTTCGGCAGCTTCGCGCTGGCCTTGTTCGACGGCAATGATGCCGGTACGGAAGTTCTCGGCCTGGTACGCCGAGTAGGCGATGCCCATGCCGATCACACCCGCATAGAACGCGGTGAGGTGTACGCCCATGTCGGGCAGTACGAAGTAGATGTAGAACAGCTGCACAATGATTGGCAGGCCACGGATCACGTTGATGATGGTGCTGGCCGTCCACGACAGTGCACGAATCGGCGACAGCTTGATCAGCGCCAGTACCAACCCGAGCGCACTGCTGAGCAGGAACGACAGCACGGTGATCTGGATCGTCACCCAGGCGCCTTGCAGCAGGATCGGCAGGAAGTCCAGGGCGTTTTGCAGGAACTCAGCCGGCTTCATGGGCGCACCTGGGTATCAAGTCCCCACTTCTTGAGGATGCTGTCGAGGGTGCCGTCAGCCTTGATGCTGGCGATGGCGGTGTTCAGGCGCTCCAGGGTTTGTGCATCGCCCTTGCGCACCACCAGGCAGACTTCGCCGACGTTGCTGGGCGTGTAGTCAGGAGCGAGCTTCACGCCTTTGAACAGCTTCTGGCGAATCTGGTAGGCCACCACTGGCTGGTCGCCCACAGCGGCCTTGATGCGGCCCAGGGAGAGGTCGCGGACCATCTCGCCGATGGAATCGTAGGTGCGGATCTCCTTGAAGATGCCGAGCTTGTTCAGCTGGTCATAGAAGATCGTGCCGGCCTGCACGCCGACTACCTGATCCTTGAGTGGCATGAGATCAGGGTAAGCGGCGTTGTCGTCGGCATTGATGATCAGGCCTTCACCGTACGCGTAAACCGGGGCGCTGAAGTCGACGACCTTGGTGCGTTCTTCGGTCTTGAGCATGCCGGCGGAAATGAAGTCGAGCTTGCCGGAGGTGAGGGAGGGGATCAGCGCGGCGAAGTTGGTCTGCTCGATCTGGCTGGTGAAACCGCCGGCCTTGCCTACGGCTTCAGCGACATCAACCATCACGCCCTGAATGCTGTTGCTCTTGATGTCGAGGAAGGTAAACGGCGAACCACTGGCCGTTGCACCGACTTTGTAAGAGGACGCACTTTCTGCGTGCACGGCGGTAACGCAGAACGTGGCACAGAGGCCGAAGGCAAGGCGGCGAAACAAGGGCGAAAGACTGTTCATCGGGTTACTCCAGAAGGAAAACGGAAAGTCAGTACCGCAAGCGGCTGCCGATGAAATCGCAAGCTCTGTGCCATTTCGATTAATAAAAATCGTATATCGCTACACAAAATTGAAAAAATGAAGCAGTCGTATCGATATGCGATATTAGATGGTCTATTTTTGTAATTTAAGGTAGAAATATCGCCACGCCTGATCGACCTGACCACGAGTACGCCATGTCCGAAGATCGCAACAGTCTGCACAACCAATCCCTGGAAAAAGGCCTGTCGGTGCTCAAGGCATTCAGCGCACAGCGCCGCAGCATGAGCCTTGCGGAGGTGGCCGAGGCCGCCGGCATGACCAAAAGTTCGGCCCAGCGCATGGTATTTACGCTCGAAAGCCTGGGTTACCTTCGGAAACACTCGCGCACACGGCATTACCAACTCACACCTCGGGTGTTGGAGTTGGGCTTCAGCTATCTGGATGCGCATTCGTTGATCGAGGTGGCCAACCCGTTTTTATCGGAACTGACGCGATTGACCGGCGAGACGTCGTGCCTTACCGAGCCTGCGGGCTACGACATGACCTACATCGCACGCTTCGTCAGCTCGGGTTTCGTGCCGGTGCACATGCCGATTGGCTCGCGGGTACCGATGTACTGCACGGCGTCGGGGCGGGCGTATTTGAGCGCGTTGCCGCAGGAGGAGGCGTTGGTGTTGATCGAGAACAGCCAGCGCATTGCGCATACCAGCCAGACATTGACCGAGGTCGACAGGATTCTGGAGTCGTTGCAGCAAGTGCGCGAGCAGGGCTATGCGGTAAATGGCCAGGAGCTGTTCCTGGGCGACATGACCATCGGCGCGCCGGTACTGGGTGCCAATGGCCGGCCGGTGGCAGCGGTGCATGTGGTGGCGCCGACCAGTCGGTGGAGCAGGGCGGATGCGCAGAAGCAACTGGCGCCGGCGTTGTTGCAGTGTTCGCGGGCGCTGAGCAATTCAGCGCGGAACCTCGAATAACCGACAACCTCTGTAGGCGCTCGCGAAAAACCAACAGGCACCGCGTGCATCCAGAATGCCTGCGTCTTCGTTGATGTTCTTCGCGAGCAGGCTCGCTCCTACAGTAGGGTGGGTTGGCATCAAAAAAAATGCGCCCCTCAGGGCGCATTTTTTGTTCGGTCAACGATTGCCTATTCAGGCAATTGCATCCCAGGCACGATCACCGTGCTCGTCTTTGATCCGCGTCGGCAAGCCCATCACGTCCAGCGCTTTCAGGAACGGCTCGGCTGGCAGTTCCTCGACGTTGGCCATGTGCTTCACATCCCATTCGCCACGGGCGACCAGCAGCGCAGCGGCCACCGGTGGTACGCCTGCGGTGTAGGAGATGCCCTGGCTGTCGGTTTCGGCAAAGGCTTCTTCATGGCACGCCACGTTGTAGATGAACAACTCGCGTGGCTGGCCATTCTTGGTGCCCTTGACCAGGTCTCCAATGCAGGTTTTGCCGGTGTAGCCCGGTGCGAGCGAAGACGGGTCGGGCAGCACGGCCTTGACCAGTTTAAGCGGCACGACTTCCAGGCCTTCGGCGGTGGTGACCGGCTTTTCGGAGAGCAGGCCGAGGTTCTTCAGTACGGTGAACACGTTGATGTAGTGTTCGCCGAAACTCATCCAGAAACGCACGTTGGGCACGTCGAGGTTTTTCGACAGCGAGTGCACTTCATCGTGGCCGGTGAGGTAAAGGTTCTGCGAACCGACTACCGGCAGGTCGTCGGTGCGTTTGACTTCGAACATGGTGTTGCTGGTCCACTGGCTGTTCTGCCAGCTCCACACCTGTCCGGTGAACTCGCGGAAGTTGATTTCCGGGTCGAAATTGGTGGCGAAGTATTTGCCGTGGGAGCCGGCATTGACGTCGAGAATGTCGATCGAATCAATGCGGTCGAAATGCTGTTGCTGCGCCAGCGCGGCATACGCGTTGACGACACCCGGGTCGAAGCCCACGCCAAGGATGGCGGTGATGTTCTTCTGTTTGCACTCTTCCAGGTGGTTCCACTCGTAGTTGCCGTACCACGGCGGGGTCTCGCAGACCTTGCCCGGCTCTTCGTGGATGGCGGTGTCGAGGTACGCAACGCCGGTGTCGATGCAGGCCCGCAGGACCGACATGTTGAGGAACGCGGAACCGACGTTGATGACGATCTGCGATTCGGTCTCGCGGATCAGGGCCTTGGTCGCTTCCACGTCCAGGGCGTTCAGCGCGAAGGCTTGGATATCGGCGGGAACCTTGAGGCTACCCTTGGCCTTGACGCTGTCGATGATGGCCTGGCATTTGGAGATGTTGCGCGACGCGATAGCAATACGACCGAGTTCGTCGTTGTGCTGCGCGCACTTGTGGGCCACCACCTTGGCGACACCTCCTGCACCAATGATAAGAACGTTCTTTTTCAATTGCTTTATCTCTCCTTTATCCGCCAGCTTACGAAAGGCTGGACAGGTAGTCGTCGTAACCAAATTCACGAACCACTTCGACAGTACCGTCGAGTTGTTTCACTACGATGGACGGCATTTTCAGGCCGTTGAACCAGTTTTTCTTGACCATGGTGTAGCCTGCGGTGTCGATGAACGACAGCCGATCGCCGATGGCCAGCGGACGATCAAATTGATACTCGCCGAAAATGTCCCCGGCCAGGCAGGATTTGCCGCACACCATGTAAGTGTGTTCGCCATCGCTCGGTGCCAGCTTGGCATTGAGGCGATAGATCAGCAGGTCCAGCAGGTGGGCTTCGATGGAGCTGTCTACCACGGCGAGGTTCTTGCCGTTGTAGAGGGTGTCGAGCACGGTGACTTCCAGGGAGGCACTGTTGGTGATCGCCGCTTCGCCGGGTTCCAGGTACACCTGCACGCCGTACTGTTCGGAGAACGCTTTCAGGCGCGCGCAGAACGCGTCCACCGCGTAGTCTTCCCCAGTGAAGTGGATGCCGCCGCCGAGGCTGACCCACTCGACCTTGTGCAGCAGCGCGCCGAAGCGTTCTTCGATCACGCCCAGCATCTTGTCGAACAGGCTGAAGTCGCCGTTCTCGCAGTTGTTGTGGAACATGAAGCCGGAGATCTGCTCGATCACACCTTCGATCTTCACCGGGTCCCATTCGCCCAGGCGGCTGAATGGACGCGCTGGGTCGGCCAGCAGGTAGTCGGAACTGCTCACCTGAGGGTTCACGCGCAGGCCACGGGTCTTGCCTTCGGAACGTTCGGCAAAACGCTGCAGCTGGCTGATGGAGTTGAAGATGATCTTGTCGCAGTTATCCAGCATCTCTTCGATTTCATCGTCGGCCCAGGCCACGCTGTAGGCGTGCGCCTCGCCTTCGAACTTCTGGCGACCGAGCTTGAGCTCATACAGCGACGACGACGTGGTGCCGTCCATGTATTGCTGCATCAGGTCGAACACCGACCAGGTGGCAAAGCACTTGAGCGCCAGCAACGCCTTGGCGCCGGACTGCTCGCGCACGTAAGCAATCTTCTGCATGTTGACCAGAAGCTTCTGTTTATCGATGAGGTAGTACGGCGTTTTGATCATTTTTGAGAGCCTGCGGCGGTGCCTGCCAAAAAAGGACACGCATTGTGCCCGCACTTGGATCGAATCGAAAGGTTAGTGGGCGGATTTTGCGTGCCCGATTTTTCCAGACTAGCCCAGGAGTATGACTGTCTATGGATAGACACCGGCCCACATTTGGACCGCTGTTCATCCTGCTGCAGGGTATGTGCTGTCATCAAACCGTAACCCTCCCACCACCGTCCTGCCATATTCCCCCGCTAGTGTCCTCGCCAATGAGATCGATCTCAAGCGAGTGACAATGACTGACCTGAAAGACGTAGCACGGCTGGCTGGGGTATCCCGCGCCACCGCCGCCCGTACCTTTGCTTCCCCTGACCAGGTGCGCCCGACCACCCGTGAGCAGGTGTTCGCCGCCGCCCGTGAGCTGGGCTTTCGCCCCAATCTGCTGGGCCGCCAACTGCGCCTGCAAACCACCCAGTTGATCGGGGTGGTGGTGCCCAACTTGCTCAACCCGGTATTCGCTGAACAGTTCCAGGCCATGGAACGTGCGGCGCGGGCGCGCGGCTACAGCCTGTTGCTGGCGACCACCGACTACAGCAGCGAACGCGAGTGCAGTGTGGTCGAAGAGCTACTGCGCCAGCGTGTCGACGGCCTGGTGCTGACGGTGACCGATGCCGAAAGCAACAGCGTGCTCAGCAGCCTTAACACCGAACAGACCCCGTTCGTGCTGGCCTACCACCAACCGAGCAACCCCAACTACAGCGCCGTATCGGTCGACAACCGCGCCGGCATGGCATTGGCTACCCGTTATCTGCTGGATGCGGGCCATCGACGCATCAGTATGGTCGCCGGCCCCGCGTTGCAGTCCGACCGTGCCCGCCTGCGCTACGCCGGTTATTGCGATGCCATGCTCGAATACAGCCTTGAGCCCCGCTCAGTGATCGAAATGCCGGCCCACACCCAGGCCGAATTCGCCGCCATCCAACCCGTTCTCCAAGGTGCTGATGCGCCCACCGCGCTGGTGTGTTCCAACGACTTTCTGGCAATCAGCCTGATCGCCGAACTGCGCCGTAACGCCTGGAACGTGCCCGAACAACTCTCGGTGATGGGTTTCGACGGCATCAGCCTCGGCACTCAGATGCACCCGACCCTGTGCAGCGTGGTGCAGCCCATCGCCTTGCTGGCCAGCACCGTAATTGACCAACTGCTGGCGCAAATCGCCGGCAATGCCCCGACGTCCCATTGCCTGCCTTGCCATATCCGGCCGGGCGACAGTACTCAACCCCACGAGGAAACCCACGATGCGCGCACTCAGTAAAACCCTGGCAGCCGTGCTGCTCTGCGGTGCGGCCAGCCTGGCCCAGGCCGCCGACACTGCAATCTGCTACAACTGCCCGCCGGATTGGGCCGACTGGGGCACCCAACTTCAGGCCATCGCCGCCAGCACCGGTGTGCAAGTGCCGCTGGACAACAAGAACTCCGGCCAGTCCCTGGCACAGTTGGTGGCGGAAAAAGCCGCACCGGTGGCGGACGTCGTTTACTACGGCGTGACCTTCGGCCTGCAGGCGCAAAAAGCTGAAGTGGTCGACACTTACAAACCCAAGGCCTGGGACCAGATTCCTGCAGGTTTGAAAGACCCCGCCGGCCATTGGTTCGCGATCCATTCCGGCACCTTGGGCATTATGGTCAACGTCGATGCGCTCGGTGGTTTGCCGGTGCCGCACAGTTGGGCTGACCTGCTCAAGCCGGAATACAAAGGCATGGTTGGTTACCTCGACCCGTCCAGCGCCTTTGTCGGCTACGTCTCGGCAGTGGCGATCAACCGCGCCATGGGCGGCGACCTGGACAACTTTGCGCCGGCCATCGACTACTTCCAAAAGCTCGCGAAAAACATGCCCATCGTGCCCAAGCAAACGGCCTATGCGCGCGTGCTGTCCGGTGAGTTGCCGATCCTGGTGGACTACGACTTCAACGCTTACCGCGCGCGCTACAAGGACAAGGCCAACGTCGCCTTCGTGATCCCGGAAGAAGGCAGTATCAGCGTGCCCTATGTGATGAGCCTGGTGGCTAACGCGCCGCACCGCGCCAATGCGCAAAAGGTCCTCGATTTCGTGCTGTCGGACGAAGGCCAGGCACTCTGGGCCAAGGCCTACCTGCGCCCGGTGCGCCCGATGAAAATGCCGGCTGACGTAGCTGCACAGTTCCTGCCCGACAGCGACTACGCCCGCGCCGGGGTGGTGGACTACGAAAAAATGGCCGCCGTGCAGGAAGCCTTCGCCGCCCGTTACCTGAACGAGGTCAAGTAAGTGGCAGCATCGTCAAGACATGCGGCCTGGGCGCTGGCCCCGGCCTTTGCGGTGCTGCTCGCGTTCTGGCTGTTGCCGCTGGCGCACTTGGTGGTGCTCGGTGCCGACAGCCGCGACAGCAACGGCAGCGGGTACTGGCAGGTGCTCAGCAGTGCGCAGTACTTGGGCAGCCTTGGGCAAACGTTGGTCCTGGCCGTGGTGATAACGCTGGTTGCGTTGGTGATTGGCGGCATCAGCGGGGTATTCCTCGCCCGGCAGCAGTTTTTCGGGCGCTCGGCGTTGGTGGCATTGCTCACCTTTCCTTTGGCCTTTCCCGGTGTGGTGGTGGGCTTCCTGGTGATTTTGCTGGCTGGCCGACAAGGCCTGCTGGCCTCACTGGGCCTGCAACTGGTCGGCGAGCGCTGGATCTTTGCCTATTCGTTGGCGGGACTGTTTGTGGGCTACCTTTACTTCTCGATTCCACGGGTGATCCTCACGGTGATGGCCGCGTGCGAAAGCCTTGACCGCAGCCTGGAGGAGGCCGCGCATTCCCTCGGCGCCGGGCATTGGCGCGTGGTGTGCGACGTGATCGTGCCGGGCCTGGCGCCCGCGTTGGCGTCCTGCGGCGCGATCTGTTTTGCCACGTCCATGGGGGCCTTCGGCACGGCCTTTACCTTGGGCACGCGACTGAATGTCACCCCGGTGGCGATCTACAACGTATTCACCAACTACGCCAACTTTGCCGTCGCCGCTGCGCTGTCGGTGGTGCTTGGCGTGGTGACCTGGGCGGTGTTGCTGCTCACGCGACGCCTGGTGAAAAACGCGGGAACTGTGCTGTGAAACGCTCATCACTGTTTGTGCTGCAACTGCTGTTCACCTTGCTGGTGTGTGCCTTCATGTTGGTGCCGGTGCTGATGTCTTTGCTGGCCGGCTTGACCCGCAACTTTTTCGTGGGGCTGTCCAGTGGCTTGACCTTTGATTGGTTGATCCAGGTGTGGCAGGCCTATTCGCCCACCGTGTGGTTGTCGCTGCAATTGGCGCTGGCCTGCGCGGTAGGTGTCTGCGTGATCGGCGTGCCGGCGGCCTACGCGCTGGTGCGGATGAACAACCGCTTCAGTCGCGCCTTCGAAGAGTTGATGGTGCTGCCGGTGGCGATGCCGGGGTTGGCCAGTGCGCTGGCCTTGCTGCTCACCTACGGCCAGTTCGGCAGCTTTCGTAGCAGTTGGCTGTTCATCCTGGTTGGCCATGTGCTGTTCACCTTGCCGTTCCTGGTACGCCCGGTGATGGCGGTGATGCAACGCCAGCAACTGCCGCTGCTGGAGGAGGCGGCGGCCAGTCTGGGCGCGGGTCCGATCAAACGCTTTTTCAGCGTGGTGGTGCCCAACTGCCGGGCGGGGATTCTGGCGGGCGTGCTGATGGTGGTGACCTTGTCCCTGGGTGAATTCAACCTGACCTGGATGCTCCACACCCCCATGACCAAGACGCTGCCCGTGGGCCTGGCCGACAGCTATGCCTCGGCGCGCCTGGAAATCGCCAGTGCCTACACCCTGATCTTTTTGCTGATGATCGTGCCGCTGCTGATTGCGTTGCAGGCCATCAGTGCCCGTTTGTCCCGTGGAGAACGTCGATGACCGCTATCACTATCCGCCTGCAAGGCTGTCGCAAGGCGTTCGCCGATGGCACCGTGGCCGTGCATGACTTGAACCTGACCGTCGAGGGCGGCGAAACCCTGGCGATCCTTGGCCCATCCGGCTGTGGCAAAACCACCACGTTGCGCCTGATCGCCGGCCTGGAGCGCCCGGATGTGGGCCAGGTGCTTTTCGGCGATCAGGACGTGACCCGCCTGCCCATCGAGCGCCGCGACGTGGGCATGGTGTTCCAGAACTATGCGCTGTTTCCCAACCTGAACGTGGCGGGCAACATTGTTTATGGCTTGAAGATTCGTGGCATGGGGGGAGTGGAGCGCGAGAAGCGCTGCGAAGAGCTGCTGGAGCTGGTGGGCTTGCAACACCACGGCAAGCGCAGCATCCACGAACTTTCAGGCGGCCAGCGTCAGCGCGTAGCACTTGCCCGCGCCTTGGCGCCACGTCCGAAAGTGCTGTTGCTGGACGAACCGCTGGCGGCCCTCGACGCGCAATTACGTGAGCGCCTGCGCAGCGAACTGAATGACCTGTTGCGCGGTCTTGGCATCACCTCGGTGTTCGTCACCCATGATCAGGGCGAAGCCATGGCCCTGGGCGATCGCATCTTGGTCATGGAGCACGGCCGTGTGGCGCAACTGGCCAGCCCGCGTGACATCTACCACAAACCCGCCAACGCCTTTGTCGCCGGCTTCGTCGGCAACCTCAATGCCTTTCCGGTCATCGAACCGTCGGCCCATGGCTTGAAAGTCTGCGGCGGCGAGTTGCCGTGGCACGCCGCCGAGCTGCCCAGCACAGTCTATTGCCGCCCCGAACACCTGAGGGTGATGGAGGGTGAGGGGCACCTGCACGGCCACCTGCTGGCGCAGTTCTTCCAAGGCGCGCAAAGCCGCCTGCTGGTGGATGTGGGCGGCCCGCAACCGCTGTTGGTCGACAGCAGCGACAACCAGTTGTACGCCGTCGGCGCGCCAATTGCCCTGGCGATTGCGCCGCACATGTTGTTCACCCTGAATGCTTGAGAATCTATTGTGAATCGACCGTTTCTTGTCGCGCAGATCAGCGACCTGCACCTTAAAGCCGGCCAGCGTCTCACTTATGGGGTCGTCGACACCTTGGGCGCATTGCGTCGCGCCGTCGACCACCTGAACGCCAGCGACCCGCGCCCCGATATCGTGGTGATCAGCGGTGATCTGGTGGACTTCGGCCGCGCCGATGAATACGCCGTGCTGCACCCCGAACTCGCCCGACTGCACATGCCGTACTACCTGGTCCCCGGCAACCACGACAGCCGCGGGCCGTTGCTGGAGGCGTTCCGTGATCACGCGTATTTGCCGTTGTCCGCAAAGGGTCCATTGGACTGGGTGGTGGACGAGCATCCGCTGCGCCTGATCGGTCTCGACTCCACCCTCCCGGGCAGTCACGGCGGCCAGCTGCATGACAGCCAATTGCAGTGGCTGGACGCGCAATTATCCTTGCGCCCGGAGGCGCCGACCTTGTTGATCCTGCACCACCCGCCGTTCATCAGCGGCATTGGCCATATGGACCGCGAACCCTTCATCAATGCGGCCGCGCTGGAGCAGGTCGTTGCCCGCCATCCGCAAGTGGAGCGCCTGCTCTGTGGGCACTTGCACCGCCCCATGCAGCGCCGTTTCGGTGGCAGCTTGAGTTGTGTGTGCCCCGGCACCTCCCACCAAATCGTACTGGACCTACAAGAAGCGGCGCCCGCGCATTTCAACCTGGAGCCGGCGGGCTATCTGTTGCATCGCTGGGAGGCGCAACAGGGTTTGATCAGCCACAACGGCGTATTCGGGGACTACCCGGGGCCGTATCCGTTTTATGACGCTCATGGGTTAATTGACTGAGGTTGTGATGAAAGCCACTTTGAATGTGTTAAGCGTGTTGACCGGCAGCCTGGGCGTTGCCCTGAGCCCTTTGGCGTCGGCTGATTTCTTGAGCGACAGCAAAGCCAACTTGAGCATGCGCAACTTCTACTTCAACAACGACAACCGGGATGGCACCGCCGCCCCGTCGAAGACTGAAGAGTGGGGCCAGGCGTTTATCCTCAACTACCAGTCGGGCTTCACCGACGGCACCGTGGGGTTTGGTCTCGATGCCATCGGCATGCTCGGCATCACCCTCGACAGCGGCGCCGGTCGCCATGTGGGCAGCTCGATGATCCCCAACGATGACGGCAAGGCCACCGATAACTGGGCCCGAGGTGGCGCCACGGCCAAGGCACGTTTTGCCAAGAGCGAACTGCGCTACGGTTACCTGCGCCCGAACCTGCCGATCCTGGTGAGCAACGACGGCCGCCTGTTGCCGCAGTCGTTCGACGGTGGGCAAATCACCAGCAAGGACATCGACAACCTGACCCTGATCGGCGGCCAACTGCAACACACCACCGGCCGTGGCTCCAGCGACCGTAGCGGCCTGGCGGTGGCGGGCGGCACCCAGGAAAGCAACACATTCAACTACGCCGGTGCCGATTATCAGGTGACCAAGGACCTGATGCTCCAGTACTACTACGCCAACCTCGAAGACTATTACCAACAGCACTTCGCCGGGCTGATCCACGTGTTGCCCCTGGGCGACTACGGCTCGTTGAAAACCGACCTGCGCTACTTCAAGACCACCTCCGACGGCAAGAACAGCAGCGTCGCCGGCCGTGCCGAAGGCTACAAGCTCGGCGGCTACACCAAGAACGGCACGGGTGAAATCGACAACAACACGTGGAGCGCGGCGTTCATCTACTCCCTGGGTCCGCACGCGATCACCGCCGGTTACCAACAGGTCTCGGACGACAGCAACTTCGCCCAACTCAACCAGGGTGGCCTGGTGAATAAAGGGGAGGGCGGTTCCAGCCTGTACCTCTACACCGACCGTACCGTGCAAACCTTCATCCAGGCCGGCGAGCGCACCGCCTTTGCGCAATACGCCTATGACTTCGCGTCACTCGGCGTACCGGGGTTGAAAGCCTCGGTGATGTACTTGAAGGGTGACCACATCCTCACCGCCAGCGGCAACGATGCGAGCGAGTGGGAGCGGGACATCTCGTTGGATTACGTGGTGCAGAGCGGGACGTTCAAAAACGTCGGGTTTGGCTGGCGCAACGGTGTGTCGCGCAGTGAAGTGGCGCGGGATCAGGATCAGAATCGGGTGTTTGTAAATTACTCGATTCCGTTGATGTAACGTCCCTTCAAACACCGCAAAGCCCAATGTGGGAGCCGTCGAACCCAGTGAGGTCGCGATGACCGCAGCACTGTCGATAGAGATGCCGCCTGACACACGGCTATCGTCGCCTCGCTGAAGCTCGACAACTCCCACTTTCGCGCTCTGTCATTGAGCCTGCAGCATCCGTCTCAGCTGTGCCCCAAGGTTTTTGTGTGGGTGGCCGTGTCATCAGCCACTTGATCAAAACCGCAGCGAAGGTAGAAAGCTGCCGCCTCAGAGGAATCGGTGGACAGACGTACCTGGTAAAAATGCACGGCAGCGTTTTCCAGCAATTGATGCACCAAGGCCTTTCCAGCCTGCCGCCCACGGTGATTGCGCTCTACGTAGACCCGGCGAAGCCGTCCAACGCCCGGTCCCGCAAAGGGATCACAAGACAGACCGCCGACTGCTATCAACTGCCCTTCACAAAACATCCCTAGAAAGCATTCACCCGGTTGATCAAATCGATGGGTGCCATCTTCCCACTCTGTGATCAATCGTGTCAGGAACCTGAAACCTTCGGCGACTGCCTGAACTTCGAGCGCGCGGATCTGCACCGGAAGTTGCTCCAGTTTACGTATCGAGACGTTTGCGTTGCGCTGACTCAAAGGAACTGTCCGTGAATCCAGGTTGCCTTGATTCGTTGTGTCCATGCCTGGTTTTATCCCGAAGAGTTCGACAAACACTATACCCGTGGCGAGGCAGCTTGCTCCCGCTGGAAGGCGCAGCATCATCCCTATATCGGCCACAACCACAAACGTACAAGAATCCCCCCAACGCCCCTCAGTAGACTCGCCGCACTCTTTCTACTGCAGGTCTCCCATGGACATCTTCCTCTACGCCTTCAGCGTCATGTACAGCCCCGGCCCCGTAAATTTCATGGGCCTTAACGCCGGGCTCACGGGGCAGTTCCGTCGCTCCACCGGGTTTTTCGTCGGCGTGGGGTGCGCGATGCTGGTGTTGTTCATGCTGTTCGGCTACACCGGCGAAGCGATCATTTCTCAGGCGGCGTTGCCCTATATCTCATTGATTGGCGGCGTGTACACCTTGTACCTGGCTTATCAGGTGTTCACCGCGCGCACGGTGGTCGATGAAGAAGCCTCAACCGCTCCGACCAGGACCCTCACGTTCTGGAACGGCCTGGTGATCCAGTTGCTCAACCCCAAGGGCATCATGGCGGTGCTGCCGATCACCAGCGTCATGCTGCCGGCGGCGCATATCACCGGGGTGTCGATTGCGGTGGTGTCGGGGTTGCTGGCCTTTGGCGCGTTTGGCGCGCCGTGGATCTATGCGTTGCTCGGCGCACTCCTGGGACGGCGGATCAACGGGACGTCAGCGTTTACGGTGTTCAACCGCTGTATGGGCCTGGCGCTGGCGGTGTGTGCGTATTTCATGTTTCACGCGTTCTATGTGCATCTGGTCGCGACATGAAGGGCCTTGGGCGCCTCGGTAGCCTGCATAGACCGAGGTGATGCAATCGCAGGCAAGCCAGCGCCCACAGAAAAGCTGTCCGGATTCTATAGATATTTGAGCCAGGCCAGGTCGCGGCGCCGCGCCTTCAGCCCGGCGAACCAATGTACCGGCGGGTACAGCGCCAGCGGCAGCAGCAGCGCCACCAGCCAAATGGCGCCCATGCCGTCAAAGCCGAAGTAGTTGCCGTGATTCAGGCCAAACAGCGCCACGCACACGACGTAGAGGATTTTCAGCACATACAGGTGCAGCAAATAAAAGAACATCGGCGCCGCCCCGAAGGTGGCGAGCATGCTGATCCAACGCTTGGCCCCAGCTTGTTCAAACGCCAGCAACAGCAACAATCCGATACCCAGCGTCAGGGCCAAAAACAGCAACGAAGGCGGGTACTTGGTGATGTTGAAAAAACTCATCAGGGTTTGCACGCCGTTGTCATAGGCTTGCCATGGTGTGTCGCCATACCCATTGGCCGCTCGCACCACCACGAACCCCACCCACGCACTCACACCGCCGAGCAACAGATAACGTTGGCGCAACGTCGGCTGCATGCTTTTGGCAAACCACGGGCCCAGGCAATAACCCAGGGCTATCACACCGATCCACGGCAGCACCGGATAAGTGATGCGCAGGCGCAGCGAGTCGCCCACCTCGATCCAACTGCGCTCATGCAGGATCGCCCATGGAACATGCAGTGCCGAACCGGTCTCGAAGTGCAGCCCGTCCAGCAGGTTGTGCCCGGCGATAATCACCACCGCAAACGCAATCAACAGCGGACGCGGCAACCACACCAGCGCAGCAAGGGCGATCATGCTCACGCCAATCGCCCAGATCACTTGCATGTAGATCACGCTGGGCGGCAACTGGAAGGTCCACGCGAAGTTGACCAAGGTGAATTCCAGCACCACCAGAAACAGCCCGCGCTTGAACAGGAACGCCGACACGTCGCGTCGGCCCTGGTATTTCTGGCCATACAGCCAGGCCGATAACCCCGTGAGCAACACAAACACGGGCGCACACAGGTGGGCGAGGGTACGGCTGACAAACAGCGCAGGCTCGGTGCTGTCGATGGTCATCGGGTCGCTGACCTGGCGGTGCAGCAGGAAGGTTTCGCGCACGTGGTCCAGCAGCATGAACAGGATCACCAGGCCGCGCAGGGCATCGATGGAGAGCAGGCGTTGGCGCAGGGGAACAGCATCGGTCATGGGCGGGGTCACAGGGCAGGGCGGAAGTGGGGTGTTATCCTATAACATTAGTGTGCGCGTTGCTGCGATTCGTTGCTCAAATTTGAATGCGATCAGCTCTTAACTGCTACCGGGGGCGGGGGATCGGCATGTCGTCTTCGCTCCCTCTGCCTGTCCAGGCGTTGTATTGCGAACATCGCCGGTTTCGGCAGCGAGCCGCACGCAGTCAAGTGCTCGGCAACAGTGGACTTCTGATCCGCAAACACGGTCCACTGTAGGCGCCGGCGAGCCGGTTCCTACAGGAGATAGCCCCGTGAGTGCGACCCAACACACCCCACAATCCGTCATCGAGTTCTGGAAACACGCCGGCCCCAAGCGCTGGTTTGCCAAGGACGAAGCCTTCGACGCCCGCTTTCGCGACACCTTCCACACCACCCACCTGCAAGCTGCCCGGCGTGAACTCGAACACTGGCTGGACTCTGCGCAAGGTGCCCTGGCCCTGCTGATCCTGCTCGACCAATACCCGCGCAACGCCTTTCGCGGCACCGCCCATATGTTCGCCACCGACCCGCTGGCACGCTTGTACGCCCGCCGCCTGGTCGACGCCGGGCTGGATCAACAGATCGACCCGGGGTTGCGCGCATTCTGTTACCTGCCGTTCGAACATTCGGAAAACCCGGCGGACCAGCAGCGCTCGCTAATCCTCAACCAGGCATTGGACGCCAGCACCTACCATTGGGCCAAGGAGCATGCCCGGATCATCGAGCGGTTCGGGCGCTTTCCTCATCGGAATGAGGTGTTGGCTCGGGAGACCACGGAGGAAGAACGCGCCTTCCTGGACGAGGGTGGGTTTGCCGGCTAGGCCAGTATTCCGCCAAGGAATGCCCCCATAAAAACAGCGCATTGTCTTTCTTGCGGCACATCTCGTAGCGTGGTGTTCCCCTCAAGGAGAATCGTTATGCGCCTGTATGTTGACCATATGTACACCAGCCCCTACGCCCTGTCGGTGTTCGTCACGCTGCGCGAAAAAGGCCTGGCGTTCGACACGATCACCCTGGACCTGGATGCCGCGCAACAGCACGCGGCCGACTTCGCCCGCCTGTCCCTGACCCAACGCGTGCCGACCTTGGTAGAGGGCGACTTCGCCTTGTCGGAGTCCTCGGCGATCACCGAGTACCTGGAGCAAGCCTACCCCGGAACGCCGGTGTACCCGGCCGACCCAAAGCTGCGGGCGCGGGCGCGCCAGGTACAGGCATGGTTGCGCAGTGACTTGCTGCCGATCCGCCAGGAGCGTTCGACGATGGTGGTGTTCTACGGGCAGAAGATGCCGCCATTGTCCCCAGTCGCTGAAGCGGCGGCGGCCAAGTTGATCAGTGCGGCGCAGGACTTGTTGGTCGGCAACCCAGCGTATCTGTTCGGCGATTGGTCAATCGCCGATGTGGACCTGGCCGTGATGCTTAACCGCCTGATTCTCAACGGCGACAGCGTACCTGCCGAATTGGTGGAATACGCGCAGCGCCAGTGGCAGCGGCCCTCCGTACAGGCGTGGGTCAATCAGCATCGTCCTGCGCTGTAGAGCGCTCAGAGATTTGCAGGACCCGGCGATCCAGGTCCTCCCAATCCGCCATGCCCAGCACCCGCGTTGTGTTCAGGCCGCGCAGGTAACCGCGCAGTTGTTGGGCGCTGGCGCTGACTTGATCGTTGTCAGCCGCCTCGTCCAACAGCACGTTTTCATAATCGACCAGGTAATCGGCGACCCGCTCGCGAAACTCCGGTAGTACGGCTTCGCGGATGCGGTCGAAGGTTTTCTGGTGGGGCTTCATGGCGGGGTCCTTATAAGTTTTATGTCAGCACTATCGGTTCAGATAATAGTCACCATCATGGAACGCAAGTTCTGTTTTTGCGGGAAAAGCGCAAAATCACCCCATCGAGATGCTGTTCAAGGAAATGCGCGATGAGGACGTTTATTCAGCTGGCTTTGATGACTTTGATGCTCGGCACGGTTGCCTTCAACAACGCGGCAGTCGCCGATGATCTGCGCACGCGCCATTTGCTACCTGTCAACGGTAGCGTAGAATCCCTGCAGCACGCGCAGTCGGTGGGTGTATTGCTGAGTGACAACACCCGCGACAACCTCAGCTACCTCGAACGCTACCACGACATGGCCTTGAATGGCGCCAGGGATGCCCTCGACGGGCGTATCCGCCAGGCGTTCGTCAACAGCTCCGACCCGGAGCTGGCCATCGATTGGTTGATGAGCTCGCTGCAAGGCACCTTTTTGTCGGTGACGGTCTACGACAACCTGGATGCCCTGGTGCAGGCTCACCCCGATGTGGTGGTGATGCTCGATACCCATAACCAGTTGCTGACCCAGCGTAACGACCAGGTCGAGGCGCGTTTCATTGCGCGGTTCTACGATGCGAACCTGCAATACATCGCCAAGGCCGAAGGCTCGGTGCACAAGCAGGTGCCATCGGTGTGGGTACGCGACAAGGCCGCGCCGGAAATTGCCGCGCAGATCGAGCAGCAGCGGGATGTGCAACTGGATGCCTTGAAGCAGTTCGATGCCTCGCTCAAAGCGTTGGTTCGTGCCGGTTGATGTGAACCTTTATTTTTTTATCGTCAGGAATTTTTGATGCGCGCTTTTTTCGCCCCGGCCTTGGCCCTTGCTTCCTTGTTGTTGGCCGGTTGTGTTTCCGCCCCCAACGCTCCAACCATGACCTTCCAGACCAGCAAAACGCCTGAAGCCTATGTGCAGTGTGTGCTGCCCAAGCTGGAAAAACACGGGATCGCCGCCACCGTGACGCAGAACTCGCGCCACGCCAAAGTGGTATTGACCAGCAAGATTGCCGCCGATGATGTGCTGGAAGCCTACAAGACCCAGGACGGTGGCAAGGTGTTCCTGTATGAGCGCAAGCCGCTGGCGTCGACGATTAAGCCGTCGCGATTGGAGCTTGCCGCACAGGAATGTAAGTAACACCGCCCCCAGTGGGAGCGGGCTTGCTCCCACATTTTGAATGTGTGTCAGGCCTAGGGTTTGGCTTCGTTGCTGAAGGCGTTGACCGTCTTGACCAACCCCTGCGCCGCCAACGCCACCAGCTCCCCACCTTTTTCCACTGTCGCCAGCGCCGGATCCGAACCCATGCGTCCGTCCGGGAAGCGTGCGCGGAAGTCCAGGGCTTCACGGATCGGCCCGGTGTTGGCAATTTGCGGCGAGTAATCCGCCGTCTTGATCGCGTCCGGGTAGGCCCATTGGGTCACTGCAATCTCCGAAGGCGTGGCATGGCTGCCATGGCCCACCGGGAATTGGCGTTGCGCCAGGTCGTTCACACCTTCCAGGTCCCACCAGTTCACCAGCTTCAAGGCAAACCCGGCCGGGCGGCGGGCGAAGCTGGCTTCGGCGTACAGCTCGGAAAATGCGGCTTCAATGGTGGCGATATTGCCGCCGTGGCCGTTCAGAAACAGGATCTTCTCGAAACCATGCCCGGCCAGCGAACGCACCCAATCGCCAATCGCGGCGATAAAAGTGGAAGGGCGCAGGGAAATGGTGCCGGGAAAGCCCAGGTGATGCTGGGCCATGCCGATGTTGAAGGTGGGGCCGATCAGGAGGTCGGCGTTCTTCTGCGCTTCATGGGCGATGATTTCCGGGCACATCCAGTCGGTGCCCAGCAGGCCGGTGGGGCCATGCTGTTCGTTGGAACCGATCGGAATCACCACCGTGCGGTTGCGCTCCAGAAACTGCCCGATCTCGATCCAGGTGGATTTGTGTAGAAGCATGCGACGCTCTCTTTTATCTATGGGGACAGGCTATCCGCCACGGATTGTACGACTACTCGCCACCTGTTGGGGTTTGCAATTGAGGTAGGTCGAAGACTTCAACCAGCGCTGGTCGGGGTACCACGAAAACATGAACTGCCCATCCTTGAGCTTATCCACTACCTGGCGCGCCACTTGCGGGCGCACGGCCGGGCAACCCTGGCTGCGGCCGATACGGCCTTCGCGCTTGCTCCACAGGGGGCTCACATAGTCGGCGGCGTGAATCACGATGGCACGATCGCGGGCCTGGTCATTGAAGCCCGGCTCCAGGCCGTCCATGCGCAGCGAGTAGCCGTGGGTGCCCAGGTAGCTTTCCTGGGTGCGGAACAGCCCAAGGCTGGACTGGTGGCTGCCTTCCAGGTTGGAGAACTGTGTGGCGAAGTTCTCCCCAGATTTGGCACCATGGGCCACCAGGTCGCGCAGCACCAGGGTCTTCTTGCGCAGATCGAAGATCCACAGCCGACGGGCGGTCGATGGCTGGGAGTAGTCAATAACCGCTAGGCGCTCGGAACGTTCTTCGCCGTTATTGACCGCACACTGCACCGCGTTCAGGGCGCTTTTGAGTACGGTGGGATTGAGTTCTGGAGCCGAGCGCGCCAGGCTGCTATACAAGTTAGGAGAGGTCTGATTGGCAGCAAGCGCAAAATTGCTCAGCGTAGCCAACGCCACGGCCATCAAACCGAGGCGGCGCATGAAAGTCAGCATCTACGAAGTGTCCCCCGGTGTGGATTGGAGCCTGGTCAATTGTTCAAAAAACACGCATGTTACTTGAGCATTTGCCTGCTCGTTGCACCATTGGTCGCGACAGCCGTCGCGCTGCCGGTCGAGCCGTTGCCGGTGACCACGCCGGCGCCGGTCGATCTGGCACCCGTGCAACAGGCGTTGGCGCAACTGCCCAGTGTCTGCCCGGACCTGGCTCGGCAGGTCGACGCCGCCGCCCAGTTGCGCCTGCAAGCCTTCTACCAGCAGCAAGGCAACATGCCGCTGTGGTCCGCCGATGACCGTCGACAAGCCCTGCAATCTCAGTTGCTGATGCTCGCCGATGACGGCCTGGACCCTACCCACTATAGCTTGCCTGTGCCAGATGCCGCGGCTAACGTGCTGTGCAGCGATATCACCAGCAGCCAGCACTACCTGCAAGCCCTGCAGGATCTTCATTACGGCCGCCTGCAGCAATCGCGCTTCGAACCGCTGTGGCACGCTCAACCACCCACCCGCGACCCCAACGTCGAAGTGCTGGCGTTTGCGGCCCAAGGTCTGCAAGACATGGCCCAGGCGTTCGACCAGGCACGGCCCAGTGCCGATTTGTATCGCAGCCTGCGCAACGCTTATTCCACCGTGCGCCAGCAACCCTTACCGCATTGGGACCCTGTGGCCAGCGGCCCGCTGCTGCGTCCGGGCATGGAAGACCCCCGCGTGCCGGAGCTGGCGCGGCGCCTGATCAGTGGCGGCTACCTGGCCAACGCGCCCAGCGGCAAGCAGTACCGCGATGAACTGGTCAAGGCGGTCAAGGCCTTTCAGCTCAGCCATTCGTTGCAGGCCGACGGGGTGATCGGCGCCGGCACTGTGGCCGAATTGAACATCAGCCCGGCGGTGCGCCGCGAACAACTGCGCATCAACCTCGAACGTTTCCGCTGGCTGGCCCAGGACTTGGAGCCCGAAGGCGTGTTGGTCAACGTCGCTGCCGCGCAACTGAGCGTGTACCAGAGCGGCATCCCGGTCTGGCAAACCCGCTTGCAAGTCGGTCGCGCCGAACGTCAGACGCCGCTGCTCAAATCGCGCATTACCCGGCTGACCCTCAACCCCACCTGGACCATCCCGCCCACCATCATGCGCGAGGACAAACTCCCGGCCATCCGCCTCAACCCCGAATACCTGCGCCAGCAGAACCTGCAAGTACTGGACGCCGAAGGCCACCCGCTGACTGCCGAACAGGTGGACTGGGCCCGACCCGGCAATATCCTGCTGCGTCAGGAAGCTGGTCCGCGCAATCCGCTGGGCAAGATCGTGATGCGTTTTCCCAACCCGTACTCGGTGTACCTGCATGACACGCCGAGCCAACCGCTGTTCACCAAGGGACCGCGGGCATTCAGCTCAGGGTGCGTGCGGGTCGAGCAACCGTTGTTGCTGCGGGATTTATTGGTGAGCCCGGCTGAGCGCGCCCGTACCGATGAGCTGCTGGCTACCGGCCTGACCCATGAGTTCAGGTTGGCCACGCCGGTACCGGTGCTGCTGAGTTATTGGACGGTTGAGGTCAATCGCGAGGGCGGGTTGGTGTATGCGCCGGATATCTATGGGCGGGACCTGGTGTTGATGAAGGCGATGGGGAGCGTGCTTTGAGCGTCGCCAGCACTCTTGTTACCGCCTCATCCGGCGTCATGAGTGCGGTGTCGAGCGTCATCGGCACTTCGGCCCACGCCTCGTACTCATGCGCCAGCACCGACTCCCAAGGGGGGGGAGCCAGGCCGGGAATATCTCCCGTGCGGGCTTCCACCCGCCGTTGATGTTCCTGCCGGTCAGAACAAATCACCCGAATATCCAGCAACTGCGCACCTGTCATTGCCGCCGATGTTTTCCACGCCTCCCGGCTTTCCTTGACCGGGTTCACGCAGTCAGCCACCACCGTCTGCCCCAATCGCAGATTGCTCAACGCCAAGGCATTCGCTACCCCATAACCGCTGGCACCCACATCGCTCGCCAACACGCCCGCGTCACGGATCGCCTGCTCAATCACATCGATGCGCAGGTACACTGCGCCGATCTGGCCTGCCAGCGCCTGGGCGATGGTGGTCTTGCCGGTGCCGGGCAGTCCGCTGAAGACAATTAGCATGGGCGGCTCTCGATAAGATGGGTGCGGTTCAGGGTATCCTTCAGTTCCCCATCGGTCGACCACAGGACAGCCCATGCCTCTGCCGTTTGTGAAAATGCACGCCCATGGCGATGATTTCATCATCATCGATCGCCGGGGCCTGCACGATCCGATTACCGCGAAAGTTGCCCGCCAACTCGGTAACCGCCACACCGGTATCGGTTTCAACCAACTGGCCGTGCTGCTCGATTGTGATGACGCCGCCGCGCGCATCAAATTCTGGAACCCCAACGGTACGCTGCTGGCCACCTGCGGCAGTGCCACCCGTGGCGTGGCTGACCGTCTGATGCATGAGGCGGGCACGGATTCGGTGGTGCTGCGTACTGACCGCGGCTTGCTGACCTGTGCGCGGGCTGCGGGGCGGCAAATTTCGGTGAACATGGGTGAGCCGTCGCTGGACTGGTCGGCCGTGCCGCTGGCCGAGGCCATGGATACGCTCACCTTGCCCATCGATGGCAACCCGGCGGCGTGCAGCATGGGCAATCCGCATTGCACCTTTTTCGTGGAAGACCTCACGGCTGTCGACGTGGCGACCGTGGGCCCGGCGCTGGAAATTCACCCATTGTTCCCAGCCAAGACCAATGTGCATTTCGTGCAGGTGCTCGACCGTGGTCATATCCGCCTGCGCATCTGGGAGCGCGGCGGTGGCGTGCCGCTGGGTTCCGGGTCGTGCTGCTGTGGCGCGGTGGTCAATGGGATCCGCCGTGGCTTGCTGGACGCCACGGTGCAGGTGCACTGCGACGGCGGCACGGTGACTGTGCACTGGGCGGGCGAGGGGGCAGTGGTGCTCACAGGCAGCGTGGAGCCGGTGATGCAGGGCAGCGCCTACGTAGGCTGAAAGTTGACGGTAAACGTCGTGCCGCCCGTGACACAGGAACTCACCGCTACATCGCCGCCATGCACCCTGGCCAATTCGCGCACGATGTACAGGCCAAGGCCGACGCTGCGTACGTCACTGCCCTGATCGGTACCACGGGTCATGGGCTCGAACAATTCGGCCAGCAACGCTTTCGGGATCACTCGGCCGTAGTTATGTACCGACACTTCGCACCGGTTATCTCCCAGGCGTGAAGTGATGGTGATTGGTCGTTGCGGGTCACCATACGCCACGCTGTTCGCCACCAGATTACCGATGATCTGCTGCACGCGGTCGGCGTCCAGACTGGCGTCGCCATTGCCATCGGCGAGGTGCACCAAGGATGCCTTGGGAAAGGCCACGCGCAGTTCATCCACAGCACGATGAATCACCTCATGCAGGTCCAGCGGCGCTGCCTTGATGGTGATGCCCTGGCCGACGCGTGCCTGGGTGAAGTCCAGCAGGTCGGCGATCATGCGTTGGGCACGCTCGGACGACTGGCCGATATGCCCGAGCAGTTGGCGTTCCTTGGTCGTGCGTTCGCCCCTTGCCAGAAAATCCGAGGCCATACGTATGGCGGTCAGCGGGTTTTTCAGGTCATGGCTGACAATCGCCACCATTTGCTCGGCAAACCGTGCGCGACTCTGGGAAATGGCATAGGCCTCGTGCAATTCGGCCTGGGCGTGCTGCAGGGCAAGTTCGGTGTCAGTCTTTTCCTGAAGCAAGGCCTCGGCCAGTTTGCGTGCATTGAGCAGCTCGCGCTCGTACTTGTCACGGTCAGTGGTGCCGAACAGCGCCAGGTCGTGTACCACGGCATCGGTCTGTTCTCGCTTGATACCGTTGAGCAGTACGGTCACTTTGTGGCCGTCACGGTGCAGCATGTCGAGTTTCACTTCGGTGACGCTGCCGCGCATGCGCAGCATCGGCGCCAGATGGGTCTGGTGGAAGATTTGCCCGCCCATGGTCAGCAAATCCTGAAAACGCTTGCCGCACAGCTCAGTCGTGCTGAACCCCAGCCACTCGCTGAACCGCGCATTGACTTGCAGGATCGTGCCGTCCTCTGCCGTGACGGCGAGGGCGCAGGCGGCGCTGTCGAACAGATCAGTCGGCACGTGCAGCCGCCCAAGGGGCCAGGAAGCTGTGCATGGCGGTTGCACAGGCGTGCGGCGCGCTCATGTGCGGGCAATGGCCGACGTTGTCCACCAGGCAATAGGTGCTATTGGGCAACACGCTGTGCAGGTATTCACCTACGGCGACCGGGGCAATCAGGTCGTCGCTCGATTGCAGGACCAGTACCGGAGTGGCCAGGCCGATCACGTCCTGGCGGTTATCCGACATGAAAGTCACCCGTGCAAATTGCTTGGCGATCTCAGGTTCGGTGCGGCAAAAGCTGTCGGTCAATTCCTGGCTCAACGCCGGTTGCCCAGGCGCGCCCATGATCACCGGCGCCATGGCGCTGGACCAACCGAGGTAGTTGCTGTCGAGGGTGTCGAGCAGGTCCTGGATATCGCCCCGTTTGAAGCCGCCGACATAACCGTCGGCGTCGATGTAGCGCGGCGAGGGGCCGATCATGACGTGGGCGGCAATACGGTTGGGGCCTGGCGGTCGGCGAGGGTGCTGATCATGGCGCTCACCGAATGGCTCACCAAGATCACTGGGCCCACGGCGAAGGCGTCAATGATCTCGTTCAAATCGCGCGCGTAACCGTCGAGGGAACTGTATTTGGCCTTGTCGAACGCACTGAGGTCCGACAGGCCGGCGCCCACCAAGTCGTACATCACCACGCGAAAACGCTCGGAAAATTGCGGGGCCAGGTAGTTCCACATCGCCTGGTTGCAGCCGAAGCCGTGGGAGAACACCAGGGTCGAACTGCCGTTGCCCATCACACTGACATTGTTGCGGTGGCGTAGATCCATGGGCTTTCCGGTTGTGGCGTTTTGCTATGCGTGAAGGGAGTTTAAATAGTCAACGGCGTGGGGTCACGCGATATAGTGCGGATAAGGTAAAGTCGCCGCCTTCAGGAAGAAACTTCAGGTAACAAAACATGATGGCGATTCTGCGGCAATCCGTCTTGAGTCTGGTGGCGCTGGTGTTCTTAGGCCTTTTGAGCACCGCCCAGGCGGACACTTCACCGATTGGCGTCGCCCTCGACCAACGGGTGATCGACCTCACCGACACCCTGGATGCCAGCACCACCACCCGTCTGAAAAACCAACTGGCCGACCTTGAGCAGCGCAAGGGCGCGCAGGTGGCCGTGCTACTGGTGCCCACCACCGGCGGTGCGAGCATTGAGGATTACGCCAATCAACTGTTCCGCGCCTGGAAGTTGGGACGCAAGGGCGTCAATGACGGCGTCCTGCTGGTGGTGGCCAAGGAGGACCGTAAGGTGCGTATTGAGGTGGGGTACGGCCTGGAGGGTACGGTGACTGACCTGCTGGCACACCGCATCATCGAAGAACACATCACCCCGGCCTTCCGCCAGGGGGATTTTGCCGGCGGTGTTTCCCAGGGGGTAAACGACTTGGTGGTGCTGGTGGACGGCGGCGACCTACCCCAAATCGCCGGGCCAGGGGCGAATCCTCAGTTCATTGCGATAGCGCTGGCGTTTGTCATCGGCGCCATTGGCGGTGTGCTGATCAGCGCCGGTAGGCTTCACTGGCGCCGCGCCTTGATTGCGATCGCGGCCGTCACCGTGCTGCTGGCGATTTTTGGTGGGGGCCGCGACTGGCTGATGTTCCTGCTGGTGCTGCCATTGACCCTGCTGATCGGCGGCGCGACGTTTGGTGCGTTGTGGATGGCCCGCTCGGTGTTTTACGGCGTGGTTGCGCTGCTGGCCTACATCCTTGGGTTGGTGGTGGTTGATCAGCGATATGCCGACGTCAACTTCATTCATTGGTTGGTGTTTCCGCTGGGTGCGTTGCTGGCGTTGGGGTTGTACCTGGTCCTGTTGGTGATCATGAAGGACGCCTGGAAGCAGAGCCGTGTAGGGTTTATTGCGCGGCTGGTGGCCGCGGTGGGGGTGTATGTGGCGGCGGGGATGCTGATGGAACTCGGCCGTAACGGTTGGTTGTACGCCTTCCCGATAGCCTCGTTCGCAGCGCTGTTCATTTTTGGCAAGACCAGCGGCGGGTCTGGGTCCGGGTCGAGTGATGGCTCAAGCTCGGGTTCCAGCAGCTCCAGTTCCAGTAGCAGTTCTTCCGGTGGCGGAGGCTCCAGTGGGGGTGGCGGGGCATCCGGGAGCTGGTAAAGGCGCCAGGCTGCGTGTAATCCACCGATCTCTGCACGCCGCCCCCGGGCTGGACGTGCGCAGACCGCTTCGCGGCTGCCGCGTCATCCATTCAATAAATGAAGCGTCAGGTCAGGACGATGTAGTCATTCTGCTGGCGGATCGGCTGGTGCGGGCCCTGTACCAAGTGAACATAGCGACCGTCCACCAGATCGATCGGCAGGCAATCATCGATATCCAGTACGCCGTCGGTGTGGGCCTGGGACCACTGGCGCAGCATTTGTTGCTTGCCCTTGCTCGTAGCCTCCTGTTTATTGCGGGCCACCACCAACAGGTAGTGGTGGGCTTCGCCAAAGCTGTTGGCTTCATAACCGCCAAGGTTAATGAAGTACAGGTGATGCGCGCCGGCAGCAGGCGCCAGGGGGCTGAACTCGACTTTCCAACCGTCGACGCCATCCACCGCCATCCACGCATCGATATGCATACCCTTGGGGCCGCCAAACCAGCCATCGCGCAATTGCGGGTAGGTGGCCTCCAGCGTGTCCGCGACAACAAATACCACATCGTGTACTTCAATTTTCGCCCGGGGGTGCTTACCCCCGAGCATGACGACAAACAGCATTACAGGTTCTTCCTGGCGACTTGGCAGAGGCTAACCATACTTCGATTGAACCCTTTTGTCCGGCCAATGCCACACTGTTAATCCGCGAACTCATGAGGAGGTTGTCATGCGCACCATCGATCTGGCGGGTGTTCCCGTTCCTGTTATCGGCCAGGGAACCTGGCGCATGGGCGAAAACCCCGACCAGCACCGCGCTGAAGTCGCGGCGTTGCAATTGGGCATCGACGAGGGCATGACCCTGATCGATACCGCCGAAATGTACGGCGATGGTGGCGCCGAAACAGTGGTCGGCGAAGCCATTCGTGGCAAGCGCGACCAGGTATTTCTGGTGAGCAAGGTCTACCCGCACAACGCCAGCCACAAGGGCGTGCCCCGCGCCTGTGAAGCCAGTCTCCAACGCCTGGGCACGGACTACATCGATCTTTATCTGTTGCACTGGCGCGGCCAGTACCCCCTCGAAGAAACCGTCGAAGCCTTCGAACGCCTGCGCGAAGCCGGCAAAATCGGGCGTTGGGGGGTGTCCAATTTCGATGTGGCCGACCTGCAGGAACTCGCATCCCCGGCCTGCGCCACCAACCAGGTGCTCTACAACATCGAAGAGCGTGGCATCGAATTCGACCTACTGCCGTGGTGGCAACAGCATCACTTGCCCTTGATGGCGTATTGCCCGATCGCCCAGGGTGGTGAGTTGTTGTCCAGCCCGACCCTCAAGCAGATCGCCCACCGCCATGAGGTCACACCCGCGCAGGTCTCCCTGGCCTGGGTGTTACGCCAGGATGGCGTGATCGCAATCCCCAAGGCCGTCACCCCTGAGCACGTGCGGCTCAATGCGGCCGCCGCCAAGCTGGTACTGGATGAGCACGACCTGGAGGCGATTGATCGCGTGTTTGGCGCACCCAAACGCAAACATCCACTGGCGATGGTTTAGCCCCTTCGCAGGGACGGCGCCATCCTTGGCGCCGTCCCTGCGTCAAGCCGGTTTAACCTGCAACCGGGCTACGCCAGTCATCTGACCCTGATGTGCCGGACACTTCGTGGGTCCACACGATCTTGCGATAGGTGAAGTAAACGTCTTCCAAGTGAGTGAAATGAGCGTTGTCCGGATCCTGGCAGTTCGGCATGCGTGACTGGATGTCCACGATGGTCGCCCCCTCCAGTTCAATCGTAAAGTAGTGCTCCTGGGTGCCGGCCGACGAGGTGCGCAACCATTCCAGCCGGCACTTGACCTCTTCGCCGCTGGTCAATGCACTGAACAGCAACGGTGAGGATTTATCGAAGACTTTGCTGATCATCATGGGCTTATGCACCCTCTGGCCCGTTGGTTGGCCGGATTGAGGGTCACGCGGAATGATCACCTGGTGAGAAAAGGCCTGGACCAGGATCTGGTCCTCATGGCCTTCCTGATAAATGTTACCTACCGAGTCCTGGGTAAACGTGCCTGCCGTGATCAAACCTTGTTTGACGCCGGTGACGGAGAGATACGCGGGTGTTGGCATGACGGGTTTCCTTGTCTGATTGAAGAGGTAGTTCCAACCGATAATTACGCGGGTTGGGAAAGGTGCCTAGTACAAGAACCGTGCCTGAAAGTACGCGGGCCAATAAACATTGAGGTGTGGCGTTATATAAGTTCGTTTTTTGGGTTGTGTGGGATGAACTTTGTGGGTGTAAACCGTATTTAATTGCGCAGCTGTGCGCATTTAGTTGCTCAGTTGGAAGAATGGATGAATGTCGAAGTTGTAAGGTCAAGTTGAGCGCATAAGCATGAATGGGTGCGCAAAATGCTGCGCAGTGGCCCATTTAATACGGTTGTAGGAAAAGGATTAAGTGTCATTCCGTCGCTTGCTGAATGATTTGGGCGTGGCTAAGGTTCGGGAACTTTGCAGAAGTTAGGGCAAGGTTCAGATGCCTTCTAATCCGTATTTCAAGTGCGGTTAGTGGGCTGCTCCCGTCTTGGTTAGTTGCGCCTGGTGCGAAATGTCTTATTCGGACACGCTGTGTGATTATTATCTTGAAGTTGCAAGGTCGCCTTGTTCGCAAACATGTTTTGCGGGCGGCGATATGCGCTTTTCAAGTGAATATGAATGCCTGGAATCCGAGTTGACCAAGGCGCAATCCATTCATGGCACCCGCCAGCCTGATTGGCACAAGATCCTGGAAACCAGCGAACGCCTGTTGCGCCAGCAATCCAAGGATCTACGCGTGGTGGTGTGGATGACCTGGGCGTTGTACCAACGTGAGTCTTATCCAGGCTTGCTGGCGGGTCTCGGGTTGCTGCGCTATCTCTGTGAGCATCATTGGGTGGAGAGCTACCCCGAAAAACTGCGTACCCGAAGCGCAGCGTTCGCCTGGCTGGTGTTGCGCATTGAGCCTCTGTTTGCACAGGGCCTGCCACTCCAGAACCAGCAGCTGTTGTTCCGCGCCGTGCTTGAGCACCTGACGAGCCTTGAAGAGCTGTGGGGCAGGCACTTGGGGGACGACGCGCCGCTGCTGCTGCCGATTCGCAGGCAATTGGCCCAACGGCTGGAGCAGGCGCTTCAGGCTGATGCCCCGGCAGCAGGCTTGAGCGGCGTCATTGCCCAGGTCAAGCAGGCGACCAGTCAATTGCTCAAATCCGAGCCCGTGGTGGACAACGAAAAAGACGCAGGCAAGTTGCTACGCACTTTGCAGGAGCAGGCCCGTCCGTTGTGTGCCTGGTGGTTGCGCCAGAACGCCACCGATCTACGCGCCCTGCGTCTCAACCGAACGTTGAACTGGCTCGTCCTGAGCGGATATCCGGACGCCGACAGCGAACGGGTTACCACCCTGCGTGGGCCAGCCCCTGAAAAACTCAAGCGTTATCAGGAGCGTTTTGCTCAAGGGCATCACGCCGACCTGGTACTTGAACTCGAAGCCAGTCTCGCCGGTGCGATGTTCTGGTTTGACGGGCTGCACATGCTCTGGCAATGCCTGGAAGCCTTGCGGGCCGAACAGGCCATGATCGAGTTGGAAGTGACCTTCGCCTTGCTGCTGCAACGTCTGCCGGACCTGCCGTCCTTCTGTTTTCACGACGGCATCCCTTTTGCCGACGCCGCCAGCCGTGACTGGATCACGCTGCAGGTCAGCCGTCATCTGCAAACACCCGAATCAGCCGCCGTGGTGATTGATACCGAAGCCGAGCCTTGGGAGAGCGCCTTGCAGGCAGTCGCACCCCGGTTGCGACAGGACGGGCTCAAAGCCGCGATCCATGAACTCAAACAAGGGATGTATGCCGCTCGCAGCGAACGCGCGCGATTTCATTGGCGGCTTGCCCAGGCGCGCCTGTGTGTGCAGGCCGGCAAGCATGAGCTGGCGAAGATCCAGCTCGAACACCTGGACCACGAACTGCAACACACAGGTCTTGAGCACTGGGAGCCGGAGTTGGCCCTTCAGGTCACCCAGCTTCTGTATCGCTGCTGCGACCTGTTGCCACAAAACCACGCAGTGCGTGAGCGCAAGGAAGACACCCATCGCAGGCTGTGCCTCTTCGATCTGGAAGCGGTACTTGAATAGGCTTTCGAGCCACTGAATAAGGAAATACACCATGGCCAAAAACGTTTCGGTCGCCCCCAAGGAGCGTATCAACATCACTTTCAAGCCCGCTGTAGGCGGGGCGCAGGAAGAAGTCGAGCTGCCGTTGAAGCTGTTGGTGCTGGGCGACTTCACCCAGCGTGAAGATGTGCGCAAGCTCGAAGATCGAAAGCCAATTGCGATCGATAAGAACACCCTGGATGACGTGTTGGCCAAACAGGCGTTGAGCCTGACGCTGAACGTGCCTAACCGTCTGCAGGAGGATGCAGACGTTGAGGAACTGGCCATTCAGGTGAGCATTAATTCCATGAAGGATTTTAATCCCGCGAACCTGGTAGAGCAGGTGCCCGAGTTGCACAAGCTGATGGCGTTGCGCGAGGCGTTGATGGCGCTCAAAGGCCCGTTGGGCAACACGCCGAGCTTTCGCAAGGCTATCGAGCAGGCCCTGGCCGATGACGATTCCCGTGCCCGGGTATTGGCGGAGCTGGGGCTGGACACGCCTGACGCCTGACATTTTTCAGTAAAAGGACACTGACCGCATGACAACACAACATCACTCACTGCCTGCACAAACCGCTGATCAATACAGCATTCTCGACAACATCGTTGCACAGACTCTGCTGAGTGCGGACGACGAGGCGTATGGCATTGCCAAGCGTGGCGTCTCGGCGTTCATCGAAGAGCTGATCAAGCCGCAGAACCGTGGTGAGCCCGTCAAGAAGCGGCTGGTGGATCGGATGATTGCCGAGATCGACACGAAGCTCAGTCTTCAGATGGATGAGATTCTGCACCACCCGGATTTCCAGGCCTTGGAAGCTTCCTGGAAAGGTTTGCAGTTGTTGGTTGATCGCACCAATTTTCGCGAGAACATCAAGATCGAACTGCTGAACATCTCTCGGCAAGACCTGCTGGAAGATTTCGAGGACTCTCCGGAAGTGACCCAGTCCGGGCTGTACAAGCATATCTACAGTGCGGAATACGGTCAGTTCGGTGGTCAGCCTGTGGGCGCGATTATCGCCAATTACTTTCTGTCCCCCAGCGCACCCGACGTGAAGCTGATGCAATACGCATCCAGCGTGGCCTGCATGGCCCATGCGCCGTTTATCGCAGCTGCCGGGCCTGGGTTCTTCGGGTTGGAAAGTTTCACCGGCCTACCGGATCTCAAAGATCTGAAAGACCATTTCGAAGGCCCTCAATTCGCCAAATGGCAAAGTTTTCGCCAAAGCGAAGACGCACGCTATATCGGCTTGACCGTGCCGCGTTTCCTGCTTCGTACGCCCTACGATCCCCTTGAATGCCCGGTCAAGACCTTTGCCTATCAGGAAAACGTGGTCAACAGCCATGAGCACTACCTGTGGGGCAACACTGCCTACGCCTTTGCTACGCGTTTGACCGACAGTTTCGCGCGCTTTCGCTGGTGTCCGAACATCATCGGCCCGCAAAGCGGTGGCGCGGTGGAGGACTTGCCGCTGCATCACTTCCACAGCATGGGTGAAATTGAAACCAAGATCCCGACTGAAGTGCTGGTTTCCGATCGGCGTGAATACGAGCTGGCGCAGGAGGGCTTTATTGCCTTGACGATGCGCAAGGGTAGCGACAATGCAGCATTTTTTTCCGCCAGTTCGGTTCAGAAGCCGAAACACTTCGGTCTCAGTCCAGAAGGCAAGGAGGCCGAGCTGAATTACCGCCTGGGCACTCAATTGCCCTACATGATGGTGGTGAATCGCCTGGCCCACTACCTCAAGGTCTTGCAGCGCGAGCAATTGGGGTCGTGGAAGGAGCGCACTGACCTGGAGCTTGAACTCAACAAGTGGATTCGCCAGTACGTCGCCGATCAGGAAAACCCCAGTGCCGAAGTGCGTGGGAGGCGACCCTTGCGGGCGGCCCGCATCGTTGTCAGCGATGTCGACGGCGAACCCGGTTGGTACCGCGTCAACTTGAGTGTGCGCCCGCACTTCAAGTACATGGGGGCGGATTTCACATTGTCCTTGGTCGGCAAGCTCGACAAAGAATGAGCAGAGGCCAGCGAATGCCCAATCACCAGAGTCTTTTCCAGCGCCTTGAACGCCCGGCTACTCCCGCAAGTGCCGTGACATCCGTCGCGAGTCACCTGGGAAAAATGCTCAGCATCCGTGCGGGCAGTGTGCAGACGCTGCCGGATTACGGCTTGCCCGACCTCAATGACATGAACCAGAGCCTGCATGAGTCATTGGCTCAGTCACGCTTGTTGATCGAGCGATTCATCCGCGCCTACGAGCCGCGCTTGAAGGATGTGCGGGTCAAGACGTTGCCGAGGGACCATGACCCGCTGGCCCTGGCCTTCGCCATTGAAGCCACGCTAGTGATTAAGGGCACCCAGCACCCCGTAGTGTTCACCGCTCGGCTAGGCGACTCCGGTCGGGTAGAGGTCTTGCCGGATGTCGTTTAATCGTTATTACCAAAGCGAACTCAGCGCGTTGCGACAACTCGGGCGGCAGTTCTCCGAGCGTAATCCTGCGCTCGCTCCGTTTCTCGCAGAGGCCGGTCAAGATCCGGATGTAGAGCGTCTGCTGGAAGGCTTTGCGTTCCTTACGGGGCGCTTGCGCCAGAAACTCGATGACGAGCTTCCAGAACTGACCCACTCGCTGATGCATTTGCTCTGGCCCAACTACATGCGCCCGATGCCTGCGTTCAGCATGCTGCAGTTTGATCCGTTGAAGCACTCAGGTCCTGACGTGTGCGTAGCGAGGGGAACGCCGGTTGAGAGCGCCGCAGTCAATGGCGAGCGATGCCGTTTTCGGACCTGCTATGCCACGCAGGTTCTACCGTTGCGACTGAGCGCCTTGGAGTATGGCTCCCGAGCAGGACGGGGGATGTTGAGTCTGCGTCTGGAGATGAGCGCCGAAGGGAATTTCAGTGAATGGACCCTCAACCGGTTGCGCCTGCATTTCGCCGGGGATCGCTACATCAGCCAGGAGCTGTACCTGGGCCTGCTGCGTCATCTCGAGGGTATCGAGCTGCTGCCTTTGGGCCACGATGGCCTACCGGTCAATGGGGTTGATGGTCAGGCGTTATCGCTGCGACTGGGTGCCGACCAGGTCCAGCCGGTGGGTTTCAGCGAGGAACAGGCGTTGATCCCGTATCCGCAGAATACCTTTCCGGGGTATCGCCACCTGCAGGAGTATTTTGCCTTCCCTGACAAGTATCTGTTTGTCGATGTGGGGGGCCTGGGGGTACTGCAGGAATTACCTGTCGAATTGCTCAAGCAGGTCAGTGGAGTGATGTTGCGCTTCGAGTTGCGCAGTCCATGGGGTGAGTCCCGGCAGCCCACTCTGGAGAACGTCAAACTGTACTGCACCCCCATCGTGAACCTGTTCAAGCATGATGCAGTGCCCATCCGCCTGGACGGGAAGCAGGATGAGTACCTGCTCGTCCCCGGTGAGTATTCACGGGAAAACGCGAGCGTATTTTCCGTTGACAGTGTCACAGGGTGGCAACCGGGTGGGCGTGGATACAAGACCTACGTACCCTTCGAATCCTTCGAACATGATGTCGATAACGACCTGTCGGATGGCCCAGCGAGTTACAGCATTCGTCAACGGCCATCGACACAACATGCAGGCCTTGAGACCTGGCTTGCGTTTGGTAACGGTCCTGGGTCAGCGCAGCAAACACTGTCGATCGAGTTGACGTGTACCAATCACAATCTGCCTCGGCTATTGCAGCTTGGGGACATCAACCTGCCTTGCGAACAGACGCCAGAGGGGTTGTCGTTTCGGAATATCTGCGCACCGACGGCCAGTTTCCCGCCCCCCCTGGATCAGGATTTTCTCTGGCGGTTGATCAGCAACCTGTCGCTCAACTATCTGTCGTTGAGCGACATCAATGCCTTGAAGGTGATCCTTCAAACCTATGACTTACCGCGCTACCACGACCGACAAGCGCAGAAGATCAGCGAGAGGAAGCTGGGCGCAATGCGATCCGTCAGTCATACGGCGGTTGACCGATTGCACCGTGGCTTGCCGTTTCGGGGGATACGAATTGATCTGAGCATCGATCCCCAAGGCTTTTTGGGGCATGGCGAAGTGTTCGTCTTCGCGTCGGTACTCAACGAATTCTTCGCGCTTTACGCCAGCCTCAACGCCTACCACGAACTAAGAGTCATCAGCACACAAGGAGACGTGTACCTATGGCCACCACGGATGGGGCAGCAGCCCCTGCTTTGACGCGATTGTCCCTGAGCATCCGCGAGTACTCGCTATTCCAGGCAGTTTTGCAGGTGATCAAACGCTTGCGCGTTGCCCATCCGCTGTTGGATGAAGACGCGTTGTATGACCTGTTGGAGTTTCACGCCAATCCAGGTCTTGGCTTTCCCGGTCACGATATTGACCGGGTGGAGTTTTTCATCGAACACGAGCAGTTGCGTGCGCGTCTTCGACTCAACCTGTTGGGCTTGTGTGGCGCGGGGTCGCCCTTGCCGGCGTTTTATGGCGAGCAGGCGTGTGCCGACGGGGTGGGTGGCAATACCACGCGAGATTTTCTGGACGTGTTTCATCACCGTCTGCAACGACTGATGCTACCCGTCTGGCGTAAGTACCGTTACCGGGCGCGTTTCCAGGCAGGCGCGCGTGACACGTTCTCCGAGCAGATGTTCGCGTTGATCGGCCTGAGCGGACAGCAGATTCGCAGTATCGCGCGATTGAACTGCGAACGGCTGCTGCCGTACCTCGGGATGCTTGGCCTCCGGTCGCATTCGGCATCCTTGATCGAGACGGTGCTGCGCTACTACTTCAAACACCACCGCTTGTTCATTGAACAGTGGGTACTGCGCACGGTGGTCATCGACGATCCGCAGCGAAACCGGCTCGGCAACGCGAACAGTGTGCTCGGTCATGACCAGGTGCTGGGCTGCCGGGTGGCCGACCGTAGCGGCAAGTTCAGGGTGCATCTGCAGGGCCTGGGTTGGCAGCAACTCCATGGGTTTCTGCCCACTGGGGCCGACTACCCGCTGCTGTGTTCGCTGGTGCGCCTGACGGCTCGGGATCCATTGGAATATGACCTGCGCCTGGTGCTGGCCAAGGAAGAGATCCGACCGTTGCACATTGGCGAACACAACGTCTGCGGCCTCGGCTGGACCAGTTGGCTGGCACATGAGTGCGCCGATGGTGTGGTCATGGTGTCGGGCAATGCTCATGAAGGATGAATCATTATGATGAATGTGGATCTGCAACAACTTATCCAGACATTGACCGCCCAGGCTCGCCGGGATTTGGTGCGCGCTGCTGAACGCTGCGTGACACGCGGGGGCAGGGAAGTGTTGGTGGAGGACCTGCTGCTGGCGCTGCTGGAGCATCAAGACGGCCTTCTGGTACGGGCAATGGCGGATGCGGGCATTGAGGCCGGCGAGCTGCAAGCCACACTGCAACCGAAGGGGGAGGCCAGTGCTTCGCGCAATCCAGTGTTTGCCCTGGCGCTTGTGCAATGGCTGCAACAGGCCCTGATGGTTGCCCATGTGGAACTGCGCCAGGCTGAGGTCGATCACGGCGCCCTGCTGTTGGCACTGCTGCGTCACCCGCTGCAGTACGCGGGGAGTGCCTATCAAGTGTTATTGAGCCGGTTGGACGTGCAACGGGTGCATGGTTTCGTGCTGGGCCAGGCGCCTTGCCCAGGTCCTGCGCCGACGGTTGATTCATTGCTGGAGCGCTTTACTCACGACCTGACACGGCAGGCCCGTGAAGGACGTATCGATCCGGTGTTGTGCAGGGATGCTGAAATTGGCCAGTTGATCGACATCCTGATGCGCCGGCGCAAGAACAACCCAATACTTGTCGGAGAAGCCGGGGTCGGCAAGACGGCCGTTGTCGAAGGCCTCGCGTTGCGCGTTGTCACTGCGCAGGTGCCGGAACCTCTCCGGGATGTGCGGGTGCTAACCCTGGACATGGGGCTGCTACAGGCCGGCGCGAGCATCAAGGGGGAATTCGAACGGCGCCTCAAGGGCGTGATTGACGAGGTCAACGCCTCGATGAAACCGGTGATCCTGTTTATCGACGAGGCGCATACGCTGGTCGGGGTGGGCGCCCAGGCGGGCGCGTCCGACGCCGCTAATCTGCTCAAGCCAGCCCTGGCCCGTGGCGAACTGCGCACCATCGCCGCCACCACCTGGTCGGAATACAAGAAATACTTCGAAAAAGACCCCGCACTGGCGCGGCGCTTCCAGTCTGTATTGGTTGGCGAGCCTAGCGTCGAGCAAGCGGTTTCGATCCTGCGTGGACTGGTTTCGGTGTATGAGCGCAGCCATGGCGTTTACGTACGGGACGACGCGGTGGTAGCGGCGGCGCAGATGAGCGCGCGTTATCTGTCCGGGCGTCAGTTGCCGGACAAGGCAGTGGATGTATTGGACACCGCCTGCGCTCGCTTGCGTACCCGTCGGGACACGGCGCCGGAGGCATTGCAACGCTTCTACGCGGAACAGGCAGAAGGTGTGCGGCAGCATCAGGCAATAAGTCGTGACAGGCAGGAAGGGTTTCCCGTGGATGAGCAGGTGTTGCACGGACTTAACCTGCGCATGGAGACGATGGAAAGTGAACGTCAGCACTTGGAGCAGTGTTGGCTGGAACAGCCAACATCGACGCAGCAGGTGTGCCCGCGCCTGGTGGCCGAAGTCATCAGTGGCTGGACCGGTATCCCGGTTGAACAACTGGCATTCGAACACAGTGCACGGGTGCTGGGCCTAGCCGATGCGCTGCGCGCGCGCATTCTTGGCCAGGAACACGCGGTGCAAGCCCTGGACCGCAACCTGCGCGCCGTTGCCGCCGGGCTCAATAAGGTCGATGCGCCGGTCGGAGTATTCCTGCTGGTCGGCCCAAGTGGCGTCGGCAAGACCGAGACTGCGTTGGCCCTGGGTGATCTGTTATATGGCGGTGAGCGTTTTGTTACCACCCTCAACATGTCCGAATTTCAGGAAAAACACTCGCTGTCTCGCTTGATTGGGGCGCCGCCCGGTTATGTCGGTTTCGGCGAGGGCGGTGTGCTGACCGAAGCCGTACGCCAACGCCCATATTCGGTGGTGCTGCTCGATGAAGTCGAGAAAGCCGACCCGGAAGTGTTGAACCTGTTCTATCAGATTTTCGACAAGGGCGTGGCCAATGATGGGGAAGGCCGGGAAATCGATTTTCGCAACACGCTGATCCTGATGACTTCCAACCTGGGCAGCGAGTGCATCGGTGAGCTGTGCGCAGGTGGCCAGCGACCTGAGATGCACGTGCTGCAAGAGGCAATCCGTCCTCTGCTGCGTGACCACTTCAAACCCGCGTTATTGGCCCGAATACGTGTGGTGCCGTATTACCCGGTGACGGGTGAGATTCTGAATGATTTGACCAGGCTTAAGTTGGAGCGCCTGGGGCAGAGGTTAAGTCTGCGCAAGCTGGCGTTCAGCTATACGCCAGGCCTGGTTGCACACATGGCCGAGCATTGCTCCCACGGAGACAGTGGCGCTCGTTTTATTGACCAGTGGATCGAGCTGCATTTGTTACCGCAGGTGGTGGACCGCTTGCTGCGGGCGATGGCTCAAGATGAACCCTTGACGCATGTGCATGCGTACCTGGCGGGGAATGGCATGCCCATCTGTGAGTTCAGCCAATGAGGGACGACCGGTCCAACCAGGAACCCCATTCGCGGGCTTACGCCGACGCGCTGCTTGGCTGGTTCATTCGGCTGGGTATCGATGGCGACGAAGCCACGTTGCCCGGTCTATGTGTTACGGCGGTGGCGCAGTTGAGCCAATGCGAACTCAGTCAGTGGTACTGGCGAGATGAGTCCACTGGCCGGCTTGAGCTGATTGCCCAGCATTTGTCCGGAGCGCTTAGCTCCGGCGATCCGGTCGGCACCAAGGACTTTCAGCATGAGCAGATGCTGCGCCATGTACTCAGTCATCAGATGGCCCTTAGCTTGGAAGATCCCACCGACAGCGTGTATGAATGCGGGTTTCTGCCAACGCTGGCATCCCCCTGGAAAGCGCTGTCCTGCGTGCCGTTGTTCAACCGCGGCAAGGCCATCAACGGCGTGTTGGTATGCGCCAGTCAATGCCGGAAAAATTTGCAGGACTACTCTGTCTCCTTGAGCCAACTGGGCAGTTTTGCCTTGATGCAGCTGCTTCTGCTGAAGCGTCAATGTTCCACAGGAAGTATCGCCCTCCAGAATGACCGTACACCGGCCCCCCGTGCAGAATTTGGGCTGATCGGCAGCAGTTCGGCGATGGATGAAACGTACCGCCTGATCGGCAAGGTCATGCAGACGCCTTACACCGTATTGCTGCGTGGCGAGACGGGGACAGGCAAAGAGGTGGTGGCGCGGGCTATCCACGCTGCAGGGCCGCGCAAAAGCAAAGCGTTCGTGGTGCAAAACTGTGCGGCGTTTCCGGAAGGGTTGCTGGAAAGCGAACTGTTCGGCTATCGCAAAGGGGCCTTCACGGGGGCTGAACGCAACCATGTCGGGCTGTTTGACGCGGCGCATGGTGGCACGCTGCTCCTGGACGAAATCGGCGACATGCCGTTGTCTCTACAGGCCAAGTTGCTGCGGGTTCTGCAGGAGGGCGAAGTTCGCCCGCTGGGCGCCAGTGCGGCACACAAGGTTGATGTGCGCATCATCGCTGCGACGCATCGCGACCTCGCCGCAATGGTAGCCCAAGGCAGTTTTCGCGAAGATCTCTACTACAGGCTGGCGCAATTTCCCATCGAACTGCCGCCCTTGCGTGAACGCGACGGGGATGTGTTGTTGCTGGCGCGGGAATTTGCGCAACAGGCTTCCATTGCGCTGGGACGTGTACCGGTGTCGTGGTCCAGCGCGGCCCTCGACCAACTGTCGAGCTATGCCTTCCCCGGCAATGTCCGTGAGCTCAAATGCCTGGTGGAGCGCGCAGTACTGCTCTGCGATGACGGAGTGATCCTGCCGGTGCATCTTTCCTTGCCTGCACCACCTGCCAATACCTCTGTCGATGCGACGTTACGCCAACGCTTGGAGCGGGTAGAGCGGGTGTTCCTGATCGATTGCTTGCACAAGAACCGTGGTAATCGCACCCGAACTGCGCGTGAGCTGGGCGTCGCCCGCCGCACGCTGCTCTATCGCCTGGCGCGTCTGAAAATCCCCGTTGGCGATGTCCGTGAGGAGTGCTGAGTGGGGACGTGCTGGCACCTGGTTTTCATGGGAGATACCTGATGTTTTTTCATCCATGGCAAGCCCTGTTGCTTGCGCTGTGTTTGTTGAGTGGCTGTAACGCCAATTATGTCTTTGACGATGCCGACTACCGCCCCTTGGGTGATCCCCAGGCGGTCCGTCGTGGGCAGTGAGCAGGAGAGTTCTGCCATGCAATTAGTGTTTGAAGTCTGCAGTGTCGTGAACGGTGAACCGTTGGCCCGCAAGACGTTTGAGGGGGTTGGCGGTGTGATCGGCCGTGGGGTGGGGTGTGACTGGATCATCCCCGATGCCCATCGCCTGATCTCCAGTCATCATGCCCTGGTCAGTTATCGAGAAGGTCACTACTTCCTGACGGATATCAGCAGCAATGGCATCACGGTGTCAGGCAGCATGGAACGCCTGGACAAAGGGCAAGCGCGGCTGATCACCGAGGGGGAAGTGTACCAACTGGGCCAGCTGGAAATTCGTGCTCGCCTGGTGGCCAATGAACGGCGGCCCTTTGCTCGGAATGACTTGATTCCAGACGACGCATTCCTCGGGCTTGACCCTCTTCATGCACTGGATCGCGAGCAATTGTGCGTCGACTCATCGGCAGAATTGGATGCCCTGGATGCGTCAACGCAGGTGTCTCCCCAATCCCACATGCAAGGGCCTGTGGATCGCGATCATCTGGTCGTACCGACATGGGCCGCACCCGACAGGCAAGTGAACCCTCCCGAACCCGTCATCGCCGCGCCTGCTGCCTCGCAAGCGTTCTGGCCGCAGTTCGCGCAAGCATTGGGCCTGCCACTGGACACGCTTGATACGCCAGGTCGCGAAGCCCTTGCGATCAAGGTGGCAGGGCTGCTCAGGCACGCCATCGAAGGGCTGCAGCAAAGCCTGCGAACGCGCGATGAGCTCAACAGCGAGATCAACGTTGCGTTGGTCTCCCCAGTGCTGAACATTCGCAACCCGTTGAAAGTCTGCGCCGACAGCCAGGCTGCCATGGCGTCGTTGTTGGGCACTGGTGAGTCGGGTGAACTCGCTGCCGAGCAAGCCGTCGCCGAGGCCTGTCGAGACCTGCAAGTTCATCAGCTGGCGATGGTCGTGGCCTGCCGGGCCGCGGTACGGGGTGCACTGGCAGCCTTTGCGCCTGGGCAGTTGTTGCCGTGTTTCGAGCGCGAGGGCAAGCGCCCCAGGTTTTTCACCGAGGCGGCCCATTGGCGGAGTTACCAACGCCACTATCGACGACTGGTTGACGAAAACTCCTTGGGTGATCAGTTGCTGCGCAATGACTTTTCCAATGCCTACGGGGAGCAGGTACGCCTGGTTTCCACCCTGAATGTAGGGTGCCCAGGATGACGTTCAGGTACCGAATTACTGCCCTGTCACGGGTGTCAGCACTGTGCCTGTTGGCCGGATGTAGCAGCCTTTCACCTTTTTCGACCCTGACCAAACTCGACCTGACGTTGATCGCAGGTGATGAAGTCAACCCCGACCTTCACGGTCGCCCGTCACCCGTGGTGGTGCAACTGCTTGAACTGCGGCACCCCGTGGCCTTTGAAAACGCCGATTTTTTCAGCCTGTACGACCGCGCCGAGCAGACGCTCTCCAAGGATTGGGTCAGCGGCGAGGAATTGGAATTGCGTCCTGGTGAACAGCAGGCACTCAAGCTCAGTGTCGAGCCGCATAGCCGCTACGTCGGCGTGCTGGCGGCCTATCGCGACTTGCCTCATGTGCAATGGCGGCTGGTGCTGCCGGTGGCGCCGGGGCAATTGACGCGTGCCGACATTGTGCTGGACCAGACGGGCCTGCGGATGGCAGCCCCTCAGACTGACAGGGCGGAGAATTGAGATGCTGGTCCATAACGTTATCTGGCAAGAGGGCATGCTGTTGCGGCCCCAGCACTTGCAACACAACGACCGCTACTACCATCGACAGCTCAACCGAACTCGGTTGCTGAGCAGTGATGCGTGGGGGTTCCTGACCCTGGACCTCGATTTGCAGTACCTCAATCTGGGCAAGGTGGTTGTCAACCAGGCCAGTGGAGTATTGCCGGACGGCAGCTTGTTCGAGTTGAGCGGCGCGATGGAGCCCTTGGTGTTGCAGGTGCCTGCCAACGCGGGCAGGCAAGCTGTTTACCTGGCGTTGCCGCTGGCGACGGAGAATCAGGTCGAAGTGCGCAGGAAGGAGCAAAGCGATGTGCTGGCACGCTACGTCGCCTGTGAAACAGAGATCGGCGATTCCAACGCTGGCGCCGATTCGCGTTGCCAGATCAACTGCGCACGCCCGGACTTGCGCCTGATGCTGGGCGAGGGGCCCAGTGATGCGTTCTACGTGAAACTCCAGGTCGCCCAGGTGCAGGATTCGACGCGCGAAGACGGCGTAAGCCTGGATGCGGATTTTGTGCCGACGTTCATCTATCTCCAGGGCACCGGTTATGTGTCGTCATGCATCAAGGAGGTGATCAGCCTGCTGGCGACGCGTGGCGATGCGATTGCAGCGCGAATCCAGGGGAGTGGCGCCTCGACAGGCGCACAGGTCGGCGACTTTCTAATGCTGCAACTGATCAATCGTGCCGAGTTGATCCTGCGTCACTACCTGGTACAGGCCCAGGTGCGACCGGAGCGGCTGTATCGAGAGTTGCTGTCGATCCTCGGTGAGCTGTCGACGTTCGCCAACGACAACAAGCGCGCGCAACTTGCCGTGCACTACAGGCATGGTGATCAGGGGGCGAGCTTTCGTGGGCTGATGGAGGGGCTTCGCACAGTGTTGTCGTCGGTGCTGGAGCAACATGCCATCGAGCTGGTGTTGCAACAGCGGCAATACGGGGTGCTGGTTTGCCCGGTCAGCGATCTCAAGTTGCTCGGCACTGCCACATTCATTTTGGCCGCCACCGCCCAATGTGATTCGGAAGAGCTTCGCCATCGTTTGCCAGCGCATCTCAAGATCGGTCCCGTGGAACGGATCCGCGAGCTGGTGAACCTGCACCTGGCCGGTATCAAGGTACAGCCGCTGCCGGTCGCACCGCGGCAGATTCCATATCACGCCGCCAAAACCTATTTCATGCTCGAACTCAGTCCGCGTGACATCGCGCAGTTGGAGCAGTCGGGTGGTTTTGCCTTCCACGCGAGCGGTGAGTTCGCCGAGCTGGAACTCAACTTCTGGGCTATCAGGAACTGAATACCATGACGATGGACAGTGAATACCCGCTGGATGAAAAAACCGTATTGCTGGACCGTGATGGGCTCGGACCGGCACGAGGACCCGTTACGGACTTCCCATCGCCGCCACGCTTCGAGCAGTTGGAAGATCGGATGATCTACGCCGCCAACCTGCCGGGGCAGCGTTTCAAGATGGGCACCAACATGCTGTTGGCTGCGGCCTGGGAGCTCCTGTCGCAGGTTGCCCAGCTCAAGGCCAGCCCCGCTCGGGAAAGCTTGCAGGCGCTCAATGACCAGCTCTCATCGGCCATCAGCGCATTTGAGGCCCATGCCTTGCACCTGGGGGCAGAGACCAGCCAGGTGATGTCTGCACGCTATGTGCTGTGCAGTGTTATCGACGAGGCAGTAGTCACCACGCCGTGGGGAAGTTGCAGCGATTGGTCCAAGAGGAGCCTGTTGAGCCGCTTTCACAACGAAACCTTCGGTGGTGAAAAGTTTTTCCAGTTGCTGGAGCGTTTGTCCCGCGATCCCGTCAAGCACATTGCCATGCTCGAGCTTATGTACCTGTGCCTGGCGTTGGGATTCGAAGGCAAATACCGCGTCATGGAGCGGGGAAGAAGGCAACTCGAAGCGGTTCAGGATGCTGTTTACCGCCAGATCAGGCATGTGCGGGGTGACCGGGTGCCGCTATCCATTTCCCCAGAGAGGGGGAAGGCTCCTCGCGTACGAATACGCATCGTCTCCGCCATGTGGGCCGCTGTCGGTGTGCTGGCCTGTTTACTGGTGATGTATTCAGGGTTTGCCTGGGTGCTGAGCCAGGAGCGCGAGGCGGCACTGCAACCTCTTCAATTTCCGGTGTCAGGCCTGTCTCGGACACCCTCGTAACGCAGGGAGCAATGGATGAACGCATTCTTCAAAGGCGTGGGTACGGTGCTACGTAAAAGTTGGGTATATAGCTTGCTGCTGGTGCTGTCCTGTGCGCTGCTGGTGTGGTTCTTCGGGCCGTTGCTGGCGGTGGATGACTACCGTTTCTGGCAAAGCCCGACGTCCCGTTTGCTGACCATCAGCGGGTTGCTGTTGCTGTGGGGGCTGGCGATGGTCGGGATGGGCGCGCGTCGTACCGCTCGGTTGAATCAGCCTGAAGAACATGAGCGCCATCAGCGGCAGGCATTGATCAACGAGGAAATACGACAGGTACGGGCGCGCTTCAAGGAGGCGCTGCAGGCGTTGAAAACCTCACGACGCTACGGTGAGCGCAGTGAGCGTTGGCGAGACGAGTTGCCTTGGTATCTGTTGATTGGCGAGCAAGGCAGTGGAAAGACCAGCCTGCTGGCGGCCAGCGGCTTGCCGTCCCCATTCGACCACCCCGACGCGGCGCCCCTGGGGGCTACGTCTTGGTGTGACTGGTATTTTGCCGAAGACGCCGTTCTGGTCGAGGCTGCGGGCCGTTACTTGGGCCAGCCGGACCCTTCAGTGGATGCAGCCGGATGGTCGACGCTGCTTGATCTGCTCAAGTGGCGGCGCAGGTCGCGGCCACTCAATGGCGTAGTTGTCACGTTGTCGGCCGACACACTTTCAAGCAGCAACGAGCACGACCTGGAGCGTCATGCCCGCCATGTGCGTACGCGCTTGCAGGACATCCAACAGACACTGCACGTGGATGTGCCGGTGTGTCTGGTATTGACCCAGTCTGACCGGTTGGCCGGTTTTGCCGAGTTTTTTGATGCTCAGCAGGGCGATGGCACAGAGCAGGTCCTGGGAGGGGACCTGGGTACGGACCTCGCCCAGGTGAGAGACGTGTTCGAGAACCTGTTGCAGCGCCTGGGTGGAGACCTGATTCCGCGCTTGCATCAAGAGCGAAATGTCGAGCGCCGAGGGCACATGCTTGATTTTCCCCGGCAGGTCGCACGCATCGGTGACGCCCTGTGCCTGTTTATCGAGGCGGCGTTTTCTGTCAACCGCAATCAGCCGATCAATGCCCTGCGAGGTTTCTACCTGACCTGTGCGAAGACCGTCGATGTACGTCCGCATTTTGTCCAGGGGTTGTTTAAACGCGTGATATTTGCCGAGGCCGACCAGGCCGGACTGCTGACCCCGGAGCGGCAGCGCATACATCGGCGCCACGGATGGATGGCGCTGGCAGCGACTGTGGTCATCGGGACAGTGGGGGCAGTGTGGGCGCACAGTTACTCGTTCAACCATCAGCGCCTATTGCAACTGACGGGACTGATCCACACCCAGACCGGCACCCCGCCAGGGGCGGACGAGAGCCATGCGTTGCTGACGCTGCTGGACAGTCGCCTGGCGGCAACCCAAGTGTTTTCGTCACAGGCGCAAGCTCGGTGGATCGATCGGGCCGGCTTGTATCAGGGCGCGCTGAGTATTGCACCGCTGGCCGCAGCCTATGAGCACACCTTGCAGCAGCGGTTTCTGCCATACGTGGCCACCGTGCTCGAAGGACGCGTGCGAGGCAGCCTGGGTGACCGCGAACAACTGCTGGATAGCCTGCGTGCCTACCTGATGCTCAACCTGCGTGAGCGGCGTGATAACGCCTGGCTGGCAGAGTATGTGTCTGGCCAATGGTCGGGAGACTCCTCGGCGAACAAGCGCCTGAATGAGCACTTTGCTCGGCTCCTCGAACAACCGTTTCTGGCGCCGTTGGATGAAGCGCTGGTCGCCCGGGCGCGCCTGGTATTACGCGGGGAGTCACTGGCGGAGGTGGTCTACCGGGCGCTGCGGGAACAAGCGCGGAACCTGGAGCCTTACCCGCTGGCCGAAGGCCCGGCGTTTTCCAGGGTTGCACCGCCCATACCGGGGTTTTACACCAGGAAATACCTGCAGTTATTCGAACAGCAGGGCACTCAGATGGTCCATGCCATTGCTCAGGACAATTGGGTCCTTGGAGAGGGCGGCGATCTCAGCGCAGCAGATTTGCGCAGGCTGATGCTGGCGCTGGAGCAGCGCTATTTCAGTGAGTACGCCGACGCCTGGAGCGACGCCCTCGGTCGAATCAGATTGCGCGAAAGTGGCAGCCTGCAACAAGGCGCTGAATATCTCGCAAGCCTTACATCGGCTCAATCGGCCCTGGTGCAGCTGTTGCAGCAGGTGCGCGAAAACACACGGTTAGTGTCGGTCTCCGATCGACTTGAAACGGCAGTCCAGCCAGTCGCCGGGCTGGGCGCGGTGACGTCCAGGAGCCTGTCCCGCGCGGGGCTACCGGATAATGCCCGGCGTGCCTTGCAACGCCGCTTCGAGCCCTTGCACCTATTGCTCGACGAACAGCAGAACCCAGGGGGCGAGTTGACGCAGGCATTGCGCTTGCTGGATGAGCTGCAGTTGCAATTGTCGGCAGTGAGCCGGGACAGTTCACCGGAGCAGGCAGCGTTCAAAATGGCCAGGCAACGCATGGATGGACAGCAGCCCCTGCTGGGCAACCTGCGTGATACGGCGGCTCGCTTCCCGCAGCCGCTCAAAGGGTGGTTCGAAGGTATTGCCGACCAAAGCTGGCGCCAGCTGCTCGATAACGCCTACGGGTTTGTGAATCAGCACTATCAAAACGAAGTCTATGGCTTCTATGCGAAAGCCATTCAGCGCCGCTACCCATTCGATGCGCATGCTGGCAGCGACGTTGCCCTGGGCGATTTCCAGGCGTTTTTCAAGCCTCGGGGTGCCATGGCACGCTTTTATGAGAGTTACCTGCGGCCGTTCGTCGTCGTTGAGGGCAACCGCTATCGCCTGCGGGGGATAGAAGGGCGCAGCCTGCCGATGTCGCGCTCGTTACTGGAACAACTGACCAGGGCGCAGATCATTCGCCAAGGTTTTTTCACCGAGGATCAGGGGGAGTTGGCCGTACGGTTCACGCTGGCGCCCTATAGCCTGGACCAGGCCGTCAGCCGGGCGACGCTACGGGTGGGTGATCAGCAGTTGGAGTACCGCCACGGCCCGATCGTGCCGGTGGCGTTCCATTGGCCAAACGAGGCGGAGAATGGTCGCAGCAGCCTGGTGCTGGAGCGTGGTGCCGAGCGGCCATTGGGCATTGAGAAAGACAGTGGCGCCTGGTCGTTGTTCCGGTTTTTCGACCTGATGCAAAGCGAGCCCGCGAGCGGCAGGGATGCGCAGGTTCTCAAGGCTGACCTGGCCGGTCTGCGGGCCAATTACCTGCTCACCAGTCAACGTGACTCGAGCCCATTTCAGATGGCGACATGGCGCACCTTCCGCCTGCCGGAGCAACTGTGAGCGGTGCACAGCCCTGGCGGAGTGCCGGGCGCACGGCGCAAGGCAAGAGCCGCACACTCAACGAGGATGCGTTCCTCGATTGCCCGCAACGTGGTTGTTGGGCGGTGGCGGATGGTATGGGGGGGCATCATGCCGGGAATGTAGCCAGCCAACGGGTGGTTCGCAGCCTTGCTGCACTGCCCGGCCAAGGCGATTTTGACCAACGCATCGAGGCCGTTGGGCGGTGCCTGCGAGGCCTCGACAGCCAGTTACAACCTGCCGATGGCGTGGCGGGCATCATGGGCAGTACGGTGGTGGTTTTGTTACTGGAGCACCATCGCGCCGCCTGTGTCTGGGCAGGGGATAGCCGATGCTACCTGTGGCGAGGGCAGCGGCTGTATCAACTCTCGCGGGACCACTCTCTGCAGCAGCAACTGATAGACACGCAACAGTTGAGCCCGGAACTGGCCCAGGCTCATCCTGGCGCAAGAGCCTTGACCCGTGCGGTGGGAGCCAGGCAGCCATTGAGCCTTGAGATATTGGAGCTGCGCGCCAAGCCCGGTGATGTGTTTTTGTTGTGCAGCGACGGTCTGTACCAGGGGCTCAGCCATAAGGAGTTGGGGAGTGCCATGAGCGCAGGCACGCCACGGCAGGTGGTGGATCGGTTGTTCCGTGGCGTGCTGCAGGGGCCGGCACGGGATGACCTGACCGCCGTGGTAGTCCAGCCATGAGCGCAGCGGCAGGTCCGCCGAACTTGCTGGCGGGGCGCTATCAGCTTGAGCGGATCCTCGGCACCGGGGGCATGGGGGTGGTCTATCGCGCGCGGGATCTGCTGCATGAAGCTTTCGGCGAGCCAGACTGCCGTGTGGCGCTGAAATTGTTAGGCGAGAGCCTATCCGCCTCCACCGACGCGCATGTGCTTCTCTACAGCGAGTTCGCCCTGACCCGAAGCCTGCGCCATGATCACGTGGTGCGTGCATTTTCGTTCGAGGTAGACACAGCCCTCCAAGTGGCATTCTTCACTATGGAAGTGATGCCTGGACTGACCCTGGATCGCCTGCTCCAGGAGTGTCCTCAAGGACTGCCATGGCAAGAGTTGCAACCCATGGCCCTGCAACTGCTGGAAGCACTGGCCTACACCCACCGGCAGGGTGTCCTGCATGGCGATGTGAAACCGGCGAATATCATGGTTGGGGAGCAGGGGCTACGCTTGTTCGATTTTGGCTTGGGTCACGCGCAAGCCCAGGCAGAGGCGGGCTTGCCGGCTTTGAGCCGCAACCGGCTGAATGCCTGGACGCCGGCGTATGCGGCACCGGAGCTGATAGCAGGAGGATTGCCGTCGGCTAGCGCCGACTTGTATGGGGCGGCCCGGGTGCTCTATGAGATGGCCGAAGGACGGCGGCCCGTAGAGCCTCAACGCAATCAACGATTGCCACGACCCAGGCAACTGCCCAGGCAGTACTGGCCGTTGTTACGTTCAGCATTGGCCATTGACCCTGAGCAGCGAACCGTCGATGTTGCCGAGCTGTGCGAGGGCTTGGCAGCCCGTCGGTGCCTATGGTTCAGGGGCTAATGCGTCAACCGGCCACATCATGTATCCGGCAGTATTCGTCCCAGCTCAGCCCCGCCATCTGTGCTACTTCCTTGTGGACGTCTAGGCGTTGGGCTTCAAAGGCTTCGGGGGACTCGGCGGTCAGTTTCAGGGTCAACTCCCAGGCAAACAGGCCCTGACGTTCGGCTTCGGCTTCGAAGGCTTCATGCAGCCGTTCGGCGCGGTAGTGTGCCAGGGTTTCGCCCTTGGCTTGTGCGGCCAGCGGGTTCAAGGTCTCGAGTTCTGCGGCAACATCGGGGTGTTCGTTGAGGAATCTGTCCAGTGCCAACTGGTGGTTATCGCCGGGTGGTGACAAGGGCTTACTCCATTCAATGGCCGGGCTTTGGTCCGTGGCCTGCCGCGAGGCGGCGGGTGCGTTTGTATCGCCGGCGGTTGGTCCAGGCACGCATAGGATTGAGTAAAAACAATAACAGGAAGGTCATCAGCACCGAAGCAGATTTAGTGAGTGGCCCACGTCACAAAACTCAATTACTTTTGAAATCTGAGGAATTGCCTGTCATCCATTATGGAAAAACATCTGGATAAATGGCAAAAGGCTTTCGCTCAGCGTGCCTTGACGTGTAGCGTTAACCCCGTATTTCCGGCCCTGCCTTTCAGGGACAGTGGGCGATGGGCAGAGGGATCGGTCATGGCGCAAACGCTGTTCAAGCTTTTCTTCACCCAACGTCTGGCCGCCTTGGCCAGCACGGAGTCTCTTCGAGCGATCCGCGAAGGTTTGTTGTGGATCCTGCCTTGCCTGCTGGTGTCTGCCGGTTTCCTGATCCTGTCCGAATGCGCGCGGATGCTGGGTTTCGATGCGCAAGTGGTGGCGTTCTTCGCTGGCTTGCACAATCAAATCAGCTCTGTGATCCCGCTGCTGGTCGCTGCGTCCATCGGTTACATGTTGGCAATCCAGCATCGATTGCCGCAACTGCCGGTGGCGTTCCTGTGTCTGGCCCATGTAGTGGTGGCAACGTTTATCCTGCGTGAATACCCACGCGCTTCGGCCACTTTCGTCCTGTTTATCGCGATTGCTTCGCCGCTGTTGAATGTGCCGGCGATTGCGTGGCTGCACCGTTACCGCTGGACTCGGTTGGTCAATGAAGACCTGGTGGGGCACAACCTGCGGGGCACTATCAATATGGTGGTACCGGGCGCCATCACCGCGCTGGCGTTGGTGGTGGTGTTGTCTTTGCTGCTGCAGATTCCTTACGTGGCGCAACTCCAGGGGCCCCAAGTACTCCATGCCCTGGAGTCGCCTTACGGCAGCGGCCTGTTTGTGACCCTGATGAATTCGCTGCTGTGGTTCTTCGGCATCCACGGTGTGTACGCCATGCAGCCGCTGTTCGATGTGCTGGACCAGGCGGTGGCGCTGAACGGTGCGGCGTCGGCGGCGGGCGAGCCGATCAACTACCTGTTGAACAGCGGCCTGTTGGGCAGCTTCGCGTTTATCGGCGGTTCGGGTGGAGCTTTATGCCTGTTGCTGGCGATCCTGCTGTTCTCCAAGAGCCAGTCCATGCGTTTGTTGGCGATGGCGAGTCTGCCGCTGTCACTGTTCAACGTCAGTGAGGTGCTGTTGTTCGGTTTGCCGATCATCCTAAACCCGCGCTTGTTCATTCCCTTTCTGGTGGTACCCGCGTTGAATGCCATGGTGGCGTTGACGGTGGTGCAGATGGGCTGGGTCTCGCCGGCGGTGGTCAGCGTTCCACTCACAGCGCCGGTGCTGCTCAATGCCTACCTGAGCACCCATGGTGACTTCGCGGCGGTGGCGCTGCAACTGACGCTGCTGGGCCTGGGCACGTTGGTGTATGCGCCGTATGTGCTTGCGATTCATCGCCAGGCCACCGAAGGCGGCACGGTCTACCTCAAGTCTCTGGACATGACCTTCCGTGGTCTTGAAGAAAAGGGCCGGCTGCGTGAGCTGGATCCGGTGCTCGCCTCCCACAAGGCCCTGGCGCGCCAGGCCAATGAACTGAGCCGCATCCAGCAAATCAGCGACTACGATTTCTACCTCGAATTCCAACCACAAGTCTCGACGCGCACCGGCCTGTGCACCGGCTGTGAAGCGCTGATGCGTGCCCGTGACGCCCAGGGCAAGGTGCATTCGCCTTGGGAGTTCCTGCAATGGCTGGCCCAGGCGCAGTTGATGCCGGACGTGGATGTGTGGGTTGCCTCCCAGGCGGTTCGCCAGTACCAGAAGTGGCAGAAACTCGGCTTTGTCCTGCCGATGACTATCAATATTTCCAGCGCGACGCTGACCGACGCCGCCTATGGTGAACGCCTCGTAGAAATCCTGGCCCAGGCCCACGGGCACGTTTCGGTGGAAATCACCGAAGACGCGCTGGTCGGCGATATTCAGGTCACGCGCCAAACCATCCAGAAGCTGCAGGCCATCGGCGCCAAGGTCTATATCGATGACTTCGGCACCGGCTTTTCGGCCTTGAGCTACCTGCATCAGTTTCCAGTGGATTTCATCAAGATCGACCGCAGTTTCGTGGTGGCCCAGCGCGACCCCAAAGGCGCCCAAGTCATGACTGGCATGCTGCGCTTCTGTGAGGCGCTGAACCTGGGTGTGGTGGTGGAAGGCGTGGAAACCGCCGAGCAGTTGGCCTTTCTGAACACCGGCGCCGAATTGATTATCCAGGGCTGGTATTTCAGCAAGGCACTGCCGGCAGATCAGTTGGAAGACTTTGTGCGTGAGCGCGCCGCCTTGGCGCAAGCCTAATACCCGCGCTGAGTCTGTTCGATCTCCTCGACCAACCCGTCGATTCCCGCCAGGCGCGCACGGTTGTCGTGGTCCCAGGGGTGAAAGCCGGGTTTGAAGTAATGCAGCCACGGCACCAGCATCCGTGGGAAAACTCCCTTGGGCCCATACAGAAATTTCAGCATGCGCCAGAAGCCTTTCAGGTGCCCGCCGGACTTGCGGTCAGCGATCAGCAGGCGCAGGTGGAAATCGAAGACCACCAGCCAGAAAAACACCGTGGTGGTGAGCATGGTCCCGGTACGCAATAAATAGCGCTTCGGCCCGGGCTTGATCACGGTGTTCCAGACATCGAAGGCCACCGCTTTGTGTTCGGTTTCCTCCAGGGCATGCCAGTACCACATCTGTTGGTAGCCCTTGAGTGAATCGCCGAAGCGAGACGGGTCGCTCAGCAGGATTTCGGCCAGCATCGCAGTGTAGTGTTCAAGGGCAATGGTCACGGCCAGGTTGAACGAAGCTGGCAGGTGTTTTTTCTGCAGGTCGAGGATGAACTTCAACCGACGGTCCAGCGTGTGCGCTGGTAGGCCGGCCGCTTGCAGCAGATCGTTGTAGGCCACGTGTTCACGGCTGTGCATGGCCTCCTGGCCGATAAAACCCTGGATCTCTTTCTTCAGCGCTGGATCGTCGATGCGTTGGCGGTAGTGGCGCACGCTGTCCATGAAAAACAGCTCGCCCTGGGGGAATAGCAGCGACAGTGCGTTGAAGAAGTGCGTGATGAACGGCCCCTGTTCATGCCAGTTTTTGATGCGCTCGGCGGGCAGGGCGAAATGAATGTCACGGCGGATCGGCAGCATAGTGCGTGCTCCTGTTCAGAGACGAGGCTCGTCGTTGGTTTCAAGCACCGGTGTGCGGGGTTTCGGCGCCATGCGCTGGCTGGCGAACACCACCAGGGCTTGATAGGCCGCCGGCAGACAGCGGGCGAGCAGGTCGAGGAAATAGGCGTCGCGGCCGATCAGCACGCGACGTTTGTTTTTACGCACCCCGTGCAGGATCACCTTGGCGGCCTGGTCGGGGTCGGTGATGAACAGCTTTTCGAAGTCGGCGCGGGCCTGCTGCTCGCTGTGGATCAGGAACCCGGTCATGTTGGCGTCGATACGGCTGCTGCGGCAGATATCGGTGCGTATCCCACCGGGGTGCACGCAGGTGGCCGATACGCCGCAACGTTGCATGTCCAGCTCTTGGCGCAGGGATTCGGTAAAGCCACGCACGGCAAACTTGGTGGCGTTGTAGCCGCTCATGCCCGGTTGGGCAAACAGGCCGAACACGCTGGAGGTGTTGACGACATGGCCTTCTCCTGAGGCTTTCAGGTACGGCAGAAACGCCTTGGTGCCATGGACCACTCCCCAGAAGTTGATGCCGACAATCCATTCCAGGTCGGCGTAGTCCACACCCTCCACCGTACTCGACAAGGCCACCCCTGCATTGTTGAAGACCAGGTTGACCCGGCCGTGTTCGGCCACGCAGCGCGCAGCCCAGTCCTCCATGGCCCGGCGATCGGACACATCCAGCACCTGGGTGGTGATCAGCACGGGGGCCAGGGTGGAGGCCTTGATCAATGCCAACGTCTGTTCCAGCCCCTGGCTGTTTTTGTCCGCCAGTGCCAGGTGGCAGCCTTCCCGTGCCAGGGCCATTGCCAGGGCGCGGCCCATGCCGGATGCCGCGCCGGTAATGGCCGCTACGCGGCCGTTGAATGACTTCATGACAGGCTCCCTTCGGCAGTGGAATGGGCTGTAGGCACAGGACGGTGGGGCGCATGGATCGGCACCCGACTGGTCACATAGTCCTTGAGCGCAAACTGGCGGGTGACGCGTTTGAAGCGCCAGGTCGAGCCCGGCCACAAGGTGGTGTTCTTGCCCGTGCGCGGGTCCAGGTACCAGCTTTGGCATCCGCCGGTGTTCCAGATGGTGCGCTTGAGTTTGGCTTGCAGCTGTTGGTTGTAAGCGCTCTCCACGCTGGGTTTGACGTCCACGCTGGCGATGCGATGTCGCTGCATTTGCTCAAGTGCATCGAGAATGTAGGTCACCTGGGCTTCAATCATCAGGATCATCGAGTTGTGCCCCAGGCCGGTGTTGGGCCCGACGATCAGGAACAGGTTGGGATAGCCGGGCACCGTGGTGCCCTTGTAGGCATGGGCGCCGTCTCGCCAGGCATCCATCAGGTCCACGCCGTCGCGCCCGATGATGCAGTCGCGGGGCAGGGGGTCAGTGGCCTGGAAGCCGGTGCCGAAGATCAGGCAGTCGGCTGGGTGCTTGATACCGTCGGCAGTGATCACCCCGTCTGCTTCGATGCGCAGCACGTTGTCGGTGACCACTTCGACATTGCTTCTCGACAGCGCGGGGTAGTAGTCATTGGAAATCAGCACGCGCTTGCAGCCGATGGTGTAGTCCGGGGTCAGGGTCTTGCGCAGGGAAGGGCGTGCCACTTGTTTATGCAGATGGCGCAGGGCAATTTTCTGCACCATTTTCATCAGCCGTGGGTGCAGGGCAAAGCCGACCACGCGGCCTTCCAGAGCCCAATAAAAGGCACTACGCACCAGGCGTTGGGTGAAGGGCAGGTGCTTGAACAGCCAGCGTTCGAGAGGTGAGATTGCCCGGTCCGGCTTGGGCATGATCCACGGTGGCGTGCGCTGGAACAGGTCCAGATGAGCCACTTGGGACGCAATCTGCGGCACGAACTGAATGGCGCTGGCGCCGGTGCCGATCACCGCCACGCGCTTGCCCTTCAAGGAGTACGCGTGGTCCCACTGCTGTGAGTGGAAGCGTTTGCCCTTGAAGCTGTCGAGTCCCGGGATATCCGGCAGCGCCGGACGCGACAGGCCGCCCATGCCCGACACCAGCACCCGCGCGCTGACCTGGCGGCCATCACTGAAGCGCAATTGCCAGCGCTGGTGTTGCTCATCGAATACCGCCCGCTCAAGGCCCATGCCGAAACGCAAGTAGGGCGCCAGCTCGTAGCGCGTGGCGCATTGCTCCAAGTACGCACGGATTTCTGCCTGGGGCGCGAACTGCCGCGTCCAGTCTGGGTTGGGCGCGAAGGAAAACGAATACACGTGGGACTGCACATCGCAGGCGCAGCCTGGGTAGTGGTTGTCACGCCAGGTGCCGCCGAGGGTGTCGGCCTGCTCGGCGATAAAGAAGTCGGTGAACCCGGCCTTCTTGAGCTTGATCGCCATGCACAAGCCGGCAAAGCCGGAGCCGATGATGGCGATATCGATTGAGTCGCTCTGGGCATTCATAAGCATTCCTTCATGGGCATCGGGTGTGCTCCTTTTCTTGTTGTGTCTTTTAGATAGAACACCATTGCAAAGAAAAATTGAATTACTTATTTTAAAAAAGATTTTAAATAATCTACCTGAAAATATCACCTACGCTAGTCCCAGGTTCCTCATGTGCGACTTGTCCGACGGACAGGCGCGATATTCAGGTCCAGGGTGTGGGCGATAGCTGAGGCTTTGATCAATTCCGGTCAGGTCGACAGCAGCAGGGAAGCAGAGGACCGAGCTATGGCTGTTGAATGGGTTATCGCTGCGGCTGTATTGATAGGCGCGAGCGCCATTTCATGGGGGTTTAGTGCGTGGATGACTCGGCGCATTGAAGCCGCCGTTCCGGGCAGCGGGCGTTTTGTGGAGGTGGACGGCGAACGCTTTCATTATTACGAAGAGGGCAAGGGCCCACCGCTGCTGATGATTCATGGGCTGATGGGCAGCAGTCGCAACCTGACGTATGCCCTGTCCGGGCAGTTACGTGAGCACTTCCGCGTTATCACGCTCGATCGTCCTGGATCGGGTTACTCCACGCGTCATAAAGGCACCGCTGCGGACCTGCCGGCCCAGGCGCGGCAAGTGGCGGCCTTTATCAATACGCTGGGCCTGGATAAACCCATAGTGTTGGGGCATTCCCTGGGCGGGGCGATTTCCCTGGCGCTGGCCCTTGACCATTCCCACGCGGTGTCGGGGTTGGTGTTGGTGGCGCCACTGACCCATCCACAACCCACTTTGCCGCTGGTGTTCTGGTCACTGGCGGTGCGACCGGCTTGGCTGCGGCGCTGGGTGTCTCACACCCTCACGGTGCCTATGGGCCTGTTGACGCGCCGTGCCGTGGTCAAAGGCGTGTTCGCACCGGACAGCGCCCCCGACGATTTTGCCACCCGTGGAGGCGGGCTGCTGGGCATGCGCCCCGATAACTTCTATGCCGCGTCCAGCGAGATCGCCCTGGTCAACGACGACCTGCCGGAGATGGTCAAGCGCTACCCGCAATTGACGCTGCCCATCAGCCTGATCTACGGCGCGCAGGACAAGGTCCTCGACTTTCGCAAACACGGCCAGGCCCTGGCCGATAAGGTCCCAGGGCTGAAGCTGCAGTTGGTGGAGGGGCGCGGGCACATGTTGCCGATCACTGCCACCGCGCGGGTGGTGGAGGCGGTGCAACAGCTGGCGAAGCGTGCGCGGCCAGCGCAAACCGCAGCTATCCTGCATCCTCCGTTCGCCCTGACAAGCCAATAATCGTGGCACTCACCGCGGGTTGTACCGTCCGAAATGCTTGCCCTAGAGACCTGACCAAGCGGCTGCAAAAGAGACTGTCCGGTCACACAAAAAAGGCCTCGAAAAACTAGTTGACGACCTAACGATTCCGCGCTATTTATTTAAAAAAATATTTCAATGTTTCTTTTGAAATGATTTTTGAAATGCCTAAGAGCGAATAAAAATGAAAAAAACGTCTTTTATCGCATGGTTGATTGCTCGGAGCATCCAACGCTCCCTGAACCTGTTTTCCGCCCCCCTACAACGGAGGCTGCCATGAATCAGACACTGGCAGCTCCAAGCATCTGGACCGACGGCAAGCGTCACCTGTGGTGGTTGGGCATCATGCCCTTGGCCACGCCTTTATTGTCCGGCGCTTTGGCCATCACCACCGGTGTCCAGCAGCTCTGGTGGGTCGGTGTATTGGTGATCTTCGGCCTGATCCCGCTGATCGATGGCTTGCTCGGTGAAGACGTGAGCAACCCGCCCGAATCCGCCGTCAGCCATCTCGAATCGCAACGTTACTACCGCTGGATCGTTTACACCGGCGTGCTCTTTGTTATCTCGTCGGTGGTGATCACCGGTTGGCTCGCCGCTGGCGGTATCGACTGGATCATCCAGGGTGGGCTGTTGCAGGCTGCCGCTAGCCTGGAACCGTCGAGCGGTTTGTCCCATGCGGCCAGCTACATCACCACGCGTACTCAACTGCATGGCGAAGTGAGTGCGTTCACTTACCTGGGCATGGCCATGTCGACCGGCGCCGCAACTGGCATCGCGATCAACACCGCCCATGAACTGGGGCACAAACCCAATGCGCTGGAAGTGTTCCTGGCCAAGGTCACCCTGGCCCCGACGTTCTACGGTCACTTCTACACCGAACACAACCGTGGCCATCACGTACGCGTTGCAACACCAGAAGACCCAGCCAGTTCGCGGCTGGGGGAGAGCTTCTGGGCCTTCCTGCCACGCTCGGTCTGGTTCAGTGCCCGATCGGCCTGGAATCTGGAGCGCGAACGCCTGCGCAAGCTCGGCCTGCCGGCCTGGCACTGGCAGAACGGCGTGCTCAGCGCCTGGATGTACAGCGTGGTGTTGTGGGGCGCAATGATCGCCTGGCTGGGGGCAGCAGTGATTCCTTTCCTGATCATCCAAGGCATCTACGGTTTCTCGCTGCTGGAAGTGGTGAATTATGTAGAGCACTACGGCCTTAAACGTCAGAAATTGCCCAATGGTCGCTACGAGCGTTGTTCGCCACGGCATTCATGGAACAGTAATCGCATTGTTACCAATATCTTTCTGTTCCAGTTGCAACGGCACTCGGATCACCATGCCAACCCCACACGTAGTTATCAGTCGTTGCGTCACTTTGATGAGTCGCCGCAACTGCCGTATGGCTATGCGAGCATGATTGTCTGGGCTTATGTGCCTTACTTGTGGCGACGGCGCATGGATCACCGGGTACTGAATCATTACGCGGGGGATATTACCCTGACCAATCTTCAGCCGTCACAGCGCTTGAAGTATCTGGAGAAGTACAGCAACAGCGCCAAACCGTTCTAAGTTCAACTTTACAGTGTTTGTGTACTCGGGGTCTGGATGCCGCGCAGGTCTTTATCGCCCGCCCGTTTCCAGATCAGTTGCCAGAAAGTTGTTTGACCCGAACAAAAATAATTAAAGGGAAGGACGTACACCATGCAATCACCTGCCACCTTCACCACCCATATCGTATTGGCTGCGCTGGGCCTGATCGCCTATCACCAGGCCCAGGCCGCCCGTATCGAACCCGCCGGCAGTGCGTTTACCGCCCAAGGGCCCATCAGTTTTTCAAAAGGCGCGCTGATCAGTGCTGATTGCACCATCAAAGTGGCCGGCAAGGTGGCGGCTGATGGTTCATCGGTAAACGTCGACAAAGTCGAATTCGACGGCGGCCTCAAGTGCAGCCGGGTGGAAGCCATCAACTTGCCTTGGGTACTCGTCGCGAAAGACACCAAGAGTGGTTCCATGTCGAAGATCGCCGTGGATGTCCATGCCTTTGGTTTGGGCGGCAAGTGCGGGCCATCCACTGCCGACGGTACATGGGACAACGCCACCGGCAAGTTGGAAGCCACGAATGTGCCCATCGGCGAAGACTGCAAAATCAAGACGGTATCTATCAAGATGCCGCCGACCTTTAAAGTTGTTGAATAACCGCTGGAAGTTGTTGCGGTAATTGAATTGAGATTTGGCTGGAAAGGGAAGTTCTGCAGTTTCACCGTGACCTCTCGATCATGGCCATTACCCCTGGCGAAATGAATTCGCCATAACATGTGAGGAAAAACAATGAAAAGCTTGAAAACTCTCGTGTCGTTGACTGCTTTGACTGTTTGCATGGGTGCTGCTTCGATGGCGAATGCCTACAGCATCAGTCCTGTCAGCACAAACTTCTCCGCGCCAGGCACCATTTCGGTGAAGTCACCGTCGTCCTTCCAGGCCACCGTTAACTGTGGCGCCACCTTTACCGGGAACGTCGATGCGACCGGTGTTGCCAAGATCACCAACGTCGCCGTCACCGGTGGCGGCCTGTGTGCGCTGCCTAAAATTACCGGCTTGCCTTGGACGTTGACTGCCACCGGTCCTGCTGCCGGGTCAGTGACCAACGTCGGCTACACCATTGCCTCTTCGATTCTGTATCCCGCCTCCAATTGCGGGCCTTCCACCATCACCGTGGGCTACAGCGGTGGTGTGCTGACCGCTACCAACCAGACCCTGAGCGGCAGCTGCACCGTGGTAAGCCTGAGTGTTACCCCAAGCCCTGCACTGACCATCGTGCCTTGAAGAAGGCCTGAGAACAAAGGGTTGATCACCCGGTGAAAAACTGGCGCCTCCACAGGGCGCCAGTTCATGAATTGCAAGCCGCAAGACGAACCGGCAGGGCTGGCTCAGAGATAATAATAAGGAGTGCCGCATGAATAATAAGAAACAACATGTGCAGGTTTTGCTGGGGCTGGCGTTGATGGGCGGGGCTATGGCGACGGCACCCGCACAGGCCGGCGGTTTTTCAACACCGACCTACGGGGCGCCAGGGTGGGGCCGGGCATTTGCCGGTGGTTCACTGTTTAAGAACGACCCGAGCTCAGCGTACAACAACCCGGCGGCCATGGCGTTTGTGGAGCACAACGTTGCGCAATTTACGGTCGACTACGCGCGCATCAAGATCAAGTACAAGGGCGATGCCTCTGATTATGCGGGCAACCCCATTTCCAATACGCCATTGGATGCCAATGGTTTTCCCGATGGGACGGCGACTACGGTCAATAACAATGACGGTGGGCAGGGCGGGTTTACGGCCTGGTTGCCAACCGGGTTCATGGTCATGCCCCTCGGGGATCGCTTCGCGTTCGGCTTGAGCCAAGTTGTGCCCCAGGGCATGCGCTCTACCTGGGATGAGAACTCGAAACTGCGCGACTTTGCAGTGGACACCAAAATCGAAACTGTGGGGCTGACCGGCTCCCTGTCCTTCAAAGTGAATGATCAGTTCTCCATCGGAGGCGGGGTGATCGTTCAGCACAGCAAGGGGTTCGTCAGCCAGAACGTCGACTTGCTGTCTGCCGCTGCAGTGTCCGATTCGGTGCTGGGTGGTATCAATTTCCCATCGGATGTTGGCCATGCGTTGATGCGTGTCAAAGTTGACAATATTTCGGCGGGCTGGTTTACCGGCGTGGTCTGGAAGCCCACAGAACGAGATACGCTTGGCTTGAATTACCACGCCAAGATCAAGAACAAGATGACCGGCAAATACAATATTTACGCCGATCAGTTTTCCTACAACTTGATGACCCAACCGAGTCCGTTTGGCGGTAGCGGTACGTTGGTGAACACCGCTTATCCAGGGTTGGAGTTGGCACCGGACGGCGCCCACGCCAGCGTGCAGTTGGACATTCCTGCCACGGCGGGTCTGGACTGGGTACACCAGTTCAACGATCGTTTCACCTTGGGAGCGAGCGTGACCTGGACGGAGTGGTCCTCGTTCAAGGACCTGACGCTTAACTCCGGCGGCACCACTATTGTGTCCATTCCCTACAACTACAAGAACACCTGGATGTACTCCCTCGGTGGCGACTATCGGGTTACCGATGAGCTGACCTTGCGTGCAGGTGTCGCCCTTGATCAGACACCTACCCGCAATTCGACTCGCGACCCGCGAATCCCGGATGGCGACCGTACATTCCTGTCGTTGGGGGCCGGCTACGACGTGAAAGCAATCAAGGGGCTGAGTGTTGACTTGGCCTATTCCCACCAGTTTGTGCAAGAGGTCAAGCTCAAGACCCAAAACGTCGATCGCCTCGGTGGCGCAAGCCTGAATGGCAAAGCCGAATCTTCAGGTGATGTTGTTTCTGTTTCGGCTACCTACGCGTTCTAGTTCAATGCCCCAACATTAGGGATAAACGCGCCAAGCGCATCTTGGTGCGTTTATCCTCGATGTTTCTTTTTAACGGGATGCTCGCGTAACCCGTTCATGTCTCCTAATTATCTCCACGTGAGAAATGAATAGTTGTTGGCAACTCTCCCGCTTTTTCAAGCGTCGATCGGCTGCGCGTTTAGTTGCGTGGTTTGGTACTACTCATCACTCAGATTATTCCTATTTCAGCTCATGTTCAGATGCAAGAGATTTGTTCTACCCGAACCGCAATGGTTTCAGGGAAGAACAATGTAGGTCGAACAGAGCGTTGATGATTTGGCTGTATCAAGAGAACTGTGGTTTACGCAGGGCTTTTTGAACATGGCCATTACTCCAGGCGATTCAAACTCGCCTTTATCGATGAGGAATAATAATGATGAACTTGAAAACTCTGGTGTCGTTGTCTGCCCTGGCTGTGTGCATGGGGGTTGCTTCTATGGCCAATGCGTACAGCATCACTCCTGTCAACACCAGCTTCTCCGCGCCCGGCACGATCTCGGTGAAATCGCCATCTTCCTACCAGGCGGCGGTCAATTGCGGGGCGACCTTCACCGGTAACGTCGACGCCGCTGGCGTTGCCAAAATCACGGATGTGGCCATTACCGGTGGTGGGCTTTGCAGTCTGCCCAACATCACGGGCTTGCCTTGGACCCTGACGGCTACCGGTCCAACAGCAGGTTCAGTGACCAACGTCGGATACACCATTGCGGGCTCGATTCTGTACCCAGGCTCCAATTGTGGCGCGTCGACTATCACTGGCAACTACAGCGGTGGCGTATTGACGGCGACCAATCAACCCCTGGCAGGCAATTGCACCGTGGTGAGCTTGAGCGTCAAGCCAACCCCGGCGTTCACCGTTGTTCCTTGAGGATGGCGTGAGCGCAAGGGGCTGATCGCCCGTTAAACGACAGGCGCCTCCAAAGAGGCGTCTGTTGCGACTGCGTGCCCCAGGGCATGCGCTCCACCTGGGACCCAGACTCGAAAGTCCGTGGGTTTGACGGGAGCCTTGTCGTTCAAGGTCAACGACCGGTTCTCCGTTGGCGGAGGGATGATTGTCCAGCACAGCAAGGGGTTCGTCAGCCAGAACGTCGACGTGTTGTCAGCGGCGGCGGTGTCGGACTCTGAACTGGGCGGCATTCCTTTTCCGTCGGACGTCGGCAGCGCGCTGATGCGAGTAAAGGTCGACAATGTGTCAGTTGGCTGGTTTTCCGGTGTGGTTTGGAAACCCACGGAAAACGACTCCCTGGGCTTGAACTACCACGCCAGGATCAAGAACAAGATGACTGGCAAGTACAACATCCATGCCGATCAATTTTCCTACAATCTCATGACTCAACCGAGTCCCTTCGGCGGCAGCGGTACGCTAGTGGGCGTGGCCTATCTGGGGCTTGAGCTGTTTCCGGACGGTGCCCACGCCAGCACCCAATTGGACATTCCTGCCACCGCAGACCTGGATTGGGTACACCGATTCAATGACCGACTCACCCTGGGCGCGAGTGTGGTCTGGACGCAGTGGTCATCGTTCAAGGACCTGACGCTCAGGTCTGGGGACATCACAATCGTCTCTATTCCCTACAACTACAGGAACACCTGGATGTACTCCCTCGGTGGCGACTTCCGTGCGACCGATGAACTGACCTTGCGCGCGGGTGTGGCCATTGACCAGACACCAACGCGCAATTCGACCCGTGATCCGCGCATCCCGGACGGTGATCGGACCTTCCTGTCGCTCGGTGCAGGGTATGACATGAAGGCAATCGAGGGCCTGACCCTCGATGTAGCTTACTCCCACCAGTTCGTTCAGCCGGTAAAGTTGAAGACCCAGAACGTCGACCGGCTGGGGGCGGCAAGTCTCGATGGCAAAGTGAATGCCTCCGGCGATGTCGTGAGCCTGTCAGCCACCTATACGTTCTGACCTTTCAGGGCGGTGATCCCTTTAGATGACGGGTTGACCCGGCGGCCCATTCAGCCGCCGTTTTTTTCGTGCAGGCGTTAAATAAATATTTCAAAACAAAATTTGAATATAGTTTTCGAATTTTGTAGTGTGGCGTTACGCCGCATGTCATCCGACCTGGCGCACGTAGGCCGTACCCTGAATCGAGTAGAGGTATCTCCATGGTTATCTGGTTACTGGTGGGTTTCGCAGCAGCGATCGCCCTGGCATATCGACAAGCTGTCGCCACCTTATGGTTGGTCACGGGCCTGATCTGGCTGGCAGCGGGTTACCTGTTCAACGTGGTGGCCGGTTTCGGCACCGCTGTCGCGGCGATACTGGTAGTGGCGCCCGCGTTGCTGATGACGATCAAACCCCTGCGCCGCACCTTGCTGACCCGTAGGGCCCTGGGCCTGTTTCGTACGATCATGCCGGCGATGTCTGACACTGAACGCGCCGCCATCGAGTCCGGCACCGTGTGGTGGGACGCCGAGCTGTTCAGCGGCAAGCCCAACTGGCAGCGCCTGCTGCAAGCGGCACCGGCTAGCCTGAGCGCTGAAGAGCAAGCCTTCCTCGACAACGAAGTGGAAACCCTGTGCGACATCGCCAACGACTGGGAAACCACCCAGATCTGGCAGGACATGTCGCCCGAAGGCTGGCAGTACACCAAGGATGCCGGGTTCCTTGGCATGATCATTCCCAAGCAATACGGCGGTAAAGGCTTCTCCCACTACGCGCACTCCCAGGTGGTGATGAAGCTGTCGACCCGTTGCTCGGCGGCGGCGATTTCGGTGATGGTGCCCAATTCCCTCGGCCCGGCCGAACTGCTGCTGCATTACGGCACCGATGCCCAGCGCAATTACTACCTGCCGCGTCTGGCGAGAGGTGAAGACATTCCGTGTTTTGCCCTGACCAGCCCGTATGCCGGCTCCGATGCAGGGGCAATTCCCGACCTGGGCATCGTCTGCAAAGGCACCCACGAGGGCGAGGAAGTTCTGGGCTTCCGTGTGACCTGGGACAAGCGCTACATCACCCTGGGCCCGATTGCGACGGTGCTGGGCCTGGCGTTTCGCGCAGAAGACCCGGATGGGTTGCTCGGCGCTCCCGGTTCACTCGGCATCACGTGCGCACTGATCCCAACGTCCCATCCCGGCGTCAACAGTGGCCGCCGTCATTGGCCGCTGAACGCGGTATTCCAAAACGGTCCTACCACCGGCAAGGACGTGTTCATTCCGCTTGAGTGGGTGATCGGCGGTCGTGAACAAGTCGGCAACGGCTGGCGCATGCTGATGGAATGCCTGGCGGCCGGCCGGGCGATTTCGCTGCCATCGGCCAACGTCGGCCTGGGCAAGGTGGCGGTGCGCGGCACCACCGCCTATGCCGCGATGCGCAAACAATTCGGCCTGCCCATCGGCAAGTTCGAAGGCGTGCAGGCGCCCTTGGCGCGCATGGCCGGGCACTTGTATGCCTGCGATGCGGTGCGCAAGGTCTCGGTGGCGTCCCTGGACGCGGGTGAGAAACCGTCGGTGATCTCGGCCATTGCCAAGTACCACGTCACCGAGCGTGCGCGGATCATCGTCAATGACGGCATGGATATCGTCGCCGGCAAGGGCATCTGCATGGGCCCCAACAACTTCCTGGCCCGTGCCTACCAGCAAAGCCCCATTGCCATTACGGTGGAAGGCGCGAACATCATGACGCGCTGCCTGATCATCTTTGGCCAGGGCCTGATCCGCTGCCATCCCTATGTGTTCCGCGAGATGGAAGCTGCGCGTAATCCGGACCGGCGCAAGGCGCTGGAAGCCTTCGACAGTGCCATGTTTGGCCATGTGAGTTTTGTGTTGGCCAATACCGTACGTGCAGCGGTGCATTCCCTTACAGGCGGGCGGTTGATCGCTGCCCCGGCCAAGACCGAGCCGGCACTGGCATCCTACTACCGCCAGGCCAATCGCCTGTCAGTGGTACTCGCGCTGATCTCGGACATTTCCATGGGCGTGCTGGGCGGTGCCCTCAAGCGTAAGGAAAGTATCACTGGGCGCCTGGGGGATATGCTGTCGCAGTTGTACATCCTGTCCTGCGTACTCAAGCGCTTTGAGGACGACGGCCGTCCCCAGGCGGATCTGCCGTTGGTGCATTGGTCGGCCCAGGATGCGTTGCTGCGGGCCCATGAAGCGCTGGCGGAAGTGCTCGACAACTACCCGTCGAAACCTGCGGCGGCGGTGGTGCGTGGCCTGACATTCCCGTTCGGGATCCCACTGCGCAAACCGTCGGACCGTCTGCTGGCCCAGGTGGCCGACGTGGTGCAGACACCAGGCGAAACCCGTGACCGCTTACTGGCCAACTCCTACATCCCACGTCCGGAAATCGACAAGCTGTCCTACGGCGAACTGGGTTTCCGTCTGTTGCCGCAGGTGGAGCTGATCGACGCGCGACTCAAACCTGCCGTCAAGCAAGGCCTGATCGAACCGATGCCTATCTCCGCAACGGCCTTCACCGGCTGGCGCGTCAGGGCGCGGGCGCTGGACCTGATCAGCGACGACGAAGACACCTTGCTCGGGCGCTACGTGGAATACGCCGATCACGGCATCCAGGTGGACGACTTCCCGCAGGACTTCGGGTTGCTGGAGGCATTGCAGCAGCGCAAGCAAGCGCTGGAGCCCGTGCCAAAGCGCCGAACCGCCCAAGGTGAAAACGCCTCGGTCAGTTGAGTGGCACTGAATGTACACGGTCAGTGTGGGAGCTGGCTTGCCTGCGATGCAGACGACTCGGTGCATCAGAAACACCGAGGTGATGCCATCGCAGGCAAGCCAGCTCCCACATTGATCGGGTTTACACGTCAAGACAGTGGGTTTACCTATGAGTGACAGCTACCTTACTTTCGTTAATTCCCCTTGGGGCCGTCGCTTGGCCCAGGCCGTTGGTTTACCGCAACCCTTGCCACTGCAACGTCACCGCAGCGGCCAGCAGGGCATGGCCAATCCGGTGATCGTCGCCGGAGCAGGGCGCCTGGCCGCCGAGGTGCGGCGGATTTTCGCGGCTACCGATACCGTTGTCGGCACCCCGGCCACGCTCAAGGCGCCTTCCACGGTGAAAGTGCAGGGCGCCGTGTTTGATGCCAGCGCCGTGGCCGATCTGCAACAGTTGGATGAGTTGTATGTGTTCTTTCACGCCAACGCCAAGCGCCTTGGCCACCACGGGCGCGTGGTGGTGCTCGGCACCGCGCCGGAACAGTGTCAGGATTTGCCCCAGGCCATCGCCCAACGCGCCCTCGAAGGCTTGGTGCGCTCGCTGGCCAAGGAGCTGCGCCGGGCGATCACCGTGCAGTTGATCTACGTGGCGCCCGGTGCTGAAGACGCGCTGGACAGCAGCTTGCGTTTCTTCTTGTCGCGCCGGTCGGCCTATGTATCCGGGCAGGTGGTACGTCTTGAAAAGCCCGTGGACGGTCACGTCACGGTCAACTGGGACAAACCCTTCGCCGGTCGTCGCGCCCTTGTCACCGGTGCTTCTCGTGGCATCGGTTTGGCGATTGCCCAGGTGTTGGCGCGGGACGGCGCCCATGTCGTGTGCGTGGACGTGCCCCAGGCCCAGGCGTCGCTGCAACAGGCGGCGGACAGTGTCGGCGGTTCTGCGCTGCCCCTGGACATCACCGCGACGGACGCCGCCGCATTGCTGCAAGCCCATGTCAGCCAATACGGCGCTTTTGATGTGGTGGTGCATAACGCCGGGATCACCCGAGACAAGACCATCGCCAAAATGACCGAGGCCGCCTGGCGCAGCGTGCTGGCGGTGAACCTTGAAGCGCCGTTGCAACTGAGCAATGCCTTGTTGGACAGCCAAGGCCTCACGCCTGGGGGCCGTATCGTTTGTGTCTCGTCGATTTCCGGCATCGCCGGCAACCTCGGGCAAAGTAATTACGCCACTTCCAAGGCCGGCGTAATCGGCCTGGTGCAGGGTTTGGCACCGCGTGCGGCGGCGCAGCAGGTGACGGTGAATGCGGTGGCGCCAGGGTTCATCGAAACCCAGATGACCGCAAGGATCCCGCTGATGATCCGTGAAGCCGGGCGGCGCATGAATTCGCTGTCCCAGGGCGGGCAGCCCATCGACGTGGCCGAGACCATCGCCTGGCTGGCGCATCCTGCTTCCGGCGGGATCAACGGCCAAGTCGTACGGGTGTGCGGCCAAAGCCTGCTAGGAGCCTGAGCCATGGACTACGTGACGCAGATCATCGATCCGCCGCCCTCACGCACCCGCTTGCTGCTGGACGGCGTGCGTGCCTTGCGCAAACCCAAGCTTGACGGTGCGCCCGTGCTGCCCAAGGAGCGCCTGGTGCGCTCGGCGGTGGCGTTGTCTGCCGGCGACATCGCTGCTTATGGCCGCGCCTGTGGCTTTCGCCGCGAGCAGGGCGTGCCGTTGTGCTATCCCCATGTGCTGGCGTTTCCGTTGCACTTGATGCTGCTGACCCGTCCCAGCTTCCCGTTCCCGGCCAGTGGCATGGTGCACCTGGCCAATCGCATCCGTCAGCACCAGCGTTTGCACGAAGGCCAGGCGTTGCGCATTGAGGTGTATTGCGAGCGTTGGGTTGCCCATCCCAAGGGGCAGGCGCTGAGTATTGCCACTCGTGCCTACGGTGCCGACATGCTGGTATGGGAAAGCGACAGCCTGTACCTGCGCCGTGATGCGAAAGACCCTGTCGGCGAGCCCTGGGAGGACGCTTTGCCGTTGCAGGAGGAAGGCGTGTTACGTACCCAGCGCTGGGTGTTGCCCGCCGACCTGGGCCGGCGTTTTGCCAAGGTGTCGGGGGATTTCAACCCGATCCACACCTCGGTGATCGGCGCCAAACTGTTCGGCTTTCGTCGCGCTATCGCCCATGGCATGTGGACGCTGGGCCGCGCGCTCGCTGCCCAGCAACCGCCCGGCGGCCTGGACCAGGCCGAGGCGCATTGTGACTTCAAGTTACCGATCTTCCTGCCCGGCCAGGTCGCGCTGTGGCGCCGCCCGGTGACCGGTCCGCGCCGCGAATTCGAAGTGCGCAATTTCGCCGGTGACAAACCCCATATGCGTGGCCTTTTCATCTGGAAAGAGAACCTGGAATGAGTGAATACAGCTTCAACCCGGCCCCGGTCCGACGCGTGGCGATCATCGGCGGTAACCGCATCCCTTTTGCTCGCTCCAACACGGTATACGCCCACGACAGCAACCAGGACCTGCTGGTCGCCGCCCTGCAAGGCTTGGTCGACCGCTACAACCTGCACGGCCAACGCCTCGGTGAGTTTGCCGCCGGGGCGGTGATCAAACATTCGCGCGATTTCAATCTGGCGCGTGAGTCGCTGCTGTCTACCACGTTGTCGCCGGATACGCCGGCCTACGATGTGCAGCAAGCCTGCGGCACCGGGCTGGAAGCGGCATTGCTGGTGGCGAACAAGATTGCGCTCGGTCAGATCGAGGTGGGTATCGCCGGTGGTGCCGACACCACCTCCGACGCGCCTATCGGCATCAATGAATCCCTGCGCCACACCTTGCTCGCGGCCAACCGAGCCAAGGGCATGGGTGACAAGCTGAAGACATTGCTAAAGGTGCGGCCAGCGATGTTTTTCAAACCGCTGCTGCCACGCAATGGCGAGCCCCGCACCGGTTTGTCCATGGGCGAACACTGCGAGGAAATGGCCAAGCGCTGGCAGATCAAGCGCCTGGCCCAGGACGAGTTGACCCTCACCAGCCATCAGCGCCTGGAGGCGGCCTACAAACGCGGCTTCTTCGACGACTTGATCAGCCCCCATCGCGGCCTGGCCCGCGACAATAACCTGCGCGCCGATGCCAGCCTGGAGAAGCTCGCCGGCCTGTCCCCGGCCTACGACCGGCAAAACGGTACGCTCACGGCCGGCAACTCCACCCCCCTGACCGATGGCGCCTCGGTGGTGCTGCTGGCCAGCGAAGAATGGGCGGCCGCCAACGGCTGGCCGGTGCTGGCTTACCTGCGCACCGGCGAAACCGCGGCGGTGAACTTTGTCGACGGCACCGAAGGCCTGCTGATGGCCCCCGCTTACGCGGTACCGCGCATGCTGGAACGTGAAGGCCTGAGCTTCAAGGACTTTGACTTCTTCGAGATCCACGAAGCCTTTGCTGCCCAGGTGTTGTGCACGCTGAAGGCCTGGGAGGACCCCGATTATTGCCGCGAGCGGCTAGGCTTGGACGCGCCCCTGGGCACCATCGACCGCGCGAAGATGAACGTCAACGGTGGTTCGCTGGGTTGCGGCCATCCCTTTGCGGCCACGGGGGGCCGGCAGTTGGCGGCGCTGGCCAAGATCATCCATGAGAACGGCGGCGGGCGCGGCCTGATATCCATCTGCGCGGCGGGCGGGCTGGGCATTACCGCCATCGTCGAAAAGTAGCTCTATCAAAAACAACAACAAGGAGACTGCCATGAACGCTGTAAGCCTGGAACACACCGAACGGATCTGGTTGAACGCTTACCTGCCCGGCGTCCCGGCGGATATTGACGCCGGTATCGAGGACTACCCATCGTTGCGCGAGGTGTTCCTGGAACACCTGGAGAAGTTTCGCGAGCGGGTGGCGTACGTCAGCATCGGCACCGAAATGACCTACGCCGACTGGCAGGTGCAAGGCGTTGCGTTTGCCGCTTGGCTGCAGGGGCAGGGCGTCAGGAAAGGCGAGCGTGTGGCGCTGATGATGCCTAACTGCTTGCAGTACCCGATCTGCCTGCTGGGCACGATCCTGGCTGGGGCGGTGGTGGTCAACGTCAACCCGCTGTACACCTCCCATGAACTCAAGCATCTGCTCAAGGACAGCGGCGCGGAAACCGTGGTGATTTTCGAAAACTTCGCCCACACCCTGGAAAAAGTCATCACCGGCAGCAGCGTCAAGCGCGTGGTGATCGCGGCCATCGGCGATTTGCTCGGTACGTTCAAGGGCGCGGCGATGAATTTCATCCTTCGCCGTGTGCAAAAGCAGGTGCCGGCGTTCAATCTGCCTGGCTCGGTGCGCTTCAATCAGGTGTTGAAACAGGGGCGGGCGCTCAACCATTTCCCGGTGGAGATGCACCTCGACGCGCTGGCCTTTCTGCAATACACCGGCGGCACCACCGGCGATGCCAAGGGCGTGATGCTCAGCCACCGCAATATCATCGCCAACCTGTTGCAAGCCAAGGCCTGGGTGGGGGATCAACTGGACCAGGACAAGCAGGAAACCAACGTCACCTTGCTACCGCTGTACCACATTTTTTCGCTGACGGTGAATTGCCTGATGTTCATGTGCCTGGGTGGGCGCAACATCCTGATCGCCAACCCGCGGGACGTGAAACGTGTACAGATGATCCTGCGCAAGGAGCGCTTCAACGGGATTGCCGGGGTCAACACCCTGTTTAACGGTTTGCTGGAGAACGAGGCGTTCTGCGCACGGGACTTTTCCGACCTGCGCATGGTGATCGCCGGCGGCATGGCCACGCACACGGCGGTGGCCAAGCGCTGGAAGGAAGTCACTGGGCTGCCGATCATCGAAGGCTATGGCCTCACCGAGTGTTCGCCGGTGGTGAGCATCAGCCCGATCGACATTGCGCGCATGCGCGAGATGGAATTCACCGGCAGCATCGGCGTGCCGTTGCCCTCGACCTGGGTGCGGTTTGTTCGCGAAGACGGTGAGTTGGCTGAGATTGGCGAGCAGGGCGAACTGCAAGTGCGCGGGCCCCAGGTGATGCAAGGTTATTGGCAGCGCCCCGAGGCCACTGCCGAAGTGCTGGATGCCGAAGGGTGGTTGTCGACCGGTGATATCGGGGTAATGGACGCCCGTGGTTACATCCGTCTGGTGGACCGCAAGAAGGATATGATCCTGGTCTCCGGTTTCAACGTTTACCCCAATGAAATCGAGGACGTGGTGGCGCTGCACCCCGCAGTGGCCGAAGTGGCGGCGATTGGCGTAGAAGATGGCGTGACCGGTGAGAAGGTCAAGATCATCGTGGTGCGCAAGGACCCGAACCTGACCCAGGAACAGATTCTTGCCCATTGCCGCGAGTATCTGACAGGTTACAAAATGCCCAAGTATGTGGAGTTCCGCACCACCGAGTTGCCCAAGACCACCGTGGGCAAAGTGCTTCGTCGGGCGCTGCGCTGAGTTGAAGATTTAGGTGATTCAAGTGTGGGCGCTGGCTTGCCTGCGAGAGCGGTGTATCAGTCACATCGCCATCGCAGGCAAGCCAGCTCCCACAGGGTTCGGTGGGTTGGTTTAGAGTGCGTTCACTGTTACCCAGCGTTCTTCGAGGGCAGCTACGCGAATCGCCGTCGCCAGCCGCTCCACCTCCCACGCCGCTTCGAAATCAGTGCCATCCGCGCCTTGACCGGCTATGGCCATGATCAATTCCTGCACTTCCAGCGTCTTTAGTTCGTTGTACCCCAACTGATGCCCCGCCGCCGGACTGAACGCCGCATAACCGGGCAGGGCCGGTCCTGCGAGCACGCGTTGGAACCCGTCCTGGCCCACGCGACACACCTGCAATTCATTCAAGCGCTCCTGATCGAACGCCAGTGTGCCTTTCGTCCCGCTGATCTCGAAACTCAGGTGGTTCTTGTATCCGTGCTTGAGCCAACTGCTGCTCACCGTGCCGCGCGCGCCGTTGGCGAAGCGCAGCAGGGCATGCACCTGGTCATCCACCGCGATGGGTTTGAGCTGCGCGCTGCCGTTGATGGCAGGTCGCCGGGCGTGGACGGTCTGGGTATCGGCACACACACTGACCACATCACCGAGCAGATAGCGCGCCATCGACAGCAAGTGGCTGCCCAGGTCCGCCAGGGCGCCGCCGGCATGCTCGACTTCGCAACGCCACGACCATGGAGAGGCCGAGTCGGCCATGAAGTCTTCGCTGAACTCACCCTGGAAGCTGATGATTTCGCCCAGTTCGCCACCGGCAATCATCTGCCGCGCCAACGTAATCATCGGGTTGTGCTGGTAGTTGTAGCCCACCCGCGTGACGACCCCGGCGGCACTGGCGGCGCGGCGCATGGCGTCGGCTTGTTCCAGGCTCACCGCCAGGGGTTTCTCGCAGTACACCGCCTTGCCCGCCGCGATGGCTGCCATGGCCATGGGGTAGTGCAAATGGTTGGGAGTGGTGATGGCCACTACGTCGACATTGGGATCATTGATCAAGGCTTGCCAGTCGCCGTGGGCCTGGGCAAATCCCCACGCCTTGGCGCAGCGTTGTGCGCGTTCGGTGTCGGCGTCGGCCAGCGCCGCCAGCTTGAGGTGTACCGGCAGTTCGAATACCGCGCGGGCGTTATTGAAGGCCAAGGCGTGGGCACGCCCCATGAAGCCTGTGCCGATCAAGCCGATTCCGAGTTCACGCATTGCCGTGGTCCTTTGGATTATTGTTTTCAGTGGGCTTATTAATGGAATAAAAATTCCCTAAATTCAATAGATGGAATAAAAATTCATTGAGGCCCCGACGATCACCCCGGCGAATGCAGTTATATTCAGGCTCTGACGAAAGCGGCTCAGTTAACAAAAGATAACGTAGCGCCGATTGTCAGACGATTCGAAAGCCCGCTAGGATGGCCCCTGCTTCCTCCAGGCGCTCTAGATTGCAGGTTTCAAGGCCCCGGAAGGCAGCGATAACAATAATAAATGGGAGAAAGGTCTATGAGTGAGCCTGTCATGGGTTGGGTTGTCTGCCGCCCACGCGCCGCACGCAGGGTTGCGATGCTGGCCGCAGCGCTCTCGCTGTTTGGCGCTGTCGCGTTGCCGACGGTTGTCCAGGCCGCCAGCGATACCTCTTTTGCGATTGAATCCCCCAAGGCCGCCAAAGGCCTGATGATCGATGTGGTCCATGCGGGCAAGCGCCTCGTGGCGGTTGGTGATCGCGGGCACATTCTCTATTCCGATGACCAGGGCAGCACCTGGACCCAAGCCAAAGTGCCCACCCGGCAGTTGCTCACGGCGGTGTTTTTCATCGACGACAAGCAAGGCTGGGCGGTGGGCCATGATGCGCAAATTCTTTCCAGTTCCGACGGCGGTGCCACCTGGACCCAGCAGTACCAGGATCTTAAGCGCGAAGCCCCGTTGCTTGATGTGTGGTTCAACGATGCCAATCACGGCCTGGCCGTCGGCGCCTATGGCGCGCTGATCGAAACCACCGACGGCGGCAAGACCTGGGAAGACGTCAGCGACCGCCTCGACAACGAAGACCAGTACCACCTCAACGCCATCGCCTCCATCAAGGACGCCGGCCTGTTTATCGTCGGCGAGCAGGGCAGCATGTTCCGCTCCAGCGACGACGGCCAGACCTGGGAAAAACTCGAAGGCCCCTACGAGGGCTCGCTGTTTGGGGTGATCAGCACGGCGCAACCGCGAACCCTGCTGGCCTATGGCTTGCGCGGCAACCTGTACCGGTCGACGGATTTCGGCAGCACCTGGGAGCAAGTTGAACTCAACGCCGCGCGGGGCGCGCTGGAGTTTGGTTTGTCCGGCGCGACGTTGCTGGAAGACGGCTCGATTGTTGTCGTTGGCAATGGTGGCAGCGTGGTGGTCAGCCATGACGACGGGTTGACCTTCAGCGTATTCAACCGTCCGGACCGGATTTCCCTTTCGTCCGTCACGGCGGCAGGCAATGGCAACTTGATTCTGGCCGGGCAGGGTGGCGTTCGCGTCGCTAAAGCCGATGGCGCCGAACCGACAAAACAATAAGAAGGCGGGGAAAGAATGAGCAGTCATCACAACGATAAAGCGACCTTTCTTGAGCGCCTGATCTTCAACAACCGCCCGGCAGTGATCGTGATCTGCCTGCTGGTGAGCATTTTCCTGTTCTGGCAGGCGACGTTGATTCGCCCCTCCACCAGCTTCGAAAAGATGATCCCGCTCAAGCATCCCTTCATCGAGAAGATGATGGAGCACCGCAATGACCTGGCGAACCTGGGCAACACGGTGCGTATCTCGGTGGAGGCCAAGGACGGCGACATCTTCACCAAGGAATACATGGAGACCCTGCGTCAGATCAACGACGAGGTGTTCTACATTTCCGGGGTCGACCGCTCGGGCCTGAAGTCGCTGTGGAGCCCCAGCGTACGCTGGACCGAAGTGACCGAAGAAGGCTTTGCCGGCGGTGAAGTGATCCCGCAGAGCTACAACGGCTCGCCGGAAAGCCTCGACCAACTGCGCAACAACGTGCTCAAGTCCGGGCAGGTCGGGCGCCTGGTGGCCAACGATTTCAAATCGAGCATCGTTGACATCCCGCTGCTGGAGTCCTACCCGGACCCACAAGACCAGGGCAAGTTGCTGGCCCTCGACTACCGCAAGTTCTCCCATGAACTCGAAGACAAGATCCGCACCAAATTCCAGGAGCAGAACCCTAACGTCCAGATCCACATCGTCGGTTTTGCCAAGAAAGTCGGTGACCTGATCGATGGCCTGATCATGGTGGTGCTGTTCTTCGGCGTGGCCTTTGGCATCACCCTGGTCCTGCTGCTGTGGTTCACCAACTGCCTGCGCAGCACCATTGCGGTCTTGAGCACCACCCTGGTAGCGGTGGTGTGGCAACTGGGCCTGATGCATGCCGCCGGTTTCGGGCTGGATCCCTACTCGATGCTGGTGCCGTTCCTGATTTTCGCCATCGGTATTTCCCACGGCGTACAGAAGATCAACGGTATCGCCCTGCAATCGAGCGAGGCGGACAACGCGCTGACCGCGGCACGCCGCACCTTTCGCCAATTGTTCCTGCCGGGAATGATCGCGATCCTGGCCGATGCGGTGGGCTTCATCACGCTGTTGATCATCGACATTGGCGTGATCCGTGAACTGGCCATCGGCGCCTCTATTGGAGTGGCGGTGATCGTGTTCACCAACCTGATCCTGCTGCCAGTAGCAATTTCCTACGTCGGTATCAGCAAACGCGCAATAGCCAAAAGCAAGAAAGACGCCAATCGCGAACATCCGTTCTGGCGCCTGCTGTCGAAGTTCGCCAGCCCTAAAGTCGCGCCGGTCTCGGTCTTCCTGGCCCTGATCGCCTTCGGTGGCGGCCTCTGGTACAGCCAGAACCTCAAGATCGGCGACCTGGACCAGGGCGCGCCGGAACTGCGCCCGGACTCGCGCTACAACAAAGACAACAACTTCATCATCAGCAACTACTCCACCAGTTCCGACGTGCTGGTGGTGATGGTCAAGACCAAGGCCGAGGGCTGCTCACGCTATGAAGCCATGGCGCCCATCGACCAGTTGATGTGGAAGATGCAGAACACCGAGGGCGTGCAGTCGGCGATCTCGTTGGTCACCGTGTCCAAGCAGATGATCAAGGGCATGAACGAAGGCAACCTGAAATGGGAAACCCTGTCGCGCAACCCGGATGTGCTGAACAACTCCATCGCCCGTGCCGATGGCCTGTACAACAACAATTGCTCGCTGGCGCCGGTGCTGGTGTTCCTCAACGACCACAAGGCTGAAACCCTCGACCGTGCGGTGCATGCGGTGCAGGACTTTGCCAAAGAGAACAACAAGGACGGCCTGGAGTTCATCCTTGCCGCCGGTAACGCCGGGATCGAAGCGGCCACTAACGAAGTGATCAAGGAGTCCGAGCTGACGATCCTGATCCTGGTGTACCTGTGCGTGGCGACGATGTGCATGATCACCTTCCGCTCTTGGGCAGCGACGCTGTGCATCGTGCTGCCGCTGGTGCTGACCTCGGTGCTGGGCAACGCGCTGATGGCGTTCATGGGCATCGGCGTCAAGGTCGCGACCCTGCCGGTGGTAGCGCTCGGCGTGGGCATTGGCGTGGACTACGGCATCTACATCTACAGCCGCCTGGAAAGTTTCCTGCGCGCCGGTTTGCCATTGCAAGAGGCGTACTATCAGACGCTCAAGTCTACCGGCAAGGCCGTGTTGTTCACCGGCCTGTGCCTGGCGATCGGCGTGTGCACCTGGATCTTCTCGGCCATCAAGTTCCAGGCCGACATGGGCCTGATGCTGACGTTCATGCTGCTGTGGAACATGTTCGGCGCACTGTGGCTGCTGCCGGCACTGGCGCGGTTCCTGATCAAGCCCGAGAAGCTGGCGGGGCAAAAGGGTAATTCGTTGTTTGCCCACTGAACCAGGGCGTGAGGGCGTCTTCGCCCTCACGCTCGGTTGTCACTGACGGGGCCGTGGGGCCTGCACGATCTTCAGGAATATCTGGTCCACCGGCGGGGTGATCAGTACGTAGAGAACCCGACTGAGCGGCACGGCGGACGGTTCCGGCTGCTGGCGCAAATGGGCCTGCACGTGTTCCTTGAGCAAATCCTTCTGTGTGTATTTACGCTGTTCCGCCAACTTCAGGTGCGCCCGCGTGTAGTGCGCGGGCGGGGCGTCGGCGCTGGCGTAGTGAAAGTGCGCATACCACAACACCACCGGAGGTTTTTTTGCCTTGTCATACACGGCGTATTCGGTGAAGAAGTCGCCGCTGAGGGTCGGACGTTGCAGGTCGGCCACGCTGGTCAGGTTGATGTCGATCTGGTTGTGTTCCCATAGATAATTGAGGCTCTCCTGTGTTGGCCATTGGCGCTTATACGCATTACTGCATAAACGCTCTGCCTGCCGGGTCATGTCCCGCGCTTCGTCCCTGTATTCATCGATCAGGCGCTGTACCGCCGGTTTTTGCTCAAGGTGTTCGCGTAGCAATTCATCGGCCAATGCGGTGAGTTTTGCAGCTTGCCCGGTGAGCAGTTCATTCCAGTTGCCGGGGTCAACGTGTTGGCGGGTGAGGGCGGAATCGAGTTTTTTCTGCTCGGCTTCTATCAGTTGACCAATGCCTTTGCGTTCGTTGACCAACGCCAGGGCCAAGCCTTTGATTGTCGCCAGCGATCGACCCGTGGGCGCGGGCTCTGCCGAGGCTGCGGGCGTGTCGGAGGTGGCCTCCCAACCGTCTTCATGCCGGTTGAAGGTGGCAATGGTTTCGCCGGTCGGCGTATCGACGATGGTGAACTGCTCTTCAAGCTGTTGCGCATTGGTCTGCTTGAGGTCCCCAACCAGGTATTTCTTCTTGCGCGTTTTGAATACCCGTTTGGAGGCCGGCTTGGGGCGCAGCGTCTTGGACAAGGGTAATTCGACGTCCAGCGCTTCCTGCTTGCTCACCACGCCTTCCAATTCGGTTTGCGCCAGGGCCTGGGCATATTCAAGGCCTGTCAGCAAGCGCTCGGCCTCCGGGCGCAGGCAGCGTGGATTGATGATCTTGAGCGCACGAATGCCCTCCTCATAACGGCGGTACTCGTTGAGGACGGTTTCATACACGTGCCGCTGATCGGCAAGCGGGTACTCGGCGCCACTGCGCACATCGATGTGAGACTGCAGCGTTTCAAACAAGTCGGTTTGTTCGAGGCGATCGAGGTAAAACCGTTCCAGGGGCACCACCGACGTATGGGTCTTATCAAGGCTGGCGGCGGTGAGATAACTCAGCGTATTGAGCTTCAGGTTGTCGGCAAAAAAGTTCTGCGGGAGCTGGATCCGAGACAGCTTTTCCTGGCATATGGCGCGTCCCGCCACCGAGTCTTGCGCCAGCTGTTCGAGGGTCTGCTCCATGGCCGTGGAGACCTCGGCCATGTGCTGGCGGATGTTTGCCGATTCAACGGTGTTGCTGATGTATTCCTCATAGACCGTGAAATCTTCCAACAGATTATCGATAAACATCCTGCGTGCCATGTGCTCCATGGGCTCACCCGCCCTGGAAAAACGCATGGCGTTCAACCGGTCCAACAGCAGCGTGTGGATGGCCAACTGTTGATCCCAAATGGTTCCCAGGATTCTGGCCCGCTCCTGTACATGCGTACCGGCGCCCCCGACCCGTTCGAGTTCTTTGCCCACTTTGACCATTTCCAGGCGTGGGGACAGTGACTGGGCAAACTGATCTTCCAGGTTTTGCAACAGGATCTTAAACTCGGTGCGCCGCGCCTGGTGTTCCAGGATTTCCCGCTGATGGCGTTCCGCAAGCGCCGGTTTTTGTTGGGAAGTGGCTTTTTGCAGAAGATCCCACACCAATCGCACGGTTTTGCGTTGGTTCTTCAAGGCTGTGAGGGCGCTCAGCATTTGATCCATTGTTGCCAGGAACGGCGGCATCAAGACGTTGATTTCTGAATTGAGTGCTTCCCCGCGCGCGATGAGTTCGGCTTTTCTACGTTGGTTTTCCTCACGCAAACTCGCCATCCGCTTGGGACCACCGCCTAGCAGTTTAAGGCCACGGTCCAATGTCCAATGCCCCTTGCCGTCGGTCTTCAGCTTGATGCCTGGGTGGTCGGGTTTCTGTGGGTGAATGATGAAGACATCGCCAAACCCCGGTGTAATGCTGACCCTGAACAACAGGCCGCCGACCGAGGCATGCCATAGGCCGTCGATCCTGTACAACCCTTGGTGAGGGCCGATGCTGATCGGGTTCGGCGGCGGCGTAGGCCAGGCAATGTTGACCGCGCGCAGCGTGTTCAACAGCTTGCTCGCGGCCGCATCACCGGCCACCGATTGGTCAAAGTCCAGCAGCGTACGGCCTCCACCGGGCGGTTCGGAAGGCACGCCAATCTTGCCGTGTTCAATCAGGACCGTTCGCGCCAGCGGTGAGCCAGTCGGCGTGCGTCTGAAAGGCTGGCGCGTCATGACCTGTGTATCCGGCGCCGCGGTGTCGGGTGCCACAGTCACCGAGCCATGGTGCAACAGCAGCATGGCGATGTTCTGCAGCAGGTCAACCCAAGCCAACTCCCTTGCCGTCGGGTCATGGCTCTCCAGGGCCGGCACGTCCTGCGTGAGGCTTTGTACCAGTTGCATCAGCCAGCCGACGGCCGCCAGCGGCCCGCGTACGGCCATCAACAGCGTGTTGAACCCCAGTTGCATGCCTTCGATTATCAGTGCCCAGCGACTTTCCCTGTTGGACGTCGAGGCGCGTTCGGCCTGGTCCAGCAACTGCCGGGTTTCACTGCCGAACAGGTACTCCATCAGGCGCCCATTGTTCAGCGCCTGGAGGATTTCATCGCTGCTCTCGTCACCAGCGCCAGCCAATTGGGCAGGCTCGGGAACGCTGGGCAACGGGGCGAATTCCGAGCCCATGCCGACTCTGACAATGTGAGGCTGTGTGAATCCGCCGTTGCTATAGATGGCTCTTGCGGTCTCCGGCAGCCAAGTCAAGACGCTGTCCTGCAGCGCGCCCGGCACTGCGATGGCTGCCAGCAGGCTGTCGCGATCGGCAAACTCCAGCAGTGCGTCGCGATAGGCGGGCCGATACAGCACGTGCGGCCCTCGCTGTGTATCGCGGGGTTCGATGATGAACATATTCTGTACGACGTCGGCCGTGGCGCCGGGCTTGCGCAGGAAGGCCAAGGCGCGGATGACAATGGCGTCATCGTCGACCTGCTGCGCCAATGGCTCAGGGTCGAGCACGGCATTCACACAACGAACACCGCGATGGGTCAGGCCCGCCTGTCCTTTGATCTTGTGTTCCAGCGCCTGGTTTTTCAGATGAACCGGGCGCTGCTGTTCGAACAGGCGTTGGCGTTTTCGCGCGACGTCGGTATCGCTCATCAGCGCCTGGCGTAGGTAACGAGGGTAGTTTTGGCCGATGTCGACACGCTGCACCAATTGGCGGATGTAATCGTCGGTCAACCAGGCTTCGAGTTCACGACCCGCGCGATGGCGCAGTGTCATACGGCCTTTGGGCGCACCCGACAGGTTTTGCAGGGCCAGATCGACCAGGCTTATGCAGACCGGTTCGACGTAGCCACCGGCCAGTGTGCCGACCGGGACGTGGAAGGTCAGTTCCAGGTCATCTGCGTTGTACCCGGCTGCCCGCGCAGCGTCATCGCAATGACGTCGGCCGCCGAGCGCCTGCACGCGGTCCAGGCACAGTTGGTGATTCAAGTGCTCGGTGGCATAACTGCGCAGCGTTTCCACGCCAGCGAAGTCTGAGTCACCCAGGGTCAGTCGGCGTATACCGGCTTGCTCCAGCAGGCACTGATGATAGGCCAGACGGTCGGCGGTGCTGGCGCGCTGCAGCCAGACAGGCAAGCCTGCCTGGATCGAGGCCAAGGTGGTCCGTGGGGTGCTGGATGAGGCGCTGAACACGAGCGCCGGGTCGGTGGCCGTGGCAAACACGTCCTCCAGGGCTTGCACGCTGGATGTGCCGGGCAATTCAATCGCGGCCAGGTTATCCAATTGCTGGTTGATGATCAGTGCGGCTTGCACCTCGAAAATATTGCCGTCAGGTTCGTACTGCTGCCAGGTGATCCTGTCGGCGCCGTAACGTTGTTGCATGCGTGCACCCCATGCCTGGCCGAAGGCATCGAGGTCGGCGTATGCCTCGATTTCTCCCGATACGCGACACAGCAACACCTGCGCCTGGCAGACCACCAGGAGGTCGATGGCTTGCAGGGTGAGGCGGCTGCGGGCCTGGTCCAGGTGCGTTTCCAGGGTATAGGCGTGTACCGCGCCCTCACGCCCTGGCCGGCGTGCACGGGTGGCGCGGTCGGGGTAGCGGGCCAGCGTGGCCAGGGTTTTCAATGCGGGCATTGCGGCGCCGGCCTGGCTAATCGCCGAATCCAGCAGCGAGCCTTGCAGGACCTTGGCCAACCATTGCCAGCGACTGCCGCCGGCATCGCTGTCCTGGCTCCAATAGGTTGCCAGCGCGTCTTGAAAGCCGATGAACAGTAGTGTCGGCAGCTCCCGGATGACAGCTTCGATCACCGCCACGTCATAATCGCGAGCACCATTGGCTTGAAAGGTGAGGCGGGTGCCGGTGGCATCGCCTAGGTAGCAATCTAGGTTGTTGCGCGCAGACAAGTCCGGGAAACTGCCATCGGCCATGTAGCCCAGCGTCACCTCCAGCAGCGGCAATAGGGCGCGGCCACCGCCTTCCCGCGGTACGGCCAGTCGCAGTTCACCGACGGGATGCGCCAGCGGCGGGTAGTGTTCTTTCAAGTGGGTGGTCAGCATCTGCGCGGTGACTGAGCGCAACGTCGGGCGGGTGCGAAACTGGGCCTCAACCGCTTGTCGGGTCGGGTGTGCGGCAGGCAGGGTGTTGGGGTCTGTCATGGGTATTCCTTTACGCAGGATAGGACATGCCCAAGCAAGGTAATGCGCAGCGCCGCGACCCGGTGGTAGCCCGTTATGGTTTAGGCGCTGGCGGCAAACTCGCCTATGATTAGCCCTTTGAACCTGATGAAAGACTGTGATGACTGATAATTTGCCTGCCGTCCTTGAAGCTTCCGACATGCTTGAAATCGATGGGCTGCATGCCTTCGACTTCGTGCTCGATAAAGAGAAACTGCTGATCATCGCCATGGACGGCCGCGCGGAAAAACGCTGGCGCTTCAGCCTGGAGCAAGTCCAGGCTGCTACCTTCGATGACACCTTGCAAAGCTGGACCCTTACCGGTGAGTCGGGCGAGCACCGCCTGATCTGCATGAGTGCGTTCACCGGCAACAATAACAACGAGGAGCAAGCGGATGATGATGCGTAAATTCTGGCCCCTGCTGATGGCGGGCAGTGTCGGTGCGATGTCGGTGCAGGCCGCGCCGGCCGAGACTTACGAGTTGCTGGTGGGTAGCTACACCGCGGGCAGCAGCGAAGGGATCTATCGCCTGCAGTTCAATAGCCGGACCGGTCAGTTCAGTGGCAAGCCGGTACTGGCCGCGAAGGCTGCCAACCCGTCGTGGCTGACGGTCTCCAAGGACCAGAAACACCTGTTCGTGGTCAACGAAAACGGCCCCGGCCAGAACGACCCGGTTGGTCGCGTCAGCAGCTACAGCATCGATCCGCAGAATTACCAGCTCACCTTGATCAATCAGGTGCAGAGCCTGGGCAACGAGCCGACCCACTCCAGCGTCGCCGCTGACGGGCGCTATGTGTTTGTCGCCAACTATTCGGTACTCGAAGACCCGGGTGGCAGCCTGGCGGCCCTGCCGGTCGATGCGACGGGCAAGCTATCAGCTCCCGTGCAACTGAGCGGGCATCCGTCCAGCCGTGTTAATCCAGAGCGACAGGCGTCCAACCATGTGCACTCGGTAGTGTCGTCGCCAGATGGCCAATACGTGTTCGTCCAGGACCTGGGCGCAGACAAGGTGTTTGCCTACCACTACGACCCCAAGGCCAACCCTGAACAGCCCTTGGCGCCGGCCAGCCCGGCCTCGGTGCAACTGCCACCCGGCAGTGGCCCACGGCACCTGCTGTTCAGTGCAGATGGCAAGCATGCGTGGTTGACCACCGAGATGAGCGCACAGGTGGCGGTGTTTGATTACAAGGACGGCCAATTGACCCAGACCCAGCTGGTGGACTTCGCCGCCGGGCAGCCGGTGTCGGACAAGGCCGGCGCCGCGTTGCATGCGTCCAGTGATGGCAAGTTCCTCTACGTGAGCAACCGTGGTACGGCCAACCAACTGCTGGTGTTCAGCATCGACCCGGCCACCGCGCACCTCAAGGAGCTGCAACGCCGTCCCGTGGAAGGCGACCACCCGCGCGAGTTCAGCCTGGACCCGAGCGGGCGGTTTTTGTTGATCGCCAACCAGAAAAGCAATGAAATCGTGGTGGTCGAACGCGACCCCAAGACCGGCCTGCTGGGTAAAACCGTGCAGAAAATGCCGATCGATGCGCCCAGTGACCTCAAGTTCCTGGTGCGTCAATAAGCCACAGGCCCCGCGATGCGGGGCCTGAGCCTTTGTATTAATTCTATTAATAGCGGCTACTGTTTCAAAGCATTTCTAAGGCTTAGCCCTCGGGCGTAAGTTTGGTTCCAAGGCCTTCCCCGGCCACTCAATCAAACGCACACAAGGGTTACCGACATGAATTTGAATCTCTTCTCCATCATCGCCGCTTCCGCTGTTTCCGCCACTGTTGCGCTGCCAGCAGCAGCCAGCGTGGAAGTCACCGGCAAAAAATCCAGCACCAGTGCCTACACCCAGAAATACCTGCAACAAAGCGCCAACTTCTACGCCGCACTCGATCACAAAACCCAGCAATAACCTGCACACCCGCAGACGCCAAACCACTGGAACGAAGCCTGGCTCGTTCGAGTGGTTTGGCGTTTGTGCAGGCGTGGAAGAAAAATGATTGATATCACATTGCCATGTGTTTAAATTTGACGCTCAACTTTTGACGCTTTTCTTCATGGAATCGACAGCATGGCAATCCGACTCGCCGCACTCATACTGGCCCTCTATTCCGCGCCCATCCTGTCTTCCGTGCAGGGGGTAGACAGTGAGCCTGAGATTGCCCGCGAGCGCTTGTTGGATTTGGCCCAGGGCTAAACCTTCGCCATCACCGCGACAAACAGCGGCGATTGCAGAAATCGCTCCAGCCAATGCTGCAAGCGGGGGTACGGGGCACTGGCAAACCAGTCCCGATCCACATGGGCAAACTGCCGCACGAACGGCGCCAGGGCCATGTCCGCCAGGCTTGGATGATCCGCCAGCAAATAGGCGCGGCCCGCCAGTAATGCTTCAAGCTTGCGCAAAAATACTTCGCCCTCGGCCCGATAGTGTTCCATCGGCAGTTCCGGGTAGCGTTCGGCGTACTTGTATCGATCCAGGTGATACTTGAAGCCTTGGTCATTCTCGGCAACAAGCGCCAGCACCGCCGGATCACCCTGCAGTAACCAATCCTGCGGATCATGCTGCGCCAGCGCCCATTGCATGATCGCCAGGCTTTCCTCGATCACCTCGCCCGCCACACTCAACACCGGCACCGTGCCCTTGGGCGACAGCGCCAGCATCTCGGCCGGCTTGGCCTTCAGGCTGACTTCAATGATGCGCACGGGCACGCCGCTGTAGCGCAAGGCCAGCCGCGCACGCATGGCATAGGGGCAGCGCCGGAATGAATACAGCAGCGCCTCGCTCATTTGACCTCCAGGGTGCTCAAGCCATTGCCCTGGCGCTTGACCTGAATCTGCACAGGAATGCGTTCGTGCATTTCCTGTACGTGGGAGATCACCGCAACCTTACGGCCTTGAGCCTGCAAGCCATCCAGCGCATCCATCGCCAATTGCAACGATTCCGGGTCGAGGCTGCCGAAGCCCTCATCGATAAACAGTGACTCGATCTTCAACGTGCTGGAAGCCATCGACGCCAGGCCCAAGGCCAGCGCCAGGGACACCAGGAAGGTTTCGCCGCCGGACAACGAATGCACCGAGCGCAATTCATCGCCCATTTCCGTGTCCATCACCAACAGGCCAAGCATGCTGCCGCCACGCTTGAGGCGGTAACGCCGCACCAACTGACGCAGTTGCACGTTGGCGTGGTGCACCAACAGGTCGAGGTTGTAGGCCTGGGCGATCTTGCGGAAGGTGTCGCCGGTGGCCGAGCCGATCAGCGCGTTCAGGCGTGCCCAGCGTTGCCACTCGTCATAGGCTTTGGCGATGTGCTCGGCGAAGGCCTGGTTGGCCTCCTGGCGGCGCTGGTCTTCGGACTGCCGTGCGCGCAGTTCGGCGCAGATTTTCTCGCCTTCGGCCAATTGCTGGTTGAGCGTTGCCAGGGCGCTGTCCAAGGCTTGGGCCTCAAGATTGCCATTGTGCAGGGCCTGGTGGTCGGCGAGGCGCTGTTCGCGTTCTTGCAGCAGCACCTTGGCCTGTTCGACGGCTTTTTCGCTGAGCTGCAACTGTTGGCGCAATTGGCTGACCTGGGCGTCATCGTAGGCCAGCAAATGGCTAAGCCCTGCGTCATCGAGTTCCGGGTGCAGGGCACGCCATTCGCTGATGCGCGTGGCGAGGGCATGGTGTTCGGCCTGCAACGCGTGTTCGCGTTCCTGCTGGGCCTTGAGGTCGGCGGCCAGTTCGATCAGTGCATTGTGGATCTCTTGCAGCTGTTTGTTTGCGTCGGTTTCGCTTTGACGTGACTGGGTCACGGCCTGTTCCAGCTGCTGCTGCCAGTGTTCGGCGCTGGAGTGCTCGCCCAGCAGTGCGCTGAGTTTTGCCTGGGCCGTTTGCTGTTGGCTCGCCAGCTCGTTGACCTGCTGGAGCAGGGCGTCGAGTTGTTGCTGGCGATGTTGCTGGTGAGTCTGTTCCTTCTCGATCGCCTGTTGGCGATCTTGTTGCTCAGCCAGCTCATCGCGTTGATGGCCCAGCTGTTCCAGGCGCTGGTTGACCTGCTGGTCCAGCTGCATGAAGGTGGCGGCCGGCTCGGCGCGCAGACCTTCCAGGGTGTCCGCGGGCAGCAGGTTGGCGAAGGCGCTCAATTCCTGGTCGAGGCGTTCGCGGTCACCGGCCAGCTCGCGTTGCTGGTCGACCAACAATTGACGGGCCTGCTGGCTCGCGTCCTGGGCGGCTTGCAACTGCTGCTGCAGGCGCCCGGCGTTTTGTTGCAGATTAAGCAGGGCGCCTTGGCGTTGTTCGTCCTGGCTGATGCGCTGGGTCAGTTGGCCCAGTTGCTGTTCGAGCCAGGCGCTGCGTTTCGCAGTTTCCTGGTTGAGCAACGACGCGTACAGCGGGTGTGCATCCAGGCTCGGCTTGAGTGCTTGCTGTTGCGTCGCCAGGTGTTCCTGCTGTTGCAGGTATTCCTTCTGCTGGGCGATCAAACCGCCCACTTCGCCACGCAACTCGGTGAGCTTTTCCTTGAGTGTATCGACCGCTTTCTGCGCCGCGGCTTCTTCGTTTTCGTCATGACGACCGAGGCTTTGCAACAGGGCTTCGGGCTGGTGGTACGGATGTTCGTGGCTACCGCACACCGGGCAGGGCTGGTCGTCCTGCAACTGCTCGCGCAACTCTTCGACGCTGGCGCTGCGGGCCAGGCGCTGGCGTTCCAGCAGCTGTTTGGTCACGCTTAGCGTCTGTTCGGCAACGCTCAGCTCTGCCTTGGTTTGCAGGCCGGCCTGGTTCAACTGCTCGCGCTGCTGTTGGGCATCGGTGAGCTTTTGCGTCAAGGTAGCGGCTTGTTGGTCCAACTGCTGCTGGTTGTCCCACAGGCGTGTCAGATCTTCGAACGCGCGCTGCTGTTTGCGATTGTCTTGCAGCAGGCTGGCCAGCAGTTGGATCTGCTCGGCCACGGCGTGAGGCTCGGCACCGGCCTCCTGATACAGCAGGTCCAAGGCTTCGCGTTGCTGGGTGAACTGTTCGGCGGCGCTGGTCGCACGTTGCTCCAACTGCGGCAGTTCGGCTTGGCCTTTATTCAGGCGGTTGCCTATCAGCATCAACTGTTGCAAGCGGTCGCGGTAGGCGGTCCAGGCGTCGCTCAGCGGTGCCAGCGCCGCGCTGCGGTCAAGCTCGGTGCTCAGGCGTTGCAAGCGTTCGGCGACCTGGTTCTGTTTTTCCAGCAGGCCAGTGAGCTGGCGCTGGCCTTCGATGCAGGCGCTTTCGTGTTGCTGTTTGTCCTCGATGCGCTTTGCCAACTCTTTGGTCAAGTGGGCGAGGGTGCTCTGTTCTTCGAACGCCTGGCGCAGCAAAGGCACGGCATCAGCCTGGTTTTTCAGGGCTTGCGCCAATGCGGTTTGCGCGCTGGCTTGCTGTTGTTGGGCCTGTTCCTGGCGAGTATGCAGTTCGCCTTGTTGTTGGCGATGCAACTGGATCTGCGCGGCCAGCGGCGCAAGCAGGGTGCTCAGCTCTGCCTGGCGCGCAAACTGGTGACGCTGTGGCGCCAACTGATCCAGGCGGCTCAGGTCGTCACGTTGCTGGCCCTGGTTATCCCACTCGGCCTGCGCCCGCTGTAGCTGTTCGGTAGCGGCGAGTTGGCGCTCTTGCCATTCGCGCAGTTCCTTGAGCCAGGTGTGCTGCAACTCCAGCTGCTTGAGCTGGGCTTGCTGGGTCTTGAGGTGTTGTTGCGCCGCGTCGAATTGCTGATCCAGTTCGGCACGGGCTTCGGCGGCCAGCGGCACCACACCGGTCGCCTGGTCCTGTAGCTGTTTATGCGCTTCCCTGGCCTCTTTGGCCTTGTCGAACGCGCGCCGACCGAGCTGGGTGTAAAGGGCTGTGTCGGTGAGTTTTTCCAGCAGTTCGCTGCGCTCATTGTCGTTGGCCTTGAGAAAGGCGCTGAACTCACTTTGAGCGAGCAACACGGCACGGGTGAACTGTTCGAAGTTCAGGCCCAGGGCCAGTTCCAGTTGGGTCTTGTATTCGGTTTTCTGGCTGGCCAGCAGTTGGTCGCTGTCCAGGTCGATCAGGCTTTGGCGGCTGTTCTGCAATTTGCCGCTGGCTTTGTCCCGTGCGCGGTTGGCTTCCCAGCGTGCGCGGTAGCGACGGCCACTGACGCCGACGAAGTCCACCTCGGCATAACCGCCACCGGTGCCACGCCGCAGCAAGGTGCGCGGGTCACCAATGGAAATGTCGCTGTCGGCATCCGGCATCTTCGCCTGGCCGGTATCGCCCAGGCGCGGCACCGCGCCAAACAGCGCCAGGCACAAGGCATCGAGCAGGGTACTTTTACCGGCGCCGGTCGGCCCGGTAATCGCGAACAAACCGGCACTGGCCAGCGGCTCGGCGGTGAAGTCGATCTCAAACGGGCCCGCCAGGGAGGCGAGGTTTTTCAGGCGGATGGCGAGGATCTTCATGGCTGTTCGCCCTCCTGTTGCACTTCCTGGAGCAGCACGGCGAAGTCCTTCAAGGTCTGTTCATCCACGTCACTGCCATAACTGTCCTGCCAGGCGCGGCTGAACAATTCCTGGGGCGTGAGCTGGTCGAGATCGATCAGGCGGTCGTCGCCTTCGTCCTCACGGCTGCCGGTACCGGCGTATTCGGCGGCGATGCGCACCAGGCGCACGGCCTTGCCTTGCAGGGCGCTTTCGATCTGCTGACGCAGATCGGGTTGTGGTTCATCCAGGCGTACGCGAACTTCGAGCCAGGGGTGGCGCTGGGTTTCGGCAAGCAGGTCGATATCCGGCAACTCGGCCAAGGCCTTGAGGATATCGGCCAGGGGCGCGGCTTCCAGGCGTTGCAGGTCGACCGAGCGGGGGATCAGCAGCGGTTCGACACTCACCAGGCATTGGCCCTGAAACGTCACGTCGAGAATCTGGTGTTTATAGCCGATTTCGGAAAACGACAGCGGAATCGGCGAGCCGCTGTAGCGAATGCGTTCTTCGCCATTGACCTTTTGCGGCTTGTGCAAATGGCCGAGGGCAACGTAGGCGACACTTCTATCGAACAGGCTGGCCGGCAGCGCCTCGGCATTGCCGATGATCAGGCTGCGCTCGGAGTCTTCCGACACCGAACCACCGGCCATGTGCGCGTGGCTGATGGCAATCAGCGCCTGGCCTTTTTTGCGCTTGGCGTTGGCGGCGGCGATCAGCCATTCATGCACCTGGCCGATGCCGCGCAGGTAGTCGTCACCCAAGTGCGCACCGGTGACTTCCGCCGGACGCAGGAACGGCAACGCCAGGCACCAGGCGGCAATCTTGCCTTTGGCATCCGGCAGCGGAATCAGCAGGCGTTCGGCGTCGAGTTGGCCGTCATCCAGCCACAGCACGCGGCCCAGCGCATGGGTACGCAGGCGCCGCATCAACGGCGCGGGCAGCTCGATACGCGAGCCGGAATCGTGGTTGCCGGCGATCATCACGATGGTCAGCTTGGGGTTCTGTTCATGGGCGCTGATGATGAAGTCATACAGCCGCTCCTGGGCCTTGAGGGGCGGGTTGACCGTGTCGAAGATATCACCGGCGATCAGCAGCACATCCGGGAGATGGGTTTTCAGTTGGCCCAGCAGCCACTCAAGGAAACAGGCGTGTTCGAAGTCGCGTTCCTGGCCATGGAGGTTTTGGCCCAGGTGCCAGTCGGAGGTGTGAAACAGACGCAAGGCGAACTCCGTGGAGAATATGAAAAGGAAGGGAGTTTACCTGCAAAAACACATTCGGTGCCCGCGGGAGGCCAAGATCCAGTGTGGGAGGAAGCAGGCTATTTGGGATACAACGGCGGCAAACTGGTGGTATCCGCCGCCGGATCCAGTTCACGTTCAGCTATAGGAATCGCTTTCACGGCACGCCACAAGTCCTCACCCAGCCAGAAATGCCCACTCTCGCTGTACAGCGCGCCATTCAAGCCATCCAATGCATCCGACAATGGCACAAATCGCGCTGCCATGTCCGCGAGCGTTTCCGGCTGCTGCCGCGCCCAGGCGTCGAGGGCCTGGCGGGTGGCTTGCGGGTCGTTGGCCTGGGTGGCGCGTTTAAGGTCATCGAGCAGGGTGCGCGGGCTCGGGCCCGTTTGCGCGGCACGTTGCACGGCCGGTTGCCGGCGTGCGCGCCACCACAGGCCAAAACCCAGCAGGGTGGTGCAGGCGAAGAGCAACGTGCTCAGTTGCCACAGCCACAGGCGTTCATCATCCGGCGCGGTGATCACCGTGGGCGTGGCGGGAGTGTCGACGGCCAGGCTCGGGTTGATCGCCACTTGCAGGGTGCGCGCGGGCAGGCTGGTACGCTCCAGATGATCTTCGTGGGTGTTCCACCACACTACGTCCACGGCGGGCAGGTCCATGCTGCCTGCGAGGGTGGGCACCAGGGCTTCGCGGTCTTCACGGCTGCCGATCAGGCCACGGTCGTTGGTCTGGTTGCCGAGCACCGGTTGGTCCGGGTAGCGGCGCAGGCCGTTGACGTCGGTGCTGGGCAGGGCCGGCAGTTGTGCGCTGGACAGGCCTTCGGCCTTGACCGTGAGGCTGCGGGTCAGGGAGTCGCCGACCTGCACATGCTCAGGCGCCGGGTTCCAGTTTTCGCTCAGGGTCAGGCTGCGTGCCGGTAGCCATGGGGCGTCGGCGGGATACAGCGCGGGCTTGGGTTTGACCACCAGCGGTAACTCCGCAGAGCTGACGTGAATCAGCTTGCCCGGCTTGGTGCCTTGCAGGGTGTTTTCCTGCGGTGGGCGCGACTCCACCAGCGTGGCGCTGAAGGTCTGCGCCGGAATCGCCAGGGTGCCGCTGTGCTGCGGATAGATCGCGTAGCGGGTCTCGATCACGCCATGGCGGATACTGTTGATGACCTTTTCGTAGGTGCGGGACTCGCCCAACTGCTCCACGCGCGCATCGGCAATCTGCAGGGGGGTGAGGCTGCTGTCATCGTACAGCGACACCGAGTGGTAGACGCGTACGGTCAACAGTGCCTGGGCCTGGACGTAGACACTGGTCTGGTCGAGGTTGGCCTCGACAAACACCGGCGCCAGCTCGGCGGCGGTGTTCTGGCTGGCGGTTTCGACCACTTGCAGGCTGATGGGCTGGGTCTTGTAATCGCCCACTTGCAGGGGCGGGATGACCACTGTGCCGTTTTCCTTGGGCAGCAGGGTGATGATCCAGCGCGTGGTGGCGTGGTTATCGCCGCCCAAGGTGGTGAGCTGGTTGATCTGGCGGGTGCCGCTGACTTCGAACTGCGCATCCAGCGGCGACAGGTCCGGCTTGCCGAACTGCGTGACATCGCTGGACTCCACCGTCAATTCCACCGTTTCCCCGGAGTTGACGCGGCTGCGGTCGACGCTGGCGGTCAGGTTCGCCGCCTGGGCGTGGCCTGCCGAGAGGGCGAGCAGGAGCAGTAGGGTGGTGCGGCGGCTCATCGAGTCTTGTCCTGATGTTGTTGCTGTTCGTACCAGAATTTGCGGCGCAGCAGTTCACCGGGATTGTCCGGGATCTCCTGCAGCCATTGCTCCAGGGCCTGACGGTGTTCACCGTCGAGGCTCGCGTTGTCGGGGCGCAGCGGCGGGGTGGTGGTCTGTTCGTCGCCCAGTTCGCTGCCGGGCACTTCGTTGCCTGGGGTTGGCGATGGACTGCCGGCCTGGGTGTCGTCAGTACCGGATTCGCCCTGGCCCTGGGACGACGGCTCGCCCCCCGTGGCGTTTTGCCCACTGGCGCCCGGTTGCGCAGTTTGGCCGGGTTGAGTGGTTTCGTCATCTTCGTTTTTTGCCGGCTGGGTCGGTTCCGGTTCGTCGCGTTCCTGCACCAGTGCTTCCACCAACGCCTTGTTTTTCAGGGCGGGCTGCAGGTCGGGCTGGGCTTCGAGGGCCTGTTCGTAGGCATCGATGGCGGCTTCCAGCTCACCGGACCTGGCCAGGGCGTTACCCCGATTGTAGTGGGAGTAGGCGTCATTGCCTTCGGCAAACAGCTTGATAGCCTCGGCGTAGTTGCCGGCTTCGTAAAGCGCCACGCCTTTCCACTGCGGGTCTTCGAAGTGTTCGGCGGCTTCGGCGGGGCGTTTTTTCTTCAGCAGGTATTGGCCTTGCTGGTCGGGACGCAGCCACAGGTCCTGCAAGCTGAATGCGTAGCTGGGCTGTGGTGCGCTCAACAGCAGCAGGGGCAGGCAGAACAACCAGCCACGCCGCCCGGCACAGGCAGCGAGTAGCAACAGGGGCAGGAGCAGCCAGTAACCCTGGTCGGCCCAGGTGTCCAGGCGCAGCAGTTGGCCATCGTTGCGCAGGGTCTGCGGCGGGTCGAGCACGCCGAGTTGGCGCAGGTCTTTGTCGTCCAGGCGTGCCGCGCGGTAGCGCCCACCCATTTCACTGGCGAAGGCCTTGAGCGTCGGGCTGTCGAGGCGCGGCACCAGGATCGCGCCTTGTTCGTCCTTGAGAAATTCACCGCTTTCCTGGGTCACCGGCGTGCCTTCACGGCTGCCGATGCCGAGGATCGACAGGGTGGGCGATTGTGCGTTTTGCAGCAGCAGGCGAATGCCCTGGCGTTCCTGTTTGGACAGCGAAGAACCAATCAGCAGTAGGCGTCCCTGGCCGAGGCCACCTTGCTTGAGCAGGCCGAGGGCTTTCTCGACGGCCAGGTCGGCGCGATGGCCGGCCTCAGGCATGATCGAGGGGCGCAGGGCGTCCAGCAGGTTGCGGCTGGTGGCCAGGTCATCCGACAGCGGCACCAGGGTGTGGGCGCTACCGGCGTAGACGACGATGGCGGTTTGTGCGTCGGTACGCGCCTGCAACACGTCATATAGCTTGCGCCGTGCCTGCTCCAGGCGGTTAGGCGGGCTGTCGGTGGCGAGCATTTCCGGGGTCAGTTCCAGCAACACCACCAACGGATCGGAAGGCTTCTGGCTCGACTGCTCAACACGCTGCCAGCTTGGGCCGAGCAACGCCAGCACGGCCAACAGCCAGGCAATGCCCAGCAGCACCCACGGCGATTTGCTCTCGCGGCCGTTTCCACCCCTGAGCAACACGGCATGGAAGGCCGCAGGCAAGATCATCTGCCAGCGCCCGGCGCGCTTTTGCCGGTGCCACAGGTGCCACAGCAACCAGCCGAGCAACGGCAGCAGCAACAACCAGCCGGGGCGGAACCAGTGCGGCCACAGGTCGATCATCGACGCCTCCGCAAACGCAGGCGTTTGAGGCGTTGGCGCCATTCCGGGTGTTGTTGCAGGAAAATCCCCTTGCTCGACAATTTGTTGAACAACCGTTGCAGGGCGTTGTTCGGCCAGCGTTCTTGAATCACCAGCAGCATGCTCAGCACCAGCGCCAGGGCCAGCGGTGCGCTGTACAGCGCCAGGGCCGGGCGTGCCTGCGTCGGTTGCTGTTCGACCGGTTCCAGTTTGTCGAGGGTCTCCTTGATCGCTTGCAATTGCTCACCGTCACGGGCGCGGAAGTATTGGCCGCTGGTGACGTCGGCGATGGCCTTGAGCGCTGGCTCGTCGAGGTCCAGGCTCGGGTTGACGCCGAGGATGCCCAGGGAGCCGGTTTGTTCCGGGTCGGCGCCGATGCCGATCGGATAGATTTTTACCCCTTCTTCAGCGGCGAGGCGCGCGGCAGTCAGCGGGTCGATCTGCCCGGCGTTGTTGGCGCCGTCAGTGACCAGGATCAGCACGCGGCTCTGCGCCGGGCGCTGGCGCAGGCGTTTCAGGGCCAGGCCGATGGCGTCGCCAATCGCGGTGTTCTTGCCGGCAATGCCGATGCGCGCTTCATCCAGCCAGGTGCGCACGGTGCGGCGGTCAAAGGTCAGTGGAGCTTGCAGGTAGGCTTGGCTGCCGAACAGGATCAGGCCAACCCGATCACCTTCGCGGCCCTCAAGAAAATCGCCAAGCAGGTGCTTGACCAGGCTCAAGCGACTCACGTCTTCGCCCTGCCAATGCATATCGGGGAAGTCCATGGAGCCGGACACGTCCACCGCCACCAGCAGGTCGCGGCCACTGGCGGCGATCGGCAGCGGTTCGCCGAGCCATTCCGGGCGTGCGGCGGCGGTCAGCAGCAGCAACCACAGCATCACGAACGGTGCTTGTTGGCGCCAACCGGGCAAGTTGATGCGGGCGCGACGACGGGCCAGGCCTTCGAGGTCGCTGAGGTAGCTGACTTTCAAGGCGGGCTCACCGCTGTCGGCGGCCGGCAGCACAAGGCGCATCAACCACGGCAAGGGCAACAGGGCGAAGATCCACGGCCAGGCGAACTCAAACATGTTTGCGAATCCAGGTGTCGACGGCTTGGGTCAGGCCGGCGATAGCCTTGTCGTCCAGTTTGCATTCGGGTTTGTAGGCGCCCTCTACCAATACCATCCAGCGTGTGAGGCCGGCGGCGGGGCAGCGGTTATCGAGGAACGCCAGCCATTTGCGGCCGTTGAGGGTGTGGCTCTGGCTATAGGGATAATCGTTGCGACACAGCCGTTTGAGCAGACCGTTGAGCTGTTGCAGCCAGGCGCCGGCGGGCGCGCCATCGTAAGGCTTGGGCATTAGCGCAAGCTCTGCCAGGGCGGCGATGCGCAGCGGGTCCAGCGGCTGTTCGGCGCGGGCGATGGGGCGGCGGGCCGGCAAAAAGCGGCGCAGTGACCACAGGCCCCAGCCGAGCAGCGGAAGCACCAGCAGCAACAGCCACCAACCCGGCGCGGGCGGCCAGAAGCCGACGGCGGGCGGGGCGATCAACGGCTGCAGTTGGTCAAGGCTGCTCATTGTTTTTTAACCGGGCGTTGCGGGTTGAGGTATTCGCGCAGTTGCTCGACCATTTCGCTCTGGGTGCTCAGGGGCATCAGTAGCACACGCAGTTTCTGGGCGAGCAGCTCCCAGCGCGCGATGCGGGCTTCGGCCTGGGCCTTGTAGGCCTGGCGCAGATCGAAATTCAGCGTATCCAGTTCCAGTTGAGCACCGCGCTCCGCGAAGCGCAGCAGCCCGGCGGCGGGCAGGGCGTGGTCGAGTGGGTCGGAGATCGGCAACAGCAGCAGGTCGCAATGCCGCGACAATAGGCTGAGTTGTTGCTCGGCGCCTTCGGTCAGCGCGCGTTCATCGCAGATCACAATCACCAGGCTACCGGGGCGCAACACTTCGCGGCCACGGCGCAAGGCCATGCCGAGGGCGTCGGCTTCGGGGCGGCTTTCGGTGCTCAGGCTCTGGTTGACGCGCACCAGGCGGTTGAGCAGTTGCAGCAGGCTTTGCTTGCTGCGGCGCGGCTTGATTTCGTAGTGCTCGTTGTCGCCGAACACCAGGCCGCCCACACGGTCGTTATGCCCCAGTGCGGCCCAGCCAATCAGACTGGCGGCCTGTGCGGCCAGCACCGACTTGAACATCTGCCCGGAGCCGAAAAACAGCCGGCAGCTTTGTTCCACCATGATGAAGATCGGTCGCTCGCGTTCTTCATGGAACAACTTGGTGTGCGGCTCTTGGGTGCGCGCCGTCACACGCCAGTCGATGGTGCGCACGTCGTCCCCGGCCTGGTACACGCGCACCTGGTCGAAGTCCACACCACGCCCGCGTAGCTTGGAGTGATGCAGGCCGATCAGCGGGCTGCGCTGGCTTGGCGTGGAAAACAGTTGCACTTCGCGCACGCGATGGCGCATCTCGATCAACTCGCTGAGCGTGACGCGGATCCCATCGCTTGCGTTCATGGGTTTCAAGCGACGGCAACGACGTCGAGAATGCGCTGCACCACACGGTCCTGGTCAATGCCGGCGGCTTCCGCTTCGAACGACAGGATGATGCGATGGCGCAACACGTCGAACAGCACCGCCTGGATATCTTCCGGGCTGACGAAGTCGCGACCGGCCAGCCAGGCATGGGCGCGGGCACAGCGGTCGAGGGCGATGGAGCCGCGTGGGCTGGCGCCGTAGGCAATCCATTCGGCCATTTCCAGGTCGAACTTGGCGGGGGTGCGGGTGGCCATCACCAGTTGCACCAGGTATTCCTCTACGGCATCAGCCATGTACAGGCCGAGGATTTCCTTGCGCGCGGCGAAGATCGCCTGCTGGCTGACGCGGCGCTCAGGCTTGGTTTCGCCGTTGAGGGCTTCGCCGCGGGCCTGTTGCAGGATACGTCGCTCGACGGCGGCGTCCGGGAAGCCGATTTTTACATGCATCAAGAAGCGGTCGAGCTGGGCCTCGGGCAACGGGTAGGTGCCTTCCTGCTCGATGGGGTTTTGCGTGGCCATCACCAGGAACAGCGGCGACAAGTCATACGTGCTGCGCCCGACGCTGACCTGGCGCTCGGCCATGGCCTCCAGCAGGGCCGACTGCACCTTGGCCGGCGCGCGGTTGATTTCGTCCGCCAGCACCAGGTTGTGGAAGATCGGCCCTTGCTGGAACACGAAGCTGCCGGTTTCCGGACGATAGATCTCGGTGCCGGTGATGTCGGCGGGCAACAGGTCGGGGGTGAACTGGATTCGATGGAACTGCGCTTCGATGCCTTCCGCCAACTCTTTGATGGCCTTGGTCTTGGCCAGGCCCGGCGCGCCTTCCACCAGCATATGGCCGTCGGCGAGCAAGGCGATCAACAGGCGATCGATGAGTTTTTCCTGGCCGAGAATCTGCGTAGAAAGAAAGGTTCGCAGCGCAAGCAGCGCTTCACGATGTTCCATCGATGACGGTTCCTGGAGAGATGAGCCCGGCGGTCGAGCAAAAACGCCGGGCTTGGGAGGCTTACTTTAATGCATCGAGGGGGCTGGCGACTAACGGCGTAACGGGTATTTTTGGCAAAACTTGTAGGATTTTTGTGTGGGAGGCATCACGCGCGGACGTAGGTGCCAGTGCCTTTGAGGATGTTTTGCAGGGTTTCTTCGACTTCGGCCAGATCCGACGCGGCTGTGGCGTGGGTGATCTCAAGGTGATCCTTGCCGCCCAGTGCATCGGCGTCACCCGCCGCCAGCTCGACCCGTAGCGTGGTGTCACTCAGCGTGATCTTCAGCCCATCCAGGGTCGATGGCTCGTAGTCCCAGGTCAGCTCCACTTCGTCTTCATCCGGGTAGCGGGTCAGCATGAACATTTCGCCGTTCTTGCCGTGACAGCAGAGCATCGCCATGTTGTCCTCTTCGTCATCGCACGGGGTGACCATCAGGGCGTCGGTTTTCAGCTGCAGCATGGGGAATCCTGGTAGGGGGTAGGGCGTAATAGGGGCAATTGTGCCATTGCGGCGAATTTTGTGCTGCATCCTGTGTCAGACCCAGTGCATGACCTGACGGGCAATATCAGTCATTTCTGGTACTCGCACGCCTTGAAATAGCCGGTTTTTTTGCCGGATGTTGCGGGTTGCCCAAGTCGCAACCCTACGCCTGCTTACCGATGACCGAATATGTCGCAGCGTCGCAAGCAGCTGGCTTCCCACACTCGTTAAGCTGCGCAACGGATGTGCCCTGTGCCGGGAGTCTGACCTGCCCGTCGTACCGTCGCCTGGCAAGGCGCATGTCCAATGGAAGTTGTATGTGACCTGACTGTCTTGTCCAGCTTCACTCACCTGTCACGCTGAATTCGCTATGGTTAACCTGCGAACAGCGCTGACGGTCTCCCCGCAAGGGGATAACACGCGACGCTTCCATCAATAACAAGCCCAAGCGGAGTACCACAGATGGCGTTCTTCACCGCAGCCAGCAAGGCCGACTTCCAGCATCAACTGCAAGCGGCACTGGCGCAGCACATCAGTGAACAGGCACTGCCACAAGTGGCGCTGTTTGCTGAACAATTCTTCGGCATCATTTCCCTGGACGAACTGACCCAGCGTCGCCTTTCCGACCTGGCCGGTTGCACCCTCTCTGCGTGGCGCCTGCTTGAGCGCTTTGACCATACCCAACCGCAAGTGCGGGTCTACAACCCCGATTACGAACGTCATGGCTGGCAGTCGACCCATACCGCGGTTGAAGTGCTGCACCATGACCTGCCATTCCTGGTGGACTCGGTCCGTACCGAGCTGAACCGCCGCGGCTACAGCATCCACACCTTGCAGACCACCGTGCTCAGCGTACGCCGTGGCGCCAAGGGCGAGTTGCTGGAAATCCTGCCTAAAGGCACCCAGGGCGAAGGCATCCAGCAAGAATCGCTGATGTACCTGGAAATCGACCGCTGCGCCAACGCCGCCGAACTGAACGTGCTGAGCAAAGAGCTTGAGCAGGTGCTGGGCGAAGTGCGCGTGGCCGTGGCCGATTTCGAGCCGATGAAAGCCAAGGTCCAGGACCTGCTGGCCGGTATCGACGCCAGCCAGTTCAGCATCGACGGCGAAGAAAAAGCCGAGATCAAGAACTTCCTGGAATGGCTGGTGGGCAACCACTTTACCTTCCTGGGATATGAAGAATTCGTGGTACGTGACGAGGCGGATGGCGGTCATATCGAATATGACGCCGATTCCTTCCTCGGCCTGACCAAGCTGCTGCGCGCCGGCCTCACCGCCGACGACCTGCGCATCGAAGACTACGCCGTGGCCTACCTGCGTGAGCCGACCGTGCTGTCGTTCGCCAAGGCCGCGCACCCGAGCCGTGTACACCGTCCGGCGTACCCGGACTACGTGTCGATCCGTGAGATCAGCGCCGACGGCAAAGTGATCAAGGAACACCGCTTCATGGGCCTGTACACCTCCTCGGTGTATGGCGAAAGCGTGCGGGTTATTCCGTACATCCGTCGCAAGGTCGCGGAAATCGAACGCCGCTCCGGCTTCCAGCCCAAGGCTCACCTGGGCAAGGAGCTGGCTCAAGTCGTTGAAGTGCTGCCACGCGACGACCTGTTCCAGACCCCGGTCGACGAATTGTTCAGCACTGTGATGTCCATCGTGCAGATCCAGGAACGCAACAAGATCCGCGTGTTCCTGCGCAAGGACCCGTACGGTCGTTTCTGCTACTGCCTGGCCTACGTGCCGCGCGACATCTATTCCACCGAAGTGCGCCAGAAGATCCAGCAAGTGCTGATGGATCGCCTGAAGGCCTCGGACTGCGAATTCTGGACCTTCTTCTCCGAATCCGTGCTGGCCCGTGTGCAGCTGATTCTGCGGGTTGACCCGAAGAACCGTCTGGACATCGACCCGCTGCAACTGGAAAAAGAAGTGGTGCAGGCCTGCCGCAGCTGGCAGGACGACTACTCCAGCCTTGTCGTCGAAAGCTTCGGCGAAGCCCACGGCACCAACGTGCTGGCTGACTTCCCGAAAGGCTTCCCGGCCGGCTACCGCGAGCGCTTCGCCGCGCATTCCGCCGTGGTCGACATGCAGCACCTGCTGAGCCTGACCGAAGCCAACCCGCTGGTGATGAGCTTCTACCAGCCGCTGGGCCAGGTTTCCGGCCAGCGCGAGCTGCATTGCAAGCTCTACCACGCCGACACCCCGCTGGCGCTGTCCGACGTGTTGCCGATCCTGGAAAACCTCGGCCTGCGCGTGCTGGGCGAGTTCCCGTACCGTCTACGCCATGCCAATGGCCGTGAGTTCTGGATCCATGACTTCGCGTTCATCGCCGCCGAAGGCGTGAACCTGGACATCCAGCAACTGAACGACACCCTGCAGGATGCGTTCGTGCACATCGTGCATGGCGACGCCGAGAACGATGCGTTCAACCGCCTGGTACTGACCGCGGGCCTGCCTTGGCGCGATGTGGCGCTGCTGCGTGCCTATGCCCGTTACCTGAAGCAGATCCGCCTGGGCTTCGACCTGGGTTACATCGCCAGCACCCTGAACAACCACACCGACATCGCCCGCGAGTTGACCCGGTTGTTCAAGACCCGCTTCTACCTGGCGCGCAAGCTGACCGCCGACGACCTGGAAGACAAGCAGCAACGCCTGGAACAAGCGATTCTCAGCGCGCTGGACGATGTTCAGGTGCTCAACGAAGACCGCATCCTGCGTCGCTACCTGGACCTGATCAAGGCCACGCTGCGCACCAACTTCTACCAGACTGACGCCAACGGCCAGAACAAGTCGTACTTCAGCTTCAAGTTCGACCCACGCGCCATTCCTGAACTGCCGAAGCCCGTGCCGAAGTTTGAAATCTTCGTGTACTCGCCACGCGTGGAAGGCGTGCATCTGCGTTTCGGCAACGTCGCTCGCGGCGGCCTGCGCTGGTCCGACCGTGAAGAAGACTTCCGGACCGAAGTGCTCGGCCTGGTAAAAGCCCAGCAAGTGAAGAACTCGGTCATCGTGCCAGTGGGTGCGAAGGGCGGCTTCCTGCCGCGTCGCCTGCCATTGGGCGGCAGCCGCGACGAGATCGCGGCCGAGGGCATCGCCTGCTACCGCATCTTCATTTCGGGCCTGTTGGACATCACCGACAACCTGAAGGATGGCGCCCTGGTGCCGCCGGCCAACGTCGTGCGCCATGACGACGATGACCCGTACCTGGTCGTCGCAGCGGACAAGGGCACCGCGACCTTCTCCGACATCGCCAACGGTATCGCCATCGACTACGGCTTCTGGCTGGGTGACGCGTTCGCGTCCGGTGGTTCCGCCGGTTACGACCACAAGAAAATGGGCATCACCGCCAAAGGCGCGTGGGTTGGCGTGCAGCGTCACTTCCGTGAGCGCGGCATCAATGTGCAGGAAGACAGCATCACCGTGGTCGGCGTCGGTGACATGGCCGGTGACGTATTCGGTAACGGCCTGTTGATGTCCGACAAGCTGCAACTGGTCGCGGCGTTCAACCACCTGCATATCTTCATCGATCCAAACCCGAACCCGGCCACCAGCTTCGTCGAGCGTCAGCGCATGTTCGAGCTGCCGCGTTCGGCCTGGACCGACTACGACACCAGCATCATGTCCGAAGGCGGCGGTATCTTCTCGCGCAGCGCGAAGAGCATTGCCATCTCGCCACAGATGAAAGAACGCTTCGACATTTCCGCCGACAAGCTGACCCCGACCGAACTGCTGAACGCCTTGCTCAAGGCGCCGGTGGACCTGTTGTGGAACGGCGGTATCGGGACCTACGTCAAGGCCAGCACCGAAAGCCATGCCGATGTAGGCGACAAGGCCAACGACGCGCTGCGCGTCAACGGCAACGAGTTGCGCTGCAAGGTCGTGGGCGAGGGCGGTAACCTCGGCATGACCCAACTGGGTCGTGTGGAATTCGGCCTCAATGGCGGCGGTTCCAACACCGACTTCATTGACAACGCCGGTGGCGTGGACTGCTCCGACCACGAAGTGAACATCAAGATCCTGCTCAACGAAGTGGTGCAGGCAGGTGACATGACCGACAAGCAACGCAACCAGTTGCTGGCGAGCATGACGGACGAAGTCGGCAACCTGGTGTTGGGCAACAACTACAAGCAGACCCAGGCCCTGTCCCTGGCTGCGCGCCGTGCCTATGAGCGTGCCGCCGAGTACAAACGCCTGATGAGCGACTTGGAAGGCCGTGGCAAGCTGGACCGTGCCATCGAGTACCTGCCGACCGAGGAGCAGCTCACCGAGCGCGCCGCGACTGGCAAGGGCCTGACCCGTCCGGAACTGTCGGTGCTGATCTCGTACAGCAAGATCGACCTCAAGGAAGCGCTGCTCAAGTCCCTGGTGCCGGATGACGAGTACCTGACCCGTGACATGGAAACCGCGTTCCCTCCGAGCCTGGTCGCCAAGTTCTCCGAGGCCATGCGTCGCCACCGTCTGAAGCGTGAGATCGTCAGCACCCAGATCGCCAACGACCTGGTCAACCACATGGGCATCACCTTCGTTCAGCGGCTCAAAGAGTCCACCGGCATGAGCCCGGCGAACGTGGCCGGCGCCTATGTGATCGTGCGTGACATCTTCCACCTCCCGCACTGGTTCCGCCAGATCGAAGCCCTGGACCACCAGGTTTCCGCTGATGTGCAACTGGAGCTGATGGATGAGCTGATGCGCCTGGGCCGCCGCGCTACGCGCTGGTTCCTGCGCAGTCGTCGCAACGAGCAGGACGCTGGCCGCGACACCGCGCATTTCGGTCCGCACCTGGCGGCGTTGGGCCTCAAGCTCGACGAACTGCTGGAAGGCCCGACCCGTGAAGGCTGGCAGAACCGCTACGGCAAATACACCGAAGCCGGTGTGCCGGAGTTGTTGGCGCGTATGGTTGCCGGTACGACGCACCTGTACACCTTGCTGCCAATCATCGAAGCGGCTGACGTGACCGGGCATGATGCCGCCGAAGTGGCCAAGGCCTACTTCGCCGTCGGCAGCGCCCTGGACCTGCCATGGTACCTGCAGCAGATCAGTGATCTGCCGGTGGCCAACAACTGGCAAGCCCAGGCCCGCGAGGCCTTCCGCGACGACGTGGACTGGCAGCAGCGCGCGATCACTATCTCCGTCCTGCAAATGGCCGATGCGCCGCAAGACATGGAAGCCCGCGTGGCCCTGTGGCTTGAGCAGCACAAGGACATGGCCGATCGTTGGGTGGCGATGATGGTTGAGATTCGTGCCGCTGTGGGTACGGACTACGCCATGTACGCGGTGGCCAACCGTGAGTTGCTGGACCTGGCGTTGAGCGGCCAGTCGGCGTTGCAAGCGGTTTGATTTAACTGCAAGACAGAAAGCCCCGTATCTTGAGATACGGGGCTTTTTTTTGACTTAAAAACTGGCATGACCCAGGCAAGGCTGGATGACTCTTTTCAAGCCGTTGTTATTGGCTGGTAATAAGAAGGTCGCGGTCAGCGGCTTGTCGCCTTCGTTGGCAGGCGCTATTGAGAGTTTTAGTGTTTGACCGCGTGAGGCATCGCTGGCCCAGTAGGCTAATTCGTCAGGCGCAACGGCAGTACTGAGCGCAAATACCGTTCCGATCTGGAACGCCCCGCCGTAGGTCCAGACACCGTTTACCGGGTGATCGATGGCGGTGCGTGTTGCCGTGGTGATGCGCAATGGCCCATTTGCGCTGGCGTCTGGACCTTCGAATGGCGCCGCGTCAAAGCCCAGCGAGGCCGGCGTGATCTGCAGTGCAACGCTGGCCGTCGGGCTTTGCGGGGAGCAACTGATCTCAAGGCTGGCCTTGACGTGATAGTCGCCGTAAGCGCTGCCGCCGAAAGTGCGGGCGGTTAGCATCGGGCTATCGGCGTAGGGTTGTTCAAGCAGCCAGACGGGGGCTGCCGGGGTGATGATGTAAGTCCCGGCCGTTAACGCGTCGCCCGCCCATACATAGGCATTGAACTGCGGAATGAAGAGGGCGGTGACCAGTGCGAAAGTGAGGGCTTGCATAACGCTATTCATCCGAGTTCAAGGCTGTAGGGATGAATACAATTGTGCAGTGCCATGACCCTCCGGGCTGTCGGCGATTTCGGAGATCACCGCTGTATTCGTAGTCAGTCAGGGTGGGCTTTATGGCACAGCCTGGCTCAGCAATTTGGCTTCCAGGTGATCCAGGTGTTGGGTCATCAGCGTCACCGCGGTGGTTGAGTCGCGCCGCTCCACCGCATCCACAATCGCCGCATGCTCCTGCCACGCGCAATACGTGCAGGCTTTGGCTTCAAATTGCGCAATGATCAACGAGGTCAGTGGCACCAGGCTGTTGAGAAACTGTGCCAGCGGTGCATTGCCCGCCACGCCCGCCAGTTGCAGATGGAATTCCCCGGATAACCGAATCGCCGGTCCACGCTGATCACGCTCAATGTACTCGCGTTCCCGTGCGATCAGCTCGCGCAACTGGCGGATCTGTAGGGGTGTTGCTTGCGCACAGGCCAATTGCACCACGGTGATTTCTGTCAGTCGCCGCGCTTCCAGAATCTGCCGCGCCTGCTGCGTGTCCGGCGCTGCCACCTGGGCGCGCTGGTTGGGGCGCAGGAGGATCACTTGCTGATGGGAAAGCTTTGCCAGGACGCGGCGAATCACACTGCGGCTCACGCCAAAGATCTCGCCCAGGCCTTCTTCGGTAAAGCGGCTGGCCGGGGCGATACGCTGTTCCAGGATGGCGTCGAACAATCGCGGATAGATGTCGTCCACCGAAGGCTTTTTACCGGCGACCAGACGCAGGGTTGGGAGGATAGGGTCGTAGTGCAAGGCGCGAGCGGTCATGGCCTGTCTCCAAAAAGTCAGCTGCCCAGATGGTCGTCCGGGATGTTCAAGCGAATGCCCATGCGCAGGCCTTCCTGAAGGATGTGGCGACGCATTTCGGCGCTGGCCAGGGCGCTGTTCTTGTTGCGGATGGCGCGCACAACGGCTTCATTTTCCTGCAGGCGTTCGGCCAGGTGCTCTGGCGAGTTGCGCAGCACCTGGGCGCTTTGCTTGAGTGCGTTGCTGGTCTGTTGCACCACGTTCTGGAAGATCGGGTTGGAAGTGAGGGCAAACAGCTCTTCGTGAAAACCGATGTAGGCGTTCATTCCGGCCTCTGCGTCGCCGGCGTCGAGGGCCTCGCGCATGTCCATCAAGGTCAGGCGCAGTTGGCCCACCTCTTTGCTGCTGATGGACTGGGCCACCAGGCCGACAATGAAGGGCTCGAGGGTGTAGCGCAGTTGCAGGATGTCTTCCAGGCTGGCGTCGGCCACCGCGTCGCTGGCGTGCGGTTCGCTGATATTGGTCTCCAATACCACCACGCCCTTGCCGGGCATGGAGCGCACCAGGCCGAGCGTTTCCAGCACGATCACCGCCTCACGCAGGCTGGGGCGGCTGATACCCATTTGTTCGGCCAGTTCGCGTTGGCCGGGCAGCATTTCGCCGCGACGCCACTGCCCGCGGGCCAGCGCGGCGCGGAGTTTTTCTACGACTGAATTGACGACGGTTGAGGTGCTGATCACGCCGTTACCTCCTTGATGTTGCGAACAGGGTTGTCAAATTGACGACGGTTAAAATGTGGGAGCGGGCTTGCTCGCGAAAGCAGTGTGTCAGTCACCCCATTTGCAGGCTGAACTACCGCATTCGCGAGCAAGCCCGCTCCCACATCTTGGCCTGTGTCGCTCATGAAATGGATCAAAACTCCTGATGCGCCGGCACGACCGGCTTCTTGGCCTGGAAGGCATAGCCTTGCTGGCCGTCCAGCACCTTGTTGGCGCGCTGGATATCGATGTCTTTTTCCCAGCGGGCGATGGCGACGGTGGCGACGCAGTTGCCGATCAAGTTAGTCAACGCGCGACCGATGCCCATGAACCAATCCACCGCCAGCACCAGCACCAGGCCCACCACCGGGATCGCAGGGATCGCCGTGAGGGTCGCCGCCAGGATCACCAGCGCCGAGCCGGGAATCCCGTGGGCGCCTTTGGAGGTGATCAACGACACCAGCAGAATGGTCAGCAGATCCGTCATCGATAGCGGTGTGCCGGTGGCATTGGCGATAAACACGATGGCCAGCGTCAGGTAGATGGAAAAGCCGTCGAGGTTGAACGAGTACCCCGTCGGAATCACCAGGCCCACGGTAGAACTGCCGATGCCCAGGTGTTCGAGTTTACGCATGATCTGTGGCAGCACGGCGTCGGAGGAGGCGGTGCCCATCACAATCAGCAGTTCTTCACGCAGGTACTTGAGCAGCGGCAACATGCGCAGCCCCGACAGGCGCATCACCAGACCGAGGATCAGCCCGACGAAGGCAAAGCACGTCAAGTAGAACAGGCCCACCAAACTGCCCAGGTGTTGCAGGGAGTCCAGCCCGTAGGTGCTGGTGGTGAAGGCGATTGCGCCGAACACACCGATTGGCGCCAGGCGCACAATCATGCCCATGATGCGAAAGATGATGTGGCTCAGTTCGTTGATCAGTCGCGAGATGCCCGAGGCTGCTTCGCCGACCAGGTTCAACGCACTGCCGAACAGCACCGAGAACAGCAGCACTTGCAGCACGTTGTTGTCGGCAAAGGCGCCGATCACCGAGTTGGGGATCAGGTCCATGAGGAACTGGCTGGTGCCACGGATGTGCTGACCCTTGTCTGCCAGTTCATTCAAGCCGGCCGACGACAGTTGTTCCAGATGGATATTGGCGCCGGTGCCGATACCGGTGCTGAAGGCCATCACCAGGCCGATCACCAGAGCGACGGTGGTGAGGATTTCAAAGTAGATCACGGACTTGAGGCCGATGCGCCCGACTTTCTTCAGGTCGCCGGCGCCGGAAATGCCGCTGACCACCACGCAGAACACGATCAGGCCGATCAGCATCTTGATCAGCTTGATAAAACCGTCACCCAGGGGTTTGAGTTGCGAGGAGAATTCGGGAAGGGTCAGGCCGCAGATTATGCCGAGCATCAGGCCAATCACGACTTGCAGGAAAATCGAACGCGAGCACCATCTGAGCATGGGAGGGATCTCTATTCGGTGCCCTGGTGGTTCCAGGGCTTAATTGTTGTGGTCTTACCGGTAAGTCCAGTGCGGGGCCAGTCTACGCCCGGTATTTTTGAAATCACAAGCAATTATTTGGCGGTTGACAGGTCCCGGTCTGACCAGTTGGACGGTAAGGTCGAGGCTTGAGCGGTTGGCGCGGTGGAAATTTTTTCGCTTATCATCCACCGCTCGGCACGTGAGGTGATGGATGGACACACCAGGACTGACCACTGACGACACCGGGCAGACCCACTGCACCTGGCGCATGGCCGCGCCGGAATACCCGCGTTATCACGACCAGGAGTGGGGCGTGCCGGTGGCGGATGATATTCAGCTGTACGAGAAGATCTGCCTGGAGGGCTTTCAGGCTGGCATGGCGTGGATCACCATCCTGCGTAAGCGTGAGCAGTTCCGCGTGGCGTTCGAGGGTTTTGATTTTCGCCGTGTGGCGCACTATGGAGAGGCGGATATTGCGCGGCTTATGCAGGACCCGGGCATTGTGCGCAATCGGGCCAAAATCGTTTCCACCATCAACAACGCACGCAGGGCCTGTGAGCTGGTGGATGAGACCGGTTCCCTGGCGCGCTGGTTGTGGGCGTTTGAGCCCGGTGAAGATGAGCGCCCGACCGTGGTGGACATGGCTTATTGGACGGGCAACCCCACTTCACCGGCTTCGGTGCGTTTGTCGAAGGCCTTGAAGAAGCGCGGTTGGACGTATGTGGGCCCGACCACGATGTATGCGTTGATGCAGGCGATGGGCATGGTCAATGATCACTTGGAAGGCTGTGTGTGCCGGCCACGGATCGAAGACCTGCGCCGGCAGTTCCAGCGACCTTGAGGCTTACTGCTGGAGCGGCGTCAGCACTTCAGCGTTGTCATCCAGCACCATCACCACCAGCAATCTGGCCGGTTTTGTCTGGCTGGCATTGCTCGACTCAAAGTGTCGCGAACCCGCAGGTTCGTAGAACGATTCGCCGACCTGGTAGGTTCTCGCTTTCTCATCATTCACCCGCGAAGTGATCGCGCCTTCCAGCACATAAGCCACGGCAGTGCCGGTGTGGCTGTGGGGCATGGTGGCCTGGCCTGGGGCGTAATCGACGGTGAGCATAATGGTTTTCTTGCCGGGCACATTGGTCAAGGCATGGGTTTGAAGCACCTTGATCGACTCCTGGTTGTAAACCGGTTCGTGGGCAAAGGCGCCGAGCGAGGCGAGCATCAGCGAGGCAGCGAGCAATCGTTTCATGGTGAGGTTTCCGAGTCATTCGAGACCTCTTCACCCTACGCCGCCGTGCCTGGGGGACCAATGACCAATCCGGAGGAAAATCCACTAGCCAATCTGCAGCAGGATATCGCGTACCTTATCCAGCGCCGGGTCGATGTCCAGGGTCTCGATGGCGCCGAAACCGATGATCAGGCCAGGACGTATGGGCGCATCGTGGAAGAACACGTCCAGGGGGTACACGCCCACTTCTACCCGGCGTGCCAGTTCCATCAGCAACGGGATGTTCACCGGCACCTTGCACAACGCCGCCATGTGGAACCCGGCCACAGTAGGCACCGCCTCGAACCAGGGCGACAAGTCGCCCGCCAGGCGTTGCAGGATGCGTTCACGGCGCCCGGCGTAAACCGTGTGGCAGCGGCGGATATGCTTGAGCAAGTAGCCTTCACTGATGAATTTGGCCAAGGCCCATTGCGGCAGCGTCGAGCTGTGCTGATCGGTCAATTGCTTGGCCTTGAGGACCGCGCCGTAAATGGCCGGCGGCAGCACCGCGTAACCCAGGCGCAACTCCGGCAGCAAGGTTTTCGAGAAGGTGCCGACGTAGGCCACCACGCCACGGGTGTCCAGGCTTTGCAGGGAGTCGGTGGGCCGCCCCTCGTAGCGAAATTCGCTGTCGTAGTCGTCTTCGATAATGATCGCACCCAGCTCGAACGCTCGCGCCAGCAAGGCTTCACGGCGCGCTGGGCTCATCGGCATGCCGAGGGGAAATTGGTGGGAGGGCGTCACGTAGATCAGCCGTGTGCCGTCGGGAATTCGGTCGACGCGAATGCCCTGTTCATCCACCGGCACGCTGACGACGCTGGCGCCCATCGCCATGAACATCTGGCGTGCGGGGCTGTAGCCGGGGTCTTCCATGGCAACGAGGCTGCCCGGTTCCAGCACCACGCGGGCGATCAGGTCCAGCGCCTGCTGTGCACCGTTCGTGACCACGATGTCGCTGTCACGGCAGTTGACCCCGCGGGAGAACGCGATGTGTCCGGCGATGGCGCTGCGCAGCGCCGGCAAGCCTTCGGGCTGGCTGTAGAAACCGCTGTTCTGGGCGATGCGCCGTAAGGCGTCCTGGGTACAGCGACGCCACTCATCCTGGGGGAACTGGTTGCGGCTGGTGGCACCGCCGATAAATTCGTAACGCAGCGTGCTGTCACGGGTGGGGTGACGCATCGGGGAGGGCAGTGACTGCCACTTCGCGAGGTTGGCGGCGCAGGCCAGGTCGGTGGCGCCTTGCTGGCGTTCAGTCTGTGGCGCTCGGGCATTGACGAAGGTGCCACGGCCGGTCTTGCCGATCAGTAATCCTTCGTAGGTCAGGGTGGCGTAGGTGTCCGACACGGTCTTGCGCGACACCCCCAGCTGTTGGGCGAGCAAGCGGCTGGGCGGCAACTGCGCACCGGCGGCCAGGCGCCCGGAGCCGATGGCTTCACGCAACTGTTGATACAACTGTTCGGCCAGATCCTTGCGACCGTTAATGACAACGTGCAATTCCATGTCTTACCCCGTGCATTCACTCGGGCCAAGAGTACGCGCGCATGCCGCAGGTGCAAAATGGTCTCTGCATAAACCGGCTGATTGGCTATAGGGCTTATGTCGTGTGGGCTCTAAGCTGGATTGTGATTGCACCCACTGACAGAGAACCATCGCCATGGAACCCCGCCTGGATTACTACACCGCTTCGCCACAAGCGCTCAAAGGCATGCTCATGCTGGAGGCGACGACCTTCGGCTTGTCCATCGAAAAGCACTTGCTGGAGCTGATCAAGATCCGGGTCTCGCAGCTCAACCACTGTGGTTTCTGTACGGATATGCACTCGATGGCGGCACGTCAGCGCGGCGAGACCGAGCGGCGCTTGTTCGCGGTGTGCGTATGGCGTGATTCGCCGTTCTTCACGGCACGGGAAAAGGCCGCGTTGGCTTGGAGTGAAACAGTCGCGACGTTGCCGACCTCGACGGTATCGGATGAACTGTTCGCCGCCGTGCGGTTGGAGTTCAGCGAGCAGGAACTGGTGGACCTGACCATGGCGGTGTCCAGCATCAGTGGCTGGAACCGCCTGGCAGTGAGTTTTCGGCAGCCGCCGCCAAATGCCTGATCAGGATAGGAAGCCACCGTCCACATTCAGTGACACGCCGGTGGTGTAGCTCGATGCATCGCTGGCCAGGAACAGCACCGCGCCGGCCATCTCGCTCGGGTCGGCCACGCGCTTGAGCGGGATCTGCGCCAGGGCCATTTTCAGGATCGCATCGTTCTTCACCAGCGCCGAGGCGAACTTGGTGTCAGTCAGGCCCGGCAGCAGGGCGTTGCAGCGAATGCCGAATGCCGCGCATTCCTTGGCGAACACCTTCGTCATGTTGATCACGGCGGCCTTGGTCACCGAGTAGATGCCCTGGAACACGCCCGGGGAGATTCCGTTGATCGACGCGACGTTGATGATGCTGCCGCCACCGTTCTCGCGCATCAGCTTGCCGGCTTCCACGGACATGAAGAAGTAGCCACGGATATTCACGTCAACGGTCTTCTGGAATGCACCGAGATCAGTGTCCAGCACGTTGCAGAACTGCGGGTTGGTCGCTGCGTTGTTGACCAGGATATCCAGGCGGCCGAACTGCTCGCGAATGCCGGCGAATACCTGGGTAATCTGCTCCATTTCACCGATATGGCAGGCCACCGCAGTGGCCTTGCCGCCGTCGGCGATGATCGCATCAGCCACGTGCTGGCAGCCTTCCAGCTTGCGACTGGACACGATCACGTGGGCGCCTTGCTGGGCCAGCAACTTGGCGATGGCCTCGCCGATGCCACGGCTGGCACCGGAAACAAAAGCGATTTTGCCGTCGAGGTCGAACAGGTGGGTCTTGGACATAGCGGTTCCTTAAAGGGACGATTTGCTGATGACGTTCAGGCTCATCTGCTCCAGCAGCTTGTTCATGTGAATGAACTGCGCAAAGCGTTTGTCCTGGGTCTGGCCATGGAAGAAGCGGTAGTAGATCTGCTGCACGATGCCGGCCAGGCGGAACAGGCCGTAGGTGTAATAGAAATCGAAGTTGTCGATCTGGATGCCCGCGCGCTCGGCGTAATAGTCGACGAATTGACGGCGGGTGAGCATGCCGGGCGCGTTGCTCGGCTGGCGACGCATAAGTTGCACCGGCGCTGGGTCGGCCGCTTCGATCCAGTAGGCGAGGGTGTTGCCCAGGTCCATCAGCGGGTCGCCGAGGGTGGTCAGCTCCCAGTCCAGCACGCCGATGATCTGCATCGGGTTGTGCGGGTCAAGAATCACGTTATCGAAGCGGTAGTCGTTGTGCACGATGCTTGAGGTCGGGTGGTCGGCCGGCATCTTGTCATTGAGCCAGGTGCGTACGGTTTCCCAGCTTGGCGCGTCGGGGGTCAGGGCCTTTTCGTAGCGGTCGCTCCAGCCACGGATCTGGCGCGCCACATAGCCTTCGGGTTTGCCCAGGTCGCCCAGCCCGCAGGCGCTGTAGTCGACCTGATGCAGCTCGACGAACTTGTCGATAAAACTCTTGCAGAGTGCCTCGGTCTTGGTTGCGTCCAGGCCCAGTTCGGCTGGGAGGTCGGAGCGCAGGATGATGCCGTTGACGCGCTCCATCACGTAGAACTCGGCGCCGATCACCGACTCGTCGGTGCAATGCACGTAGGCTTTGGGGCAATACGGGAAGCCGTCTTTGAGCTGGTTGAGAATGCGGTATTCACGGCCCATGTCATGGGCGGACTTGGCTTTGTGGCCAAAGGGTGGGCGTCGCAGCACGAATTCCTGACCGGGGTATTCCAGCAGGTAGGTCAGGTTCGACGCACCGCCCGGAAACTGGCTGATCGTGGGCGTGCCGCTCAGGCCCGGGATATGGGCCTTGAGGTAGGGATCGATCAGGCTGGCATCAAGTTCTTCGCCTGGGCGAATCTGGGTCGATTGGTCGTTCAGCGCCATGCTTATCCCTTCTGCTTATTCTAAAGGCCTCGGACTATTTCCTAATCTAATGCGCACCACCGCCCAGCGACAAGGTCGGGGCGGCTTAATAGGTTAGCGTGTTGGACGATGATCAGCGTGCCTGATCGGTCATTTAGTGGGCGGGGGCAGGGCGACCGGCGTGAGCACCGGGCGGCCGGCGAAGTATTCCACCAGGTTGTCGGCCACGCGCTGCACAGTGTCGTGGGCGGCCTCTGGCGACAAGCCGGCCACATGCGAAGTGAGCACGGTATTGCTGAGCTTCTTGAGAGCATCGGGCACTTGGGGTTCGTCGTCGAACACATCCAGTGCTGCGCCACCGATGCGGCGTTGTTCAAGGGCGGCGACCAGGTCGGCGGTCACCACTACGCTGCCACGGCCGATGTTGACCAGGTAGCCGTTCGGGCCAAGCGCATCCAAGGCGTGGCGATCGATCAGGTGGCGCGTGCTGGCGCCACCGGGCGTGGCCAGGATCAGGAAATCCGAGGTGCGCGCCAGTTCCACCGCCGTGGCGCAGTAGGTGTAGTCGACGTCGTCACGTGGCTGGCGGTTGTGATAACTCACTTCCATGCCGAAGCCCTGGGACGCACGCTTGGCGATTTCCAGGCCCACCGCACCCAGGCCGAGGATGCCCAGTTGCTTGCCGCCCAGGGACGGGCGCATCACCTTGGGCCATTCACCGCGGCGTACGGCGGCGTCGGTCTGCGGGATGCCGCGCACCAGCGAGAGCAGTAATGCCATGGCGTGATCGGCCACCGATGGCGCGTTCACCCCTGCGCCATTGGTCACGACGATCCCGCGATTGCTGGCGGCTTGCAGGTCTACGTGTTCGTAGCCGGCACCTATCACGCAGATGATTTCCAGCTGGGGCAGGGCGGCGATTTCCTCGGCGTACAAACCCAGCGGGCCACGGGTCAGCACGGCCTTGATCTGGCTGCCGTGGGCCTTGATGGCCTCGGCGCGTTCGGCGGGTGTCGGTGCCAGAATCACATGAAAGTCGTTGCCCTCGATGATGGGCAGGTATTCATTGATGGTTTCAACCAGGACCAGAACAGTGGCGGTCATCGGAAGGCTCTTCCTGAAGGGTTTGAGGGGCTGAGTATGCCGTATTTGAGCGCTCAGAAGCTGATCTCGAAGGCGCTTGCACGCGTCACAAACGCGCCGGCCAGGGTGGCATTGTGGTGTTCGATAATCGCCTCGGCCTTCAGCGCCGGCGTGTCCATGCAGGTATGGCCGTCTTCTGGCAGTACCACCGAAAACCCCAGTTCCACAGCGACCCGGCAGGTGGTGTCGATGCAGAACTGGGTTTTCATGCCTGCAATCACCAGCTCATTGACCCGCGCAGCTCTCAATTGCTGTTCCAGGTCCGTGCCCAGGAAGCAACTGGGGCGGGTCTTGTTGAACAGGTGATCGCGGGATTCGTCTACCTCCAGTTCATGCCACAGCTGCCAGAGCGGGCTGCCGGCTTCAATCGGTGAGCCGGCCGGGCCGGTGTGGCGAGCCACGAAGATCGGGGCGCCGGCATCGCGCGCGCGTGCTATCAATTGGTTGAGGGTGGCGAGTACGCGTTCGCGCTCGAAGGGTTTTTCCGGACCGTCGTATAAACCGGTTTGCATGTCGATGATCAGCAGGGCGTCAGCCATGGTGTTGCTCCTTGTGATTGCCACATGGGCGGAGCAATAAAAAGGCCCCGTCCATTGCTGGCGGGGCCTTGGGTTGAATCTGTGAAGTGTCTAGCTCAAGCACTCACAGCCACCGCGCGACCCGCCGGAAGCGGTCGTGGTGGTGGTACGGGTGAGGGCGAGCTGGATAAGGTTCATGGGCCGATCATGCTGGGACGGGTGAAGGGCTGTCAACGGGTAACAGGGCCTTTCGTGCAGCAATCAGGAATTCATCCGACAGGTCATTGCCACGTGTCGCACGTGCCAGTGTCACTGCTCCGATCATCATTGCGTACTTTGCGAGCAGGCCCAGGCGGTCTTCATCGTGCAACTGCGCGAATATATCCAGCGACTTTTCGACGCCTTCGATAAACGTATGTTGCAAGGCCGTGTCGGCCGGCTCATGGCACATGTCCGGGGCGAATGCCGACACTGGGCAGCCGTCTCCGGGGTTATCGCGATGGGTGGCGGTCAAATAAGGCCCCATCACGGCCTCACGGGCCGCCTGCTGATCTACGCTGCGATCGATTTTTGCCTGCCAGCCCAAGTTCGCTTGCTCGAATGCCTGCTGGCAAGCTTCGGTGGCGAGGGCTTCCTTGGAGGCGAAGTGCCCGTAGAAACCGCCGTGGGTCAGGCCGGCTGCAGCCATGACGTCCGACAGGCTGATACCGTGCAAGCCGCGTTCGCGAAACAGGTGCGTGGCGGCCTCGACGATGATTTCGCGGTTGAGTTCGGCTTGTTTGCGTGAAACGCGAGGCATGGCAGGGCTCACAGGAAGAAGGGCGGGTGCTGTATGAAAACTACAGGAATGGGTGCCATTCTTAAATAGATTTATGCGGGCATGTATTATTCCCGAGAGGCCGCTCCGTTGCGCCCCTTTTGCGCATTGGGGCGCAACCGCTGTCAGGCGATCACTGTTGGGCGCTGCGTCGCGCCTTGTCTTGCTCTGCCTGTGCAATAGGCATGAAATTGTAGGTAGGAAAAAATTCCGTGGTGTACACCCCCCACGCGCTGTTTTCGATTGCCAGGTTGACCTCTGCCAGGCGCGAGGCCGGGAGACGGAGCACGACGACCTGTCCAATGCCCATGGTGATGTTCCAACTCAGTACTTCCACCCCGGGCGGTGGAAATACCGCGTGGAACGCTTGCCTGGCCAGTTGCGTTTTTAACTCGCCCAAGGGGCGGGATTGATCATGTTTAAGAAACACGGTCAACATGACGGCGTTATCGGCAGTGATGGGCGTAGTCTTTTCATTCAGCGCAACAGCGGTTTGTGCAGTTGCTGAAACTGGCAATAGCGCGGCGGCCAGTAGTGCAGGTAATAACAATAAATGGAGAGGGTTACTTTTATTCATGATTGGGCACCTTGCTCATTGTTGTTTGTATTGGCGATGTTTGATTAATTCGACATGGCGGTCTTGATTGGGCCTTTATAGGGGGCGTGCACGACATAGATGCGTACGGGCGGTTGCGTGGGGATCATGTTGTGCGGTACTTCGCGAGAGTAAGTGAATTCACGGTTATCAAGTTTCTCCAGGCGCCTGACGATTGTTCTATTCGGGCCGAGATCAGGGAACAGGATATGGGTCTTGCGGTCTCCCGTGACCATGAAATACCCGCCGCCGCCATCGGCATGCTTTGAACGGCCGGTGTCGGTGTAGAAGAATTCATAGCGATTGCGCAGTGGATCCCACATTGATATGCCAACGACGCCGGGGTAGTTGGCCTTGACGTCTTTGTCCGGTTCCCCCTCAACATAGACTTTGGTGGTCAACCATTGCGCAGAAGAGGCCAGCGCTTGAATGTCCGCTTCAGGTTCCAGCTGTTCTGCACTATTGGCGTGCGCGCTGAACATGCATGAGAGTAACAGACTGATGAGCACACATTTAAATCTTCGCATTGTCGAATTCCTGTTGTTTTCAATAAGCGACGTTGTTTTTTGTGGGGTCTGCTGCGGGTGATATTAGTTTCAACGTGGGTGGTTGCTCAATGACTATGTAGGGTTGTGTAACAATTAACGCCGCACTTTGCTTATTATTTTAGTTGGATAGCTATTTGCGTCTGATTGGGTTGTAGGCCGATTCTCTAAATAGGCCAAGTTCAGTTTAAACGCGACGACTTGGGTGCAGCCGTGAAGAGCACTTTCCGCTCGCGCCAAATGATGTTGGCATGCCCGCAACCTTCGCTTATGGCGGCCCTCGAGCGCCTGCACCGGTACACCGTTCCTCAGCTAAGTCTTTGCTTATTCAAGAGAATCCCGGACAATCACGGCCCTTCTATGGTCGGGGCGCTGCCTGTCAGGTTTTTCTGACTCGTCCCGGCTATGTAAATGCGGAGATCCGACCGGATGAATGATCAGGCCAATAGCGTCGACGAACGCTATGCAACGACACCTGCAACCCTCACGAGCTGGAGCCGCCAGGACACCACCTGGATGCTTGGCCTGTTCGGCACCGCTATTGGCGCCGGTACCTTGTTCCTGCCGATCAACGCCGGCCTGGGCGGCTTCTGGCCCCTGGTAATCCTTGCGTTGCTGGCGTTCCCGATGACCTTCTTCGCCCACCGTGGCCTGACCCGTTTCGTGCTGTCTGGCCGTGAAGGCTCGGACATCACTGACGTTGTCGAAGAACATTTCGGCATCAAGGCCGGCGCGCTGATCACGTTGCTGTACTTCTTCGCGATCTTCCCAATCCTGCTGATCTACAGCGTCGCGTTGACCAACACGGTCGCCAGCTTCATGGAGCATCAACTGCACATCATGCCGCCGCCACGGGCGATCCTGTCGTTCGTGCTGATCCTCGGCCTGCTGGCCGTGGTGCGTTGCGGCGAGCAAGTGATCGTCAAGGCCATGAGCTTGATGGTGTACCCGTTTATCGTCGCCTTGCTGTTCCTGGCGGTTTACCTGATCCCGCACTGGAATGGCGGCATCCTCAGCACCGCCACTCAGGTCCCGACGCCGTCCGCCCTGCTTAACACCTTGTGGCTGGCGATCCCGGTGATGGTGTTCTCATTCAACCACTCGCCGATCATCTCGGCCTTCGCGGTGGACCAGAAGCGCCAGTACGGCATCCATGCCGATGAGCGCAGCTCGCAGATCCTGTCCCGCGCGCATCTGTTGATGGTGGTGATGGTGCTGTTCTTCGTGTTCAGCTGCGTGCTGACCCTGTCGCCGGCGCAACTGGCCGAGGCGAAGGCACAGAACCTGTCGATCCTGTCGTACCTGGCCAACCACTTCAATAACCCGACCATCGAGTTCGCAGCCCCCTTGATCGCGTTTGTGGCGATTACCAAGTCGTTCCTGGGGCATTACATCGGTGCCAGTGAAGGCCTCAAGGGCCTGGTGTTGAAGACGGGTCGTCGTCCGGGTGCGAAGCGCCTGGATCGCATGACCGCCGCCTTCATGCTGGTGGTGTGCTGGATTGTGGCGACATTGAACCCAAGCATTCTCGGCATGATTGAGGCGCTGGGCGGTCCGATCATTGCTTCGATCCTGTTCCTGATGCCGATGTATGCCATCCGCAAGGTGCCGGCCATGGCCAAGTACCGTGGGCAGGCGTCCAATGTGTTTGTCACGGCGGTTGGTCTGGTGGCGATCACTGCAGTGGTTTATTCGCTTTTTGCTTGAGCCTGATGCGGTCTATCCGACTGCGCAGGGTTAAAATGTGGGAGCGGGCTTGCTCGCGAATGCGATGTATCAGTCACATCATCCGGGACTGATACACCGCATTCGCGAGCAAGCCCGCTCCCACAGTTGGTTTAGGGTGTTGCCGATGCTGTTTTGCAGGCATAAAAAAACGCCGCGTACCTTGCGATACGCGGCGTTTTTTATGTCAACACACCCTTAGGCTTGAATCACCGGGATGTTGGCGCTTGCTGCGATCTTGCGGAACTCAGCGATCTGATCGAAGTTCAGGTAGCGGTAGACGTCACTGGCCATGGTGTCCAGTTTCGCTGCGTAGCCCATGTACTCTTCGACGGTCGGCAGGCGACCCAGGGTAGAAGCTACTGCCGCCAGCTCGGCCGAAGCCAGGTAGACGTTAGCGCCGTCACCCAGACGGTTCGGGAAGTTACGGGTCGACGTCGACACAACGGTCGAGTTCGGTTCTACACGTGCCTGGTTACCCATGCACAGCGAGCAGCCCGGCATTTCCATGCGCGCGCCAGCCTTGCCGTAGATGCCGTAGTAGCCTTCTTCGGTCAGTTGGTGAGCGTCCATCTTGGTCGGAGGCGACAGCCACAGACGGGTAGGCAGCTGGCCCTTGACTTGCTCCAGCAGCTTACCGGCCGCGCGGAAGTGACCGATGTTGGTCATGCACGAACCGATGAACACTTCGTCGATCTTCTCGCCGGCAACGCTCGACAGCAGACGGGCATCGTCCGGATCGTTCGGTGCGCAGAGGATCGGCTCGTTGATCTCGGCCAAGTCGATTTCGATGATTTCAGCGTATTCCGCGTCGGCATCGGCTTCCATCAGCTCAGGGTTCTTGACCCAGGCTTCCATCGCTTGGGCGCGACGTTCCAGGGTACGTGGGTCACCGTAGCCTTCACCGATCATCCAGCGCAGCAGGGTGATGTTGGAGTTCAGGTACTCGGTGATCGACTCTTTCGACAGCTTGATGGTGCAACCGGCAGCCGAACGTTCAGCCGAGGCGTCGGACAGCTCGAAAGCCTGCTCCAGTGTCAGGTCGTTCAGGCCTTCGATTTCCAGGATGCGGCCGGAGAAGGCGTTCTTCTTGCCTTTCTTCTCTACGGTCAGCAGACCCGACTGGATCGCGTAGTAAGGAATGGCATGAACCAGGTCACGCAGGGTGATGCCAGGTTTCATTTTGCCTTTGAAACGCACCAGGATCGATTCCGGCATGTCCAGTGGCATGACGCCAGTGGCTGCGGCGAACGCGACCAGACCGGAACCGGCCGGGAACGAGATGCCCATCGGGAAACGGGTGTGGGAGTCACCCCCGGTGCCGACGGTATCCGGCAGCAGCATGCGGTTCAGCCAGCTGTGGATGATGCCGTCGCCTGGACGCAGGGATACACCGCCACGGGTCATGATGAAGTCAGGCAGGGTGTGGTGGGTGGTCACGTCGATCGGCTTTGGATAGGCCGCGGTGTGGCAGAACGACTGCATCACCAGATCGGTCGAGAAGCCCAGGCACGCCAGGTCTTTCAGTTCGTCACGGGTCATCGGACCGGTGGTGTCCTGGGAACCCACGGTGGTCATCTTCGGTTCGCAGTAGGTGCCAGGACGAACGCCTTTGCCTTCTGGCAGACCGCAGGCCTTGCCGACCATTTTCTGTGCCAGGGTGAAGCCTTTGCCGGTGTCGACAGGCGCTTCCGGCAGCTTGAACAGATCGGTTGGGCCCAGGCCCAGCTCGGCACGGGCCTTGTCGGTCAGGCCGCGACCGATGATCAGCGGGATACGGCCGCCGGCGCGGACTTCGTCCAACAGCACCGGGGTCTTCATTTCGAAGGTGGTGATGACTTCATCGGTACCGTGCTTGCAGACTTTGCCAGCATGCGGGTACAGGTCGATCACGTCGCCCATGTTCATGTTGGTAACGTCGAACTCGATTGGCAGTGCGCCAGCATCTTCCATGGTGTTGTAGAAGATTGGAGCGATCTTGCTGCCGAAGCAGAAGCCGCCGGCGCGCTTGTTCGGCACGTAAGGCACGTCGTCGCCGAAGAACCACAGTACGGAGTTGGTCGCGGATTTACGCGAGGAACCGGTACCGACCACGTCACCGACGTAGGCGATCGGGAAGCCTTGGCCGCGCATCTCTTCGATCTGCTTCATCGGGCCGGTCTTGCCTTGCTCATCCGGCACGATGCCTTCACGGGCCATTTTCAGCATGGCCAGGGCGTGCAGCGGGATGTCAGGACGGGACCAGGCATCAGGAGCCGGGGACAGGTCGTCGGTGTTGGTTTCGCCGGTGACCTTGAAGACGCGCAGGCTGATCTTGTCGGCCAGGGTAGGGCGGTTGCGGAACCACTCGCCGTCGGCCCAGGACTGGATCACGGCTTTGGCGTGTTCGTTGCCGTTCCTGGCTTTTTCAGCCACGTCGTGGAACGCATCGAACATCAGCAGGGTGTGCTTGAGTTGGGCGGCGGCGACCGGAGCCAGTGCGGCGTCGTCCAGCAGCTCAACCAGGGTCACGATGTTGTAGCCGCCTTGCATAGTGCCAAGCAGTTCAACGGCGCGTTTCTTGTCGATCAGGGGGGAAGTGGCTTCGCCCTTGGCCAGGGCAGACAGGAAACCGGCCTTGACGTAGGCAGCTTCGTCAACGCCTGGTGGAATGCGGTTGGTGATCAGGTCAACGAGGAATTCTTCTTCGCCAGCCGGAGGATTTTTCAGCAGCTCGACCAGGCCTGCGGTTTGTTCGGCGTTAAGCGGCTGGGGAACAATACCCAGGGCTGCACGCTCTTCGATATGTTTGCGGTAGGCTTCAAGCACAGTTATTACCCTCATCAGTGGTCCCACGGGACGCTCATCCAGAAATGAACGGCACGCATGCGCTCAGGGGCTTTTTGGGCCGCAAAGCCAGCGCTGCCGGCATTCCTCACAGAAGCTGCTTTCAAAGTTTTACGCCTGCAGAACGGAGCTGATGAGGGTTGGCGAGGGCTCTGACCTACCGAGTCATGGACCATCGCCAACACCGTTCTGAAGGAACGACTGTGCTCGTGACGCTTTGAAAACAGCTTCCAGCGGATTATTGGCGCCTTACAAGGCCGGATGATTCTACGGCAAAAAATTTCTAAAGGTAAGTTGCCTCACCAAGTTTGAAGGGTGATCACGCTTAGACAAAGGGCTAACATGGCGCATTGTTTCGCTGATTTGCGTGTCGTTGCCCATGTCCAACCAAACCATCAAGACCCCCTGCGTCGGCCTGTGCTCCACGGTCTACGGCGATCTCGTGTGCCGTGGCTGCAAGCGCTTCCACCACGAAGTGATCCAGTGGAATGGCTATAACGAAGAGGAAAAACGCGAGGTCTGGCTACGCTTGGAGCAACTGTTGGTGCAGGTGATGGCCGGCAAGCTGGAGGTGTTCGACCCCAAGACCCTGCGCGGCCAGCTGGAGCAGCGCAAGATTCGCTTCGTGCCGCACCAGTCCGAGTATTGCTGGGCATACCAGTTGATCGCCCGTGGTGCGCGGGTGATTTCCAACTTGGAGGCTTACGGCATGGTGCTGTTGCCGGAATTTCGCGACTGGCCCTTGCCGGACCTGCGTGATGCCATTGATCGGGAGTTTTTTATCCTGTCAGAGGCGCACTACCAGCGCTATATCGCGCCAAACTTTCTCAAAGATGTATTTTCCAACGGATAACGCGCAACCCAATGTGGGAGCGGGCTTGTTCGCGAATGCGGTGTGTCAGTGAATGAATAATTTACTGAACCACCGCATTCGCGAGCAAGCCCGCTCCCACAAAGTTGATCGCAGTCGTTCGGAAGACCCCGTCAGGCCTTGGTAGCCAGTTCTCCCAGCTGATCCATCAGCGTGTCGGGCTTGAGTACCAGCACATCGCTTTCCACGGCATCCAGTATCACCTCCGCCGTATTGCCGATCAGCGCCCCGGTAATCCCGGTGCGCGCCACCGTACCGATAATTGTCACGGCTGCCTGCCACTTATGGGCAGCGAACGGGATCAGCACATCCGCCGGGCCTTCCTCAATGTGCAAGTGTGAGTCGTCCACATCAAACTCTGCCTGGAACGCCTTGCATTGCTCGCGATAACGCGCCTCGATGGTTTCCTTGAGCTGAAACGTCGGGTCCGCCGCCGACAACATCGGCGACGGATGGGCGCTGATCACATGCAATTGCGCCTTGGCCAAGCTGGCGATATCAAAACCATGGTCAATGATCGCGTTGTGCAGGGAGCGGTGCTCGCCATCGGTATTGCCGACATCGATGGCCGCCAAAATCACCCCGCCGGTCCATGGCTTGGCGGTCTTGACCAGCAGCACCGCTGTCGGGCAATAGCGCAGCAACTTCCAGTCGGCAGGCGTCAGCAGCGCCTTTTTCAATGGACTGTCGGGGAAGTGTTGCTTGATTACCAGCCCGCAACCCTCCGCCTGCTGCACGTCGATAATGGTTTCATGCAGGCTGGCATTCCAGGCCTGCTCGGTGCTGACGCTGTAGCCGTCTTCGTGCAAACCCGACTTGAGCAGGGCCAGCAGCGCCGAGTGCTCGTGCTTCTTGTCGCAGACCAGCAAATGCAGGTGCGCGCCGGTGACCCCAGCGATCAGCTTGGCACGCTTGAGGGCCAGGCTTTCCGAATGCTCGGGCTCGATGACCACCAGGATGCTGCGGATGGCTTGCATGGTCGGGATCTCCAAAAAGGGTGGGCCTGGAACAACTATAGTTGCTGCACGGCAGACGTCATGTTGATGCACATCAAGGCCGGTGGCTGGTGGTCTGCGGCGGGGTCGGTATAATCGCCGGCCTTTTGTGATCCTTTTGCCCGTGAGCCCGATGAACCTGCCAGATATCCACGAATTCCTCGGTTGCCGCACCCCTGACGCCTGGGTCCAGGCCGCGCTGGCCGATCAGGACACCCTGCTGATCGACCACAAGAACTGCGAATTCAAAGCCGCCAGCACCGCCCTGAGCCTGATCGCCAAGTACTACAGCCATGTGGACCTGATCAACATGATGTCGCGCCTGGCCCGTGAAGAGCTGGTGCACCACGAACAAGTCATGCGCCTGATGAAAAAGCGCAAAGTCGAGTTGCGCCAATTGAATGCTGGTCGGTATGCCTCGGGTTTGCGCAAAGTGGTGCGCACCCATGAACCTGTCAAGCTGGTGGACACCCTGGTGGTGGGCGCTTTTATCGAAGCGCGCAGTTGTGAGCGTTTCGAAGCCTTGGTGCCGCATTTGGACGAAGAACTCGGCAAGTTTTACTTCGGCCTGCTGAAAAGCGAGGCGCGGCACTTCCAGGGTTACCTCAAGCTGGCCTACCAATACGGCGACGCCAAGGACGTCGCCCAGGTGATCGAGCGGGTGAGGGCGGCCGAGCAGGAACTGATCGAGTCACCCGACATCGAGTTCCGCTTTCACAGTGGCGTGCCAGCCTGAGGCCACGGCCGCGCCGATCAGCGCGGTGATTCCGGCGAGCAGCAGGATCACCGGCTGTGTACCCAGCGGTGCTGCCAACACTGCTATCGCCAAGCCTGCCAAAGGTTGCGGCAGGTTGTTGAGCAAGGTGATCACGCCCACGGTCTTGCCGAAGTCCTGCACGGGAATCACCCGCTGACGGGTGCTGCGCAGGTAGACGTTGAACATCTTGTCGAAACCGGTGACCAGCAGGAAGCCCACGGCGTATAGCCAGATGCCGGGGCTGATCGCCATGATCACTGCACCTACCGCAATCATCGAATACGACAACCCGCCCAGCACCCTCAGCGGGAGCCCGGCCCGCGCCAGGTAAAACAGAATCCCGATGGTCACCAAGGCGCCGGCTGCCTGCAGCAGGGCATAGGTGTCCTTGTCTTGCGCAAATTGGCCGGTCACCATCGCCGCAGATGTGGCCAGCGTGACACCAATGATCAAGTTGACGCCCACGGCCAGCGTAATGATCCGCTTCAGTTCCGGCAGGCTGCGGATATGCCCGAAGGCAATCTTCAGTGGCTGCAGCCAGATATCCCGATGCTGCACGAACGTTTCCAGCTGTGTCGTGCTGGAGCGTTGCCACGCCCGCATCGCCAGGTCGGCCAATAAAAACAGCCCGGCCACCCCGAGTACGACCCAGTGCCAGGCCCACACTTCCAGCATCAGCGCGGCCACCAAAGGCCCGAGCACCAGCCCGCTCTGGTCAGCAATCTGCGAATAGGAAAGCGTCTTGGCATAGCTGTAGTGGGGGAAGACATGAGGCATCAACACTTCCCGCGCCATGATGCCCTGGGTCGTCAACACGCCGCAGAGCGCCGAGAGCAGCACGATCCAGAGGATGCCGTCGAAGACCCCGTACAAAACCACGGCCACCCCGCAAGCCAGCGCCCGGCAAACCTGGCTGATATGCAGGATGCGCACCGGCGCGAACTTGTCGCACAATGCGCCACACACCGGGAACGCGAGATAACGCGGCAGCGACTCGACAAAGAATGCAAGTCCAGCCCAAGCCACGCTCTGGGTAGTCTGGAACACGATCAAGGGCACGATAAACAGCAGAATCTGGTCGGCCAGCCGCGACAAGAACAGCGAAACAAAGAACGCCAGGTAATCCTTGCGCATACAACTCCCTGTGGTTGGCGTTAAAGATTGCAGGTTATTTGTTAAAAACTCTTAAAAACATGAACCTTCGTGGCCAATCCTGGCCAGCGGCTTCAGTTGTCCAGCTTGCCACCTATAATGCCCGCTCTTCAATCCGTGTCTGCAGACTGAGAACTTATGGAAAACCTGGGGCTGGGCAAGGTCTTGCTCGTTGAGGACGACGAAAAACTGGCAGGGCTGATCGCGCACTTTCTCGCGCAGCATGGCTTTGAGGTACGCGTGGAGCATCGGGGCGATGAGGCCTTGGCGGCGTTTCTCGCGTTCAAGCCGAAGATCGTCGTACTTGACCTGATGTTGCCGGGCCAGAGTGGCCTGCATGTGTGTCGCGCAATTCGCGCGGTGTCCGACACGCCGATCGTGATCCTCACGGCCAAGGAAGACGACCTGGACCATATCCTTGGCCTGGAGTCCGGTGCCGACGATTATGTGATCAAGCCGATCAAGCCCCCTGTGTTGCTGGCGCGCCTGCGTGCCCTGCAACGACGTCAGGCGCCGGAGCCGACGGTGCGCGGGGCGCTGGCCTTCGGGCGGCTGGCCATCGATCGCAGTTGCCGCGTGGTCAGCCTTGGCGATGACAAGATCGACCTCACCACCATGGAGTTTGAATTGCTGTGGCTGCTGGCCAGTAACTCGGGGACGATCCTGTCCCGCGATGACATCCTCAACCGCATGCGCGGCATTGCGTTCGACGGGCTCAACCGCAGTGTCGATGTCTACATCAGCAAACTGCGCAGCAAACTCAACGACAACCCGCGCGAACCAGTGTGCATCAAGACCATCTGGGGCAAGGGCTACCTGTTCAACCCGTTTGCGTGGGAGGCCTAGATGCTGCGGCTCTATATCCGCCTGTACATCATCCTTGCGCTAGGCCTGGCGGGCGCTATCTGGCTGGTCAACTACACGTTCGACGAGCTTCTTCCCGAGGCCAACGAAACCTATAACCGCGAGGCCATGCGCGGCCCGGCCTATGCTTTGGTCGAGCAGTTGCGACCCTTGCTCGGTGATGCCCGCCAAGCGCGTCTGGGCGAGTTGCAACCCCATTACGGTCTGCACCTGAAACTGGTCCAGCGCGATGACCTGGCGCTGAACCCGCGTGAGCAACAGTTGCTGGCGGCTGGGCAGTTGGTGGTGCGTGGCGATTTCATGGAGTTCATCGCCAATCTCGACGGCGGCCCGCAATTGCTCAATATCAAGCTGCCCGACGAGCCTAAATGGCTGTACTTGTGGGCCTACAGCCTGTTGGGGCTGAGCCTGGCGATCGTGCTGTATTTCTGGGTTCGGCCGCACTGGCGCGATCTGGAGCATATCCGTCTGGCGGCGCAACGTTTCGGTGACAACGAGCTCAGCTCGCGCATCCTGCTGCCGCGCCGTTCCACCGTGCGTGAGCTGGCGGGGCACTTCAACCAGATGGCCGAGCGTATCGAAAGCCTGATCGCCAACCAGCGCGAACTCACCAACGCCGTGTCCCACGAACTGCGCACGCCCATTGCACGCCTCTCGTTCGAACTCGACCAACTCAAGCAGCAGGCCGACCCGCGCCAGCGTGGCGAATTGATTGCTGACATGTATGCAGACCTGGGCGAACTGGAAGAAATGGTCTCCGAACTGCTTACCTATGCCAGCCTGGAACGTGGCGCCACCCAGGTCACACGCGAAAGCATCGAGGCCCTCAGCTGGCTCGACAGCGTGATCGGCAGTGTGGCCCTGGAGGCCGAGGCGGCAGGTATTCAATTGTCGTTGCGCACGTGCGAGGTGGACTTTATCCAGATCGAGCCACGCTTTATGGCACGTGCGGTGATCAACCTGTTGCGCAACGCCATCCGCTACGCCGAGCGTCGGGTGGAAGTCTCGCTGGTCAAGTTCGGCAGCGGCTACGAAGTGCGGGTGTGTGACGACGGGCCCGGCGTCCCGGAGGACGGCCGGGCGAAGATTTTCCAACCCTTCATGCGCCTGGACGCGAGTCGCGATCGCCGTACCGGCGGCTTCGGCCTGGGCCTGGCGCTGGTGCAGCGGGTGTCGCAGTGGCATGGCGGCCAGGTGCAGGTGTTGGACTCGGAATGGGGCGGCGCCTCATTCCGAATGACGTGGGCGTACGTTGAGTCATAGGGTTATCGAGTGAATTGGCGCGGCCTATAAGTGATTCTCAGGTCGTCATGTATAGGAGGCAGGCCGGGCGGAGCGATATTGATCCTGATGGTTTGACCATGGTTTTTTTGGATGTGCGGAATGGCTTTTCCATTAAATAAACCTTCCGTCAATAGATCGGTGGCTTGCTCAATAACTGCCGACGTCCCATTGGGATAGTTTCGCAACACCTCATTTCGTACTCCGTTTCGTATGGCGGTTACGGATGTCGAGCCATGCGTCAATGAGACGGTCCCTTCAAACGCCTTGACCGGTTTGTTTATTTCTTGTTGAAAGAGGCGCCCAAATGCTTTGCTTCTGCCTTCAGCGGAGTAGCACACCAGAAGGCGTACGTTATCGGCAGAAGTAAGGTCCACACCCTTTGCTCTCAGCAGCTTCGCTAACCCAGGCGCATCATAAAGCGTGTTGTCCATGATTATCTTCGTACCGTCACCTGTGATCCGCTCAACCCAATTTCGTTTGATACCGTGTGCGACGACATTGAGGCGGTTCGTGCCTTTATAGGTATCGGTGAAGGTATGAACTTCATTGCCAATCAGTTTCAGATCCCTCATCGGCCCGCCCATTTGAATGACATTGTCGCGGCTCAATCCTATGTCCAGTGCGCGCTGCTGAGGTGTCATGGCAGGTGTGCTTGTGCCAGGCGCTGCAGACACCTGTGGCTTGAAGTCCTCCAAGGGCTTTCCATACGTTTTGTTGGTCTTTGGATCTACCGCATACCATTTGCGGGTTGTTCTATCGAACCTTGCTGGTGTGGAGAATTCGGTAAGGCCTCTTTTGTAAGTGCCTTGCGCGATGTCAGGTTTTCGGGCGAGGTCGGAAAAGTCATATTGCCCGGTTTTTCCTGGCGAGAACTTATGGAAATTAGCGTTGAGCCCACCGGAAGGCTGAGCCGGTGTTTGTGTAAACAGCCGTCGTCCGAAAGGTTTACCGCTTTGTTTCAACGCGCTATTCACCGGCTTGGCCGCTGCGCCAGCAACCTTGCCCAGACCCGCGGTGGTCAAGTACATGACACCATCGAATACGATGTCGGACGCCACCGCAAGCCAATCGCCGTTGAGCACGTTTCTGATGGGGTTCACGACAACCATCGAGGCGAACAGCACCTCTCTGTTCCTTTCGAACTCTTCATCTTCTTCGTCAAATCGCGTTGTGTGGCCGCTGGCATTCACCAGTTGTTCAAGCTCGACATCACCGAGGGTGTGCTTGGAGAGCAACTCCCCCAGAAACTGATTGCGTGCACTGTTATACGATGCCGGGACACTGGCGTCTGCCGGCGGCGTGATGGCTTGTAACTTATGGCTGTCGGTCTGCGAGACGCTAAATGGCGTGATGGCTGTATTGGAGAATTTTTCTCCTGCCAGATGAGGTGTGGGCGCCTTGATCCATAGCCCTTGAGGGCCTGGAACGAATGCGCTGCCAAGGTCATCGCGGGCTTTCAGATAGTTGTGTTGCGGGCAAAATTCATAGAATTTTACTTTGTTCTCATGCGTTGACTTGATGATCAACGCGCGCTTGCTCGGATCTTGACTCGGCGTTGATTGGTCAAGATTGACGGCGCCGGACTTGGTGATGACTCGATGTTTGATGACGGTGCCTTCAATGAAAATCTCGAGTTTTCCATATTCCAGCTGCTTTCTATCGCTGATCGGTTGTTGCGCAATGAGATGTTTGCTGAGGGTGACCAGCCCGCTTTCCCTGCGTTGCTGATAATTGGCCACAGCAAGGCGGTGTACGGACTTGATATCCGGGAGGTGGTGAAGTAATCCGGTGGTTGTTCCTGGAAGCGCCTGTTCTCTCAATGAATACCATGTGTTGTCCTCCTGCGGGGCTGGCGCTCGGCCTGAGAGATAAAGGTCCAATAGGGAATAAGGGCCCGTGTTGGTATGTAATATATCGTTGTTGAGGGCGTTATTCGCCCGCGCCTGGGGCGTTGTGAGCACGGCCAGTTCAAAGGGCACATTCTTATAGCGCTTCCCCAGTTCTTCCAGTGCCTGGTCTTTGAGCAGTGGAACCTTCGCGGTGATGTCCCCGGGGGTTGTTTGCAGCTCGCTCATGACCTCGGAGAACGTTTTCTGCGCTGTGTCCAACTGTTCGTCTGAATAACGCCCTGTAGGCGATGGCGAGAGGACGCCATGCACTAACGCCCAATCGATGACCATGTCTAATTTGGCCGCATTCAATAGCGCTTGGTCTTCTGTAGCAACCGGATCGATTGCCGCGAATTTTACGACTTCAGCAAAGCTCATGAGGGAACTGCTGCCAGGGCTCTTTGCTTCTATGTAGGCCACTGTGGCTTTCAGGGTGGCCCACGCCGGTGAACCGTAAGTCACGTCAGCGGGGATGTCCTTGACCAGCAGTTCCGGCGCGGCACTTGATAGCAGCATAAACGCCGCCACGGGGGCCATCCTGGTCGTGCAACGGCCACTCTCGGCCAAATGGGGGATCAACGCTTGCTTGATGTGACTCAGCGGCTGCCCATAGAAACATGGGGCCGCGAGGTCGAAACCGGCACATTCATTTCTCTTCGCCACATCATGGGCCGTGGGTGCATCCAGCCCCAACAGGATCGCCGCGAGGGTCATGTCAGAGCCGTCGGTATCGCCAGCGACGCCCATTTTCCGCTGTAGGGCAGCTTCCAGCGTCCGGGCTTTTGGCGAGCGAAGGAGGTCATCTACGATTTCTCGTGGGGCGTTCAGCTCGGCGTCTGTCCAATGGCGATTTTTCGTCAGGTAGGTAAAAGCCCCTCCTTCATTGTTCACGGCGTGCGAAGCACCCAAGTCCGGTAGCTTGAGGTTGTTAAAGCGTATGTGGCTGTAGAGCTGCTTTTTTTCATCCAGCGTCAGTGCCGCCGCCCAGCTCAAGGCGCCGGTGAGATTGCCATGGGGGATGGAAGGCAAGGGCCCGCGTTGAATGGACTTGATCAAGTTGTTGATGTCGTCTTTGGTCTGCGGAACGATCCACCCCTTGTCGGTGATGAATCGTCTGAGGCTGACGCTGGCCTCCGGTGCCAACTGCTCATCCTGAACGTACCAGGAAGTGGGGTCCACGTTTAACTTGAACGCGTCACTGTCGAGCATTTGCGCAATCAAGGTTTTTTCGTGTTGCGCAGCCTGTTCCGAGGTGTGTGGCGAATCAATGAAAGAGGGAGGGCTGTCGGTCGCGTTGGCAGAGGCGGGGGGTGGCGTGATTGCCGTGGACAACAGTTGGCACAGGCGCGTGTTGTTACGAACATCGCCCCATTCCCTCTGCTGCTGTTCCAGCGCGGTCTCTGAGCGCAGTTCAAATTGTGCGGGTGAGAGCACCGCACCAGGCAGGGGAAAGGTGTTAGCGTGTTTGACGTCATTCGCGCGTTCTGTGAGCGCTTCACGGCTATGGGGCACCTGCTCGCCATAGAAGGCCGCAATGTCTTTGAGGTCAGCGGGGCGCGTGGCATGCGTAACGGGGTCGGACCGACCAGGCGAAGGGACAGAGACGCAGATGTTGCCCGCCGCTAACGTTTTGGACGTCTGCATGATCAATGGCCACGAGGCAGGCAACGATTGGCCGTCGCTGAACTGTGCCCCCAGCGCGAGGATGCTGGCGCGCGCACCCGCTTCACCGGATGCCGAGGGCTTGGCGTAGGCCTGTATCCAACCGGGCGTGGTGTCGCTCGGGGGGAAAATGCGAAGGGGGCGGGATAGGTCAACGCGATTGGCGTGGGCCCACTGCTTGAAATCGTCACCCGCCACTAGGCTGTCGAGGTGGTTTCGCCATTGCCCGAACGTAGAGTCGACAGGCACAGGGTAAACGGCCTCACTTCCGGTCACCGGTAAGGGCAAGTCTTGGGCTGCGCGGGTTAGCGCGGCGGCATAGGTTCCCGCCAATTCTGCGTCGGCTATATACCGCGGGGTACTTTTTATGAGTTCCAACCAGTCAGGTGCTTGTGGGGCCGACTGAGGTGAAGGGAGTTGCTGTGCATCCGGTGGTGGGGACTGGTACGTGGCGGCCGAAACAGTAGCGGATTGAGTCGATGAGACCATCAGTAAACTCCAGAAGAACGACGATAGCGACTGCGTGTTTTCCCACATGCAGCAGTGACTATTCGTCGCAAGTGCCAGGCCTCCGGTTCCCCTCTGCTCAGTGAGGGGATATTTCACTCCTCAGGGGTTGAGCGTTGATGCCGACTTCCCCCTCAAAAGCTGTATTCCAGCACACCCATCACCGACGTCTGCAACCGACGCTCCACGATCGGGCTCTTGCCGGCTTCATCCGCCAGGTACTGCACATCCAGCAAGGTCGAGAACTGGGTGTCCTCGCTGATCGGCAGGCTCCACACCAGGTTCATGCCATTACTGATATTGCCCGCGCCCGCCTTGTAGGTTTTGAAGCGGCTGCGTGCGGCTTGGCCGGTGGTCACGCCGTACCAGGTCTGCAAGTAGTCACGGTCCCCGAAATGGCTGTTGAGGCTGGCGTCGAGGGAGCCGAAACGGCCTTCATACAGGTTGGTGCCCAGGCTCAGTTCCACGTGGGTGAACGCCTTGCCGCTGTCCTTGTGGTCATCTTCCTTGAGCGCATGTTCCAGGGTGGCGCCAACAATCACGCCGCCCAGGTTGTAGCTGGCACTCACACCCAGTTGCGGGCGTGACTTGATCTCGCCCATGCCTTTGAGACGCTTGGCGCCGAGGTGCATGGACGTGTTTTTGTCCTTGCGCGAAGCACTGGCACCGACGTAGGCCTTGAAGCTCAAGGCATTGCCTTCGTAACCCCAGCCCAGGCCTTTGTCGGTGTCGAGAAAAAGCCCCCAAGGGCTGACGATGGCACCACCGAACACGGGAGCAGTCATGCGTTCATCGCTGCCGCTGTAGCGGGGCAGGTTGGCCACCCCGGCGTTGAGGCTGTAGGTCCAGTCCTCGGCCAGTGCGCTGTTGGCTCCGGCGAGTAAACACAGGGAAGTCATGGACAGGCAGAGGTTTTTGGGGCTCATCAGGGTTTTCATGTCAGTCAGAAACTCAAGGGTGGATGGGTACGTTTGAAGGCGTAGCCCGAAGCGCTCAGGCCATTGATCTGGCGGCTCACGGTGTCGCCCAGGCCATAGCCGGTCCCGGCCAGTACGGCGTGGGCGTTGTCGACGGGCAGCAGGATGTAGTCGGTCAGCGGTTCGTCATGCAGTTGGCCGCGAATCACCAGGAAGCCTTCTTCGAGGCGCACGCTGATGCCGCTTAATGGCGCGTCGGGCTCAAAGCTGTTGAGCACCTGATAGGTGCCGACCGTGTCGGCCCAGGCCATGGGCAGCGGCGGCGGGTCGATGCGCTCACCGATGGGGATGCGTTGGCCGTGGCTGCGCGCGGTGAGCATCTGCCGGCCTTGCACGGTGATCACGTCGAGTTGTACGTGGCCCAGTTCACCGAGGTCCTTGAGCCAGAAGCCGAAGAGTTTCTTCTGCGCGCGCAGCCAGCCCTGATCGTCACGCAGCAGTTCGAAGTTGAAACCGGCCAGTTCGCCGCGCAGCCGCTGCTCATCATCCTTGATCCTGAAGACGCCCCAGGCGGTTGCGTAAAACCCGGCCAGGCGCTGACGGTCGATGGCTGTCGGCACTTGGCGCAGCTTGAGCCCATGGCGGGGTGCCTGGCAGTCGTCGCCGCACACAGGCGTGCCGGTTTGCGCTTCAAGCATCAGGCGCAGGGAGTCAGTGGCCAATCTGGCGACCAGGTCTTCGGCATTGCTGTCGTTGGCCATGATGATCACTGCCAATTGATGGGCCGGCAGCAGGCTCAGCTGTGCGGCGAAATCATCGCCACCGCCGCTGTGCTGGTAGGTACGCACCCCAGGACCGACCGGCGCGTCACCACAGGGCGCCAAAAACCACGCCAGGCCGATCTGGCAGTCGAAGTCCAGGGCATTGCCGGTGTTTTGCTGGGTGAACATTTCATCGATGGAGCGGCTTGCCATTACCCGCTTGCCCCCGTAGAGGCCCTTGGCAAATAGCATCTGCACGTAATGGCTGAGGTCCTTGGGGCTGGCCCACAAGCCGCCGGCGGCGATGTCGCGCAGTTGCGCATCGGTGCTGGCGACGCCTTCCTGATAGCCCAGGGCGCGAAAGCCTACTTGGGCAGCGGTCCCGACAAAGCTCGCGCGATCCATCTCCAGCGGCTTGAGCAGGCTGTGTTGCATTTGGGCTTCAAACTCCTTGCCGCTGCTGCGCTCGATCGCCGCGCCCACCAGCGCATAACCCAGGTTGGAATAGGCCACTTGCGTGCCGGGCGGTGTGCTCAGCCAGACACCGGACAGGCGCATCGGCATCTGCCCCATGGCGTAGCTGTTGCGCAGGTCTCGCAGGTGTTCACTGGGCAAGCCGGACTGATGGCTCAGCAGGCGACGCAAAGTGATGTCGCGGTCGGCGGCCTGCTGGTCGGCGTGGAAGCGCGAGCGCACATAGAACTCGCGCAGGGTCTGCTGCAGGGGGGCATCCAGCGTCAGTCGCTGTTCTTCAACCAGTTGCAGGGCCGCGCTGGCCGTGAGCAATTTGGAGATCGCGCCGGCCCGGAATGCCGTGTTTGGCGTGACAGGCAAGCCCTTGGCTTTGTCGGCCATGCCGAACCCGCGCGCCCAGATCAATTCCTGGCCGTTGACCAGTGCTATCGACAGGCCCGGGATGTTGTCCTGGGCCATGTCCCGTGGGATCCGGGTTTGCAGGTAACGGATGATCGCGCTGTAGTCACCCTTCGCAATTGACGGAGGGGCAGGTGACTGCCCGTGGCAGCCAATACTGCCCAACAGGCAACCGAGCAACGGAAGACCGCGCAATGTGCGAAGCATGACGAGCACCCGACAGGTGATTTGGATGCTCGCATGCTAGGGGCGCAGCGCTCGCCGGTCTTTTGCAGCTTTGTCGAGAAACTGTCAAAGACTGTTAACGGGTCACGCCGTTACGCTCATGCCATTGGGCGATGGACTCTTCGGGGTACTCATCGAACTGCAGATCGCCTTGGCGCAACGCGACTTCCACCCACGGCGCCTTCGAGCCCAGCATCAGGTGCGTATGTTCCGGCGGCACCGGCAATGGCGTGTCGATGGCCGAGGCAAACGGGTGGATCAATGCCGGCCACTCGGGGCTGAACAACCACAAGGCGCTGCCGCATTGCGAACAGAAATGCCGCTCAGCGCTGCTCGCATGGGCCCGGCGGGCACCCTCGGGCTTGAGCCTGGCGTGGTAGATCGAAATCAGTTTGCGCCCGCGCACCTTCAAACTCTGGGCATCGCCGGCCAGGTTGATCGCATAGCCGCCACCGCCCTGGGTCTTGCGACAGATCGAGCAGTAGCAACGCTGGTAAGGGTAGGGGTGGGCACTGGTGAGGCTGAACGTCACGGCGCCGCAATGGCAGGATCCTTCAAGCTGCATGGGCTGACTCCTGATATGAGTATGTAACAACGCTTTGCTAATACCTTAGCCTCAGGCAAGATTCCCCGCTTTGGTTTCAGGGAAGACACCCATGATTGCTCAGTTGCAGAGCGCTGCCGCGCAAATCCGCCACGCCGTGCGTGCCGCTACCGAAGGCTTGGTCGGGCGCGAGCAACTGGCCGAATTGATCGTGCTGGCAGCTGTGGCCCAGGAGCACATCCTGGTGATCGGGCCGCCCGGCACTGCAAAAAGCGCGGTGGTGCGGCGTGTCGCGCAGTCTATGGGTGGGCGTTACTTCGAATACTTGCTCGGACGCTTCACCGAGCCGTCCGAACTGTTCGGCGCGGTAGACCTGAAAAAGCTGCGCGAAGGCACGGTGGAAACCGACGTCAGCGGCATGCTGCCGGAAGCCGATATCGTGTTTCTCGACGAAGTCTTCCTGGGCTCTACCGCGATCCTCAACACCTTGCTGGGCGTACTCAACGAGCGCCGCTTCCGTCGTGGCCATACCCAGGTGCAATGCCCGCTGCGCGTGTGCGTCGGCGCCGCCAACGGCCTGCCGGATGATGAGGCGTTGGCGGCCTTCGGCGACCGTTTCCTGTTGCATCTGTTTGTCGAGTCGGTGCCGGACAATCAATTGGAAGCCATGCTGGCCGGCGGCTGGCAGTCGGAGCAGCGCCCGGTGCAACAGTTGCTCGGCCTTGCGCAACTGGACACGCTCGGCCAGGCCCTGAAACATGTCGACCTGACCGCTGTGCGCCCAGCCCTGGCCCAAGCCATTCGCCGCTTGCGCGAAGCCGGCATCCAGTTGTCAGACCGGCGCATCGTCAAGTCTCAGCGCTTGATCGCGGCCGCTGCATTGCTCAGTGGTCGCCTGGAAGCCAGCGACGCCGACTTGTGGCCGCTGCTGTACGTGTTGCCGACCCAGGTTACCCAGCAACACGGCCGCGAAGTGTTGCGCGACCTGTTTGCTGCCTCCAGCAACAGCCATTTGTTCAGCGCGGTGGAAGAGGCCACGTTGCAGCCGATGTCACGTGTGAATCGGCTGCTGGAAACCGCCGAAGACTACCTCTCCCGTGCCGAGCCGCCGGCCAGTAGCGTGCTCGAAGGCCTGTTGCGCGAGATCGATGCCAATTTCAATAGCCAGACCCTGCCCGAACCTCTGCAGCAGGCGCGGGGACAACTCACTCGATTGCTGACCCCCAGCGAATGAGTGCGCTGACCCAGCCTTGGGCCTGGCGTTCACGGCCAGTGCCCGTCGAGGCTCAGGCCGCCGTGGCCTGGGGCGATGCTGCCCGGCGCCTGCACGCACGCCTGGCGCTGCTCGCGGCCGACCATGCGGCGCGGCTGCAAGCCACTGCCAATGGTGATGTACTGGTGGTGACGGGCGTAATGGCTGACCTGCCTTGGGTCGACGGTGTTGCTTACGCTGCGCCCAGCACCAACGCACCGCATCTCTGGCTGCCGACCAGTTGGGAACCGCAGGTGCCACAGGACCTGCTGGGACAGGCCTTGTCCGCTCGCTTCAAACGCGCGCCCTTGCTGGTGTGGCACGACCCGCAGGCAGTGATCCCGCTGGACCGCCTGCTGGCCGTGTCGCCTGCGCATCTGCAACGTATCGCCGCCTATTGGGGAGGCACCCATGCAACTGCCTGAGGCGCTGCAACCCTGGCGGCAGTGGCTGGAGTGGTTTGCCCCGCAACACCTGCCCCTGTTCGCCGACCTGCTCGGTCGACTCAACCCTCTGCTCGGACCGCTGCGCGGCCTGCACCAGGGCGGAGTGCCGGAGCCCGATGGCCTGGGCGACCTGCATCGGCGCGGCCCCTATGAGCGACTGCTGTCCAGTGAATGGCTGCTGGCCGATGAAGTGCCTGACGAATTCCTGCGCCGGGCGGTCGGCGGTGAGCATATGTTCCTCGCCCCGCACTACCGTGCCCGTGAAGCGAACCGTCTGATTGTGGTGCTGTTCGATGCGGGCCCCTTGCAACTGGGGGCAGCGCGCTTGGTGCACCTGGCGCTGTTGATGCTGCTGGCGCGGCGTGCCGCAGAGGCGGGGGCGAAATTGCGCTGGGGCATCTTGCAAGCCACGCCCGAGTTGCATGAGCTGGATTCATCGGCGCAGCTCAAGCGCCTGCTCGACGCCCGCACCTACGAGGTCGTGAGCGACGACCATTGGCTGGCCTGGCGTGACGCGCTGGCCGACCACGCCGTTGGAGAATGCTGGGTGGTCGGCCAGCGCTTGCCGCCCACTGACCCCAAGGTCTGCACCCACCGCGTGCAGATTACGCGCAACCTGGATGGGCGCAGCCTGACGTTCGCCTTGAAATCGCGGCGCGTGTCGCTGCCGCTGCCGGAGGAGCAGCAGGCCGTGCGCTTGCTCAAGGGCCAGTTCGATAATGCCGTGCACACGCCGGCACCGAGCGCTGCCGGCCGGGTGGCGCGGGTTGCATTGACCCTGCCACCGGTCATCTCCGGTTCCGGCAACTATGTCGCCCTGCGTTTGCTCGATGAGCACGGCATGGTGGTGATCAAGCTGCCGCACAAGAACCAGAAAAAAAACCTCGAAGTGCGACGTCGCCTGTGGGGCAAACATCAGCACGTGCTCGCGGCCACCTTTAACTACCGCAGCCTCGGTGCGGTGCTCGGTGATGGCAATATCCTGACCTTCTGGAACATCCCCAGTCTCGTTTCGGTCAACAAGCCGACACGCGAAGAAATGCACCTGCCACCGGGCACCGCGACCTTTCTGCCCGCGGTGTGGCTGCGCGGCGATCAGACGGAGCGCCTGTATTTACTCGATACAAACGGTCAGCTCGCTCACTGGCAGCGGCCTGGCCACGCGCCGAGGGGAGAATGTTTCTCGGTGACGGACAATGTCATGGGGCTGGCGCAGTTGGACGCCTTATCGTTGATCTACGCCCGCATCGAGGGTGGGCAGCTGGTGGCTTACCCCGCGACGTCTTCCGGTGCCCGCAGTCAAGGTTATGCAGTCGGTGCGGCTGCCGGTGTGAGCCAGATACTGTTCGCCAGCACCCCGCATTGGAAGTACGCCTTTGGTGGTTGCGCATTACTCACTCACCAGGATGGCCGCCAGAGTTGGCGCCTGGTGACCCACGACAGTTTTCCCGCGAAAAAGGTACAGATCGACTTGGCGCCCGGCTGGAGCGCCATCGGCCTGGATCACCAGGTGGCGGCGCAGGAACGCTATTCGCTGGTATTGCTGGGGCCGAACCAGCACACCGTTGGCCTGTACACCGAGGGCCAACAACAGATGCTGTTCACCACGACGGCACCGATTGCCCGTGCGAGTTTCTGCCCCATGAGCGGCCTGGTGGCGGTGCTGACCACCGCCCGGGAATTACTGGTGTTCAACGTTGCCGAGCGCGCCATGCGTTTGCAAGTGATGTGTGACCTGAAACATGAGCCTGCCCATGCTTGAGCAAGAATCCCTGTTGATCCGCCGGCCGTTGTTGACCGGGCATCAACCCATCGACGGCATGTGGTTGCCCGCCGAGCGTTTTGCGCTGCAGGAGCGAGCTCGCTTGATGCTGGATCACTGGCGCACGGGCGCGACGGCCTACCGTTTTGTCGACGGCGATTTAGTGCAGTTCAGCACGCCGGTCGCGCTGGATTGCCAGACCCTTGCCGGCTGGCCGCTGGTGCGTCAGGGCCGTGGTCTGTGTTCGGCGCAGTTGAGCAACGAGGAGCAGCGCGCTTTACCGGCCGCCGACCTGTGGCTGGTGCGCGGCAGCCAGGTGCACGCTTTGCAGTTGCGCGATGCCCAGGCCCTGGAACCTGGGCAGTGGCTTGATATCAGCGCCTACACCTTGCTCGATACCTTCGATTGTCATGCGCCCGTCGTGCCGGCCCTGCCTGAACCGGTGATCACCGATGTACGCGAGATCCTGGGCGGATTGGCGCCGGTCAGCCCCGAGCAGGAGAGCGTGATCCGGGCCTTGCTGGAGCGGCAATCACCCGCACCGAAAGCGCCGCTCCCCAAGGCTGCACGCCAATGGGGCAACGAGGAGCCCGTACCCTATCCGGCGTTGAAACTGGGCGTCACCCTGGCACTGGTTGCAGGGTTGATCTGGATGGCCACCCAAGGCCAATCCGTGCCGCTGGCACCGGTGTCTGCCACGACCACCGAAGACATCAGCGGCGTGATCCTGGGCATGCTGCTGAGCGCCATTGTTTTCACCGCCTTGCTGGTAGCGCTGAACAAATGCCTGCGCCGAGGTGCGCGGCCTATCGGCGCTGTGCCGCAAGCCGCGGACGACCCAAGCATTCCCCAGCGTGCCAAACCGGCTCGTCATAAGCCGGCGGCCTGGCGCCGCTGGCTGACCCGCCTGACCGAGCATTCAAAACTGTCCCGGGTGTACGGCAGGCGCCAGGCGGCTTACATGCAGCGCATGCTGGAGATGTTCGAGGACGGCGATTTCGCCGAAGCTTTGCGCCATGCCATCCCCTTGGGTGACCAGCAATCGAATGGTGAACAGCACTTCGGTACGCCGCAGCGCCGCGAGGACCTGACTCTTAGCCAACAGCACGGGCCCAGCCGTACCTACCGCTTCGAGGAAGGGCTGACCGAGCACCTGCGCCAGATCTACCGCCGCTCCTATGAGCGCCTGGCCCGCGAAAATCGTATCGAAGAAGCGGTATTCGTACTCGCTGAACTGCTCAAGGAACGCCAGGAAGCACTCGATTATCTGGAAAAACACGCGCGCTACCAGCAGGCCGCCGACCTCGCTCTCGCCTGGGACATGCCGTCTGCGGTCATCGTGCGCCTGCTGTGCCTGGCCGAGAACTGGCAGCGCGCCTTGCTGGTGGCGCGTCGAGATGATGCGTTTGCCGATGCGGTGGTGTTGCTTCACGCCAAGCAGCCGCAGATCGCCGACCGTTTACGCCTGGAGTGGGCCGAGTCGCTGATCGCCAAGGGCCTGTGGTTGCAAGCCGTTGAGGTGGTGTGGAGCTTGCCGCAAGAGCGCCCGCGCGCCGCTCAATGGCTGCTCGATGCCGAAGCGGCCGGTGGGCGTCTGGCGATTGGTGCCTTGGTAAAACGTGCCATATTGCTGCCCCAAACCCTGGACGCTTACGGACCCTGGATCGAACAACTGCGTGACGATCCCAGCCGTTGCGCCGAGCGGGCTGCCCTGGCGCACGCGTTGTTAGCGCACAAGTCCGACACCGTGGCCCTGGCCTGGCTCGCCGGTGCCACCGTGCACGCGGTGCTCGCCGACCAGCTCAGTGGGCGCGGGGGGCTCAACTTCAACCAACTGCAGTCGCTGGTCAAAATGAGCCGGGACAAATGTTTGCAGGCGGACTTGCCCGGCCAGTCACTCAAACGTCCCGCCGTGCGCTCGCTGGAGCACGCGGGCGAGGCATTGCAGTGGTCAGCCCCGGTCCTGGGCAGCCGCTCGGTATACGATGCGGTGTCGCTGGATGACGAGCGTTATCTGGTGGCACTGGGCGAGGCCGGTGCAGTGGTGACGGATGCCAGCGGCACGCCGCTGTTCCATTTCGCCGTGCCGGCCCAGCGGATTGTCTTGGCGCACAGCCGGCAAATGGCGCTGGTGCTGACCCGGCGCGACACGGTGTGGCGCATCAGCAAGTTGGACTTGGTCAATCGTGCCGCGACCGACTTGGGCGTGCAGGTGCTTGACGTGTTCGCCGATCAGTTTGATGGCAGCACCTGGACCCTCGGCCAAGGCCGGCAACTGCGTGTGGTGGACGTGGATCGCGGCTTTGAAACCCTGTGGCACGTCAGCGACTTGCCAGGCTCGGTTCGCGCCCTCAAAGGTGATGAACGCAATGAGTTCCTGTGGCTCCATAACCCCCTGGAAGGTTTTGAGCGCTGGCATTATCGCCTGCCTGAGCGGCGGTTGGCGGGGCGTGAGCCGGCGTCGCCGCAGTCAGAGGAAAGCAACGCGTTGTTCTGTGCACTCGATCAAAGCGTTGAGTACCTGGTCCGGTACAGCGACGACGAAGAGCCAGTGCTGATCCTGGATGTCGACGGCAACCGCAAGGGGTATCGCCTGACGGGCTGTGATGAAGGGTGCTTCGATAGCGACCCGGTGCGCATCGTCGTCGACGCGGATTGGTTGGTATTTGGCTATATCGCCAGTGACCGCGACACCCGCTGGCACTTTATCCATCGTGGCAGTGACAACGTGTGTGCTGTGCTGCATTGGCCGCGCTACGAGGTGAATATCCGTCGCACCGGCGATGGCTGGCTGTTATTCGATGACCAGGGACGTTTGAGCCACATCACAGTGGAAGACGCCTGCCAGCGCAACCTCAGCCTGCATTGACCGAGTCCGGCATCAACGTGGCGATCAACGCACGAATGGTGCCGGGCAACGCCTCCAGCTCCCGCACCAGGATGCTGCGCTCGCGAATCGCCCAGGGCTCATCCAATTGCACTGCGATCAATTGCATGGTGCGGCTGTGACGCACGGCGGCCGACTCTGGAATGATGCCGATGCCCACACCGGCTTCGACCATTCGACAGATCGCCTCGAAACTCGACACTTGGATACGCAGCGACAAATGCTTGCCCAGCCGCTCGACATGCTCGCGCAAGAAGCTCAGCAAGGTGCTGCCTTCGTGCAGGCCGATGTGCTGGTAAGCGAGGGTCTGTTCCAGCGTCACTGACGCTTGCCCCGCCAATGGGTGCCCGACCGGCACCATCAACACCAGTTTATCCGTGCTGAAATGCAGCACCTGCAACCCCGAGGCTTCCACCGGCCCGGCGATGATGCCCATGTCGCTGGTGCCATCGAGTACGCCGCGCACGATGTCTCGGGACAGGCGTTCCTGGAGGTCGACGGTCACGCCGGGGCGTTCTGATAGGAAGCCCGCCAGTACTTCGGGCAAGAATTCGGTGACCGCGGTGGTGTTGGCGAAGATGCGGATATGCCCGGCTGAATCCACGCCGTACTGGGTGAATTCGCTTTTGAGGTAATCCACCTGACGCATGATCAGCCGCGCATGGTGCAGCAGGCGTTCACCGGCCGGGGTGATCTCCACGCCACGGCTGTCGCGGTACAACAGGCGGGTGTCGAGCTGGCCTTCGAGGGCTTTGATCCTTGCGCTGGCGGCGGCCGGCGAGAGGAACGCGCGCTTGGCGCCTTGGGTCAGGCTGGGGGATTCGGCGATATGGATGAACAGGCGCAGGTCGGCCAGATCGAAGTGCATGCGTGACTCCTGGGACAGGACGGCGGCGTTCAGCATAACCGAACGCCGGTTTATTGAAATGCAAATTCTCAGAACGGCTGCAGGCTTGCATGATCCGGGGCAGACACTCACCGCCCGAGGACCTGCACCCGATGAGCGCCACCGATTGGATCGGCCGAAGCGAAACCGCCCACGACCACCTCAGCCATAACCTGCTCAAGCGCATCGCCGCCACCTTCGGCGAGGCCGTTCCCGAGGATGGGACGGACATTCCGCCGCTGTGGCAGTGGTGCTTCTTCCAGTACCCGCTACCGGAAACTGCCCTGGGCACTGACGGCCACCCGGCCCGTGGCGGCTTTCTGCCGCCGGCCGATAACCGTCATCGCATGTGGGCCGGTGGGCGCATCGAGTTCCTGCATGCGCTGCGTGCAGGCGAGGCGGCGACGCGCGTGTCGACCATCGTCCAGGTGGAAGAAAAGACCGGTCGCACCGGCTCGCTGCTGTTTGTCACTGTGCGCCACGACTATTCCCAGGACGGCCGCCTGGCGATCCGCGAGGAACAGGACATCGTCTATCGCGAGCCCACGCCGCCCAAATCCGGCAGTGGTGACGCGCTGGAGCCGGGCGGATGGTCTGAAACCGTCGCCCCCACGCCAACCCTGCTGTTTCGCTACAGCGCCGTGACCTTCAACGGTCACCGCATTCACTACGACTACCCCTACGTCACCGGCACCGAAGGCTACTCAGGCCTGGTGGTGCATGGTCCGTTGATTGCCACCCTGAGCCTGCGCGCGTTCTGCCGCGCCAACCCTGGTGCAACCTTGCGTCGTTTTGCCTATCGCGGCGTGCGCCCTTTGATAGCGCCGCAGCCGTTTGAAGTGGGCGGCCGCGTGATCGAAGCCGGTGTGGCACAGCTGTGGGCCGGCAACGTCGAGGGCCTGGCGCAGCAAGCAAGCGTGCATTTCGAATAATCCAAGAACAACAGGCGGAGCGCCGGTAATGAACCCCAATGACAATGAAGAACTCAATGCGATCCGCGAAGGCGTGCGCGCCTTGTGCGCGGAATTCGATGCTGCGTACTGGCGCAGGATTGACGAGGAAAAGGGCTTCCCCGAAGCCTTCGTCAAGGCGCTGACCGACGCCGGCTGGCTGTCGGCGATGATTCCTGAAGCATACGGCGGCTCCGGCCTGGGCCTGGCTGAAGCGTCCGTGATCCTTGAAGAGGTGAACCGCTGCGGCGGCAACTCCGGCACTGTGCACGGCCAGATGTACAACATGTTCACCCTGTTGCGACACGGCAGTGAAGCGCAGAAACGTTTCTACCTGCCCAAGCTCGCCAGCGGCGAATTGCGCCTGCAATCCATGGGGGTGACCGAGCCCTCCACCGGCACCGACACCACCAAGATCAAGACCACGGCGATCAAACGTGGCGACAAATACGTGATCAACGGCCAGAAGGTGTGGATCTCGCGGGTGCAGCATTCCGACCTGATGATCCTGCTGGCGCGCACCACGCCACTGGCCGAGGTGAAGAAAAAATCCGAAGGCATGTCGATCTTCCTGGTGGACCTGCGCGAAGCCATCGGCAACGGCCTGACCGTGCAGCCCATCGCCAATATGGTCAACCATGAAACCAACGAGCTGTTTTTCGACAACCTGGAATTGCCCCTGGACAGCCTGATCGGCGAAGAGGGCAAGGGCTTCAAATACATCCTCGACGGCCTCAACGCCGAGCGCACCTTGATCGCCGCTGAATGCATCGGTGATGGCCGCTGGTTTATCGAAAAGGCCAGCGCCTATGCCCGCGACCGCGTGGTGTTTGGCCGGCCCATCGGGCAAAACCAGGGCGTGCAGTTTCCGATTGCCGAAGCGCATATCGAGATCGAAGCCGCGGACCTGATGCGCTGGCGTGCCTGCGAGGAATACGACAGCGGCAAGCAGGCTGGCGCGAGCGCGAACATGGCCAAGTACCTGGCGGCCAAGGCGTCGTGGGAAGCAGCCAACGCCTGCCTGCAGACCCACGGCGGTTTCGGCTTTGCCTGCGAATACGACGTGGAGCGCAAGTTCCGCGAGACGCGCCTGTACCAGGTGGCACCGATCTCCACCAACCTGATCCTGTCCTACGTGGCCGAGCATCTGCTCGAACTGCCACGCAGTTTCTGAGGGGCCTGACCATGAGCCATACCCAAGCCTTGTGTCGGTTCCTGGCCGAACTGAACGCCGCGCAACTGCCTGAAGAGGTGTTGGCGCGCACCGAAGACCTGTACCTGGACTGGCTGGCCTCGGCGCTGGCGAGCAAGGGTGCGCACCCGATTCCGTTGTTCGAACGTTATGCGCAGAAGATGGGCCCCGGCAGCGGCCCGGCGCAGGTGATCGTCAATGGCGGCAGCAGCAGCGCGTATTTCGCTGCGCTGGTCAACGCAGCTTCATCCCATCTGGTGGAGCAGGACGACCTGCACAACAGTTCCGTCCTGCACCCGGCGACTGTGGTGTTCCCGGCGGCACTGGCGGCCGCCCAGGACCTTGGCAAATCCGGCAGCGACTTGCTGCTGGCGTCGGTGGCCGGTTATGAAGCCGGTATCCGCATCGGCGAATTCATGGGCCGGTCCCATTACCGCATCTTCCACACCACTGCCACCGTCGGCACGCTGGCCGCCGCCGTTGCCGTGGGCAAATTGCTGGATTTCAATGAAGAACAATTCATCAACCTGTTGGGCAACGCGGGCACCCAGGCTGCCGGGTTATGGGAGTTCCTGCGTGATGCCGCCGATTCCAAGCAGCTGCACACCGCGAAAGCGGCGGCGGACGGCTTGCTCGCCGCGTACCTGACGGCGGACGGGTTGACCGGTGCACGCAATATTCTTGAGGGCGACCAGGGGCTGGCGGCGGGCATGTCCACTGATGCCGAGCCTGCCAGACTGTCCGCCGACCTCGGCAGCCGCTGGGCGTTGCTGGAAACCTCGTTCAAGTTTCATGCGTCGTGCCGCCATACCCATCCTGCCGCCGATGCGCTGCTGGACCTGATGCAGCGCGAAGGTCTGCACGCCGAACAGATCGCCCGCGTGGAAACCCGCGTGCACCAAGGCGCCATCGATGTGTTGGGCCGCGTGACCGTGCCTGCTTCTGTGCACCAGGCCAAGTTCTCCATGGGCACCGTGCTGGGCCTGATCGCCGTGCATGGCAAGGCCGGGCTTACGGAGTTCCATGAGCTGGCGTTGACTGACCCAGCCGTCGCGGCGTTGCGCGACAAAGTCAGCATGACCCTCGACCCCGAAGTCGACGGCGCCTATCCCCAGCGCTGGCTCGGCCGTGTCACCGTCACCACGCTGGAGGGTCGCACGTTGCACGGCGCTATCGACGAACCCAAGGGCGATCCGGGCAACACCCTGAGCCGTGCGGAACTGGCGGATAAATTCCAGCGCCTCACCCAGTTCAGCAACGCCCGCACACCGGCCCAGGCCAATGCCCTGATCGACAAAGTCTGGGACCTGCGCAACGCCGTATCCATGGCCGATTGGCTTTGAGGAACCGTCATGACTAACCCAAGACCGCTGGACGGCATCACCGTTGTCAGCCTGGAACACGCGATTGCCGCGCCATTCTGCACCCGTCAATTGGCTGACCTGGGCGCGCGCGTGATCAAGGTCGAGCGCCCCGGCGCCGGCGACTTTGCCCGTGGCTACGATGAACGTGTGCGTGGCCTGGCCTCGCATTTCGTGTGGACCAACCGTTCCAAGGAAAGCCTGACCCTGGACCTCAAGCAGGAGGAGGCCGGTACGATTCTCGACACACTGCTGGCCGACGCCGATGTACTGGTGCAGAACCTGGCACCGGGCGCAGCCGCGCGCATGGGCCTGTCGTTCGAGGCGCTGCACGAGCGCTTCCCGCGCCTGATCGTCTGCGATATTTCCGGCTACGGCGAAGGCGGCCCGTACGAAAAGAAGAAGGCCTACGACCTGCTGATCCAGAGCGAGGGCGGCTTTCTTTCCGTCACCGGCGGCCCCGGCGAAGACCAGATGGCCAAGGCCGGTTGTTCCATCGCCGACATCTCGGCAGGCATGTATGCCTACAGCGGCATCCTCTCGGCGCTGCTGCTGCGCGGCAAGACGGGGAAGGGTAGCCGCATCGACGTCAGCATGCTGGAAAGCCTGGTGGAATGGATGGGCTACCCGATGTACTACGCGTTCGACGGCGCACCCCAACCCCCGCGTGCCGGGGCGGCGCACTCGACGATCTATCCCTACGGACCGTTTCCCACCGGTGACGGCGGGACCGTGATGCTCGGCCTGCAAAATGAGCGCGAATGGGCGGCGTTCTGCGACAAGGTGCTGCTCACCCCGGCATTGGCGACCGACGAGCGTTTCTCCGCCAACTTCAAGCGCTCGGCGAACCGCGAAGTGCTGCGTCAGATCATTGTCGATAGCTTCGCGCAGTTGGATGCCGAGGCGGTGATCCAGCGCCTGGAAAGCGCGCAGATCGCCAGCGCCCGCGTCAACGATATGCAAGGCGTGTGGGATCACCCGCAACTCAAGGCGCGTGACAGTTGGCGAGCAGTCGACAGCCCGGCCGGTCCGTTGCCGGCGCTGCTACCGCCGGCCCGCAATGCCGCCTTCACTCCGCGCATGGACGGTGTTCCAGGCTTGGGCCAGCACAGCCAGGGCATTCTCGACGGGCTCGGTTACTCGACAGATGCCATCGACGGCCTGCGCGCGCGCGGCGTTATCTAACCATAAGGAATTCAACAGATGCCCAAGCCACTGGTACGTTCGGCGTTGTTTGTGCCCGGTAGCCGACCGGAGCGATTCTCCAAAGCCTTGGCCAGCGGTGCCGACGCAGTGATCGTGGATTTTGAGGATGCGGTGGAAGAGCCGCTCAAGCGTCAGGCGCGGGATAACCTGGGGGCGTTTCTGACGGCCAACCCCGCCGCTCAGGTGTGGGTGCGTATCAACGCGCCGGAACATGCCGAGCATTTTGAGGATGTGGCTTTCTGCAAGGCTCATCCGACTGTGGCGGGCGTCCTGTTGCCAAAGGTCGAGAGCGCATCCCAGGTCGCCGTCGTGGCGGCAACCGGCAAAGTCATTTGGCCGATTATCGAGAGTGCGCGTGGTTTGTTGGCAGTGGCCGAGATCGCCCATGCACCGCAGGTGGAACGCCTGTCATTCGGCGGGCTGGATCTGGCGCTGGACCTGAACCTGAGCAGTAATTCGCCTGCCGCCCAGTTCGCCCTGGACCAGGCGCGGCTGGCGCTGATTGTGCATTCCCGCGCTGCGGGCCTGGTTGCACCGCTGGATGGCGTGCACCCGGCCATCGACGATCCTGAAGGCCTGCGCCGCTCGATCCGGCATGCCTATGAGATGGGGTTTGCCGGCGCACTGTGTATCCATCCCAAACAGGTCGCGGTGATTCACCAGGCATTGGCGCCAAGCGCCGAAGATTTGGCCTGGGCCCGGCGTGTGGTGGATGCCGGTGCCCATGGGGCAGGCGCCTATCAGATCGATGGGCAGATGGTGGATGCGCCGGTGTTGTTGCGGGCGCAACGGCTGTTGGCGGCTCTGCTTTAGCGTTCGTCCAGGCCGAACGCAGGTATCAAAAAATCGAAATTCACTACACGCGTGACATCAGGCACCTTGCCCTACAACACAACAATAAGAAGGTGATTTCCCATGCTCAAGCTTTCTCGGGCGCTGCTGTGCGCCGCCACCTTGTTCGCCGCGGGCCTGGCCCAGGCGGCGGACGCGATTGTCATCAAGTTCGCCCACGTGGTCGCCGAAAACACCCCCAAGGGGCAGGGCGCGCTGCTGTTCAAGAAGCTCGCGCAAGAGCGCCTGCCCGGCAGGGTAAAGGTCGAGGTGTACCCGAACTCGTCGTTGTTCGGCGATGGCAAGGAAATGGAAGCGCTGTTGTTGGGCGATGTGCAGATGCTGGCACCGTCCCTGGCCAAGTTCGAGCAATACACCCAGCAAGTGCAGATCTACGACCTGCCGTTCCTGTTCAACGACCTGGCCGCTGTCGACCGTTTCCAGGCGGCCCAGGGCAAGGCATTGCTGACGGCGATGCAGGACAAGAACATCCTCGGCCTGGCCTATTGGCACAACGGCCTCAAGCAGCTCTCGTCGAACAAGGCGCTGCATGAACCCAAGGACGCCCGAGGCCTGAAGTTCCGCGTACAGGCCTCCAGCGTGCTTGAAGAACAGTTCAAGGCCATCCGCGCCAACCCGCGCAAGATGAGCTTTGCCGAGGTCTATCAAGGCCTGCAGACCGGCACAGTGAATGGCACCGAGAACACCTGGTCGAACTATGAAAGCCAGAAGGTCAACGAGGTGCAGAAATACTTCACCGAGTCCAACCATGGTCTGATCGACTACATGGTGATCACCAACGCCACGTTCTGGAACGGCCTGCCACCGGATATCCGCAGCACTCTGGAGCAGATCATGGTCGAGGTCACCGTCGAGGTGAACAAGCAGGCTGAAGCGCTGAACCAATCGGCCAAGCAGAAGATCATCGATGCCAAGACCAGCGAAATCATCGAACTGACCCCGGACCAACGCCAGCTATGGCGCGAAGCCATGCGCCCGGTGTGGCAGAAGTTCGAAGGGGAAATTGGGGCTGATCTGATCAAGGCGGCGGACGCGTCCAACCAGTAGCGCAGATTCAATGGGGGCGCGGGCCTGCGATTGCGGTCTGTCTGTTGATACAATGGGCGATTGATCCACTGCTGTCGCAGGCAAGCCAGTTCCCACCGTTTGATCCGATTTCCAACCCGATACCTATTCCCGCTTCGCGAGGTTTTGCCATGCAAACGCTAAGGCGCGTCTGGGAGCACCTGGAGGAGGGCTTTATTGCCTTCCTGCTGGCCGCCATGACCCTGGTGACATTCGTCTACGTCATGCTCAACAACATCTACACGCTGTTCTTTGCCCTGGCCGACAAATGGGCGTGGAGCAGTGACTTCTTCGGCGCCCTGGGCGACCACACCATGACCTGGGCCCAGGACATGACCTGGAGCGTGGCGCTGACCAAGGCCATGTTCGGCTGGCTGATTTTCTTCGGTATTTCCTATGGCGTACGCACCGCCGGCCACCTTGGCGTGGATGCGCTGGTCAAGCTGACCAAGCGCCCGGTGCAACGCGTGCTCGGCATGCTCGCCTGCCTGTGCTGCCTGGCCTACGCCGGGTTGTTCATGATCGCCAGCTACAAGTGGGTGAGTGCGGTGATGGGCGCGCATATCGGTGCTGAAGACCTCGACCAGTATGGTATCGACGTCGGTGACATCGTGGTGATCGTGCCCATCGGATTCGCCATGGTGTTCATCCGCTACCTGGAAATTTTCTACCGCATCTTTACCCACCGTCAGGTCGGGTTGGGGCTGGCCGACGAGGCCGGTGAGGCCAGCAAGTTGGCCGGCAGCCATGAGGAGCGTCACTGATGGCCGTGCTCTGTCTGTTTCTGCTGTTATTCGTGTTCATGTTTCTCGGCGTGCCGATTGCGATTTCCCTGGGACTGTCCGGCGCAGTGTCGATCCTGATGTTCAGCCAGGATTCGGTGAGTTCCCTGGCGATCAAGCTGTTCGAAACCTCCGACGCCTATACCTTCCTGGCGATTCCGTTCTTCCTGCTGTCCGGTGCGTTCATGACCACCGGCGGCGTAGCCCAGCGTTTGATTGATTTTGCCAACGCCTGTGTCGGCCATATCCGAGGTGGTCTGGCCATTGCGGCGGTGCTGGCGTGCATGCTGTTTGCGGCATTGTCAGGTTCGTCCCCGGCGACGGTGGCGGCGGTGGGCTCGATCGCCGTCGCGGGCATGGTCCGTTCCGGTTACCCGAAGGCGTTCGGCGCGGGCATCATCTGCAACGCGGGCACCTTGGGCATCCTGATTCCACCGTCGATCGTGATGGTGGTGTATTCGGCGGCGACTGAAACCTCGGTCGGCAAGCTGTTCATGGCAGGGGTGATTCCCGGGTTGCTGCTGGGCCTGATGCTGATGATCGCGATCTACATTGTCGCGCGCATCAAGAAGCTGCCGGCGCAGCCACGGGCGACCTTTCGTGAGTGGCTGACCTCTGCACGCCGGGCATTCTGGGGCCTGTTGCTGCTGGTGATTATCCTCGGCGGCATCTACAGCGGGATGTTCACCCCGACCGAAGCGGCGGCGGTGGCGGCGGTTTACTCGGCGTTTGTCGCGCTGTTCATCTACAAGGACATGCAGCTGCGCGACTGTCCCAAGGTGCTGCTGGAGTCCGGGCGCCTGGCGATCATGCTGATGTTCATCATCGCCAACGCCATGCTGTTTGCCCATGTGCTGACCACCGAGCAGATCCCCCAGGAAATCACCGCGTGGGTGCTCTCCGAAGGCCTGACGCCGATTGGCTTTTTGATCATGGTCAACGTGGTGTTGTTGATTGCCGGCAGCTTTATGGAACCGTCCGCCATCGTGCTGATCCTGGCGCCGATCTTCTTCCCGATTGCCATGAAACTGGGGATTGACCCGATTCACCTGGGGATCGTGATGGTGGTCAACATGGAAATCGGCCTGGTGCATCCACCGGTGGGGCTGAACCTGTTCGTGACGTCGGCGGTGACCGGATTGACGCTGGGGCAGACCATCCGCGCGGCGTTGCCGTGGCTGATGATTCTGTTGGTGTTCCTGATTATGGTCACGTACTTGCCGTTCATTTCGCTGGCGCTGCCGCACTGGCTCGGTATGTAGATTCCGGAACCCTGCAGCACCCTGTGAGAGCCGGGCTTGCCCGCGATAGCTGTGTGTCATTTGCCCAATTTACCGGCTGACACGTCCTCATCGCGGGCAAGCCCGTTTCCCACATTTGATGTGTGCCAGTGCTTAGTGGTCCATCGCACTCAAGATCGCATGAGCCACCTTCACCCGCTCGGCAATCGGGTAGTTCTTGTTCGCCAGGATCACCACGCCCATGGCCTTGCTCGGCACATAGGCCACGTACGTGCCAAACCCACTGGTGGAGCCGGTTTTGTTCAACAGTGTGTCGGCGTGAGGCGCCTGCGGTGGGGTCAGCCAATTGACCGGATTCGGCTCCATGGCCATTTTTGTCGAATTGCCGTCCAACAAGGCGTCCAGCTTGATCGGGTAGGGATACATTTCCCAACCCAGGCCCTGGGTCATTCCATTTACGTTGTAGTAACCCGTGTGAGTCGTGGCGATCGCTTGCTGCAAGGGTTTTTCCAGGCTCGCGGGGTTTATGTTCACACTCACGTAATGCAGCAGATCGGCGGCGCTGGTTTTGATGCCATAGGCTTCGCTGTCCATGGCGCCGGGGCCGACGCGCACGGGTTTTCCATCCTTGCCATAGCCCTGGGCGTACAGGTTCATCTGGCTATCAGGCACTTTCATGAAGGTGTGCTTGAGGCCCAGTTTTGGCAGCAGGGTTTTCTCCATCACCTGATCAAACGGCTGCTTCAGACTTTGCGCTGCCAGGTAGCCGAACAGGCCCAGGCTTGGGTTGGAGTACAGGCGCTGGGTGCCAGGGGCAAAGTCGGGTTTCCATTGCTGGAAGTAGCTGATCATGTGCTGGTTGTTGTCTGCCTCGCGGGGGAATTGCAGGGGCAGGCCGCCAGGCGTGTAGGTGCCCAGGTTGAGCACGCTGATGTGGTCGAACTTGCTGTTGCGCAACGCCGGAAGGTACTGGCTGGCCGGATCGCTGAGGGTCAGTTTGCCGCTTGCCACGGCATAGCCGGCGAGGGTGGCGGTGAAGGTTTTGCTCACCGAGCCGATTTCAAACAGGGTGTTTTCACTGACGGGCTGTCTCGCGTCTTTGCTGGCGACGCCGTAGTTAAAGTATTGCGCCTTGCCATCCTTCACGATACCGACGACAAGGCCGGGAATAGACTGTTGCTGCATCAGCGGCTTGATGCTGGCGTCCACCACGGCGCGCAGGTCGTCGGCGGCCAGGCAGTGGCCGGCGGCGAGAAACAACGCCGCGGCGCCTAAATTACGCACGCCTGACAGGGGGAGTTGAGGCATGATATCGCTTCCATGAGAGTGGTCGATTGATTGAGGAGCCTGCGCAGGCGTGGCCAATGTAGGCAGTTCGCAGGCTTTGGGCAAACGATCATATCTCGCACCTGCCATTAGAATAATTAGGGTCACACATGTTGCGCTCCCATCTTCCCCTCAATGCCTTGCGTGCCTTCGAAGCCTCGGCCCGGCATTTGAGTTTTACCCGCGCCGCGATTGAATTATGTGTGACCCAGGCGGCGGTCAGCCATCAAGTCAAAAGCCTGGAAGCGCAACTGAATGTTACTTTGTTCAAGCGCTTGCCCCGTGGCCTGATGCTCACCAGCGAAGGCGAAACCCTATTGCCGGTGGTGCGAGACTCGTTTGACCGCATCGCCCAGACCCTGAGCCAATTTGAAGGCGGACATTACCGCGAAGTGCTCACGGTCGGCGCGGTCGGCACCTTTGCCGTGGGTTGGTTGCTGCCACGGCTGCCCGCGTTCCAGACGCGTTACCCTTTTATCGACCTGCGCCTGTCCACCCACAACAACCGTGTTGACGTGGCTGCCGAAGGCCTGGATTACGCGATCCGCTTCGGCGCGGGGGCGTGGCACGGCACCGAAGCCTGCGAGCTGCTGGAAGCGCCCCTCACCGTACTCTGCGTGCCGCAATTGGCCGAGCAACTGCATGCACCCGAAGACGTGTTGAAACACACCTTGCTGCGCTCCTACCGCGCCGATGAATGGAGCCTGTGGTTCCAGGCCGCCGGTTTGCCCGCTGATACCCTGGTGCCGCGCAGCATCATCTTTGATTCTTCACTGGCGATGATGGAAGCCGCCTTGCAAGGCATCGGTGTGGCACTGGCGCCGGCGATGATGTTTTCGCGGCAACTGGAGAACGATGTGATTCGCCAGCCGTTCGACGTCGGCATCAGCACTGGCAGCTATTGGTTGACGCGTTTGCAGTCGCGGGCTGAAACGCCAGCGATGCTGGCGTTCAAGGGGTGGATGCGTGAAAGCGTAAACGCTTAGACCAGGTATTTATTGAACCAACCGAGTGTTCTTTCCCACGCCAGTTTCGCTGCCGCCTCGTCATAGCGTGGCGTCGAATCATTATGGAAACCGTGGTTGGCGCCCTTGTAGATATACGCCTCATAGGGCGTGCCGGCTGCCTTGAGCGCCTGTTCATAGGCTGGCCAACCTTCGTTGATCCGCGTATCCAGCTCACCGTAATGCAGCATGATCGGCGCCTTGATCCGTGGCACGTCCTTGGCTTCCGGCTGGCGTCCATAAAACGACACCGCCGCACCCAATTCCGGGTAGGCCACCGCCGCTGCGTTGGTCACGCCACCGCCATAACAGAAGCCGGTAATCCCGACCTTGCCAGTGCTGCTGTCGTGGTGCATCAGCCATTCGATGGCGGCGAAGAAGTCGTTCATCAGCTTGGTCGGGTCGACAGTCTGTTGCAGGGCCACGCCTTTTTCGTCGTTGCCGGGGTAGCCGCCGACCGAGGTCAAGCCATCCGGGGCCAGGGCGATGAAGCCGGCTTTAGCCAGGCGCCGGGCGACGTCTTCGATGTAAGGGTTGAGGCCGCGGTTTTCGTGGACCACCACCACCGCCGGCAGCTTGCCCATGGCTTTGGCCGGGCGCACGAGGTAGCCGCGCACGCTGCCATTACCTTTGGGCGAGGGGTAGGTGATGTAGTCGGCGACGATGTCCGGGTCGGTGAATTTCACTTGCTCGGCCAGCGCATAGTTGGGGCTCAGGGCCGCGAGCAGAGCCGAGGCGGTCAGGCCGCCAAAGGTGAACAGCGCGGCGCGGTCGAGAAATTCGCGGCGATTGATCTTGCCGTGGGCGTAGCCGTCATAAAGCTCCAGCAGTTCGGGGGCAAAGTCTTTCGCGGTGAGACGAGTCATCGGTGCATCCTCGATTAGCGGTGGCGGTCAATGTAGCCCAGGATCAGTCCTCGCGACCATGGGCGGCAGCGGCCAATTGACCGGTGTCGACACGCACGAAGATTGAATCGCCGAGGGCGGTCAGCACGTCGCCGGCGTACACCTCACAGATCACGCGGGTCTTGCGCCCGACCTCACCGTCGGCCCGCGCGCGCAGGGTCAGGGTGACCCCCATGGGCGTTGGCTTGATGAACTTGATCCCCAGGTTGCCGGTGACGCAGTCGATGCGCGGCAGGCTGCCGGGTTCGCGCCCTTCGGCGCGGTAGTGGTAGGCCATCGCAGTCCAGTTGGAGTGGCAGTCCACCAGCATGGCGATCAGGCCGCCGTAGACCAGGTCCGGCCAGCCGCTGTAGCGGGCCTCGGGCAGGTGTTCGGCGACCAGGTGTATTCCGTCCGCGTCCCAGCGGCTCTTGATGTGCAGGCCATGGGGGTTACTGCCGCCGCAGCCGTAGCAGATGCCTTCCGGCGCGGTGATATCCTGGAGTGAAGGGGCGTGCATGCAGCGTCCTTATTAGTGTGGGCCGACTACTCTGTTTAGCAGGACAAACGCCTGAATGGAATAAATCCCTGGTAGGGCGTGTCAGCTCAGTACCGGTGTCCCTTCCTCTGCGGAGCGTTGCATGAAACGTCTAATGTCCCCGGTCGCCGTACTGGCCCTGATCCTTGCTTATGTTTCCAGCGCCCAGGCGGTGGAGTACAAGGACGTCAACCGCACCGCCAGCCAGATCAGCTTCACTTACACGCAATTGGGGCAGCGGGTATACGGCACCTTCAGCGAATTTGAAGGCACCTTGACCTTCGACACGCAACAGCCGGAGGCCGGGCAAGCGGTGCTCAAGATCCAGCTCGCCAGCATCGACGCCGGCAGCCCGGATGCGAACGACGAACTGCAACGTGCTTCCTGGTTTGATACCGCGACCTATCCGGTGGGCGTGTATGAGTCCACTGGCGTCACGGCCCTGGGGGACAACCGCTACACGATCAGCGGCAACCTGACCATCAAGGGCACCACACACCCCGTGAAGGTGGACGTGGTGCTCAAGGAGCACGGTGGCATCGGTGTGTTCGACGGTGAGTTCGTCCTCAAACGCGGCGATTTCAAGATCGGCGAGGGCGAGTGGGCCGGTAACAGCGTGGTGTCCAACGACATCAACATCAAGTTCAAGATGGTCGCACCGCAGCGTTAATGGGCGAATTTCTTTGCGCCGGCCACGCAGCCGATCACCGCGACGGTCACCAACACCATGCCCAGGCTGACCTGCTCATGCAGCAGGCCCGCCGCGAGTGCCAGGCCGAAAAACGGTTGCAGCAATTGCAATTGGCCAACGGCGGCGATGCCACCCTGGGCCAGGCCGCGGTACCAGAACACAAAGCCGATCAGCATGCTGAACAGCGACACGTAACCCAGGCTCAGCCAAGCCGGCAAGCTGATGCCACTGAAATGGGTGGGGGCGAGGACCAGACTCAAGGGCACCACCACGGGGACCGACACTACCAGCGCCCAGCAAATCACCTGCCAGCCGCCCAGGCTGCGTGACAGCGTGGCGCCTTCGGCGTATCCCAGGCCGCAGGCCAGCACCGCCAGCAGCATCAGCAGGTCGCCGGCCGGTGCGGCGCTCAAGCCTTGGGCGAACGCATACCCCATCACACAGACACTGCCTAGGATCGAGAACATCCAGAACACCGGACGTGGGCGCTCGCCGCCGCGCAACACGCCAAACACCGCGGTGGCCAGGGGCAGCAGGCCAATGAATACGATGGAGTGGGCTGACGTCACGTATTGCAGCGCCAGGGCGGTGAGCAAGGGAAAGCCGATCACCACCCCAAGAGCAACGACCACCAGCGGCCCCCACTGATTGCGCGCAGGGCGTTTTTCCTTGAACAGCCACAGCAGGAGCACACCCAGGGCGGCGGCGATGGCCGCGCGGATCATGGTGAGAAATGCCGGGTCGAATTCCATCACGGCCAGGCGCGTGGCGGGTAGTGAACCGCTGAAAATCACCACGCCGATAAAGCCGTTGATCCAGCCTTGGGTGCGGGTGTCCAGGGTGTTGATAGGGGAGGTACGTTCCATGATGGCGTGCTCGAAGCCGGAGGGGTTGCGTTCAGGTCATCCTAGGGGCGAACATTAAGACAATCAAAAAATTGTCATGGATACATCCGAATGCCGCGCGCCCGCTACAAGTCCCTGGTCGATACTTTTGCCGCCGCCATCCGCCGCGGCGAAATGCCGCCTGGCATGCGCCTGCCGACGCACCGCCAGTTGGCCGCCGACCATGGCTTGGCCTTGGTTACCGCCAGTCGCGTGTACACCGAGCTTGAGGCCATGGGCTTGGTCAGCGGCGAAACCGGGCGTGGCACCTTCGTGCGCGAGATCTCGTTGCCGCCAGGGCAGGGCAGTGGACAGATGACGGTGACGGCGGGGATGCTCGATCTCAATTTCAACTACCCCGCGTTGCCGGGTCAGGCAGATTTGTTGCGTACGGCGCTGCGCCAACTCGCGCTGTCCGGCGACCTTGAAGCGTTGTTGCGCTATCAGCCCCATGCCGGGCGCCTGCATGAGCGCGCGGCGTTTGCGCGGCATTTGCTCAGTCGAGGGCTCACCGTTGACCCCGAACAAGTGCTGCTGACCAGCGGCGCCCAACATGGCCTGGCGGTGACGATGATGGCGTTGCTCAAGCCCGGCGATGTGATTGCGGTGGATGCATTGACTTATTCGGGGTTCAAGGTGCTGGCCGAGACCCTGCACCTGGAAATTGTCGCGATCCCGGTGACGCCGACCGGCCCGGACCTGGAGGCCTTGCAAAACCTGTGTCGCAAGCGGCCGGTGCGTGCCGTGTACAGCATGCCGACCTTGCACAACCCCCTCGGCTGGGTAATGGATCTGGCCCAGCGCGAGCGCTTGGTCTCCATCGCCCGTCAGCACAATCTGATGATCATTGAGGACGCGGCCTACGCGTTCTTGGCCGAAAACGCACCGCCACCCGTGGCGACCCTGGCGCCGGAACGCACGGTGTATGTGGGCGGGCTCTCAAAAAGTGTCGCGACCGGTTTGCGCGTGGGGTTTGTCGCGGCGCCGAGCGATTGGGTGAAAACGCTCGAGCGCGCCATCATGGCCACGACCTGGAACGTGCCCGGTGTGATGAGCGCCATTGCGGTGGCCTGGATCGAAGATGGCACCGTGGCACAACTGGAGGCGCAAAAGCGCGAGGACGCCCAGGCCCGCCAGGCCCTGGCTGCGCGGGTGTTGAAAGGGCTGGCCTACACCAGCCATCCCTCGTCGTATTTCTTATGGTTACCGTTGGCGGAAGACGCCCGTGCCGATCAGGTCGCCATGACGTTGCAGCGCGACAATATTTCCGTGTCCACCGCCGAGCCGTTTGCCGTCTCGGCCCATGTCCCGCATGCGCTACGCCTGGCCTTGGGCTCGGTAGCAATGCCAGCCCTGCATGAGGCATTGCTCAGCGTGCGCAAGGTGCTGGAGTGGTGAGCCGCGCTCAACGGCTCACCGATCGGCATCAGTACTTGTAGGCCTGGCGTCCGATCAACAGCCATTTGCCTTTTTGCTTCTGCCACACCTGGAAGTTATCGATATCAGTGGGCACTTCCACGCCACTGTTCACCGCCAGCGCATGGAAGTGGTTGCGTACCAGCGCGGTGTCGCCTTGCAGGGTGATGGTCTGGTTCTGCATTTCCAGGGTCTTGAACGCGCTGGTATGGGTTTCCAGGTCGGCAATGAATTGGTCTTTGTTCTGCACCTTGCCGCTGGAGTGGCCGTAGGTGAGCTTGTCGGACGTCAGCGCATGAAGCTGCTTGAGGTCCAGGTGCAGCATGGCTTGGGTCAGTTGGTCGACCGCTTGGGCCACCTCTTTTTCAGCAGGGGCAGGCGCTGCGGCAACATAACCCGTAAACAGGCACAGAAAGCCGATCAGTACTTTGACGTTTGGCATGGATGTTTCCTTATTGTTGTTGGGGTGGCGGACAACACGTAACTGTTTGTGTCGTCGTACAACATTGCAATATCCAAGCTGATTTTGGAAAGTAATTTTTTTATTATTTACGCAGAGCTTGATGGGAATGGGTTTTGAGATCGTATTGTTCTTGTACGATGTCTCATCACTAGTTAAGAATGGCGTCCCGTCTAACAATAAAATAACGGAGACACACGATGGATCTTCCTCCTCTGCCCGCGCGGACCGACCACACTCGGCGCGTCTTCCTCAAGCGTTCCTTGGCTGTTTCCGCATCGGTGGCGGTGCTGGGTAACTTGCCTCGCCTGGCAGATGCTGCCGAGCCGTTGAGCCAGCGTTATCCGGACCCACTGATCAAAGTGCTCGATGACAGTTTCCTGGAGTTGCGCCTGTTCAACGCCAGTGTCGAACGGTTGGCTACCGGTTTGCGCTGGGCCGAGGGGCCGGTGTGGATCGGCGATGGCCGCTACCTGCTGGTCAGCGATATTCCCAATAACCGTATCGTGCGCTGGGACGAAGTGACCGACAGCCTGTCGGTGTACCGCGAAAACGCCAATTTCTCCAACGGCATGTGCCGCGATCGCCAGGGCCGCCTGCTGGTGTGCGAAGGTTCGACGACCACCCGCGAGGGCCGGCGAATCACCCGTACCGAACACAATGGCAGCCTTACAGTGCTGGCGGACAGCTTTGACGGCAAGCCTTTCAACTCACCCAACGATATCGTGTGCAAGCGGGATGGCTCGGTGTGGTTCACTGACCCGCCGTTCCAGACCAGCAACAACTACGAGGGGCACAAGATCGCACCCACCCAGCCCCATGGCGTTTATCGCATCGACGGCGAAAGCGGCACGGTCACGCGGGTGATCGACGACCTCAACGGACCCAATGGCCTGTGTTTTTCACCGGATGAAAAAGTCTTGTACGTCGTGGAAGGTCGGGCCAAACCCAACCGACTGATCTGGGCCATCGACGTTAAGGACGACGGCACGCTCGGTGCCCGTCGCAAGCATATCGAAGGGTTTGACTATGCAGCGCTGGACGGCATCAAGTGTGACGAGAGCGGCAACCTGTGGTGCGGTTGGGGCGGCAATGGTGACCCCAAGGCTGACCTGGAAAAACTCGATGGTGTGCGCGTGTTCAATCCACAGGGCAAGGCCATCGGGCATATCTCGCTGCCCGAACGCTGCCCCAACCTGTGTTTTGGCGGCCGCGAAGGCAACCGCCTGTTCATGGCCGGCAGCCATTCGATCTATTCGTTGTTCGTCAATACGCGGGACGCCGGCTTCGGCAGCTAACCTGTAAAAAAAACGCGATGGGCGTCGGTTGGCAGGCGTTCATCGTGGCATTTGGCGCTATGCTGCTGGCTCCTGAGGCATCAGAGCGTCAAGCAAATGGACTTCAATTGGCACAGCGACGCCATCACCCGCAGCACCCCCGTGACCCCACACTACAAAAACACGCAAAACGTACGCCGCTTCATGCTTGAGCACTGCGGTCCGGGGTTCAAATTCGATCGTCCCTTTATGGCCTGGATTCGCAACGACCAGCCCAAGACCCTGGGCGACGTGGTGGATGAGTGGCTGCGCCGAAACGAGGATTCACGCCCATGACACCCGATGAGAAATACCAGGCCGCCCAGCAACGCCTTGGCTATCAGTTGGACGAATTCAAAATCGGCGGTAACTACACGCCGTTGGTTCGCGACGGCAACCACCTCTACATCAGTGGCCAGATCCCCCGCGTCGGCGATGCGATCGTGCTGCCGGGCAAGGTTGGAGCAAGCCTGACCGTGGCCCAGGCGCAAATCGCCGCCGGTATCAGTGCCTTGCGTTGCTTGGGGTTGCTCAAACAGGCGTTGGGTTCGCTGGACCAGGTCAGGGCGATCCCGCGCATCACCGTGTACGTGCGCAGTGCCGAGGATTTTGATCAGCAGAGTGAGGTGGCCAACGGCGCGTCGGATTTGTTGCACGAAATTCTGGGTGCCGCCGGGGCGCACACGCGTACGTCGGTGGGGGTGATGCAGTTGCCGAAGTCGGCGGCGGTGGAGGTCGATATGATTGCGGTGGCACACGGTTGAGCGACCGATGATTACCCAGGGAATGGCGGTACTGATTAACTACGGCACGTATCTGGCGCCGGGCCTGCTGCTCTTTGGCCTGTGGTTCGCACTCACGCCCAAGTCGCTGACGGGCATGCGCATCCTGATTCTGTTGGTCGCGTTTGTGCTGATGCGCGATGTGATGACCCCTTTGGGCATGTGGTCGCTTGGCAGCGCGGTGCAACTGGCATTCACGGCAAACACCTTTGTATTGGCAGCGCTGGGTGGCTTGTCGGTGCTGTTGATCGCCTTGCTCGTGCGCGTGGCGCCAGACTTGTCGCCACTTATCCTCTGGTCCAAGGGGCATCGCGCGTCAGGCCTTACGGTCGGGATCGCCGTCGGGTGCCTGATCGGTGTGCCGCTCCGGTTTTACCAGGGTATCGAGGCGTCAGCGATCCCGGGTTATTGGGTATGGCTACCGGGGATGGTCGTCCTGGCCTACGGCGCCAATGCATTGGAAGAAGTGTTGTTTCGCGGTTATTTGCAGGGTTATCTGGAACAGCATGTCGCGCCCTTACGCGCCGCACTGGCCAGCGGCGTGGCGTTTGCGGCTTGCCATGCGTTCCTGGCACTGAGCGTCACCCAGTTGGGCTGGCCGGTGTTGTTGTTCACGGTGATCGAAGGGTTGGCCTGTGCGCTGGTGCGCATGCGCTACGGGGTGTTGGCGGCGACGCTGACCCATGGCACGGCAATCCTGCTGGTTGCGGTGCCTCAGATGGCTTGATGTGAAATGCAGGTGAAAATGTGGGAGCTGGCTTGCCTGCGAAAGCGGTGGGTCAGTCGGCATATCTGGCACTGAAAGACCGCATTCGCGAGCAAGCCCGCTCCCACATTTAAACTGCGTTCCAGGTTGGGATCTGGCGTTTACTGCCGGTGGCTTCATGGTCGAAGCACCGCCCAATCGATTTGAAATGCCCTCAAAAATGTGGGAGCTGGCTTGCCTGCGAAAGCGGTGGATCAGTCTGCATATCGGTCACTGCAAGACCGCCATCGCAGGCAAGCCAGCTCCCACAGTTGGACCGCGTTCTGGCGTGTACTGTCGATGGCTTTATAGATTGATGCACCGCTCAGTCAATTTGAAATGCGGTGAAAAAATGTGGGAGCGGGCTTGCCTGCGAAAGCGGTGGATCAGTCGGCATATCTGTCACTGAAAGACCGCCATCGCAGGCAAGCCAGCTCCCACAGTTGGACCGCGTTCTGGCGTGT
>NZ_JBZXDZ010000002.1:185181-742714 GCF_058725305.1 Pseudomonas sp. DW-iso3
AGCCAGCTCCCACAGTTGGACCGCGTTCTGGCGTGTACTGTCGATGGCTTTATAGGTTGATGCACCGCTCAGTCAATTTGAAATGCGGTGAAAAATGTGGGAGCTGGCTTGCCTGCGAAAGCGGTGGGTCAGTCGGTATATCCGTCACTGAAAGACCGCATTCGCGAGCAAGCCCGCTCCCACATTTTGATTGCGTTGAGTCAGTTACATCGGCGCCAACGGCGGTGTGCGCGGTGGAATCTGGCGTTTGCTGCCCGTCGCTTCATACGCCGAGGCAAACCGCAGCAGCGCCGAATCATCATAGGCGCGCCCGGCGAATGTCAGCCCTATCGGCATGCCGATATCCGCCATTACACCCATCGGCACGGTAACGGTCGGCACGCCCAGGTGGCGGATGGCGAGGTTGCCGTTAGCCACCCAGACGCCGTTGCTCCAGGCGATGTCGGCAGAGGCTTCGTTCACGTCGGCGTCCGCCGGGCCGACGTCGGCGACGGTCGGGAACAGCACTGCGTCGAGACCGAGCTTATCCATCCAGTCTTCCAGGTCGATCCGCCGGGTCTGTTCCAACCCGCGCAGGCCATCGGGGACTGTGCTGATCTCGTTCCACGGGGTGATGCCGCGTTCGGCCATGCGCACGTATTCGTCCATGCCGGCGGCCAAGTCGTCCTCACGGTTGGGCAGGGTGCCGGGGTCGTGGGGGAAGATCTTCGGCCCGTCCACATCGGCCAAGCGGTTGAGCGCCGGGTCGTTGTTGGCGCGCAGGAAGTCATCGAAGGCCCAGGCCGACAGTTCCCACAGTTCATCGTGGAGGAATTCCTTGGACACCAGCCCCCGGGTGAACACGGTGGGTGCGCCAGGGCGGTCGCCTTCGCAGTTGGACACCAGCGGGAAATCCACATCGATCACTTCTGCGCCGGCGGCTGTCAGCGCCTGGCGTGCGTCTTGCCACAGGTCGATCACGCTGGCGCGGGCGTTGATTTTCTGCCCGGTCGGGCCACCGATCCCAGGTTTTTCGCTGGTGCCAGCGTCGGGGTCGGCGTTGATGTACATGCGCGGCACGCCAAAGCGTTTGCCGGCGAGGGACTCGGCAGTCGACGCCAATTCAGCGTAGCAAGCAGGGCGTACCGAGGTGACGCTCGGGATCGGCACCCACGGCTGCAGGCGCCACAGGTCGCCACGGGTGTCCGGGTCTTCGGCGACTACCACGTCGAGCACTTCCAGCAGGTCGGCCATGGTGCGGGCGTAAGGCACCACCACGTCCATGGTCGGCGTGAGCGGCCAGTTGCCGCGCACCGAAATCACCCCGCGGGACGGGGTGTAGGCGCACAGGCCATTGTTGGACGCCGGGCCGCGCCCGCTTGACCAGGTTTCTTCTGCCAGGCCAAAGGCCGCAAAGCTCGCCGCCGTCGCGGTGCCAGCGCCGTTGGACGAGCCGGAGGCAAACGGCGCGGTCAGGTAATCGGCGTTATACGGGCTTTCTGCGCGGCCATACACGCCACGTTGCATCCCGCCATTGGCCATCGGCGGCATATTGGTCTTGCCCAGGCAGATGGCACCGCCGGCGCGCAGGCGCTCGATGGTGAACGCATCACGCTGGGCGACCAGCTTGGCAAACGCCGGGCTGCCGGATGCCGCAGTCAGGCCCTTGACCAGGTAGCTGTCTTTGGCGGTGTAAGGAATGCCATCCAATGGCCCCAGGGTTTCGCCTTTGGCCCGGCGTGCATCGGACGCCTCGGCTTCCTTCAGCGCTTCGGGGTTGCGCACCACCACGGCGTTCAAGGCGGTGGCGGTCTGCGGACCGTCATAGGCATCGATCCGTGCCAGGTAGGCTTTTACCAGTTCTACGGCCGTGGTCTGGCCGGATTCAAGCGCAGCGCGCAATTGGGCAATGGAGACTTCGGTAACTTGCATCACGTTTTTTCGCCGCCTTCAAATGGGGGTATGGCGGCAGTCTACGTACAGATATTTCACAAAACCAGCGTCGCATAATCCGCATAGGCGCCGCGCATCACCTGCCACGTGGCCTCGTCAGCGGGAATCAGGTGTTCGATACGCAGGGAGGTGAGGGTGATGTCCTGGGGCATGCCGAAGGTGGTGAAGGTGGACAGAAAATTCAGCTCGCCCTGGCTTGAGCGCACACGGGTCAGCACCAGCGGTGGCAGGTGCGCAGGCAGGTCGGTGTTGGCGGGTGTCGGCAACCCCGCCAGCAGCGCCGCCAGTTCGGGGTTGCCCAGCGCTTCTCGGGTGGCGCGTTGCCAGGCCAGGATGCGGATCTCGTCGGCATTGATCAGATGATCGCCCAGGCCGCCAGGTTGCAGCAGCGTCGTCAGCAAGTTCACGCCCTCGGCCGCATCCTGACGAATACCCACCAACTCAAATAACACGCCGGTACTGGCATTCGCCGCCAGCACTTGCCACTGGCTGCCCAACAGAATGGCCGGGGCTGGATTGTTGGCGTGCAGTACATGGCTGACCGCTTCACGAATCGCCGCCATGGCGGGCGAGGCGAGTGGGGTGGCGGCATAGCGTGGGGCGTATCCGGCGGCGAGGAATATGCGGTTGCACTGCTCCAGCGGTGCCTCCAGCGCGGTCAACAGGTTGTGTAACGTTCCGGGACTCGGCTTGGCGCGTCCGGTTTCGATGCAACTGAGGTGGCGCTGGGAAATGCCGGTGATCAGGGCCAGGTCGAGTTGGCTCAACGTGGCGTGCCGGCGCAATTGGCGCAGTTGTTCGCCGGCAGTAACAGGGTTGTCCATGGCGGAATCATGACCTCCGAGGTCATTGCGAAGGGCCGAACCCTATCACTAACGTGGGCCTTTATCACTTCAAGGACGCGACCATGAAAAGACCTTATGTTGCCCTGGCTGGTTTGCTCGGGTTTTCGCTGTACACCCTGGCGACGATGCTCACGGCTGATCAGTCGCTGCTGGCCTTTGGACAGGAGCTGCTGTCACGGCCGGACACCGCGCAAGTGGTGATCGACCTGTACCTGATGGCGGTGCTGGCATGCGTATGGATGTACCGGGATACGCAGCGGCGCGGTCGGTCGGTGGCGTCGGTGCTGCCCTATTTTTTGCTCACGGCGGTGTTTGTGTCGGTGGGGCCGTTGCTTTATCTGGTGGTGATCGGAGGCCGGGATGAATGAGCGTTTGCACCTCGATGCGCGGTGTGTGCTGACGGGGGCGGTGAGCGTGCTTGCGTTCGTCACGAGCACGCTCGTTGACGAGCTCTAGCCGTAGGAGCTGGCGCCGGTCCGGTCCACCAGACGAATATTGTCGCGCCCACCGCGCTTGGTTTCATACAGCGCGGTATCCCCTTGCTCAATCAACGCCGCCAGGCTCGGCGGCGGTTGATCGAACAGGTTGGCGCCGATGCTCAGGGTCACTGGCGCCGGGGTGTTGAAGGTCTGCGAGGCGAGTTGGTGAAACTGGTCGCGCAGGCTGCTGCCCAGTTCGACGATCTGTTCGGTGGACGCCGGGTTGAGCAGGATCACGAATTCATCCCCGCCCAGGCGTGCCGCCAGCGCGCCCTGGGGCACCACGCCGCGGATCATTTCGCTCAAGGCGATCAGCAGGCGGTCGCCGGCGGTATGGCCGTGGAGGTCGTTGACCGATTTGAAGTTGTCGATGTCGATCAGCAACAGCGCTCCCGGTTGCGCCGGCGACACTTGGGCAAGCAGGCGCGGTGCGCGCAGGTCGAGGGCGCGGCGGTTGTAGAGGGCGGTCAGCGGGTCGCGGGCGGCGAGGCGGGCGATCTGTTGTTCGCGGCGGTAGCGTTCGGAGCCGGTCATCGACAGTGCAATCAGCATGATCGCCATGGCGCCTTCCACCAGGGAAATCTGAATGATCTCGCCTTTGAAGGCGGCCAGGTCGATCAAGGTGCCGGGGATCAGCACCGACAGCGCCTTGGCCACATAAAACCCACCATGAATCAGCAGCACATACCGCAACTGCACCGCGCCGATGCTCAAGGATTTGCCGTGGGGCCGTAGCAGGAAACTGGCGCGCAGCGTCGGCAATGCCACTAACAGTGACTGCACAGCCAGCATCGCTTTGGACCATAAAGGGTCGGCCGGCAACATCAGCATGCCCAGCCAGACCACCAGCATCAGCAGCCACAGTCGCGACAGGCGCGTTTGGGTGAACCGCGCCACGCCGAGCAAAAACAGGAAGTGCGCAGTCACCAGCAAGCCGTTGGCAAACCAGATGCCGATCATCAGGTAGCCATTGATGCGCAGCAGGGCGAGGGTTGAACCGATGCAGATGGTGGCGAAACCGGTGCTCCAGCACAGCAGCGAAGGTTCGCGCACGCTGCGCCATTCAACGGCCAGGTACAGGGCGGCAGCGGCTGCCAGGGCAACGGTGAGTGCCAAAATCGTAGGAGGGTCGAGCGTCATTTCTTGCCGGGTCTGCCTGGTGTGCGTTTAGAACCGGGATTGTAAGCGCACACGCAGGTTTTTCAGAGCGTTCATCGTGATGGCACACAGCCAGGCGATGATCGGCAGGTCAGGCGCCTTTGGTCGTGGGCAACAAGACCGTGAGGATGCCCACCAACGGCAGGAACGAGCACAGTTTGTACACGTACTCGATACCGTGGGTATCGGCGAGCAAACCGAGCAACGCCGCACCGATCCCGCTGAAGCCGAACATCAGGCCGAAGAAGATCCCGGCGATCATGCCCACGTTGCCGGGCACCAGTTCCTGGGCATACACCACGATGGCCGAGAAGGCCGACGCGATGATAAAGCCGATCACCACACTCAACACCGCCGTCCAGAACAGGTCGACGTAGGGCAGGGCCAGGGTGAACGGCGCGGCGCCGAGGATGGAGAACCAGATGACTTTCTTGCGGCCGATCTTGTCGCCGATCGGGCCGCCCGCAAAGGTGCCGACGGCCACGGCGCCGAGGAACAGAAACAGGTACATCTGGGAGCTGGAAACCGACAGCTGGAATTTCTCGATCAGGTAGAACGTGAAGTAACTGGTCAGGCTGGTCATGTACCAGTATTTGGAGAACACCAGCACGGCCAGCACCACCAGGGCAAACGTCACGCGGCCTTTGGACAGGCCGTGGGTGGCTTTGCCGCCTTGCTTGAGCTTGAACAGGTTGAGGTGGTGGCGGTACCAGCGACTCAGGCCGTACAGCACAAGGATGGCGAACACCGCAAACAGCCCGAACCAGGCGATATGGCCCTGGCCGTAGGGAATGATGATCGCGGCCGCGAGCAACGGGCCCAAGGCGCTGCCGGTGTTGCCGCCGACCTGGAACGTCGACTGCGCCAAGCCGTAGCGCCCGCCGGAGGCCAGGCGCGCGACGCGGGAGGTTTCCGGGTGGAAGGTCGACGAGCCAACGCCGACCAAGCCGGCAGCGAGCAGAATCGCCGGGAAGCTGCCGACAAACGCCAGCATCAAAATGCCGATCAGGGTGCACACCATACCCGCCGGCAGCAGCCATGGTTTTGGGTGGCGGTCGGTGTGGTAGCCGATCCATGGCTGCAGCAGCGAGGCGGTCAGTTGGAAGGTCAGGGTGATCAGGCCCACTTGGGTAAACGACAGGCCGTAGTTGGCCTTGAGCATCGGGTAGATCGACGGCAGCACGGCCTGGATCAGGTCATTGATCAAATGCGCCAGGGCGCAGGCGCCGAGGATACGCATGACCAAGGGGCTGGCTTGGGGTGTCGTGGTTGCAGCGGCGGGTGACGCAGTGAGGGTCGACATGCAGGCATTCCATACAAGGCAGCTAATCAGAGGCGGCCACTTCTTAAGTCGGCCATCCATTACAAAATGATTCGGCGTTCATGCTAGATTCGTCAGGAATGCCTGTCTCGCGTAATTCGGGCGACAACTATCGCAAAAAGGGCGAAATGATTAAACCACTGAACGAATTCCTCCAGGAAATCAATGAAGGCGCCTGGGCGGTCATCAGTTCCGCCACGGATTACCCGGAAAACTGGGTGATCCCCGAGCATAGCCACGAGAAGCACCAACTGCTCTATGCCATCGAAGGCGTGATGGTGGTGTACTCGGCGCTCAACCAATGGACGGTGCCGCCCAATCGCGGGATCTGGATGCCCGCCGGGCAGGTGCATTCCCTGCGTTGCGTGGGCACCCTGAAAATGCGCAGCGTGTTTGTGCGCCCGGATCGCTTCCCGAACATGCCCGGCGAGCCGAAGACCGTGAGCATCTCGCCGTTGCTGAGCGAGCTGATCAAGGCGTCGGTGAGCCTGAAACCGCCGTACGCCGAGGACTCGCGGGACGCGCGGATCATGCACCTGATCCTTGACGAACTCGCCATCCTGCCCGCATTGCCACTGTCTTTGCCCCAGCCCGCCGACCCGCGCCTGCAGCGCATCTGCCTCGCGTTGCAAGATGAACCGGGTGACGCTTCGACTGTGGCGCATTGGAGTGAGCGCCTGAGCCTGGACCAGAAAACCATCCAGCGCCTGTTCCGCAAGGAAACCGGCATGACCTTCGGCCAGTGGCGCCAGCAGGCGCGCTTGCTGCTGGCGTTGGAGCGCATTGCGGTGGGGGAGAAGGTGATCGATATCGCCCTGGAGCTGGGCTATGAAAGCCCGAGCGCCTTTACCAGCATGTTCAAGAAGCAGTTCGGCAAGACGCCGAGTCATTTCTTCAGGTAGCACCCTGCGTGACGTTGGCGTGCAGGTCCAGCAGGCCGTTGAACCCGTCGAAGTCCAGCGGTCGGCTGAGGAAATAGCCTTGGCCCTCTTCAGAGGCCACGCTCTTGAGCATTGCCAAGTGCTCAGCGGTTTCGATGCCTTCGGCTGTCACCGTCAGGGCCAGGGCTCGGCCCAGACCGACAATCGCGTGGATGATTGCCTTGTCATCGTCGCTTTCTTCCAGGCGGGTCAGGAAGCTGCGGTCGATCTTCAAACCATCGAATGGGAACGCCCGCAGATAGCTCAGGGATGAGTAGCCGGTGCCGAAATCATCCATGGCGATGCGTAGGCCCAAGCGCTTGAGCGTGTGCATGACCTCCAGTGCGCCGCTGGCATCTTCAAGCATGACGCTTTCGGTGATTTCAAGTTCCACCCGCGCCGGGTCGATACCGGAGACCGCCAGTGCCTGGCGTGTGCGCTCCACCAGGTTGCCCCGCTTGAACTCGGTGGGTGACAGGTTCACCGACACAAACAGATGTTCCGGCCATTGGGCAGCGCACGCGCAGGCGGTTTCGAGTACCCAGTCGCTCAACGCCAGGATCAGCCCCGATTCTTCGGCAATCGGGATGAAGGTGTCAGGTGCAATCAGCCCACGCACAGGATGTTGCCAGCGCACCAAGGCTTCGGCGCCTACCATTTGCCCGTCGGCGATGCGATAGCGCGGCTGGAAATACAAGCGCAGCTCGCCGTGCTTGATGCCGTAGCGCAGATCGCTCTCCAGGCGTCGACGTTCGATGATCCGCGCGTTCATGTCGCCGGAGTAGAACCGCCAGGTATTACGGCCTGCCGCTTTGGCTTCGTACAGGGCAATGTCAGCGTAGCGCAGCAGTTCCGCGGCCTCGCGGGCATCGTTGGGGGCGATGGCGATCCCGATGCTGGCGCTGACGAACACCTCTTGCTCGTCGATTCTGATCGTGCGCTCTATGGATTCGATCAGGCGCTTGCACAGGATTTCGACTTCGTCTTGCGTACCTGCATCCGTCAGGATCAGTACAAACTCATCACCGCCAATACGGGCGACCAGATCGCCATGGCGTACGCAGTCGGCCAGTCGGGAAGACACTTCGTTGAGCACCCGATCACCGGCAGCGTGTCCAAGCAGGTCATTGACCGGCTTGAATCGATCGAGGTCCAGGCTGAGCATGACCAGGGGCTGCTCCGAGGTGGGCATGGCCTTGAACTTGCCTTCCAGGAACGCTTGCAGCCGCGTGCGATTGGGCAGCCCGGTGAGGGCGTCATGCTGGGACAAGAACTCGATGCGTCGACGGGCTTCGACTTCTTCCGTCACATCGGTGGCGGTGCCGCGAAACCCGCCACACGGCATCTGCCGTGCGGACAGCCGGGTGCTGCGTTCCAGCCCCAGTGCATCGACGTAACGACACTGCACGCTGATATCCGGGCGACGCCCAGGTGCGCTGAGCCACTGGGACAGCAGGCCGGTTTCGGTTTCCAGCAAATCGTTTATCGTGGCGCCGATCCAGGCATCGCGCACCAGCCCGGTCACACCTTCGAAGCGTTCCGACAGGTAGGTAAAGCGCCAGTCGCCGTCGATTTCCCAGACCCAATCGGAACTGGCTTCCACCACATCGCGAAAACGTGCTTCGCTGGTGGCCAGGGCATTCTGGCTGTTCTGCAGCGAGGAATGGCTGGCGTCCAGGGCGAGCGCGGCCGCCGTCGTGCGGCGCGAAATGACCCAAGACATCAAGCACACCAGCAACGCAGCCAGGCCCAACAAGGGCAGGCCTACACTCATCAGGCGCAAACCGGGGCGAGCCGGCTCCCAGTGCAGGCTGCCGGCCGCACCGTTGTCGCCGAGGGGCAAGAGCAAGGTCTTGCCGATTTCATCGGGGGTAGCGATGTGCAGTTTGTCCACGCCGAACTCATCGCCGATCGCTGTCAGTTTCGCGCTGTCCAGGATGTCGACAAAGATCAGCACCGACGCCGGTCGGCCGTCGGGCAACACCGTGGGGTCGGTGCCGGGGGTGATGGCGGCGGCGGCCACCAAAGCAGGGCTGCCGCGCACGTTGATAAAGGTCGTGGCGGATGTCTCGCTGTCTGCACCGGCGCGAGCCTGCTCGATAATTCCAGTGATGGGCCCGTCGAGCCACTGGGTGAGTTCGACTGTCTGCAATTGGCCGTCAACGACGGCATACACCGTGCGGTTGGCGTCGTCGACCACGAACAGGCCTTGAAAGCCGAAGTCGTCGAACAGCGACGCGCCGATGTTGCCCCGGACAAAGGCCCAATCGTCGTCCACTTTCACGTGCAAGTGCCGGTAGGCATCACTCCAGAAGGCGTAGTCCTTGACGGTCACCCGCAGGGATTTTTCCAGAGACTGCACGGCTCTACGGGTGTAGAACGCGCTTTCAACCTGCTCGGAGCGGTCCAGTTCTTGGGCAAGGAAAATCAGCGAGTAAGCGGCGACTGCAAAGACCACGGCCAGCAAGGCCATGAACCTGAAGAGTGAGGTGCGCGCCAGCGACAGGCTGGTGCGATCGGACAGTGAGCGGACGATAGGAGCGAGAGAGTTCGGCATTGTTTCCCGCAGGGCGTCGCTGCAAGTCAGGGGGTATCACGTGCTATCGGCTGCGCCGGGAAAATATTGAGACCGCTGGCGCGTGCTGCCAGCCACGGCGACCGATGGCATGCTGGCGTCGTTCGCGCGCCTGGCGGCGCTGCTCGATGAGCCTGAAGCAAGCCCCGTGCTAGCACCATTGATCCAGCGTGGCGTTCAAGGTGGCTATGAACGCCCTTCGCAGTTCAGCCGTGAGTACGGCCGGTCAATGATCGGACGTCAAATTAGCAAAGAATATGCAGCCGATCAGTCGCGCAAACAGGCTCAGGGTTTCCGGCAGGTTGGGGTCTTCAAACAGCATCGCCCTGGAATCGAGCGCACACAGCGCGCCAAAAAGGCGGCCATCGGGCAGAAAGATCGGGGCGCCGGCGTAACTCTCGATGGCGAATTGCTTGACCACCGGGCGGGCGGCGTAGCGGCCGTTCTGGCTGATCTGCGGGATGAACAAGGTTTGCGGGTTGATGCAGAACTCGCTGCACAGGGTGGTTTCCAGGGCGAGCACGTCGTCGACATGGATGCCCAAGTCGATGGTGTCATGGACTGAACACACCACCCATTCCAGGTCGGTGAATTTGGCGATGCCGGCGAAGCGCATCCCGGTCAGGCGGGTGACCAATTGCAGGATGCTGGTGGTGGCTTCTATTTCGGCGATAGCGGCGCGTTCGTTTGCGCTGAGTAAGGACTGCGAAGCGGTGACGCTTGGAACCATGGGTGACACTCCAATGGCAGGGTGGCCAGGGCCACCCTGTATGTTCAGGTTTTAATTGATGCGCGGATGCTGCTCTACAAGGTTCTTGCGCTTGGCTTCCAACTCGGCAATCTCGGCATCGATGTCTTCGATCTTCTGCTCGATGTTGTCGTGATGTTCCTGCAGCAATTCCTTGGCTTCTTCCATGTCCGAAGCCGCCGGTGCGGCGCCACGCAGCGGCTTGTTGGCGGTTTCCTTCATGGTCAGGCCGGTGATCAGGCCGACCACGGCAAACACCATCAGGTAGTAGGCGGGCATGTACAGGTCGTTGGTGCTTTCCACCAGCCAGGCCACGGCGGTCGGGGTGAGGCCGGCGATCAGTACCGACACGTTGAACGCACTGGCCAGCGCACTATAGCGCAGGTGGGTGGGGAACATTGCCGGCAACGTCGAAGCCATCACGCCGATGAAGAAGTTGAGGATCACGGCGAGAATCAGCAAACCGGCGAAGATCAGGCCGATCTTGCCGCTGGTGATCAGCATGAACGCAGGGATGGACAGGAACAACAGGCCGATACTGCCGGCAATGATGAAGGGCTTGCGGCCGATCTTGTCGCTGATAAAACCAATGAAAGGCTGCACGAACAGCATGCCGACCATGATCGCGATGATGATCAGTACGCCGCTGTTTTCTTTGTAGTGCAGGTTGTGCGACAGGTAGCTCGGCATGTAGGTGAGCAACATGTAGTAGGTCACGTTGGTCGCCGCAACAATCCCGATGCAGGTCAACAGGCTACGCCAGTGCTTGGTCGCGACTTCCTTGAACGAGACTTTGGGGCCGTGTGTCAGGCCTTCGCGGTCACCTTGCTCCATTTTGTCCATGTGCTGCTGGAAGGCTGGGGTTTCCTCCAGCGCATGACGCAGGTACAGGCCGATGATGCCCAACGGCAGGGCAAGGAAGAACGGCAGGCGCCAGCCCCACGACTCGAAGTCGGCTTCGCCCAGGATGCTGGAAATCAGTACCACCACGCCCGCGCCCAGCACGAAACCGGCGATGGAGCCGAAGTCGAGCCAACTGCCGAGAAAGCCGCGCTTGCGGTCCGGGGCATACTCGGCGACGAAGATTGACGCGCCGGTGTATTCACCCCCTACCGAGAAACCCTGGGCCATTTTGCACAGCAACAGCAAAATCGGCGCCCAGATACCAATAGAGGCGTAGGAGGGGATCAGGCCGATGGCGAAGGTGCTCAGGGACATGATCACGATGGTCGCGGCAAGGACCTTCTGCCGCCCGTACTTATCGCCCAGTGCGCCGAAGAACAGGCCACCCAGTGGGCGGATCAGGAACGGCACGGAGAAGGTGCCGAGTGCGGCGATCATTTGTACGCTGGGTGAGGCGTCCGGGAAGAACACCTTGCCCAGCACATAGGCGACAAAACCGTAGACGCCAAAGTCGAACCATTCCATGGCGTTACCCAGGGCTGCGGCGGTGATTGCCTTGCGCACCTTGGTGTCGTCGACGATGGTGATGTCTTTCAATCCGATGGGCTTGACGCTTTTCTTACGTAATTTCATGCGGAGCACTCTAAAGCAGAACAGGGGAGGTGCCATCGTTGCGATGGCACCGCTCTGTCAGTTCAGATACAAGCGGACATGAAATAATTCAGCTCTATTTGCGTTTTTTTGCAGAAAGCTTGAACTTTACAGATTCACAGGGGAGTAATCCGTATGTCGGCCGTCGCGTCACGCCTGATCTACCGCCCACCCCAAGCGTGCGACGTGCAGCGATTGTTCGCGATCTACGGCGATCCGCAGACCAATGTGTTCAACCCCTCTGGCCCCATCGCCAGTCTTGAGGGGGCGCAACGCTTGCTGGATAAATGGCTTGAACAATGGGCCACCCAGGGCTACGGCTGGTGGGCGATTGCACGCACTGAAACGCCGCATCACATCATAGGCTTTGGTGGAATCGCGCCGCTCGACTACCTGGCCGAACGGCGTATCAACCTGGGGTACCGTTTTGCGGTGCAAGCCTGGGGGCAGGGCTACGCCACCGAGTTGGGCCGTGATGCCTTGGCGCTGGCATTCCAGACGCTCGGCCTGGGCGAGGTGTTCGGCCTGGTGCGACCGGACCATGGGGCATCAATCCGCGTACTGGAAAAGATCGGCATGCAGCGTTTCGGCGTGCTCGATGATGTGCCGGGGAAGGCACCAAGCCTGGTTTTTCGGATTTGTCATCCTACAACTGATTTTTCCTGATATTTCAAATACCCACGCAATACCGGGATAAGCGGCAATCTTTCAGATTGACAGCGTTCAGGCGTCCCGATATAAAAGCCACAGTTGTACGACGACATATGACGTTACATATGTCCTATCTAACAAAAATAAAAAGTGATGCCATGAACTTGAACGAGCCCATCAACGCGCACCGCGTTGGCCAAGCTGTAGGCAACTATCGCTGGACCATCTGCGCGATGCTGTTTTTCGCGACCACCGTCAACTACCTCGATCGCCAGGTGCTCAGCTTGCTGGCGCCTCAGTTGTCGACGCAATTTGGCTGGAGCAACACTGACTACGCGAACATTGCGGCTGTGTTCCAGTTCGTCTACGCGATCTCCATGCTGTTTGCCGGGCGCTTTGTCGACAAGATCGGCACCAAGGCGGCTTATGTGGTGGCAATCGCCATCTGGTCCACGGGCGCTATCATGCATGCGTTCTCGGTGCCCATGGGCGAGGGCATTGCGGCCATCAGTGGTGCGATTGGCCTGGCGGTGATCCCGGTGTCGATTGCCGGTTTCATGTTGTCCCGTGCGGTACTGGCGATTGGCGAAGCGGGCAACTTCCCGATTGCGATCAAGGCGACTGCTGAGTATTTCCCCAAAAAGGAACGCTCGCTGGCCACGGGTATCTTCAACTCCGGTGCCAACGTCGGCGCAATCCTGGCGCCGATCTGCGTGCCGTTGATTGCCGGTCTGTGGGGGTGGGAAGCGGCGTTTATCGTGATCGGCGGCCTGGGCTTCGTGTGGGTTGTGGTGTGGATCGCGCTTTACCAGAAGCCGGAGGAGCAGAAACGCCTGTCGCCCGAAGAACTGGCGTATATCCGTAGTGATCAGACCGTGCAGCCCTTCACCCCAGCGCCGGCCGGCGCCCCGGAAAAGAAAGTCTCCTGGTTCAAGTTGCTCACCTACCGTCAGACCTGGGCGTTTGCCTTCGGCAAGTTCATGACGGACGGCGTGTGGTGGTTTTTCCTGTTCTGGCTGCCCACCTACCTGTCGGCGCAATACGGCATGAAAGGCGCCGATATCGTCATGCCGCTGGCGGTGCTGTACAGCATGACGATGGTCGGCAGCATCGGCGGCGGCTGGTTCCCCAGCTACTTCATGGCGCGCGGTGATGCACCCTACGATGGCCGCATGAAAGCCATGCTGGTGATCGCGCTGTTCCCGCTGGTGGTGTTGCTGGCACAGCCGTTGGGCTACATCAGCTTCTGGGTGCCGGTATTGCTGATCGGCGTGGGCGCCTCGGCGCACCAGGCGTGGTCATGCAACATCTTCACCACCGTGTCGGACATGTTCCCGCAGAAAACCGTGGCCTCGGTGGTCGGTATCGGCGGCATGGCCGGCGGCCTGGGCGGCGTGGTAATGACCAAGATCGGCGGTTGGGTGTTCGACTACTACAAGTCGGTCGGTGACATCCACACCGGCTACATGATCATGTTCGCCATCTGCGCGCTGGCCTACTTGGTGGCCTGGAGTGTGATGAAGACACTGGTGCCGCGTCACAAGGAAATCACTGACTTGTAAGGTCCGATGTCCCGCGCCGCAACGGCGCGGGCCTCTTTCACAACGCACGGGCCCAGGTCTGGCTGACCAGGGATTTGCCGAAGCTGTCCATCGTTTCTTCCTCGACCAATTCGAACCCGGCTTTCTGATAGAGCTTGCGCGCATCGCTGAGGACGTCCACCGTCCACAGCTGCATGCGCTGGTAGCCGACCTGCCGGGCAAAGCGTACGCACTCATCCACCAGCCGTTGGCCGATACCCATGCCCCGCGCGCTGGCATCCACGTAAAGCATGCGCAGCTTGGCCGTGGTGTCGTCGTGGCGGATCACGAACACCGAACCCACCACTTCAGCGTCTTTTTCCGCGATCCAGCAACGCTCGCAGGTGGGATCAAACGCCCTCAGGTATTTGGCGACAGTCTCCGCCACCAGCGCTTCGAACTCCCAGTTCCAACCGTATTCACGGGCATACAACGCGGTTTGTTGCTGCACCACCACGCCCATGTCGCCGGGTTGAGGATCGCGCAGCAGGTAGTTGGGCGCCGTGCCTTGCAGCAGGGCCTGGATGCGTTTCATGGCGTCGGTGAGTTGCCGCTGTTGTGGTTCAGGCAAGTTCTCGAGCAGGGTGATGACTTCGTTCTGGGTCTGCTGTTCCAGGGGCTTCAGCACCGCACGGCCGTGGTCGGTGAGATGCAGTTGCACCGCCCGTGCATCGGTAGCGGAGCGGACTTTCTGGATCAGGCCCTTCTTTTCGAAGCCACTGGTCAATCGGCTCAAGTAGCCCGCGTCGAGGCTGAGCATCTGACACAGGTCCGCGCTGGTGAGATCGCCGCGGGTAGACAATTCGTACATCACGCGGATTTCGGTGAGCGAATAGTCGCTTTGCAGCAGGTGTTCCTGCAGTACGCCGATCTGGTGGGTGTAGAAGCGATTGAAACTGCGCACGATGCCGGCGCGTTCGACAAGCAAGGGAGTGGACATGCTGAAATGCTCGAATAGTTGCCTGAAGCAATTATATTGTTGCTTCAGGCAACCATGTCAAACGGTTTGCTTAGCGGTTACGTGTCACCCGCCAAATGGTATTGGCCAAGTCATCGGCGATGATCAGCGCACCTTTCGGATCCACCGTCACGCCGACCGGGCGCCCACGGGTCTTGCCGTCGTCGCCGCGAAAGCCGGTGGCGAAGTCGATCGGCTCGCCGGACGGTTTGCCGTTGCTGAACGGCACGAAGATCACTTTGTAGCCCACCGGGTTGTCGCGGTTCCAACTGCCGTGTTCACCGACGAATACGCCGTCTGCAAACTGCTCGCCCATTTCGGGGATAGAGAAGTCCACGCCAAGGGCTGCCACGTGGGAGCCCAGGCTGTAATCCGGCTTGATCGCGGCGGCAACCTTGGCCGGGTTCTGTGGCTGGGCGCGCGGGTCGACATTCTGGCCCCAGTAGCTGTACGGCCAGCCGTAGAACGCGCCTTCACGCACGGAGGTCAGGTAGTCTGGCACCAGGTCGGGGCCCAGTTCGTCGCGTTCGTTCACAACGGTCCACAGTTGACCGGTGTCAGGCTGCAGGGTCAGCGCCGTCGGGTTGCGCAGGCCCGTTGCATAAGGCTTGTGCGCGCCGGTCGCGGCGTCGATCTGCCAGACCATCGCGCGATCGATCTCCACTTCCATGCCACGTTCGGTGATGTTGCTGTTGGAGCCGATACCCACGTAGAGCTGGCTGCCGTCAGCACTCACCGCCAGGGACTTGGTCCAGTGGTGGTTGATCTGCGCCGGCAGGTCGGTGACCTTGGTGGGTGGGCCAGCGGCCTTGGTCTGGCCGTCGGCGTAGTCGAAACTCACCAGTGCATCCTGGTTGGCCACGTAGAGCTTGCCGTTGGCAAATGCCAGGCCGTATGGCGCGTTGAGGTTTTCGGCGAACACGGTCTTGAGTTCATAGGTGCCGTCTCCATCGGCGTCACGCAGCAACGTCAGGCGGTTGCCGCTCTTGACCTTGGTGTTGCCTTCGGCCTTGATCAGGCTGGCGATCACATCCTTGGGCTTGAGCTTGGCCGCGCTGCCGCCACGGCCTTCGGCAACGAGGATGTCGCCGTTGGGCAGCACCAGGGTCTGGCGCGGGATGGCCAGGTCAGTGGCGATGGCGGTGACGCTGTAGCCTTGCGGCACCTTGGGTTTCTGTTCGCCCCAGGGGGCCGGCTCGGCAATCTTCATGCTGGGTAGCAGGCTGCTTTGCTGTTCCGGCAACTTGGGATCGGGGCCACGGGCCTGGGTCTTGTCGCCTTCACCACCACATGCGGTCAGCAGCAGCGCAGCGCTTAATAGGGTCAGGGTGCTGGACGTTTTCATTTAACACCTCCCGAGCGCAGGCCGGTCCAGGTGGCCGCCAACGTCAGCAGCAAGACAATCGCCGACAGGATCAGGCCGCCGGGCATCGAGGCGTAGGCGTCCTTGGCGTGTTGGAAGGCATTGACCAGGCCGAGTATCCAGGTGACCAGCAGCAACAGGACATATCGTGTGGGTTGCCCGGCCTTGCGTTCGGCACGGAGCAGGTTGACCAGCGCAAACAAAAACGCAAAGCCTGCGAATACCAGTGCACCGGCAATCAGCCAGGCCGAGAAGTTGGCCCATTGAATCTGGTAGGTCTGGGTGTAAGCAATGTCGCTGAGCAAGGCACCGAGAAACAACGGCACGGTGCCGGCGAGCAAGGTCGCATGCAGCGGCCCGGGTGCGTATCGGTAGGCGGGAAGGGTAGTCATAGGGGGGCGGCTCCTTGTTGTACAACGCCCCTGGACGGGGCAGCGCATAAGAAGTGAACGCAGCGTGTGTGAGAAAGTTCAGCGTGAAACGTTTCGAAATAGTGGGAACCCTCTAGGGCGGCGCCGGCCTAACGCCGTATCATTCCATTCTTTGCTTTCGCCAGGCGCCTCCATGACCCACCCCCGCATCGGCTTTGCGTGCCAGTACCGACATCCCGAGCGCCTGCTGTCCGCCAGTGCCTTGAAGTTGATCGAAGGCCCCTTCAACCCGCGCACCACCACGTTGCGCTGGATGGACAGCGTCACGCCGCAAGTGGCCCGCGACAAGCTGGTGGAAGTGGTCACTCACAACCTGGCCGCCCAATTGCGCTTGCTGGCCTATGTCGCCGAACTGCCGCCGACCTTGCGCATGCTGCGCCTGAGCAGCGATTTGCTGCCGTTTTACAGCCACCCAAAAGTCGCCGCCGTGTACACAGACCCGGCCATCGAGCGTCAATTGGAGGAAGGCTTCGCGGCCATTGGCGAGCTGGCGCGTGCGTCGGATATCCGCCTGTCGTTCCACCCCGGCCAGTACTGCGTGCTCGGTTCGGAGAACCCCGGTGTGGTGGAAAACAGCCTGGCCGAGTTTGAATACCACGCCGACATGATCCGCATGATGGGCTACGGCCGGCGCTTCCAGGACCTCAAATGCAACGTGCATATCGCCGGTCGCCTGGGTGTGGAAGGCACCCGCGCGGTGTGGGCGCGGCTGTCGGAAGTGGCGCGCAACTGCATCACCTTCGAGAACGACGAAAAAACCTATGGCCTCGACCATTGCCTGCAAGTTGCCGACCTGGCGCCGGTGGTGCTGGATATCCATCATTGCTGGATCAATGAAAACGAGTACATCGACCCGCACTCGGAACGGGTCGCCCGCGTGATTGAAAGCTGGCGCGGCGTGCGCCCTACCATGCATTACTCTCAGCCCCAGGAAGTCTTGCAGGCGCTCGGTTTCGACGCCGAGCACAAACTGGAAATGGATGCGCTGTTGAAGGTGGTCGCCAAGCGCGACCTATACGCCCACAGCGCGCAAATGTGGAACCGCTGGACCAACGACTACGCGCTGCAGTTTTTCGATCGCTTCGACATCATGCTGGAGTCCAAGGACAAGAATGTGGCAGCGTGGGCGTTTTATGAGCATTTCAAGCGACGTTCAGTTCAGTGAGGGAGCCTGCAACCATGCCAACCCTGCAGCTATTGTGCGGCAAGATCGCCTCGGGCCAATCAACGTTCGCGTGGGAGGAGGGGGGGATTGAGGTGCTTCGTTCGTGAGTGCAACGCATTTTAACGGCGTCGACGCCGAAGGTTTTGTCCTCACAATCCCAGAAACGCCCGTGCAGAGCGAGTTTCAGTCATTGCTTGAAGATGCCTGCACCACGCTCTCGCACGAAGAGCTAGGAGTGGAGGGCATCTACCTCTATGGCAGTGTGGCGCGCGGTGATGCCGTCCCTGGTGTTTCCGATCTTGATCTCACGCTGGTGCTGCGCCAGCCGCCGACTTCACAGGTACTGGAACGGTTGGAAGCAATCCGGCGCGACCTGGAGCGCCGGCATTCGCAAGTCACCAAGGTCGATTTCGATATTGGCAGCCGTGGGGAAGTAGTGGCGGCCGAAAACCTGAACAGCTGGGGATTCTGGCTCAAGCACCATTGCCGATGCGTGTGGGGGGAGGACCTTGCGCTGCACGTTGAGCGGTTTCGGCCTTCCGTGGAAATTGCCTTGGCCATGAACGGTGACTTCGAAAAGGTTTTGACCGACTACCTCACACGCATCGCAGGCGCCGACAGCGAATTGGAGCGGCTTCGCTGGCAGCGTGAGGCGTCACGCAAGTTGATCAGGGCGACCCATGTATTCCGTTCGCCCGATGCGGCTACGTGGCCGCAGACACTCGAAGAGCACGTTGCGCTGTTCGTCCAGGTGCATCCGACGATGATGATTCAGGTGGCGTTCTTCCTGTTTGAAGCCCGCAACCCTAGTGCCGATGGTGAAAAATTCTCAGCCCGACTTCAGGCCTTTCTGAGCTGGATGGTTTCACAGCGAGCGTAGTGCTACGGGTGCTCGCCGGTATAACCAAACCACACGGGTCCTACGACTCGAACCGTCCCACCAGCCCATTCAACTCATCCGAGAGGTTGGACAACCGTCCCGAATCGTCCTGCGCCGAGTTGGCCAGGCTTTCCACCAGGCGGGCCTCGTCGTAGATCTGCTGGATGTGCCGATTGATCTCTTCCGCCACGCTGTGTTGTTCCTCGGCGGCGGCGGAGATCTGCAGGTTCTGGTCGCGGATTTCGTTGACCGACGTCTGGATGCCTTCAAAGCTGTCCCGCGCGCTTTCGATGGACGACACGCTGGCCCGCGACAGGTCCAGGCAACTGCCCATCTTTTGCGTGACTTCCTGGGTCTTGTTTTCCAGGGTGCCGAGCAGTTGTTCGATTTCGCCGGTGGAGTCGGAGGTGCGTTTGGCCAGGGCGCGTACTTCGTCGGCCACCACCGCAAAACCACGGCCCTGATCACCGGCACGGGCGGCCTCGATAGCCGCGTTGAGCGCCAGCAGGTTGGTCTGTTCGGCAATCGCACGGATGGTGCCGAGGATCTGGTTGATGCTGCGGCTGCCGGCTTCCAGTTCGACCATGGCCTGGGATGATTCCGTCAGGCGGCGCCCCAGGCGGTTGACGTTATCGGTGGTGACTTCGATCTGCTGCTTGCCCTCGGCCACGCGACGGTGCCCGTTCTCGGCGGATTCCGCCGCGCCGCTGCAGGACCGTGCGACTTCGTTGGCAGTGGCGACCATCTCGTTGAACGCAGTGGATACAAGCTCGACCGCCTCACGCTGGCGTCCGGCCGCCTCATTCATATTGTGCGCCACCTCACTGTTGACCTTGGAGGCGTTCTGCAAATTGGCCGAGGCCGCGCCGATGTGTTGGATCAGTTGACGGATCGCCGCGAGAAACTTGTTGAACCAGCCTGCGAGTTCGGCGGTTTCATCCTTGCCCTGGACCTGCAGTTCGTGGCGCAAGTCGCCTTCACCCTGGGCAATGGACTGCAACCCGGTGCTGACCTGCCCGATAGGCTTGACGATGACCTTGGAGAAGGCCGCCGCGATCAGTCCGAAGATCAGCACCAGCACACCGACAATAAGGGCGGTGAGGTAGGTCATGCGTGTGGCTTCGGCCATGACTTCACGGTGTTCGATCAGCCCGATATAACGCCAGCCCAGACCGGGGGACGTCCACACGTTGGCCATGTAGTGCACGCCGTCGATCACCACGTCAGTGGAGCCCTGTGGTGTCTCGGCCAACTGTGCATAGGCCGCGCCCAGGCCCTTGAGCGGCTTGAAATTGTGCGCGGCGTTGCGCGGGTCCACCAGCACCACGCCGTCTTCGACCAGCATCACGTAGCCGCTTTCGCCCAACTTGATGCTCTTGACCAGTTCGGTGAGGTTTTTCAGCGAGACGCTGACCACGAATACGCCCTTGGCCTTGCCGTTTTCCAGCAGGGCGCGCGCGGTGCCCACCAGGGCGACGTCGTCTTTGTCGTAGTAATACGCGGGGGTGCGCACGGTCTTGCCGGGGCTGGCCATGGCTGCTTTGTACCAGGGCCGGGTGCGCGGGTCGTACTTGGCCAGTTGCGGGTCATCCGGCCATTTGGCGTAGGTGCCGTCTTCCAGGCCGATGGACAGGATCGCTGCTGCTGGGTGTGTGGCGCCATAGCGCGCGAAGCGCTCGATCACCGTTTGCGCTTCGGCGGGCATGGGCTGGCTGGCCGCGTCCGCGGGCTGATAGTTCTTCAGTGTGTTGACGGAGGTGTATACAGAATCGGTGGCCATCTGATCGACGTTCTGCAGCGTGCCGTCGAAGAATTGGCGGATGTTGCCATCGATCTGGCGGATTTCCCGGGTGCTGCCGTCGATGAACTGATCCACCGCTTCGGTTCGTGCGTTCATGACTGAAATCACGGCCACCAGGCTTACCGGAATGAAAGCAACCGAGACAAAGGCGAGTACCAGCTTATTTTTTATTTTCATCGAGACGACCATCAGCGTGAAGGGCGGCCAAATCGTCGCGCGCCTGTATCAGGTTTGCGGCGATTTGCTATCACTGCTGTTTCGGCCCGTAGCCGGTAAATCTTTAGGGTTTTTTGTACACAATACAAAGTGCTTATTGTTCTGTATCCAATCAGTACACATCACGCAAATAACGCTTCTGCTCACTCAGCTGACGCCAGTAATCCACGGCACCCTCAACGCCAAGCCCGCCGTGGGTTTGCGCGACGTGGCGCAGGGCCTGGTCGACATCTTTCGCCATATGGCTGGCATCGCCGCAGATGTACAGCTTGGCGCCATCCTGCAACCAGCGCCACAGCTCGGCACCCTGTTCGCGGATGCGGTCCTGCACGTAGACCTTTTGCGCCTGGTCGCGGGAAAACGCCAGGCTCAAATGGCTGAGCAGGCCGTCGCGTTGCATGCCTTGCAGTTCATCCTGGTAGTAGAAATCACTGGCCGCGTGCTGTTCGCCGAAAAACAACCAGTTGCGACCCTGATGACCCAGCGCGCGACGCTCCTGCAAGAACGCACGGAATGGGGCGATTCCTGTACCGGGGCCAATCATGATCATCGGCACGTCGCCGTCAGTGGGTGTGCGGAAGTGTTTGGAGGGCTGCACGAACAGCGGCACTTCGCCGTCGCCGACACGGTCGGCCAGGAAGGTCGAGGACACGCCCTTACGCTTGCCATATCGCACGGCAGCCACGGTGAGGTGCACTTCATGGGGGTGGGCCTTGGCGCTTGATGCGATTGAATACAGGCGCGGTTGCAGGCGTTTGAGCGTGCCCAGCAGCTCATCCGCCGAACACTCGATGGGGTATTCCTGTAGCACATCCGCCAGTTGCCGGCCCCACAGCCAGTCATTCAGTTCGGCCTTATGCTCGGGGTTGAGCAAGTGCTTGAGGCCAGGGTTGGCGCTGCGCTCGGCGATGAAGGCGAGGGTGTCGCTGCTGGGCCGGGCGATTTCGAAGTGCTGAGTGAGGGCCTGTTGCAGGGGCACGTCGCCGAACGTGTCGACGTTCACGCAGGTACTGGCCTTCAAGCGGGTGAGGTCGAGCAGTTCGTTGACCAGTTCGGGGCAGTTGCGTGGCCGTACGCCCAGCGCATCACCGGCTTCATAAGTCAGCCCGGAGTCGGCTAGGTCCAGGGCGAACTGGCGGGTTTCCTTGTGGGCGCTCAGCGGGTTGAGCTGGCGGTTAAGCAGCAGGCGTGAACCATACAGCTTGGTTTTACCCGCGGGTGTGGCGAGTGCGACGGGTTTTGCCGGGGCGAGGGTTTGCTGGAAGCGCACTAGCCAGGCATCGGCCAGCGCTTCAAATTCGGTATCGCAGTCGACGCGTTCCAGCAGGCGGGTGGCGCCCAGTTCCAGCAGGCGTTGGTCGAGTTGTTTGCCGTGGTTGCAGAACTGGTCGTAATTCGGATCGCCCAGGGCCAGCACCGCGAAGCGCAGCGACTCCAGGCGCGTCTCGGCGGTGCTGAGGCTGTGCCAGAAACCTTCACCGTTGTCCGGTGGGTCGCCGTCGCCAAAGGTGCTGCTGATCAACGCCAGGGTGTGGGTGCTCGCCAGTTTGCTCGCCGGGAAGTCCGACATCGCGCTCAGTTCCACGCTGATACCCGCGTCGCGCAGGCGCTTGGCAAAACGTTCGGCCAAGGCCTCGGCGTTGCCGGTTTGCGAGGCCCACAACAAGGTGACGGCCGGGGAGGGGGTTGCGAGGGATTCTGTAGGGCTGAACAGTGCGCCGAGCAAGCCGTTCAGCCACAGCCGCGAGGCATCCGCCAATGGCGCATTCGTGGGCATGGTCGGGATGCCGACGGCCTGGCGTGCGGCGTTGGCTTGCAGGCCGCTGAGGAAGCCAGCGAGGTAGGTGCGCTCACTGTCGCTCAGTGGCGGCGCAGACAGGTGGCGGATGCCGGCGATTTCGGCGAAGGCGTCGAGGCGCGACATGGCGGTGTCCTCAGCTACAGGGGAAGGGCGGTCGAGGGACTGCAGGCCGATCAGCTCAACGCGGGCCAGGGCGACGGCGCAGCATTTGAACTCCGGTTGCAAGGAGATCGGGTCGACGGCGTCGTTGGTCACCGCGTTGATCGCCAGGTTGTCGCCGAACACATCGTTCCAATGGAAGGGCGCAAAGCAGTTGCCTGGCCGCACGCGGTCGGTGATCACGGCGGGCAGCACCGCGTGGCCGCGGCGGGAACGTATTTCAACCCGGTCCTTGTCTTTGACGCCCAGGCGGGCGGCGTCTTCGGCGTGCAATTCGACGAAGGGGCCGGGGTTGAGTTTGTTCAGGGTGGCGACCTTGCCGGTCTTGGTCAGGGTGTGCCATTGGTGCTGCACACGGCCGGTATTGAGCACAAAGGGGAACGCCTCATCGGGCAGTTCCGCCGGCGGCATATGAGGTCGGGCGAGGAACTGGGCTTTGCCGTTGTCGGTGGCGAAGGTGACGGGGCCTTTGTCCACGTAGCGGATCGGGTTGCGGTCCGCTGCAGCGTCCGATGCGCAGGGCCATTGCAGCGGCTTCTCACGCAGGCGCGGGTAACTCGCGCCGCGAATGTCGTAGCCGGTCTTGGGGTTCCAGGCGCGTTTGATTTCCTCAAACACCTCGGACGCCGAGGCGTAAGTGAAGGCCTCGGCAAAACCCATCTCACTGGCGACCCTGGCGATGATCTGCCAGTCGGGCAAGGTTTCGCCGGGAGCGTCGACGGCCTTTTGCATCAATGTCAGGTTGCGCTCGGAGTTGATCATCACCCCTTCGGCCTCGGCCCAAAGCGCGCCGGGCAACAGGATATCGGCGTAGCGGTTGGTCTCTGTGTCGAGAAAGGCGTCCTGGGTGATCACCAGCTCGGCGGTTTGCAGGCCCTTGATGACGGTTTGCCGATTGGGCACGCTGGCGACCGGGTTGGTGCAGATGATCCAGCAGGCCTTGATCTGCCCGGCGGCCATCTGTTCGAACATCGCCACGGTGCCCGCTCCGGCCTGGCGCGGCAGGCTGTCAGGGGGGATCTGCCACAAGTCCTCGATAAAGGCGCGGTCGGCCTCGACCAGCACCGAACGTTGCCCCGGTAACCCAGGGCCCATGTAGCCCATTTCGCGCCCGCCCATGGCGTTGGGTTGACCGGTGAGGGAAAACGGCCCGCTGCCTGGTCGGCAAATGGCGCCGGTGGCCAGGTGCAGGTTGCACAGGGCGTTGGTGTTCCAGGTGCCGTGGGTGCTCTGGTTGAGGCCCATGGTCCAGCAGCTCATCCACTTCGCGGCCTGGCCGATCCAGTCGGCGGCTTGGCGGATATCTGCTTCGGCCAGGCCGGTGATCACGGCGACGTGCTCTGGCGAATAGTCCTCCAGGAACGCGGGCATCGCCTCCCAGCCGTCGGTGAAGGCGGCGATAAAGGCAGGGTCGGTGTGGCCGTTTTTCACCAGCAGATGCAGCAAGCCATTGAGCAGCGCAAGGTCGGTGCCGGGTTTGATCGGCAGGAACAGGTTGGCCTTGTCCGCCGTGGCATTGCGCCGTGGGTCGACTACGATCAGCTTCGCCCCGGCCTTGACCCGGTCCATCATGCGCAGGAACAGGATGGGGTGACAGTCAGCCATGTTTGCGCCGATCACGAAGAACAGGTCGGCCCGATCGAAATCTTCATAGGACCCCGGCGGGCCGTCGGCGCCGAGGGAGAGTTTGTAGCCACTGCCGGCGCTGGCCATGCACAGCCGAGAGTTGGACTCGATGTGGTGGGTGCGTACGAAGCCCTTGGCCAATTTGTTGATCAGGTACTGGGCTTCCAGCGACATCTGCCCTGACACATAGAACGCCAATGCCTGCGGCCCGTGCGTGTCGAGGGTGTGGCGCAGGCGGCGCGCGGTTTCGCTGATGGCTTTGTCTATACCGATGCGCACCGGGTCATGCTCCCGGGCCTGGCGGACATATGCGTTTTCCATGCGGCCGGAGTCGGCGATGGCTTGCCCGCAGGTGGTGCCCTTGGTGCACAGACGGCCGAAGTTGGTGGGGTGGGCCGTGTCTCCGATCACCTTGACCACTTTATTGTTTTCTACCTGCATGACGATGCCGCAGCCCACGCCACAATAGGGACACACACTGCGTATGCTCTGATTGGCCATCTAAAACCTGCGTAAACAAAAAAGGCGCCTTGCAACCCTCCGTTGAGAACGGGGATTACACGGCGCCTTTGTCGTGAGAGGGCAGTCAGCGTTGACTGCTTGGTTGGGGTGTCCCTAGCAAGTCACGCGCCAGGTTGTCCAAGGCGCGGTTTGTTGAGGAACGCGGCCTGTCGTGATGAGCGGGCCTGCCCCGCACCGGGCTGCGCAGCAACTCTCCTGAGACCGAGGCGCGGGGCAAGTCCGCTCACCCCAGAAAACGGTTCGGCAGAGGATGGGGTGTGCACATTTATGAAGCGGGGCGCACCAGTTGGAGGCGCCGCGGGCGGTGTTTTAGCGTGGGTTGTCGACGCCAGCGGCGTTGCAGCGGGGTATCCGACGGCTTGGCACAGACCCTGCAAGCTCCCCCTCAACCCACTTCGGTCAACGACGATCGACACCAGGGGCAATAGCGGAGAATCCGGCGCAGTCGCCTGATCCGAACCCGCATAAGAACAGGCAAAGACGCCTGGAACCGCAAGGTTTCAGGCGTTTTTTTTTGCTTTTTTAAACCGTGATGAGCTTTGTCGGGTGCTTTATATGAACAATCTCAAAACCTTGATCGTCGTCGGCAATGGCATGGTCGGCCACCACTGTGTGGCGCAATTGATCGAGCGCGGCGCACTGGATCACTACCGTTTGCATGTGTTCAGCGAGGAGCCGATGCGCGCCTATGACCGGGTGCATCTGTCCGAATATTTCAGCGGGCGCGACGCCGAGTCGTTGGCCTTGTCCGACGCCTCGTTGTACCAGACGCCGGGTGTAACCCTGCATCTCGGCGTGCCGGTGTTGGAGATTGACCGCGCCCGCTGCGAGGTGATTACCGCTGACGGCTGCGTCGCCTATGACAAGCTGGTGCTGGCCACCGGCTCCTATCCGTTCGTGCCACCTATCGACGGCGCCGAAGGTGATTCACGACTGGTGTATCGCACCCTTGAAGACTTGGACGCGATCCGCAAGGCCGCTGCCAATGCGCGGCGCGGCGTGGTGGTGGGCGGAGGACTGCTGGGCCTGGAAGCTGCCAACGCGCTGAAAAGCCTGGGCCTTGAAGCCCATGTGGTGGAGTTCGCGCCGCGCTTGATGCCGGTGCAACTCGACGACTTTGGCGGCCTGGCGCTCAAGGCGCAGATCGAGCGGTTGGGCGTGGGGGTGCATTTGTCGCGCGCCACCCAATCCATCAGTGCGGGCGAGCACTACCGTTACCGCATGAATTTTGCCAATGACGAGTTCCTCGAAACCGACCTGATCGTGTTCTCCGCGGGCATCCGCGCCCAGGACGCGTTGGCGCGGAAGGCAGGCCTGGACATCGGCCCGCGCGGCGGCGTGGTAATCAATGATGAGTGCCTGAGTTGCGACCCGAACATCTACGCAATCGGTGAGTGCGCCTCTTGGAACGGTAGCCTGTTCGGCCTGGTCGCACCGGGCTACCAGATGGCCCGAGGCGTCGCTGCGCTGCTCTGCGAGCAGACCGCCGAGCCGTTTGTGGGCGCCGACATGTCGACCAAACTCAAGTTGCTCGGCGTGGACGTGGGCTCTATCGGCGACGCCCATGCCCACACCCCCGGCGCCCGCAGCTATCAGTTCATCGACGAAGCCAGCGCCAGCTATCGACGCCTGGTGGTGGATGCCTCGGGCAAGCAGGTGATCGGCGCCGTATTGGTGGGCGACAACAGCTACTACGACACCCTGCTGCAATACATGCAGAACGGCATCGCACTGCCATCCGAACCGGCCAGCCTGATCCTGCCATCCTCCGCCGGCGCGCCGACCCTGGGCCCTGGCGCGTTGCCGGAATCGGCCACCGTGTGCTCTTGCCATAACGTGACCAAAGGCGCGATCTGCTCGGCCATCGACAGCGGCTGCAGCGACCTCGGCCTGCTCAAATCCCAGACAAAAGCCTGCACCGGTTGCGGTGGCTGCGCCGGGTTGCTCAAGCAAGTGTTCGAGCATGAGCTGATTGCGCGTGGGGTCAGCGTCGACAAGAGCCTGTGCGAACATTTCGCCTATACCCGGCAGGAGTTGTACGCCCTGGTGCGCGTGGAAGGCATCATTACCTTCGACGAACTGCTGGCCAAACACGGCCGTGGCCATACCGGTTGCGACGTGTGCAAACCGGCGGTGGGTTCGATCCTGGCCTCGTGCTGGAACCAGCCGATCATGGATGCGTCCCTGGTGCCGTTGCAGGATACCAACGACACGTTCATGGCCAACATGCAGAAGAACGGCACCTACTCGGTGGTGCCGCGTATTCCGGGCGGCGAGATCACCGCGGATAAACTCATTGTGATCGGCGAAGTGGCGAAGAAATACGACCTCTATACCAAGATCACCGGCGGCCAGCGTATCGACCTGTTTGGGGCGCAACTGCACGAACTGCCGGATATCTGGAGCGAACTGATCGCCGCCGGGTTTGAAACCGGGCATGCCTACGGCAAATCCACGCGCACGGTAAAGTCCTGCGTGGGCAGCACCTGGTGCCGCTACGGCGTGCAGGACAGTGTGAAAATGGCGCTGCAGATCGAAGACCGCTACAAGGGCCTGCGCTCGCCGCACAAACTCAAGTTCGCGGTGTCCGGGTGTACCCGCGAGTGCGCGGAGGCCCAGAGCAAGGACGTCGGCGTAATCGCCACCGAGAAGGGCTGGAACCTCTACATCGCCGGCAACGGTGGCATGCGCCCGCGTCATGCGGAACTGTTCGCCACCGACCTGGACGACGCCACGCTGATCCAATACATCGACCGTTTCATGATGTTTTACATCCGCACCGCCGACAAGCTGCAACGCACCTCGGTATGGCGCGAAAGCCTGGAAGGCGGCCTGGATTTCCTCAAGGATGTGATCCTGCACGACAGCCTGGGCCTGGGTGCCGAGCTGGAAGCGCAGATGCAACAAGTCGTCGACCGTTACGAATGCGAGTGGGCCAACGCCCTCGCAGACCCGGAAAAACTCAAGCGCTTCCGCACCTTCGTCAACGACAAACGCCCCGACCCGGACATCCACTTCGTCCAGGAACGCGGTCAGCGTCGGCCGATCATGGCGGCCGAACTCAACCTGATTCCCGTCACCGAGGAGATTGCCTGATGAGTCAGCTCAATACCCAACGCAACCTGGCCACCTGGAAACGTGTGTGCAGCGAGTCCGACCTGGTGAGCAATTCCGGCGTGGTGGTGTGGTTGGACGGCGCGCAAGTGGCGCTGTTCTACCTGCCGGGCGCGCAGGACCAGACCTTGTACGCGATTGACAACCATGACCCGGAATCCGGTGCCAATGTTATCGGACGTGGCTTGATCGGCAGTATCAAGGGCGACCTGGTGGTGGCGGCGCCGATCTATAAGCAGCATTACCGCTTGGAAGATGGGCAATGCCTGGAGGCACCGGACCAGCGCCTGCGGGTGTGGCCGGTGCGGTTGAACGGTGGGGGGGTGGAACTGGCACTGGATTGACGCAGTGTGGCGAGCGGGCTTGCCCCGCTTGCCACAGGAAACGTAGATGGCCCTAGGCGATGCCCTCCGTCGCACGCACTGAATCGGCCTTGATGTCCTCTGCAAACTTGCGCATCAACCGCACCAGGTTGTCGAAATCACCTTCCTCCCAAGTGGAGAAGATCGACACACCGATCCTCTCCCGCGCGTCATCGACACGGTCAGTCATGGCCTTGCCTTTATCGGTAATCACCGACTCTCGCACGCGGCGATCAATTGCGCTTGCCTGGCGCAACACCAGGCCCAAGCTTTCCAGCTTGGTCACCTGCCGGCTCACCGTGGTGTAGTCGCGGCCTACGCGGTCGGCCAGTTCGACCACACCAATCGGACCCAGCCGCTCTACCAGCACCAGCAATGGAAACAGGGCGCGGTCCAGGGAAATCCCAGCTTCGCGGACCATCGCCTCGTCGCGTTGCGGGCGGTTCATCACCCCCACGATCTCAACTAATGAGCCATGCAGGTCACGCAGTTGGGCAGATATATGTGCGTTTTGCACATATTTTATTGACACAGTGTTGGCCTCTCTTAATATGTGCGTATTGCACATATAGGTGATCCAGTATGAAAACGCAATTCGCTGTCGATGTACTGATTTGCGGTGCCGGTGCCGCTGGCCTGACCTTGGCGATCGACCTGGCGAGAAGGGGCATCACCTTTCGCTTGATCGAAAAGAACCAGCAGCCTTTCCCCGGCTCCCGTGGCAAGGGCATCCAGCCCAGGTCTCAGGAAGTCTTCGAAGACCTGGGGCTTCTCGATCGTTTGATGGCCGTGGGTGGAGTCTATCCGACTGACCGGCGCTACCGCGACGATGGCAGCTACCGCGACGTCGAATTCACCCAAACCAACGCCCCGACACCCGCTGAGCCCTACCAGCAACCGTTGATGGTGCCGCAGTTTTTGACCGAACAGGTGATGCGCGAACGTTTGCTTGAACTGGGCCACCAGCCTGAGTTTGGTTGTGAGCTGGTGGGGTTCGAACAGGATGCCGAGGGCGTCACCGCGCGACTGCTCGGCAAAGCCGGCGAAGAAAGCGTTCGCGCACGTTGGCTGGTGGGTGCCGATGGCGGTCGCAGCTTTGTCCGGCACGCCCTGGATATCGGCTTCCCCGGCAAGACCCTTGGCGTACACGCCCTGGTGGCGGATGTGGTACTCAGCGGCCTCACACGTGATGCCTGGCACCGCTTCGGAGAGGGGGATGGGCAGCGCCAGATTGCGATATGTCCACTGGCCGGCACCGACCTGTTTCAGATCCAGGCGCCGATCCCGGCGGATGTCGACATCGACTTCAGCGCCGAAGGGCTCACGCACCTGCTCGCCCAGCGCACCGGCCGCGGCGATCTCCAGGTACACAGCGTGACCTGGTCGTCGGCCTACACCATGAACGCACGCTTGGCTGATCAATACCGCCAGGGCCGGGTGCTGCTGGTGGGGGACGCCGCCCATATCCATCCGCCCACCGGTGGCCAGGGCCTCAATACCAGTGTGCAGGACGCCTACAACCTCGGCTGGAAGCTGGCTGCGGTGGTGCAGGGAGCGCCCGATGGTTTGCTCGACACCTACGAACAGGAGCGCCGGCCGGTCGCCGCCTCGGTGCTCGGTTTGTCCACCCAACTGCTCGGCGAGATGAAGAGCGGCGAGCTGCGGCGGGGCAGGGAAGTGCACCAACTGGACATCGGCTACCCCACGTCCTCGCTGGCGTTGCAGCACCCCGTGCGCAACGGCGTTGCCGCCGGCGACCGAGCGCCGGACGCGCCGGTCCGGGGTGTCGCTGGGCAGGCATTGCGGTTGTTCAACCTTTTTCAGGGACCCCACTGGACACTGCTGGGCTACGGCGTGGCGGGTGGCTTAGTCAAGGCGCGGCCTGGTGTGCAGATTCATACGGTTGGGGCCGGCGGCGAGCTGATCGACGACCAGGGGCACTTTCAACGCATCTATGGGCTGGCGATTGGCGAGTGGGTGCTGGTGCGTCCTGATGGGTATGTTGGGGCGGTGGTTTCTTCAGCGCATGTCGATACGCTGGAAGACTATCTTCAGCGGGTCCAATGCTGACGCATTCGGTGCACCGAATGCATGACGGCTCCACTCAGCAATGAGCCAGTATTTCGTCGGTCTCTACAACCCCGGCATAGTCCATCGCCAGGTTGCTCAGCGACAACGCATGCACGTCTTCAGCAGGCCAAAGGCGCCCGGATAAATCGACTTGATCGAAGGTGTAGCAGGCGTCTGAAACCACCGTCACCGCAAAGCCCAGGTTGCCGCCTGAGCGTGCCGTGGACTCGACCGAGTTGTTGGTGATCACGCCGGCGATCACCAATTGCCGGATCCCACGCACGTGCAGCCAACGCTCCAACCCTGTCGCGGTGAACGCATCCGGAACGTTCTTCTCCACCACATGCTCCAGGGCAAGCGGTTGCAGCGCGGGCTGGAACTCGCACCCCGGCTGGCCCGGCCAAAACACCGAGTCGGGCGAGCGGGACATGTGCCGGATGTGCACGACCGGGCGGTTGGATTGCCGCCACGCCTTTAGCAGGCGCTGCATCTGCACTTCAGCATCCGCGTTGTTGCGTCGCCCCAGCTTCGGTTCGTTCATGCCTTGCTGCATGTCGATGATCAGCAGTGCGGCGTTGGTGGCTAACGGTTGCATGGCACCTCCCTTTGCGTGAGGCTCGAAACATATCAGCCTGCGTGTGCTTCCAGACAGCGAATTTTTCGAAGCCTGAAAAGGTGGCGGATTACTGAATGAAAAAATAAATCCGTTACCTGTATTCGCTATCGTTGTTGTCCAGAGTACGAAGCAGGAATACTTCAATGATCCGCAAGGCATTACCCTCTGATGCAACGACCATTGCCCAGGTGCATATCAGCAGTTGGCAAGCCGCGTATCGTGACCTGATGCCTGCTCAATACCTGAGTTCGCTGGAAGCCACCCTGGCTCAGCGTGAATCCTTCTGGATGCGCGCGTTAGAATCGGATGAGTCCAACGTGTGGGTCGCGCAGGTGGATAAGCAAGTAGTTCGGCTGGATCTCTGTGGGCGCCAGCCGTGACGAAGATGCGGCTGGGGCAAACACCGGCGAAGTCATGGCCATCTACGTGTTAGCCCGGTATTGGCAAACGGGCGCCGGGCTGGCCTTGTGGAAGGCCGGCCTGCAGACATTGAGGGAGTGTGGATTTCAGGGGGTGACGCTTTGGGTGTTGAGCCTTAATGAAAGAGCGATCCGGTTTTATCGCAGGGCAGGCTGTGTCGCGGATGCCGGCAGTGAGCGCAACCTGATAAGGGGCGGCGTGACACTGGAGGAAGTCAGGTATCGGCTGGCTTTTGCTGCACAACAAGGAGACGTCCATGACGGACCATGAATTTGAAGCATTTTTGGCGCAAGTGATGGATGAGCTGTCACTGAAACAGACGGAGTTGAGCCGGGTTTACTGGCTGGGCGAAATGGCCCGTTGGTGGTTCGAACAATCCACGGGGGTACTCCAGTTCTTCGACAGCCACGACAGGCTGGCCGTCGTGGCAGACGTCGTAAGCATCGGCAGCTACTCGGGTAAATTCAGCGCCTGGAAATGGGCCTGGAGCAACCCTAGCGTCGACCCTGCATTGCGCGAGGTCGCGCTGCCGCTCAAGCAACTTCAAGCCATTACGGGGTTTGACCTGTTTGGCGACGACCAGGCCTTTGCCATTCAGGATGAAAGCATGGCCTGGGAACTGACCGCCGCAGCGGTTCATCACCTCCAGGCGCAAGGGTGCTATCGGGGGCCGTCCGGTCCCGATGGGCCGACGACCTTCCTGGCGATCACGTCGATAAGGACGGTTCAATGACCCAAGATACTGCGTGGGGTGGCTGAACGTTAAAACAGACCTACCTTATCCCTGCGAAATCGTGATAAATCAAACTCCCGTTTTCAACGCAAAACATCTCAAGGACGCCCATGAAATACGATGATGCAAGCTGGCACCATGGCGGAGACTTTCCAGCAGGCCAACCACCGGAACATGGCGGCACACACATAGCGCTGTTCTTAAGATGGTGTTTTATTAAAGGCTGGGCTGGCGACTTTCACGCCGAGGAAGAGCCTGAAGCCGTCGCCCGCGTGATCAGCGGCGAACTCTCCGCCACCGAGTTTCTCTTTAGGTATTGCGATGGCAAATTTACCGAGGAGGACTTGAATGACGCTGGAAATGAGATTGCGCAACAGTATTACGGGAGCAATGGCCTTTACCTTCAAGACTACGCCGACCACTTTGGCAACTTGATGTATGTTGCCCCGGAATCCGCGCACGATTTTAAGGCGTTTTCCGCGATTCTGGATGCGCGGGTTAAGAGTGGCGTGCTGATTAAAGCAGAGGCGTAACCGTGCTCCTAGGCGAAAACAATCGCTGATCGGCTCTGCGCCGCACATCCTTCATTACCTGTATGGCACACAGAAGTGTTCGCTTCGGGTCTAAAGCGGTCAGTCGTGACCGGCTGCTTTCGACCCAAAGCAGTCATCTGAACCGCATTGATCGACAGAAATGTCCACCGCCAATCCTAAAATCGTGAAGGTGGCTCATTTCCGGTCTTGATATTCGAAAAGACCTCATCTGGATCTGCCTGACACCAATATCTGAACAGAAGGCGAGGTTCGGTATTTCCGAAATATTGATCAACGGTGCTTTCGGGCGGCACGGTCAATTTAGGTGCTGGCCATTGCTGCGCTAAAACACCTATTGGTTTGTCAGACGACCAAATAATCCAAGTAGCCTTGCCTCCATTGATACCCGGTAAGTAGCCGGCTTCTTGTATCACTTCGATTAAGGCGCGCAGCGTTGCTGATGGATCGAGTGTGATCGACGTCGCATGGCTTCCCAGATCATCTCCTGCATGAACGCTATCTCGATCAATGGCAACTTCCAACGTGACTACTCCTTTTTTACCGCTGTGCTGTCACTAGATTGTCCAGCGTAGAGACATCAACGGCTACCTGTCCACAGTCTGCTTTTGGCCAAAAGCAGACGCTCAAAAATGGCAGGTATTGCACAATTGTGGTCAGACCATAAGGCCGCTAGGAAAATGGCCCCCGCTGTTGCTACAGGAATCGGACCATTACCTGCGTCCTGCTGCTAATTGGGGGCCATTTCTCGCAGCAACGCGGCTTGCGATGAAACGGCAACAGACCCTAGAGCTGAAAGCGCGAGATGTTCTCTCGCAATGTCACGCTGGTGCGTGCCAGTCCTTCGCTTTCCTGCTGAGCGCTGCGGAAGGCTGCAGCGGATTGCTCGGCGCTTTCGCTGACGGTCACGATGCCCCGGCTGATCTGCTCGGCAACGGTACTCTGCTGCTCGGCGGCAGCGGCGATTTGGTGGTTCATGCCGTTGATCCGCTCGATCATGGTTACGATCGTGCTTACCGCGTCACCGGCCTCGGAAACGCCGGACACCGACTGCGCACTGGAGCTCTTGCAGCGTTGCATATGCTGCGAGGTCTCGTCGGCAATTTTCTGCAGACTGGCGATCAGCCCCTCGATCTCTGAGGTGGCCTTCTGGGTACGCTGTGCCAGGCTGCGCACCTCGTCGGCTACCACCGCGAAGCCGCGTCCGGCCTCGCCAGCACGGGCAGCTTCGATGGCTGCATTGAGGGCCAGCAGGTTGGTCTGGTCGGCCACCGACTTGATCACTTCAAGCACGCCGCCGATATTGCCGGTTTCATTCTTCAGCCGGCCCATGGCCATGTTGGACTGTTCGATTGTCTCGGCCAGCTCGCTGATCATGTTCACGGCATCTTTGGCCTTCTGCTGGCTGTACAGGGCCGCGCTATCGGCCTCGCTGGCGGCACTGGCGGCGGATTCGGCGTTGCGCGCGACATCCTGCACGGTGGCGGCCATTTGGTGAACGGCGGTGACGATCTGCTCGACCTCGCACTGTGCCATGGCCACGCTTTCGGCGTTTCTCAGGCTCGATTGGCTAAGCTCCTGGCTGGATTCGGCCACGGTCTGTGAAGACAGGTTTATGCCCTTGGTCATGTCCCGCAGGTTCTCCTGCATGCTCAGCAGGGCGGCCATGATGCTGGCTTGTGGTGGCTCAATCGTGCGTTCGCTAGCGCGCAAATCGCCGTTGGCAACCCGTTGGGCGAGCTGGTTGAGTTCACTCGGTTCGGCACCCAGCGCGCGCAGCAGGTTGCGGCTGATGACGTAGCCCAGTACCGCTGCTAGTAAGACGGCCAGCGCAGTAATGGCGAGCAGAAGGTTGCGTTGTGACAGATAGTGTTCGTCATTTTCGCTGACCTGCAGGTCTGCTCTCTGGTTGGTGTAGCGCAGGTATTCGCCAATTGCCTGTGTCAGCTCGGCCAGTAATGGTGTGCACTGCTCGCTGACCATGCGCAGGGCCTCATCGTTTTCACCCTTGAACAGGTGTTCGGCAATGGTGTGCGCTACCGGTTCGTAGCGGCTCTCGACCTGCTCGATGGTTGAGAACAGTTCACGTGCTTTGGGCGACACATCACCATGGTTATCAGTTGCCTGGCGTAGCGCGGCGAGGCTGCTGGCCACCAATTGTTCGTTGGCGGCAATCGCGCCTCGCTGCTGTCCTCTCGCGGTGACATTGCTGTTTAAGGCGATGTTACGCAGGGCAATCGCACGCTGGGCGGCGGCGTCGTTCAGTGTGTTGGCCAGGCGGGTACGTGCATCAACGCCATTAACGTAGAGAAAAAAGTCCTTATTACTGTTAGCCAGGGCGTACAGCGAGATAGCGGCGATCAGCAACATAAACGCGAGCAGGCTGGCATAGCCGGCATAGAGACTGGTCCGTGTAGAGAGCCGGGGAGTGTGCGTTGGCATGATGTACCTGCGTAGTGGGAGGAGCAATTTAGGGACACCTGCAAGGGTATGTATTCGCCCTTGGTCCGCATCCTGCGCAGGCATTCTTTTGTTCGACGGCAACGAGTCGCGGCGTTATTTCCTAGTCGGTGGAATCTTGTACAAGAATTTGTTCTTGTACAACTCTTGTACAACTATATCGGAGTGATGTCGTCATGACATCACTCAATCCCGATGAACGGTCAGTAACCTCCGGTTTCTGGCAAGCGCCAGGAATAGAGGCCCGGCTATCGGGCTGACTACTGTTTGGCGGCGATACAGCCCAAGGCCCTCTTTGGGCCGATAGAATCCTGCGAGCGCTGTAAAAATGCGTAGTGCTATTTCTGTACAGGTATTTTGTAGGGGGGTGAGCCAGGGCACGCTAATTGTGAGCATGCTTTTCGCTAGGGGCTGTTGCCGTTTCATCGCAAGCCGCGTTGCTGCGAGAAATGGCTCCCGGTTATGGGGGGCAGGTTTGCCCGGAGTGCGGCGAGGGGGTTATGCAAATGGCGAGCGATGGCGTTGACTGCCCCACTTGCGGGACATTCATGCCGGCTGGCCGAGCATGAGAGGGACTAGCGGATTGATCGACATGAACGTCTGATTGGCCGATTTTGCCAACTTATCAGCCGCCGTTTATCTCCGACGTTAATGTCTGCTTTTGGCCGAAAACGGCCCATAGCGACATGCTCAAACCACAGTGGGCCGCAGCGCGTGCGCCAGATCAATCAATGCGCGTAATCGCGGCGGTACGAAGCGATGGCCCGAGTAGTAAAGCCTCAAACCGCCGAACGACGGGCACCACGGTACCAGCACTGGCACCAGGGCGCCGCTGGCCAGTTCTTCCTGTATGAACCACTCGGAAATGAAACCGATGCCAAGGCCCAACACCACGGCCTGTTTGATAGCCAGCATCTCGTTGAAAATGAAGCGCACCGGCAGATTCATCTGCAACTTTTCACCGTTTCGCTCCAGTTCCCATTGGTAGAGGCCGCCGTGGGCCATGCGCATGCCAATGCTCTGGTGGCTGAGCAGGTCTTGCGGATGCTCGGGCACACCCTGGCGTTCGAGATACTCGGGCGTTGCCACCACAAGCATTCGAATGTCATCTGACAGTTTTACGGCAATCATGTCTTGTGGCACCGACTCTGCCAGGCGAATCCCCGCGTCGAAACCTCCGGCGACGATGTCGACCATGCCTGATTCGCTGACGATGTCGATGCGCACGTCGGGATAGCGCTGAGCGTACTGCTTGAACAGCGGCTCCAGCAGCAGATAGGCCCCGCCATGCGGTGCATTGATACGCAGTGTGCCGCTGGGCTTGTCGGGGCCGACGCTGGCCTCTTCGCCGGCACTTTTGATCTGTGCCAACGCCGGGGCGATGCGTTCCACATAGCGTTGCCCGATGTCGGTGAGGGCAACGCTGCGCGTGGAGCGATTGAACAGGCGCACCTTCAGGCGCGCTTCCAGGCCGGCCACCGCACTGCTCACGGCGGTGGTGGACATGCCCAACTCTTGTGCTGCGCCACGAAAGCTGCTGCGGCGAGCAACGGCCAGAACCACTTCCAGTTCGGTCATTCCTGTTCTGTGCATGGATTGTCCTGAAATTGCGGATGCTTCATAAGTCAAAGGATAGCTTATCGGAACAATGATCCCTTCTTAAACTTCCTTCACAGAGGCTCGGTTCAGGCGAGTCATTTTGAGTGAGGAGTTGCCATGCAACGCATTGAACACATCTACATCAACGGTGAGTTCGTCATTCCAAACGGTCAGGAATGGTTCGACCTTCATAACCCGAGCACCGAGGAAGTCATCGGTCAGGTTCGGCTGGGCGATGCGCTGGACGCACAGCGTGCCATCGCCGCCGCCAAGGCTGCGTTCCCGGCGTGGGCGCTTACCAGCCGGGAGGAGCGCATTGAGGCACTGCGACGCATGCACCGGGCCGTGGCGGCAAAGGAGGAAGAACTGCTGGAAGCCATCCTTGTGGAATATGGCGCACCTATGGCCCGCGGGCGCTCGATGGCGACTTATGCGGCTGACGTGATCGCGCAAGCAATCAATGTACTGGAAGCGTTCGAATTCGAGGAGCAGGTCGGCATGGCCAGGGTCATTCTGACGCCCCTGGGCGTTACCGGTCTGATCACACCCTGGAATAGCAATGCGGGTTTTATCTGCAACAAGCTGGCCACCGCGCTGGCGGCAGGCTGCACCGCCGTCATCAAGCCCAGCGAGATGAGCGCGTTGCAGACGCAGGTCGTGGTCAGGGCGTTGCACGAAGCGGGGCTGCCACCGGGTGTATTCAATATCGTCAACGGACGAGGCAATGTGGTCGGCGAGGAAATCGCCCGTCACCCCGACGTTGCCAAAATCTCGTTCACGGGGTCGTCCGCTATCGGCCAACATCTGGTCAAAACCGGTGCTGACACCATCAAGCGCGTGACGCTGGAACTCGGCGGCAAGTCGCCCACCGTGGTGCTTGACGATGCGGATTTCCAGGCAGTCATGCCGCTGGTGTTGCAGGCCGGATTTCTCAACAGTGGCCAGGCTTGCATCGCGGGCACTCGCATCCTCGTGCCGCGCAGCCGGCTGGCAGAGTTCGAGCGGATTGCCAAGGAGGGTGTCTCACAGATTCAATCGGGCGATCCGCGCAACGCCGACACCGACATCGGCCCCATGGTGAGCCAGAAACAGTGGGAACGGGTGCAGCGCTACATCCGTATCGGCCAGGAAGAAGGCGCGAGGTTACTGTCGGGTGGCGAAGGGCGCCCGGAAGGCTTTCACGCCGGATGGTTCGTGAAGCCCACGATTTTCACTGAGGCCAACAACCGGATGCGCATCGCGCGTGAGGAAATCTTCGGCCCCGTGCTGACAATCATCCCCTACGAGGATGACGCTGATGCGATCAGTATTGCCAACGATACGGACTATGGGCTGAGCGCCCTGGTGCTGGGAAAAAGTCCCGAGCGTTGTATGAACCTCGCCCTTCAGATCGATTCGGGACGCGTGCTCATCAACACCCTGGCCCACGAACCGCGCGCCCCCTTCGGTGGATTCAAGCAATCAGGCCTTGGGCGCGAAATGGGCAGGTGGGGGATGAGCGCGTATCTGGAGCCGAAGACATTGGTCACCTATGACCCGTTGAAATGACCAGGTCGGGTTCCAGTCCGGGCGTGCTGGGTGGATAGAGGCGGAAGCAGGGCGGCAATCGTTCCTGGTTTCCAGCAGAGCTGGAGGCTGAGGTGGATCGAGTGGCCGCTTCTGGCTGATAGCTCCCCCTCAAAACGGTCACCAATAAACACTGCTAAACCACGCTCTCCCGATAAACACCCCTTACATGCCCAACCCCTGCCGCCTGTAACCGCGCCACCAAATCTTCCCGCGCCGCGCGCCCACCTGTGCGCACGTCTTTCTCGACGGTGCCCACGGACTGCCAGTGTCGGTCCAGGCATTCGGCGGTGGCCAGGCGAGCGGCGTGGTTGGCGGCGTCGGGTTCGGGCGACTCCGCTGCATTGGGCGTAGGCGCAGGTACTTCCGTTTTTGTCGATGAGCCGAACAGTTTCTTGAAGAAGTTCATGTGCAGTCCGTTGCTGGGGTATCGGCGCTTCAGGAATAGTTGAGCGCGCTCACATAGGCACGAAACATATCAGCCATGCCATCGGCGTAAACAGCGATTTCTTCAGGTGTGCGTGGACTGCCGGAGAAATCCTTGCCGACCGAACTGAGCGTGGTCAGGATCAGATCGCAGGCCAGTGTGCGGGTTGGCTCGGTCACCTCGGGCAATAACTCCAACATGAACGCCTCGAATATCTGCTGCCCCGCTGCGCGCACTTCCAGGGCTTCCGGGGCATCGCGATAGAGCGGCGCCGCGTCATTCAGCGCGACGCGCATCGGGGCCTCTTCGCATTCTGATCTGATGAAGGCATGCACCAGTGCGCGCAGGCGATGCAGGGGCGCTGTATTCGATGCTCAAGGACCTGTGGCTACCGGTGTCGCGGGACACCGGCAAACTGCTCTACATGCTGGCACGCAGCAGTAAGGCGCGGGCGATTGTCGAGTTTGGTACCTCGTTTGGCCTGTCCACGTTGCACCTGGCTGCTGCGTTGCGTGACAACGGTGGTGGTGTGCTGATCGGCAGCGAATTCGAAGCTTCGAAGATCGCCCTGGCGCGCGAGCATTTCATCGAAGGCGGCGTGAGTGACCTGATTCATATCCGCGAAGGCGACGCGCTGGTCACCCTGGCCAGCGACCTGCCGGACAGCGTAGACCTGCTGTTGCTGGACGGCGCCAAGACGCTGTATGGCGACGTGCTCGGCCTGGTGGAAAGCCATCTGCGCCCCGGCGCACTGGTGGTGGCGGATAACACCGATTACTGCCCTGAATACCTGGCCCATGTACGCGCACCGGAGAACGGCTACCTGTCCGTGGCGTTTGCCGATGACATCGAACTTTCAATACGCCTGGGCTAATCGCGGACGCAACTCGTGCACGTATTTGCCACTGGAGCCGCCGGCTGGGTGGGTTCCGAATCAGCGCTTGCTGAACGCCAGCCGCGCAGCGAACAACACAAAGATCATGCCGGTGGTGCGGTCCATCCACTGAATGACTTTTTCACGGCGCAGGAAACCGGACAGTGGTTGCGTAGCACCGATCAATACCAGTGACCAGGTCAGCCCGAGCAGCACATGGATGCTGACCAGACCGAATGTCCAGAGGATCAACGGTTGGCCCTGGGGGATGAACTGCGGCAGGAACGACACGTAGAAAATCCCCACCTTGGGGTTGAGCACGTTGCCCAGCATGCCCTTGATCAACCAGTTGCCCGTGGGCTTGGCATCCGCCCCGGCGTTGGTCAATGAGCGACGGGGACGCAGCAACATGTTCAAGCCCAACCAGGCCAGGTACGCGGCGCCGCAGTACTTGAGCAGGTTGAAGGCGACTTCCGACACCGCAACCAACGCCCCCAGGCCAAACGCAACCGCCGCGCCCCACAGCAGACAACCGGCGTTGATCCCCAGCATGGCTTGCAGCGCCTGGCGCTTGCCTTCGACCGTGGCGGTCCTGAGCACCAGAGCGGTGTCGAGACCGGGTGTGAGCGTCAGCAGTGTGGCGGCGAAGGTGAAGGCGAGGAGGTTATCCGTGATGGACATGGTCGGGCTTCGTGCTGGGTGGAGGTGGTGCCCAAGCATATCGCCATTATCGTGTGGTTCGCGATTTTCTTGTGGCAAACGCGCTCACCCCAGGAAGCGCGCTTGCCACGACACGTTCAGTGCAGGCTCAGCGGTTGAAGCGCTCGACCAATGCGTATTGGGTGGACGCGGTGTTCGTCAGCTCCTTGCTCAGGTCAGTGGATTGATGGGCTTGTAGCGAGGTCTGGTCGGCCAGTTCGGCGATGGTGGTGATGTTGCGGCTGATTTCCTCGGCGACGGCGCTCTGTTCCTCGGTGGCAGCGGCGATCTGGGTGGTCATGTCGGTGATATGCGACACGGCTTCGCTGATGCCCACCAGCGCCTGGTCCGCCTCAAGCACCCAGGCCACACCTTCCTGGGCCTGGCGTTGACCGTTTTCCATGCTTTGCACGGCGTTGTTGGAGGACGCCTGCAGCTGGGTGATCAACCCGTGGATCTGGGTGGTGGACTGCGACGTGCGCTGCGCCAGTTGGCGCACTTCGTCAGCCACCACGGCAAAACCACGGCCTTGCTCGCCGGCCCGTGCGGCTTCGATGGCGGCGTTGAGGGCCAGCAGGTTGGTCTGGTCGGCAATGCCTTTGATCACGTCCACCACGCTGCCGATTTCGTTACTGTCCTTGGCCAGTTGCGCCACGGTGACGCCGGTTTCGCTGACCACCGCAGACAAACGCTCGATCGCCTCACGGGTATCCCTTGCCACTTCACGACCGCGGCCCGTCAAGACGTTGGCCTGCTGGGTGGCGTCGGCGGTGCGTTGCACGTGGCTGGCGACTTCCTGGGTGGTGGCCGCCATCTGGTTGACGGCGGCCGAGACCTGTTCGGTTTCAACGCGCTGACGGTCCAGGCCTTTGGAGCTGGCGGAGGCCAACTGATCGGATTGCCCGGCCAGGGCACTCAGTTGCTCGGCGCTGTCCTGCAAGCGGGTGAGGCAGGTCTTCAGGCGCGCGTTCTGGCTGAGGAACGCCGTTTCGAGGCGTGCCTGAGGCCCACGTGCGTCGCTGTACATCTGCGCGATCAAGGCATCCGAGGTCGACGGCTCCACGCCGTGCAACAGCCGCAACGTGCTGCCTTGACGCCAACGCGAACAGAGCACGCCCACCGGTACTGCGACGGCAACGGCCACAGCGATGGCGACGGGCGCACTGAGGAACATGCCGGCGAGGCTGCCGGTAAGCCCAGTTGCCACATACGGGACACAATTGATAGCGGCCGGCAGCCAGGCGTCCTGGCGAGGAACACCCGGTTTGCCCTGGCTTATGCGTCGGTACAGGGCCTGGGCCCGGCGGATCTCATCGGCCGTGGGCTTGACCCGCACGGACTCGAAACCGACGACCTTGCTGCCGTCGAAGATGGGCGTGACGTAGGCATTGACCCAATAATGGTCGCCGTTTTTCGAGCGGTTCTTGACGATACCCATCCAGGGCAGGCCCTGTTTGAGCGCGCCCCACATGTGCGCAAACACGGCGGGGGGCACATCCGGGTGACGGACGATGTTTTGCGGTGCCCCAATCAGATCCGCACGTTCAAAGCCGCTGATATCGACAAAGGCGTCGTTGCAGTAAGTGATGACACCTCGGACATCTGTGGCGGAAATGAGTTTTTGCGAAGGCGCGAGGGAAATCTCACGCTGTGTTACGGGCTGGTTATTGCGCATTCCGACTACTCCATGGTTGCACTCAGTCCATCGGCGCCATCTGCGAAAAGGTTAATTCACATTGGTCAATTCGCCAGCCACTGGTCAAAAGCCTGAAACTTCCCGATGAAACCCCTCATAATGGCGGCCATTTTTGTTTAGCCGTTATTCTGGTGTGCCCCCATGGAAATCAAGGTCAACTTTCTCGACAACCTCCGACTTGAAGCCAAGTTCGACGACTTCACGGTGATTGCCGACCAGCCCATCCGCTATAAAGGCGATGGCTCGGCACCGGGGCCGTTCGATTACTTCCTGGCGTCGTCGGCGTTGTGCGCGGCGTACTTCGTGAAGTTGTACTGCCAGACGCGCAATATCCCCACCGAGAATATTCGCCTGTCGCAGAACAACATTGTCGACCCGGAAAACCGCTATAACCAGATCTTCAAGATCCAGGTCGAGTTGCCCGCGGACCTCTCCGACAAGGACCGCCAAGGCATCCTGCGCTCCATCGACCGTTGCACGGTCAAGAAAGTGGTGCAGGCCGGGCCTGAGTTTGTCATCGAAGAAGTCGAGAACCTGGACGCCGACGCCCAGGCCTTGTTGATGCCCAACTCAACCTCCGAGGGCGGCACCTACATCGCCGGCAAAGACCTGCCGCTGGAGCAGACCATTGCCAACATGTCCGGCATTCTCGCCGGCTTGGGCATGAAGATTGAAATCGCGTCGTGGCGCAATATCGTACCCAACGTGTGGTCGCTGCATATCCGCGATGCGCATTCGCCGATGTGCTTCACCAACGGCAAGGGCGCGACCAAGGAGGGCGCCTTGGCGTCGGCACTGGGCGAGTTCATCGAGCGGCTCAACTGCAACTTCTTCTACAACGATCAGTTCTGGGGTGAAGAACTGGCGAATGCGCCATTCGTGCATTACCCGGATGAGCGCTGGTTCCAGCCGGGGCCCAACGACGAGCTGCCAAGTGAAATCCTCGACACCTATTGCCTGAAGGTCTACAACCGCGAGGGCGAGCTGCGCGGCTCGCACTTGTTCGACACCAACTCCGGCAACGAAGAGCGCGGCATCGTTTCGCTGCCGTTCGTGCGCCAGTCGGACGGCGAGGTGGTGTACTTTCCGTCCAACCTGATCGAAAACCTATACCTGAGCAACGGCATGAGCGCTGGCAACACCCTGGCCGAAGCCCAGGTGCAGTGCCTGTCGGAGATCTTCGAGCGCGCGGTGAAACGTGAAATCATCGAGGGCGAGTTCGCCTTGCCAGACGTGCCGACCGAGGTGCTGGCCAAGTACCCAGGCATTCTCGCCGGTATCCAGGGCCTCGAAGCCCAAGGCTTCCCGGTACTGGTGAAAGACGCGTCCCTGGGTGGTGAGTTCCCGGTGATGTGCGTGACCCTGATGAACCCGCGCACTGGTGGCGTGTTCGCCTCCTTCGGCGCGCATCCGAGCCTGGAAGTGGCGCTGGAACGCAGCCTCACCGAACTGTTGCAAGGTCGCAGTTTCGAAGGCCTGAACGACTTGCCGCAACCGACGTTCGAAGGCCAGGCGGTGACCGAGCCGAACAACTTCGTCGAGCACTTCATCGACTCCAGCGGCGTGGTGTCGTGGCGCTTCTTCAGCGCCCAGTCGGACTACGAATTCGTCGAGTGGGACTTCACGGGCGCAGGCGAAGACTCGAATGCCCAGGAGGCCGCGACCTTGTTCGGCATTCTGGAAGGCATGGGTAAAGAGTCCTATATGGCGGTGTACGAACACCTCGGCGCCACCGCGTGCCGCATCCTGGTGCCGGATTACTCGGAAATCTACCCGGTGGACGATCTGATCTGGGACAACACCAATAAGGCGTTGTTTTTCCGCGAAGACATTCTCAACCTGCATCGCCTCAACGAGGAAGAGCTGCAAGCGTTGGTCGAGCGCCTGATCGAGAGCGAACTGGACGACTACACCGATATCACCACGCTGATCGGCATTGAGTTCGATGACAACACCGCCTGGGGCCAACTGACCATCCTGGAGCTGAAGCTGCTGATCTTCCTGGCCTTGCAGCAGTATGAAGAGGCCAAGGAGTGCGTGGAGATGTTCCTGCAGTACAACGACAACACGGCTGAACGTGGCCTGTTCTATCAGGCGATGAATGCGGTGCTGGAGATGGAGCTGGACGATGACCTGGAACTGGCGGATTACGAAGCCAACTTCCGTCGCATGTTTGGCAATGAGCGGATGGATGCGGTGATTGGCTCGGTGCAGGGCGACGTGCGCTTCTATGGTTTGACGCCGACCAGCATGAAGCTGGAAGGGCTGGACCGGCACCAACGCCTGATTGAGAGTTACAAGAAGCTGCACTCGGCTCGCGCCAACATCACCTCAGCCTGACGCTGATCCCTGTGGGAGCTGGCTTGCCTGCGATGCAGCCACCTCGGTGTTTCAGATGTATCGCGGTGATGCTATCGCAGGCAAGCCAGCTCCCACATTTGATCGGTTTCGGCTGTTAGATTTTTGCCAGGGCTTGGACTAGGTCCACCCGTACGGGCCGTTGCGTACATCCGCCAGGCACGTTAGCGGGTCGGGTTCAGTACCTGCTGCAAGCGCGCGACAACGGCGGTACTGGCGGCGTGCATCGGCGCACGCAATTCGCTGCCGATCAAGCCTTGCAGGGCCAGCGCGGCTTTTACCGGTGCGGGGTTGGGCTCCATGAACATGGCGTTGATCAGTGGCAGCAACTCGAAAAAAGTCGCTCGCGCCTCTGCCAGCTGATTGTCCCGCACCAACTGGCACAGCGCCACGAACTGCTCGGTCTGCAAGTGAGCCGAAGCCGCAATGGCACCGGTCGCACCGAGGCACAAGGCGTTGAAGATCTGCACGTCTTCACCACACAACACCTCCACATCACCGCTGGCCAGCAGTGCAAGGGTGTTGCCAAGGTTGCCACCACAATCCTTGATCGCCACGATGCGTTCATGGGCGACGATGTTCAGCAAGGTGGCTTGCTCGAAGGTAGCGCCGGTGCGGTAAGGAATGTCGTAGAGAATGATTGGCACGCTGGAGGCATCGGCCACGGTGCGGAAGAACGCCTCCAAACCCGCTTGGGACGGGCGGATGTAACTCGGTGCCGGCACCAAAAGCCCCGCCACCGGGCGTTGCAGGATTTCGCGCTGGACCTGCAGCAGCTCAATCTGGTTATAGCCCGCCAGACCCATCACCACGCGGTGCGCCGGTACCCATTGCAACACCGCATCGAGCACCGCCAGTTGTTCCTGGCGACTCAGCGCCGCCGCTTCCCCAGTGGTGGTGCACACCATGATCCCGGCCACGTGTTTCTCCAGCAAGTGGCTAACCAGACGGTGCAGGCCGGTGAAGTCGATGGCGCCGTCATGGAACGGCGTGACCACGGGAACCCAGATACCTTGAAACGATGACATGCACTTTCTCCTGATGATTGACCGCTGGAGTCACCGTCAGAAGGGCAGAGGGGAATTGTGCGAATCGGGCTCAATGTCCTGTCAGCTCATCTGACGGGACAGCGCGCCCCGGTCACATGAGCGACTGTTTCTTCGATTTGAGGGCGTGCGCAACGCAACCTTGCGCCTTGGCAAGAGAGCCAATGGCGAAAAGGTTGACGGAAGACGTTGCAGACATGGGATGGCACACCCTGAATAAGGCCCCCATCTTCATGGAATATTACGAAGCGTGTCAACGGGGCGCGTTTGAGTTTATGCAGCCGTCGCCGGATATGTGCGGGTCGCAATTATGCGGCCGTGCTTTCAACCAGCCGGTAGTCTATCCACACACTCCGGGAGAACCTCGATGATCCGACGCGCGTGTTTGGCCGCTTTGCTGACCCTGTCTGTCTCGACCGCCTTTGGCGCCTCGACCTATGATCATCTGTATGCCTTTGGCGACAGCTACTCCGACAATGGCGCGGGCGAAGCGCTCACCACCCGGCTTACCGCGCAAAAGGTCAAAGGCGCCCAGGCACTGCCCGGCCCACTGTACTGGAAAGGACGCTGGAGCAATGGCCCGACCGCCGTTGAAGGTTTGGCCCAGGCATTGACAACACCGTTGACCGACTACGCGGTGGGCGGCGCCAAAAGTGGCCACGGCAATTACTACACGTGGATGATGCCAACCCAGGACACAGGCTTGCTCGGCCAAGTCGCCGAGCATTTGCAGGCCGCCAAGTCCCACAAGGCCGACCCCAAGGCGCTGTATTTCATCTTTATCTCGGCCAACGATTTTTTCGAATGGGCCGACTTCTCCCATCCTGAAAGCATTGAAGCCCTGAGCGAATCGAGCCTGGCCAACATCCGCAGTGCCACCGAGCAACTGGTGGCGGCGGGGGCCAGGCATGTGATGGTGGTGGGTACTACGGACCTCAGCCACGTGCCCGCCGTGGTGCAGGGCAACCACGTCGACAACGCGAAGAAGTACCAGCAATTGCTCGCGCAGAAATTACCGTCCGTGTTGGCGCAGATCGGCGTGGCGAAGGTCACTTACTTCGACCACTTGGCGTTCAGCGACGCGCTACGTGCCAATCCGCAAGCCAATGGGTTCACGGACCTGGACGCGCCGTGCCAGCCCACCTACCCGGAAGTAAAACCGGTGTGTGCCAATGCCGATGCGCATTACTACTGGGACGAATGGCACCCGACCCGCGAGGTCCACGCCCTGGCGGCCAAGGCCATGCTCAAGGCGTTGCCTTAGCCCGCGGCCACCGCCGCTTCAATCGCGGCGATGTCGATCTTCTTCATGGTCATCATCGCATCGAATGCGCGCTTGGCCGTTGCTCGATCCGGGTGGGTCACGGCGTCCGTCAACACGCGCGGTGAGATCTGCCACGACACGCCCCACTTGTCCTTGCACCAGCCACAGGCGCTTTCCTGGCCGCCGTTGCCGACGATGGCGTTCCAGTAACGGTCGGTCTCGGCCTGGTCATCGGTGGCAATCTGAAATGAAAACGCCTCGGTATGGGGAAAGATCGGGCCGCCGTTAAGGCCGATGCACGGGATGCCCAGCACCGTAAAATCCACGGTCAATACGTCGCCCTGTTTACCCGACGGGTAATCGCCGGGGGCCAGGTGCACGGCGTTGACCCTGCTGTCTGGGAAGGTCTCGGCGTAGAAGGTTGCCGCCTCCAGGGCGTTGCCGTTGTACCAGAGGCAGAGGGTATTTTTGCGGGCCATGGTCGGTCTCCATGAAGAATCGGTGTGTGAAGTTTAGACGACGCGTTCGTCTCTGCTCACACCGTGATCCGCCGGGCGGCCACGCCGTCCTTGTAATCCAACTGCTCGGGGCGGCTGCGGGACACGCCGATCAGCGTGTCCCCAGGCTCGCCGCGACCTTCGATCAGGGCTTTGCCCAGTCCTTTGCTGGTGCCTACTACCAGGGTTTTCATCGAATCTCTCCTTGATCTGGCTGATTGTTATGGGGGGCAGTCATGCGAGCAGACGATGCTTTGGTCGGCAATCGAGAGGCTGTTTCCAGATGTTATTAAGGGGGGGCAACTCAGTCTTGGCGTTGGCCGGTTGGCAGGTCTAGCCTGCGTAGATGAAGCGGACTTTATTGCGTTTTTGAGGTGGTTATTTATGCCGACTCGGTATAAGAAACTGTCAGTTCTTACAGGTTACACCGTGTGTATTTGGTCCCAATGTTCAGTAAACCTTCGCGCTAACAACTAAGGACGATACGGGTCATGAGCACATCGAACGGTAAAACCTCGTTTATCTATGCCGCTATCGTCATCAGTGCCTTCATCTCTACACTCGCCCCCGCAGACGAGGTTTACAACAAGGCGGGTCAGTATAAATGTACCGCTCCCAAGTGGGGAGATATTAGAAGCATTCGGGTCACTTTGATTGGGGGGGGAGGTGGTGGTGCTGGCGGTGGTTCCAATACTGGTAATTTTGTGGAGACGTATGTGTCTAATTTGGGCATAAATGGAATCTCCGGTGGTGGTGGCGGAAGTGGTGCAACTACAGTCTGCAACTTTTATCCTCCTTCAAAGGACCTTAATGTCCAGGCCATCACTATTAATGTTGGCGCTGGAGGTAAGGGGGGCATGGGAGGTGCTACCGACGATTCTGGAGGACATAAAGGGGGGGATGGAGGATCTAGCAGTATTACGACGGTTAATACAAACGTAGCGGCGTATACCCCGGTATATGGGAGTCAGAGTGGTGTGATCGCTGCTGGAGGCTCAGGTGCTACTGGTGCTTTTGAACGTTCAAGCGTCACTGACAACGGTGCGGGTGGTGCGGGAGGGGGGCTGAGTGTGGAGTGTCGCAAGCCCGACGCTGTTCCTGAGTCAGCCACGCCAGGCCGTGCCGGTGAAAGCGGAAAAAGGGATGTACCAGGTGCTGGAGCATCGGGAAGCTCCTTGGAGGCTTGTAAAGGGGCTGGCGCAGGAGGCAAAGGAGGTCTAAATGGTAGCGTCGCTGCTGCTTCAACGCCCGGACTTCCTGGGGAGAGCGGCTCAGATGGTTGCGTCATTCTAGAGCTCGTAAAATTTTGAAGGTGTTTGTTTAAAACCAAATGGCCAGAAGGTAGCTGACCTCAAGAGCGGTCGGGCTTTGCAAACAATGCATTGCTCAAGCCCGGCGCGCCATCAACAACACCGTCGCCGCCGCCGACAGCAACCCCGCGCAGCACCGATTGAAGATCCGCTTGCCCCGAGGCTCGGCAAACCAGCGCCGCATGTGCAGGCCCATATAGGCGTAGGCGCTGATGGCGATCCACTCCAACACCAGGAACATCGCGCCGAGCAGCGCGAATTGTGGGGTGACTGGCTCGCCGGGGACCACGAATTGAGGCAGGAAGGCGGTGAAGATCAAAATCGCCTTCGGATTGCCCGCCGCCACTAAGAACTCCTGCCGCGCCAACGCCCACAGTCCCACCCTGGCCGTGGCCGATTGCGCCTCTGCTTCCGGATTGGCGCGCCACAGCTGAAGCGCTAGATAAAACAGGTACGCCGCGCCGAGTATCTTGATCCCATAGAACAACAACTCCGACGTTTGCAACACCACGGCCAAGCCGGCCGAGGCGAGGGCGATCATCCCGGCAAAGGCGAGCAAGCGACCGATGCCGGCCAGGCATGACGTGCGGTAGCCGTAGCGCGTGGAATTGCTCACCGACAGCAGGTTGTTCGGGCCGGGCGCCATGTTCAGGGCAAAGCAGGCGGGGAGGAAAAGGGCGAGGGTGGCGACGTCCATGGCGGCTCCGGGTTCGCGTGGGCGGGGAGCTGTGAGGATAAGGGCAGTGGACGTCGTTGGACAGCCTCAGCCGTTCATGTTTCCAGCTATTGCGCCATGTTCGACACCGTATGAACGACCGCCGTCACCATTGTTTCAACACTGTCAGCCCCGTCGACCCGTAAGATCGGGGCCGTCAGTTGTGATAGCCACGCCTCGTGCAACGCCCGGTTGCGCCCCGAGAAATTCGGGTCGTCATACTGCGAAGCCCATTCCCGAAAGGCCAAGTGGATCTGATGCATATCACCTTCGGGTGCGATTCGATCTCCATAGCGCGCCTTTTCGCGGGCAGCCAGTCGTTCCAGGCGTAGGGGCGTTGGCGTGACGACGAACACAATCACGTCTGCATCAGCAATCAACGCGTCTCCCCAGACCATGCAAGAGCCGGTCAGCACCCAACCGTCGTCACCGAGTGCCTGTTGCATCAGTGACACGCGTTCGCTGGGTGGTCGCTTGGTTGTGAACGGAGGGTCGGTGGGCATCCAGTAGAAATCATCGACATCGACCTGGCGCAGACCGAGCCGAGTGGCGAGGTGTTGTCCCAGTGTGGTCACGCCGGCGCATGAAGCCCCTGTAATGTAGATCCGCATGTGTCCTCCATTCATGCACGACAAGCTGTTCCAGCCCCATTTATGTAGACGAGGGCTTGTCAGATGACCATTGGCTACAGTGTGAAGAGTAGGGCCATGGGCATCCGTTCACTCTGCTGTTGGGTATCGCGCTCGTATCCCAGGCGCCTAGGTTTGCGCAGTCCAGACTGCTAGTTCGTACCCATCCGGATCCATGAAGTGGAACCGGCTTCCACCAGGAAACGTAAATGTCTCGCGGGTAATGAGCGCATCCAGGGCTTTGAGCCGCTGCTGCGTCGCATGGAGATCATCGGCGTACAAGATGACCAAAGGCCCACCCGGCCGCACCGGCTCCCCCGTTGTGAATCCCCCAGTCAGACGGCCATCGCTGAACTCGGTATAGGTGGGGCCGTAATCGACGAAGGTCCAGCCGAACGCACCGCCGTAGAAGGCTTTGCTCCGGGCAATATCGCTGACATTGAGTTCGATGTTGTCGATTTGTCGGTCTTTACCTTGAGTGCCCATGCTTGCCTTCCTGGCTGATCTTCAGAGCAGCGAGTGTAGCGTGAACCCATGCCTGCATGAATACGGGAATCGTGCCTATGATGGCCTCGACTACAGAATTGATCGGAGTAGACAGCGTGTTGAAGATTGGAATCCTGGGCGTCGGTGAGTTGACGGAGAAGGTTGTGATCGGTCTGCGTCGCAGCGGGTTTGAGGGGCGGGTGTTGCTGTCGCCGCGCAACCAGGAACGTGCGCAGCAACTCGCTAAACAGTGGAACTGCGAGGTGAGGGCCGACAATCAACAGGTCGTCGATGGCGCCGATCTGTTGGTGCTGGGTGTGCGCCCGGAGGTGGTTCAACAGCTTTCTGATGAAGTGCAGCTTAGAACTGAGCAAACGCTGGTGTCGTTGGTGGCTGGATTGAAGCTTGTGGAACTGCAGCGCCGTTTCCCGCGGGCGCGTGTGGTCCGTGCCATGCTGTCCTATGCCGCCCAGATCAACCAGACCACGGTGGTGGTCACGCCCGGCGGTGAACCCCATGCAACGCTGCTGGGCGCGCTGGGGTCATTGGTTGTTTTGGACGAGGAGGAGGCGTTCGAGTTGGCCACTGTCGCGGCCTGCATGAACGGCTGGTTCTATTTCTTCCTGAGCGATCTTCAGCAGTGGTTTACCGACAAAGGCCTGTCCAGAGAGCAGGCCGCCCAACTGGTGATGGGCAACCTGCAAGACTGCCTGGCCAGCGCCCGCCACCAGCCGTCGGCCAGCCTGGAGGCGTTGGGTCGCGCCATTGCCACACCTGGCACCTTCACGGCGGCGGGGCTGGAGGTGCTCAGAGATAAAGGCGCGACGCAGGCATGGCGAGAGGCCGCTGATGAGGTGCTTGAGCGCCTGCACAAGCCTGCGCGTTTATAGCCGGTGATGTTCGAGCAAGAAGTCCACAAACACGCGGATCCGCGCCGGCATGCTCGCACCGCCGACAAACACCACGTGGATCGGCTCCCGGTCGCCAGGGTTCCAGGGCTCCAGCAGCGGCACCAGGTGACCGCGTTGCAGGTCCTCTGCAACCGTGAACGTGCCGATGCGCGCGATACCGGCGCCTAGTCGCGCCAGTTGAGCAAGTGCTTCGCCACTGCTGCATTCGATATTGCCGTTTATCTTCAGCGAAAACGTCTTGCCGTTCTGCGCGAAGGGCCAATCGGGTTGGGCCCGGCGGAAGTTGAAACGCAGGCAGTTGTGCCGCAACAGATCGTTCGGCTCCAGAGGCGTGCCGTGTTGCTGAAGGTAGTCAGGCGACGCCACCACGACCTGGCCGGTGTCGCCGATGCGGCGCGCCGTCAGCGGGCTGTCTGGCAGGTCGCCAAAGCGTATCGCGACGTCGGCTTGGCCGCCGAGGATGTCGACTATTTCGTCGCCCAAGGTCAGGTCCACCACAATGTTCGGATAGCGGGCGCTGAACGCTGCCACCAGGGGCACGATGGCCATGCGGCCGTGGCCCAGGGCCGCACTGACCCGCAACCTGCCTTTGGGGGCACCCTGGTCGGCGATGGCGTCCTCGACTTCGGCCATGTCGGCCAGGATGCGCCGAGCGCCGCGAAGGTAAACCTCGCCTTCGGCGGTGAAGGCGATGGCCCGGGTCGTGCGAATGAGTAGGCGGCTGCCCAGGCGCTGTTCCGTGCGCGCGATGACCCGGCTGACGGCTGAAGGTGTCAGTCCCAGTGCCCGTGCCGCGGCCGAAAGGCTGCCTTCCTGCGCCACCATCGCGAATACAGCCATCTCACCCGACCTGCCGTTGAAATCCATTTTTGCCTCGCGCGCAAAGGTGATTGCCAATTAAACGGTCTAGTGCCGTTAAAGCGTAGATCGTAGCATTTGCGGCATAAATGAGGAGTCTTCCATGCGTATCAATCCACCCCTTGTAGCCCTTGCTGTCGGTGCCTTTGGCATTGGCGTCACTGAGTTCGCGCCCATGGGCATGTTGCCCACTATTGCCAATGACCTTGGCGTTTCGATTCCCACTGCGGGGCTGTTGGTCAGCGCCTACGCCCTGGGGGTATTGCTCGGCGCGCCCCTGATGATCTTGACCACCGGCAAGATTCCCCGTCGTCACTTGCTGGTCGGCCTTATGGCCATTTTCACCCTGGGTAACGTGATGTCGGCGCTTGCAACCGGCTATTACGACCTGTTGATCGCCCGCGTCATCACTTCGCTCAACCATGGCGCGTTTTTTGGCGTCGGTTCCATCGTCGCCGCCAGTGTGGTCGCGCCGGACAAGCGCGCCGGAGCCGTCGCGGCGATGTTCATGGGCCTGACCCTCGCGACCATTGGTGGCGTGCCACTGGCGACCTGGTTTGGTGAACTGCTTGGCTGGCGTACGGCGTTCTGGGGCATTGGCGGACTGGGCCTGGTGACCATGGTCGCGCTGTGGTTCGCGCTGCCAAACCTGCCGCTGCCGAAAAGCGACGGTGTGCTGGCCGAAATCAAGGTGTTGGGGCGCGGTTCGGTACTGGCGGCACTGGCCCTGACCGTGGTGGGTTCCAGTGCTATGTTCACCGTGTTTACCTATATCGCGCCGATCCTGAGCAACGAGACCCATGCTTCTACCCCCTTTATCACGGCCATGCTGGTGTTGTTCGGTGTCGGGTTGACGCTGGGCAATATATGGGGCGGCAAGGCGGCAGACCGCTCGATCGACCGGACCCTGATCGTTTCGCTGAGCGCCCTGATCCTGGTCCTGCTGGCCTTCGCATTCCTGATGCGTTGGCCGATACCCGCAGCGGTGAGCATCCTTATCTGGGGGATCGCCAGCTTCGCAGTCGTGCCGCCTTTGCAGATGCGCGTAATGGAAGCGGCCAAAGACGCGCCGAATCTGGCTTCGGCCGTGAATATCGGCGCCTTTAACTTCGGTAACGCGATTGGCGCCGCAGTGGGTGGCGCGGTGATCAACGCAGGGCTGGGCTATCCGGCGATCTCCCTGGCCGGTGCCGCGATGGCGGGCTTGGGGCTGTTGATGGTCGTGACGTTCGCCTGGGGCGCCAGAGGCCGCATGGCTGCGGCGGTCTAGGAAATCGAGTATCGTTGGCCGCCTCAGCTGCCAGCCTGGTGCAGGCGCAGCGCATGATCGATGGTTCAGGGAAGACTGGAATGGCACTCAGGGTGATGGTGATCGGCGGCTACGGCAATTTCGGCAGCATCGTGTGCCGACATTTGGCCGCAGCGCCGGGCATTGAGCTGGTGATCTCGGGCCGTGATCCACACAAGCTGCAGCGCAAACTCGACGAGTTGAATGCGCAGCCCGGCACTGTCTGCGAAGGCTGGTGTGGCGACGCGATGGGGGCCGGATTCGCGGGTGTTTTACTGTCGAAGCACATGCAGTTAGTGATTCATACCGGCGGGCCGTTCCAAGGGCAGTCCTATGCAGTTGCCCTGAGCTGCATCGAAGCCGGGGTGAACTACTGCGACCTGTCCGACTGCCGCACCTTCGTCAATGGCGTGGGCGTGCTGGACGTGCACGCCAAACAGGCGGGCGTGGCCATTCTCAGTGGTTGCAGCTCAGTGCCGACGCTGTCGTCTGCGCTCATCGATCAGTACCGGTCTCGCTTCTCGCGCATCGACTCGATCGAACATGGCATTTCCTCGTCGGCCAAGATGCCAGGCCTGTCGACAATCGAAGGTGTGCTGGCCTACGCGGGCAAACCGATCAAGCAACTCAGGAATGGCCAGGTACACGAAGTGCTGGGTTGGCAGGACCTGACGCTGCGCAAAATGCCGGTGTTGGGCACGCGAGTGCTGGCCAATGTGGATGTGCCGGACATGGACATCTTCGCCGGTCGGTATGGCGCCCATACCTTGCGCTTCAAAGCTGGCGCGGAGCTCAAATTGGGGGGTGTCGCCAACTGGGTGCTGGCTCAGGCACTGAAGCTGGGGGTGGTACGGGATCATGTGGCCTGGGCGGCGCGGCTGCACCGCCTGGGCACCTGGTTCGAGCGATTTGGCGACGGTAAAAGCGCGATGTACATCGATGTGCAGGGCTTGGGGACCGACGGCGGACCTTTGTCATTGACCGTGCAATTGACGGCCTTGAATGACAAAGGCCCGGAGATCCCCAGCTGCGCTGCCGTGGCCCTGGCCATCAAAATCGCTCAAGGTTACGTACCCATGCCTGGCGCGCGACCGTGCGTAGGTGAGATCACCGTGGATGAATACATGGCCGCGATCAACGATCCGGCGAACCTGAGTCTGGCCGTGCGGTTCTCTGACGAGCAGGGCGTTTAACGCGAAAGCACGGGCGCGCTGCTTTTGTCCTCGGGCCCCACGTCGTGCAAGGAAATCCGCGAAGTTTCCGGCAACGCCAATCCACCGGCCAACGCCAGCAACGCCACTGCAATCAGGTAGAACGCCGGTGACAGATTGCTGCCCGTGGTGCTGATCAACCAGGTCGCCATCAACGGCGCGGTGCCGCCGAAGATCGTATAGGCCAGGTTGTAGGTGATCGCCGAGGCGGTGTAGCGCGTACGGGTCGGAAACGTCTCCGACAGCAAGGCTGCCGTGACCACACCACACAATACCGCCCCCACCGCCAGCAACATCACGCCGACAATGGATGCCGCGAACGAACCGGAACTGGCCATCAGGAACGACGGATACACCACGACCATCAACAACACACAGGCCGTCATCACGGTGGCGCGCCGCCCGACTCGATCGGAATACAACCCCGCCAAAGGGCAAATTGCCGCGGCGAAAATCAATGCAATCAGCGACACCAGCAACGCCATCGCCCGACTCAAGCCTCCTGCCACCTGCAGATACGTCGCGAAATACGTGGTGAACATATAGAACGACAGCGCCGTCAGTGACACAAAAGCGCCCAGGCAGCAGATCGCCGCACCATGGTTGCGCAGGGTTTCCTTGAGCGGGGAGTGGGCGACGGTGTGTTCTTCCTTAACGGCCTGGAAGGCGGGCGTTTCGTCCAGCTTCCAGCGCAGGTAAAGCCCCACCAGGCCGAGCGGCGCGGCGATCAGGAACGGCAAGCGCCAGCCCCAACTGCCCATGGCCTCGGCGGACAACGACGCTTCCAGTGCATACGCCACCACCGCGGCGGCGGCGAAAGCGGAAAACGTCGACACCGGCACGAAGCTGCCATACCAGGCGCGCTTATCGCTGGGCGCGTGTTCCATCAGATAGGCACAGGCCCCGGCGTATTCGCCCCCGGCGGAGAACCCTTGGGCGCAGCGAATCAGCGACAAGAGGATCGGCGCCGCTACGCCGATGGCGGCATAGGTCGGCAGCAGGCCTATCAAGGTAGTGGCGCCGGCCATCAGCAGGATCGTCATGGCCAGGGTACGCTTGCGGCCGATGCGGTCGCCGAGCATGCCGAAGAAAATCCCGCCCAGTGGCCGGAAGGCAAACGCCACGGCGAACACGGCGAAGGTTTTGAGCAATGCCGCGCTGGCGTCGCCGCTGGGGAAGAACTGCTGGGCGATGGTCGTGGCGAGGAAGCCGTAGACGGCGAAGTCAAACCACTCGACAAAGTTACCGATGCCGGCGGCGATGATGACCTTTCGCAGAGTCTGGGGGCTGACCTGTTCGGTGGAGGGGCTCGTCATGGGGGAAGGCCTCGGGATAGCGATGGGGATGACTGATTATCGGGGCAGGCTGTTGGGCGGCGGGGCCCAAAAGAGTCGTCCGCGTAGTCAGCAGCGACTTGCGGGTATTGGGGGGAGGCAGGAATTGGGCCAGGTGAGGCAAGGAGCCTGTGCGCAACTGTGATTAAGACTTTAACAATGGTTTACATCGCTGAACCTTTGATGCCGGTATGGTTTGTGGCTACTGGCAAACATCATGGTCGCCTCGACCTACAATCCCGCCTTGCGCATGCGGGTCGAGGATTGCCTGACGGCCGGGTTCAGCAGCACCTGTGTCGCCAGTAGCGGGACATTGATTATGTTTCCATCCTGGTTGATGCACTCGGTACGACGCTTTAAGGGAACGCGGCCACGGATCTCGATCGCGTTCAACTTCGGTACATGACGCCCCTTAGGTTTCACTGATGGAAGCGTCTGCCCAACGCATCCAACCGCACCGCAATCGGCGGCAGCTGCTCACTGCTGCGAGCCAGGGTTTCCACATCGTTGGCGGTGCTTTGCGCAATGCTCTGCACCGACTGCAACCGCCCGACAATCTCCAAGTTCGCCTCGGTCTGCTCGCGGGTGGTGGTCACGATTCGCCCGTTCAGGTCGTCGATCTGTGCGATGTCGCTGCCCACCGCGCGGAGCATATCGACGGCGACCTGGCTGTCTTCCACGCAGCGGTCCACGCCTTGGCGGCTGTCGTGCATGGCTTCCACGGCCTGGCGGCTGCCGTGTTGCAGGCTCTCGATGATGGTCTTGATTTCCTGGGTGGACACTGCCGTGCGCTGCGCCAGGTTGCGTACTTCGTCCGCGACCACGGCAAAGCCACGGCCTTGCTCGCCGGCGCGGGCGGCTTCGATGGCTGCGTTGAGGGCGAGCAGGTTGGTCTGGTTGGCGATGCTGCTGATCACATCGAGCACGGTGCCGATCTGCTCGGCCTGTACGGCCAGGCCTTGCACCGTTTCATGGGTGCCGTTGAGGCGTGAGGCCAACTGGGTGATTTCCTGCTGGGCGCGGCCGACACTTTCCTGGCCACGCAAAATCTGTTGGCTGGCCTTGCCAGCGTGATCCACCGCCTGTTCGACATGCACGGCGATGTGGCCCATGGCGTCTTCCATACGCTGCATGGAACCGGTCATCTGGGTGATTTCCGCCAATTGATGCCGCGCGCCTTTTTCCAGGGTGCCGCTGGCGCTGGCCAGTTCCTGGCCGAGTTGACCAAGGCCGTGGGAGTCGCGGGCAACGCCGTCTATCAGGTGGGTGATCTGTTGCAAGAAGTGATCGAAACGATTGGCCAGGGACATGTGCACCTTGCCTTCGCCCTGGGCGGTTTGCGCCGAGATCTGTGTGGTGACGGAGAGCATCTTCTCGAGCATTTCCTGGCTCTCGACCGCTTCGGCCTGGCTGTGCACGGCCAGGTACAGCAGGGCAACGGTCTCCATCACCACGTAGAAGGCATGCACGAACACCATGGTCCAGCCGCCGTGATGCTCCATCACAAACACCGGAAAGCCTTGATGTTGCAGGGCATGGAATACCACATGGTGCACGGCGATGGTGGCGGCGGCGACCAGGATCGGCAGCCAGTCGCGATAAAACGTCAGCACCGCCAGCAACGCGAAGATCCCGAAGTGCGATTCGATCACGCCCTGCGCCTGGTTAATGTGCAGCGCCGCCATGACCATCAAACCTGCGCCGAGGGCGCAACGCATCACGCGGCTGCCGCCTATCGCACGGTAGAGCAGTGTGAGCACCACGCTGGTACTGCCGCCAACAATGATGGCTTGCATCAAGGTGTCGTGCCAGAACGCCAGGCCCAGGGAGAACAGGAACATCAGCCAGACCAGCGCCAGCATGATGCGGTCGGCTTTGCGGTAGTGCTCGAAAAAACGCGTGCGAGTGGGCATTCACACTTACTCCATGTGGTCTGGCCGAATCAAAGTGAGGGGCAGGGTGGAGCGAATCAGATATTTTTTTGGTTTTTATTGGATTCAGTGATGCCAACCGTATATCGGCATCAGGAGGCGGGACTTTAGGCGCGGCTACCCGGACGGGTAGCCGCTTATCGGGCGATGGTCAGAAGCTGTATTTGGCCGTGACGCCAAAGCTGCGCGGGTTACCGTAGGTGTCGTTAGGACCCCAGATCGGGCTGTTGCCGATGGCCGAGTAGTAGGTGCGGTCGAAGATGTTGTTCACGTTCAGCTGCAGGTCCAGGTGCTTGTTCACCTGGTAACCGGCCATCACGTCTGCCACGGCATAGCTGCCTTGTTCCAGGCGATAGGTATTGCTGTTGGCGAGTACCACATCGTTGTACATGCGGCTCTGCCAGTAGACATTGCCTCCGACGCGCAGTTTTTCCAGTGGGCCCTGGAAGCGATAGGAAGTGGTCAGCTTGAACAAACGTTCCGGGGTGTCGGTGTCGAAACGCTGGTTGTTGTTGGACGCGTTAGTGTCCTTGATGTAATGCGCACGGGTGTACGTAAACCCGCCGCCGACTTGCCAGTTTTCGGTGAGTGCGCCTTGCAGTTCTAGGTCGATACCTTGGCTGCGTACCATACCGGACGCCTCATAGCACGTCATGATCGGGCAGCCCGCTTGGCTCTCGGGCAGGGTAGCGCGGTTTTTCTGGTCGATCTGGAACACGGCGAGGCTGGCGTTGAGTGCGCCGTTGAAGTACTCGCCCTTGATACCGACTTCGTAGTTTTCGCCGACGATAGGTTCAAGTGGTTTGTCCGAAAAGTCCCGGTCTGTCTGTGGTGTGAAGATGTCGGTGTAACTCGCGTAAACGGAGTATTGGTCGTTCAGGTCGTAGATCACGCCGGCGTAGCGCGTGAGGTTGCGGGTGACTTTGTAGTCGCCGTCGCCCTGGCGGTCATCGTAGTCGTACCAGTCCACGCGGGCACCCAGGATCACCTTGAGCGGGTCGGCCAGGTTCAGGCGGGTGGTCAGGTAAACGCCGTCCTGGGTGGTGATGTTGTGGCCTTTGCCGTTGCGCACGAAGTCCGGTTTTGCCCCATTGAACGGGTAATTGGTGTCGTAGGGGCTGTATTCCTTGGACGTGGCGTCATAGACGCGTTTGCTGGTGCCCACCACCACTTCATGGGTGCGGCCGAAGGCTTCGACCGGGCCACTGAGGAACGTGTCCAGGCCGTACTGTTTGTCGTCCTGGTGCGATTGGTAGGCGGTGCGCGCCAGCGTGGTCTGGTAGCGCGACTGGTAGGTGCCGGTGAACACGCCATCCAACTGTGACGACGAGCCGGCGATGTGGAGTTTCCAGTCATTGGCGAAGCGATGTTCGATATCACCGAATACAGTGTCGATGGTGAGCTTCTTGTTTTCCCAATCGGAGCCGGGGTTGGTGGAGCGGGGCAGGTTCAGGTGATGGCCGTCGGTGCCGATGGGCAAGCCGCCCCAGAAGAAGTTGGTCTGGTCTTCCTGGCGCGAAAAACCTAGGGTGGCAGTGGTGTTTTCGCTGAGGTCGGCTTCACCGATGGCGTAGAACAGGCCGTGGTCGCTTTCTTCTCCTTTGCGAAAGCTGTTGGCGTCGCGGTAGGAACCCACCACGCGGCCGCGCAGGGTGCCGCTGTCATTCAAGGCGCTGGAGGCGTCGAACTCGCCGCGATAATCGTCCCAGCTGCCGGCGGCACCGGTGATCGACACCTGCGGCGTGGCGGTTGGACGCTTGCGCACAAAGTTGATCGCCGCCGACGGGTTGCCGGCGCCGGTGACCAGGCCCGTGGCGCCGCGGATCACTTCCACACGGTCGAACATCGCCAGGTTGGGCTGCACACTGTTGGCGTAGCCGGAATAAGAGCTGGGAATGCCGTCGAACATCATGTTGTCGATGTCGAAGCCACGTGAGCTGTACGTATGCCGACCGGGGCCGCTGGACTGGCTGAGGAAAAGGCCTGGCGTGTTCTTGACCACGTCGTTGACGCTGGTCATGGCCTGGTCGTCCATGCGCTGGCGGGTGATCACCGTGACGGCTTGGGGCGTCTCGCGCATGGTCAGCGGGAGTTTGGTGGCGGTCGCCATTGCTCCGGTGGTGTAGGACTGGGTGCCTTCGGTGGTCTGGCCCAACTGTTCACTACTGATCTGGGTGGCGCCCAATTCCAGTGGGGCGGCTTTTTCCGCCTCAGCGGCAAACACCGCAGGTGAACTTGCAAGACAGACGGCCAACGCCATCAGACTGGGTGAAAAACCTTTGCCGCCGTGTTGTTGCACAGACATGAAACTGACTCTCCCCGAATGCCTTCCGTGGCGAATAATAAAAGTGTTGATAATTATTCGCATCAGTGTGACATGTTGATCTTTTGGGAAAAAGGCTTCAGAGAGAATTGGTTAACGAATTTTTCACCTCCGTGTGACGGCAAATCGCCATGCCGTCGCCCTGGAAATGCGACGTGCGCAGCGCTTATTCACGCAAGGGGATCGCCACTCGACTCGTCGCCTTGACCTCCCTCAGCGCCAGGCTCGATTGAATCGACGCAATCCCCAACTGCCGCCGTAACACGCTCTCGACAAACTCGCTGTAGCTGTCCAGATCTTCCGCCAGCACCTGCAACAGGTAATCCGCATCACCGGTGATCTTGTGGCAGGACAACACTTGCGGCAGTTCCTTCACCACGGCTTCAAACGCATCCGGCGCATGATCGGTATGGATCGCAAAACGCACATGCACGAACGCCATGATGTCCAGCCCGAGCATCTTGCGGTCGAGGTTGGCCTGGTAGTCCTTGATCACGCCTTCTTCTTCCAGGCGTTTGCGTCGCCGCCAGCAGGGCGTGAGGCTCAGGGATAGACGCTCACTCAACTGGGCGTTGGAAATACTCGCGTCTTGCTGGAGCAGGGCAAGAATGGCGAGATCGGTATCATCAAGCGTGACCTGCTTGGTTTTATTTTTCATAAGTTCGCGCCAGGTAGGAAAAAATTCCCGATAAACCTATCAGTGGCGCAAGTAAAAGCAAAGAAAGCCCACGCCAGCCAGAACAAAATAGACCCTGTCTTTTACTGGCGGATGCCCACCCATGTTGACTGTTTTTAGCGAAACCCACCGTTTGCACCACGGCACCGAACTCAAAGACGGCGTGCTGAAACCTTCATTCGAGCAACCGAGCCGCGCCGACACCGTGCGTGACCGCGTCAGGCAGGTTGGCCTGGGCGATATCATCACGCCGCGCCGCTTTGATCGGGCCTGTTATGTCAACGCCCACAGCGAGCGCTATGTGACCTTCCTGGAAACCGCTTGGGCCGAATGGACCGCCATCGGTCGCAGCCATGACGCATTGCCCCTGGTATGGCCGGTCCGTGACCTGGCCAACCAGCAGGTGCCGGAATTTATCGACGGCAAGCTCGGTTTCTTTGCCATGGACGCAGGCTCGCCGATTACCCGCACCACCTGGGATGCGGTCAAAACCAGCGCGGACATCGCCTTGACCGGCCTGGCGCTGATCGGCGAAGGCCATCAGAGTGCGTTCGCCCTGTGCCGCCCACCGGGCCACCACGCGGCCCGCGAATACATGGGCGGTTATTGCTACCTCAACAACGCAGCTATTGCCGCACAGCACGCCGTGACCCAAGGCGCCAAGCGCGTGGCGGTGCTGGATGTGGATTTCCACCACGGCAACGGCACGCAGAATATTTTCTACGATCGCCCGGACGTGCTGTTCATTTCCCTGCATGGCGACCCGGCGGTGTCTTATCCGTATTTCTCCGGCGCTGCCAACGAACGCGGCGCGGGCGCGGGCGAGGGTTTCAACCTGAATTACCCGCTGCCCAAAAACACCACCTGGGATCACTACCAGACCGCCCTGATCGATGCCTGCCGGCAACTGCGCGACTTTGCCCCCGACGTGCTGGTGATCTCTCTGGGGGTCGACACCTTCAAGGACGACCCCATCAGTCACTTCCTCCTCGACAGCCAGGACTTCCTCGGTATGGGTGAAATCATCGCCAGCGTCGGAGTGCCGACCCTGTTCGTGATGGAAGGCGGCTACATGGTCGATGAAATCGGCATCAACGCCGTCAACGTACTGCACGGTTTCGAAAGCAACACCCGATAACAACAATCCGTCGTCTTTTTTCTGCCAAAACTCAAAAACATAACAAGAGGTTTTGTGATGAAAACAACCACGTCCGGGCTTTATGAGAAGCCTGCGTTGCAACGCACCCTGAGCAACCGCCATATCCAGTTGATGGCCATGGGCGGTGCAATCGGCACCGGTCTGTTCATGGGCTCAGGCAAGATCATTGCGCTGTCCGGCACCTCGATCATCCTGATCTACATGATCATCGGGCTCTTTGTGTATTTCGTCATGCGCGCCATGGGCGAACTCCTGCTGTCGAACCTCAACTTCAAGAGCTTCGCCGACTTTGCCGGCGCCTACCTTGGGCCGCGCGCGGCGTTTTTCCTGGGCTGGTCGTATTGGTTGAGCTGGAGCGTGGCGGTGATCGGGGACGCGGTGGTGGTCGGTGGCTTCTTCCAGTACTGGTTCCCCCATGTGCCGGCCTGGATGCCGGCAGTGGGCATGCTGCTCACGTTGTTTGCGTTGAATGTATTGACGGTCAGGCTGTTTGGCGAAGTGGAGTTCTGGTTCGCGATCATCAAGCTCATTGCCGTGCTGACCTTGATCGGCGTGAGTGGGGTCCTGATCGCCAGTTCGTTTGTCTCGCCGACCGGCGTCACGGCTTCATTCACCCATTTATTGGACCCGCAGGCCGCGTTTCCCAATGGCCTGTTCGGCTTTTTTGCCGGGTTCCAGATGGCGATTTTCTCCTTTGCCGGCACCGAGCTGATCGGCACCGCCGCCGCCGAAACCCGTGCGCCGGAGAAGACGCTGCCCAAGGCAATCAACTCGATCCCGCTGCGCATCATCCTGTTCTACGTGCTGGCCCTGGCATGCATCATCGCGGTGACCTCATGGCAGCACGTCTCGCCGAGCAAGAGCCCGTTCGTGGAGTTGTTCCTGGTGGCGGGGTTTCCGGCAGCGGCGGGCATCGTCAATTTCGTCGTGCTGACCTCGGCGGCATCGTCGGCCAACAGTGGCGTGTTTTCCGCCAGCCGCATGTTGTTCGGCTTGGCAGACCTGGGGGATGCACCGGGGATCTTCCGGCGTTTGTCCAAGAGCAGCGTGCCGTTTATCAGCCTGGCGTTTACCACCTTGCTGATGTTGCTGGGGCTGGTGTTGCTGTTTGTCGTGCCGGAGGTGATGACCGCCTTTACCATCGTGTCCACCGTGTCGGCAATCCTGGTGATCTTTACCTGGTCGACGATCCTGGCGTCCTACATTGCCTACCGCAAAAAACGTCCGGACCTGCATGCCAAATCCCTCTACAAGATGCCTGGTGGGGTGCCGATGGCCTGGTTCTCGCTGGCGTTTCTCGCGTTTGTGCTGGGCCTGCTGGCGTTGCGGCCGGATACACGCCTGGCGCTGTGCGTGATGCCGGCCTGGTTTATCTGGCTGTGGATCGCCTACCCGTTCTCGCGTTTTCAGGGTGCCAGTTTGGTAAAGACATAATCCCGATCCTTCACCAATGCCTGGTGGCACGCAAAGCACGTCTGGTGCTGCGCTTCATCGGCCGGCTTGCCATTGATGAACCGGCCGAACCCCCAGCCTCCGGTGGACGCGTATTTCTTCGAGTCCTTGACCATGAACTGTACCGTGGTCGCCGCGCCGGGGATGGACGCAGTCTTGAACTCCGGCGACTGTTCATGCTTCCACGCCAATTTGGCCAGGACGGTGCCATCCGGGAAAGGCAGCTTGCCCTCTCGGTAAGCCTTGAGCGCGGCACTGTTGCCCAGCACCACGCGCAGCTCGTTCAACGGATCCGCCTCCTGGGCGGGCGCCACCAATTCCCATTGGCGGTAGCCGTCGGGAATGGTCACGCCGTAGATCGGTGACGGAGCGCTGTCGGCCAAGGCACAGGCCGAACTCGCCAGGGCCAATGCGGCTATACACAAGCGCTTCATCACAGGTGATCCGCGTCAATGATTGCCTTGGCAAACGCTTCGGGCGCTTCCTGAGGCAGGTTGTGGCCCACACCGCCGTTGATCAGGCGGAACGCGTACTTGCCGGTAAAACGCTTGGCGTAATCTTCAGGTTGAGGGTGCGGGGCGCCGTTGGCATCGCCTTCGAGGGTGATGGTCGGCACGCCAATCGACGGCGCCTGGGCGAGTTTCTGCTCCAAGGGCGCGTACTGCGTTTCCCCCTGCACCAGACCCAGGCGCCAGCGGTAGTTGAACACGGTGATCGCGACATGGTCCGGGTTCTCCAGGCCCTTGGCGCTGCGGTCGAAGGTGGCGTCATCGAACTTCCATTGCGGCGAAGCCAGTTGCCAGATCAGCTTGGCAAAATCGTGGGTGTTCTTCTGATAACCGGCGGCACCGCGCTCGGTCGCAAAGTAGAACTGATACCACCATTGCAGCTCGGCTTTAGGCGGCAAAGGATTCTTGCCCGCCGCCTGGTTGCCGATCAGGTAACCGCTGACCGACACCAGCGCCTTGACCCGCTCCGGCCACAGCGCTGAAACGATGTCCGCCGAACGCGCGCCCCAGTCGTAGCCGCCGAGTACGGCTTGTTTGATCTTCAGCGCGTCCATGAAGTCGATCACATCACTGGCCAGCGCCGCCGGTTGGCCGTTGCGCAGGGTCTTGTCCGAGAGGAAACGGGTGTCACCATAGCCCCGGGCGTAGGGGATCAACACGCGATAACCCTTGGCCGCCAGCAGCGGGGCGACCTGGGCGTAGCTGTCGATATCGTAGGGCCAGCCATGCAGCAAGATCACCGCCGGCCCCGTGGCCGGGCCAACTTCGGCGTAAGCCACATCCAGCAGACCGGCCTTGATGTGCTTGAGGGCACCGAAGGCCGTTTGCGCGCTGGCGACGGCGCGGATGGGCGCCTCGGGCATTTCGGCATGGGCCACGCCCAGCACACCGAATTGCGACAAGGCCAGGGCCAGGAAAAGGGATCGGTGTGTGAAGCGGCGAGTCAACTGAGCGTGCATGGCGAGCCTCCTGCGGCTGAATGTGTGCCTGCTGCTCAGTTGAACGCCGCGTTGTATCTGTGCTGTTTCAGGAAACCGCTTGAGTTAAAGACCGTGTATCGCAGTGGGCTCTGTACACAATGCGATACAAACCCTGCGCTATGACAGCACGATCTCATAAGGTTCGCGCATTCTCTCCAGCAGCACCTGGGCCAGCATGGGCGCCAGGCCGATCGCCGGATCACCGGCCAACTGGCTGGCATAGGCGTGGGCGGCGTGAAGCTTGCGCGCCACGCTCCAGGTGTCCAGGCGCACCTTGCGTGCGCGTTGCCAGGGGATGATCGCGCCTTCGCGAGCGGGCCAGTGCCAGGCCCAGATCGGCAGTTCATACAGCTGCGCGCCCACCAGGGCGCAGGCCTTGGCGCTGGCGCGGCCGACGCTGTCGTGGTCGTCATTGCCGTCGTTGCGCCAAGTACTGAACACCACATCGCCCGACTGCAGGTAGCGCGCAATGAACTGACTCAGTTGCGGCTCACGGGAGGCGAGGGCGTTGTCGCAGAAACCGCCGCGAATCCACTTCAGGCTGTGCAAGGGCATACCGAGGCGCCGCAAGGCTTCAGCACTTTCCTGAGGGCGCACCACACTGAGGCGGCTGGCCGGCCAGACGTTGGAGCCAGGATGGCTGGCACTGCCATCCGTGATGGAGATCAGTTGCAGCGGGTGTTCCAGCGTGCTGAGCAGTTGCAGCAGGCCGCCACAGGCCAGCACTTCGTCGCCGGGATGGGGCGCGACGATGACCACGCGTGCGCCGGGTGGCACCAATGAGGACGGGGAGATAGGAGGAATTTGCGCCAGCTGCGGGGCGCTGTTCCAGATTTGCTCAGGGCCGCGACGGCCGTCGCTTAAGGAAGCAAGCTTCATGGGGTGTCACATCCTTGTCGGTTGATGCTGGGTCGTGGCCCGTTGACGGGACGACGCTCTTTTTCCACCACAGGCTCTGCCGCAGTGGTTGCATGGCACTCCAACCCTGGAACGCTAGCAAGGCGTCATCAGCATAGACAAGGATTGGTCGGTTTTACATTTTGTAATGTCGCTTTTTTCAAGTGGCGAGCATCAGGCTCTTCAAGTAATCCCCGAAACCGCCCTGTGCGCGGGCATCCAGGCGCGCACTGGTGATCACTTGCGGGGAATGGCTCCAGGCGATGGAGGCGCCACACAGCTCCAGGTTACGCACCAACTGCACATCCTCATGGCACGGCAAGGGTTCGAAACCACCGGCGCGGACATAGGCACTGGCGCTCACCCCCAGGTTGGCACCGTGGATATGCCGGTGACCGTCCCGCGCCTCGTAACCCTGGTGATAACGAATCTGTGCGGCAGGGTCAAAATCCTCGCTCCAGGTGTCCACGGTGACCGTGCCACACACGGCATCGGCGCCCAGCGCCAATTGGGCCACCAGCCAATCTGGCGCCACGCGGCTGTCGGCGTCGGTGCACGAAATCCAGCGGGCGCCCTGATTGAGCAGATGCCGCGCACCCACGCCACGCACGTGACCCACATTGCGTGCCTGGACTTCCAGGCATTGCACCGGGTAGGCCTGGGCAATCGCGGTGCTGCCGTCGCTGCAACTGTCCAGCACCACCAGGACCAAGACGGTTTCACCCAGTAAACCCGGATGGCTGGCCGCGATCAGAGCCGCTTTCAGGCAGTCGCCCAGCAGCGCCTCTTCGTTGTGTACCGGGATCAGAATGCCGATCATCGCAAGCCCTCAAGGGTAGCGACCGAAGTGCCGTCGCGGCTCCACAGGTCGAGAAGGAAGTCGTGTTCGTGATGAGTGGCCACGCGGGGCATGTCCAAACGCTCGTGGAGCAGGGCGTGCACCTGTTCGCCAGTGTGCGGGCAGCCTTCGATGACGGGGCGCCAATGGCAGGCCAGTAGCTGACCGTCGACGGTCAACGACGCGCGGGCACGATCAATGAGTGCGCACAGGTCATCGGCGTCGAGGTAGTAACACAACTCGCTCAATACGATCAGCTCGAACTGGCCCGTGGGCCACTGTTCGGGCAAACGGCTTTGTTGCACCTGGGCATGCGAAAAGCCCAACAAACGACCGCGCGCCAACGCAACGGCCGCCGATGCCGTGTCGCAACACAGCAAGCGGTCACAGCGGGCTGCCAGCTCGAAGCTCAGTTCGCCATTGGCGCAACCGGGCTCGAACACCGAGGTGTAGCGCGCACGCGTGAGCAGTGCCAGGGTCAACGCGCGTTTGCGGCGCTCGTACCAGCGTTGACGGAAGGCCCAGGGGTCATCGTTCCCGGCGAACAGTTGGTCGAAATACGGGGTAGCCACACTCATACGAATACCACTTCAAAAGGTTGCAGCAGGCGCTCCACCACGTAGGGCGCCAACACGGGCCCCAGACCGATCTGCGGATCGCCCTCCAACTGGCTGGCGAAGGCATGGATGGCGTGGCGTTTGCGAGCTACCGCTTCACAGCTCAACGGGATTTTGCGGGCGCGGTGCCAGGGCACCTGGCTGTCTTCGGGGGTTGCCCAATGCCAGGTCCACACCGGCAGTTCATACAGGGTGGCGCCTGCCGCAAGGGAGGCCTTGGCGCTGGCACGGCCGACGGCCTCATGGTCGCAATGACCGTCTTCGCGCCAGGTGGTGAATACCACGTCGGTGGGTTTGAGATAACGCTGAATGAAGGCCGCCAGTTCTTCTTCCCGCGCTGCCACCTTGCTGTCGGTAAACCCTGCGCGCAGCCATTGCAGACTGTGCAGCGGCAAGCCGAGACGATGCAGGGCCTGCGCCGATTCCTGGGGGCGCACGACACTCAAACGCTCAACCGGCCAACGCCGCGAGCCCGGATGACTGGCACTGCCATCGGTGACCGAAATCAGTTGGATCGCTCGGCCCAGCGCCGCTAGACCCTGCATCAGGCCACCACAACCCAGCACCTCGTCATCCGGGTGGGGGGCAACGATCACCGCCCGATGGCCTTCGGGCACCAACTGCTCAACACTGATCCACTGCAGTTCGGCCAGCTTTGACGACGCCTGCCAGCGATGCAGCGGCGTGCCTTGGCCGACGATCGGATTGGGTTTCATAATTGCCACCTCCCTGGGGATTCACCGGCGACGCATTCGCCGAGGCTGGCCAAGTCGCGTTCGGCGTGACTCTGGCGCACATACACCGGCAAGTCCGCCATCAACTGGGCGAAGTGCGGATCCTTGCAATAAGGCCCGGCTCCGACGGCCCGGCCGACGTGGCGCATGACTTGCTCGACCGTGTCTTCGATGCAGGCCCGCGTCTGTTGGGCCCACATCCTGGCATTGGCCTTTGGGGCGTGGTCGACCCGTTCCGCGCTGGCGCGCAGTACACACGCGGCACTGTTCAGCGCGCTGTCGACCGCGCCAAGGTGGGCGAGGGCATGGGGCTCAGGGCGCTTGCTGCACTGGTCACGCAGGACTTCCGCCAGGCGTTGCGCCGCGCCGTACCAGCAGGCGGCAATGCCAATGCCGCCTTGCCAGAAACCCGGGCGGGCGAGGTAATCCCCCGGTCCGCCCACGGCGATCCCCCAGGCTTCGTCAAACACGACGTCCACACTGCCGGTGGCGGCCATGCCCACGGCGTTCCAACCTTCGTCCGACACGATGATGCCCGGTTGATCCATGGCAACCGCCACCAACTGCTGGCGGTCTTCTTCGTCCCAGGCCGTCAACAACCCATGGCTGACCACCGCCGCGCCGGAGCACCAGGCCTTACGCCCTTGTACCTTAAGGCGATGGCCGTCTTTGAACACGCGCACCTTGGCGGTGGGGGGCTCGGCTGCCCACATGCCCCAGGTGCTACCCAAGGGCGGTGACGGGCTATTGAGTTCAGCCATGATTGCCAGCGCATCGGTGTGGCCTTCGAACAGCTTGCACAAGCGCAGGTCATGGCCTGCCACCTGCGCCAGGCGACTGAACCGTTCGAGCGTCTGACCGCTGCCCGGCAAGGGCAGTTGGTCCAGGCCTTCTTCCTGAAGTGCCTTCAGGGCCGCGCCCAGGGCGTGCGTGTCCGCATAGCCCCGGTAGCCTTGAAGGATTCCATGCGGAGCCATGTCACACCTCGTCTTCACGCTGCAATTCAAACAGGAGCAACGAACGGCCGGTCACCGCGTACTCATGATCGAAATCAAAGCGCTCCTGGCCCCGCACTGCTGGGGAATTGGTATCAAGCATGCAGGTCCAGAACTCGCCTTCGGGCACCGGTGGCAGACGGAAATTGACCATGTCGTGATGGGCGTTGACCACCAGCAGCAAGGTGGCATCCGCGCCGGCACGGCGGATCCCGGTTTCCTGCGCACGGCCATCCATCAGCATCCCCAGGCAACGGCCGTGGCTGTCTTCCCACTGTTCGGTGGTCATTTCATTGCCATCCGGCGCGAGCCAGGTGACGTCCTTCACGCCGATATCTTCGTTGTAGTCGCCTACCAGGAAGCGTCCACGCCGCAGAATCGGGTAGGCCAGGCGCAGTTTGATCAGGCGTTTCACAAACTTGAGCAGGGCCTTGCCGTCGTCGTCCAAGTCCCAGTTGACCCAGCCGATCTCGCTGTCCTGGCAGTAGGCGTTGTTGTTGCCGTGCTGGGTACGGGCGAACTCATCACCCGCCACGATCATCGGTGTACCTTGGGCCAGCAGCAGGGTTGCGAAAAAATTGCGCATCTGGCGCAGGCGCAGTTCGTTGATTTCCGGGTCATCGGTCGGTCCTTCGACGCCGTGGTTCCAGGACAGGTTGTTGTTGCTGCCGTCCTGGTTGTTTTCGTCGTTGGCTTCGTTGTGCTTGTCGTTGTAGGACACCAGGTCGTGCAGGGTGAAACCATCATGTGCGGTGATGAAGTTCACCGAGCTGTAGGGGCGGCGGCCCCGATGGTTGAACATCTCGCCCGAAGCGGTCATGCGCCCGGCAAAATCCGCCAACTGGCCGTCATCGCCTTTCCAGAACGCGCGCACGGTGTCGCGGAAACGGTCGTTCCATTCGACCCAGCCCGGTGGGAAGTTACCCACCTGATAGCCGCCTGGGCCGCAGTCCCAGGGCTCGGCGATCAGTTTGAGCTGGCGCAATACCGGGTCCTGGCGACAGGCGACCAGGAAACTGTGGCGCTCATCGAAACCATCGCGGTAACGGCCAAGAATAGTCGCCAGGTCGAAGCGGAAACCGTCGACGTGCATCTCATTGGCCCAGTAACGCAAGGAGTCGGTGACCATCTGCAACACGCACGGATGGCTCAGGTCCAGGGTATTGCCGGTGCCGGAATCGTTGATATAGAAGCGCTTGTCATCGGGCATCAGACGGTAGTACGACGCGTTGTCGATACCGCGCATGGACAGGGTCGGGCCGCGCTCGTTGCCTTCGGCGGTGTGGTTGTAGACCACGTCGAGAATCACTTCCAGCTTCTGCTCATGCAGGTGCGCGACCATTTCCTTGAACTCGGCGATCTTGCCGCTGGCCAGGTAACGCGGGTCAGGGGCGAAAAACGCGATGCTGTTGTAACCCCAATAGTTCGTCATGCCTTTTTGCAGCAGGTGCTGGTCATTGACGAAGGCATGCACGGGCAGCAATTCGACCGACGATACGCCCAACTGGCGAATGTGCTTGAGTACGTCGTCTTCCATCAGCCCGGCGCAGGTGCCGCGCACGGATTCGCCCACGGAAGGGTGGCGCATGCTGATGCCGCGCAGGTGGGTCTCGTAGATGATCGTGCGATCCCATGGCACACGCACGGGTTGGTCATTGCCCCAGGTGTGTGCCGGGTCGATGACCTTGCACTTGGGCACGAAGGGCGCACTGTCGCGTTCGTCGAAACTGAGGTCGTCGTCCGGGTGGCCGATGGTGTAGCCAAACAGTGCTTCGGACCACTTCAGTTCGCCCACCAGTTGCTTGGCATAGGGGTCGATCAGCAATTTGTTGTGGTTGAAACGATGGCCATTGGCCGGGTCATACGCGCCGTACACGCGGTAGCCGTAAATCAGCCCGGGGTGGGCGTCGGGCAGGTAACCGTGGAAGGTTTCGTCGGTGTATTCCGGCAGTTCGATTCGCTCCAGTTCCACTTCGCCGGAATCATCGAAGAGGCACAGCTCGACCTTGGTCGCGTTGGCCGAGAACAAGGCAAAGTTGACGCCCAGGCCGTCCCAAGTGGCGCCAAGGGGGAAGGGCAAACCTTCACGAATTCGCGACGGCTCGTTGCCCGGCGTCGAAGGGGTTTTATCGGGTTTGCGCATTGAGTTGCTCCTGCAAGGGTCTTTTTTCAGGCCGAACGCGGCCTTGCTGACGACATTTCAGCTGAGAGTCTGGTAGTTGAAATCACCTCTTGCCGACAGCGTCGGCAAGAGGTGAGGGGTCAAGGCTTGGGCTTTTTCGGCGCGGCTGGCTTTTTAGCGGCCGGTGGCGCCGGCTTGCTGGCCGCGGCCGTCGCGGGCTTGGCTTTTGCCGGCGGCTTGGGGGCGCCAGCCTTGGGTTTGACGGCTGCCTTGGGCTTGCTCGGCGTCAGCGCTTCGGCCTCCGCCAGTTTGCGCGCCATCTCCCAGTGCCGCGCATCTTCACCATGGGGTTTGCCTTCGGACTCCCAGATCTGATGCGCCAGTTCGCGTATGCGTTTGTCTTCAGTACTCATCACAATGCTCCTCACAGAAAATTTTCAGCTTTCTTGATCATCAGGATTGATAAAGACATTGACCGGGAAATCCCCCAGGGCAGCGCTAACCAACAGCTCCTTGTCTGGTGTGACTGCGCCTGTATGAAAAAGTCCCTTCCAGTTTTGAGTTGTCGCGGCGAACGGTAATTTCACCCGTGTATCGCCCCAAACCTGCGCATTGATCTGGGGATGCACACCGTTTTCAAGCAGGTCATGGGGCCAACGTGGCACCACCACCAGCAAGCGTTTGCCCTGGTGTTCGCGACAAAAGGCGACCACCCGCTCGGCGTGTTTGCCGACCACTTCCAGCGGTGTGTAGGTGGCGCTGCGGAACAGCTCGGGATGGGCCATGCGCACGGCCAACACCTGAGCAATCAGCGCCTGTTTGATACGCCCGTCACGCCAGTTGAACAACAGTTCGCCGATATCCGCAGGGGTAGCCAGCGCCTCTTGCCGTGCACTGAAATCCACCGGGCGACGGTTGTCCGGGTCTACCAGGCTGAAATCCCAGAACTCAACGCCCTGGTACAGGTCCGGTACACCTGGCACGGTGAGACGAAGCAAGGATTGCGCCAGGCCATTCAGCGCACCGGCAGGGGCGATCGCTTGAGCGGCATTGCCGATGGCGGTCCGTAGAGCGCGGCCGTCCTCGCTTAGCAGCAGCCGTGAAAGGAACGCTTCGACGCCTTGTTCATAGGCCTCGTTGGGCGCGCTCCAGCTGCTTTGCAACTTGGCTTCGCGCAGGGCTTTTTGTTGCCACTGCCACAGGCGCTGCTGGTAGGCTGCAAAGTCAGCGCCCTGATCCAGCGGCCAACTGCCCAGCAGGACCTGATAGAGGATCAATTCGTCGCCGGCCGACGGCGTGCTTGCATCGGTACGCAACGGCGCGGCGAGGGTGCGCCAATGCTCCACCTGTTCGACGTACCACGGCGCGCACTCACTCAACACCGCCAGGCGTGCGCGAGTGTCTTCGCCGCGCTTGTGGTCATGGGTGGCAGTGGCCAGCAGGTTGTGGGGAAAAGTCTGCAGGCGCTGCTGGTTGACCGCATGAAAGTCGCTCAATGGCGCGCTGAACTGTTCCGTGCTGAAGCCCACGTCGTTGCGCGACAGCAGTACCGCCGAGCGATAGAACGCGGTGTCTTCCACGGCCTTGGCGGCGGCGGGGGAAGTCAATTGCTGGAAGCGCACACAAGCATGCTTGAGGATCTTGCGTTCACGGCCCACCGGGCGATTTCGCCAGGGCTCACCGCCCAGCCATTTTTCCAGGTGGTCGAGCACCGGCCAGTCGCCTTCGCCCAGGGTTGTGCGTGCGCCGTCCATGGCTTGCTTGAATAGCGTGTCGTCAGCAGCGCTGCGCCCACGCGCGCTGATGTAGGTGCGGTACACCGGGAAATGCACAATCAGTTCCTGCAAGGCACGGCGGATGGCACCTAGTGTCAGGTCGCGGGTCATCACATCGTCGCGGGCCACTTGCAGCAGGGCTTGTGCCACGCTTTCAAAGTCGCCGCCGAGGGAGCCGTTGAGGATTTGCTGGCGCGCCAGCCGCGCTTCTTCGATGAACGCCGCAGGCCGTTCACTGTGACGGGTCCACAATTGGGCCAAAGGCTCGAAGCCGTCCGGGTGATGTTGCAGCAGGGACAGCTGGTTCATGAACTCGTAGCCGGTAGTGCCGTCCACTTGCCAATCGGTGCGCAGGGTTTCGCCTTCGCCGAGGATCTTCTCCACGAAGATCGGCAAATGCCGGTCCGGCGCCAGCGAATCCACCCGGCGGCGCAGTTTGCGGCAATACCCGCGCGGGTCGGCGAGGCCGTCGATATGGTCGATGCGCAGGCCATCCACCAGGCCTTCGCTGATCAGTTCGAAGATCTTGCCATGGGTGGCTTCAAATACCGCGGTGCGCTCTACGCGCAAGCCGCCCAATTCGTTGACATCGAAGAAGCGTCGCCAGTTGATATCGTCGGCTGCGGTGCGCCAGCTGGCGAGGCGATAGGCCTGTTGTTCGAGCAGATTATGCAGGCGGTCGAAGTCGAACGTCGCCAGCTGCGCCTCGATGGCCTGGCGTACGGGTTCTTCAGTGGCCCGTTCGACCAGTGCCTGTTTGAGCCAGGCGGCTTCGTGGTAAGCATCGTCCTGGTAGGCCAGGGCGCTGAAGCGGTCGGACAACGGCCTGAGTAATTCATCGTTACCCAGGATCGTCGCGTAATCCCGTGGGCATATCGGAAAACGATGTTCGTAATGCTCAACGTAGAACGCGCCGTGGGTCGCATCAAACTGCAGGCTCACGGTGCCGTTCTGCAAGGCTTCGCCGTAATCGCTGCCAAGGAACGGCATCAGTAACTGGCCTTTGAGCAGCGGGTCGGGCGAGTGCCACTGAATATCGAAGAACTCGCTGTAGGGGCTCATGCGCCCCCATTCCAGCAGGTCCAGCCACCAAGGATTATCCGCACCACCCACCGCCATATGGTTGGAGACGATATCGAGGATCAGGCCCATCCCGTGTTCACGCAACGCGGCGACCAGACGACGCAAGGCGGCTTCGCCTCCCAATTCCGGGTTTACGCGGGTGGGGTCGACCACGTCGTAGCCGTGCATGGAACCGGCGCGTGCGCTGAGCAGCGGTGAAGCGTACAGGTGGCTGATGCCGAGACGGGCGAAGTAGGGCACCAGCGGCACTGCGTCGTCCAGGGTGAAACCTTTATGGAATTGCAGGCGCTGGGTAGCGCGCAGGGGCAGTGCTTTCATCGGTCACGCTCGTAGGCTTGGTTGCGCGCGACGGCCAACAGTTCGAGGCGGCGTGCTGCGCCGGCATTGTCGAGCAGGCTTGACGCCTCGCCCGGCAGGCGGCGGCGCCAATTAGGGTGGGTGTCGGTGGTGCCAGGGAGGTTGGCCTGTTCCTCCACGCCGAGGGCGTCCTCCAGTGGCAATAGCACCAGCGGGGCGCGGGTATGGCCGAGGTAACGCACGCTGGCGTCGATCATATGGTCGGTTTCATTGCGGATTTCTTCGACGAAGTTCTGCGGGTCCTGGCTCAAGGCCTGGCGCAGCGCCTGGCGTTCGCGCAGGCGGTGTTCGCTCCATTGCTCCACGGTGGGCGCATCGATCAGGCCAAGCTGGACGTTCCAGTCGATATCACGGCTGTGCCACCAACCGTTGAGGGTCGGCAGGTCATGGGTGCTGGTGGTGGCCAGGGCATTGTCCGGCCAGTCGAGGATCGGCTTGAACTGGCCGTCGTGGTTTTGCTCGAACAACAACACGCGCATACCCAGGATCGAGCGCGCGATAAGCTTTTCGCGCAGGCCGTCCGGTACCGTGCCCAAGTCTTCTCCGAGCACGATCGCGTGGTGGCGGTGGGATTCCAAGGCCAGCAGGCGCAGCAGGTCGTCCACTGGGTAATACAGGTAGGCGCCTTCACGCGGCGAGGCACCCATGGGGATCACCCATAGGCGTTGCAGGCCCATCACATGGTCGATGCGCAAGCCACCGGCATGGGCGAAGTTGGCGCGCAGCATTTCGATAAATGCACGGAAACCATGGCGCTTAAGCCCTTCTGGGGAGAACGCGGAGATGCCCCAGCCTTGGCCGGCACGGTTGAGGATATCGGGTGGCGCGCCCACGGTCAGATTCGCAAGCAATTCGTCCTGGCGACTCCAGGCCTGGCTGCCACCGCCGTCAGCGCCCACGGCCAGGTCTGCAATCAAGCCGACGCCCATGCCACTGCCGCGGGCAGCTTGTTGCGCACGTTCCAGGCAGCGGGCAATCAGCCACTGGCTGAAGGCGAAATAGCCGATCTCATCCGCGTTTGCTGCGGCGAAAGCGGCCAGCGCCGGGCTTTGCGGGTTGCGCCAGTCTTCGGGCCAGTGGCGCCAGTCGAGGTCTTCACCTTTGGCGGCACGCGCCGCTTGCACGGCTTCGAAGCGACAGTGGTTTTCCAGCGCTTCACCACCGGCCTGGCGGAAACTCAAGAAGTCGGCGTGTTGTGGATGCTGGCCGTGGCGGAAGTCCTCATACAGCGCCCGAAGCAGGCGTTGCTTGGCCTTGGCGGCCGTGGGCCAATCGATGAGGGTGTGTTGTTCCAGGTCGTGCAGCTCATCCGTCAGGCCTAAAGCGTCGATGGCATTGCGCACTTCGCGCTCACCCAGGATGCAGCCCGGCGAGGCGTACAAACTGTTGAGGAACAAACGACTCGACGGCGAATACGGGCTGTAGCGCTCGGTGTCGGCGCTGAACATTGCGTGCATTGGGCTGATCGCCAGGGCATCGGCACCGCGCTCGGCGGCCGAACGGGCCAGGTGTTCCAGGGCCAGGGTGTCGCCAAACCCGCCATCGCCCAGGCGGCGCAAGCTATACAGTTGCGCGCTGAGGCCCCAGGCGCGGGCCGGGCGGCTGTCGACGGCCTCGGCCACGCTGTAGCAATGGGTAGGCGCGACGGCCAAGGTGAAGGTCTGTTCGGCGATATGCACCTGGTGATAACCGAGTGCGATGACGCCCGGCAGCACCGCGTCGCCATCGAGGCGCAGATCCAGGGTTTCGCCGTCTTCGAGGCTGACTCGACACAGGGTGTCGGGTTCAAAGTAGCGGGCCAGGTCCAGGCCTTCGCCGCTGTCGATGGTCATCAGCGGCGGCAGGTGTGTGTCTTGTTGCGCTCGTTCCAGTTCGAGCAGGCTGGCGTCGACCTCGGCATCGCTGTCGGCCGGGTGGCCCAGACCTTTGAGAACGGCGCGCAGGGCGTCGGGTTTTACACGTTGCGGGCGGCCGTTTGCGTCGATCCAATCGACGGCCAGTCCCGCTCGGCTGGCGAGGATTTCCAGGTTCGCTTCGCTCAAGGGTGCTCTCCAACAGGGGATAGGGTAACGCGTGCGCTGTACGGCGGCAGGTGGGCGCCGAGGTTGGCAGGCGTTTCGAAAAGGACAGGCCCCGCGGCCGGATGATCCAGCGGCGTGGCACTCAGGTTGAGGTCGATCTGCAGCAGACTGCCATTACCCAGGCGCCAGCGCGCGCTGACGGCACCGTCGGCCAGCACCTGCGCGCCCAGCGCGAGGCTGCCCGGCACGTGCGGCACGATGTGGTGGTGGCGCAGGTTCAGCAGTTGGCGGTAGAGCTGGGCGTGTGGATGGTCTGCAAAGGTCGGGGCCGACTGCTGGAAAGTCGCCAGCGCATTGGGATCAGGGATGCGTTCACGTCGGTGCGGGTCATGGAACGCGGCGAAGTCGGCGAACTCGTTACGACGGCCTTCGCGTACGGCTTCCGCCAGTTCGCCATGGTGGTCGGTAAAAAACAGGAAGGGCTCGCTGGCCTTGACTTCGTCGCCCATGAACATCAGCGGGATCATGGGTGAGAGCAGCAGCAGGGCCGTCGCCGCCTCTAACGCCTGGGGCGAGCACAGTTGATGCAGGCGCTCGCCCATGGCACGGTTGCCGATCTGGTCATGATTCTGCAAAAACGCCACAAACGCGCTCGGCGGCAGGTGCCCGCTGGGTTCGCCGCGTTCATGGCCATGGCGAGTGGTATGGCCCTGGTAGATAAAGCCTTCACTCAGGCAGCGCGCCAGTTTGGCGGTAGGCGCCTGGGCAAAGTCGCTGTAATAGGCGTCGGTTTCGCCGGTCAGCAGTACGTGTAGGACGTTATGAAAGTCATCATTCCATTGCGCGTCAAAATCGTGCTGCAGGAGGCTGGCTTGATTAAGTTCGTTTTCCAGCATCAGCCAGACGTGTCGGCCCGTGTCGACTTGCTCACGAACGCGGTGAGCCAGTTGTTTGAGAAAGTCCGGGTTATCGATGGCGTGTACGGCGTCCAGGCGCAGGCCGTCGAAGCGATATTCGAGCAGCCACATCAAGGCGTTATCCAGGAAGAAGTCCCGTACTTCACGCCGATCGAAGTCGATACCCGCGCCCCAGGGCGTGTGCACGTCTTCCTGGAAGAAGCCTTTGGCGTATTGGCCAAGGTAGTTACCGTCGGGGCCGAAGTGGTTGTAAACGACGTCGAGGATTACCGCCAGGCCATGTTCGTGGGCACTGTCGATCAGGTGCTTGAGTTGGTCGGGCGTGCCGTAGGAGGCTTGGGGCGCGTAGGGCAGGACGCCGTCGTAACCCCAATTGCGTTCACCGGGAAATTGCGCCAGCGGCATCAATTCAATGGCAGTCACGCCCAGCTCGGCCAGGCGTGGCAGATGTTTCTCGACGCCGGCATAGCCGCCCATCGCGCCGACGTGCAGCTCATAAATGACGGCCTCGTGCCAGGGGCGGCCTTGCCACTGGCTGTGACGCCATTGATAGGCGAGGGGATCGACCACCACGCTCCAACCGTGTACATCCGAGGCCTGGGCTCTGGAGGCAGGGTCGGGTACATCCATTTCCCCATCGATATTGAAGCGGTAGCGCGTGCCCGCCGGGCACGCTATTTCAGTTTCAAACCAGCCTTCTGCCTGGGGCAGCATGGCGACGGACTTGCCGTTTTCCAATTCAACGCTGACATAAAACGCGTCTGGCGCCCACAAGGCAAAACGCGTGTGTTGCGCGTCCAGCATGATTGCGCCGTGGGGCCAGGTTTCCAGAGTCCGTAACGGCATCTATAGAGACCTCCCGTTGGTTATTTAGCGGATTTCCCCAGTGCTTTAGCCACCAGTTGCTCATACAGTTCGGCGTAGGGTTCCACCGCCTGGCTCCAATTGAACGGTTGTGTCATCGCCCGGCAGCGCATGGCATTGAGCAGGCCAGGGTAGGCAAACACCTTGAACGCGCGGCTCAAGGCTTCTTTGTAGCTGTCGACCGTGGATTCATTGAACAGAAAACCGGTCACGCCATTTTCGATGGTGTCAGCCAAGCCGCCGGTATTGCGCGCGACCGGCAGCGAGCCGAAGCGCTGGGCATACATTTGGCTCAGGCCGCACGGCTCATAGCGCGACGGCATCAGCAGGAAGTCACTGCCGGCGAACATGCGCCGGGCATCGGTCTCGTTGAAGCCGATGCGCACACCGATCTGGCCGGGAAAGCGCAGCGCCAGTTCACGCATGGCATTCTCTTCTTCCGGTTCGCCGCGACCGATGATCGCGATCTGCCCACCTTGCTCGACAATAAAGCTGGCAACGGCTTCAGTCAGGTCCAGGCCTTTCTGGAACACCAGGCGTGAGACCACGGCGAACAGTGGGCCGGTGGATTCACTCAGGCCAAACAGCTCGCGCACTTGAGCGGCGTTGACCGCTTTGCCCTCCCAGTCGCCTATGTTGAAGTTGTGGGTCAGGTGCGGGTCGGTGGAGGTTTCCCAGCTGTCTTCAATGCCGTTGGGAATGCCGCTGAGCAAGCCTTGCTGGGTCTTGCTGGCCAGAAAGCCATCCAGGCCGCAGCCAAATTCAGGGGTGGTGATTTCCCGGGCGTAGGTGGCGCTCACCGTGGTGATGTGGCTGGAGTACGCCATGCCGGCCTTGAGGTACGACATCTTGCCGTAGAACTCCATGCCCTCCTGCTGCAGGGCGTGGGGCGGAATGCCCAGTTCCGGCGTGGAGGCCAGGCTGATCACGCCTTGGTAGGCCAGGTTATGAATGGTGAACAGCGTCGGCGTGCGTGACCCACGCCAGTGCATATACGCCGGCGCCAGGCCAGCGGGCCAGTCATGGGCGTGCACCAGGTCCGGGCACCAGTGGATCTGCGCAAGGTTAGCGGCCATGTCGGCGGCGGCCAGGCCCAGGCGGGCGAAACGAATGTGGTTGTCCGGCCAGTCGCGGCCGTTGTTGGCGCCGTAGGGCGTGCCTTCGCGCTCATACAACTCGGGGCAGATCAGTACATAGATGACCAGGCCGTCCTTGAGGTCCATTCGCCCGATCTTGCAGGGTGGCAGCGCGGCGTGGCCACCCAGCTCACCGATGATATGGATCGGGTTATCGCTTTCCATCACCTGCGGGTAACCCGGAATCAACACCCGCACATCGTGCAGGTGGGCCATGGCGCGGGGCAGGGCCGCGGACACATCGCCCAGGCCGCCGGTCTTTACCAGGTCGGCGAATTCGGAGGTCACGAACAGGACTTTCTTGCGATTAGGATTCTGACTCACGATCGGCCGCACAGTGGTGGGCAGGTCGACCAGCGAAGGTCCCCCTACCGGCTGACTGACACGCTCTCCCTGAATATTTACAGCGGCACTGATCATAGTTCTCTCCCACATGTTGGTCGGCTAATGGCCCGCTGCCACTAGCTCCGATGACCGCATCCTGCGGCCAGGCGCGCAAGCACTGTACAAACTGGCAAGGCGTATGCCAGTTGCACGGTTAGCCAAAAAAGATTGGATGGACGGGCATTTCGCGTGAATCACGCGTGCTCGCCTACCTTAAAACTGGACCTACGGCAGAGTTGGAAAGTTTCGATTTTTTGCGGGGTTTTTGTTTTGGAACGGACCCATCGGTCATCAGTCTAGGACATATCCTAGAGCCCGTAGGGTTTCTACGAAGATTTTGTAGGACAAAATACTTGTAACGATATGCTGCTTTGAATTCGGCCTTTAAGCCGCAGGCGCGAGCGTGCTCGCGAAAACCATCGCGGCGCCACTGCGCATCAGGTAGAACGCGGTGCTCTCGGGCTTTCCGCGAGCACGCTCGCTCCTACAGGGGGCGTTATGGCAATCACACCATGGGGCGCACGCTCCTGATTGGTGCGTCAGCCCAGCACGCGAATGGGCGCGCCGTTCGCCCACGCTTGAATGTCTTCGATCATCTGCGCGTAGAACTGCCGATAATTCTGTTCGCTCACATACCCCACATGGGGCGTGGCCAGTACGTTTGGCAGGCGACGGAACGGGTGGTCCACCGGCAAGGGTTCCTCGGTATACACATCCAGCGCCGCTCCTGCCAGGCGACCGCTTTCCAAGGCCTGCACCAGCGCCGACTCATCCACAATCGGCCCACGGGCGGTGTTAACCAGGCGAGCGCTCGGTTTCATCCACCCCAGCGCCTCGGCATCCACCAGCCCCCGGCTGCGGTCACTGAGCACGAGGTGCACGGTAAGAATATCTGCCTGTTCAAACAGGGCTTGCTTGCTGACCCAGGTCACGCCCGATTCCGCCGCACGTTCTGGCGTAAGGTTTTCGCTCCAGGCAATTACCCGCATGCCGAACACCTGGGCAAACTTCGCCACTTTCTGGCCAATGCTGCCCAGGCCGAGAACCCCCAGGGTTTTGCCGTACAGATCGCCACCCAGGCCAACCTGCCAGTGGCCTGCACGCAAGGCGTTGGCCTCGGCCAGCAGGTTGCGCGTAGAGGCCATGATCAGCGCCCAGGTCAACTCCGGTGCTGCGTGTTTATAGCTGTCGGTGCCGCATACCGTGATGCCCAGCGCCCTGGCAGCCGGTAGGTCAATGGCTGCGTTGCGCATGCCGCCGGTCACCAGCAGCTTGAGCTTCGGCAAACCTTGCAGCAGGGCCTTGTCGAAGGTCGAGCGTTCGCGCATCACGCAAATCACCTCGAAACCCTTCAAACGCTCGATCATGGTGGCGGTGTCCGTCGGGTAGTCGTGCAGGAAATGCACCTGGCCCACGGCCTCTAGCACCGACCAATTCACCACGTCACTGGCCACATGCTGCCAATCATCAATGACTGCGATCTGTACCGACATTCACGAGTGCCTCGTTAAAGGTTGGATTAAAGCGCGTTCAAGCCCTGCAACAGCGCCGTGTGAAACCGGGCCGGTTCCTCCATCTGCGGTGCATGCCCCAGGCCCGGGAATTCCACCAGGGTTGCATGAGGAATCAATTGGGCCACTTGTTTGCCCAGCACGGCATAGTCACCAAGCTTGGCCTTGACCGCCGGCGGCGCGACGTCTTTGCCAATGGCAGTGTTGTCCGACGTGCCGATCAGCAGCAGCGTGGGCATCTGCAGGTTCTTGAACTCGTAGTACACCGGCTGGGTGAAGATCATGTCGTAAATCAACGCTGAGTTCCATGCGACCCGCGTATGCCCCGGACCGTTGCTCAGACCGGCGTACATGTCCACCCAACGCTCGTACTCGGGCTTCCAGCGCCCGACGTAGTAGGTGTTGAGCTGGTAGTTTCGAATGCCGTCGGCATTGACTTTCAGCTCACGCGCATACCATTGGTCGACGGTGAGGGAGGGCACCCCCAGCGCCTTCCAGTCTTCCAGGCCGATGGGGTTTACCAGGCCAAGCTGCTCGGTCTGCTCGGGAAACATCAGCGCGTAACGCGTGGCGAGCATCCCACCGGTTGAATGGCCGATGACGGTGGCCTTTTGAATGCCGAGCTTTTCCAGCAGTTGATGGGTGTTGGTCGCCAACTGTTGGAAGCTGTATTGATAATGGTCGGGCTTGCTGGAACTGCAGAAGCCGATCTGGTCCGGCGCGATCACCCGGTAACCGGCGTCGCTGAGGGCCTTGATCGAGCTTTCCCAGGTGGCGCCGCAGAAGTTCTTGCCATGCATCAGCACCACGCTGCGGCCGTTGGCCTGCCCTTTGGCGGGCACATCCATATAACCCATCTGCAGGGACGTGCCTTGGGATTGAAATTCGAAATGCTGAAGCGGGTAGGGGTATTCAAAGCCTTGCAGCTCGGGACCGTACGTAGCGGCGAATGCCGGGGCGGCGGTGGCGGCGAGCAGGCTGGCGATGCAAAAAGCGCGGGTCAGGGGCATTGGCAGGGCTCCGAGAAGGGTGCTCGGATGCTGTTGCGAGACGATTAAGTGGGGATTAACACCCATTGCAACGTCACGGCAGCCAGGACGCCATAACGCACGCTTTTGGCCAGGGTCACCAGCAATAGGAATCGCCATAACGGCTCGCGCATCACCCCAGCCACCAGGGTCAGCGGGTCGCCAATGATCGGCACCCAACTGAGCAACAGCGTCCAATGCCCCCAGCGCTCGTAATGATTGCGAGCCTTGTCCAACTGTTTGTCGCTGACGGGAAACCAGCGTCGTGTCTTGAAGTGCTCAACCCAGCGCCCCAGCCACCAGTTCACCACCGAGCCCAGCACATTGCCCAGCGTGGCAACGCCCAGCAACAGCCACAGGCTGTAATGCCCGCTGAGCAGCAAGCCCACCAGCACGGCTTCCGATTGCAGTGGCAGCAGTGTCGCGGCGCCAAAGGCGGCGAAGAATAACCCCAGATAGCCCGCGATCATTGCGCCGGGTATTCAGCCACCACCACGTCTTTGCCCTCACGGGTCAGGCCAATGACTTGATAGGCCTCGCTGCGGCCTTCGACTTCCATGCCGGGTGAGCCCATGGGCATGCCCGGCGCGGCGACGCCCAGCAGGTCGTCACGTTTGCGCAAGGCCAGCACCTGTTCGGCAGGCACATGGCCCTCGACGAACTTGCCGTCGATCACGGCCGTGTGGCACGAACCCAGGCGCGGCGCCACACCCAGGCGTTGCTTGACGGCGCTCATGTCGGCTTCGACATGGTCATTGACCTTAAAACCATTGCTTTGCAGGTGGCTGATCCATTTTTTGCAGCAACCGCAGTTGGCGTCGCGGTGCACGTCGATGGGGATCAGCTCGGCAGCTTGGGCCAGGGTAGTGGTGAAGAGGGCTGACTGCAGGGCCAGGCGCAATGTGGTTTTCATAGAAACTCGCGTGTAGGAGATGGCCGTTGGGATGGCGGCGATCATGACGCTGTCATCGCAGGCAAGCCAGCGCCTGGCCGGTGGGAATGTTTCCAAATTATACGAAGGGTGGGTTTTCCAACCGGTGTTTGAGCTGATCGAGGGCGACGGCCGACAACTCGATCATGCGCTCATGCAAGGTGGCCAACTGCAGCTCGGTCTCGTAGGTCAGCACCCGCTTGAACAGCGTGCCGCCCTGATGGGGCAGCAGGAAGTAGTGGATGGAACCATCAACGGCCAGGGAGGTGAACACCGTCTTGAATTCGCCAGGGCGCCGGGCGATCTGCACGCGGTAACTCATGGGGACGCGGACCCCCAGCAAGTCGATGAACTCGGTGAAGCGCGCACCGGCAGGCAGTGAGCCGGTGGTGCCGGTATCGGCACTGAGGGACGTGGGATGCCATTCGTGCCAGCGATCCGGTTGGGTCACATAGTCATAGACAGCATCGATGGGGGCCTTGATAAAGCGTTCCTGACTGATCCGCTCCAAACGGACCGCCTGCTCGGCAGCTCGCATGGCACACCTCCTGTGTTGCGACTAGGAGCTGTCAGAATAGTCCCACTCCCGCACATTGCACGGGAGTGTTTCAGCCGTTTATCAGCGCACTTTGAATCGACCCATCAGCGCGATTACCCGACCATTCGCATCCAACAGGCTTTGCGTGTTGGTTTCGGTGGCATGGCCGCTCTGCACCAGCTCTTCGACCATTTGTCGGATCTGCACCATGCTTCGGTTGATCTCCTCGGTTACCGCGCTTTGCTGCTCGGCCGCCGTGGCGATCTGGGTGCTGAGGTTGTTGATGTGGCTGACAGAGCCGGCCATTTCATCCAGGCCGGTGTTCACCCGCGCCGTGGCATCCGCCGCCGACTGGCAGCTGGCCTGGGTGTTTTCCATGGCCGCTACCGAGGAGCTGACGCCGGCAGTCAGGCGCGTGAGCATTTCGTTGATCTGCGAGGTGCTGGCCTGAGTGCGTGCGGCGAGCGCGCGGACCTCGTCGGCCACTACTGCAAATCCACGACCCTGCTCGCCTGCGCGCGCAGCCTCGATGGCGGCGTTAAGGGCGAGCAGGTTGGTCTGGCCGGCGATCGCACCGATTACGCCAAGGGTTTCGGTAATGCGCGCCGCGTCCTGGCGCATGTTTTCCACGCTGTGGGTGGCGCTGGACACTTCGCCAATCAAGGCGCTGACGCTGTTGGACGCTTCACCCACGACGACGCGGGAACGGTCGGCATGCTCATTGGCACGCTGGGTGAACGCGGCGGTTTCGGCGGCGTTTTGCGCGACGGTGTCAGCGGTGGAGCTCATCTCGGTGATGGCGGTGACCGTCTGGTCGGTTTCCGAGGCATGCCGCACCAGGATCTGGTTGGTGTGCGCCGAGGTCCGCTGCAGTTGCTCAAGGCTCGACGACATGGCGCCGGTTGCTTGGGTGACTTCGCCAATCATGTTCTGCAGGTAGACGATAAAGCGGTTTACCGAGTGGCCGATGGCACCCAGTTCGTCTTCAGCGCGAATGGTGATGCGTCGCGTAAGGTCGGCATCGCCGGTGGACAGTGCGTCGATATTGGTTTTCAGCGACTTCATGCGCTGCACCAGTTGACGGATCGCATACACGGCGAGCAGCACCAGCAACAGCACCATGGGGATTTGCAACAGGGCCAGGGTGCCGAGAACGTCATCGCGCTGGGCGGTAATCAACGCGGTAGGCAGGGCGGTGGCAAGGAACCACGGTGTGCCTGCGATCGGGCGCATGTAAAAGGTGCTGGCCACGCCCTGGTTGTCGAACTCGCTGCGTTGCAGCGCCTGGTCGCGTTGGGCCAGGGCTTTGCTGACCTGGGCGGCGAACGCGGAGGTGCCGGTGAGTTCGCTGATGTTCTTGAGCACCACCGGGCTGCTGATACGCGTGCTGTTGCTGATGATCTTGCCGTCGCCTTCGACGATCAGCATTTGCCCGCCGATGTCTTTCTCTTTGCTGGCCACCAGGTCATTGAAGAAGCCCAGGGTCACGTCGATGGTGGCGACGCCATAGGGCACGCCGTCGCGCTGGATGGCCATGGCGCAGTTGGTGCGCGGCTCCTGGCTGGCGTCGTCCTTGTAGGCGGCGGCCCAGGCGCACTGGCCGCGTGGCGAGGCCAGGCCGCCTTTGTACCAGCTCTGGTCGTAGTAGTTGGGGGCGGGGTCGCTGTTCCAGAAGTTATTCACCGCCAACTTGCCCGAGGCGTCGCGGTGCCAGAAGGTGCTGTGTTTGTTGCGCCCCGGTGTGCGCTGGTTAGGCAGCGGCCAGATCCCGCCACCGAAGACTTTCAGCTCGCCATACTGGTCGACCAGGCCAGGCAGGACCTTGTCGATGGCATCGCTGTCGAGCAAAGGAACGGTCTGGGTAATGCTGCGTTGCTGGGACTGAACCTTGTTCAGCTCGCCCTGGATCTGTTCAGCCACCTCGGCGATGCGGTTGAGCACCACCTGCTCTTCGGTGTGACGCAGCGTGGGGGCGACCAACTGGCCGATGCCCACGACGGTCAACACAAATAACACCAGGACGAACAGCACCAGGAACAGGGTATAGCGGGCTTGGATGGAGCGCAGTGGGGGCATGGGGTCGTCCTTACGAAGCGTTTATTATCGACGCGGCTTTGTTAGAGCTTCGTAGGGCTATCGGCCTGGGTGGAAAGAGCTTGAGGTACGATCGTGCAAGAAAAGCGAGCGCCTGTTGAGGGCGCTCCTTCGTTCAGATATCCAGCATGGCCATCACCGCTTCCGGGTAGCGCAGGCCGGCGGTCGCTTCAACGGGGAAGATCGCCTCCAGCGTTGCCAATTCGGCCGGGCTGAGGCTGATCGCGAGGGCTGCCACATTCTCTTCCAGATACTTACGCTGCTTGGTGCCGGGAATCGGAATGATGAAGTCACCCTGGGCCAATACCCAGGCCAGCGCGAGTTGCCCGGCGCTCACACCTTTGTCGGCTGCCAAGGCCTGTACCTGCTTCACCAACTGCAGGTTTCTGCCGAAGTTTTCGCCCTGGAAGCGCGGGCTGAAGCGACGGTAGTCATCGGCGCCGAAGTCGTCCGGGCTTTGCAGTGCGCCGGTCAGAAAACCACGGCCCAGCGGGCTGTAGGGCACAAACGCAATGCCTAAGCGTTGGCAGGCGGCGAGGCAGCCGTTGTGTTCCTGGTCGCGGCTCCACAGCGAATACTCGCTTTGCAGGGCGCTGATCGGGTGCACCTTGTGGGCGCGCTCCAGGGTGGCGGCCGAGGCTTCGCTCAAGCCCAGGTAGCGCACTTTGCCCTGTTGCACCAGCTCGGCCATGGCACCAACGGTTTCTTCGATAGCAACCTGTGGGTCGATACGGTGTTGGTAGTACAAATCCAGCGTCTCCACACCGAGCCGCTGCAGGGTGCCGTTGATGGCTTCGCGGATGTACTCCGGCCGGCCATCCACGCCACGCGCTGCCGGGTGTGCCGGGTCGCGCACGATGCCGAACTTGCTGGCCAGGAACACTTGGTCACGCTTGCCGGCGATGGCTTTGCCGATTAATTGTTCATTGGTGTGAGGGCCGTACATATCGGCGGTATCGAGAAAGCTGACGCCCAGTTCCAAGGCGCGGTGCAGCGTTGCAGTGGCTTCCCGCGTGTCGCTGCCGGGGGTATAGAAATCGCTCATGCCCATGCAGCCGAGGCCGATGGCGGAGACGAGGGGACCGTTGTTACCGAGTTGGCGAGTGTGCATGGGGGAACTCCTTGTTGAGAAGGCCTGCATTGTCACGCTGGACAAAATCGGGATAAACCGGCTAAAAGCGCTAACACTGTTCGTAATTTCTAAATAATCAGCTCAAGGAGCCGGCGTTTGGACCGTTTCAACGCGATGCGCGTGTTCACCCGGATCGTCGAACTGCGTGGCTTTGCCAAGGCTGCCGACAGCCTGCAACTGCCCCGCGCCTCGGTGACGGTGCTGATCAAGCAATTGGAGGCGCACCTTGGCGTACAGCTGTTGCAACGCACCACGCGGCAGGTCAGCCCTACACTGGATGGCGCCGCGTATTACCAGCGCTGCGTGCAATTGCTGTCGGACCTTGAGGAAACTGAAGCGGTGTTTTCCGCCAGCCGCCAGAGTCCACGTGGGACTTTGAGCGTGGATATGCCCTCGGGCATCGGCCGTTTGATCGTGATCCCGGCGTTGCCGGACTTCACCGCGCGGTATCCGCAGATCGAGTTGGAGATTGGCCTCAATGACCGCCCCGTGGACCTGATCCGCGAGGGTGTGGACTGCGTGCTGCGCGGTGGCCTGGCCCTGGATGAATCGCTGGTGGCGCGGCCTCTGGCAATGATGGATCAACTGACCCTGGCAAGTCCCTGCTACCTGCAGCGCAGGGGTGTTCCCACGTCTTTTGAAGACCTGGCCAACCATCAGATGGTCGAGTACGTCTCCAGCGCCAGTGGCAAACGGTTTGGCCTGGAGTTCGAGGTGGGTGGCGAATGGCAGACCGTCAACCTGCCAAAGGGCCTGGCGGTGAACAGTTCCGATGGCTACTTCGCGGCCTGCGAGGCTGGGTTCGGCTTGATCCAGGCGCCGCATTATCACGCCATGCGCCAACTGGCCGCGGGGACGTTAGTGGAGGTGTTGCCACGGTTGGCGGTACCGAAAATGGCGCTCTCGGCCCTCTACCCGCCGCATCGTCAACTGTCCCTGCGCGTACGGGTGTTCGTGGACTGGCTGGTCGAACTCTGCGCCACGCCCGGCACCGGGTTGCGGCGCTAAGCCTGTGCCTTGCGATAAGCGCCAGGCTGTTGCCCAGTCACTTTGTGAAACGCCCGGGTAAACGCCGCCACCGACTGATAACCCACCGCCACTGCAACATCCGCCACCGTCTGGTTCTGCTTGAACAACTGGCAGGCATGGCGCATGCGCATCATCAACAGCACCTGCCCCGGCGATTGTCCGCACAGTTCATTGAAGCGCTTGAAAAACGCCGAGCGCGACAACCCGGTGCAGGCGGCCATGCTTTCCAGGGTCCAGGCATCGGCCGGGCGGGCGATCAACTGTTCCAGCAGGTCGGCAAACGCCGGCTGCCGCGCCAGCGCGGCCAGGCCACCCAGTGCGCTGTTGTCCAGCACCTGTTGGCGCAGGACGTACAGAAACAGCAGGTGGCAAAGCCGTTCAAGCAACGCGGAAGAGGGCGCAGGCAAGCGCTCGCATTCTTGCAGGATCAGTTCGAACAGGTTGCGTGCGGCGGTCAGTGAGGGATCGCCCGCACGCAAGATGATCCACGCGGGCAGGGTGTCGACGATCATCGCTGACAAACCGGACTGGAAGTGAAAAAAACCACACACCAGGCCGACGCCATCGCTGGCGGCGCTGTCCAGGGGCACCATTGGCACGCGGGGACATTCCTGCGCGCCCGCCGCCGTGGGTTCGCCGGAGAGGCGATATTCCAAGTCGCGCAACAGGAACACCGCATCGCCGTTGTCCAGCCGATGGGCTGTGGTGTCGCCGTCGATATGCAGCCAGCACCGGCCCTGTACGATCAGGTGGAAACTCGCGCTCGCCAGACCATGGGTGCTCGCATGCCAATCGCCGCAGTAGCGACCCACATGGAACAGGCTGGTGTCGAGTTCAAGGCTGTCTAATAACCAATCGACAAGTGCACTGGACGAATTCATCTAAGGGAAAGACTCAAGAGCAAGTAATCGCTACTTTAGACTATTGAGGCGATTTTTTATAACCAACAGACTTAGTACACGAACCCATCAGGAGACACCTCCATGTCCCGTGTACCCTTGCTCACCCTTGAAACTGCGCCTGAAGCGGCCAAGCCTTTTCTGGAAAATGCACTGAAGGGCTCCGGCTTCATTCCTAATCTGCTTGCGGTGTTGGCCAATGCCCCGGCTGCATTGGAAACCTACATTACCGTTTCCGGCTTGAACGCCAAGGCCGAACTGAGCCTGGCCGATCGCGAAGTGGTGCAACTGATTGCCGCCACCACCCACGGCTGCGATTTCTGCGTGGCCGGCCACACTGCGGTGGCGCGTAACAAAGCCAAACTGCCTGAAGAGGTCATCGACGCCCTGCGCCAGCGCGGCGAACTGCCTAACGCCCGCTATGAGACACTTGCCGCGTTCACCCGTGAAGTGATCGCCACCCGTGGCGATGTCAGTGACGCAGGCTTCGAAGCGTTCCGCGCCGCCGGTTACACCGAAGGCCAGGCCCTGGAGGTTATCCTGGGTGTGAGCCTGGCCACCCTGTGCAACTTCGCTAACGTGTTTGCGCGTACCCCGTTGAACCCGGAGCTGGCGCAATACCGTTGGGAAAAACCGGCAAGCTGAAGTGGGTCCACCTGCTGCAAAAGGAGAAACAGGAATGCTTGACCCAATCTTGAGCCGTTGGCTCGATGTCCAGGCGCAAGCCTTGGACGTGGGCAGTTGCGATCCACAGGAAGTGCTGCCACGGCTGGCAGAGGCCAACGTATTGCGCATCGGCGTACCGACTCAACTGGGCGGCCTGGGCGGCGATGTGGCGGGGGCGGTGGAAGCCATTGCCAACGTTGCCAGTCATTCCCTGGCGGCGGCATTCGTGTGCTGGGGCCAGCGCTCGTTTATCGAATATTTGCTCCACAGTCCGAATGCGCGGCTGCGTGAACAGCTGCTGCCGGATTTGCTCAGCGGCAAGCTGGCGGGGGCGACGGGGCTATCCAATGCGATGAAGTTCTTGTCGGGCATCGAGACCTTGCAGATCAGCGCCGAACCGTCCAACGATGGCTGGACCCTCAACGGCCGCCTGCATTGGGTGACCAACCTGCGCAGGAGCGGTTTTGTCGCGGCGGCCGCCGTCGAGCTGGCGGAGGGTGGCGCGCCGTTTATCCTGGCGATCCCTGACTCGGTGGCGGGCTTGCAGCGTTCTGGCGACCTGGATCTGCTCGGCTTGCAGTCAAGCAACACGGCCGCACTGGATCTGGAAGGCGTGGAGCTGAGCCGCGACTGGTTGCTGCATGAAGACGCACGCAAATTCCTGCCAGCGGTGCGTCCGGCGTTTCTGGGCTTGCAGTGCGGGATGTCCATCGGATTGACGCGTCGTTCCCTGGCGGAAGTCGCCAACCATTTGGGCGCGACTCGCACGGTGCTTCGCGAAGAGCTGGAAACCCTGCGCGCGACCCTGGATCAGTTGGTCAGCGATTTGAAAAGCGGTCTGCGCGCCGGACGTTTTGCCGCCGAACCGGTGCCGTTGTTCAAGCTGCGCATCGCCCTGGCGGAGACCGCCGCCAGCGCCGTGCAATTGGAGTTGCAAGCCAGCGGCGGCAAGGCCTACCTCACGGCGCACGGCAGTGGTTTTGCGCGGCGGTGGCGCGAGTCGGCGTTTGTGCCGATCGTGACCCCAAGCCTGGTGCAATTGCGTACTGAGCTGCAGCGTCAGGCCAACCTATGACACATGCCGTATTAAGCGCCCAGGGGATTTGCCTGGGGTATGCCAGTGGGCCGGTGTTGCAGGGCTTTGACCTGCACTTGCAGCCAGGCGAAGTGGTGTCGATCCTCGGCCCCAGCGGTGTGGGCAAGTCCAGCCTGTTGCGGGTGCTTGCCGGTCTGCAGGCACCCCAGGGCGGCAGTGTGCGCGTGTTGGGCGAGCCCTTGAATGGCCCTCATCCGCGCGTAACGGTAGCGTTCCAGGACCCGAGCCTGCTGCCCTGGCTGAACCTGGAAAAGAACGTCGCCTTCGGCCTGGATTTCGCCCGTCAGCCGCATCTGGATCATGACGAGCGCCGCCGCCGAATCGACCATGCCATCGCGGCTGTTGGCCTGGAACACGCGCGCCAGCAGTTCCCGGCGCAACTGTCCGGCGGCATGGCCCAACGCACTGCATTGGCCCGTTGCCTGGCGCGCCAGCCCCAGGTGCTGTTGCTGGATGAGCCCTTTGGCGCCCTGGATGAAGTGACCCGCGCCGACATGCAGCATCTGTTGCTCAAGGTCAACCGCGAGCAAGGCTCGGCGGCCGTGCTGATCACCCATGACATTGACGAAGCGCTGCTGCTGTCCGATCGCATCCTGCTACTGGGTAACCGCCCGGCGCGGACGTTAGGCGAGTGGCTGATCGACCTGCCGCAACCACGGGAAGAACAGGTGGAGGCCATTGGCGCGCTGCGTATCGACATCCTTAAAACCTTACGGCAGGCGAGCCGCCCTCAATCCAACCCCCTTGATCTGCTGGAGCCTGCCCATGTGCCTGGATGACCTGACTCACTCGCGCCGCGATTTTCTCAAACTCTCCGCCGTGCTCAGCGCAGCCGGCGCCTTACCGCTGCTCAGCAGCTTGCAAGCCCGCGCAGCCAGTGAGCCGGACGCGCCGGTACGCATCGGCTACCTGCCGATCACCGACGCCACGCCGCTGCTGGTGGCTCACAACAACGGCCTGTTCGAAGCCGAGGGCATCAAGGCCGAGCGCCCGGTGCTGCTGCGCAGTTGGGCGCAGGTGATCGAGGCGTTCATCTCGGGCCAGGTCAATGTGATTCACCTGCTGTCGCCGATGACCGTGTGGGCGCGCTACGGCAGCAAGGTTCCGGCCAAGGTCGTGGCGTGGAATCACGTGGGTGGTTCGGGTTTGACCGTGGCGCCGGGCATTACCGACGTGAAACAACTGGGCGGCAAATCGGTGGCGATTCCGTTCTGGTATTCGATCCATAACGTGGTGGTGCAGCAGCTGTTCCGCGACAACGGCCTCACGCCCGTGGCGCGGGCAGCGGGCAGTGTGATTGCGGCCAATGAGGTCAACCTGATTGTGTTGCCCCCTTCGGACATGCCCCCGGCCCTGGCCAGCCAGCGTATCGACGGCTATATCGTCGCCGAGCCGTTCAATGCCCTGGCGGAAAACCTCAAGGTCGGCCGCGTGCAGCGCTTTACCGGCGATGTGTGGCGTAACCATGCGTGCTGCGTGGTGTTCATGCACGAACACGACTTGGCCAATCGTCCGCAGTGGTCGCAGAAAGTCGTGAACGCCATCGTCAAGGCGCAGGTCTGGACCCGCGACAACCGCGAAGAGGCGGTGAAGCTGCTGTCCAAGGACGGCCCGAACCGCTACACCCCGCATGCCGAGCCGGTATTGAGCAAGGTGCTGGCGCCGGCCGCCGGCGACCGCGCAGCTTACCTGGCCGACGGTGCTATCCAGCACGGGAATTGGGATGAACACCGCATCGATTTCCAACCTTACCCATTCCCCAGCTACACCGAGGAGCTGGTACGTCGCCTGAAGGACACGCTGATCGAGGGCGACAAGAAATTCCTCGCCGACCTGGACCCGGCGTTCGTCGCCAAGGACTTGGTGGACGACCGCTTTGTGCGTAACGCTATCGAGGCTGTGGGCGGCATGAAGACCTTTGGTTTGCCGGACGGCTACGAGCGGCATGAGGAGATCGGCGTTTGAACAACCGTGAACTCCCGGGCTGGTTGCTCGGGCTGAGTGGCCTGGCGGGGTTGTTGTTGCTCTGGTGGCTGGGGGTGAAGGTGTTTGGCGCGACTGACGGGTTGTCTGCGCGTTTTTCCGTGGCCGCGACCTTCACGAGCTTGTGGGAATTGCTGGGGCGCGGTGAGCTGTATCTGCACATAGCGGTGAGCCTCAAGCGTATCTTCGTCGGGCTGTTCCTGGCGTTGCTGGTGGGTGTTCCGCTGGGGTTGGTGGTCGGCAGTTCGCGCAAGCTGGAAGCGGCGACCACGCCGGCCTTTCAATTCCTGCGCATGATTTCGCCGCTGTCATGGATGCCCATCGTGGTGATGCTGATGGGGGTAGGGGACCAGCCGATCTATTTCCTGCTGGCGTTTGCCGCCGTCTGGCCGATCATGCTCAACACCGCTGCCGGCGTGCGCCAGTTGGACCCGCGTTGGCTGCAACTGAGCAGCAGCTTGAGTGCGACGCGCTGGGAAACCTTGCGCCGGGTGATCATTCCCGGTGTGGTCGGGCACGTGCTGACCGGCGTACGCCTGGCCATCGGCATTTTGTGGATCGTGCTGGTGCCCTGCGAAATGCTTGGGGTCAGTGCCGGGCTGGGCTATTACATTCTCGATACCCGTGATCGGCTGGCTTACTCGGAGCTGATGGCAATGGTGTTGCTGATCGGGCTGTTGGGTTTTGCGCTGGATGCCTTGGCGCGCTGGCTGCACCAGCGTTGGGTGCACACTGGCTGATTGGCCGAGCCAAAGTTTTTCATCGCCTGTAACATGAGCGCCTGTCGGACCTGTTTACCCTGGGGTGCAGGGCAGGTTCGGCGCTTCATTTTTCAGGTTCAGGAACCCGTCATGACACAAAAGCAACGTTTGAAATATTCGATTCTGATTGCCCTGGCCGTATTGGCGACGATGTTTGGCCTGTCCTATTTGCAGAACACCGGGGTCATCAGTGAGAAGACGTTCCAGACTATCGCCATTGCCGTTGCAGTGGTCGTGGTGGTGATCAACGGCATCATGCGCCGCAAGGTCAAGCTCTAAAGGGGGTCAGGCCCGGCCTTCGAGCACCTTGGCAGCCTCTTCATGGAGCGTGTAGGTTTTATCCGCATTGAGGGTGATCACGCCCTCGCTGCACAGGCGCTTGAGCACCTCGCGCACGCTGAGAAACGACAATGGGATGCCCAGCTCAAGCAGATGGCTGTGCACACCGCGTACCCCAAGGGTGCGCTGGTTGTCGGCGGCGGTGAGCAGGGCGTCGATGACCTTCAGCCGGATCAGGCTGGTGCGCAAGCCAAAACACTTGAGCAGGTGGCGGATACGCTGGTTGCCTTGCTGTTCGGGCGATTTGTCGAATGCTTGTGCGCCGTTGCCAAAACGGGTCTCGGCAGCCGGTGAATGTCCATCCGTGGGCACTTGCGGGTTATACATGCAAAAACTCCTTATCAGAGCCTGATCAGGAAAAAATGAGCGCTCTTGGTTAATAAGACGAACGAGCGAGCAAAATCATGAAGTCCCGAATGTAGAAATTTTGTCGGTATCGGTTTTGTCACATTCGCGCCGCCTTAAATAAACGCCCCCTCGCGCTAAATTATCCCCGCTGGTTTGCGTTCTTACGGTGGGGTTATTACCCCTTGTGAGACGGTTAAATCTGACGGTGGAGTCTGCGTGATTATTTCCAATGGGTTGTCCAGGGTAGGTATGGTCGGAGTGTTGCTGGGGTTGAGCCTGGCTGCTTCGGCGCGGGAACAGGTGACGCAAGCCTCGGCGGATATCCGTCGCACCAGTTACGGCGTGCCGCATATCCGCGCCAACGATGAGCGTGGCCTGGGCTTCGGCATTGGCTACGCCTACGCCCAGGACAACCTGTGCCTGCTGGCCAATGAAGTGGTCACGGTAAATGGCGAGCGCGCCACGTTCTTCGGCGCCGAGCAGGTGACCCTCGAAGCGCGCAACAACCTGGCCAGTGACGTCTTCTTCACGTGGCTGAATACGCCGGAATCGGTCGCCGCGTTCTGGAAGGCGCAGAGCCCGCAGATCCAGCAGCGCATCGAAGGTTACGTGGCCGGCTACAACCGCTACCTGAAAGAGCAGGGCGCTCCGGCACAGTGCCAGGCCGCGTGGGTGCGGCCACTGGTGCCTGAAGACTTGGTCAAGCTGACCCGTAGGCTATTGGTGGAAGGTGGTGTCGGCCAATTCGCTGAAGCCCTGGTCGGCGCGACGCCGCCCCAAACCACCACCGGTGTAGCGACCAACGCCCAGGCCTTTGAACTGGCCGCCGCCAATCAGCAACGCTTCGCCTTCGATCGCGGCAGTAACGCGGTGGCGGTGGGCCGTGATCGCTCGTTCAATGGACGCGGCATGCTGCTGGCCAACCCGCACTTCCCGTGGGTGGGCGGCATGCGCTTTTATGAAATGCACCTGACCATCCCCGGCCAACTGGATGTCATGGGCGCCGCGCTGCCGGGGTTGCCGGTGATCAATATCGGCTTCAACCAGCATGTGGCGTGGACCCACACCGTGGACACGTCCAAACACTTCACCCTGTATCGCCTGACCCTGGACCCGAAGGATTCCACGCGCTATATGCTCGATGGCAAATCCGTTGCCATGGATAAAACCACGGTGACGGTGCAGGTCAAACAAGCTGATGGCAGCCTCAAGGGGCAGTCGCACACCGTCTATAGCTCGCAATTCGGCCCGGTGGTGCAATGGCCGGGCAAACTCGACTGGGACAACCGCTACGCCTTCAGCTTGCGTGACGCCAACCTCGGCAACGACCGCGTGCTGCAACAGTGGTACGCGATGAACCGCGCCGGCAGCCTCGACCAATTGAAAACCTCGGTGCACACCCTGCAAGGCATACCATGGGTCAACACCGTGGCCGCCGACGACCAGGGCCAGAGCCTGTACATGAACCAGTCGGTGGTGCCCAACGTCAGCGCGGCCAAGCTCGCGCAATGCAGCGACCCACGCGCCGGCCTGCAGATGATCATGCTCGACGGCGCCCACAGCGCCTGCGCCTGGGACGTCGACCCGCGCGCCGCGCAGGCCGGCATCTTCCCGGCCGATCAGTTGCCGCAGCTGCAACGTACCGACTTCGTGCAGCACTCCAACGACTCGGCCTGGCTGGCCAACCCCAAGGCGCCGCTCACCGGGTTCTCCCCAGTGATCAGCCAGGACCACATCGGTCTCGGTCCGCGTGCGCGTTTTGCCTTGCAGCGCCTGCAATCCCTGGATAAACCGATCAGCGTCACCGACCTGCAAAACATGGTGATGGACAACGAGGTGTACCTGGCCGGCCAAGTCATGCCGGACCTGCTCGCCTTCTGCGCCACACACCTCGATGCCGACGCCACCACCCTGCAGCCCTTGTGCGCCCGCCTGAAAAGCTGGGACCAACGCGCCAACCTCGACAGCGGCATCGGCCTGGTGCACTTCATTAACCTGGTGGAGCATCTGCAGCAGATCCCCGACGCCTGGCGTGTCGCCTTCGACCCGGCTCAGCCCCTCACCACCCCACGCGGCCTCGCCATCGACCGCACGGATGTCGCCAAAGCCCTGCGCGAAGCCATGCTGGCGTCCACCGCCGACGTCGCCAAACTCGGCCTGACTGCCAACAGCACTTGGGGCGACCTCCAAGTCTCCGGCCAAACCCCGATCCACGGCGGGCCGCAGGAACTGGGGATCTACAACGCCATGCAAACCGTACCCCGCGACGACGGCAAGCGCGAAGTCGTCAGCGGCACCAGCTACCTGCAAATCGTCACCTTCGACGACCAGGGGCCCCATGCCCAAGGCGTACTCGCGTTCTCCGAGTCGAGCAACCCAGCGTCCAAACACGCCAAGGACCAGACCCAAGCCTTTTCCCAGAAAAAACTCAGCCCGCTGCCCTTCACCGAAGCCCAAATCAAGGCCGACCCGCAGTACCAACACCTGCACATCAAAGAGTAGGGCAGCCACGCAACCCCTTGATGCCAATACGAAATATTTTTGAAATCAAGGGGTTGCACGCATTGGCAAATACGTACATAATGGCGCCCATCGAACGCATCGAAGCATTAAAAACTTCAATGTATTCAATGAGTTAGAGTAGAGACAGGGCTTTACCGCCCACTCAAGTTTTTACGCGGTGAGTGTCAGCAGTCAGGACATTGATCGTTTGAGGCCGAGTAGCAAAATGGTTATGCAGCGGATTGCAAATCCGCCTACGCCGGTTCGATTCCGACCTCGGCCTCCACTCTTAGAAACCCCGTAGATTAACGTCTACGGGGTTTTTTATTGGCTGCGATTTGGGCATCGCTTCCGCAATTTTTCGGATCGCTTCCGTAGCCCTACCTTTTTGTCGGGAAATCTGAGACGCGCTATCGGTATGCCTCTCCTCGATTGGACGTGGGATTGTGCTTGAGACTAAAGAACCTGAGCGTCCACTAACGGCCAGAAGCGGACGTTCACCAAGGCTCTATTTTGAGATTTAGAGGCGCCTACAGAGCCGGGGATAACTCATATAGATATGGCGATTATCAGACCGAGGCAGAAGCTCTTGAACCGGCGTACCACCAAGCACGCCAGCTCATGATCAAGCGACTCAGAATGGGATATCAGTATCCGAACCATCGGCCCCAGCTGAGAATGGCTTAGGAGACTGCGCTACAATGGGGATCACCAAGGACGCAGCAGTGCGCAATGGCTCGACAGCGCCTACGTTACCAGACTCCCCGGAAACAACGATAAGTGCATCCTCCCCAACTGCAGTGCCGCCAGTAATTCCGAACAACTTCTCATCTTCTGGCTCATCCTCTACAGGATCTAAATCAACAAAGTCTCGTCCCATCATCATTTTATAATGAGGCATATGTTCCATAGCCTTAAAGACCTTGAAGAAGATCTTCATATAGCTGTGTGCCATACCATCGCTTATTGCCACGTATAGATCATCTGGCGAATAGTGGGATCCGTCGTTAACCCAACTAATTAATGATTGACACTGAACCTTCTCCTGGCCTTCGAACTTGTCGATGATGATATGCGTATCTATGTTTCCTAAAATTTTGAAGTAGTTCTCCAAAATCCTACGCATGGTATTTTGAATGGTAAGCGCCGGCAATGGTTTTTTCGTCAACTCTGCCCATAGCAACTGATAGGACGTCTTAATCGGATTGTTCTCAAAGCCTTCAATCTTCGAGAAATGATCGGGCTTGCGTACTACCCAAAACGTCTCATCCTTAATAGAAGCATCTCCAGCCCTCTGGGGGTTAAAGGTAATTTCTTTATGAAAGTGGACGTTATGGGTCAGGACAAAGACCTGTTTTAGGTTGTTCCCCTTCTGGCGAACCTCGTGAAAGAGCTTTTTGATCAAGCTGCTCACGATGAACAACACATCGCTATCCAAGCTTGAAACCGGGTCATCAATGACGACTATTCGATCAGTACTGATACCTGAGGTCGAGATACTTCCCCTAAGCAAATGATAGAAGTACAGGAAAGTAACGAAGGTCTTTTCGCCTTCGCTGAGCGTTGCTTTAGCATCAGTTCCATCGCTTCTGATCAGGCGATATGAATTATCGGCACACGCAGGATCTAGGGAGAAGCTCCGAAACCCAAAGTCTTTCAGGATTTTATTGATCGCAATGACAGTAGGTCTCACACTTGTCAGCAAAGTTTCAATCTTTGCAATTTCTGCGTCAACTGTGGATATATCTACCGTTGCCTTATCAACGCTTGCAGTGATGCCATCAATTGCTTTGCCCACGCGACCCACATCTTTAGTGTAATCAGCAAGAGTGTCCTTAAGCTCAACATCCAGAAGATACCGCCACACCGCATCTGTTAACTTATGCTGCTCAACGGAGAACCCGGAAACAAGACGATTATGTTCAGATACCTTGAGGTTAGCTGAATTGATCAGCTCAGAAACTCTAAGCGGAATTTCTGCAAGACCTTCCAACTCCACGTCAATACTAGGGCTAGCCACCTTGTGTTCGATGCGTTGCCTGTTCAGCAACATGATTGCATTCAGGGCCTGCAATTCAAGATCAAGTTTCTCTTTATCTAGATGCGAACAATCCGTGGCCAGGACTGATTGAGCCTGGGCTAACAGACCATCTGCTATTGCGTTATAAGTATCCCGAAACTGCGAAAGAGCTCTAGTTTCAGCTTCGAATGTTTCGTCGAAATAATCCTCAAGGCTTTTTTCGAACTCATGCGGCAATTTCTGTTGACAGAAAGGACAGTCATCGTCGGTATGGCCCAAGTACTTCATACCTTGTCTAATCCAGTCACTGTTCCCCAAGTGCTGGATCATCGCAGATACATTGACATCTTCTTTGCCGACGATTTTCTTACCTAGGACAGGGTTTTGCTCAAGCGCGACCAAGCGAGACAGGTCAAGATCGGAGACAGCATTCATGGGTAATGGTGCGTCACCATAAAGTACGTTTGCGCGTTTGCGCAGGTCTTCGATATCAACCAACGGGGAGGTGTTGCTTTTGCTCTCCTGCAGAACCCTATTTTTGAAGGCCTCCCTGTTATTTCTTAGGCCTTTAAAAGCCCCGTGAAACTCATCATCGTGCTTCTGCTTTTGTTCCCAACACCGTCCTACCAGTTTTTCTTCCAGGGCATTTTTTTCGGCGATCTTCCCGCTCTTACCGTCTGGACCATTCAGGTTTTCTTGCGCTCTGGTTTTGAATAGCGCGTGGCGGTCTCTTTCCTTCTTGAGCTCTTCCAGGTGATCAAGTTGCGACTGCTCGGCCTGGCCCAGCGTGAACACACCTTTGAACTGCTTCGAGTCAGTGAAATTCGAAGCGATGAAATCGTTGTTGTAGACCATTGCCGGAATCGGATCGCCCTTCGCCCACGTGACCCTGGAGGTAGCTGATAGCGCTGGGTTGTTTATCAGCCTGCTGATCGTTGTCTTGCCTGCTCCGTTTGCACCGTAGAAGTAGTTCACAGCCTTCAGGTTTTGAATCGTTTCGGAGGTTACAGGGCTGTAGGTTGCTATGCCGGAAAGGGTGATCGATTCAATCATGTCTCGCATCCGTGGAGAGGAAACGTTAGGGAACAAGCCAAGGGGCGGCCTTAGATATGGCGCACGTCATCCTTGAACTCTGAGTAGGTAGTGGCCTTTTGCTTCCTCAACGTAGACCAATACACCAGCTTGTGAAGACGGTAGCAATCGAAAACTACCATCGCGAACCCAACTGTAGTGATCTACTCCTGTTTTTTGGCAATCTGGGGAGTGGTCAAGCGCGTCCTACGCAACTCGACAACAGCTAGCCACTCTGCATCTTCAACATGCGCATCATCTAAAAGAAACCAGCTCAGATTTATTTTTCTATCGTTGTCCGCTTTTGGCCGATTCCTGCCCGTCACAAACGGCAAAAGTCGGCCGACTGCAGCTATTCGCGACAGGCAGCAGTCGGCCAGAGGCAGACACTTGCGATGAGTCTAGGAATCCTAGGGCGATTCAGCTCGTCGGAACCCGCTCATCAAGTCCCGCGTTAACAATAAGCACTGCACTCTCCGCTATCTGCGCCACGCCGAACGTGCTCTCACGACTTTTTCGCTAGCTCCACCGCCGACGTTATCGCCGCTCGCGCCTGCGGACTGTTTTTCCAACATGTCGACCCTGATGCCGCCGATGCCTGCGCCAGGATGTCACTGACATCCGCTTTCCCCAGGACATCCATCGAATCGATTCCCATCTGCTCCAAACGAGTCACAACGGTGGGGCCTACGCCCTTGAGGGCAAGCAGCGCTGTTCTTTCTTCCAATGAAAATGGCATTCGCACATTCCTTTTTTTAACGCTGTTAATCAGCGTATTTAACCGACCTCGGCCCTGACGATCCTCTGGTCTTTAACCTCTGCTGCATACGCCCCAATTTTCTCCTGCTGCGCCGCCAGCAACGCGCAGACTTTCATCAATGCTGCCGCCTCATCCGGCGTCTTGCCGCTGGCGGCCAAGGTGGTCAGCTCAACCACCGACCACCCAATCACCGCCGCTGCATCCTCCAGGTCGTAAAACAATTCCTGCTGAGCAGTCCTGGGCCCGTCGAGGCCTTTTATCAATTCATCCATTTATGCTGCCTGCCGTTTCAGTTCAAGCGCCCGCTTACGGAACGAGATTGTCGTCGAAGTCTTCACGCTCTAGGGTTGTGTAAGCCTGCTGGCGAATCCCGCCTTCGGAAGAGGTACAGAGTCGACGTGTGGCTTTCTTTCCCTGCGGACGCACGACTATTCCCTCGCTCATCTCGGGGTCGTTGGGTTCTCCGGGGGTAAAGTTTGTGCGCACCATACGGTCGAAAACCGCGTAGGTTACCCCATGATTGGTAAAGCGCAGATGTGCCTCGCCGCCACCTGAGTAGCTCGTGGAGCTGAGCCAGAAGTGACCCTTCGGTGGGCTGGGTGTTTCGGGGTAGGTCAATTCGATTTTGCCGGGCGTGCCAAAGCGGTATTGCACATAGCCGGTTGTCGCTGAGAACCCTTGCGATGCGCAAATCGAGATCATCTTCGGCCCGGAGTCGCATCCGAATAATAGTGTTTCTTGCGCCTTACACAGATAGCGCTGTTCCGACGTTCCGGCAAGCGCGTCGAATCCTGTGGCTGCCATCGTCAGCAAGCAAATTCCCTTTAGCGTCGCGACTTTAATTCCCATCAGGGTTCCCGTTTTTTTACTTGGAAAATTGATCAGCAGTTATTCTGGCTGGCGGCTTGGCGAGGCAGTGTGGCTTCCCGGTCACGCGTGTGTAAATGCCTTACTTGCCCCCAGTTACATCCAGAAAAGTCCCGGTAATAAACGACGCCTCCGCGCCCGCCAACCACAGCACAGCCCGCGCGACTTCTTCGGGCTCGCCGCCGCGGCCCATTGGGATGCTGTCCTTGACGCGGTCCACGCGACCCGGTTCTCCGCCGCTGGCGTGCATTTCGGTGTAGATATGCCCTGGGCGAACGCAATTGACGCGGATGCCTTCGCGCGCGACTTCCTTGGACAGCCCGATGGTGAAGGTTTCCAGTGCTCCCTTCGACGCTGCATAGTCGACGTACTCGTTGGGGCTGCCCAACCGCGCGGCGCCCGAGGAGACGTTAATCACGCTGCCGCCGTTGCCGCTGTGTCGAAACGACATGCGCTTCACGGCTTGTTGCGCGCAGAGCATCGGGCCGATGGCATTGATCGCGAAGATGCGTTGCATGCGCGCAACGTCGAGGTCTTCAAAACGCGATTGAAGCGCGATGATTGCGGCGTTGTTGACCAGAACGTCGATGCGGCCGAACGTCTCGTCGATGGCTCGGAACAGATGCGCGACCTGTTCCGGGTCGGCACTGTCGGCGCGTATGGCCAAGGCGCGTCGTCCGAGCGCTTGCACGTCAGCCACCACGCCGAGTGCGGCGGCCTCATTGTTGATGTAGCTGATGGCGACGTCGTAGCCTTGCGCCGCCGCGAGCCGCGCCGTTGCCGCGCCTACACCCCGGCTTCCGCCGGTGATCAGAATCAGGGGAGCTGAAGAGCCGGTAGCCATGTCTTGAACCTTTTTGTGAGGGAGGTGAATCTAGCCGATGAGCATCGTGCCGGCGGCAATTACCGCGCACGCCAGGACTTTGCGGACAGTCAGTGCCTCGCCCAGGAAGAAATAACCGATTAATGCCGCAAACAGTACGCTGGTCTCGCGCAAGGCGGAAACCGAGCCCATCGGCGATTCAGACATGGCGTAGATCACAATGCCGTAGGCCAGCAGTGAGACCAGCCCACCCATCAAGGCGGGGATGAGCCCCGGGCGCGGGGCAAACAGGCTGCGGGCACCGCGCAGGCCCATGTAAACCAGTGGCATCAGTACGCCCCAGAGGGCGCACATCCACGCGGTATAGGCCATCGGTGCACCGGAGAGTCGTGCGCCTACGCCGTCGGTCACGCTGTAGGCTGCGATGAAAAATCCCGTGCCCAAGGCGTAAGGCAAGCTGGGGACCGCGAGCCTGCGTTGCCTGAAGGCCAGTGAAATAATGCCGCCCGACACCAGCGCAATGCCGAACAGGGCGCTGGTGCTGAGGGTTTCGCCAGCAAATGCCAAGGCGAACAATGTGATCAAAATGGGCGAGGAGCCGCGGGCGATCGGGTAGGTTTGCCCGAGATCACCCACTTTGTAGCTGCGCACCAGGAACAGGTTATAACCGACGTGCAAGACACCCGAGAGTGCGGCGTAAGGCCAACTGGCGGCGGCGGGCGCTGGAAGGTACAGCGCAACGCCAATGCTGACGAGGGCAACCGACAGACACATCACGGTCATCGACCAAAGCCTGTCGGCGCCGACACGCAGCAGCGCGTTCCAGCTGGCGTGCAAGAGGGCGGCGAAGAGGACGAGTATTACGATAGGAAAGGGCATGCGTCATGTTAAGCAAGCTGGCGATTGGACAACAGCGAAGTCCCTTCATCCTGGCATGAGTCATTGCTCATGCTGTCAACGATAGTGTTGTTGGGCCTGAGTCGACTCCGCCAGCAGCCAGTTGCGAAAGCTGACGATGTGAGGCTGGGTTTCGATCCCTTTGGGGCAGACAAAGAAATAGGCGACCGGTGAGGCAAACGGCACATCGAACAACCTCACGAGGCTGCCATCGTTGATTTCGGCCTCCACGTGGCCGCTACGCGCCAAGGCGATGCCCTGACCCAGCAAGGCCGCTTCTATGGTCATGTTGGTGTCAGCAAACCTGACGCTTTCCTTGAGTGCCGCAACGCCCACGCCGACGTGCTCGAACCAGGCTTCCCACTTGGGCACCAGGTCTGCGCCGTCACGCATCAGTAGCGGGTAACGCAACAATTCGGCGGGCTCGTGCGGGGCGCCAAAACGGTTAAGCAGGTCAGGGCTGGCCACCGGGAAAATTTGCTCCCTGAGCATGAACTCCGAATGCAAGGCCGGGTAATGACCGTTGCCCAGACGAATTGCCACATCTGAATCCGCGCTGGAAAAGTTGATCGCTTTGTCACTGGTTTCCAGCGTGATCAGAATTTCCGGGTGCTGCTGCGACAGGCCTGGCAACCGGGGCAGCAACCATTTCAGGGCGAAAGAATAGGTGGTGCTGACCTTGAGCCGAACCCGGCCTTTTTGTTCTCTAAGGTCCGTCAATGTGGTTTCCAGGTTCACGAAAAACTCGCGCACGATGGGCGCCAGTGCGGCGCCGGCTGGGGTCAACCGCAAAGATTTGCCGCGCTGGAAGAGTTGTAACCCCCAGAGGTCCTCAAGGTGCTTGAGTTGATGGCTGACGGCGCTCTGGGTCACATGCAACTCTTCTGAGGCTGAAGTGAACGTCGCATGTCGGGTCGCGACTTCGAACGCGCGAAGCGTGGCAGTGGGGGGGAGATCTCTCATTGGTGGGTCCCGGCGAGCCTTCTGGCAATCAGTTTTTCCATGAGTAGACGCTCATGCTAATCGAAAGGTGTGCGCTCGTTAAAGCCGGACAGCCTGGCAGCGGCCGCAGAACTGACGGCACCTTGTACCGCCGGGCTTACAAACCCTACCATCAGGTTACACGATAGCCATGACGCACTTGAGTTGGCGCTGTCTTACCCAGCGAGAAGTCAATCTCGTCACGTAAGAGAGTGTGGTCATGAAGTTGAGTTATCTAACCAAAGCGGCGGTCGTGGTCGCGCTATTGTCGACCCTGTCAGGCTGCTGGATATTCATGCCACCGGGGGGGGGCGGCGGGCATGGTGGCGGACATGGTCAGGGCGGTGGCCCTGGCCCAGGAGGCGGTCCGCGCTAAGGAACCGAAGCCGGAGGCAAGCCATGCGCAATGGCTTGCCTCTTTTTTTTGCCGTGAGAAATCCCAGGCAAAGAAAAGCCCGCGTGGGGAGCGCGGGCTAAAAGGATGTTTGTTAGGAGCTGGGTTCACCATAGGCCCCCGTCTGTGAAAGGTTTGTGAAAGCTTTGGCAAAAAAAAGTGTATGCCTCAATCGTGAGGTGGCTGTACGGGGCAGGGCAGGCCATAACCCTCTACTGTCGCTGGCATACCCCTGCGTTTGGATGCCGCGTTATGTTCATGTCTACCAGCCTGTTATCAGCCTTTGTGCTGTTTGCCTTCGTGTCCTCGATCACACCGGGGCCCAATAACACCATGTTACTTGCCTCGGGCGTGAACTTTGGGTTTCGCCGATCGATGCCCCATGCCCTGGGGATCAGCATTGGTTTCATGCTGCTGGTGATTTCGGTGGGCCTGGGGCTGGGCGAAGTGTTCAAGGTATTTCCGTGGGCCTACAGTGTGTTGCGCTACGTGGGCGCGGCCTATCTGTTGTACCTGGCGTGGAAGATTGCGACGGCGGGCGGCATGTCCGACAGTTCTGATGAGCAGGGCAAGCCGATGACGTTCCTCGGTGCAGCGGCGTTCCAGTGGGTGAACCCCAAGGCCTGGATCATGGCGCTGGGGGCAATCACGACCTATACGCCGGCCGAAGGTTATGTGACCAATGTGCTGGTGATCGCCCTGGTGTTCGCCGTCGTCAACCTACCCAGCGTCTGTGTGTGGGTCGGATGCGGCAGCGGCTTGCGCAATGTGTTGCGTGAGCCGCGCTGGTTGCGGGTGTTCAATGGGGCGATGGCGGGGTTGCTGGTGCTGTCGTTGTACCCGATGCTGTTTGCCGGCTGAATGTCAGACCGGCGAGATGGTTGCCAGCAGGCCGATGCCGATGGTCAACACCAAAAAGCCGAACAGGAAAAGTGCCATCTTGGTCATAAGGCCTCCAGAGGGAAGGGAGTTGGGATGGCGCTATTGTCCGCCCAAGTGGCGTTTCGATACAGATGCAGATAGTAAAGAAAAAACCGTATCAGATACCTCTGGCCCCGTTAAGCCGGGGGCTTTGATCGCTTAGGTTTTTTTCAAGATCAGTGCCTGAGACAGCCAACGCATTTGCCCCTAAGATGGCGCCCATTGCATCAACAATAAGAGTGGGCCAACCCTCGATGGAAAGACGTCAATTCAGCGGTGGCATGAAAGGCAAGAACCTGCGCTACCTCAACGAAACCTCACAGCCGGCGTCGGTTACCCGCGTTGGCTTCCTGTTGCTCGAACATTTTTCCCTGCCCGCATTCACCCAGACCCTCGACACCTTTGTCACCGCAAACCTGCTGCGTCCCGACCTGTTTGCCTCGCGTACTTTCGGCTGTGACGATGGCGAAGTCATCAGCGACCTTGGCCTGGTGATCCGCCCCGATGCGCGTATCGACGTGGCGGCCCTGCAAGACCTTGAGTTGCTGGTGATCTGCGGCGGCTTTCGCACGGAACTCAAGGCCAGCGAAGACTTCATCCATCTGCTGCGCGGCGCCGCCGAGCAGGGCATCAGCCTCGCCGGCCTGTGGAACGGTGCCTGGTTCCTCGGGCGTGCCGGGTTGTTGCAAGGCTACCGCTGCGCCATCCACCCGGAACACCGCCCGGCGCTGGCTGAAGTGTCCAAGGCGACCCACGTCACCAGCGAACCCTACGTGATTGACCGCGACCGCCTCACCGCCTCAAGCCCGTCCGGTGCCTTCCATATGGCGCTGGATTGGATCAAAGGTTTGCATGGCAAGGCATTGGTCGAAGGCATCGAAGACATCCTGGCCTTTGAAGAATCCCGCTACCGGCGCATCAAACCCACGGAAAACGTCAGCGTCAGCGCGCCCCTGCGTGAAGTGGTGAAACTGATGGACGCCAACCTGGAAGAACCCCTGGAACTGGATCAGCTCGCCGTCTACGCGGGCCGGTCCCGGCGCCAGTTGGAGCGGTTGTTCAAGGAACAACTGGGCACCACGCCGCAGCGCTACTACATGGAACTGCGCGTGACCGAAGCGCGTCGCCTGTTGCAGCACACCGAGCTGTCACAGGTTGAAGTGCTGGTGGCCTGTGGATTTGTCTCGCCGAGTCATTTCAGCAAGTGCTATAGCTCATACTTCGGCTATCGCCCCTCGAAGGAGAAACGGTTGGTCAAGTAGCCTGCTCGCTACAAGCGATGTCAGAACCGATCCAGGCGATAGGGCGCCACTGACGGTGCTTGGCCCGTCCTCGCCAACGCCCCAACCCACTCGGCCGTCACCGCCGCCTGGGTCAAACCCAAATGCTGATGCCCAAACGCAAGCAGCACCTTGCCGTCACACACCCGGTCAATCACCGGCAGTGAATCCGGCAGCGACGGCCGAAACCCCATCCATGGTGTTGCACCTTCTGCACTCAACTCCTCGCGAAACAATCCCTTGCTCAACCGATGCAACTGCCAGGCGCGCGCCATATTCGCCGGGCGATCAAGGCCGGCGAATTCCACCGTGCCAGCCAGGCGCAGGCCGTCGGCCATGGGCGTCATGATGAATTTGCGCTCCAGGGAGGTGACGGCAAACGGCAGGCGATTGTGTTCATGGGGCAGCATCAGGTGGTAGCCGCGCTCGGTGTCCAGCGGGACTTTTTTGCCGGTCAGGGCGGCGGTCAGTCTGGCCGAGTGGGCGCCACAGGCGATCAGCACCTGGCGCGCGCTCAGCGGTCCCTGGTCGGTGGTGAGTGAGACGCCGTGCGCGTCGACGCGGCCATCCAGCACCTGGCGTTTAAGAAATTGCACACCACTGGCCTTGGCCGCGTGCACCAGTTCGCAGACCACGTGGTAGGGATCTAGAAAGTGCCCGGTACCTGGGAAAAACAGCCCGCCCTGGAGGTTGTCGCTCAACTGCGGTGCGGCTTGGCGAATGGCGTCGCCAGACCAGAAATCCACCGGCACCTGCTGCTGTTGCATGCGCTGCTGCAAGGCATTAAGGGCGTCCCGTGAACCCGCGCGCTCAAACACCAGCAGCGAGCCGTCCTCACGCAGCAACTGCGGATGCCCGATGCTGTGCAGCAGGCGCTGCCACGCCCCCAGGCTGCCTTCATTGAGCGTGCGGATACCCGCCACGGTGCGCTGATAGCTCGCCGGGCGCAGGTTCAACAGCAGGCGCAAGAACCAGGGCAGGGCGTGCGGCAGGTATTTCCAATCCAGGCGCAGCGGGCCCATGGGGTCCAGCAGCATGCCGGGCAACCGCTTGAGGATCGACAGGTCGGCGATGGGGAACACCTGTTCGGTCGCCAGGTGCCCGGCGTTGCCATACGACGCGCCCATGCCGGGTTCCTGTTGGTCGACCACCCACACTTGCTGGCCTTGGCGCGCCAGTTGCAGGGCGCAGGCGACGCCGATGATACCGGCGCCGACCACTACGATATCGGGATCGGACATGGCCTACGCCTCCCTCTGGCCATCAAGCAGGCGCCGCAGCAGCAAAGGGTTAGCGTGCTGGAGCGCGTCAGGCAGCAGTGCATCGGGGAAGTCCTGATAACACACCGGTCGCAAAAACCGCTGGATCGCCGCCGTGCCCACCGACGTGCTACGTGAGTCCGACGTGGCAGGGAAGGGGCCGCTATGAACCATGGCATCACAGACTTCCACACCCGTCGGCCAGCCATTGACCAACAGGCGGCCGGCCTTGCGCTCAAGCACCGGCAGCAGGGCTTTGGCGCTTGGCAAATCGTCGTCGTCCAGATGCAGGGTGGCGGTGAGTTGACCTTCCAGGTGTTCGGAAACCTGATGCATCTCTTCGTTGCTGGCGCAAACGACTATCAATGAGGCTGCGCCGAACACTTCAGCCTGCAACTGTTCATTGGCTAAAAAATCCTTCGCCGGGGTCACGAAAAGGTGAGCCTGGCCCTGGTTGGGACCTTCTGCTGCCAACCCCTTCGCCGCCACCCTGGCGTGTTCAGTCAGTGCTGTCACGCCTGAATCGAAGGCCTTGAAAATACCGGGGGTCAGCATGGTCTGCGCCGCACAGGTGGGCAGCAGCTCACTGGCCGTGCTGATGAAGCGATCCAGCGCAGGCCCTTGTACGCCAATCACCAGGCCTGGGTTGGTGCAGAACTGCCCGGCACCCTGGGTCAACGACCCCACGAAGCCTTTCGCCAACCCTTCGCCGCGCGCCGCCAACGCGGCTGGAAACAGATAAACCGGGTTGATCGAGCTCATTTCTGCATACACCGGAATTGGTTCGGGCCGTGCCTGCGCCGCCTGTGTCAACGCCATGCCACCGCTGCGCGAGCCGGTAAAGCCAACCGCCTTGATCCGCGGATTGGTGACCAGTGCAATCCCCACTTCGCGGCCCGAACCGTAAAGCAACGAAAACACACCCTCGGGTAAACCACAGGCCTGGATGGCCTGCGCCACCGCCCGGCCCACCAGTTCACTGGTGCCCGGATGCGCGCCATGGGCCTTGACCACCACCGGGCAACCGGCGGCGAGTGCGGAGGCGGTATCGCCCCCCGCTACGGAAAAGGCCAGGGGGAAGTTGCTCGCACCAAACACGGCCACCGGGCCCAGTGCAATATGGCGCTGGCGCAGGTCTGGACGAGGCAGAGGCTGGCGCTGCGGCTGTGCAGGATCCACCCGCACATCCAGCCATTCCCCGGCGCGTACGGTGCGGGCGAAGGTGCGCAGTTGGCCGCAAGTGCGCCCGCGCTCGCCTTGGATACGCGCACGTGGCAGGCCGGTTTCGGCGACGGCGCGCTCGATCAGTTCATCACCCAGGGCTTCAATGTGCGCGGCGATGGCTTCAAGGAAGGCGGCCCGAGCTTCCAGCGAGGTTTCGCGGTACCCATCAAACGCCGCCCACGCCAAGGCGCAAGCCTGGGCGACATGTTCGCGGTCGCCGCCCGGATAGGCCGGTTCAATGGGGGTATCGGTTGCGGGGTTAACCGCCCGGATCGCCTCGCGATTGCCGGTAGTGGCGTGCTGACCGATCAGCATCTTGCCCGTCAGAGTCATGGGATCGTCCTGGTAGAAATGAGGGTGGCCGCTGCGAGAACCGCAGCGGCGCGCAAGGGCATCAGGCGACGTTCTGTTCCGCCGACCAGTTGGCGTACCACTGGCGGAACAGCGCGTACTGGTGTTCGGCGTACCGGCGTTGCGCCTCGCTGAGTACGTCGGTCTCGTTGAAGTGCAGGGCATAGCCCTGGTCGCCGTTCAGCACCATCAAATGCTTGTAATACAGCACCAGGTCGCAGCCTTCATCGAAGGACGACAGCACCGCCAGCGCAGCCTCCAGCTCACGGGCCTGGCGACGGGCCTTGGCATCGCCCTTGGCGGCCTTTTTGCTCAATGCCACCAGTTGCAGCACTTCCCGTGGCAAGGCGTTACCGATGCCGGTGATGGCGCCGGTGGCGTTGCAGTTGACGAAACCGTGTACCACCTGGGTGTCTACGCCGACCATCAAGGTCACATTATCGTCCTGGGAGGTGATGTGTTCGGCGGCGTAGCGCAGGTCGGCACCGCCGCCGAACTCCTTGAAACCGATCAGGTTCGGGTGTTCGCGGCGCAGTTCGAAGAACAGGTCGGCGCGGGTGGCGAAGCCGTAGTAGGGGCTGTTGTAGATCACTGCCGGCAGGTCTGGCGCGGCCTTGAGGATCGCCGAGAAGTGCGCCTTTTGTGCGGTGGCGGATGCACCACGGGACAGCACGCGAGGAATCACCATCAGGCCATGGGCGCCGACCTTGGCGGCGTGGGCGGCATGGGCCACGGCTTCGCGGCTGTTGACTGCACCGGTGCCGACGATGGTCGGTACACCGGCGGCCACCAGACGTGCCACGCCTTCCTGACGTTCGGCCTCGGTGAGCAACGGCCAGTCGCCCATGGAACCGCAGTACACCACGGCGCTCATGCCGATATCGATCAACTCGCGGCCCTTGGCGACCAGGGCGTCGAAGTCCGGCTTGCGCTCAGCGGTGCACGGGGTCATCAGGGCGGGGATGCAGCCGGTGAAGATGTTGTCGCTCATTGTTCTAGCTCCTTGGAACGTTCAGTACAAACAGGGGAGGGCTCAGATGCCCCAGGCAAAAGGGTCGCGCTCGTCGATCAGCAAGGTGCTGTCGGCGGTCATGTACGCGTTGCCAGTGATGAAGGGGCGTACGCGCTCGCCGTCCCATTCATAGTGGCCGTCGAATTGGCTGCCGGTGATGCTGGCTTGGGTCCAGGTTTCGCCGGGCTTGAGTGTGCCATCGGCGGCCAGGCAGGCCAGTTTGGCGCTGGTACCGGTGCCACAGGGCGAGCGGTCGTAGGCCTTGCCGGGGCACATGACGAAGTTGCGGCTGTCGGCCCGGTCGTCATCGGCGAACAACTCGATGTGGTCGATCAGTGCGCCGTCTGCACCGTGAATGCCTTGATCTTCCAGGGCCTTGAGCATCGCCCAGGTGTAGTCGGTGAGCGCATCCACGTTGTCCATCTGCAGGCGTTGACCATGGTCCGACACCAGGAAAAACCAGTTGCCGCCCCAGGCGATATCGCCGTAGACCACGCCGTGGCCGGGCACCTCCACCGGCACCTGTTGGTGCAAGCGATAGGCGGGCACATTGCGCAGGGTCACGGCGCCGTCTTCGTGCAGCGTTGCGGCAACCGGGCCGACGGGTGTGTCGATGGTGTGCACGCCGGGCTGGATGCATCCCAAGTGGTGCAGCGACGCGACCAGGCCGATGGTGCCGTGGCCGCACATGCCGAGGTAACCGGCGTTGTTGAAGAAGATCACACCGCAGATCGCGCCCGGCGTGACGGGTTCGCAATACAGCGCGCCGACCAGTACGTCATTGCCACGCGGCTCAAGCAGGCAGGCGCGGCGCCATTGATCATGCTCGGTGCGCAGGCTGTGCAATTGATCGGCAATCGTGGCGCCGCTCAGCGCCGGGAAACCGCTCATGACCAGGCGCGTCGGTTCGCCGCCGGTGTGGGAGTCGATCACATGCAGTCGCTTCATAAAATGCTCCTGAATCAGTAGGTCGCGGGCGTCAGCGGGGCGTGAGGCTCGTCAACCGCTTCGCTTTCATCGGCTTCGTGTTCCAGCCGTACCAGGTGAGCCGGTACGCCCGTCGCGGCGCCCCAGTAGTAAATGCCCAGTGCGCAAGCCGCGACGACTATTGTGTCGAGCGGATGGCCGATCACGCCGATGCCGCCGAAACTGCCGAGCTTGGAGAGCAGGATGGTCACCGCGTAGAAGCCGATCAGCCAGGCAGACGAGCGCACTTGTTGCTTGATGTTGAGGTGTGCGGTTGGCACCCAGCGGGCACACAGCAGGTACACCACGAACATCAGGATCTGCAGGCCGAGCAGCCAGGAAACCGTGTTCCAGCCGGACCAGTACACAATCAGCGCGGCGATGATGAACGACAGCGGACCCAGCACCGCCATGCCCTTGACCCGGAACGGCCGCGCCATCTGTGGCGCATTGCGACGCAGTGCAGCGACGGTGACCGGCGCCACGGCGTAGCTGAGGATCAAGGCTGCGGACACCACGTTGATCAGCGCTTCCCAGGACGGAAACGGCAGGGTCCAGAACACTGACAAGGCGAAGGTGAGCCATAGCGCCGGGCGGGGAATGCCGGATTTCTCATCGATACGCGTGAAAATCTTGAAGAACGTCCCGGTCTGCGCCCAGCCATACACCACACGGGGCGTCGCGTTCATGTAGATATTGCCGCAGCCGCTGGGGGAGATCACCGCGTCGGCCACCACCAGGTAGGCCAGCCAACCGACGCCCAACGCCAGGGCAATGTCCCGATAAGGCAGCGCCAGTTCCTTGCTGATCCCGGCCCAGCCGTTGGCGAGCATTTCCGTGGGCACGCCACCAAGGAAGGCGGTTTGCAACAACACGTAGATCGCTGTCGACAGCAGCACGGAAAGGATCAAAGCAATCGGAATCGTGCGTTGTGGGTTCTTCACTTCACTGGCCACCGAGATGATCGGCGTCAGCCCCAAGTAGGCAAAAATCACCCCGCCGGCCGACACCGCCATCTCGATGCCCGACAGCCCAAACGGCGCGAAACCCTGGACCTGGAAGTTCGCCGGTTTGAAGAAGGTGAACAGCACACCAATCACCAGCAACGGCACGATGAATTTGAATACGCTTACCAGATTGTTGGCGATGGCGAAGGTCTTCACGCTGCGGTAGTTGAGCACGAAGAACAGGCACAGCAGGGCGAATTGCACCAGCCAGCCAAGGGTCGTCGGGTCGCTGGAACCGGCCTTGGTCAGTTCTGGAAACCACGCCGCGGCGTATTGGCGCGAGGCGACGACTTCGATGGCCACCAGGCTGGAAAACGCGATCAGGGTGATGAAGCCCATCAAATAGCCCAGCAGCGGGCCGTGTGAGTAAACCGGGTAGCGCACAACGCCGCCGGCGCGCGGTAATGCCGCGCCCAACTCACAGTACACAATGCCCAGCAGCAGCACCGCGAACCCGCCGATGAGCCAGGAAATGATGCCCGCAGGACCCGCAATTGCAGACACGTGACTGGCTGCGAACAACCAGCCCGAACCAAAGATGGCACCCAACCCGATAAAGGTCAGGTCCATCAGGGAAAGCTGTTTCTTGAACTTGCCTTGAGCTGACATAGCGTCGCCTTCTTGTGAGTTATTGGATAGGCATGCAGTGGCCATACAGTGAACTTCCAGACGGCGGCGCGATTGATGTTTTTTGCCGGCATCGATGACGAAATCAGCACAGTTTTGCTTTCTCGACAGGGGGGGCGAGCATCGGGCAATCTGCTACCCGTGAAGGCAACCAGTGGGGATCAACCGTCATGATGCAGAGCGCGTTTGCGACCCTTTGCCAAGGGAGCAGCCCCCAAGACATCGAACAGTTATTGGGCAGTGTCGCGCAGCTATTGCCGATGCTGGACGTGATCCCCAATGCCGCGATTTTCATCAAGGACACCCACGCCCGATACGTGCTCGCCAACCGCACCCTGGTGCAGCGCTGTGGCCTCAAGCAGTTGCAACCGCTGTTGGGCAAGACCAGTGCCGAAGTCTTCCCCGCGCAATTGGGACCGGGCTACACCGAGCAGGACCGACGCGTGCTGGAGCAGGGTTTTGTGCTGGAAGATCAGCTGGAACTGCACCTGTACGGCACCCGCGAACCCGGCTGGTGCCTGACCCACAAGTGGCCGCTGTACAACCACACGGGCGCGATCATTGGCCTGGCCGGTATCTCGGTCGACCTGCAAACCGCCAGCGAAAGTCACCCGGCGTACCAGCGGCTGGCCGCCGTGGACGCGCACATCCGCGCGCACTTCAACCGTCGCGTGACCCTGGGTGAATTGACGCGGATCGCCGGCATTTCAGTGGCGCAGTTGGAGCGCTACTGCAAGCGCGTGTTCCACCTCACGCCTCGGCAGATGATCCAGAAAGTGCGGCTCGAACATGCGCACCGGCTGTTGCACACCGACCTGCCGATCACGGAAGTCGCGTTGCAGTGCGGGTATACCGACCACAGCGCCTTTACCCGCCAGTTCAAGGCGTCGACGGGGTTTACGCCGAGGCAGTATCGGGATACCCGTTAAGTATCCGGTGGGCGCTTTGCTGTGGGAGCTGGCTTGCCTGCGATGCAGACGCCCAGAGGGATCAGGTACATCCGGTAGATGCCTTCGCAGGCAAGCCAGCGCCCACATTTGATTGCGCCCAGTCTGTGAAGGGGGCTCATTCCAATGCAACGAATGGCCCACACCACCCTCATATGTTCACGAGCAATGCTTTACGACAACAGGTACCAGACTTATGACGGCGGCTGAAAAGAACCATGTGAACTGGCTGGTGGAACAATCGATGCTGCACGCGGCACGCCAGCGCGCCAGGCTCTATTCGGGCCAGGGCCGGTTGTGGCAGCAGCCATACGCGCAGACTCGGCCCCGTGATGCCACGGCCCTGTCGTCAGTGTGGTTTACGGCGTACCCGGCGTCGATCGTTACCCGCGAGGGCGGCACGGTGTTGGAGGCGCTGGGGGACGAGGCGCTGTGGCATGCCTTGTCGAAGATCGGTATCCAGGGTATTCACAATGGCCCGCTGAAGAAGTCTGGTGGCTTGAAGGGCACGCAGCACACGCCGACCATCGATGGCAACTTCGACCGCATCAGCTTCGAGATCGACCCCGAGTTGGGCACCGAGGCCCAGCTGCAGGCGTTGACGCGCATGGCGGCGGCGCACAATGCGGTGATCATCGACGATGTGATTCCTTCGCACACCGGCAAGGGCGCAGACTTTCGACTGGCCGAGATGGCGTATGAGGACTATCCCGGCCTGTACCACATGGTGGAAATTCGCGAAGAAGACTGGGCGTTGCTGCCGGACGTCGTCGAAGGCCGTGATGCGCAGAACCTCAGCCCCGCCCAGGTCGACGCGTTGCGTGACAAACACTACATCGTCGGCCAGTTGCAGCGGGTGATCTTCTTTGAGCCCGGCGTCAAGGAAACCGACTGGAGCGCGACAGACGTGGTGCAGGGCGTGGATGGCAAGCCGCGCCGCTGGGTGTACCTGCATTATTTCAAGGAGGGCCAACCGTCGCTGAACTGGCTGGACCCGACCTTCGCCGCACAGCAGATGATCATCGGTGATGCGCTGCACGCCATCGACGTGATGGGCGCGAAGATCCTGCGCCTGGACGCCAATGGTTTCCTGGGGGTGGAACGCAAGCTGGACGGTACGGCCTGGTCCGAGAGCCATCCGCTGTCGATTACCGGCAACCAGTTACTCGGCGGCGCGATCCGCAAGGCCGGCGGCTTTAGCTTTCAGGAGCTGAACCTCACCGTGGATGACATCGCGTCCATGTCCCATGGCGGTGCCGACCTGTCCTATGACTTCATCACCCGACCGGCTTACCAGCACGCGCTGCTGATGGGCGATGCCGAGTTCCTGCGCCTGATGCTGCGTGAAATGCACCGCCAGGGCATCGACCCAGGCTCGCTGATCCATGCGCTGCAGAACCACGATGAATTGACCCTGGAACTGGTGCACTTCTGGACGCTGCATGCCCATGACACCTTTCTGTACCAGGGCCAGACGTTTCCCGGCAACATCCTGCGCGAGCACATCCGCGAGCAGATGTACGAGCGCCTGGCCGGCGAGCATGCGCCGTACAACCTCAAGTTCGTGACCAATGGCGTGTCGTGTACTACGGCAAGCATCATCACGGCGGCGCTGGGCATTCGTGATCTGGAGGCGATCACAGCGGCGGATATCCAGCAGATCCGTCAGATCCATTTGCTGCTGGTGATGTACAACGCCATGCAGCCTGGGGTGTTTGCCTTGTCGGGGTGGGACTTGGTGGGCGCGCTGCCGCTGGCGGCTGAAGAGGTCGAACACCTGATGCAGGATGGCGACACCCGCTGGATTCACCGTGGTGCCTATGACCTGGTGGATCTGAACCCGGATGCGCAGCTTTCGGCGGGCCATATGCCGCGTTCGAATAGCCTGTATGGCAGCTTGAACACCCAGTTGCAGGACCCCGAATCCTTTGCCTCGCAACTGCAGAAAATCCTCGCGGTACGCCGTGCCTATGACATCGCCGCCAGCCGCCAGATCCTGGTGCCAGAGGTGGAAAACTCGGCGCTGCTGGTGATGGTCCACGAATTGCCGGCCGGCAAAGGCACACAAATCACTGCGTTGAATTTCGGTGCCACGGCGATCACCGAAACCCTGCACTTGCCGGATATTGCTGCCGGAATGGTGGTGGACATCATCAACGAGCGGGTGGAGGGCGACCTGACGGCGGAGGGGGCATTTACCATTACCCTGGATGCGTATGAAGGGTTGGCGCTGCGGGTGGTCAGCAGCTCGCCCCTCTAACGTTGACGCACCCTTTTGTGGTGAGCGCGCTCACCACAAAAGATCGCAAGTTGTTTCGGAGTTTCCTTACGTTGCCTGAATAAAGTCGCATGTTAGTGTCCTGTTCATTACGTGCCTCTTATTAGTATGGCGACTCAAAGGAACAGGAATGCGATCTCTGTCGGTATCCAGTGAAGAACAGTTAACTGCACAACTTCCGCGTGCAGCATTAGTGGTCAGTCTCGCCACTCGGCAAGAAGAAATACGTGAGGTGCAACGCCTGCGTTATCGAGTATTCACCGAAACGTTCCAGTTGTCTGAACTCGAAAATCCAGAGGCGTTGAATACCGATGAGTTTGATGACTACTGCGACCACTTGCTGGTCCGCGACGCCAGTACTTCAGCCGTGGTCGGCACCTACCGCTTGATGGGCCCGGCCGCTGCACAGCGCATGGGGCACTACTATTCGGAAAGGGAGTTCGATCTCAGTGGGTTGGCGTCGTTGCGCGCCAGGACAGTCGAAGCCGGGCATGCCTGTGTTCACCCCGAGTACCGCAGCGGCAGCGTGATCATGATGTTGTGGTCGGGCCTGGCGAAGTACATGGAACGCGAGAGTTGTGATCATTTGATGGGCTGCGCAAGCGTGAGCCTGTCCGACGGCGGCCACGATGCGGCAGCGTTGTATCGCGGCTTTACCGCGCAGAATCTGGCGCCCGCCGACTATCGCGTAACGCCCCACCTGCCTTTCCCCCTTGATACGTTCGAGCCCGGACATGTACCGCGCGTCCCCCCGTTACTCAAAGGTTATTTACGCAGCGGGGGTTGGGTCTGTGGTGCGCCGGCCTGGGATAAGGAATTCAATGTAGCGGACTTCTTTATGTTATTGCCGCTGTCGAAGTTGGACAGCCGTTATGCGCGACATTACTTGAAGCCTAAACAATCATAAGGGTTGATCAATATGTTCCTGAGTGAAGAAAGAGATGCGGCTTTAGCCTGTATTCCGGACGTGGTGGCTGTTCTAGAAAAGACCTCGCTTATTGAACTTGAACGCGGTGAGTCCAAACAACTGGCCACGTTGTTTCGAACTGTCGGCGCTCCAGGGCTTTCCATCGCCAAGGCACTTGGCGGTGGAGGGCTTAGTGCCGTCAACTTGGCCCAGGTGCATACCTGGGTCGGCGCCCATTGCCCTTCATTGGCGGTGATGATGACCATGCACCATCACACGGTGGCCGGCATGATGGCAGCCAGTCGTTTCTTTCCCGATATTCAGGGGGTGCTAGGCCTGGTCGCCCGCGACAACCTGTTGGTTGCCTCGGGTTTTGCCGAGGGCCGGGCGCACGCCAATATCCTTGAGTCCATGCTGTCCGTTGAAAAGACCGCCGCGGGTTATCTGGTGAGCGGCAGCAAGAAGCCGTGCACGATGACCCATCACTTTGACGCGATCACCTTTGGCGTCAACTACGTCGACCCGCAAGGCCAGACGCATATCGGTATCGGCCTGGGGTTGGCGGGTGATCCGAACATCCAGCGCAACAAGTTCTGGTCGGTGCCGCATTTGCAGGCAGCCGATAGCCATGAAGTGATCTTCAACAAGCTCTTGGTGCCAGAGGCGATGATGTATTTCAGTAAAGCCGTGGATCACCAACTGGACGATGTGCAGCAGGGCACCGGTGAGCACTTGTTTGCGATCTGGTTCCAGCTGCTCGCCTCGGCGTCCTACCTGGGCATGGCGTCTGCGCTGGCGTCGAAGGCATTGGCGTGCAACAAAGGTTCGCAGGATGATCGCGCAATGCTGCTGATCGATCTGCAGGGCGCCACGATGGCGATACGTGGGCTGGCGGACGCGATCGACCAGAACCGGTTCCTGCGCGCTGACCTGGCGCGCGCGCAAGCCACGCGGTTTGCCGTGCAGGAGGCGATCAACCGTATCAGTACGCGGGCGTTCGAAATCCTCGGAGGCATGGCGTTCATGTCCTCCGAGGAAGTCGCTTACCTGTTGGTGGCAACACGGGTACTGGCGTTTCATCCGACTTCACGGCTCGCCAGTGTGCCGTTCCTGTGTGAACAGCTGAGTTAGTAACGTTGCGGCACGATGAGTTCGGGTGGTGTCGGGCTGCGGGAGTAATCCTCCTGCCGCACGCGCTGCGGCAGTTCGATCACCGGTAACTCGACCTCTTCATATGGCATCTGCCCGAGCAAGTGGTGGATGCAGTTGAGGCGAGCCTTCTTCTTGTCATCCGCCTGCACCACCCACCACGGCGCTTCGGCGATGTGGGTGCGTTCGAGCATGATTTCCTTGGCCTTGGTGTAGGCCTCCCAGCGCCGACGCGACTCCAAGTCCATGGGGCTGAGCTTCCATTGCTTGAGCGGGTCGTGAATGCGGCTGAGAAAGCGCAGGTGTTGTTCCTGATCGGAAATCGAAAACCAGTACTTGATCAACTGAATACCGGAGCGGGCAAGCATGCGCTCGAACTCCGGCACGGTGCGGAAGAACTCTTCATACTGGTCCGCGTTGCAAAACCCCATGACTTGCTCGACGCCGGCACGGTTGTACCAGCTGCGATCGAACAGCACGATTTCGCCTGCGGCCGGCAGGTGTGAAACGTAGCGCTGGAAGTACCATTGGGTCTGTTCGCGGTCATTCGGCGCGGGCAGGGCGGCGACCCGGCAGACCCTGGGGTTCAGGCGCTGAGTGATGCGCTTGATGACACCTCCTTTGCCGGCGGCATCGCGTCCTTCGAACAGGATCACCACCTTGTGGCCGGTCTTGACCACCCAGCTTTGCAATTTCACCAGTTCGCCCTGCAGGCGGAACAGTTCGCTGAAATAAATCCTGCGCGCGGCTTTTTCACTGCTTTCACCCTCGTGCTCGTCAAACAGCGCGTTGAGGTCGTGCCCATCTTCGGACAATTCCAGTTCCAGCTCTTCGTCACTGTGATCCAGCAGCTCACGGTGGATGCGCTGCATCAAGGCGTCTTCTATGGAGGACATGGGGCGGAACTCGCGTGGGGGGGATGGCAAAGTCTTAGTCGCATTTTGTTACTAACCAATGACATCAAATCCCGTCATTGCGGGGGGAGAGGGGGACAAACAGGCGTTTTGCCACTCCACGTTCATAAAACCGTAACAAGATTGTTGCAGAGTTGCCGGGCCCGAAATCACAAGGATTTTCCTTAATGAAACGTCTGATGAAGTCTGCTGCACTCGCCGTTGCGGTTTCTCTCAGTGCCACCTCGGTGTTTGCTGCCGAGAGCATCCGCCTGACCGGTTCCGGTGCGAGTTTCCCGGCACCGATCTACCTCACCTGGTTCAAGGATTTCAGCAAGAAAACCGAGGGCGTCACCGTTGACTACCAATCCAAGGGTAGCGGTGCGGGTGTACAAGACTTCCTGAACAAAACCGTCGACTTCGCCGCCAGCGACTCGGCCATGAAAGACGAAGACATCGCCAAGGTGGCCGAAGGCGCGCAACTGCTGCCGATGACGGCCGGTGAAATCGTGTTGGCCTTCAACCTGCCGGGCAATCCTAAAGAGCTCAAATTGCCTCGCGATGTGTACTCCAACATCTTCCTGGGCAAGATCACCCAGTGGAACGATCCTAAAATCGTCGCCGCCAACCCAGGCGTGAAACTGCCTGACATGCCGATCACCGTGGTCGTGCGCGCCGACTCCAGCGGCACCACCGCTGTGTTCACCAAGCACTTGGCCGCGATCAACCCTGAGTTCCAGAAAGACCTGGGCGAAGGCAACACCGTCAATTGGCCAGCCAGCGACAAATTCATCAAATCGCCGAAGAACGACGGTGTGACCGCCACTGTGCGTCAGACCCCAGGCGCGATTGGTTACATCGAATACGGCTTCGCCAAACTGGCCAAGGTTGACTTTGCCCAGTTGCAGAACAAGGCCGGCAAGTACGTCGTACCGAACGCCGAAAGCGGCGCAGAAGCCCTGGCTGCGGTGAAAATGCCGGAAAGCCTGGTGGCCTGGCTGCCGGATCCGGATGGCGCCAAGTCCTACCCGATCACTTCCTACACCTGGATGATCTTCCGCAAGGACAACGGCAACCCGGCCAAAGCCAAGGCCATGCGTGAAATGGTTGAGTACAGCCTGACCGAAGGCCAGAAAATCGCCGACTCGATGGGCTACATCCCACTGCCGCCATCGGTTGTCGATCAAGTTCGTAAAGCTTCCGCCAACATCCAGTAAGGCCGCCAGGCGGTTCCCGGCATGGGCTTTCAGCCATGCCGGGAGCGTTCCCCCCTTGTTCCGGAATTAGCCAATGAACACACCTTTTGTCGTACCGGTTAACCCGGATTCTGCGTGCCAGCCACCCTCTACGAAGGATTTCCTGGTTGACCGCACCTTCCGTGCACTTGCACGCATAGGCGTAGTGCTGGTGCTGGCGCTGGTTTTTGCGCTGGTCTTCGAAGTAGGGCGCAAGGCACTTCCCGGCATGGAAAAGCACGGTTTTGATGTGCTGTTCGGCAGTGTCTGGGACGTTAACCAAGGTAAATACGGCATTCTGCCAGCTATTTGGGGCACGCTTTACAGCGCCTTTATCGCGTTGCTGATCGCAGGTTTTTTCGGCGTCAGCATGGCGATTTTTCTCACCCAGGATTTCCTGCCGGCAAAACTCGCGGCGGTGTTTCGCACCATCGTTGAATTGCTCGCCGCCATCCCCAGCGTGGTCTATGGCCTCTGGGGCATTTATGTGGTCATCCCGGCCATCCGCCCGCTTACCGCGTGGCTGAACACCGAACTGGGATGGATCCCGTTTTTCGGCACGTCCCTCAGCGGGCCGGGCCTGCTGCCGGCGGCGCTGGTACTGGCGATCATGATTCTGCCCACCATCGCCGCCGTTTCCCAGGACGCCCTCACCGGTGTGCCGATGAAAACCAAGCAAGCTGCCTACGGCATGGGGACCACGCACTGGGAAGCGATTCTCAAGGTGATGGTGCCATCCGCCGCCACCGGCATCTTCGGTTCCCTGGTGCTCGGCCTCGGTCGCGCCTTGGGTGAAACCATGGCCCTGGCCATGTTGGTAGGTAACGCGAACAACATTTCCCTTTCCCTGTTTGCACCGGCCAACACGCTGGCGGCCTTGTTGGCACTGAACTTCCCCGAAGCCGGCCCGAATGAGATTGAAGTGTTGATGTATGCCGCACTGGTCCTGATGTTTATCACGCTGCTGGTAAACATCATCGGTTCGATGATCATGGTCTACGCCCAGCGGGGTACCAAATAATGACTGATCTCTCTACGCCCATCGTCGCCATGCCGAGCCTGCAGCGGCGGTTCGAAGGCCGTGCCTTGCGCAGCCTGGTGCTGACCACGCTGGTGTGGTTCGGCGCGCTGCTGGCCGCCGTCCCGCTGATTTCCGTGCTCTACATGCTGATCACCCGTGGCGGCGCGCGCCTGAGCCTGGAAGTGTTCACCGAGCTGCCGCCCACCGGCTTCGAGACCGGCGGCGGCTTCGGCAATGCCATGGCTGGTACGTTCGTGATGGTCGGTATCGCTGCCGCCATTGCCGTGCCGGTCGGCATCCTGGCCGCGATTTTCCTCGCGGAGCTGGGGCCGGACAGCAAACTGGCGAACGCCTCGCGCTTCGCCGCGAAGATGCTCACTGGCTTGCCGTCGATTCTGGCGGGTGTTTTCGCCTACGCCTTGGTGGTGATGACCACTGGGACTTATTCGGCACCGGCCGGTGGCGTGGCGCTGGCCGTGCTGATGCTGCCTATCGTGGTGCTGACGGCTGAAGAGTCGATGAAGATGGTGCCCAAAATCATGAAGGATGCCGCCTACGGTATGGGTTGCACCCGTTCGCAGGTGATCTGGAAAATCGTCTTGCCCACCGGCATGCCGGCGATCCTGACCGGTGTGATGCTCGCCGTTGCACGTGCTGCCGGCGAAACCGCACCGCTGTTGTTCACCGCGCTGTTCAGCAACTACTGGATCTACCACGACGGCAGCCTGGCAGTCATGAATCCGACGGCATCCCTTGCCGTGTTGATTTACAACTTCTCCGGCATGCCTTTCGATAACCAGCTCGAGCTCGCATGGGCGGCCTCGTTGGTGCTGGTAATGATCGTGCTGGTCGTGAATATCGTGAGCCGTATCTTCGGCAAGCCCAAGTACTAAGAACGGGAGCACCTGAATTTTGAACGTATCAACTGCGCAAAAAGCCGCTCCGTTTGTCACCCAGGCGCCTGTGGTCATGGACTGCAAGCTGGACAAGATTTTCTACGGCAACTTCATGGCGGTGCGTGATAGCCATGTGCCGATCGAGAAGAACAAGATTACCGGCTTCATCGGCCCGTCCGGCTGCGGCAAGTCCACCGTGCTGCGTAGCCTCAACCGCATGAATGACCTGGTAAAGGGCTTCCGTTTCGAAGGCCATGTGCATTTCCTTGGCCAAGACGTTTACGGCAAGGGCGTGGACCCTGTGGTCGTGCGCCGTTATATCGGCATGGTGTTCCAACAGCCCAACCCGTTCTCGATGAGCATCTTCGACAACGTGGCCTTCGGCTTGCGCCTGAACCGCTACAAAGGCGACCTGGGCGACCGCGTCAAACACGCGTTGCAAGGCGCGGCGCTGTGGGATGAGGTCAAGGACAAGCTCAAGGTCAGCGGCCTGTCGCTCTCCGGCGGCCAGCAACAACGCCTGTGCATCGCCCGTGCCATCGCAACCGAACCGGAAGTGCTGTTACTGGATGAACCGTGTTCGGCACTGGACCCGATTGCTACGCGCCGTGTCGAAGAGCTGATGGTCGAGTTGAAAAAGGATTACACCATCGCGCTGGTCACCCACAACATGCAGCAAGCGATCCGTGTGGCGGATACCACCGCGTTTTTCTCGGTGGACATTTCCCAGGGCACCCGTACCGGTTACCTGGTGGAAATGGGCCCGACCGCGCAGATCTTCGAGAACCCGCGTGAGCAAATGACCGGGGACTACATCAGCGGCAAGTTCAGCTGACCCATGCAGCGTTTTTCAGGATTGCCAATGCCTGCAACACATCGTCTTGACCTGGCCGCGATTGAACGCGCACTGCGTGAGGTCCAGTCGCGTTTTGCCCAGCTCAGCCAGGACTTCACCGAGCCACGCGACCCATTCACAAACGAAGTGCTGCAGAATGTGCTTGAAGGTTATGCCCTGATTGACGACTATGTTGCGCGCGGTGTCGACCTGTTTGACCTCCAGCAACTGAACCTGATGCTGGAGATCAATGCCACGGTACTGTGTGGCAGCGACCCGGTACGCCGGCAGGAATACGCGCAGCACCTGGCGGCGACCGAAGTGCACTTTTTCAACAATGTCGAAGGTGGCATCAAGGATCTGTACAACTGGTATTGCAAGCACCATAACGAATCCGTATGGAAGCGAGCCGCAGGTGTCTACGTACGGGTCCTGAGCAAGCCGCAGTTGTTCATTGAAGGCAATCACCGCAGCGGGTCGCTGATCGTCAGCTACCTGCTGATGCGCGAGGGGTTGCCGCCTTTCGTGCTGACGCTGGACAACGCCGAGGGCTATTTCAACCCGTCCTCGGTGATACGCAACTCCGCCAAGCATGGCGTGATGGCTTTGTACGAATTGCCCAAGATCAAGAAAAAATACGCAGCGTTCCTGGAAGATAATGCTCCGGATCCAACAGAATTTTTCCTGAGCGACACACCTGCGCCCGCCCATCAGGGGGGCCGTTGATGGGAAGGTACCCAGTGCTCGACACGATCAAGCGTGTGTTCAAGCGTCAGCGAATCCGTATTTCGTTCGACATCGACGACACACTGGCCTGCCAGCTCCACCACAGTGCGACCGAACACAGCCGCTTGCCGGCGTGTGTGCACCGTTGGTTGGGCGAACCCCTGCGCAGCGGCACCCGTTCCCTGACCCGCGAGCTACGTCGCCAGGGCTGCAGTGTCTGGGTCTACACCTCATCCGGCCGCACCCCGTCCTACATCCGCCGCTGGTTGTTGCTGTACGGCATCCACGTCGACGGCGTGGTTAACAGCGTGCGCCATAACCAGGCACTCACGGAGCGCGGGTTGACGAGCACCCCGTCGAAATTTCCGCCGGCCTTCGACATCGACTTGCACGTCGATGATTCTGAAGGCGTTCAGCTTGAAGGTTTCGACCACGGGTTTCGTGTGGTGGTGGTTGACCCGCAAGACGAGCAATGGGCGCAACGGGTGTTGGAGGCTGTTGCACAGGTCCAGGCACAATTGGCTCGCCAACAGCCGCTGAGGCACAAGGTGCCGGTGCGGGCTTATCCAGGCCTGACGGTGAACGGTTGAAGCAAAAAGGGCAACTGAAAGATCAGTTGCCCTTTTTGCTTACTTGGCGTTCAACGCCCCAAGAAACTCGGTATGCCGTAACACCTTCGAAAACATCGGCAGTGTGAAGTTTTCCGCCGCTTTTTGCTGTTCGTCGGTGAACGTCGCTGTACAGTCGGCCAGAGTCACCACGTTATAACCCTTTTCATAACCTGATCGAACCGTGCCTTCGACGCAGCAGTTGGTCAGGAATCCTGCCACCACCAGGTTGTGGATGCCATTGTTGCGCAGCACCAGGTCCAGTCCAGTGGTAGCAAAACCATCCAGGCCGCGCTTGCCTTCCACAAGAATATCGCCAGGTTCACGGCTGATCGCATCGGTGATGTCTGCGCCCCAACTGCCGGTGCGGAACGCGCTGCCATCGGCAACGCCCTTTAAAATCCCGTAGTCGCGTGTCGTCAGCTCCGGATAGCCCTCCGCGAACTGAATCGGCAGGTGAATGATCTTCACGCCCAGTTGGCGCGCCTGTTGCACCGTGGTTGCGGTATTGGCCAGCATGTCGGTCGCGTGCATGACGTCTTTGACGGCGTCATGGAAGACGCCACCGGGAGTGGTGAAATCGTTCTGGAATTCGATCAGGACAAGGGCGGTGGCGTGGGGATTCATGGTGCGTCTCCGATAGGTGGGTTCAAGCATTGGGTTCGGGTGTCAAGCATAGAGCTGGGATCGCAGTCTGGCCGATTTTGTAACGCGCATACCACCGGTTATACACCGGATTGATCACCCGCAACGGCACCCGGTGGTGGTGACGAGGCCACAGGCGCAGCGTTCACCATTCGTCTAATGCCCGGCACTCTGAAGAATGTACTGTCTCTGAATAATAAGCACGGATACCCCGAGCGTAAGAAAGGAGAGCCCGTATGGAAATCAATGAAAACGCCCCAGGGAATATTTCACAGCAAGCAGTAACCCGCGGCACAGATAATGAAACAGGGCACGATCCAAAGCGTGATGACGACAATATCCCGCTGCCGCCGGACGACGAGGCACCGCTTGAAGAGGATATGTCTGACGTGGACGCTGCCGATTCGGTAGCGAGCGAGCATCCCGACCACTGATGTGCCTCCCAGCACAACAATTCCGACGTGTGCGTCGGGATTGTTGTTTATGCCCGTGGGGAGGGCATCAGGATCGCCGAGCAAGGGCCCAAGTGACGCCCATGAGCCGGGTTTATTCCTCTGGATGCTACCTAGATCACTGATCTACCGAGCTTTTTCGCCAGCCTCGCAGCGCGAGAAAGCTGTCGTTCGACCTTGCGTCAAAGCGACTGGATCTATATATTCCCAACCCTGCAACACGCGCTGCCGCCCGAATGGCGAAACTGGTAGACGCATGGGACTTAAAATCCCCCGCTCGTAAGGGCGTCCCGGTTCGATTCCGGGTTCGGGCACCATCATTTGGTTTCACGACCTCTCAGGACGTCGCTGCAGCCCGCATAGAACCTGCCTTGTGCAGGTTTTTTTGTGGCCCGGTTTTTTGCCGGATGTACGCCCTGTTCGCGGGGCGCTGTAGCGCTGCAACAGGCGATTGCAAACCTTGCGGGCAAATGGCAGGTGGCCCCGTGGCGCCATGATTACACGAACGGCTGACCACTGAACCCGCGCGGCAAACGCTGCAAGCCTGGCAAGTCGGTAAGGCGCTGCGTCCAGGCACTGCGCCAGTCGATATTGGTGTGGGTCTTGGCTTTGCGATTAACGCGTCGGGCCGCATTGCGCTGGGTGCGGCGGGCATCCTTGTAGGCGTCAGTGTTGCGGCAGGTACGACATTTGACTCGGTTCAGCTCGGTGCTGGAAGGGAGGTTGGTGCCGTGGTGACCACAGGCCAAGTGACCTGCAACCTTGAAGTGAATGACCATGTAAGCGTCTCCTTCTCGGGGGTACGCACATCGCTAGACCCTCAATGCGCGCGGGGAGGGCGGGGCGGTAAAAACCTCGACACCTAGGGTTAGGACCCCAACAACCAGGCAGCGTTCGGTTTGGGCGACAGGCCTGTTCAAGTCTGGCACCTGAGGCTAACCTGAGACGCTACCCATCAATAATAAGGAAGCAATGATGAGCGTCGACACCCTGCCATATGAGGGCAGCTGCCGTTGTGAGCGTGTGCGTTTCACCGTGAGTGCCGCCCCGGTGATCACCATGGCCTGTCATTGCACGGGCTGCCAGAAGATGTCTTCCAGTGCGTTCTCACTGAGCGCGTTGATTCCCGCCAGCGGTTTCACGGTCACCCAGGGCTGCCCTGTGATCGGCGGCCTGCAGGGCGTGGATCGCCATTATTTCTGCCCCCATTGCATGAGCTGGCTGTTCACACGGCCCCATGGCATCGATGAATTCGTCAATGTACGCGCCGCGTTGCTGGATAACGCCAGCGGTTACGTGCCTTTCATGGAGACTTGGACCCGCGAGAAGCTGCCTTGGGCATCCACCCCGGCCGTGGAAAGCTATGCACAGTTGCCCGAGCCGCACGAGTTTGCGCGCTTGATGCAGGCCTATGCCGAGTTCAGTCGATCAGCGCCAGCAAGTCCGTAGTGCCCACATCCAGCCCGGCCTGGGTCAGCAACGTCGTGGCCTGGCCCCGGTGGTGGGTCTGGTGATTGAAAAAGTGCACCAGCAGGCTGAAGAAATCCTTGTCGGCGCTCACGCCGCGCATATTGCGGTAATGCAGGCGATGGTCCAGGTCGGGCTCCTGCACGCTGTGGCTCCAATCGACAATCAACTGATCCAGCCAGGTGCGATGGGCTGCCAGCTCACGTATATCAGCAAAAGCCAATTGTTTGAGATCGGCAGGCGTAGCAATAACGTGCAGCGGAGCCAGCGCTGTGAAGCCTGCTGGATGCTGCGCAAAACGCTTGAGCCAGACGGTGTCGCCCAGGACCAGATGGTTCAGCGTGCCGAGGATCGAGCCGAAAAACGCCTGTCGATCCATCGCCAGTTCCGCGTCCGTCAGTGTCTGGGCCGCGTCATAGAGCTTGCGGTTCATCCACTGGTTGTAATTCGCCATCAGCGCGATGTGCTCAGTCCGGTTCACTTGGGTTTTCTCTCAAAGGCGCGGTAACGCCATGATAGGCCGTGCCCGCCCGGCGGTCATGGTGTTCCGGCAGTGTCGGGCTATGGTTGTTAGACGCCAACACTGCGCCCTGGGAGGGTGACACCATGAACACCAGTGATTTACTTGAACAACTTTTGCGCGCTGGGCAAGGCGGCAGTGCATCATCCGGCGGACTGGGTGGGCTGCTCGGTGGGTTATTGAAAGGCACCCGCACTGGCAATGCATCGGCCGGTGGCGGTCTGGGTGATCTGTTGGGAGGCCTGGGTGGGATGTTGGGCGGCACAAACGCTACTCGTCCCGCTCAAGGGCGTTCCGGTGGGATGAACTACGCGGCGTTGGCCTCTCTGGGAATGGCCGCGTTTCAGGCCTATCAAGCCTGGCAGCGCCAGCAAGCCAATGCGCCGCAGCAAGCCTTGCAGACAGTCGACCAGCTCGACGGCCCCGCAGCCGAGGACCACAGCCATGCGGTATTGCGTGCCTTGATCGCCGCTGCCAAAGCCGACGGCCGTATCGATGAAAATGAGCGGCAACTGATTTCCAATGAGCTGGGCCGGCATACCGAGGACCCGCAACTGCAGCAGTGGCTCGACGCTGAAGTCGCCAAACCGCTGGATGCTGCGGATTTCTCTGAGCTCGCCGGCGACCCAGCTGTGGCGGCCGAGGTGTACCTGGCCAGTGTGATGATGGTGGACGATCAGCAGGACGCCGAACGCAATTACCTGGATGAGCTGGCCGGGCAGTTGCAAATCGACCCGCAATTGCAACTGCACCTGGAGCAACAAGCCAAGGCCTAGAACCGCAGCGTGGCGCCGGTGGTAAGCCATTGCGTGTGGTCACCGACCAGGCTGCGTCCAACCACCAGGTCCACGTCGACCCGCTCGCCGACATGAAACCTGGGCCCAGCCTGCCACGCCTGGTCGCCGCCATCCTGGCCGTAGCGCTCGGCGACCAGCGTCAATGAATGCGCCACCTGGTACTCAAGGCCGGTGCCCCAGGTCAGTCGGTGTTTTTGGTCTCCGTCGTTGTAGGTGTGGGACCAACCGGCATTCAAATTCAGGCGCACGGGTGCCAACGGCTGCCACGTCAACGGGATGTTGAAGTCGGTGCCTTCAAAGCCGTGCCGACGGCCTTGTGCAAAGTGCGCGCCGGCCGACACGGCCATTTCCAGTCCCAGGTCTTCCCGCGACCAGACGTGTGCCTTGAGCTGTGGGTTCACCTGGGTTTCACCCTTGCCTGCGCTGGTAGCGCGGGAGAGGGCTGCGCCCCATTGCACCGAAGGCAGCGCGGCAAAGGTGCAGGCAGGCGACAGCATTTCAGTGTGAGTGCTGCCATCGTGTCGGTTGGCGGTGTGCCAGGCATCAACGTTGCATTCGCCTGGCGCATTGATCGCGCCGTCGTCGACCACATAAGAACCGCCGGCCGCGTGGGCCTTTGACAACAAGGCAATCGTCAACAGGATGCCCAGGGTCAGCCCGATAAAGATCAGGTTGCGCCGCAACGCGCGACGTTTGGCCGGTGGTAGTAACAACAGGGTGGGGCGTGCACCGTGGTAGCGACGCGCTCGGTATTTGGCAAACCCGTCCTGGCGGGCTGGGGTGTGTTTTTTGTGCATGATGCACCTCGCATGAATTCAGCTTTCTACGCTCAGCACCGAAATGCCGCTGGCTTTGGCCTGGCAGACCAACTCGCAGGTGTCGTCCCCGCCGGGTAGGGCGATGACCACGTCTGGGCGGCTGTCGGCCAGCATGAAATGGTTGCGCTGGCGTTCCGCCTGCTTGCCGTGGCGTTGCCAGTTGGGCGGGTAGCGCACCACGTCGATACCCAATTCTCGGGCCCAGTCCTCAACGTCACTGCCGAGGAATTGATTGCCCCCGTGGATCAGTACCTGCACCGGGCGCAGGCGGTGGTAAGCGTCCAGCACTTGGCGGGACATTTTGGTGTCGGCGTAATGACGACCTGCACAGATCAAGACGCGCATAAGGTGATTCCTTGTGTTGCACGGTGGCGGCCGGGCGACCGCCACCGTTTAAACGGCGGGGGAGATCAGTACCACTGCTTGAAGCGGCGGATGTAGATCGTCTTCATCAGTTGGGCCACGCAGCAGTAGCTGATCAGGGTGCCTACCAGCCATGGGAAATACGCCATTGGCAGCGGTTGCAGGCCCACCAGGGTGCCCAGTGGCGAGAACGGCACGTAGATCCCCAGCACGATCACCACGCAGGTCATCATCAACACCGGCCAGGCGGCGGTGCTCTGGAAGAACGGGATCTTGCGGGTCCGCAGCATGTGCACGACCAGGGTTTGCGAGAGCAATCCCTCGATGAACCAGCCGGATTGGAACAGGGTCTGCACTTCCACACTGTTGGCCGCGAACACGAACCACATCAGCGCAAAGGTGGTGATGTCGAAGATCGACGAGGTCGGCCCGATCCAGATCATGAACCGACCGATGTTCTTCGCATCCCACTTGCGCGGCTTGGCCAGGTACTCCTTGTCCATCTTGTCCCACGGCAAGGCCAGCTGGGAGATGTCGTACATTAAGTTTTGCAGCAGCAAGTGGATCGACAGCATCGGCAGGAACGGAATGAACGCACTGGCCACCAGCACCGAAAACACGTTGCCGAAGTTGGAGCTGGCGGTCATGTTCAGGTACTTCATGATATTGCCGAAGGTTTCGCGGCCCTTGAGCACGCCTTCTTCCAGCACCATCAGGCTCTTTTCCAGCAGGATGATGTCGGCCGATTCCTTGGCGATATCGGTCGCTGTGTCGACCGAGATACCCACGTCGGCATCGCGCAAAGCCGGTGCATCGTTGATCCCATCACCCAGGAAACCCACAGTGTGGCCGTTGGCTTGCAGCGCCTTGAGCACGCGGGACTTCTGCAGCGGCGTCAGCTTGGCGAACACGGTGCGTTCTTCTACGCGGCGCAGCAGCGTCGCGTCGTCCATGGCTTCGATTTCGGCACCGAGCAGCGGCTGGCCTGGCTCGAGACCGACCTGACGGCAGATCTTGCTGGTGACCACGGCGTTGTCGCCGGTCAGCACCTTGATCGCCACGCCGATCTGTTGCAGTGCAGCAATCGCAGGGCCGGCGGTTTCTTTCGGTGGATCGAGGAAGGTGAGGAAACCCTGGATCACCAGGTTGCGCTCATCGGCGGTGGTGTACTGCTGGCGCGCCATCGATTTAGGGATGTGGCGGGTGGCGACCACCAGCACACGGAACCCGTCTTCGTTGTAGTCGTTGGCAATCGCCAGCAGTTCTTCACGGCGACGCTCGTCCAGCGGCACGGCGGCGCCCGCTTCCATGACATGGCTGGAAATGCTCAGCATCTCTTCCACGGCGCCTTTGCACACCAGCAGTTGGTCGTCGGCGGCATCCTTGACCACGATCGACAGGCGACGGCGGACGAAGTCGAACGGCAACTCGTCGATCTTGCTGTAGGCGAACGGCACCTTGAACTTCGGGTTCTGCTCCGAAAATTCCACCACCGCCTGATCCATCAGGTTCTTCATGCCACTTTGATGATGGCTGTTGAGCCAGGCCAGGGACAGTACGGCATCATCACGCTGGCCAAAGGCGTTGACGTGATGTTCGAGGATGATCTTGTCCTGGGTCAGGGTACCGGTCTTGTCGGTGCACAGTACGTCCATCGAACCGAAGTTTTGGATCGCGTTGAGGCGTTTGACCACCACCTTGCGCTTGGCCATGGCGGTGGCGCCCTTGGCCAGGTTGGCACTGACGATCATCGGCAGCATTTCCGGGGTGAGGCCGACGGCCACCGCCAGGGCAAACAGGAAGGCGTCGCCCCAGTCGCCCTTGGAGAAGCCATTGAGCAGGAACACGATCGGCACCATCACCAGCATGAAGCGGATCAGCAACCAGCTGACGCTGTTCACCCCACGGTCGAACGCAGTTTGCACCCGGGAACCGACAATCGCCTTGGCCAGGGAGCCAAAGTAGGTGCGTGGTCCGGTGGCGACCACCACGGCTTTTGCACGGCCGCTGACCACGTTGGTGCCCATGAAGCAGATGTTCGGCAGGTCCAGCAGGTTGCCTTGGTCAGCGGTCACCGGTCCGGCTGATTTTTGCGTGACGTTACCCAGGGTGTCGTACTTTTCCACCGGCAAGGCTTCACCGGTCAGCACGGCCTGGCTGATGAACAGATCGCGGGATTCGATCAGACGGATGTCCGCCGGAATCATGTCGCCGGCCGACAGCTGCACGATATCGCCAGCCACCAACTCGCGCATCGGTACTTCGCGCAGGGTGGGTGGCGAGCCCACTTGTTCACGACGCAACACGGTGGCCGTGGTGCGTACCATGGCTTTCAAGGCTTCGGCGGATTTGGCCGAGCGGTGTTCCTGCCAGAACCGCAGCAGGCTGCTGAGCAGCACCATGGTCATGATGATGATGACTTTGGTCGGGTCAGCCTCTTCGCCTTCCTGCATCGGCAGCCAGCAATCGGTGAAGAAACTGATGCCCCCCAGGGTCAACAGCACATAAATGAACGGGTTGTTCAGTGCCTGCAGGAACTGGACGATGGCGTGAGGTGGCTTGTCGTGGGCGACTTCGTTATAGCCTTCGCGTTGCAGGCGGCCGCAAGCGTCCAGTTCGGTCAAGCCGTCCTGGGTGGCACGCACGTTCGCCAGGGTGGCCGACAGGCCGTTGTGGGCTTCGCGGGCGGCACGCATCGACAGTTTGGTGTCGGCGTCAGTGCCATTCTTTTTGTGCAGAGGCGTGTTTTTTACGGCGCTCATTGTCTGTACTCCTGTCGCCAATTTTCGACAAAACATACCCGGTACTTACCTGAGGACAGGCGAGCGAAAGCATGCCGAGTCGCTAACTTCGCGATCGGTTTAAATAAGGTGTTCATCTAACTTCTACAGGGCCCGCTAACAGTGCGTTAGTTAACTAGCGCGCAGCGGGCTACTACTGGACGTGTTCATAAAGAACTCCAGGAAATTGATCAGGAAGTTGCTGTTTCCAGCCGGGTCAGGTGGCGCGAGCGCTCACATAAAGACCGAGCATCAAGCTGGCTTGTGCCAGGCTGGAAACCTTGGGTCTCTGCGGGTCTTGAGGGTCGGGGTGATCCCAGTGCTGCACCCGTTGGCCGCTGTCCGGGCAGATACGCCAGTGCGCCAGCGGGTAAGCCGGGCGCACTTGAGGGGAAGGTGCTGCAAAAGCGGAGCGGGTAGGGGAAAAGCCTACGGGCTCACGGCACAGCTTGGCGCGCAGGGCGGCCGCTAGTGCGCGTACATCAGGCAAAACAAGGGCTTTGAAGGTCATAACACACCTCGGGACCGGACGGGCGACCGGCGAGGCAGTTACGGTGGAGCATCGAGCTCTAGCGCAGCTTACCGGACCGGTGTGGCGAGTCCTGTCATATTCTGGGTTTGGCGCCCGATGCCCGCAGAGGCGGTGCTCGGACAGCGACTAGATACTGTGTCCATTGGCTTCTTTTGTGAGGTTTAAAAAAGGCCCCAGTTGCGGGCACGGGCAATCTACTCAGACGCTTACAAAATGTCAACGCATGATTAATTAAATTGTCCGGTGTTCAGAGTTCATTCAGACAATCGGCATTCGAAAGTTAGTGGATATATAACTTATATACCCTGTGCGGCGAGAACGGCCAGATAGATCAATACCACGCCACAGGTGCCATAACTGATACGTTGCCACAACGGTGATGCGTTCTGGCGCAACACATTGACCAGCGCCGCGATCAGAAAGCACGACAGCACCGACGCCAACATGAACCCGGCAAAGAACATCAGCGTCTGCCCGTGGCTGGGCGTGGTGCCGACGATGCCTGACAACGCGCTGCCCAACGCGCCCCAGTAGACGATGTTTTTCGGGTTGGCCAGTGAGATCGCTGCGCCAACTGCCAGCGCATTTTGCCGGGTGCTGGCGGGTGCAGCGTCTGACTCAGGCAGCTTCCAGGCGTCGATCAGGCTGCGGATGCCGAGCCACGCCAGGTACAGCGCACACACCACTGTCAGCGGCACGCGCACGGCATCATGCTGGATCAGCAGGGCGATGCCGGTCAGGCCGATCACCGCCCACACCGCATCGCCCACCAGTGAGCCAAACTGCACCAGCAAGGCCGGTGTGAAGCCATGCAGCAAGCCACGGCGCAGGGTCTCTGCCAGCACCGCGCCGGGCGAGAGGCAGAACACAAAACCAAATACCAGTGCGTAGAAAAAGATCGTCAGCATGCCCACATTCCTTCAAGCGATGGCGGGCAGTGTGAGGACGCGCCGAAGCGCTGTCTTGGATCAGATTGCGCTGTTCAGCGCGTCACCGCGCGTTGATAAACGCCCGGCGTAATGCCGTAAGCCGCGCGAAAATGCCGGTTAAGGTGACTTTGGTCGGCAAAGCCCAGGGTATGTGCGGCCGCGCTGGCGGGCACCCCATTGCGCAGGAGACCTTTGGCGCGACGGGTGCGCAACTGCATGGCCCACTCACGGGGCGTCAGCCCGGTTTCTTTCTGGAAGGCGCGCAGCAGATGGAATTTGGACAGCCCCAGTTCGACGCCAAGATGATCGAGGGTCAGCGGCTGATGCAATTGTGCGGCGAGCAGCTCCTGGGCGCGGTTGATCAGCGGCTTGCCGGTGTTGGCGCTGCCTGGCAGGCGCACACCGCTGGTGTTCACCACTTGGCCCAACAGGAGCACCAACGCCTCTTCATTCAGTTCGCGAACCAGTGTGTCGGTACTCAGTGCCCCCTTGATCGCCGCCGCCAGTCGCTGCGCGAGGTCGGGCTGGAAGCACAACGACCGATCAAACTCCAGGTGCGCCAGCCCAAGGTCCGCCGCCAGTTGATCTGCGGTGGCATACAGGCTCACAAAGTGCCAGGGCGCGCCCTCTGCTGCGCCGCCGCCCTGAATCTGGCCGGGGTTGTACAGGGTGATGGAGCCGGGCCCTGCGTCGAACTCCCGACGGTCGAGCCAGACTTTTTCTTCGCCCAGCAGGTTCACGCCGATCACGCATTCATCATGGCTGTGGCGGGCAAAGGTCAGGCCGGTGCAGGCGGTACTGCTGATTTCATAGTTGCCCAGCCAGGCGTGTCGCACGGCGCTCATCGATTCAACTCAGTCAGGGGGCAGGTACGAGCATACGCTGGCAGGCGGGCTCAGATCGACCGTTGATTGACGCGGTGCGAGAGTTCTTCGGCGCTTTCCTTGCGCTCCGAATAGCGGTCCACCAGATCCGGACGTTCGCGCAGCAGCAGGGTGAACTTCATCAGTTCTTCCATCACGTCCACCACGCGGTCATACAGGGCGGAAGGCTTCATGCGGTCCTGATCATCGAACTCCATGAATGCCTTGGGCACCGAGGATTGATTGGGGATGGTGAACATGCGCATCCAGCGCCCCAGCACTCGCAACTGGTTAACCGTATTGAACGACTGGGAGCCGCCGGACACCTGCATCACCGCCAGGGTTTTGCCTTGGGTCGGGCGCACCGCGCCAAGGGCCAGCGGCACCCAGTCGATCTGTGCCTTGAACACCGCTGACATCGAACCGTGGCGCTCGGGCGAACACCAGACCTGGCCTTCGGACCACTGCATCAGTTCCAGCAGCTCTTGGACTTTTGGGTGGTCACGCGGTGCATCGTCGGGCAGTGGCAAACCGCTGGGGTTGAAGATGCGCGTTTGCGCACCGAAGTGCTGCAGCAGGCGTGCGGCTTCCTCCACCAGCAGGCGGCTGAACGAGCGCTCCCGGGTCGATCCGTAGAGCAGCAGGATGCGCGGTGGCTGGGCCACACCGTCCGGTTTTGGCGGGATCAGTGACGGGTCCAGGTTGGGCAGGGTGGTCATGGGGCCTCCGACTGCAACTGTGCAATGCGAGCGAGTTCTGTCTTGAGTTCGGCAGGGCTGAGCTCGGCAAAAGGCAGGATGAAAAACGCCCGGCAGCGGGTGGCAATGATCTTTAACGTGGCGTCGAATGCCGCCTGCACACTCGCGTCGTCACCCTGCACGTCCGAAGGGTCTTCCAGCCCCCAGTGCGCCTTCACCGCCGGCCCGAAATACACCGGGCAAGCCTCGCCGGCGGCCTTGTCACATACGGTGATCACCACGTCCGGCGGGCTGCTTTCGAACGCGTCGTTGCCTTTGCTGTACAAACCTTCGGTGCTGATGCCGGCGGCCTGCAACGTGCTCAGGCTGCGCGGCAGGACCTGGCCCTTGGGAAAGCTGCCGGAGCTGATCGCCTCGAAACCTTGTGGCGCCAGGTGATTGAACATCGCTTCGGACAAAATGCTGCGGCAGCTGTTGGCGGTACACATGAACAGGACTTTCATCGAGGTGACTCCGTTAGAAACTCAGGCGTAAAGCAAGGGCGGCGAGGGTGATCAACAGCACTGGCAGGGTCAGTACAATCCCGACCTTGAAGTAGTAGCCCCAGGTGATGGTGATGCCCTTGCGCGCCAGGATATGCAGCCACAGCAAGGTGGCGAGGCTGCCAATCGGGGTGATTTTCGGGCCCAGGTCGCTGCCGATCACGTTGGCGTAGATCATGGCCTCCTTGATCACGCCCACGGCATGGCTGGACTCGATGGACAGCGCGCCGATCAACACCGTCGGCAAGTTGTTCATCGCCGAGGACAGCAGCGCCGTCAGCACACCGGTGCCCATGGCTGCGCCCCACACGCCATAAGTGGCGAAGGTATCGAGCCAGGTCGCCAGGTAGGTGGTGAGGCCGGCGTTACGCAAGCCGTAGACCACCAGGTACATGCCGAGTGAAAAGATCACGATCTGCCAGGGTGCTTCCTTCAGTACTTTGCGCGTGGAGATCTTGTGGCCCTTGGCGGCGATCACCAGCAGGAGCAAGGCGCACACGGCGGAAATCGCGCTGATCGGAATGCCCAACGGTTCCAGGGCAAAGCAGCCCACCAGCAGGATGCCCAGCACCCACCAGCCGGCGCGGAAGGTGGCGCGGTCGTGGACCGCACTGGCAGGGTCGTCAAGGTCGGCGGGGTCGTAGGTCTGCGGAATGTCGCGGCGGAAGAACCACAACAGCACCGCCAGCGTGGCCGCGACGCTGACGAAGTTAACCGGCACCATCACGGCGGCGTATTCGTTGAAGCCAATCTTGAAGTAGTCGGCCGAGACAATGTTCACCAGGTTCGACACCACCAGCGGCAGGCTTGCCGTATCGGCGATAAAGCCGGCGCCCATGACGAACGCCAGCGTGGCCGCCGGAGAAAAACGCAGCGCCAGCAGCATCGACATCACGATCGGCGTCAGGATCAGCGCCGCACCGTCGTTGGCGAACAGCGCCGACACCAGTGCGCCGAGCAACACCATATAGGCAAACAACCGTCGGCCGCGCCCGCGCCCCCAGCGCGCTACATGCAGGGCGGTCCAGGCAAAGAAGCCGGCCTCGTCCAGCAACAGGCTGATGATGATCAGCGCGACAAAGGTCCCGGTGGCATTCCAGATGATGTGCCACACCACGGGAATGTCCGCCAGGCTGATCACGCCGCAGGCTAAGGCCAGGATCGCGCCCATGGTGGCGCTCCAGCCAACGCCCAAACCTTTGGGCTGCCAGATGACCAGGACGATGGTGAAGATAAAAATGGCAATTGCGACAAGCATGAATAAAGGCTCCGGTGGCTCAGCAGCAGGTGCTGGCCCGTTGTGGTCTGTCGCCCATTGCATCCAGACGCTGTGCGTCGCTGTGCAACCATGGCTGGTTGGCTTGCTGGGTGATGTGCAGCACCTGTGTCACCCACTCGGGCAGCGCAGGGTTGATGCGGTAGTAGATCCATTGACCCTGACGGCGGTCCAGCAGTAACCCGCAACTGCGCAGTTGCGCCAAGTGGCGGGAGATTTTTGGCTGGCTGTCGTCCAAGGCATGGATCAGTTCGCACACGCAAAGTTCGCCTTCGCGCAGGATCAATAACGTCAGGCGTGCGCGGGTGGCATCGGCCAGGCATTTGAACAGGGTGGGGGGGGAGATGGCGTCCGACATGGCCAAGGCCTTTGCATATTGGGTTATTCGAATATACGAATATCCATATATGCGGTCAAATCCTGTTTCAATTGACATGGATCAAATGCCTTGAAATCCGCCACAAGTGTTTGAAATTAAAATGAAACACGAATGTCCTAAAGTGCCTGCCCATTGCTGAAGAAGGATAAATCCGCGTGACCCGTGCCACTCGCAACCTGCGCAAGACCCTCGATTCCGTCGCGGACAATAACGAAACCGCCGCGTTCGACCTGATGCGCGCCGTTGAAAAACTCGGCGATGAAGTGCTGCGCCAGCGTTTGCTCAACACGATTCACCGGCTCAACCAGGATGCCTATGAGCTGCGTGAGGCGCGCGACTCGGTGGAGCAGGTGTCGGTGAGGCTGGCCTGAGCAAGATCGTTCAAGACAAGCCCGTTGTTGCGCTGGCATGCTTGTCGACTGTTTGTCGATGAGCCGTTTCCATGCCCACTGCCTTACCTCATTACGCCTTCGCTCGCGGCGCCATCGCCGTCATTCCCCTGTCCCTGGCCTGTGCGCCCTGGGGGCTGCTGGCCGGTTCCATGGCCATCGATGCGCAATTCAGCCCTTTGCAAGCCCAGGGTCTGTCCGCCATCGTGTTTGCCGGTGCTGCGCAACTGGTCGCCATCGGTATGGTCAAGAGTGGCGCCAGCCTGATTTCCATCGTGTTGACGACCTTGCTGCTGACCTCTCAGCATTTGCTCTACGGCATGCACCTGCGCCCGGTCCTGTCACCCCTCAAGACGCGCTGGCGCATGAGCCTGGGCTTTTTGTTGACCGACGAATTCTTTGCGCTGGTCAGTCACTATGACCGCGAGACGTTCAACCGCTGGTATGCCCTGGGCGTTGGGCTGACGTTCTATATCATCTGGAACCTGTTCACCCTGGCCGGCATCGTGCTCGGCAAAAGCATTCCCGGCCTTGATCAACTGGGCCTGGAATTTTCCATCGCCGCCACGTTTATCGCGCTGATCACGCCGGTGGTGCGCGACATACCCACGGTGGTCTGCGTGGCCGTGTCGCTGCTGTTTTCGGTGTGGTTGAGTTTCCTGCACTGGGAGTCGGCGGTGGTGGTGTCCGGCTTGCTGGGCATGAGCGCGGGTTATGCCTGCAAGCGACTGGGAGTAGGGCAGCAATGATCTACATCATGATTGTGGCCATGGGCCTGGTGGTATTTTTCAACCGTTACCTGTTTATCGAACCGCGCCTGCCGGTGCGCCTCAACCGTGGCGCGCGGGAGTTTCTCGGGTTTGCAGTGCCGGGCATGCTCACGGCGATTTGCGGGCCGATCATTTTCCTGGCGGACCATCACCTGAACCTGAGCCCGGCCAACCCCTACCTGCTGGCGGGTATCAGCGCCGTGGGGCTGATGTTCTGGACGCGCAATGTGCTGGTCACCGTGCTGCTGAGCATGGCGCTGTTTTACCTGTTCCGCTGGTTGCTCTGAGCCCAGGCGAAAAAAAGCCCGCGGGAGAGCGGGCCGAAGGGAGACTACTAAAAATGAGCGTGGTCAATATAGACCGCGCCTTCTCCCTTTACAGTGAAACAAAGTTCATGCGGCCGTCAGTCCAGCCCGCGGCAATGGTACAGTCGCGTTTTTTCCAACGGAGCAATGGCATGCACAAGGTGGTAATTGGCGCACTGGTACTGGCGGCCCTGGCCGGTTGCGCAGGTTCGAAGATGAAAGAGGCGCGCGCAGGCACGCCCTACAAGACGCTGGCTTCGGACAAGGCCACCCTGGTCGTTGCCGAATGCGTGCAATTCGGCTGGCAGGACGAAGGCGTGTTCGGCGTTGATGCCGGCGGCTTCAAGGAGCCAATCGAGGCGGGCGGTTACACCGTCTACACCACCGCTGGCGATTACTTCGTCGACGTGCAAAGCGCGGGTGCCGGCTCCACGATCAAGTACTATGCCGCAGAAGACAATATGCCGGCCAAGCGCCGTTTGGCCGCACTCGCGACCTGCCTGTAATCCATTGCCTTAGTCGAATTAGGAAATGCCTGGCACGACAGCCGTCGGGCATTCGCTTATGATTCACCCGCTCGCCCGACATGATGGCTCTTTACCAGTACACGGACGTCGAGGCCTAAACGTCGGGCGAGCACCTCTTCCTATCTTCAGCGCGGCATGTAACCCAAGTGCCAGCGACGGGGAATCTTCAGCGACACCAACCCCAGCAACCCTGCCAGCACGCCGCTGACCAGCAGCGCTTTCAAGCCCATCTGGTGTTCCAGCAGCGCGCCAATCACCGCCCCAACGAACATGCCTGCCCACGGGATCAACTGCACGCGCCAACCCATGCGGCGCTCCCCGAGCAGCCAGCGTCCCAGCCCGCGGCCAAAGCGTGAGAGCGCTCCGGTGACGTAAGTCAGCCCGACCGGCAATCCGTTGACCTCTTCCACTGCAGCATTGAGCATGCCCATGGCGATGATCGCCGCCAGCAGCGCGGGCAACGTATCGCTGGAAGGCAGCCATGCCGCACCGCACAACAAGGTCGCAATGCACAACAGCAAAGGCAAGGCATGACGGCGGCTCATCCGGCTGACCACCACACCTAGCGCATTACCGACCACGAATGTTGCGACCAACAACAGCAGGCGCCCGGTCAGTCCAAGATCCCCCTCGCTGATCGCTACCGCCAGGCGCGTGGTGTTGCCGCTCATGAACGAAACGAAGTCGCCGCTCGCCATGAAGCCGATGGCATCGGTCATGCCTGCCAGCACTGAAAGGCTGGCCACCAGCATCAGCCCGACCCGACCACGCCAGCGCTGTCGATGGGCGAGTGCAGCATTGACGTAAGGTTTGCGGGGCGAAGGCAGCATAGGGCCGGGTTCCTCGATGAGATTATCCGGCCACTACCGTAGGACGCTTTACGCGCGCATGCAATGACCTCAGGCAGGCGTCAATGACCAACCTGTGTGGTGCCAATCCAGGAAATGGGTTGGCTTGATCGATTGGATGAACGCGGCGTCATGGGATACCACCAGCATCGCCCCGTTGAAACCTTGCAGCGCCTGTTCAAAAGCCATCACCGACTCGAGGTCCAAATGGTTGGTCGGTTCGTCCAGCAACAGCAGTTGCGCCGGTTTGTCACCCCATAAGGCAATCGCCATCGCGGCCTTCAAGCGCTCTCCGCCGCTGAGTTGCCCGGTGGGTTGGGTGACGCGCGAGGCATCCAGGTGCAGCAACGCCAGGCGCGTGCGCAACTCGGCTTCGGCCAGTGGGGTGTCGAGCAGGTTGAGGTGTTCGACGATGGAGCGTCGATCGTCCAGCAGCGCAAGGTGTTGGTCGATGTAGGCGCAGGGCAGAGGCACACTGCATTCACCCGCGACAGCCTGCCACTCACCGGCCAGTACCTTGAGTAACGTGGACTTGCCGCATCCGTTGGGCCCACGCACGGCGACGCGCACCGGACCTGCGAGATGCACAGTGAGGTCGCTTGACGGTAACCACGGCAATTGTACGTCGATCAAGGACAGCACCTGCCGTCCGTTGGGCACCGCTGATGCAGGCAATGCCAACAGCGTCGGCGTTTCCTCTTCGACCCGTTCATAAGCCTGGCGCACCTGCGCATCCAATTCGTGCTTGTGCTGCCAATGCGCACTGCGCACGCTGCTGACGATCTGCGTGGCGGCGCCTTTCCAGCGCGCCTTGGTGAAACGGTCGACGTTGGCGGTTTCCGCATGTTTGCGTGATCGCGCGGCGTTGCGTTGCAGGTTGTCGTGGTCTTTTTGCAGGCGCCGCCGCTCGCGGCTGCGCTCCAGGCGTGCATGGTCCAGCGCGGCGATGGCGGCCTGTTGTTCCGCATCACGCTGCCGACGGTAGGCATCGTAGTTGCCGCCATACACGCTGACACCAAGGGGCGACAGTTCTACGATGCGCGCCATGGCGTTGAGCAATGACCGATCATGACTGACCACCACCAGGCCGCCACGCCAATCGCCAAGTACACGCAGCAGCCAGGCGCGGCCATCGTTGTCGAGGTGGTTGGTGGGTTCATCGAGGACCAGCAACGGCGGAGCGGCGAGCAGCGCGCCGATGATCGCGACCCTGGCCAACTGGCCGCCACTGAGTTGATCGGCTGGGGTATCAAAAGCCAGCTGCGATAACCCCGCAGCATCCAAGGCATTGCGCAAGCGTTCGGCCAAGCCCCAGCGGTCGTCGATCAATTCCAGGTCATCGGGCTGTGCGGCGCCTCGGGCCATGCGGTCAAGGGCGGCCAGTATCGCAGCGGTGCCGGTGAGGTCGGCGACGGTTTCCCCCGGCGCAACCACGACATTCTGCGCAACGTAGATAGTACCGGGCGGGCCACTCAGCGTGCCGGAGGAGGGCGACAGCAGCCCGGCGATCAGCTTGGCGAGGACGCTTTTGCCCCGTCCGTTACGGCCGACTATACCGGTAGGGGTGTGATCGATGGACAGGCACAGGTCATCCAGCAGGGTTTCGCCATTGGCGAACTGGACACTCAGGTGTTGCAGGGAAACAAGCGTGGGCAGCCGGTTGACGTCAGTCATCAGCACCTCCAAAAAAATGTCGGACAGGCCAACAAGCGCGCCAGGCGGCTCGTTGCAGATACATTTTGGAAGGCTTAGTTGTTCACGTCGGCGGTCGTCCTGCGGATCAGAAGGAAGGCCAAGCCTAACCCGTTTTGGCTTTTTTCGGCAAGTCCACCGCCAGTTGCTCAAGGAACATCGCCAAGGCCACTTCTTCAGCCTTGAGCCCTTTGCGCAACCGCGGCTTGGGCAGTTTGGAGAGTTCGCCGAGGCTGAAATGCTCCAGCACCGCAGGGTGGATGTAACACTTGCGGCACACCGCCGGTGTGTTACCCAGCTGCTTGGCGACATCCTTGACCATCGCCACCACGTGCCTTTTGGCATCGGACTCGGGCTGCCACTCCAATTCCCGCAACACGGCCAGCGCCATGGCGGTGCCGGCCCAGGTGCGGTAGTCCTTGGCGGTGAAGTCGGCGCCAGTGAGGCTGTGCAGGTAGTCATTCACGTCGTGGGAGCTGACGGTGTGGCGCTCTCCATCCTCGCCCAGGTACTGGAACAGGTTCTGCCCTGGCAATTCCAGGCAGCGCTTGACCACCGTGGCCAAGCGGCGGTCCTTGACGCTGATCTGGTGCTCCACGCCACTCTTGCCGCGAAACTGGAACTGGATTTCGCTGCCTTTCACATCCACATGGCGGGTGCGCAGGGTGGTCAGCCCGTAGGATTTGTTGTCCCGCGCATACTGGGTATTGCCGACGCGGATCAGTGTGGCGTCGAGCAGCATCACCACGGTGGCCAAGACTTTTTCACGGGTGAAGCCGGGTTCGGCGATTTTTGCCTCCAACTGCTTGCGCAATTTCGGCAGGGCGTTGCCGAACTCCTGCAACCGGGAGTACTTGTCACTGTCGCGCACCTCGCGCCAGCGTGGGTGATAACGGTATTGCTTACGGCCACGGGCGTCGCGGCCGGTGGCTTGCAGATGCCCGCGCGGGTCGGCGCAGATCCATACGTCGGTGTACGCAGGCGGGACCGCCAGGGCGTTCAGGCGCTTGATCTCCTCGGCATCGGTAATGCGCACGCCCTGGGGGTCGAAGTATTGGAACCTGCCCCGTACTGTCTTACGGCGGATGCCGGGCTGGGTGTCGTCAACGTAATGCAGGTCGCGGGGCAGTGCAGAGTCAGACATGGGGCAGGTTCCTTGGCAAAAATCAGGCCGGTATGTCTGATGGACCGCAGCGGTGTGCGGTCGTGCCAAAAGGTTGCTTACGCCAAGACTGCGACGGCCTTGATCTGTGCCCACAGCCTCTGGCCAGGGTGCAGTTGCAGCTGGTCGCGGGAGAAGCGCGTGATGCGCGCCAGCAACGGCGTGCCACAGGCGTCCAGGCGCACCAGCACGTGCGCGCTGTTGTCCGCGGAGATCTCCTGGGTGACCGTTACCGGCAGGCGGTTGAGGATGCTGCTGTGTTCCTCGGCTTGCAGGCTGAGGCTGACATCACGCGCCTGCACCTTGATACGCAGCGCTTTGCCCACCGCCAACGGCGCATGGGCCACGCGCATGTGCAAGGCGCTGGCGGGCAGTTGCAGGGTGAGCAACTGATAGTGAGGGTCATAGGCACTGACCGCGCCGTCGATCACTACACCCGCGTCGTCGCCCCGCGCCAGGGGCAGGTCAAGCCGCGCCAGGGTTTCGCCGATGGGCCCGCTGGCCAGGGCCTTGCCGTCGCTGAGCAAGACGATGTGATCGGCTAGGCGTGCCACCTCATCCTGGGCATGGCTGACGTACAGCACCGGGATGTCCAGCTCATCGTGCAGGCGTTCGAGGTACGGCAGGATTTCGCCTTTGCGCTGGCTATCGAGGGCGGCCAAGGGTTCGTCCATCAATAACAAGCTGGGGCTGGTGAGCAACGCGCGGGCGATGCCAATGCGTTGGCGCTCACCGCCGGAAAGGTGCTGGGGATGCCGATCAAGCAGGTGGCCGATGCCGAGTAACTCGGTGGCCTGGGCCATATCGACACGGCGCTGCTGGCGGGGAATACGTTTGAGACCGAATTCCAGGTTGGCCCGCACCGACAGATGCACAAACAGGCTGGCTTCCTGAAAGACGTAACCCAGCGCGCGTTTATGGGGAGGCACGAACACCCCGTTACGGCTGTCTTGCCAGACGTCATCATTGATCTGGATAAACCCGTCTTCGGCACGCTCCAGCCCGGCGATGCAACGCAGGCAGGTGGTCTTGCCGGAACCGGAATGCCCGTACAGCGCAGTCACACCGCGACCAGGCAAATGCAGATCCACATCCAGGGCAAAGGCCGAATACTTGAGGTACAGGCGTACATCGATCATCGACATCAACTCCAGCCCATCTTGGTTTTACGGCTGGAATAGAGCGCCAGCAACACCAGGAACGCGAACACCACCATGGAACCGGCCAACCAGTGAGCCTGGGCATATTCCATGGCTTCAACATGGTCATAGATCTGCACGGACACCACCCGGGTCTTGTCCGGAATATTGCCGCCGATCATCAGCACCACGCCGAATTCACCGACGGTGTGCGCGAAACCCAGGATGGAGGCGGTGATAAACCCTGGTCGCGCCAAGGGCAAAATCACCGTGAAAAACGTGTCCCACGGATTGGCGCGCAAGGTCGCGGCCACTTCCAGCGGGCGTGTGCCGATGGCGGAGAACGCGTTCTGCAAGGGTTGCACCACGAACGGCATGGAATAGATCACCGAGCCGACGACCAGCCCGGCGAAGCTGAAGGTGAGGGTGCCCAGGCCCAGCCATTGGGTGAACTGGCCGACGTAGCCATTCGGGCCCATGGTCAGCAGCAGGTAGAAGCCGATCACCGTCGGTGGCAACACCAACGGCAGGGCAACGACAGCGCCGATGGGACCGCGCCACCAGGAGCGGGTGCGCGACAGCCACAGGGCGATCGGAGTGCCGATGACCAGCAGGATCAGCGTGGTCAGGGAGGCCAGTTGGACAGTCAACCAGATGGCGGAAAAATCGGCACTCGATAACGGCATTTACTTGGCCAGCTCGTAACCATAGGACTGGATGACAGCAGCGGCTTTAGGCCCCTTCAGGTAGTCGACCAACGCCTTGGCAGCGGCGCTGTCCTTGCCCTTGTTGAGGATCACCGCGTCTTGTTTGATCGGGTCGTGCAGGGCGGCGGGAACGATCCACGCCGAACCGCTGCTGACTTTGCCGTCTTTATAGATCTGCGACAAGGCGACAAAGCCCAGCTCGGCGTTGCCGGTGGACACGAATTGGTAGGCCTGGGTGATGTTCTGGCCTTCGACGATCTTGTCTTTGACCTTCTCGGTCAGACCTTCCTTGGCCAGCACTTGGGTGGCAGCGAGGCCGTAGGGCGCGGCTTTGGGGTTGGCAATCGACAGGTGCTTGAACTCGTTTTTCTTCAGCACGTCGCCTTTGGCGTCGACGTAACCTTCCTTGGCCGACCACAGCGCCAGGGTGCCGACGGCGTAGGTAAAGCGTGAGCCTTTGACGGCGTCACCTTCGGCTTCAAGCTTTTGAGGCGTAGTGTCGTCAGCGCTCAGGAATACTTCGAACGGCGCGCCATTCTTGATTTGGGTGTAGAACTGGCCGGTGGCACCGTAGGCGGCGACCAGTGTGTGACCGGTGTCTTTTTCGAAGTCGGCGGCAATCGCTTGGATCGGTGCGGTGAAGTTGGCGGCCACGGCCACCTGCACTTCATCGGCATGCGCCGAACCGAAGGCGAGGGCAGCGACCAGGATCGCCAGGCGTGAGGCGTGAATCTTCATGAAGCAGCTCCTCTGAGGGTGTACGGCGCGTTATGGGTCGAAGGTGTAACCGCTATGTATGGGAATATATAGCGGTTGGCCATTGCCGGTACAGTGCAAAGTTGCCGCGGGAGCAGGTTCTATGGGGTGATTTTGGCCAGCGCCTGCTCCGCCAGTTCGCGCGTCAGCGCGTAGGTGGTGGTGTCTTTGCCCAGGCGCAGCGCCTGGCCGGACCAGAGGTTGCTGAAGCCTGCTTCGTCCTTGGCTTTGAGCGGAATCAGTGCACCACCGGCGGTAGGGAATGCGGGAGCCGCGGGGTTGATTGGACCCAGCTCACGCATGACCCGGTTGACGATGCCTCGTGCCGGGCGACCGGTGAACAGGTTGGTCAGTGCGGTCTCGCTGGCCTGGGCATGGCGCAATGCGTGGTGGTGCGAAGGGGTGACATTGGCTTCAGGGGTAAACAGGTAAGCCGTGCCGATTTGCACCGCCGAAGCACCCAGGGCAAAGGCCGCCACAATCCCGCGCGCATCACCGATACCCCCGGCGGCAATCACCGGCACGCTTACGGCGTCAACGACTTGTGGCAGCAAGGCGAACAGGCCGATCTGGGTGTTGAGATCATCGCTGAGAAACAAGCCACGATGCCCGCCCGCTTCACTGCCCATGGCGATAATTGCATCGCAGCCGTGCTGCTCCAGCCAGATCGCTTCTTCCACGGTGGTGGCCGAGGACAGCACTTTCGCGCCCGTGGCTTTTACCCGGTCGAGCAAAGCTTTTTCCGGTAGGCCGAAGTGAAAACTGACGACCTCGGGTCGCAATTCTTCGATGAACTGGCAAGCCGCTTCGTTGAACGGCTCGCGGTTGGACACGGGTGTTGGCGCCTGAAAATCGGCACCCAGTTCGCGGTAGTAGGGTTCCAGCAGGTCCTTCCAGTGGCGGTCACGCGCGGCGTCGGGTGCTGGCGGTTGGTGGCAGAAGAAATTCACATTGATCGGACGTGGGCTGGCCTCACGGACCGTGACCAACGCTTCGCGCAGTTGCGCGAGACTCAGTGCTGCAGCCGGTAATGAGCCCAGCGCCCCGGCTTTACTGGCCTCGATGACCATGGCGGTGGTAGTGCCCACGGCCATGGGCGCCTGGATGATGGGCAGTTCGATCCCCAGCAGGTCGATAATGCGGGTGTCGGGCCAGGTGCTCATGGGATGTCTCTCCAGCGTTAATGAGGCTTTTGGCTGTTTTAACAGGGCTCACAACACCCGGCCACTCTGTTTTATTCACTGGACGAACGGAACGTTTCGTGGTGTGCCACCCGTTGAGAGCGTCACCCCGCACCGCATGAATCCGCTTATCAATGTGGGTTGCGTGGGTTTCCAAAGAGAAAGCACTCGCTAGGCCTTCGGCAACTGCTCCCGAGCGAGCAACTGCTGCTTGCGTTCCACACCCCAGCGGTATCCCGACAGATCGCCATTACTGCGTACCACGCGGTGGCAAGGAATGGCGACCGCAAGGCTGTTCGCGCCGCATGCCTGAGCGACTGCGCGGAAAGACTTCGGCGCGCCGATTCGTGCGGCGACTTGCGCGTAGCTGGCCGTGCTTCCCGGTGGAATGTCGCGCAAGGCTTGCCACACCCGTTCCTGAAAGGCCGTGCCGCGCAGATCCAGGGGCAGGTCCAGGCCGAGCGCAGGTGCTTCGATAAACCCCACGACCTGTGCCACACACTGTTCGAAGCGCTGGTCGGCGCCTACCAGTTCGGCCTTGGGAAACTGGTCCTGCAGATCGCGTACCAATTGGTCGGGATCGTCCCCCAGCAGAATTGCGCACACACCACGGGCACTTTGCGCCACCAGGATCGCCCCCAGCGTGCATTGACCGACCGCAAACAGAATCGCAGTGTTGGTACCGCCAGCCTTGTAATCACTGGGCTTCATACCGAGAAGCTGGTCAGCCGATTCATAAAAGCGGCTGTTGGAGTTGAAACCCGCGTCATACAAAGCCTCCGTCACCGAGTGCGAGGCTTTGAGCCCGTCGCGCACCTTGCGTGAGCGATGGGCGCTGGCGTAGCCCTTGGGCGTCAAGCCCGTGACGGCTTTGAACACGCGGTGGAAGTGGAAGGGACTGAGGTTGGCTTGCATGGCCAGCGCGTTCAGGCTGGGCGGGGTGTCAGCCTGTTCGATACGTCGGCAAGCGTCGGCTACCAGTTGCGCGTGGTGCGCAACCAACTGCGTCTGGTCCCCGGCTGCGCGTTTGCTGGCGCGATAACCTGCAGCTTCGGCCTGCGCCGCGGTGTCGAAAAATTCGATGTTTTCCGGGCGCGGCAAACGTGAGGCACTGCTGGGGCGACAGTACACACCGGTGGTCTTTACGCCGTAGACAAACAGCGTATCGGCCTTGGGATCGCGGGCCAGGATCGCTGCCCAGCGCGGGTCTTGTTCAGTCATCATGGTCGGCACTCTTGACGGATCGTTGGCCAGATTAATCGCGCCGTGCGCATCTGGACACTCCGAAGCTTGCGGTCAAATCAACCGGCAGTGCGAAACGTGAGGTTGATGCGTTGCGGCCCCATGATCGGATGCACACCGTCCTTGATCGGCATCACCCCGTGGAAGCGCAGGCGATCCACGCCACCCCAGACCACCACATCACCATGGAACAGCGAGACTTTCCGGGGTTTGTCACTGCGCTCATGTCCGCCAAACAGGAAAATCGCCGGTAGGCCAAGCGATATTGATACAACCGGCTCGCTATAGCGACGCTCGTTTTTGTCCTGGTGCAGGGACATTTTTGCGCCGGGCACATAGCGGTTGATCAGGCAGGCGTCGGGAGCAAAGTCGAAAAAGCCGGCCTGTGCCGCCGCCTGCACCGCCAATTGACGCAACACCTCTGGCATTTGTGGCCACGGCTGTTGACTGCGCGGGTCGACTGGCGAGTAGCGGTAACCGGACGTGTCGGTGGTCCAGCCCAGATCGCCGCAACTGCTCAATGCCGCCGACATGGTAAAACCGCCAGGTGTCACCATTTGCCGAAACGGTGACTGAGCCAGCACCCGTCGCAATTCCGGCAGAATGCGTTCAATCCAGGGTAGGGCTAGGCCCCGTAATACGTAGGACTGTTCGCCAATTTGCTCACGCCCTGCGGGTTGCTGCAAGGCGTCGTCGGCGAACAGGTCGGCGGTGGGACCGGGCATTGGCTTACAGCGCCTTGCTCACATTGATGTCGGTGATTTCATCACTGGCATCGTGAATTTTCTCCAGGGCTTGCTTGGCTTCTTCCACGCTGTTGGTCTGCAGTTGGGCGAACTCAAAGCGGCGTTCGCCGTTGAGCTTGTACTTGATTACGTATTTTGTGGTGGTCACGGCTATTTCCTGTGAAGTGTGCGGATCAGCTCAGCTTGGAGCTGGTGCGCCGCACAATGCGGATCTTGTGGGACAACGCGGGTTTGCGGGTCACGCTGATTGCGCGGCGCGTGACCACGTCCAGGGTGATGTTCCAGAACCCGGTGCTCGGGGCGGTTATTTTGGCCGGGAACTTGTCGAAGGCGCCGCCGTGATAGGTGTGACGGCCGCCATTCTTGAAACTGCGAAAATTCGCATCGCTCATCAGACGGATATTACAAGTTTGCGAGCATTCGATGACGACAATGTCGCCCTCGTTGAGGTGCTCACGCTGATGGATGAATTTCATGGGTAGGGGCTCCAGAAGGGCTTTTTCTGAAAAATCAGAACGATACGTAGGTTAAGATGGAGTTTATCAGCCCCAGCACGTTTATTATCGGCCCGTCTTCAACGACGTCGACAATTTAAAACAGTTATTTACCGAGTTATCACGGATAAATCCTACGTGGGCGGGAGAAAATTACCATTCCCGCTGTCGTAGGATCTTTATCGGAGGTTTTAGTATGAAGTGGAGTGTGTTGGTTCTGGCCCTGGCGATTGGTGGGTGTGCTTCGGTTGCAGATATCAAGCAGACCCCTCCGACCTTGGCGGTTATTTCCGGGAAGAAGCCACAGGAATACGCCGCATGTGTGGTGCAGAAACTGTCGGCAACCCGTCGGCCACCGCAGATCGAACCGCATAAGGAAGGTGGTGTGCAGGTGATTGTGCCGCAAAAGTTTTCGGCCGATCCATCAGCGATTTTCGAAATTGATGAACGCTCCAGTGGTAGCAGTATCAAGCTCTACGAGAGCATGTCTAACGTGCCGATCCGTCCGGGTGACGTGAAGAAGGCTGGCGAGGACTGCATTTCCGGCTGATAACGCCCGTTTCACCCTGCGACTTCGAATCCGATAAAAAGCCTGGTCCCATGATTGCGGGGCCGGGCTTTTTTCATGGCTGTGTGTACGTAGATGGCAGTTCGCTATAATCTCGACCAAACGCCCCACGACAGTGTCTGCGCTCTTTCCAATTCCTACGACGATGAACCTATATGAACAAGATTCTTGCACTGATTGCGGTAATGGCACTCGGCGGCTGCACGACCACCTCTGACGTCTACCTGAAAAACGGCGAACAAGGGCTGACTATTGATTGTTCCGGCGAGGCCAATTCCTGGGCCAGTTGCTATGAAAAGGCCGACGCCTCCTGTGCAGGCACCGGTTACCGTATCGTCGGCACCGAAGGCACGCCTGCACTCAAGGAAAGTGAAAAGACCTTGGGCCAAGACGTAGGCAACTTCAAAGGTCGCAGTGTAGTCGTGGTCTGCAAGTAAGCATTACGCCTACATTTGAATATCGGCAAACTTGATGCCTAATCCACGGATAGTCTCCACCAGATCATCCAGGCGAGGGAAAGACTCAACCTCGTCCTGATCGTCCACCAGGAAAAAACTGCGGCCACCGCTTTTCTTGAAGAATACGATCCACTCCCCAAGATCGGCCGGGCTCTGGATGATGTGAGTGGCCGTTATCTGGCCTTCGGCCTGGCGAGCCATGACGTGTTCGCGTTTCATGAAAGACTTCCCCAAAAAGACGAATGCCGAGTAAACCTAGGGTTTGTGCGGCATTTTTGCATTGATTCGGTCGAAAGTTTAACGGATGTGAGCGGGCGAGTCGTGTTGGACGGTGTTTTTGTCTCAGCGGCAAATAGAGACTGAGAGTTACGCTGCGTTTGTAGATTCCGAATGGGTCTAAAAAACTAGTATTTCTCACAGTACTCAGTCAATTCCCGGTTAATTCACAATGGCGCTCACTGGTCGGAACGTTATTCCTGACGCTTAGCGGTGCAGGTGAGCAACGTCTGACGACCAGCGGACAACGTAACGATGCGGGCAAACGAACCAGGCAGAAAGCGCGGGCATTCAAGGGAAGCGAGTAGAACGTTTACGCGCGTGACATGCGGTATCGGTCGGATGCTTGAGACGATGGGAATGAGCCGGGAGGCGCTATCATGAGCGAAATGGATACAGTTAAAGTGTCGTACATCCCAGAGGAATTTTGCGAGGGAAATGCTAGTGAAGTGACGCGTGTAGTGAAATATAGCGCCGGAGAAGCGTACGAACTTGTGTCATTAGTAGGTGGAGTGGCAACGTACGAAGCGCCGACAAACGAAAATAACGTTGATAGCAGAGTTGTTCGCAACTCGATGATCGCGATGTTAGGCGCCTCAAACTATAGATCTAAGTACCCATCCTCTCTAAAGCACTTGTTCGTCGTTGACGTCACTAAATGGCAGCCGCCCGTAGTTGCTCCCGAGCCACCGAGGACCGAATGCCCAGCTCGGCCCGCAGAGTGGCCCCAACAATTGGACTGGCCCCCAGTTCGGCCCCCAGCATGGCCCCCTGGCATACAGTGGCCCCCAGAAGGCATGCCAGTCGAGCAGCTTATAGAGGTATCAATAAAAAATAATTCAATTCGGTGGGAAGAGTTTTACCGAGATCGGTATCAATGAGGTTACGGTTCCGAGCACGAAAAAGCCCCGTTAATCGGGGCTTTTTCGCGCAGCCTGCAAGGTTTACTTGCCTTTCGGCCGTTTGCTCGATGCATGCCCCGCTTCATCCACGAACACTTCAGCTACGGCGATAGCCTGGCTTTCGCTCGGAAATGCGCCGGCGACGCTGTCGCCGTGGAAGTTGATCAAATGCCAGCCATCCGCTCGCTGTGTGATCAGGTAGCCGTTCACGCCTTTTGGTTCTGACATCTATCAAGTATCTCGTGGTGTGGTTCAAGGCCCTTATGATAGCGCCAAATACCGCAATCCAGCGCACGTTATTCCAAGTCAGTGTTCCGGTTGCAAAAGCGTGCTAAAAAGGGTGCAGCCCTTTGATACATTGAGGGGCAAGCGTCTTTCGCCGAGGCGGTGAGCATGCGCCTCGTAAGATCAGCGGAACTTACGCTGAGATTTTTTCTCTATGATGACATCGCAACGCCAGCAGGACCCATTGTAAGGTGACTGCGGCCTGATTAGACTGCGCCGAATTCCGTACGCACAGCCCTTTGTAAGGACTTATATGATCAAGAAATGCTTGTTCCCAGCAGCCGGTTACGGCACTCGCTTCCTGCCAGCGACCAAAGCCATGCCCAAAGAGATGCTGCCGGTGGTGAACAAGCCACTGATTCAGTACGGCGTCGAAGAGGCCCTGGATGCCGGTCTGAACGAGATCTCCATCGTCACTGGCCGTGGTAAGCGCGCGCTGGAAGACCACTTCGACATCAGCTACGAGCTGGAAAACCAGATCAAGGGCACCGACAAGGAAAAATACCTGGTCGGCATCCGCAAACTGCTGGACGAGTGCTCGTTCTCCTACACGCGTCAGACCCAGATGAAAGGCCTTGGCCACGCCATCCTGACCGGTCGCCCGCTGATCGGTGACGAGCCGTTCGCCGTGGTACTGGCGGATGACCTGTGTGTGAACCTGGAAGGCGATGGTGTGCTGACCCAGATGGTCAAGCTGTACCAGAAATACCGTTGCACCATCGTTGCAGTGATGGAAGTGAACCCGACTGAAACCAACAAGTACGGCGTTATCGCCGGCGACGACATTGGCGATGGCCTGATCCGCGTACGTGACATGGTTGAAAAACCAGCACCGGAAGATGCACCTTCCAACCTGGCAATCATTGGTCGTTACATCCTGACCCCGGATATCTTCAAGTTGATCGAAGAAACCGAGCCAGGCAAGGGCGGCGAAATCCAAATCACCGACGCCCTGCTCAAGCAAGCCAAAGACGGTTGCGTGATTGCCTACAAGTTCAAGGGCCAGCGTTTCGACTGCGGCGGCGCTGAAGGCTACATCGAGGCGACCAACTTCTGCTACGAACACTTCTACAAGACTGGTAAGGCTTACTGATTAACCCAATAAGCAGCCTGTTCTAAAAAAGCCACCTTAGGGTGGCTTTTTCGTTTTTCAGCCCCATGTAAGTCGGTATGCTGATTGCCTGCCGAGGAGAGTGAAATGGCCTACGATTTTGACCTGTATGTGATTGGCGCCGGTTCCGGCGGTGTTCGTGCGGCCCGTTTTGCCGCGGGCTTTGGAGCCAAGGTGGCTGTGGCGGAAAGCCGTTACCTGGGCGGTACCTGCGTCAACGTCGGCTGCGTACCGAAAAAGCTGCTGGTGTACGGCGCACATTTCGCCGAAGACTTTGAGCAGGCCAGTGGGTTTGGCTGGTCCCTGGGTGAGGCGAATTTTGATTGGGCCACCCTGATCGCCAACAAGGATCGTGAGATCAACCGCCTCAATGGCATCTACCGCAACTTGCTGGTCAACAGCGGCGTGACGTTGCACGAAGGGCATGCGCGGCTGGTCGATGCGCATCAGGTCGAGATCAATGGCGAGCGCTTCACCGCCAAGCATGTTCTGATTGCGACGGGTGGCTGGCCGCAAATTCCGGAGATTCCGGGGCATGAACATGCCATTGGCTCCAATGAGGCGTTCTTCCTCAAGGAATTGCCGAAGCGCGTACTGGTCGTCGGGGGTGGTTACATTGCCGTGGAGTTCGCAGGAATCTTCCATGGCCTGGGCGCGCAAACCACGCTGCTGTATCGCGGTGATCTGTTCCTGCGCGGTTTCGACGGTTCGGTGCGCACGCACCTGAAAGAAGAGCTGACCAAGCGTGGCCTGGATCTGCAATTCAATGCCGATATCGAGCGTATCGACAAGCAGGCCGACGGCAGCCTCAAGGCGACTTTGAAGGACGGCCGCGTGCTGGAGGCCGACTGTGTGTTCTACGCCACCGGGCGGCGTCCGATGCTGGACAACCTGGGGCTGGAGAATACCGGCGTCAAACTCGACAAGCGCGGCTTCATTGAGGTGGATGACCAGTACCAGACCGCCGATGCATCAATCCTGGCCATCGGCGATGTGATCGGTCGCGTGCAACTGACGCCGGTGGCCCTGGCCGAGGGCATGGCCGTGGCGCGCCGCCTGTTCAAGCCTGAGCAGTATCGCCCGGTCGACTACGCGATGATCCCGACCGCGGTGTTTAGCCTGCCGAACATTGGCACCGTGGGCCTCACCGAAGAAGAAGCGAAAGAGAAGGGCCACAAGGTGCAGATCTTTGAAAGCCGTTTCCGGCCGATGAAGCTGACCCTGACCGAGTGCCAGGAAAAGACCCTGATGAAGCTGGTGGTGGACGCCGATACCGATCAAGTGTTGGGTTGCCACATGGTCGGTCCGGACGCGGGTGAAATCGTCCAGGGCCTGGCGATCGCACTCAAAGCGGGTGCGACCAAGCAGCATTTCGATGACACCATCGGCGTACACCCCACGGCGGCGGAAGAGTTTGTCACCATGCGCACGCCTGTGGCCGACTGATCAGTCCTCGGGCGTTGCCTCTGGCGCCGTCGCAACGACGGTCGCCAGGCGCAATGCCTCAAGGCTGGCCTGGGCCTTGATCAGGTCCAATTCCAAGGTTTTGTTGGCGTGCTGGTGTTCCGCCAATGCTGCCTGGCGTGACTGGCTCTCCAGCACGGCAACGCGCAGACGCTCCTGCAGCAGGGTGCGTTCGCTGTCAATCAGGCCCACTTGTTCATTCAGCTTGAGCAGCTGGGCCTGATCTTTGCGGGATTGTTCCTGTAGCGCCGTCAACGCTTTCGATGCCACTCGATGCTCGATCAACAGTCGCTCATTGTCGCGATGCAGCTGGGTGATTTCATCCTGGCGCACCATGGCGCTCTGCTGCGCTTGGCGCAGTTCGGCCTGGACCTGTTGCAGTTGACCTTCGTGGCGACGCTGTTCCTGCTCACGCTGCTCCTTGATTGCATGGCGGTAATGCTCCAAGGCATCCCGGGCGTGTAAATGCTTTTCTTCCAGTGAGCGAATCTGCTCGTCCTTGTCGCTGATCCTTAACTCGTAATCACTGCACGCCTGGCTCAGCCCGGCGTTACGGGTTTGTTCGGTCTGCAGGCTGGTGCTGGCGGTTTGCAGCGCGGCGCTTTCCTCTGCAAGGGCGGCGGCCTGGATATCAAATTGTTGCTTGAGCTGGCTGTGGGCCTCTTCAAGGGCTTCGACCTGGGTGAGCAGGGCGGCTTTCTGTTGCTCGAACTGCGCCATGGCCAGATCGATAGGCTCCTGGGCTTTTTCCTTTAATCGTTGCGCCAGGCGCGCCACTAACTCGCCAAGCTCGTCGTCGATAGGCGCCTCGGTAATGGTGGCACGGGTCTCGCTCTCGTCGAGCTCCTTCAGATAGCGATGAATCGTGGTTTTCGAGCCCGTATTGCCCATTTCGATGCGTACGGCGTCGATGCTGGGGTTTTCGCCGCGGGCGAGGATTGCCAAGCGCGCCGTTTGAACTACTGCTTTGTTAATGCCGCCGCGAGCCATGGGGTCTCCGTCGATTTCGTATTGTGGTACATGGTATTTATATACGTATCATATCATGAACAAAATACGGTTTGAATTCATGATTTAACAGATGGGATATTGGCGTATTATCCCGTGTCATATGCGTTTGAACCGCGCAAGCACCTGCCAGCCGTACGAATAGGCCTCCCATGAGCGATCTGGACCGTTATCTCAATGCCGCCACCCGCGATAACACGCGACGCAGCTATCGCGCCGCCATCGAACATTTCGAAGTGAGTTGGGGAGGGTTCCTGCCCGCCACCAGCGACAGCGTGGCGCGTTATCTGGTGGCGCATGCCGGGGTATTGGCGGTCAACACGCTGAAGTTGCGGCTTTCGGCTTTAGCGCAGTGGCACACGAGCCAGGGCTTTCCCGATCCGACCAAGGCGCCGGTGGTGCGCAAAGTGCTCAAGGGTATTCGCGCCGTGCACCCGGTGCAGGAGAAACAGGCCGAACCTTTGCAGCTCAAGCACCTGGAGCAGGTGGTGGCGTCCCTTGAGAGCGAGGCAAAGGCCGCGGCCCACGACCTGCCTCGGCTACTGCGCGCCAAGCGCGACACCGCACTGATCCTGCTGGGCTTCTGGCGCGGGTTTCGCAGTGATGAGCTGTGCCGTCTCGAGATCGAGCATGTTCACGCCACGCCCGGCGCGGGCATCAGCGTGTATCTGCCACGCAGCAAAAGCGACCGCGACAACCTCGGCAAGACCTATCACACCCCGGCGCTGTTACGCCTGTGCCCGGTGCAGGCCTACAACGAGTGGCTCAGTGCCTCGGCGTTGGTGCGTGGCCCGGTATTTCGCGGCATCGATCGCTGGGGCAACCTGGGGGAGGAGGGGTTGCACCCCAACAGCGTAATCCCATTGCTGCGCCAGGCGCTGGAGCGTGCGGGGATTCCCGCCGAGCAATACACCAGCCACTCATTACGTCGTGGGTTTGCCACGTGGGCCCATCGCAGCGGCTGGGATTTGAAGTCGTTGATGAGTTACGTCGGCTGGAGCGACATGAAATCCGCCATGCGCTATGTTGAAGCGACGCCCTTTCTTGGCATGACCCTGGCGACGCAACCGCTACTTTGAGATTTCTTCTATTAATACAGTCTCCTGATAGGGAAAACCAATCGTCAGCATCAGGTTTGCCAATGAGCCATCGGCTCAAAGAGTGGGTAGGATTCACTTCATCAACTTTAAGCCCTTCTACAAAACCTGACGGAGAGTCAACGATGCCTATCATCAACAGCCAAGTAAAACCGTTCAAAGCTACCGCCTACAAAAACGGCAACTTCGTAGATGTGTCCGACGCCGATCTGAAAGGCAAGTGGTCCGTTGTGTTCTTCTACCCAGCCGACTTCACCTTCGTTTGCCCAACCGAACTGGAAGACCTGGCTGACAACTACGCCGAATTCCAGAAGCTGGGCGTCGAAATCTATAGCGTTTCCACCGACACCCACTTTGCCCACGCTGCTTGGCACAACACCTCGCCAGCCATCGGCAAAATCCAGTACACCATGATCGGTGACCCAACCCTGACCATCTCCCGCAACTTCGACGTACTGATCGAAGAAGCTGGCCTGGCAGACCGCGGTACGTTCGTGATCAACCCAGAAGGTCAGATCAAGATCGTTGAGCTGAACGACGGCGGTGTTGGCCGTGACGCTTCCGAGCTGCTGCGCAAAATCAAAGCGGCTCAGTACGTCGCTGCCCACCCGGGCGAAGTGTGCCCAGCCAAGTGGAAAGAAGGCGAGGCTACTCTGGCTCCGTCCCTGGACCTGGTCGGCAAGATCTAAGTCTGTGAAGTCTCAAGGGCGGTATTCCGCACTTAAGTAAGCTGCATCCGCCCCCAAAACGCCCGGGCGAGATTCGCTCGGGCGTTTTTTTGTCTGCAATAAACCGAATAAACAGGAAATCGCCCGTATGTTGGACGCCAATCTTAAAGCTCAGTTGAAGTCATACCTGGAACGGGTCACCCAGCCGATCGAGATCGTCGCCTCCCTCGACGACGGCGCGAAATCCCAGGAAATGCTTGCCCTTTTGCAGGATGTTGTCAGCCTCACGACGCTGATTACCCTGAAAACCGATGGTGATGATGCGCGTAAGCCGTCGTTCTCCATCAACCGCCCGGGTGCCGAGATCAGCCTGCGTTTTGCCGGCATCCCCATGGGTCATGAATTCACTTCGTTGGTGCTGGCCCTGCTGCAAGTCGGTGGCCACCCGTCGAAGGCCAGTGTCGAAGTGATTGAACAGATCCGCGCCCTTAAAGGCGAGTTCAGCTTCGAGACCTACTTTTCGCTGTCCTGCCAGAACTGCCCGGACGTGGTCCAGGCGCTCAACCTGATGGCCGTGCTCAACCCGAACATTCGCCACGTCGCCATCGATGGCGCGCTGTTCCAGGCTGAAGTCGACGAACGTCAGATCATGGCGGTGCCCAGCGTTTACTTGAACGGTGTGAACTTCGGCCAGGGCCGCATGGGCCTGGAAGAAATTCTCGCCAAGCTCGACACCAGTGGGATCGAAAAAGCCGCCGAGAAAATCAGTGCCAAAGACGCCTTTGATGTGCTTGTCGTCGGTGGTGGTCCAGCCGGTTCTTCGGCGGCCATCTATGCCGCACGTAAAGGCATTCGTACCGGCGTCGCTGCCGAGCGTTTTGGTGGCCAGGTGCTGGACACCATGTCCATCGAGAACTTCATCTCGGTGCAGGAAACCGAAGGCCCAAAACTGGCCAGCGCCCTGGAAGCCCATGTACGCCAGTACGACGTGGACATCATGAACCTGCAGCGCGCCAGCAGCCTGGTGCCGGCGAAAAACGCCGGTGACCTGCACGAAATTCGTTTCGAAAGCGGCGCGACCCTCAAGTCCAAGACCGTGATCCTGGCCACCGGCGCCCGCTGGCGCGAAATGGGTGTGCCGGGCGAGCAGGAATACAAGGCCAAAGGCGTGTGCTTCTGCCCGCACTGCGACGGCCCGCTGTTCAAGGGCAAGCGTGTGGCGGTGATCGGCGGTGGTAACTCCGGCGTTGAAGCGGCCATCGACCTGGCCGGCATCGTCAGCCACGTCACCTTGCTTGAGTTCGACAGCAAGTTGCGCGCCGACGCCGTGTTGCAACGCAAGCTCTACAGCCTGCCCAACGTTGACGTGATCACCAGCGCGCTGACCAGCGAAGTGAAAGGTGATGGCCAGAAAGTCACCGGCCTGGCGTACAAGGATCGCGACAGCGGCGAGTTCAAGACCATTGACCTGGAAGGTATCTTCGTACAGATCGGTTTGCTGCCCAACACCGACTGGCTCAAAGGCACCGTGGAGCTGACGCCGCGTGGCGAAATCATCGTCGATGCGCGTGGTGAGACTTCACTGCCAGGTGTGTTCGCCGCCGGCGACGTGACGACGGTGCCGTACAAGCAGATCGTGATTGCGGTGGGCGAGGGTGCCAAGGCTTCCCTGAGTGCTTTCGATCACCTGATCCGCACTTCCGCTCCGGCGTAAATCCGAAGCCGCAATGAAAACCCCATGAGCGATCATGGGGTTTTTTTCGTTATAGCGGTGCGGGCTGGATAATCTCGACCCAGTACGCGTCCGGGTCCTTGATGAAGGCCAGGCTTTTCATGCGGCCATCGGTCAGGCGTTTCTGGAAGTCGCAGCCTAGGGCTTCGAAACGTTCGCAGGCAGCGACGATATCCGGCACCGAGATACAGATGTGACCAAAACCACGTGGGTCGGTATTACCATTGTGGTAGGCAAAGTCGGCGTCGTTTTCGGTGCCATGGTTGTGGGTCAGTTCCAGGATACCTGGGATCGACTTCATCCACTGGGTACGCTCGGCGGCGTCGGCCGGAATCTGGGACTTGTCCACCAGGGCCAGGAAGTACAGGCTGAATTCGGCTTCCGGAAAGTCACGCTTTTCAACCAGGGAGAAACCGAGGACGCGGGTGTAGAAGTCCAGAGACTTGGTGATGTCCTTGACCCGCAGCATGGTGTGGTTGAACACGAAGTTCGTGGTGGCGGTGTCCGGTTGGGCAGTGACGCCCGGGAAAGTGTTCAGTTCGTGCAGGCTCATGGGCCCTCCAGAAAAAATGGGGCAAACGCGGCTCTGAAATGTGAGCGGTTCCTTGGCTTGCGGCTGGCATCCGTGCAGCCGGACCATGATACGCAAGGCTCGCCCCAGGCGCCAAATGAAAAAGCCCAAGCAAGCCTTGCGACACATGGGCGCGGGGGCTCAAACTTTGGCGCTTGAACCTTGGGTATTTTTCACAATGATCGCATTTCGTAAACCGCTGTTGAGCGCTGTGTGTGTGCTGTTGGGCAGTTCCTTCGTGCTGGCGGCCGACCCCGAAATTCATTGGCCCAGTGGCTGGCAGGTTGAAGAGGTTGTCCCGGATGGTGACGCACCTGCCAAACCCCAGCCGGTGTCGCGACAGCGTGCGATAAAGAATGATGAAAATGGCGCGACCTTGATGGTGATGGAGTTGACGGGGACGCCGATTGAAGCGGGGCATAAGGTTAATCTTCAAGGCGTACTGCTGGAGATGCGCAAGTCCATCCAGAAAGATTTTGCCCAAGGTGGTTATCAAAGTGTGTGCAGCAAGATGCGCCCTACAACATTGAGTCATCTTGACGCGTTGGAAACTACGTGTGTGATAACCGAAAACGGGCGTCACGTGCTTTCGCAAACATTGGTGGGCGCGGTTGATGCCGATAAGGCGTATGTTTTTTCATACGCAGGGCAGGCGGATGCGTACGAAGCCAGCAAGGACGAAGTCAGTTCGGTGCGCGATAGCCTCAAACTTTAAGTGTGTAATGTCCGGCGGTTCTGAACATAATGAAACGTTATTTAAGTTCGATTTCGAACCGTTGAAATAAAAAAGCCCCGCTTAAGCGGGGCTCTTTGTTAGTGCAGTGCGATCAGCCGCGAAGCCAGGAGTCTACAGTGGCAGCGCCGTACTGTTCTTTCCAGGCCTTGAGGCCACGGTGGTTGCCGCCTTTGGTTTCGATCAGCTCACCGGTGTGTGGGTTCTGGTAAACCTTGACCACGCGGGCGCGGCGCTGTTTTGGTGCGCTGACGGCAGCAGCGCTGGACTTGCCCGGGTTTGGATCAAGGATGGAAATGATGTCACGCAGGCTTTTGCCGTAGGTCTTCATCAGGCCCTGGAGCTTTTCTTCGAATTCGATTTCTTTCTTCAGGCCGGCGTCGTTTTTCAGGGACTCCAGCTGGGCAAGCTGCTCTTGAAGGGCTTTTTCGGCTGCGCGAAATTCGGCGAGTCTGGACAAAATAGGTACTCCAATAGTGTGTTTGGCTGATATCAACTGCAGACAAAGCTATAAGCCAAGCGCTTTAAGGCGACTCAAGAAAGAAGCCGTCTCGCGAGTTCTGCACAGGCTGAAAAAATTGTAGTAGTTAATGTGCTAAGAGTAAATCATGTCTTTTGGCTAAATAAAATTATTTCAGCGCAGGTAGTGCATGGCTATTCAATGGCTGACCAGTGATTGAATAAATTCGTCGCACGGCAATGGCTTTCCGAACAGGTAGCCCTGCAGGAAGTCCACGCCTTGGGCGGCCAGGTAATCGGACTGTTCAGGCGTTTCCACACCTTCTGCAACGATGCCCAAGTCGAGTTTGCCGGACAGTTCAATGATGCTGTCGAGAATATGCAGCGATAATGCATCCGCACCGATCATGGCGACAAAACTCTGGTCGATCTTCAAGTAGTCGACATTGAAGTTACGTAAATAGCCCAGGCTTGAGTGGCCGGTTCCAAAGTCATCAATAGCGATCATCACCCCCAGTTGATGCAGGGCGTCGAACAGGCGGCGGGTGATATCGGTGGGCACGATCAGCTCGCGCTCGGTCAACTCCAGCACCAGGGTGACCTGGCCAACGGGAAAGGCGGCGAGAAACTCTCGGCAGTCATCCACCAAGGCCAAATCCTGGCAGTGGCGTGCGGTGATGTTGACGCCGATATGAAACCCAGGGCTGAAACGCGACGCGTGGGGCGACAGTTGTGCCGCGGTCTGGCGTAACAGGGCACGGGTCATGGGGACTATCAGGCCAGAGTGCTCGGCCAGAGGAATAAACAGGTCGGGCCGCACCAGGCCTTCTTTGGGATGTTGCCAGCGCATCAGTACTTCACATCCCGCCCACTCGCGGGTATCCCCCCTTACCACTGGCTGGAAATACGGAATGAACTCATTGGCACCCAGCGCCCGTTGCAATTCTTGAGTCGGTGCCGAGGAGCGCTTTTGCAGCCAGTGGGCCAAAAAACCCGCCAGCACGCCAAAAAACACGATCAGGCTGAACATTGCCGGGTAACGGGCCTGCATGTAGCGCCACACTTCGCCCGCCGGCATGCCTGCGTTGACGCTGTAGTGATAGCGTTCGGACGCCAAGTGCTCGTTAGCCACGGCAAATACCGGCATCGCCGTGTCACGCACCTTGCCATCAGTCCCCAGCCAATTCGGGCCAACCTGCAGTACCAGATGGGCGTATAGGTTGATCAGGCGCAGGGCGTTGGTCAGGTGATAGCCGTCTATCGAAGCAAAAGCGGCCTTGTCACCGTCAACCAGCCGGTAGACCAGCAGTGCGGTGTCGGGGGTCACCGGGTTGCCATTCATCAGCCATAACTGGCCGGCCACATAGTCATCCGGGTTGACCGGTGACATGTAGTTGCTGCCGAACAATGAGCTGCAATAGATGTTTTTTTGCCAGGACAGGGTGGTCGCACGCACAAAGGGCCTGCGAGTGACCTGTTCGCGCAGCGCCAGCTGTGCGCCGCTATCACAGGGTTGCCCCGCCAATGGCAGCAAGGCCTGGGCGGCGAGGGCGGTGTTGTCGAGCATCAGGTCGAATTGGCGCACCGCCTCCTGCGCGGTCTGGGCCGAACTTTGTTGCAAGGTACGTTCGGCTTGCCAGTGCAGGATGATGACCCCGAGCGCAATCGGCAGCAGCGCACTCAGTGAGGTGATCAGGTAACGACTGGCGCGTTTTCGCGGGCCGTTGATGGTCAGTGGCATGGGGTGAACGGCCTGTTGCAGGAATCAGATTCAGTCGATGATAGATGGCCCGACCGAAATAAGCTCGCGGTACCTAACCATTTGGCCAGTATGCGTCGCTACAACGCCAGACCTTGGGCAATACGGATAAAAGCGAGCGTCGCCGGGGAAGACTGACGCCGGTCCAGTACGGCGAGGCCAACCTGGCGCGGCACACGCGGGGATAATACGCGCTGTACGTAGCGAGGATCGTGGCCGGCCGGCAACGAGGCCTGCGCCACGACGCTCACCGCGTCACCCCGGCTGACGGTTTCCAAGGTGCTCAGCAGTTGCGAGCAGCGATAACGCACATTCGGGGTCAGCCGCGCCTCGTTGAACAAGCGCACCACTAATTCAGTTGACCCGGCCTCGGTCAGCGCGAAAGGGTCGTTGCACAAGTCCTTGAGGCTCACGTGTTCGCGGCCAGCCAGCTTATGATCGGACGGCAGCAGCGCCACCATCTGGTCCTCGAACAGTGGGAAAGTGTCGAAGCGTTCCTGGTCCAGCACCACAAAGCCAATATCAACCCGGCGTTCATCGAGCCATTGGATGACTTGTCTGTCCGGCCCTTCATCCACGTGCACCTCAATGCCCGGATACGCCACGCGGAACCGGTTGAGAATCTTCGGCAGCAAGTAAGTCGAGGAGGTGGGGCCGAATGAGCCGATGCGCAGTGTCCCGCGTTTCATGCCCCGGGCGTCCGCGGCCTCCTGTTGCAAGGTGTTTGCCAGGCCTAGCATCGCCCGAGCGCGTCCCAGCAACTGCGCGCCGATATCGCTCAGCTCGACCTGGGCATGGTGGCGCCTGAACAACGCCACCCCCAGTTCCTGTTCCAGGCCTTTGATCGCGTGGGACACTGCCGACTGGCTGATGCCGAGGCGATGGGCTGCGCTGGTAAAGCCTTGCAGCTCGGCCACCAGCGAGAAGATTTCAAGTTGAGTCAGGGTCATGAGTGATCACTCATTTTACGATGACTTTGTATTACCAGAACAATGCAGGCACCTTCAAGCCAGTAGAGCCCTATCCCGTGCATTCGAGCTCAGATCGCATCACTTATATGAAGTTGGCGGCTGTCACCATGATCTGGGGCGGCACCTTCGTGGCCGGTCGCTACCTGAGCGGGACGGTCGACCCTTTGCTGGCGGCCAGCCTGCGGTTCGCGCTGGCCAGCCTGGCCTTACTGGGATTCCTGGGCTTGGCACGCATCCCACTGGCCCGCCCAAGCCCCAGACAGTTACTGCAACTGGGGATGCTGGGTTTCTTCGGGATTTTTTTCTACAACCTGTGTTTCTTCTACGGATTGCAGTCCATCAACGCTTCGCGAGCCTCATTGATCGTGGCGCTTAACCCGGCGGTGATCGGCCTGGCGTCGCGTTGGCTGTTCAAGGAGCGCCTGGGTGCCAGCAACGTCGCTGGGATCCTGCTGTGTCTGACGGGTGCCGCCGTGGTCATTGTCAGTCGCAATCCCCACGTGCTGAATGAAGCAACCAGCAGCTGGCGTGGGGATTTACTCATCTTCGGGTGTGTCGTGGGGTGGGGCATCTATTCACTGTTTTCCCGTGGCTTGAACCAGAGCCTTGGGCCGCTGCAGACGGTCACCTGGTCGATACTGCTGGGAACCCTGATGCTCACCCTCACAACGCTGATCATGGGCCGCTTTACACTTGAAGCAATGGGTCGCCTGCAGACTGCGCAGGGGCTGAGCCTGGCGTACCTCGGCGTGCTTGGCTCGGCGCTGGCCTATATCGGCTATTACGATGGCATCCGCCGTATCGGCGCGACACGTTCCGGCGTATTTATAGCGCTTAACCCCCTCACCGCGGTGATCTGCGGCGCTTTGCTGCTGGATGAACCGTTGAGCCTGCCCATGCTGATCGGCGGGGCGGTGATCCTGCTGGGCATCTACCTCTGCAACAAACCCCTTGCACGCGCCAGGGCAATGGGGATTTGATAAGAGTACGGACAAATACGGTTACGCTGTGTAGAATCGATTTACGCATACAAGAATATGGACTTGCGCTCACGCAAGCCTAAGCCGTCAGAGACTGATGACCCCATGAAGCTACTCGGCTCCCCCCTCATCTTTGGTGACTTCCTCGCCCGCAGCGTGCGAGGCCTTTCCTGTGCGCCACCCTGCAACCTCATCCTTGCTCGCCATTAATACTGTGTCTATTACAAGAATGATGAGGTGTCACCATGGCAGATCTATACGAAAACCCAATGGGCCTGATGGGCTTTGAATTCATCGAATTCGCGTCGCCGACGCCGGGCACCCTGGAGCCGATCTTCGAGATCATGGGCTTCACCAAAGTCGCGACCCACCGTTCCAAGAACGTGCACCTGTACCGCCAGGGCGAGATCAACCTGATCCTCAACAACGAGCCCAACAGCATCGCCTCCTACTTTGCGGCCGAACACGGCCCGTCGGTGTGCGGCATGGCGTTCCGCGTGAAGGATTCGCAAAAGGCCTACAACCGCGCCCTGGAACTCGGCGCCCAACCGATCCATATTGACACCGGGCCGATGGAATTGAACCTGCCGGCGATCAAGGGCATCGGCGGCGCGCCGTTGTACCTGATCGACCGTTTCGGCGAAGGCAGCTCGATCTACGACATCGACTTCGTGTACCTCGAAGGTGTGGAGCGCAATCCGGTCGGTGCAGGTCTCAAAGTCATCGACCACCTGACCCACAACGTCTATCGCGGCCGCATGGTCTACTGGGCCAACTTCTACGAGAAATTGTTCAACTTCCGTGAAGCGCGTTACTTCGATATCAAGGGCGAGTACACCGGCCTGACTTCCAAGGCCATGAGTGCGCCGGACGGCATGATCCGCATCCCGCTGAACGAAGAGTCGTCCAAGGGCGCGGGGCAGATCGAAGAGTTCCTGATGCAGTTCAACGGCGAAGGCATCCAGCACGTGGCGTTCCTCACCGACGACCTGGTCAAGACCTGGGACGCGTTGAAGAAAATCGGCATGCGCTTCATGACCGCGCCGCCAGACACTTATTACGAAATGCTCGAAGGCCGCCTGCCTGACCACGGCGAGCCGGTGGATCAACTGCAGGCACGCGGTATCCTGCTGGACGGATCTTCCGTGGAAGGCGACAAACGCCTGCTGCTGCAGATCTTCTCGGAAACCCTGATGGGCCCGGTGTTCTTCGAATTCATCCAGCGCAAGGGCGACGATGGGTTTGGCGAGGGCAACTTCAAGGCGCTGTTCGAGTCCATCGAACGTGACCAGGTGCGTCGTGGTGTATTGACCGCCGATTAAGCGTCAAAAAGCCCGGCCGAGGGTGACCCCGGCCGGGCTTTTTATTGCCTGCGCATCAGGTTTTGCGTTGATGCACCAGGTGCTTGAAGCCTTCAAACACCAGCACCATTACCGCCAACCAGATCGGGATGTAGGTGAGCCACTCGCCACCCTTGATGCCTTCACCCAAGATCAGCGCCACGCCTAACAGCAGGACCGGCTCAACATAGCTAAGCAACCCGAACAGGCTGAACGCCAGCAACCGGCTGGCGATGATATAGCTCACCAGCGCCGAGGCGCTGATCAGGCCCAGCATCGGGATCAGCGCATACAGTTTCGGGTGGGCATCCATCACCGCAAAGCCTTGCTCGCCACTCTGCACAAACCACCAGGCCACCGGCAGCATCAACGCCATATCCAGCCAGAGCCCACCCAGATGGTCGGTCTTGAGGTACTTGCGCACGATGAAATACACCGGGTAGCCGATGATCACCACCAGCGTTGCCCAGGAAAACCCACCGGCCTGATACAGCTCGTTGAGCACCCCGAGGGCCGCAAAAAACACGGCAATCCGTTGCAAGTAGGACAGTTGTTCGCCCCACACCAGGCGCCCGGTCAGCACCATGGTCAGCGGCAGCAGGAAGTACCCCACCGACACATCCAGGCTGCGCCCATTCAGCGGCGCCCACATGAATAGCCACAATTGCACGCCCAACAAGGCAGAGGACAGCAACACACCCGCAATCAAGCGTGGCTTGGCCGCCAACAGCTGCAGCAGCTCCCACACCCGCCGCCATTCGCCGCTGACGATCATGAACACCGTCATGCACGGCACGGTCAGCAACATGCGCCAGCCGAAAATCTCCAGGCCGCTCAAGGGCGTGAGCAATGATGTGAAGTAATACATCACGGCAAACAGCACCGAGGCCAAGACCGATAAAACAACTCCTTTAGACACTCTGTCCTCGCGAAAACCGTTGATACAAAAGATAAGGGGATTATGGAGCTTTTGGCGGGAGAGGGTTGCGCTGTTTTGGGGCGTTTTTCAGCAAATTTTATCGCCGCCTCTTGTAGGAGCGAGCTTGCTCGCGAAGAACGTCAACGATCACGCAGCGCTATCAGGTAGCCTGCGGCGTCCTTGGGTTCTTCGCGAGCAGGCTCGCTCCTACAGAGTGGAGGGGTTATGCGCGTGGTAAGCGACCGGAGACGAAGTGCCCCACATCATTGAACCCCGGCGTCGACGAATGCCCCGGCGTCACCAACGAATCGATAAACGCCTCATCTTCGGCGCTGATCTTCACCTCAAGCGCGCCAATATAGGCATCCCACTGCGCCTCCGTACGCGGCCCGACAATCGCCGAGCTGACCGCCGAGTTGTTCAACACCCAGGCAATCGCAAACTCCACGATCCCCACGCCACGTCCTTGGGTGTACTGCTGGATCTGCTGGGCGATGCGCAGCGATTCCACACGCCATTCGGTTTCCAGGATGCGTTTGTCCTGGCGCGCCGCGCGGCTGCCGGCCTCGGGGGTAACGTCGGGCGCGTATTTACCGCTAAGCACACCGCGAGCCAGCGGGCTATAGGGCACCACACCCAGGCCGTAGGCGGCTGCAGCGGTGATCTGCTCCACCTCGGCCTGGCGGTTGACGATGTTGTACAAAGGCTGGCTGATGACCGGCTTGTCGACGCCCAGGCGCTCGGCAACGCGAATCACCTCGGCAATGCGCCAACCGCGATAGTTGGACAGGCCCCAGTAGCGGATCTTGCCCTGGCGGATCAGGTCGCCAATCGCCGACACTGTTACTTCCAGCGGGGTGTTGTGGTCTTCACGGTGCAGGTAGTAGATGTCCAGGTAATCGGTGTCCAGGCGGGTCAGGCTGGCTTCCAGTGCGTTGAAAATGCGCTTGCGGCTCAAGCCGCTGCGGTTGGGCAAACCGTCCACCGGGCCGATGCCGACCTTGGAGGCCACCACCCAATCCTGGCGATTACGCACAATGGCTTCGCCGACGATTTCCTCGGAGCGCCCGCCGGTGTAGACGTCCGCCGTGTCGATGAAATTGATGCCCTGATCCCAGGCCTTGTCGATGATGCGCAGCGAGTCCTCGGTGTTGGTCTGTTCGCCAAACATCATGGTGCCCAGGGTCAAGGCGCTGACCTTCAAACCGGACTGGCCCAATGTGCGGTAAATCATGGATAACTCCTCAAGGCGGGAAATGTACCCATGCAATACCAGACTCAGAGGCTCTGGGACAAGCCCTGCGCGGGTTTCTTCATGTGCTCAGCAGTGTCTGGCAGCGCTGCTGTAAAAAGCGATGCAGCACCTTCACCCGTTCCGACACCTGCAGGCGGTGAGGGCACATCAGGTTGAAAGGGGCAGGCTCTCCTTGCCAATCCTCTAACAGCGCGACCAGTCGGCCGGCGGCGATATCGCCGATCACGTCGAGCCTGGCCTTGTAGGCGATACCGTGCCCGCCAAGCGCCCAACGCCGGACGATTTCTCCGTCATTGCTGAGGAAATCCCCCGTCACTTCAACCTCCTGTAGCTGATCAGCCTGACGAAACCGCCAAGTCTTGCTCACTTGGCCCTGGCGCATGTACCGCAGCGCGCTATGTCGGGACAGTTCCATCGGTTCGCGCGGCGTCCCATGACGGGCCAGGTAGTCGGGGCTGGCGCAGGCGACGCGGTGGTGATCAGGCGCGATCGGCAATGCAACCAGGCTGGAGTCCTGGGGCACTCCAAAGCGCAGGGCGATGTCGACGGTTTCGCGGAACAGGTCGGCGTTACTGTCGTTCAGCATCAATTGCAGGCGGATATTGGGGTGCTCGGTCTTGAACTCATCCAGCCAGCCCAGCACCACATTGCGCCCGAAATCCGACGGCGCGGCCAATTGAAGCAACCCACTCAACCCCTGGCTTTGTTGCTTGAGCGCTTGCTCACCTTCGGACAATGCCGACAGTGCCACGCGCACGCTGTCGAGGTAACGCCGGCCTTCCTCGGTCAGGCGCATGCTGCGCGTGGAGCGTGCCAGCAAGCGGATACCCAGGCGGGTTTCCAGGCGCTTGAGGGCGATGCTCGCCGCCGCCGGGGTCAAGCCCAGGCCACGGGCAGCGGCAGACAAGCTGCCGGTGTCCGCGGTTCGCACGAAGACTTCAAGGTCGAGGATCGAACTCATTTGTAAAAATCCTTTAAAGATCTTGTCCTTTTACCGGGATTTTTCGCGGATTGCCAAGCTGGGAAGATAAACGCTCACTTTCTCAATCAGGAATTTTCCCATGACCTCTTCCCTTAACGGCAAAACCGTCATCGTGATCGGCGGCAGCAGCGGAATCGGTGCAGCCGTGGCCCAGGCCGCCGCCGCACGAGGTGCGCAGGTGGTGCTGGCCGGGCGGCGCCTGGTGTCCGGCGTCGAAAACGGCCTGCGCAGCGAACCCGTTGACGTCACCGACGCGGCCTCGCTGCAACGCCTGTTCGAAGCGGTGGGGCGTTTTGATCACTTGGTCTACACCTCGGGGCCGAGTGTGCGGGCCAAAGCCTTGGTCGAAACCGACCTGATCGAAGCCCAGGAAAACTTCAATGTAAAACTCTGGGGCTCACTGCGGGCGATCCAACAGGCGCTGCCTTTTTTGAACGAGCACGGCAGCATCAGCCTCACGTCCGGGCAATTGGGGCGTAAATCGGTTGCAGGGCAATTCATCAAGACCGGCATCAACGCCGCGACCGAAGCATTGGTCAAGCAGTTGGCCAAGGAGCTGGCGCCGCGCCGGGTCAATGCGATCAGCCCAGGGGTGATTGATACACCGGCCTATGCGGGGCTTTCCGAAGATCAGCGCTTGGCGATGTTCGCCAAGGCCGGTGGCGCGCTGCCAGTGGGGCGAGTGGGGCACGCGGAGGAGGTCGCGGCGGGGTATGTGCTGGCGATGGAAAATGGTTTTATGACCGGCGCCGTGATCGATATCGACGGCGGCGGTCTGCTCTGACGTGCGTGAGAGCCGGCAAGCCGGCTCTCACAGGCTTATGCCTTCAGGGTACGCGTCATCCGCAACGCCAACACGCTGCCGGCCACGATCACCGCCGCCAGCAGGTACAGCGCCATATCCGTTGACCCGGTGGCATCCTTCACGAACCCGACGATATACGGGCTGAGGAAGCCGGCCATCTGGCCCATGGAGTTGATCAACGCCAGGCCGCCTGCCGCCGCGCCTGCACTGAGCATGGCGGTAGGCACCGGCCAGAACATCGGCAGACCGGTGAGGGCGCCCATGGTGGCAATGGTCAGGCCGAGGATTGCAATGGCCGGGGTGGTGGCGAAGTTCACCGCGATCACCAGACCGATAGCCCCCATCAGCATCGGCACCACCAAGTGCCAGCGACGCTCCTTGCGCAAGTCGGCGGAGCGACCCACCAGCAACATGAACACGGCTGCCAGCAAGTACGGGATCGCACTCAGCCAGCCGATCACCAGGTTATCGCTGAACCCCAGGTTCTTGATGATCGACGGCAACCAGAAGTTGATGGCATACACACCGCTCTGAATGCAGAAGTAGATCAGGCCGAACGCCCAGATGGCCGGGTTCTTGAACACTTCGGCCAGGGAGTCCGTGGTTGTCTTGGGCTTGTTGGCCAAGTCAGTCGCCTGGTCGGCTTCCAGCACGGCGCGTTCGTGGGGCTTAAGCCACTTGGCGTTGGCGAAGCTGTCGCTGAGCAGGAAGTAGGCGAGGGCGCCCAGCACGACGGTGGGGATGCCTTGCAGCAGGAACATCCACTGCCAGCCCGCGAGACCACCTTGGCCGGCGGCAAAATGGTTGAGGATCCAGCCGGAGAACGGGCTGCCAAGCAAACCCGAGACCGGGATCGCCGACATGAACAGCGCCATGATCCGCCCACGGCGGAAGGTCGGGAACCATTGCGAGAGGTACAGCACCACGCCGGGGAAGAAGCCCGCTTCCGCGGCACCGGTAAACAGACGCAAGGTGTAGAAGTGCGTCGGGGTGGTGACGAACAGCAGGCAGGTGGAGAGTGTGCCCCAGACGATCATCATCAACGCAATCCAGCGCCGTGGACCGAATTTGGTCAACGCCAGGTTGCTCGGTACGCCGCATAGCACGTAGCCGATGAAGAAGATCCCGGCGCCGAGGCCGTACACGGTTTCGCTGAATTTCAACGCATCGAGCATCTGCAATTTGGCAAAGCCAACGTTTACCCGGTCAAGGTAGTTGAACAGATAGCAGATGAAAATGAAGGGGATCAGGCGCAGGGTGATGCGCTTGTAGATGGCGTTTTTATCGTCATCGGTGGCCAGTGGGGTCGTGGCGCTCTGTGACATGGCAGTCTCTCTTTATTATGATTTTTCGCGATGCGAGGGTAACGTTGATCGCCCACTGAGTCTCGGCCACCTGGCAGGCCGCTGTCTTTGTGCTTGCGCACAGCGAACCCTGCTTTGCGCTGTGCCTGTGAACAACCCCGCTTCTAAGGAATTAGCCCCATGTTTGAGCTGGATCATGACCTGGCGCAGGATATTGTCGATCGAACCATGGCGATCCTGCCCTACAACGTCAATGTCATGGACAGCCAAGGCCTGATTCTCGGCAGCGGCGAACCCGAGCGCATCAACACCCGCCATGAAGGCGCCCAACTCGTGCTCGCCAATGGCCGCGTGGTGGAAATCGACGGCCAGACCGCCAAGCACCTCAAGGGCGTGCAGCCAGGCATCAACCTGCCGTTGTTGCATGATGGGCGCCTGATCGGTGTTCTCGGCATCACCGGCGAACCGGAAGGCCTGCGCACCTACGCCGAACTGGTACGCATGACTGCCGAAATGCTGGTCAGCCACCGCCACCAACAGGCCGAGCAACAATGGCGGCGCCAGCGTTGTGATGATCTGCTGGCCCTGCTGCTGGCGGAAACCGGCGACTCGCCGCGCCTGGTGGACGAGGCCCAGCAGCTGGGGCTCAAGCCGCAGCTGCCGCGCACGCCATACTTGTTCGAACTGGGCGCAGGTCAATCGGCGGAAGCCCTGAGTACCTGGCTGACCTCGCGTTATCCGGACAGCTGGTGTGTCAGCTCGGCGCAATTCTCACTGCTGTGGTGCCGGCCGGCGGCAGTGCAGGTCGACAACCCGCGCTTGCTGGAAAAGCTCGATGCCCTCGGCTGGAACGTCCTGCGCGTGGCCGTTGGCGGGCAGGCGGACGGGCTGGCGGGGTTGCGTCGCTGCTATCGACGCGTCGGGGATCTGCTGGCCTATGGTCGCGATGTGCTACCGCAGTCGCGCCTGCTGACCCTTAACCGCTATCGCCTGCCGGTGATGCTCTGGCGCCATCGCAACGACGATGCGCTCGACGAGCTGCTCAACCCTCTGCGCAAAGTGCTCGCCAAGGACAGCAACGGCCAACTGCTGGCCACGTTGCGCAGTTGGTGCGAACACGACGGGCAAAGCCAGGCGTGTGCCGATGCGCTGGGTATTCACCGCAACAGCCTGCGTTACCGTATGGAGCGCATTGCCGAACTCAGTGGCGTCGACCCATTGACCCTGGACGGCATGCTTGCTCTCTACCTGGGTGTACAGCTGTTGCCCCAGGCTTTGTCGGAATGAACAACAAAGCGCCGCCGTACTTGTGCATCGGACCGGCGTCAGTAGCCCTGCCAACTGGCAGCATGGGCGTTATAAAAACCGGAGAAAGCCCATGAAAATCATCATCGCCCCCGACTCGTTCAAGGACAGCCTGAGTGCCGAAGGCGTCGCCCAGGCCATCGCGGCCGGGTTGTCCGAAGTCTGGCCGCAAGCACAGTTGATCCAGTGCCCGATGGCGGATGGGGGTGAAGGCACGGTGGACGCGGTGCTGGCCGCCTGCAAGGGTGAGCTGCGGCGTCAGCAGGTGAGAGGTCCGTTGGGTGGCACGGTTGAGGCGCGCTGGGGCTGGTTGGCCGACAGCCACACCGCCATCATCGAAATGGCCGAAGCCAGCGGCCTGCAACTGGTACCGCCGGGCCAGCGCGATGCGTGCACCAGCACCACCTACGGCACCGGCGAACTGATCCGCGCGGCCTTGGACCTCGGCGCCGAGCGCATCATCCTGGCCATCGGCGGCAGCGCTACCAATGACGCTGGCGCGGGCGCAATGCAGGCCCTGGGCGCGCAGCTGTTCGACGCGGAGGCGCAAACCCTGCCACCGGGTGGCCTGGCCTTGTCACGTCTGGCGCATATCAGCCTTGAAAACCTCGACCCACGCCTGGCACAGGTGCGCTTTGAAATCGCCGCCGACGTGAACAATCCCCTGTGCGGCCCCCACGGGGCCTCCGCTATTTTTGGCCCGCAAAAAGGCGCCAGCCCCGTGCATGTCCAACAGTTGGATGCGGCCCTCGGTCACTTCGCCGATCACTGTGCCAGGGTGCTGCCCAAGGATGTGCGCGACGAACCCGGCAGCGGTGCGGCCGGTGGCTTGGGTTTCGCTGCCAAGGCCTTTCTGGGCGCGCAGTTCCGTGCGGGTGTGGAAGTGGTGGCCGAGCTGGTAGGTCTGGAGGACGCCGTACGGGGTGCCGACCTCGTCATTACGGGCGAAGGGCGTTTCGATGCCCAGACCCTGCGCGGCAAAACCCCCTTTGGTGTGGCCCGTATCGCCGGCCAGCACAACGTGCCGGTCATTGTGATTGCCGGCACGCTGGGCGAGGGTTATGAACAGATGTATGCCCATGGTGTAGCGGCTGCTTTTGCCTTGCCTGCGGGGCCGATGAGCCTGGAACAAGCGTGCAGCGAGGCGCCGCGCCTGCTTCGTGAGCGGGCCTCGGATATAGCGCGGGTGTGGCGATTGGCATCGTCCAAGGGCTAGTGAGTGACCCCGATTGCGAGGTGGTCGATCCACTGTTTCTGAAACGCCAGCAACGCGGCCTTGGGCTGCTGCAGCTCGACCAGTGCGAGCATCGGATCGTCCACCGCGGTGCGCACACCCGACAACTCTTCCAGCGTCGCCAACCCGCAAAACGGTACGTAGGCTTCGCTGTAGCCGCCTTCGTGCACCAGCACCAGACGCCCCTGGCACAGGCGTTCGGCAGCCTGGCGCACGCAGCGAGTCATCAGGCGGAAGGATTCGCTGTGCAGCAACATGCGCGCGAGCGGGTCGACGGCGTTGGCGTCATAGCCGCAGGCGACAATGATCAGCTCCGGCTGGAAACGCTCCAATGCCGGCACCACGATCCGGTTCATCGCATGCAGGTAGGCGTCGTGACCACTTCCCGGTGGCAAGGGAATATTGATGTTCGCCCCCAGCCCTGCGCCACGGCCACGTTCCTGCTCGCCGCTGTAACCGGGGGGATAACAGCCGTCCTGATGCAGCGAAATCGTCAGCACATCCGCGCGCGCCTCGAAGATCGATTGTGTGCCGTTGCCATGGTGCACATCCCAGTCGATCACCGCGACCTTGCCCAGCCCATTGCGCACCTTGGCGGCTTCGATCGCGATGGCGATGTTGGCCAGGAAGCAGAACCCCATGGCGCTGTCCGCCAGGCAGTGATGCCCCGGCGGTCGTGACAATGAGTAGGCGTTATCTGCCAGGCCCTTGAGCACGGCGTCGACGGCAGCCATCGTCAGGCCGGCCGAAAGTCGGGCGATTTCGTAGCTGCCCGGGCCTATCGGCGCCTGTAATCCCAGGTCGCCGCCACCGGCATCGCTCAACGCCTTGAAACGCTGCAGGTATTCATGGCCGTGGACGCGCAGCAAATCGGCTTCGCTCGCTGGCGCAGCGCTGTGCATGTGCAGGTGATGGCCCAACCCGGAGACATCCAGCAGGCTTTTCATGCGCCGCTTGGTTTCGGGGGATTCGGCATGCCCGCTGCCGGCAGGTGGCTGTACCCAGCCGCCCACGGGCAAGGTCAATGCATGGGAGCTGGCGCTGTGCCAAAGGCTCATTTCATCAAAGAAAAACGCGGTGGTTCGGTTCATACAGGCTCCATTTCAACGACAGGTCCGGGACGGCTGGCAAGGATCATTGCCAACGACAGCAGCGTGATCACGGCGCCGCCCATCAACAGCACGGCAAAGCCGCCGCTGGCCTCGATGAGCCGACCCGCTATCGCCGGGCCGATGGCCAAGCCGCCGCCGATCATCAGGTTCGACGCGTTCATCAGCTTGCCGCTGTGATCGAGGTCGGCCAGGCAAGCAAGGATCAGCGGCAAGATGAAGGTCCAGGCGAACTTGAACAGCAGCGCCGCCAGGGCAAAGCGCACCAGGGTGGGTTGGCCCAGCAGGAGCAGCACCGCTGCCGCCATTAACGCGTAGCCCGCCAGCAGTAACTGCTGACGCGGCAGACGGGAGCCGATCAGTGACGTGCACGCGGCGCCGGCGATTCCCATGACCGTCGCAATGGCCAATATCTCGCCGCTGTGCTGTGGGGAAATCCCGGCAGTGGCGCCCAGGGCGCCGATAAACGTCCAGACTCCGCCAAGGCTGATGTAAAAGGCCAGGACCGCACCGACACCCAGTAGGGCTTTGCGTCGTGTGCCAGCAGCGGCCGTCCCGATTGCTTGTGGCGCTGCATGGGCACAAGGAAAGCCGCGTGCCAGCGGCAGCAACAGCGCCATCAACCCTGCCAGGATCAGGTAGCAACTCTGCAGTCCATAACGTTCGAATAAACCCGGTAGTACCGCCAGGCCGACGGCGCCGACGACCAGCTGCCCGACCACCCATAACCCGTAGACACGGCTGGGGTTGGCGGTGGTGGCTGCGCTCGCCAGGCAGATGATCATCAACGAACCGCCCGCCAAGGCACTGACCAAGCGCAGGACCAGCAACTGGGTATAGGTGTCGGCAAGCGTCGACATCAGGTTGGCCGCAATGAACAGCACGGCTGCGGCCAAGGCTGCCACTCGCCAGTTCACGCACCGCAGCCACCAGAAGGCGGGCAGGGTCGCCAGGCTCATCGCGCCCAGTTCGACGGAAAACAAGTCGCCGATCTGTGCCGGGCTCAATTGCCATTGGGCGGCCAACTGCGCCGCCACGGCAGGCGCAGTCATCAAAATGGTCGGGGTGATCGCGGCAAACAGCACGATGGCCGCCAGCCGCTGCCAGGGTGTAGGGGACGAGTTGTGCATGATCAAGCTCCAGTACAGAGGTCAGAACACATGGACCAGGCGCAACAACGCGTCGGTTCCTGCATAACCGTTGGCGGTGGCGACGTTTTGCGAGAGGCTGAACATCACTTGGTTCTGCTTATCGAGCCAATGCCCGACCTCGAACCCGACCTGGGTGTAGCGCTTGCGGGTGTCGTCGATCGACCGATTGTCGATGCGCAGTGCGCCACCCGTGGCCTGGATCAGGCGCAGGGCACCGTAGGTGACGGGCGTGAAATCGTAGGAGGCGAAGGCTTGCAGGCGGTACAACGGGTCTTGCTTGAGCTCGCTGCCCAGGTAGTCGTCATTCTTGCCGTACAGCTGGGCTTCGAGATTGGCTTCCAGTACCCACTTCTCACCGATGCCACGGGTGTAGTTGTAGACAAAGGTTGCGCCCCAGCGATTGGCGCCGGGGGACACATCCGGCTGCGTGCGGTGGTATTCGCCCAGCGGCAGCGTGATCAGGGTTAACAGGCCGCTGTAGGTGCGTGACGTCGGATCGTTGATGAAAAACAGCGTGCCACCCAACTGCGGGTCACCGAACCCGCTTTCATCGGTGCGCCGGCTGGCCCCTGGCAGCCGAGCATCGATATCGGCGAACGGCAGGATAAATTGCGGGGTGCAGAGGGTGCCGCACGCGTCAGTGAAATAGACCTGGCGGTAGGCGATGGCATTGACCTTGAGGTCGGCCTTGCCAGTGCTGTCGGCCAGGCCACGGAAGTCTTGGGCGCGAGTGCCAGGCAGGTACAACACGCCAAGGCTGGTGCCGGATGGTGCGCTGAAAAAATCGCGCGCGTTAAGATCGGCTGCTTGACTGTCCAGGCACAGCAGCGTGCCCCCCAGCAGCAGCGGTAGATGACGCAGATGGGTGTGAGTCATGGCAAGGCATCTCGTGTGATGGCGGCGTGCAGCGATCGGCTGAAAACGGGCAACAGTCGCCCGTGACCGTCAAAGCGACGGTGTGAGAACCCGTAGGAAAAGTGCTGCGGATCAGTCGGGCGGGGCGTGCATCAAGTGTGCGATGTGCGCTTTGTCCTTGACCCCGAGCTTGCTGTAGATAGCGCGGATGTGATGGCGCACCGTATTGGGCGACAAGCCCAGGTCGCGGGCGACTTCCTTGTACGTCTTGCCCTCGCCAAAGCCTTGGGCAACGTCGTTTTCCCGTGGGCTGAGCTGGGGCAGCACCCGGTGGCCCCGTGCGGCCAGCAGCAATTGATCGCCCACCCCCCAGACCTGGAGATGGATGTGCTTGCCTTCATACCCGCGTTCATCCACCGGCACGGGTAGCGTCGGGCCACTCCAGCCTGGCCATTCACTGAGCAACAAATCGACGAAACCGCGCTCGGCGCACTGCAACACCCCCCGCGCGTCGCAGACCGCCAGCGCCAGGTTTCGCGGGTTGCTAAGGGTTTCACGCATGGCCACCAGCGTACGGATCTGGTTCGCTGACACGGCCGCCACCAGATGCAGCATCAGATTATCGAGCAGAAGGCAATCTTGCGCGGTAAACCCCGGGGCCCCGGGCTTGCGGTACAGGGTCAAGTGATCACTGAGGCAGGTGTGTGGGGCGATATGGATCACGCACAACAACTGGCCGATCCCGTAGCGTTCTCCCAGCCAATTCAAGCCTGCACCGCTGCCGGGGTCGCGCATGTCAATGATCACAGCCTGACCGGGCGTAGCATGGGAGCGGCCGAAGGTCACATCCAGATGGCGGATCGACTGCCAGTCGGTCAGGTAACCCGGTGGCAGCTGATACAGGCAGCTGCTGTGTTCTTCCGGCAGATTATCGATCACCGCAGAGCGCCCCCACCAGGCGCAGTCGAAAGGCAGTAACTGGCTGATCCGCGCCAGGGCTTGTGGCTGGAAATGCTCGATCTCCTGGTGCTGGGCCAGTCGCTGCAGATCCAGGACCAGCGTGCTGAAGGCCTGCAACAGACCTGTGGGTTCAAGACGGCTCATGAGCGTTCCTCTGTGGGGCTTTCTTATTGTTCTGGTCACAGGGTTAGAGGCCGGTAGCAGGGCCCGGCCCAAGTATCGTTGCAGGAAAGGATGGCCGCTATCGTTCAGATGCAGGATGCGGCCGATTGATATGTGGGACGTTTCCGTGGTCGTCAGCGCAGCGCTTTTCCCCCTAAACTGCTCGGCCACGTGTCTTTCAAAGGATGAAACACAATGCACACACCTGAACCTCATATCGTGATCCAGCGCTTCACCGAGGCCCACCTTGAGGGCGTCGCCGCGCTCTATAACGAACCGGCCGTGTGCCGTCAGGTGCTGCAAATGCCTTTCCAGTCGGTCGAGGCGTGGCGTAACAAGCTGGTACAGGACAACGAACGGCGGCTGCAGCTGGTGGCCGTGCACGGTGGTGAAGTGATCGGCCAGCTTGGCTTGGAACAATACCTGCGGGTACGCCGAGCCCATGTCGGTTCATTCGGCATGGGCGTGGCGACGGCGTGGCAGGGCAAAGGGGTCGGCTCGCGCCTGCTGACGGCCGCGTTGGACGTGGCCGACAACTGGATGAACCTGCGCCGAGTGGAACTCACGGTGTACGCCGACAACGACGCGGCCCAGGCGCTGTACCGCAAATTCGGCTTTGAGGTCGAAGGCGTGTTGCGCGATTACGCCCTGCGTGATGGCCAATTTGTCGACACCGTGAGCATGGCGCGCCTGCGCACCTCGGTTTAATCCAGGGCAAACGCCACCGCAGCCTGCGCATGCAGCTCGGTGGTGTCCAGCAGCGGCAGGTCGCTGTGCTCGGGCTTGATCAACAGGCTGATTTCCGTGCAACCGAGGATGATCGCCTGGGCGCCGCGTGCGGCCAGGGACTCGATGACACCTTGGTAAACCTGGCGTGACGCATCGCTGATCACGCCGACACACAACTCTTCATAGATGATCCGGTGCACGGCCTGTCGCTCATCCGCCTCGGGCACCAGCACGGTCAGGCCCTGGGCCGTCAGCCGTGATTTGAGAAAGTCCTGCTCCATGGTAAACGCGGTGCCAAGCAGGCCGACGGTCAGCGTGCCGGCCTTCACGGCCGCCGCACCCGCCGCATCAGCGATGTGCAGGAAGGGGATCGACACCGCTGCTTCAATGCGCGGCGCGACCAAATGCATGGTGTTGGTACACAGCACCACACACTCGGCCCCGCCAGCTTGCAGGCGGCGCGCGGCATCTTCGAGGATCAGTGCAGTGTCATCCCAGCGGCCGGCGTGCTGAGCCTGTTCCACCGGGCCGAAATCCACGCTGTACATCAACAGTTGCGCCGAGCGCAGCGGGCCGAGCTGGTCGCGCACGCGCTGGTTGATGATGCGGTAGTACTCGGCGCTGGACTCCCAGCTCATGCCGCCGATAAGGCCGATGGTGCGCATGCGATGTTCCTCACTCGGAAAGTCGCCTCACCTTACCCATCGGCCGGCAATTAGTCATACGCAGTTGGTCGCGAAATGACCGGTGCAGTTTTACATGTCCAGGTTAACCCAGCCCGGCTTGGCTTCCTCCGGCGCCACCGCGCTGATGGGCTTGCCGGTCGCCAGCTCCACGCGCCGCGCCACCTCAGGATCATCGGCAAAGGGCATCAAGCTGGCATCTTCCAGGCTCTTCTGCGACTGACCGCGCAAGCAGTACTCCACCGCGCCATACAGGCACACCACCATCAGCAGGCCCCACATCTCAGGCGATCCGCGCATCAAGCTGCGCCATGTTCACGTCAGCGACCCGCACGGTACGCCACGTGTTGTAGGCCATCAGCACCATCCCGGTGAGGAAGAACACACCACCGGCAAATCGCACCACAAACCCCGGATGGCTGGCCTGCAAGGCTTCGACAAAGGAGTAGGTGAGGGTGCCGTCATCGTTGACCGCTCGCCACATCAAGCCCTGGGTAATCCCGTTGACCCACATCGAAGCGATGTACAGCACGGTGCCGATGGTCGCGAGCCAGAAGTGCAGGTTGATCAGGGACACACTGTGCATCTGCTCGCGCCCGAACACTTTGGGGATCATGTGGTACAGCGAACCAAAGGTAATCATCGCGACCCACCCCAGGGCCCCGGCGTGTACGTGGCCGATGGTCCAATCGGTGTAGTGGGAGAGGGCATTGACGGTCTTGATCGCCATCATCGGCCCCTCGAACGTCGACATGCCGTAGAACGCCAGGGACAGCACCAGGAAGCGCAGGATCGGGTCGGTGCGCAATTTATGCCAGGCGCCGGACAAGGTCATCATGCCGTTGATCATCCCGCCCCAACTCGGCGCCAGCAAAATCAGTGACATGGCCATGCCCAACGACTGCGCCCAATCCGGCAAGGCGGTGTAGTGCAGGTGATGGGGGCCGGCCCAGATGTACAGGGTGATCAACGCCCAGAAGTGCACGATGGACAGGCGATAGGAATACACCGGACGTCCGACTTGTTTCGGCACGAAGTAATACATCATCCCCAAAAAACCGGTGGTCAAGAAAAAACCTACAGCGTTATGCCCGTACCACCACTGCACCATGGCATCGGTGGCCCCGGAATACACCGGGTACGACTTGAACCAATCCACCGGGATCGCTAAGTGGTTGACCACATGCAACATGGCGATCACCAGGATAAATGCGCCGAAAAACCAGTTACCCACGTAGATATGCCGGGTCTTGCGCCGCACCACGGTGGTAAAGAACACGATGGCATAGGCCACCCACACCACCGCCATCCACACCGCTCCAGAGAACTCGATCTCGGCGTATTCCTTGGTGGTGGTGTAGCCCAGCGGCAAGCTGATCAGCATGATCACGATCACCGACTGCCAGCCCCAGAAGGTGAACGCTGCGAGCCTGTCCGAGAACAATCGCACCTGGCAGGTGCGCTGCACCGCGTAATAGCTGGCAGCAAACTGCGCGCTGCCGGCAAAACCGAAAATCACCAGGCTGGTGTGCAAGGGCCGCAAGCGGCCGAAGGTGGTCCAGGGCAAGTCCAGGTTCATTTCCGGCCACACCAGTTGCGAGGCGATCCACACGCCCATGGCCATGCCCACCACGCCCCAGACGATAGTGGCGATAACGAATTGACGGACGACTTTGTAGTTATAGGCCTGCCCGATTGATGCTGTGCTCATGCTCAGTCCTCCCACGGTTCCAAGTGGCGGCACTGTAGGAAGCGGGGGCAAAACAAAACAGGCTCAGAAAAACCTCATTGTTGCGGATCAGTTTTAAGCCGTACGTTCAGCGGCCGCATCTGCCATGATCGGGCTTCGCAATCCGGCTCACCCAAGGAAATCTGCAATGGACGATGTACAGCAACTGGGCGAGATGCTTCGTCATTACGCCGACAGCGAAGCGCACAAAAAACAGCAATTTGACGTGCAGTCAGCCCGTTGGGCGCAAAAGCTCGATGAGTTGTTCGGCCAGATCGAGCAGTGGCTTGAGCCGGTAAAGACGGTCGGGTTGCTGGAGGTACACCGTGAAGCCTATGTTGCCAGCGGCCCCAGCGTGCCGGTGGATACGTCGACGTTCAAGACCGAGAAACTGACGGTGCAGATCACCGGCAAACCGGTGGAGTTCGTGCCCGATGTGATGGGGGTGGGTGGGTTGATCTCCGTGTCGGTCATGGGCTTGACCGCCGCGCGCCACGGCAGCGTTTCGTTGGTGTTGCCGGCGGACAAAAATGATTGGCTGTGGAAGAAGACCAATGGCCTGAAAGACCCGGACACCTTTGGCTTCGACGCGAATTTCCTCGCGTCGCAGTTGCAGAGCCTGATTCCACGCGAGAGGGCCTGAACATCTGGCGGTCGGCACAGGGTTATTTTCCCAGGATTAGCTATACCTAGAGCTCACCAATCCAGCGCCGACCGCCAGGGAGTTCACCGATGAAACTAACGCTATTGATCAGCACGCTGTGCATCACTTCGCTCGCACTGGCGGGTTGTGCCAGCAAAATCACGCAACCGGATGAATACTCCGGTTTTCTCTCGGACTACAGCCAGCTGAAAGAAGCCAAGTCGCCGTCTGGCGCTGAAGTGATGCGCTGGGTCGATCCGCAATTGGATTTAAACCGCTATAGCGCTGTGTATATCGAGCCAACGCAGTTTTACCCCAAGCCCCAGGCAACGGCAAAAATTCCGGACAGCACCTTGCGCGGTATCAACAATTACTTCAACCAGGCGCTCAAACGTGAGCTGGTCAAGTCGCTGCCCCTGGCCGAGGGCCCCGGTCCGGGTGTGATCGTAGTACGAGCGGCCATTACTGCGGTCAGCAGCAAGACCGAGGGGCTCAAACCCTATGAGTTTGTACCGGTCGCACTGGTCGCTGCCGCAGTCAGTACGGGTACTGGCATCCGTGACCAGGAAACCACCCTGGGCACCGAAGCGCAGTTTCTCGACGGTGCCAGCGGCAAGGTGCTCGCCCAGGTGGTGCGCAAAGGCACCGGTAAGCCGCTGGCTAATGATTCGCAGGTGATGAAAGCCGAGGATGTGAAAGGCGTGATCGATGGCTGGGCGTCAGATCTGCACCAGTCCTACCTCAAGTTGAAAAAACACTGAGCCCCGTGCTGGCCGGCGTGTTGGGGCAACCACCGCCGGCCAGGCAGCCCTACTTGAGCGGCGTCAGAGGCGGTAGCTTCCACTGGCCGTTACCCACTTCCGGCTTGGGCAGGTAAATGCGCAGTACGGCATAGAAGGGCGCAGGCGGCGCTGGCAACCAGTTGCTCTGTTCAGCCTTGGGCGGCTCGTGGTGCTGCAATGCCAGGGTCAGCCCACCGTCGGCGTCGCGCTTGAGGTCAGGCAACATCCGCGAATTGATCAGGTAGCGTTTTTTGTGGTTGGGCACCAGTTGCCCGGTTTTGGCGTCGTAAATGGTCAGTGACCAGAAAGCATCCGCCGGTGGCAGTTGGTCTTTGGCAAAGTGGACGGTGTAGCTGTGACGTGCGCCGTTGGCCGGTTTGCCTTCGCTGTCGACCGAGTAGGTCATGTAGGCCACTTCGTCTGCCGAGTTGCCGAACAGGCGCAGGTTGGCCCCGGCGTATCGATACAGGTAATTGTTTTTCAGGCGGTCACGGCTGCCATGCAGTTCGCCGCTGGTTACTTGATGAGTATCGATCTTGTCTTTCTTGAATGCCGCAAATTCGGCCTTGGCGTCGGCTATGCCTTCTTCCAGGGCTTTGCGTTGTTCCGCGTTCAATTGGCTGAGCTTGAACGGGGCACCCGGCGCGATGCCTATCTTGGCAAAGCGAGCCAACACGTCTTTCTCGCTGTCCTGAGGCTTGGCGTAGGCCAGCATGAAGTTCAGGTAGCGAAACAGTTGTGGGCTGTCTGTCATGGCGGCCGTGGGCTTGGGCCATTCGATTTTAGCCACCTTGTCCGGCGCCGGTTGCTTCACATAGCCGCTCAGCGGCTGCACCTTGTAGCCATTCTGGATCTGCTTGACTTTGGCCACGTCTTTTTCATCAAACAACTGCGTGCGGTAGAGCGCATACACCAGGCTGCTTTCGCTGTAGATCACCCGGTCTACGTCCACTGGCTGCTGGCCCTTCCAGTCAGGCCCCGCGACCATGTAGTGGCCGCCATTGTTGCCGGTACTGCGAGTGCCCAGGTAGGCGATGTTCTGGCTGTAAAGATCGATCAACTGCACTGAGTAATAACGATCGTCCTCGATCCGCGGCAACGTGAGCACCAACGGCTCCCTGCGCAGATCCATCCAGACGAAGGAGTAGGGCGTGTCGGGGTTGGGCTTGAATTGCGAAGTGTCTTTAGGCCCCGGCACCTGAGCGGAATGCCCCATGCGGTTAATCGGCGTCTTGAAGCGCGTGCCGCCTTGGTCAACGGCCTGGGTGTAGAGCGTCTTGTACATCTCAACGACCGGATAGCCATATAGATAGGCTTCCTTGGCGATTGCCCGGGCTTCGCCTGGGGTGGCGGTGAAGTCGGCCCAGACGCCGTTGCTCATGAGTATCGAGAGGCTCGCCAACAGCAGGCGCGTCGGTTTTCCAATCATGTTGTTACGTCCTTCCTGAGTGCATTTTGAAGAATAAGGATGAATGGCGCGGGCAGGCGCTGAGTGTCCGGCTTTAGGGGCCGAAGGTCACGTTAATCTATGGACGCCTGACGTAAAAATGCCGCCCATGGGGACGGCACTCACAAACCGGTATTAAAGCGCCTACAGCATCGATTTGACTTTGTCGCGTAACTGATCGATCGAGAACGGTTTGGCGATCACTTGCATGCCGTCCGGCACGTCGATGTTCTCGGCATATCCGCTGGCAAACAGGATGGGCAGAGCAGGGCGCAATTCGCGCACCTTGGTCGCCAGTTGCTTTCCGTCCATGTCCGGCAGGCCCACGTCGGTCATCATCAGGTCAATTACCTGCCCGGTGTTTTGCACCACTGCCAGCGCCTCTTTAGCATCGGCAGCCTCCAAGACACTGAATTCCAACTCCTCCAGAACATCGACGATGAGCATGCGCACGATGGCATCGTCTTCGACGACAAGGATGGTGGAAGGGGGTGTGGACATAATATGGAATTCCCAAAAAAGGCGAGGGTTTACACGCGGCCGTTTTGATAGGCCTCTTCCTTGAGTAAGCGCGCACTTATGACAAGTTCCCGCTGGCCGTAAAAACAATGCGATAGAAAAGACCAGAGAGAATAGCCTGTTCCTTTGTAGGAATCTGTACAAAACCGTTCTAGAAAAATGGTCTTGCTTGCGACTTTGGGGCAAACTCCCGGTTTTTCCGTATTTGGCCAAGGCATGCCCATGACTCCCGCGTCGTCCGTCGATGAACAGAGCTTTCGTACCCTCCTGAGCCGAAACGTGGCACTGCCCTTAGGTGTGGGCGTGCTCAGCGCGGTGTTTTTCGTCGTCTTGATCACCTATCTGTTGTCGGTTATCCAGTGGGTGGAGCACACCGACCGGGTCATCAATAACCTCAATGAGTCGTCCAAGCTGACGGTCGACCTGGAGACCGGCATGCGCGGTTTCCTGATCACCGGCGACGAGCATTTCCTTGACCCTTATGAAGTCGCCAAGCCGCGCATCATTGCGGACCTGCGCAACCTGCAGGAGCTGGTGGCGGACAATCCGCAGCAGGTGGACCGCCTCAAGCGCCTCGAAGCCCTGCAATACGAGTGGAACAAATACGCCCAGTCGATGATTGATATGCAGCGCGAGAGCGGTGACTACCGCAGCGCAGTCAAGGCCGGCCGTGGCAAGCGCCTGACCGACGAGATCCGCAAGGAATACGATGACGCGGTGGCGATGGAGCAGCAGTTCCGCATCTCCCGCAATGAAGAAGTCACTCGCACTACCGTGATCAGCGTCACTCTGTATCTGGTATTTGTGCTGGGCCTAAGTGGTTTCCTCGCGTATATCGGTCGGAAGAATTTAGTTTCATTATCAGACAGTTACAGCGCAAACCTCGCGTCACAACAGAAGATAGCACGCCGCCTTGAGCGACAGGCCTGGCTGCGTAATGGCCAGACTGAACTGGCCGAACAAGTGCTCGGCCAACTCACATTGAACATGCTCGGCCGCAATATCCTGCAATTCTTTGCCCAGTACATGGGCTCGGCTGTCGCGGCGCTGTATGTACGTGAAGAGCATGGTGGCCTCAAGCGTATCGCCACCTATGGCTTCTCCCGAGAGCAGGAGCAAAAGGAACAGTCGATCTATAGCGACGAAGGCATCGTAGGGCAGGCAGCCCAGCTGGACCGCCTGATTCGCCTGGACGACGTGCCGGTGGACTACTTCAAAGTCAGCTCCGGCCTGGGCGAAGGTTCGACCCGCAGCGTGCTGGTGATGCCGACCAGCGACGATGACCGCGTTAACGGCGTGGTCGAGTTGGGCTTCCTGCGCCCCCTGGAAGAGCGTGACGTCGAGCTGCTGGAACTGATCGCCGGGAATATCGGCACCTCCATCGAGGCTGCGCGCTATCGCCAGCGCCTGCAGGAAGTGCTGGCCGAGACCCAGCAGCTCAACGAAGAGCTGCAAGTGCAACAGGAAGAGCTCAAGACCGCCAACGAAGAGCTGGAAGAACAGTCCCGCATCCTCAAGGAATCCCAGGCCCACCTGGAAACCCAGCAGGCTGAATTGGAGCAGACCAACGAGCAACTCGCCGAGCAGACCGAAACCCTGGCCGAACAACGCGACGCCATGGACCGCAAGAACGTTGAGCTGAACAAGGCTCAACTTGAGCTGGAAGACCGCGCAGAAGAACTGGAGCGCTCCAGCAAGTACAAGTCCGAATTCCTGGCCAACATGTCCCATGAACTGCGCACGCCGCTGAACAGCTCGCTGATCCTGGCCAAATTGCTGGCGGAGAACCCCCAGGAAAACCTCAGCGCCGAACAGGTCAAGTTCGCCGAGTCGATCTATTCCGCCGGCAATGACCTGCTCAACCTGATCAATGACATCCTCGATATTTCCAAGGTCGAAGCCGGCAAGCTCGAAGTGCTCCCGGAAAACGCCAGCGTGGCACGCTTGGTGGACGGCCTGCGGGGAATGTTTGAACCGTTGGCGGCCGATCGCAAGCTGGGGTTCCAGGTGGACGTGCAGGAAGGTTCGCCGACCATGCTGTTCACCGACCGCCAGCGCCTGGAACAGATCCTCAAGAACCTGCTGTCCAACGCGATCAAGTTCACTGAACAGGGTGAGGTCAGCCTGTCAGTGTCCCGCGCGCCGGGGGAGGGCATTGCCTTCACGGTACGCGACTCCGGCATCGGCATTGCGCCGGACCAGCAGGAAAGCATCTTCGAAGCCTTCCGCCAGGCGGACGGCACCACCAACCGCCGCTATGGCGGCACCGGCCTGGGCCTGTCGATCTCCCGCGACCTGGCGACCCTGCTGGGTGGCTATATCAGCGTGAGCAGCGAACCAGGCAAGGGCAGTGTCTTCACCTTGGTAGTGCCGGAGCAGTACGTAGAACGCGAAGAAGACGCCGCGCCGATCGAGCAGCCCCGCCAAGTGGTGGTGGCGCCCGCTCCGGTTCCGACCCCTGTGAAGGTGTCCGCGTTGCCGGTAGCCGATGTTAGCCAGATCCCGCGTTTCGCCGACGACCGCGACAAGGCCCCGTTCGCCACGCGCTGCATCCTGGTGGTGGAGGATGAGCCAAACTTCGCGCGTATCCTCTTCGACCTGGCCCACGAGCTGGGCTACAACTGCCTGGTGGCGCATGGCGCCGACGAAGGCTACAGCCTGGCCGAAGAGTACATTCCCGACGCGATCCTGCTGGACATGCGCCTGCCTGACCATTCCGGGCTGACTGTGCTGCAACGTCTCAAGGAACACGCCAACACCCGCCATATCCCGGTGCACGTGATTTCCGTGGAAGACCGCGTAGAAGCCGCCATGCACATGGGCGCCATTGGGTATGCCGTCAAACCCACCACCCGCGAAGAGCTCAAGGACGTGTTCGCGCGCCTGGAAGCCAAGCTCACCCAGAAGGTCAAGCGCGTGCTGCTGGTGGAGGATGACGACCTGCAACGCGACAGCATTGCCCGCCTGATCGGCGACGATGACATCGAGATCACCGACGTCGGGTACGCCCAGGCCGCCCTGGACCTGCTGCGCACCCATATCTACGACTGCATGATCATCGACCTCAAGCTGCCGGACATGCTCGGTAACGAGCTGCTCAAGCGTATGGCGACCGAGGACATCTGCTCATTCCCGCCGGTGATCGTCTACACCGGGCGCAACCTGACCCGCGATGAAGAAGCGGAACTGCGCAAGTATTCGCGCTCGATCATCATCAAGGGTGCCCGCTCGCCAGAGCGCCTGCTGGATGAGGTCACACTCTTTCTGCACAAAGTCGAATCCCAGCTGTCTCATGACCGCCAAAAGATGCTCAAGACCGCGCGCAGCCGTGACAAGGTCTTCGAGGGGCGCAAGATCCTGCTGGTGGACGACGATGTGCGCAACATCTTCGCCCTGACCAGCGCCCTGGAGCACAAAGGCGCCGTGGTGGTGATCGGGCGTAACGGCCGTGAAGCCATCGACAAACTCAATGAAGTCGAGGACATCGACCTGGTGCTGATGGACGTGATGATGCCGGAAATGGATGGTTACGAGGCCACAGCCTTGATCCGCCAGGACCCGCGTTGGAAAAAACTGCCGATCATCGCGGTGACGGCCAAGGCCATGAAGGACGATCAGGAGCGCTGCCTGGCAGCAGGTTCCAATGACTACCTGGCCAAGCCGATCGATCTGGACCGTCTGTTCTCACTGATTCGCGTATGGCTACCGAAGATGGAACGCATTTAAGTGGAGCGAACTTTTTTGGAAAAAAGCAGCGATATTGAGCTGCGCCTGTTGATTGAGGCGATTTACCTCAAGTACAGCTACGACTTCCGCGATTACTCCGGGGCGTCGGTGAAGCGCCGCGTGGCTCACGCGCTGCGCCAGTTTGATTGTGCGACCATTTCCGCTTTGCAGGAGCGCGTGCTGCACGACCCGGCGGCGTTCATGCAGTTGTTGCAGTTCCTGACGATTCCGGTAAGCGAAATGTTTCGCGACCCGACGCACTTCCTGGCGATCCGCCAGGAAGTGGTGCCGCTGCTCAAGACCTACCCGTCGATCAAGATCTGGATCGCCGGCTGCAGCACGGGCGAGGAGGTGTACTCGATGGCCATCCTGCTGCGCGAAGAAGGCTTGCTGGAACGCACGATCATTTACGCCACCGACATCAACCCGGCGTCGCTGGATAAAGCCAAGCAGGGCATCTTTTCCCTGGAGAACGTACGCGCCTACACCGCCAACTATCAACAGGCCGGCGGTCAACGTTCATTTGCCGACTACTACACCGCGGCCTACGATTACGCGATCTTCGATAAGACGCTGCGGGAGAATGTCACGTTTGCCGACCACAGCCTGGCAACCGATAGTGTATTCTCAGAAACCCAATTAATTTCGTGCCGCAACGTACTGATTTATTTCAATAAAAAGTTGCAGGATCGCGCGTTTGGATTGTTCCATGAGTCGCTGTGCCATCGCGGTTTCCTGGTGCTGGGCAGCAAGGAGACGCTGGATTTCTCCGTGTACGGCAAACAGTTCGAACCCTTGGTCAAACAGGAACGGATCTACCGGAAACTATGAATCAAGCGGCTGCCAGCCCGGCATCGGTCCGGGGCATAGAAGCGATCGTCATCGGCGCATCCGCCGGTGGCGTGGAGGCGTTGCTGACGATATTCGCCGAGCTGCCTGCCGATTTCGGCTTGCCGATCATCACCGTATTGCACTTGCCGGACGAGCGTCGCAGTCAATTGGCTGAGGTGTTCGACCGCCGCGTGGCCATGCCCGTGGTCGAAGCCCGCGACAAGGAAGTGATCAAGCCGGGCACCCTGTATTTTGCCGGCCCCGGCTATCACCTGTCGGTGGAGCATGACCGCAGTTTGTCCTTGAGCCAGGAAGACCGCGTGCACCACTCACGGCCGGCGATTGATTACCTTTTCGAATCCGCCGCCGATGCCTATGGCAAGGGCTTGCTCGCCATTTTGTTGACCGGCGCCAACCATGACGGCGCCCGCGGCTTGGCCCACGTGAAGCAACACGGCGGAACTACAGTGGTGCAAGACCCCACTGAAGCACGCGTTGCCGTCATGCCTCGCGCAGCCCTGGCGCTGCACACACCCGACCACATTCTGACGCTGAGCCGCATTGGCTCATTGCTGGCTTCCCTGGAATATTCCCCATGTTAAGTACTGTCCAGGCCAAACTGCTGATCGTCGACGATCTGCCGGAAAACCTGCTGGCCCTGGAAGCGCTGATCAAGCGCGAGGACCGCCAGGTATTCAAGGCATTGAGCGCAGACGAGGCCTTGTCCCTGTTGCTGGAGCATGAGTTCGCCATGGCGATTCTCGATGTGCAAATGCCCGGCATGAACGGTTTCGAGTTGGCCGAACTGATGCGCGGAACCGAAAAGACCAAGAACATCCCGATTGTGTTTGTCAGCGCAGCCGGCCGTGAACTCAATTACGCGTTCAAAGGTTATGAAAGCGGTGCCGTGGATTTCCTGCACAAGCCGCTGGATATTCATGCGGTGAAGAGCAAGGTCAACGTGTTTGTCGACCTGTACCGCCAAAGCAAGGCGATGAAACTGCAGGTCGAGGCCCTGGAGCGCAGCCGTCGTGAGCAGGAGTTGTTGCTGACACGCCTGCAAGCCACTCAGGCGGAGCTTGAACAAGCCGTGCGCATGCGTGACGACTTCATGTCAATCGTCGCCCACGAAGTGCGTACGCCCCTCAACGGCCTGATCCTGGAGACCCAGCTGCGCAAGATGCACCTGGCCCGGGACAACGCCGCCGCGTTCACCCTGGACAAGATGCACGCCATGGTCGACCGCGATGAACGCCAGATCCAGAGCCTGATCCGCCTGATCGAAGACATGCTCGATGTGTCGCGCATCCGCACCGGAAAATTATCGATACGCCCAGCGCGTTTCGACCTGGCCCAGCTTGTCAGCAACCTGGTGGAGAACTTCGCGCCTCAGGTCGCAGCGGCTGACTCGTCCATGGCATTGGTTGCCGACGGCCCGGTAGAGGGCCATTGGGACGAATTCCGCATCGAGCAGGTGGTGACCAACCTACTGACCAACGCGCTGCGTTACGGCGCAAAAAGCCCGGTCGAGGTGCGCGTGTACAGCGAACATGGCGAAGCCCGGGTAGAGGTGCGCGACCATGGGATTGGCATCAGCGCAGAAAACCAGAAGCGTATTTTCCAACAGTTCGAGCGCGTGTCCGCCAGCCAAGTGGCGGCGGGCCTGGGCCTTGGGCTGTTCATTTCCGAGCAGATCGTTGCAGCCCATGGTGGCACCATCGAGGTCGAGAGCCAGATAGGCGAGGGCGCCTTGTTCCGGGTATGCCTGCCGTTGCAGGCCTCGGCATGAATTCAATCGTCACCTCGACGCAACCTCTGCGTGACCCCATGGTCGTAATTGCAGCAACTGACCGGACTAAGGCTTCCCATGAGTGAAGATGCACAAGATGTCGTACTGATCGTCGAGGACGACGAATCCATTATGTTTGTGCTGGGTGAATACCTGGCGGGCCTGGGCTATCGGGTGTTGAAGGCGATCGATGGGGAGCAGGCCTTTGAAATTCTAGCGACCAAGCCGCACTTGGATTTGATGGTGACGGACTACCGTTTGCCGGGCGGGATTTCCGGCGTGCAGATCGCTGAGCCCGCGATCAAGCTGCGACCGGAATTGAAGGTGATTTTCATCAGCGGTTACCCGCAGGAAATCCTCGACTGCAACAGCCCCATCACGCGCAACGCGCCTATCTTGGCCAAGCCGTTTGACCTGGATACGTTGCAGGAACACATACAACGCTTGTTGGCGTGACACGTCCTTGTGGCAATCTGATTAACCGCGTTGAACGCGCCGCCGACGCCATTTACATACGCGTCGAACAGCGGCGCCCGGTGGGTCGATTCCGTTCCAATGCGAACACCCTCTCCGAATTGATCACGTTAAATCGTCGTACGCTGAAAGGTCAGCGTCTGCCTTCGCCCACAGCGGACACTGCTGCTGTCTTTGGCGGCGGGTAATCACGCTCGGATCATTTCCCGCACCTTCGCCGTAAGCAAATCAAAGGTAAACGGCTTGGTGATCAACTGCATTCCCGGGTCCAGGAACCCGCCCCGCACCGCCGCGTGTTCGGCATACCCTGTAATGAATAGCACCTTGAGGTCCGGACGGATCTGCCGGCCGATTTCCGCCAACTGGCGGCCGTTCATACCGGGCAGGCCGACATCGCTGATCATCAGGTCGATACGCTGGTCCGACTCGATGATCGGCACCGCCGTGTCGGCGTCACTGGCCTCAACGAAGGCATAGCCCAGTTCCTTGAGCACCGCACTCACCAGCACACGCACTGCGGGGTCGTCCTCGACAATCAGCACGGTTTCGCCGGCATTGGCAAACGGCGGCAGCGTCGGGTCAGCCGGCAGGTTTGCGGTGATTTCGCCGATAAAACGCGGCAAAAACAGGCTGACGGTGGTGCCTTTGCCCACTTCACTGTGGAGGGTGACGTGTCCGCGCGACTGGCGGGCAAAACCATAGATCATCGACAACCCCAACCCCGTGCCCTGGCCAATCGGCTTGGTAGTAAAGAACGGATCGAACACCCGGCCCATCACGTTCTCGGGGATACCGCAGCCGGTGTCGCTGACGCTCAGTTCCACGTAGTCGCCCGGCGTCAACGTGCCATAGGCGGCAGTGAATACGTTGTCCAGATGGCGGTTGCTGGTTTCCACCAGCAATTGGCCACCGCCCGGCATGGCGTCTCGCGCATTGATCACCAGGTTGAGCAGGGCACTTTCCAGTTGGTTGGGGTCGGCTTCGGCGGTCCACAACTCACCGGTCAGGCGCATATCCAGCTTGATGCTTTCATTGATGCTGCGTTGCAGCAGTTCGCCCATGGAAACCACCAGTTGGTTGATCTCCACGGGTTTTGAGTCCAACGATTGCCGGCGGGAAAACGCCAGCAAGCGATGGGTGAGCCCTGCTGCACGATTGGCGGAGGTGACACCCAGGTCGATCAGGCTGTCGAGGTCGTCAAGCTTGCCTCGGGACACGCGCCTGCGCAGCAACTCCAGGCTGCCGATGATGCCCGTGAGCATGTTGTTGAAGTCGTGAGCAATGCCGCCGGTCAACTGCCCGACCGCTTCCATCTTTTGAGATTGGCGCAACGCTTCTTCGTTGTGGCGCAGTTGCGCTGTACGTTCCTCTACCTGTTGTTCGAGGGTTTCCAAGGTACGTTGCAGGCGCAACTCGCTTTCGCTCAGGTCGATCAGGCGATCGCGCGCTTCGTATTGTCTTCGCCGACCGCGCAATGCAGTGCTGACCAGGCTGATCAGCGTCACCGGATGGAACGGACGTTCCAGGAATGTCACGTTGCCCAGTAGCCGGCTCAGGTGGCTCGAGCCATTCTGCTCGCTGCCGCCGTGATGGGTCATGAGGACGATGGGCAGGTCCGACCAGGCCGGTTGTCGATGCAGGTAGTCGAGCAACGGTTCCAGGTCAACGCCGCGCAAGGCTTCGGCAGCAATGATCAACAAGCCGCTGCCTTGTGCCAACGCCTCGCACAGGCTGTTCAAGTCGGTGGCGACGATACCGCTGTAGCCGGCCTCGTTGAGCATCATCAGTGCCAACGCGCCGTCGCGCCCCAAGGGCGCGAGGATGATCGCGCGTTCGGAGAGAGGAGTAAGGACCGTCACTAGCCCTCATCCTTGAGCAGGGGAGAACCGGCACCCATGTAAGTTGGAATACCGCGTAAAACCCCTTGAAAGTTGTTCAGCGGCTCACCGACCGTCATGCCGCGACTGCCGATGCGGTATTCGCGAATCGTCGACTCATGGGTGCCGGTGCGTTTCTTGATGATCGAAATGGCGCGGCGCACTTCGCCAATGGCTTCGAAATAGCGCAAAAGGATCACGGTGTCGGCCAGGTAGGTAATGTCCACGGGTGCCTGCATATCGCCCACCAGCCCGTGTTGGGCCACCGTCATGAAGGTGGCAGCGCCTCGGCGATTGAGGTACAGCAACAACTCGTGCATATGCAGGATCAGCGCGTTTTCTTCCGGCATTGCCGCCTGGTAACCGTTAATGCTGTCGATCACCACGGTCTTGATGCCCCGTTCGTCCACGCAACGACGTACACGGTGCGAAAACTCACCGGGGGTCAGTTCGGCGGCGTCTACTTGTTCAATGAACAAATTACCGGTGGCCTGTAAGGCGGCAAGGTCGATGCCCATGTTTTTCATGCGCTCGAACAATAGGCCCAACTCTTCATCAAAGATAAACAGCGCGGCCTTCTCGCCCCGCGCCACGGCGGCAGCGGCGAAGATCATCGAGATAAGCGATTTGCCAGTACCCGCAGGCCCCAGGATCAGGCTGCTGGAGCCGGTCTCGATCCCGCCGCCCAGCAACGCATCCAACTCGCGGATGCCGCTGGTGAGGGTCTGGCGGTTGTAGCCGCCACGGTGTTCGGCGGCCACCAGGCGCGGGAACACATGCACACCGCCCTGCATGATGGTGAAGTCATGGAAGCCACCCCGGTATTTCTGGCCACGGTACTTCACCACGCGCACGCGGCGGCGTTCAGCGCCGTAGTTGGGGGTCAGTTCCTCCAGGCGGATCACGCCATGGGCGACGCTGTGCACGGTTTTATCGAGAGACTCGGTGGTCAGGTCGTCGAGCAGCAAGACAGTCGCGTCATAACGCACGAAGTAGTGTTTGATTGCCAGGATCTGCCGGCGGTAGCGCAAGGAGCTTTGCGCCAACAGACGGATCTCGGAGAGGCTGTCGACGACCACGCGGGTTGGCTTGACCCGTTCCACCACCTCGAAAATCTGTCGCGTCGCTTCGCCCAGTTCCAGGTCGGAGGAATACAGCAAGCTCTGCTGGTGCTCGGCGTTGAGCAGACTCTCCGGCGGGGTCAGTTCGAAGATATGAATATTGTCATCGAGGTCCCAACCATGGGACGTGGCGCCCTGGCGCAACTCACGCTCGGTCTCGGACAGGGTGATATATAACGAGGTCTCACCGTTTTTCGCGCCGGCCTGCAAAAAATGTAGCGCAACGGTAGTCTTACCGGTACCCGGTTCGCCTTCCAGCAGGAACAGGTGGCTGCGCGACAGGCCGCCGGCAAGAATGTCGTCAAGACCTTCGATGCCGGTAGCGGCTTTTTCACTCAACAGCTCGTTGGATGTAGACAAGGAGTGCCCTCGGTCACGTTCAAATAGAGGCGCGCGCCGGCTCGGCGTGCGCCATATTCACTTGACCGTAGTGGCTTCTGGCGGTTCAACGTTTCGTAGAATTTGTGCAACAAGGGCCTGGGTTTACACGTGTTTAACCTGAACCTACAGACCTTGTTGCAGCGCGGGATCATCCGGATTCTGTTGCTCAAGCTGTGCGAGCAGAACCTGGACGTTCTGCAACTGGCCGCTTTCCTTCCAGTAATTGATCAGCAGCACCCGTGCCTTGCGATTGGCAGGGTGACGCTGGACGACTTCTTCCAGTTGCCGCTGGGCCGCCTCCAGTTCCTGCTGGGCGTGAAGGGTGGTGGCGAGGTCGTAGCGATAATCCTGATTGTCCGGTTCCAACTCTACGGCTTTGGACAGACCGAGCAGGGCATAGGGCCTCTCGCCGTGGTGCAACAGCCACATGCCCAAGGCGTGCTGCAGGTAGGCCGACTCAGGGTGCGCCGCCAATTGGCGTGCCAATAACTGGCGGGACTCGTCGGTCTTGCCTTGTTTATCCAGTAACTCTATCTGCGCCACAACGGCTTGCAAGTTGTCCGGTTGCAAGCGCATGGCCTGCTCCAGTGCATTTTGCGCTTCCGGCAACAGAGCGCTGTGGATGTACAGGCGCGCCAGTTGAATCCAACCTTCGGCCGTTTCGGGCTGGGCCTTGAGCTTTTTCACGAACTCATCGAGGACCTGCTGCAATGGCCCGAAGTACAGACCCAGCGTGTCAGGTGACAGGCCCAGCAAGGCATTGGCGGCAGCAAATCGAACTGCTTGTTCGGGGTCGTCGAGCACCGGCCCGAGCAACAACGTGCGCTGGCCGGTCGGCACCAGGCCGACAATGCTGTGAATGGCCGCCTCGCGCACCAGGGGCGACTCGCTGGCCAGGTCTTTGTCCGCCAGCTTCAGGGCTTGCGGGCTGGGGTAGTTGGGCAGTTCTGCATGCAACGCAGCACGGCGCTCGGGGGACAGGTCCGGCCGGCCCAGTTGTTGGTACAACACGCGCGCTGCGCCAGGTTCGCCATTACGCGCCTGTTTCAGGGCCTTGGAGTAACCATGGGCAATGGTGGGCGGTACGGCCACCGGGGTGGCACGGGAGAAATACCAAGTGATCAGCACAATCAACAGCAGGGCGCACAGGCCGACGATGGAGTAACGGCGTGACTTTGACATGCAGGCGTCCGAAAGCGTGGGCAGCAAAGCCGTCAGCTTCGGTCAGACCACGGCAGGTGTCAAACCCGCATCAGGTCAACACGTATTCCACCGGTTCCAATGGCAGTGGCAGATCGGTTTCACCAAGGGCGGCCAATACTTCGCGCTCCAGCGTGCGCAGGAGGGCATTGCAGGGCAGATCGTTTTCGTCAAAGCCGAATGGGTCCTCCAGGTCATCACCGATTTCATCGAGGCCGAAAAACGTGTAGCTGACGATGGCAGTGAACACTGGCGTCAACCAACCCAACGGCTCGGCCATGGCAAACGGCAGCAGGATGCAGAACAGGTAAATAGTGCGATGCAGCAACAAGGTATAGGGAAAGGGCAGCGGCGTGCTCTTGATCCGCTCGCAGGACGCCTGCACCTGGCTGAGGCTGACCAGGCGCGCCTCCAACTGTGTGTAGCGCCATTCGCTGATCACGCCTTGTTCAGCCAATGCGCTAAACCGTGCGCCGACCTGTTGCAGCAGGTTGTCGGGCAGGTTGGGATGGTTGGCCTGGAACTGGCTCCACGGCTTAATGGCCTGGGCTTCATCTTCATGCCGCAGCCGTGCAACCAGGCCATGGGCGAAGCCGCACACGCTTCGCAGCAAACCCGCACGTTCGGCCGGATCCCGCAGCACTTGGGTTTCGCGGATCAACGAGCGCACATCGATGATCATCTGCCCCAACTGCTTGCGACCCTCCCACCAGCGGTCATAGCAGGCGTTGTTGCGAAAGCTCATGAAAATCGACAGCGACAGCCCGAGCAAGGTGAATGGCGTGGCATTGACCTTGGAGAAATACGCCGGATGCAGGGTTTCCACCAGCACGATCACCGAGGCCAGCAAGGTGACTAACAGGCTGCGCAAGGCGATGCGCTTGGCTATTGACCCCTTGAGGGAAAACAGGATGCCCAGGAGGTTGGGTTTGGGTCGGACTATCATTCAGGGGCGGGCTTCTGTGTCGGTGCAGCCCATCAGGTTAGAAGCACGCACTGCGCCCGTCCAATCGATTGAGCTGACGGGCTGATCGGCGGGGTCGATGACTGGCCAAACCAGTCAGGCAGGTTGAGGGCTTTGACCATTGCCGCAGTGGCGCTCTGGGGCGACTATTTCGACGATTCGGACTGTTAAAGAGAATAACAATGCAGATTGAAAACAAGATCTTCCTGGTCAGTGGCGGTGCCTCGGGCCTCGGCGCGGCCACTGCTGAAATGTTGGTAGCGGCAGGTGCCAAGGTGATGCTGGTGGACCTCAACGCCGATGCCGTGGCGGCCAAGGCCCAGCAGCTGGGTGAGAATGCCCGCAGCGCCGTGGCGGACATCAGCCAGGAAACGGCCGCCGAAGCCGCCGTGCAGGCCACAGTTGCGGCGTTTGGCGGGTTGCATGGGCTGGTGAACTGCGCCGGTGTGGTGCGTGGCGAGAAAATCCTCGGCAAGGACGGCCCTCACGGGCTGGCCAGCTTCGCCCAGGTGATCAACGTCAACCTGATCGGCAGCTTCAACCTGTTACGCCTGGCGGCCGCCGCCATTGCCGAAACCGAGGCGAATGCCGACGGCGAGCGCGGTGTGATCATCAATACCGCCTCCGTCGCCGCGTTTGACGGGCAGATCGGCCAGGCGGCGTATGCTGCGTCCAAGGGCGCCATCGCCAGCCTCACATTGCCTGCCGCGCGAGAACTGGCGCGGTTTGGTATCCGCGTCATGACCATCGCCCCCGGGATCTTTGAAACGCCGATGATGGCCGGCATGACGGAGCAAGTGCGCGAGTCCCTGGCTGCGGGCGTGCCGTTTCCGCCACGCCTGGGCAAACCCGCCGAATACGCCGCGCTGGTGCGGCACATCATCGAGAACAGCATGCTCAATGGCGAGGTGATCCGTCTCGACGGTGCTTTGCGCATGGCGGCCAAATAAGGAGGAGTTCCCATGACCGACCCCATCGTTATTGTCAGCGCCGTGCGCACGCCCATGGGCGGGTTCCAGGGTGATCTCAAGGGCCTGACAGCGCCGCAGCTGGGTTCCGCCGCCATTCGTGCGGCGGTCGAGCGTGCCGGTATCGCCACCGATGCCGTGGATGAAGTGCTGTTCGGCTGCGTACTGCCCGCTGGCCTCGGCCAGGCACCCGCACGCCAGGCGGCGTTGGGCGCGGGCCTGGACAAGGCCACGCGCTGCACCACCCTCAACAAGATGTGCGGCTCGGGCATGGAAGCCGCGATCCTGGCGCATGATTCGCTGCTGGCCGGCAGCGTTGATGTGGTCATCGCCGGTGGCATGGAAAGCATGTCCAACGCACCGTACCTGCTGGACCGCGCCCGCAGCGGCTACCGCATGGGGCACGGCAAGGTGCTCGACCACATGTTCCTTGACGGTCTGGAAGACGCCTACGACAAGGGCCGCCTGATGGGCACCTTTGCCGAGGACTGCGCGCTGCACAACGGCTTCACCCGCGAGGCCCAGGACGCGTTTGCCATCGCGTCCCTGACCCGTGCGCAAGAGGCGATCTCCCATGGCAACTTTGCCGCCGAGATAGTCCCGGTGCAGGTCACCGTAGGCAAAGAGCAGAAAACCATCCTGCATGACGAACAGCCCCCCAAGGCCAAGCTGGACAAGATCAGCAGCCTGAAGCCGGCGTTCCGCGACGGCGGCACAGTGACGGCGGCCAACGCCAGTTCGATTTCCGATGGTGCGGCGGCCTTGCTGCTGATGCGCCAGTCCGAGGCCCAGAAGCGCGGCCTCAAGCCCTTGGCCGTGATTCATGGGCACGCAGCGTTTGCTGATGAACCGGGATTATTCCCGGTGGCGCCGGTGGGCGCTATCCGCAAGTTGATGACCAAGACCGGCTGGAACGTGGGTGAAGTCGATCTGTTCGAGATCAACGAAGCCTTTGCCGTGGTCAGCCTGGTGACCATGAGCAAGCTGGACATCCCCCACGCCAAGGTCAATATCCACGGCGGCGCCTGTGCCCTGGGGCATCCGATCGGTGCATCGGGTGCGCGGATCCTGGTGACGCTGCTCTCGGCCTTGCGACAGAACGGCCTCAAGCGTGGCGTTGCAGCCATTTGCATCGGCGGTGGTGAAGCCACGGCCATGGCCGTCGAATGCCTGTACTAAGGACTGACCATGTTGCCCAATGAAGAACAACTGCAAATCAGCGACGCGGCCCGGCAATTTGCCCAGGAACGCCTGAAACCCTTTGCCGCCGAATGGGACCGCGAGCACCGCTTTCCCAAGGAAGCCATCGGTGAAATGGCCGAGCTGGGTTTCTTCGGCATGCTGGTGCCGGAACAGTGGGGCGGTTGCGACACCGGCTACCTGGCCTACGCCATGGCCCTGGAAGAAATCGCTGCGGGTGACGGCGCCTGCTCCACCATTATGAGCGTGCACAACTCGGTCGGTTGCGTGCCGATCCTGAAGTTCGGTAACGACCAGCAGAAAGAGCAGTTCCTCAAGCCCCTGGCCAGCGGCGCTATGCTCGGCGCCTTTGCGCTCACCGAACCCCAGGCAGGTTCCGACGCCAGTAGTTTGAAAACCCGTGCGCGTCTGGAAGGTGACCATTACGTACTGAATGGCTGCAAACAGTTCATCACCTCCGGGCAGAACGCCGGGGTGGTGATTGTGTTCGCCGTGACTGACCCGGCGGCGGGCAAACGGGGGATCAGCGCGTTTATCGTGCCGACCGATTCGCCGGGCTACAGCGTGGCACGGGTCGAAGACAAGCTCGGGCAGCATGCGTCCGACACCTGCCAGATCCTGTTCGAGGACGTAAAGGTGCCGGTCGCCAACCGCCTAGGGGAAGAGGGCGAAGGCTACAAGATTGCCCTGGCCAACCTTGAGGGCGGCCGCGTCGGCATCGCCTCGCAAGCGGTGGGCATGGCCCGCGCCGCCTTTGAAGCGGCCCGCGACTATGCCCGCGAGCGTGAAAGCTTCGGCAAGCCGATCATTGAACATCAGGCCGTGGCCTTCCGCCTGGCGGACATGGCCACGCAAATTGCGGTCGCCCGGCAGATGGTGCATTACGCGGCCGCGCTGCGTGACAGCGGCAAGCCGGCCCTGGTGGAAGCCTCGATGGCCAAGCTGTTCGCCTCGGAAATGGCCGAGAAAGTCTGTTCGGCCGCCTTGCAAACCCTGGGCGGTTACGGTTACCTGAGCGACTTCCCGCTGGAGCGGATCTACCGCGACGTGCGGGTCTGCCAGATTTACGAAGGCACCAGCGATATCCAGCGCATGGTCATCTCACGCAACCTCTAAGGAGCCGATACATGAGTTACGAAACCATTTTGCTCGAAGTCCAAGGCCGCGTTGGGCTGATTACCCTCAATCGCCCGCAAGCCTTGAACGCCCTGAACGCGCAGCTGGTCAGTGAATTGAACCAGGCGCTGGATGGCCTGGAAGCCGACCCGCAAATCGGCTGCATTGTGCTGACCGGTTCCAGGAAGGCCTTCGCCGCCGGTGCCGATATCAAGGAAATGGCCGAGCTGACCTACCCACAGATCTATCTTGACGACCTGTTCAGCGACAGCGACCGCGTCGCCAACCGCCGTAAGCCGATCATTGCCGCGGTGAACGGTTTTGCCTTGGGCGGGGGCTGTGAGCTGGCGTTGATGTGCGACTTCATCCTGGCAGGCGATGGCGCCAAGTTCGGTCAGCCGGAAATCAACCTGGGCGTACTGCCGGGCATGGGTGGCACCCAGCGCCTGACCCGCGCGGTGGGCAAGGCCAAGGCCATGGAAATGTGCCTGACCGGGCGTTTTATCGACGCGGTGGAAGCCGAACGCTGCGGGATTGTCGCGCGCATCGTGCCGGCGGATGAGCTGTTGGAAGAGGCGCTGAAAGTCGCCACTTTGATTGCTGGCAAGTCAGTGCCTATCAGCATGATGGTCAAGGAAAGCGTGAACCGCGCGTTTGAAGTGAGCCTGTCGGAAGGCGTGCGGTTTGAGCGCCGGGTGTTCCATGCAGCATTTGCAACGCAGGATCAGAAGGAAGGCATGGCGGCGTTTGTGGCCAAGCGAGCACCGGACTTTAAAGACAGATAACCCGGTCTCCCACCTGCCACAAACCTGTAGGAGCTGGCAAGCCGGCTCCTACAGGTCGGGTTTACAGTTGGTAGTGCTTGAGCTCCCTGGCAATCACCATCCGCTGAATCTCGCTGGTCCCCTCGTAAATCTGCGTGATCCGCGCATCCCGGTAGTAACGCTCCACCGGATAATCCTCCAAATACCCATAGCCGCCATGAATCTGCATGGCTGACGAGCAGACCTTCTCCGCCATTTCCGAGGCAAACAGCTTGGCCTGGGAGGCTTCCGACAGGCACGGTTTGCCGGCACTGCGCAGTCGCGCAGCGTGCAGGATCAGCAAGCGGGCGGCATTGAGCTGGGTTTGCATTTCGGCCAACAGGTTGGCCACGCTCTGGTGCTCGATGATTGCTTTGTCGAACTGCACGCGATCACGGGCGTAAGCCAACGCCGCCTCAAACGCCGCACGGGCGATTCCCAGTGCCTGGGCGGCAATGCCGATGCGTCCGCCTTCCAGGTTGGACAGGGCGATCGCCAGGCCTTTGCCACGCTCACCCAGCAGGTTGGCTTCGGGCACTGTGCATTGGTTGAGAGTGACGGCGCAGGTGTCAGAAGCGCGAATGCCCATTTTGTGTTCGGTGCGGTCCACCACGAAGCCGGGTGTTGCGGTGGGCACCAGGAACGCCGAGATGCCTTTCTTGCCCAGTTCAGGGTCGGTGATGGCAAACACGATCGCCAATTTGGCGCGCTTGCCATTGCTGACGAATTGCTTGGCGCCTGTGATCACCCAGTGACCGTCGCGCAGTTCTGCACGGGTGCGCAGGTTGTGGGCTTCGGAACCGGCCTGGGGCTCGGTCAGGCAAAAGCAGCCAATCGCTTGGCCGCTGGCGAGGTCAGCCAGCCAAGTCTGCTTCTGCGACTCTGTGCCGTAATTGAGGATTGGCCCGCAACCCACTGAATTATGGATACTCATCAGCGCACCGGTGGCGCCGTCGCCAGCGGAGATCTCTTCCACGGCGAGGGCGTAGGCGACGTAATCGACATAGGTGCCGCCCCATTCTTCCGGCACCACCATGCCCAGCAGGCCCAGTTCGCCCATCTTGGCGACCAGGGCATCGTCGATCCAGCCAGCTTTTTCCCAGGCTTGGGCATAGGGCGCGATTTCACCACGGGCAAAGTCACGTGCCATGTCGCGGATCATCACCTGTTCTTCAGTATATTCAATATCTTGCATGACTTAGTTCGCAACCTTCTTGAAGTTATGAAAGAAGCTTTCTACATGGCTGAGGGCCAGTCCGTGCAGAGTCGGTGGGTTCCAGCGCGGGGCCTTGTCCTTGTCGATGATCAGCGCACGCACGCCCTCGATCAGGTCGCCGCGTTCGAACCATTGGCGATCCAGGTGCAGCTCCAGGGCAAAACATTGCTCAAGGGGCAGGCGACGCCCGCGGCGCAGCATTTCAAGGGTGACGGCCATGGCCAGGGGTGAGCGGGTCTGCATCAGGTGGGCGGTGGTCAGGGCCCATTCGTGGCTGTCGGCCACGGTGACTTGTTGCAGTTGTTCAACAATGCTCGGCACATCCGGCAACGCGAAGAAGTGGTCAATGGCGGGGCGCAAGACGGCCAGGGGCGCGTCGGGGAGTTGCTGCACCGCCAGTTTGGCGAGCACACCTTGCAGGTCCTTGAGTGGCGAGTCGTGCCATTGCAGGCGGTCAAGCTTATTGTCCAGGTCGGCAAGCTTGCTGCTCTCAAGATACCAATCCGCCAGCCCGCAGTAGAGCGCATCGGCCGCACGGATCTGCACCCCGGTAACCCCCAGGTAAATCCCCAGCTCACCCGGAATACGCGGCAGGAAGTAGCTGCCGCCCACATCAGGAAAGTAACCGATGGCCACTTCCGGCATTGCCAGGCGGCTGCGCTCGGTAACGACGCGCAAGTCGGCGCCTTGCACCAGGCCCATGCCGCCCCCCATGACAAACCCGTCCATGAGTGCCAGGACCGGTTTGCGGTAATGGTGGATGGCCAGGTCCAGTGCGTATTCCTCGACGAAGAAGTCCTGGTGCAGGGTGTCGCCATTCTTGAAGCTGTCGTAAAGCGAACGGATGTCGCCGCCGGCACAGAAGGCTTTTTCACCGGCGCCGCGCAGGACCACGGCGTACACCTGCGGGTCATCGGCCCAGGCTTTTAGCTGGGACGCCAGCCTGCGCACCATGTTCAGGGTAATGGCGTTCAAGCCGGCGGGGCGATTGAGGGTGAGGTGGCCGATATGGTTACGGACCTCGGCGAGGACTTCGTCCTGAAGTGTTTCTGCGTGGCTTGCCTCGGATGAAACCTGAGCAGTCATCGATAACTCCCTGCTTTTATTGTTCTTTATCAAGATGTTCGCGGACGAACCATCTCGCGATCGTACCAGTGCAAATTTGCCCAGTACAACCGTCAATCATGCAGGTTGTTTTTGCATTTATGCAGTGAATGGATGAGTGCCTCACGGCACCCGACTGGCCAGTACCTCACCGATGCTGCGGCGTCGGGCGTGGGTTTCTGCGGCATGGATCAACGCTTCCAGCTCCGTGGGCTCTACATCGTAGAATTGTTCCATTTCGGACAGCGCCAGCTTCAGATCGTCGGCAGTAATCGCTGGGTCTCGAGCGGCCTTGGGGTTGCCCAAGATAGGCGCGGGTGTTTCAACGGCGCCTTTTGGGTAGCGCGTGCGTGTCGCGTTGTTGTAAACCAGCGCGCAGGCCAGCAAGGCGCCGGCACCGAGCAGCACGGCGCCCAATTCATACCAGCCCAGGGCGGCGGAAGCCGGGTCCGCCAACACCAGTGTCATCGCCAATCCGCCGGCTGGCGGATGCAGGCAACGCAGCCAGCACATCAGCACCACCGTCATGCCGGCCGCCAGGCAGGCGCCGCCCAGGGAGGGACCCAGGACGCGGGCCACCAGCAACGCAATCACGCCCGCGCACAGGTAGCTGCCAATGATCGACCAGGGTTGCGCCAGTGCACCGGACGACACGGCGAACAACAACACCGCCGAGGCGCCGAGGGGGCCGAGCAGGTGCAACGCCACCTCCATGCCAAACACTTGGGCACACAGCCAGACGCTGAGGAGGGTGCCCAAGGCCATGCCGATGGCGGCACGGCTCCATTCAGTGGGGCGGGTGTTGATAGCAGCGGGGAACCAGCGAGCGAACATTGAAGGGGGTCCATAAACAGCGGGCAAAAAAAAGGCTTGTCTGGTTGCCCGGAAAAGCCCTTTGAAGGTTCCAACATTTGGGGGAAGGAACCCGTGCAGTGTGCCCACCTTGGAAGAACCGCGCCAATGCATATTGATGCAGGTTGAGTGCAAAAATAATGAATTGAAGGCCGGCGCAGTCTTTAAGGTTGCGGCGGTTTGGCCAAGTGCAGCAGTACGTAAGGGTTGCGGTCAAACTCACCGACCAGGGTGGGCGTGATGCTGCGAAAGCGCGGGTCCTGCAAGCCTTCGTAATCCGCTTGACTCATCACCAGCCAGGCTGGCGCCTGGATGGGCTTCAGCTCGGCCGCTTGCTGAGTGAATAACGGTACTTGGTCGCAGTCGAGGTTGACCATGTATTTGATCGCCTTGGCGTCTTTGCCCAGGCCGTGCAACACCACGGGAGCACGCTGCTGCATCACCTGTTCATGCACCTGCAGGGTAAAGGTGCGTGTGTCATAGACACTGCGTTCCAGCGGTTCGACCACCAGGATATAAGTGGCCCATACCGCCAGTACCGCGGCAAAAGCCGGTCCGACCTGGCGCAGTTGCGACTTGAACAGCGCCAGCAGCGCCACTCCCTGCAGCCCCCCAAGCACGCCGTACACCCAGCCCAAATGACTCAAATGTTCCGGGTAGCGCGGCCGCGCGAAGAGCAATCCGGCGATCAACAGCGTCGGCAACAACGTCCAGATGCCCAGCATCAACCCACGCAACCAGGCAAACAACCGCCCGTGCGCCACTTGGAACGGATACGCCGCAATCATCGCCGCCATGGGCAACATCGGCAGTACATACCGCGCCTTTTTCGCCTGTGGGATCGACAAGCCCAGCATCACCAGCAAGCCTGCGGCAGCGCAGTACCACACCAACTGCAAGGCCGGCCCCGGCGCCCGGCGTCCGCTGATCACCATGGCCAGCAGCACAAGCACGGCCATCGGATACGCCAGGGCATAGTTGCCCAGGGAACTGGTGAAGTAATACAGCACGCCGCTGGAACCTTCGCTGCCATCCATGCGCCCGAGGAACTGCATGCGAATCACGTCCTGCATGAAGCGCTCGCCGCCACTCAGCTTGGCCATCAACAACAGCAAGCCGACACAGGCCACCAGCAACGCCAGCGCAAGCAATCCGAAGCTGAACAGTGGGCGCCATTGGCGGTTGATCAGGTAATAGCTGCACAACACGCCAGTGGGAACGACCAGCCCAATCGGCCCACGCACTGCAAAGCCGACAATCAGTAGCAGGTACAGCCAATGCAGGCGCTTACCTGCACCGAAGTGGTCGTGGGCATACCCCAGATAGAACACCGCCAGGGCGATTGCGGCCAACATCTGGTCGAGGGACACCGCGCGGGTTTCGCTGATGAAACTGCTGCTCAGCAACAGCATCGCAATGCTCAACAGTCCCCAGCGCTGGGAGTAAGGGGCCGTCAGGCGATACACCAGGGTGACGATCAACGCCGAGGCAATGGCCGTAGGCAGCCAGGCGGTAAAGCGGGTGACCTCGCCAAACGGCAAAGACACCAGCCACGTCATCAACGTCGAGGTAGCCAGGTAATCCGCGTAAGGCTGGCCATAGGTGGTCGGAAAGAAACCGGGCCCATGACGCAGCATCTCCTGGGCAAACAGCACGAAGCGTGAGTCGAAGCCGATGATTGCCTGATGCCAGTTGCCGGCGATGAACAGCAGCAACGCCAGCAATCCCAAGCCGAGGGATTGACGGCGGATCGCGGGGCTTAACAGGGACGGTTGGGCAGTGTTCACGTCTTAGGCTTCCACGACCTGCGGCAACCATTGCTGCTGCGGAATCGGCAACTGGCAGGAGTCGCCACGGCCGATCGGGTAGTACTGGAAGCCTTTGCGCGCCAGGCGCTCGCCGTCATAGAGGTTGCGGCCGTCGAAGATCACCGGGGTTTTCAAGCGCTGGTGGATCAGGTCGAAGTCCGGCGCCTTGAACTGCTGCCATTCGGTGCAGACGATCAGCGCGTCGGCGCCGCCCAGGGTGGATTCCGGGGTACCCATCAGCATCAGCCGTGGATCGTCGCCATAGATGCGCTGGGTTTCCTGCATGGCTTCCGGATCGAAAGCACGCACGTTGGCGCCAGCCGCCCACAAGGCTTCCATCAACACCCGGCTGGGCGCGTCACGCATGTCGTCGGTGTTCGGCTTGAACGCCAGGCCCCACAGGGCAAAGGTCTTGCCGCGCAGGTTGCCCTTGAAGAATGCATTGATGCGTTCGAATAATTTGCTCTTCTGGCGCTGGTTGATGGCTTCCACGGCTTCCAGCAGGTCGCTGGAGCAGTTGGCTTGCTTGGCGCTGTGGATCAGGGCGCGCATGTCCTTGGGGAAGCACGACCCCCCATAGCCGCAGCCGGGGTAGATGAAGTGGTAACCGATGCGCGAGTCGGCACCGATGCCAAGGCGCACGGCTTCGATGTCTGCGCCCAGGTGCTCGGCCAGCTCGGCGATCTGGTTGATGAAGCTGATCTTGGTGGCCAACATGCAGTTGGCGGCGTATTTGGTCAGCTCGGCGCTGCGCAGGTCCATGAAAATAATGCGGTCATGGTTGCGATTGAAAGGGGCATACAGGTCGCGCATCACCTCGCGCACTTCTTCGCGCTCGCAGCCGATGATGATGCGGTCCGGGCGGCGGCAGTCGGCCACGGCCGAGCCTTCCTTGAGGAATTCCGGGTTGGAGACGATATCGAACTCCAGGTGCCGACCGGCCAAGTGCAGGGCTTTCTCGATATGCGCACGCAGGGTGTCGCCAGTACCGACGGGCACGGTGGATTTTTCCACCAGGATCACCGGTTCCTTGCGATGACGGGCCACGGCATCGCCCACCGACAGCACGTACTTCAAGTCCGCCGAACCGTCTTCGTCCGACGGCGTACCCACGGCGATAAACAGCACTTCGCCATGCTCGACCGCGAGTTTCTCGTCATGGGTAAAGTGCAGCCGCCCGCTTTCCAGGTTTTCCTTGACCATCGCCGCCAGCCCCGGCTCGAAGATCGTCACATGGCCCTTCTGCAAAGACTCGACCTTGTTCTTGTCAACGTCCATGCAGATGACATCGTGACCGACTTCGGCCAACACAGTGGCCTGCACCAGACCGACGTAACCACTACCAAATACACTGATTTTCATGGGGCATTCCTGGGACTTGTAGCGCTAGCACGACGAGAGTTGATAACCAGCACACCGAGGATGACCAAAGCCACCCCCAGGGTTTTTGAAATGGAGAAGTCTTCGTTGAACACCGGCAGGCTGGCCGCCAGCAGGTACACCAGGGCGTAGCTGATGCTCAACAGTGAATAGGCACGGCCCAGTGGCAGGTGCTTGAGCGCGCCGAGCCAGCAGAGCATCGACAGCGCGTAGGCCAGAATCGCCAGGAGCACCACGCCGAGGGCGTCGAGATCAATCTGGACGCTCAGCCACTGGTTGGGCAGCGGCAAGCGCGTCATGCTCCAGCGCATGCCCAATTGGGCGGCGCTGACCAGGCCAACACTGCCCAGGGCCAGGGCAAACCCTTGAACCCGGCTCATACGTGACGCCCCAGCAGCACGACACCGCCGATCACCAGCGCCACGCCCAACCAGTGACGGCCGTCGATGGGCTCATCAAAGACAAACCGCGCCACCAGTGTGACCAGCACGAAATTCAGGCTGAGCATGGGGTAGGCAATGCCCACCTCAAGGCGCTGCAACACCAGCAGCCACACCAACAGGCCCAGACCCAGACACATCAGCGCCGACCACAACCACGGCGAACGCAGTTTCAGTGCCCAGCCGTCCGGCAGGTCACGCCAGCTTTCCACGGCGAATTTCTGCGACACCTGGCCCATGCAGGTCAGCAAGCAGGCAGCCACTAACAGCAGCAAGGTGATCAAGGCGTCACCTGCGGGAAGATCAGGATCACTATATTGCCTTGCTCATAGCGCTGGCCGTCGCTGGGCAACAAAGCGATTTCGGCTCGCTCATCGTCACCTTTGACGCGCATCACCACACCGACCGTGCCTTTTTTACGCGCATCGCTCATCCACTGCTGAACCTGAGGCATATCCACCTTGTGATGCCCGGCATCCGGGTAGGCGAGGCCGTATTTGACTTCACCGACGGTGTTGTAGAGCGTCACGTCCGGCCGTGCCAGGCGCCACGACAAGGCCGATGCGGCGCCGAGGTCATTGCTCAACAGTGCAGTGGCCGGTTGCAGTTCCTGCAGGTGATCGATGATGAATGGGTCGGGGGTCTTGTTGTAAACCACTGAGTGCGGCAGCGCGGCTGGCAACAGGGCGACCATCAGCCAGCTGCCAAGCACTGGCATCGCCCACAAGCGAAGCGGCTGTGCGGCCTGCAGCAGGTTGACCAGGATCCAGCCGAACAGGAATGTGAACACCAGTACCAGGCTGAGTGTTTCCTGACCGTGTTCATACACCGGTTTTTTCAGTTGGAACCAGCTCAGCGCCAGCAGCATCACCACGCCGATGATCAGGTTCAACCAGCCATTGATACGCACTGCGCGGTAACGGCCCTGGGCCAGTTTGTCGGTCAGGGTATTGCCCATCAACAACGCCAAGGGCAGCAGGCACGGCATGATGTAGGAGGGCAGCTTGCCCTTGGCCAGGCTGAAGAACGCCAGGGGCATCAGCAACCACAGCAATACAAAGCCGGTTTGTGCGCTGCGTTTGTCCTGCCAGGCCTGCTTGAGCGTGGACGGCAACAACGCCACCCATGGCAGGCAGAACGCAACCAGCAACGGCAGGTAATACCAGAACGGCTCGGCATGCTGGGCGTCGTCACCGGCAAAGCGCTGGATATGCTCGTGCCAGAAGAAGAAGTGCCAGTAGTCGGGCTCTTGCAGGTGTACAGCCAGCGCCCACGGCAAGCTGATGACAATCGCCACCACCACCGCCACCAGGCCGTAACCGAGCAGCTCGCGGAAACGCTGTTGCCAGATCGCATAGGGCAGGGCGATCAACACCGGGAGCAGCCACGCCAGAAAGCCCTTGGTCATGAAACCCATGCCGCAGGCAAACCCCAACAGCGCCCAGGCGCCGAGTCGTCCATTGCGGGTCGTGCTGTCAAAGCAAAACCACAAGGCCACGCCCGTCAGGTTCACCCAGAACGTGAACTGCGGATCGAGGTTGGCATAACCGCCCAGGGCCGCCACGCTGACAAAACTCATGTACAGCACGGTGCTGATCAGGCTCTTCTGCGGGTCATTCCACAACCGACGCGACACCAGGTACACCAACAGGATGCTCAATCCGGTGCTCAACGCCGACGCAAACCGCACGCCGAACAGGTTCTGCCCGAAGATCGCCTGGCCCAGCGCGATCATCCAGTAACCGGCCGCCGGTTTCTCGAAGTAACGGATACCCATGAAGTGCGGCGACGCCCATTTTCCGGTCAGCAGCATTTCCTGGCTGATTTGCGCATAACGGGTTTCATCCGGAATCCACAGACCATGGGTAGCCAGTGGCAGCAGGTAAAACACGCCAAACGCCAGCAGGAGCAGGGGCAGGGCCCAACGGCGAATCATGCCTGCTGCACTCCAAGCCAACCCTCGCGACCGGGCAAGACGCCGCGCACCAGCTGTTGCTGGGGCAGGGTGGTCAGGTCCGCCGGCAACAACTCGCCCAACGGTTTGAAATCGATGCCGCGCTGCCCTGCCTGGGCGAGCAACTGGCGGAACTCATTGGCCATCAGAATCCCTTCTACCTCTGCGTGGATCGTGTAGACGTTGAGCTTCGACTCGGCAAAGCGGTCGAGGATGAACGTATTGAAGTCCTTGGCAGCCACTACCGGCCCGACGACTTCGTCGAAGGTCGGCAGGTCCACCGGAATCTGTGGGGTACCCGCACTGCCATCGGCCAAGGTGGGACGAAACAGGCTAGTGCCGCGGCAATCGCTGTTGTAGCGAAAGTTGAACCCTTGCTTGGCTTGCACGACGCGTTCATCGGCGCGCCAACCGGCGGCCGCTGAACAGTCAATGCGCTCACCAAGGATGTCGCTCAGGCTCTCCACGCCGCGTCGAATTTGCTCGACCAACTGCGCTTCGCTCCAGCGCCCGGTGTTGGCCTGCCAGCCGTGGTGATCCCAGGCGTGCAGGCCGACCTCATGCCCGGCCGCCTTGGCTTGGCGCATCAGGTGCCCCAGGTCGCGACCGATCGGCTTGCCCGGCCAGGCGGTACCAGCCAGCAGGATATCCAGGCCATACAGCCCGACGGCGTTGGAACGCAGCATCTTCCACAGGAACTGCGGGCGGATGAGACGCCACAGGTGGCGCCCCATGTTGTCCGGCCCGACACTGAAGAAAAACGTCGCTTTTACCGAGGCTTCGTCCAGGGATTCGAGCAACCGTGGCACACCTTCACGGGTGCCTCGGTAGGTGTCGACGTCGATGCGAAGACCTGCATCCATTACTTTTTGTCCGCGATTTCGAGCATCGCTTCACGCAGGAAGAAATCCAGCGTGTTGCCGATGGTTTCACTCATCTCTACGGTCGGCTCCCAGTTCAGCAGGCGCTTGGCGTTTTCGATGCTTGGCTTGCGATGTGCCACGTCCTGGTAACCGGTGCCGTAGAACGCCTTGCTTTCCACGTCACGGAAACCGGCGAACGGCGGGAAGTTGCCACGCAGCGGGTGCGCTTCGAACTGGCGCAGCAGCTCTTCGCCCAATTGGCGGATGCTGGCTTCGTTTTCCGGGTTGCCGATGTTGATGATCTGGCCGTTGCACGCGTCGTTGTCGTTATCAATGATGCGCGCCAGGGCTTCGATACCGTCGGCGATGTCAGTGAAGCAACGTTTCTGCTCACCACCGTCGAACAGACGGATCGGCGTACCTTCCACCAGGTTCAGGATCAGTTGGGTGATCGCACGGGAGCTGCCGATGCGCGCGGAGTCCAGGCGGTCGAGACGCGGGCCCATCCAGTTGAACGGACGGAACAGGGTGAAGTTCAGGCCCTTGGCGCCGTAGGCCCAGATCACGCGGTCGAGCAGTTGTTTGGAGACCGAGTAGATCCAGCGTTGCTTGTTGACCGGGCCGACCACCAGGTTGGAGGTGTCTTCATCGAAGTACTGGTCCTGGCACATGCCATAGACTTCGGAGGTCGACGGGAAGATCACGCGCTTGTTGTACTTGACGCAATAGCGCACCAGCTTGAGGTTTTCCTCGAAGTCCAGCTCGAACACGCGCAGCGGGTTGCGGGTGTATTCGATCGGCGTGGCGATGGCTACCAACGGCAGGACCACGTCGCACTTCTTGATGTGGTACTCGATCCACTCGGTGTGGATGCTGATGTCGCCTTCCACGTAATGGAAGTTCGGGTGGCTGCGCAGGCGCTCGATGGCGTCGGAGCCGATGTCCAGGCCATAGACTTCGTAACGGTCGTCACGCAGCAGACGCTCGGACAGGTGGTTACCGATAAAGCCATTCACGCCCAGGATCAGCACACGGGTACGCCGTGTCTTGCGGCCGGACTCGGCGCCGCGCAGCACGGAACCGTCCACCAGGCCCAATTCGTTGGCCAGGGAAGGACCGGCCAGGTACAGGCCGTTGTCATTGCGTTGGCCGAACTTGATCACCAGGGAGTCTTCACCGCAGGCAATGCGCAGCGGGTTGACGCTGATCACGCGGCCCGGCGCCTGGCCATCGTTGCCCTTGACCACTTCGGCTTGCCACACGATCAGCTTGTGCTCGCCGACCGCGCAGAAAGCGCCCGGATACGGTTGAGTCACGGCGCGAACCAGGTTGAACAATGCTTCAGCCGGTTTTTTCCATTCCAGCTTGCCATCGGCGGCGGTGCGGCGACCGAAGTAAGTGGCCTGGCTTTCGTCCTGGGCGGTCTCCGCCAGCTTGCCTTGAGCCAGTTGCGGCAGGGCGTCACGCAGCAGGTTGCTGGCGGCGTCGCGCAGTTTGGCGTGCAGGGTCAGGCCGGTATCAGTGCGATCGATCACGACTTTCTGTTGGGCCATGATCGCGCCGGCATCGGCACGCTTGACCATGCGGTGCAGGGTTACGCCGGTTTCGCTTTCGCCATTGACCAGCACCCAGTTGGCCGGGGCGCGGCCACGGTATTTGGGCAGCAGCGAGCCGTGAAGATTGAATGCGCCGTTGCGTGCGGTTGCCAGCAATGGCTCGCTCAGCAGGTTGCGGTAGTAGAACGAGAAAATGTAGTCCGGGTTCAGCTTGGCGATGCGCTCGACCCACAGCGGGTGGTTCGCGTCTTCCGGAGCGTGCACTGGAATACCGTTGCGTGCGCACAGTTGAGCAACGGAACCGTAGAAGTTGTTCTCCTTCGGGTCGTCGGCATGGGTGAACACAGCAGCAATTTCGTAACCCGTGTTGAGCAGCGCTTCAAGGCCTGCACAACCAATGTCGTGGTACGCGAATACAACAGCTTTTGAACTCATGATTGGACCTGATCAGCAGAAGAAGTAGAAGTATGGGAAGACACCAGGCCGTCAACGACGACCACGGGAGCCGGTGCTGCCGGTTGGTTGCGCAGCACCTTTTCGACAAAGAAGCGCGGACGGGCGCGCACATCGCTGTACATGCGGCCCAGGTATTCACCCAAGAGGCCCATGCCGATGAATTGGCCACCGGTGAACACGAACAGCACGGCGAACAGTACGAACAAGCCATCACCGGCCCAGTCGGCACCAAAGGCCAGGCGCATGACGATCAACGCCAGGGCAAACAGCATGCCGAGCGCCGCCAGGCTGAAGCCGACGATGGACAGCAGGCGCAGCGGGGTGGTGGTCATGCAGGTCAGCAAGTCGAACATCAGGCTGATCAGGCGCATGGCGCTGTATTTGGATTCGCCATGTTCACGCTCGGCGTGGTGCACCAGGATCTCGGTGGTGTGGCGGGCAAAGCCGTTGGCCAGGATCGGGATGAAGGTGCTGCGCTCGCGGCAGGCCAGCATCGCGTCGACAATGGTGCGGCGGTAGGCGCGCAACATGCAGCCGTAATCGGTCATGGCCACGCCGGTGGAGCGCTGCACGGCCAGGTTGATCAAGCGCGAAGGCCAGCGGCGGAAGGCCGAGTCCTGGCGATTATTGCGCACGGTCGCAACCACGTCGTAACCGAGGGCGGCTTGGTCCACCAGGCGCGGGATTTCTTCGGGCGGGTTTTGCAGGTCGGCGTCAAGGGTGATTACCACCTCGCCCCGGCACTGCTCGAAACCGGCCATGATCGCCGCATGCTGGCCGTAGTTGCGATTGAGGATCACCGCCACCACGTTGCTGCCGTCTTCAGCCGCAGCGTCTTCCAGCAGTTGGGCCGAATTGTCGCGGCTACCGTCATCCACCAGGATGATTTCGTATTCGTAGGCCAGCTGCTTGCAGGCCGCAGTGGTGCGACGCAGCAATTCAGGCAGGCTCTCTTGTTCGTTGTAGACCGGGATAACGATCGACACGCAATGAATAGGGTAGGGTTTCAAAGATTCATGACCTCGGGGTTAGAGCATCTTGGAGCGTGGAAACAGCAGCAATCATTGGGGCGAACGTCCAGGCCGCAGGTTAAGAAACGGCGCCAAAGGTGAAGCGTAATCAATAGGTTAGACGATATAGCGCGGCTTGCCGTGAAGTACTGTGTTTAAGATTAAGCGTAAAAATGTGGAACAGATATGAAAGGCGGATGAAAAACTCGTTTATTTGACAGGTAGACAGCTAGGGTTCAGCTAAGCAACTAACGGGTTGTCGACTTTAGTTAGTGGGCGAAATAAGAACTGTTTGTAGGACGTTTGGTTCAACTTGAGCGCCTACGCTCAGCCAACGAATTTTAGTGAAGAATCTTCTCTGCAATGCGCCCCAAGTGCCGGTAAAGTAAGCCGTCTCTTGCCAGGGTGATCGAATGAATAGCGTGCAGCTTTTACGCGGCCAATTGCGGCCTGCTTTGATGGGATCATTGATGGCGTTGTTGATGAGCGTGGCCAGTGTCACGACAGTCCAGGCCGATGACGGCGTGGCGCTGACCAGCATCGATCAAGTGCCGGACGGCGTGGAAGTGCGCGGCAAGCAGATCGCCGCCTACACCTGGGACGATAAACAAGGCAAGAACCTGCTGGTGCTCGCCGAGCAAGTCAGCGAGCGTGACGACGACGGCACCCAGTCGGGGTTCGTGTATGCGGCGCAATACCTGATCGACGGCAACCGCCCCAAGCGTGTGTGGATGCTCTACGACGACGTGCAGCATTGCGAATTCGACGCCGCCCTGCATTTTGACAGGGCGGCGACCAAGGTCACCGACCTCACCGGCGACGGCATCACCCAGGCCACCGTGGGCTATTCGCGAACCTGCACCAGCGATGTTAGCCCCAACGAATTCAAGCTGATCATGCATGTCGGCAAGTCGCAGAAATTCCGTCTGCGCGGCCTGGACCGCGTGGGGGCTGCCTGGTGGGACGAAGAGGCTGGCGCCTTGCGCGGCATGCCGTTGCCCAAGGATTGCAGCGTGGCCGGACAGCAGGCACTGGTCAGCCAGTACAAGGAGCAGGGCACCGAGTTGCCGTTGCCGGGTTGTTATGGCGATGAAAAGGATTTTGCCAAAGCCCCTGAGGCTTACTTGACGTTCATGCGTCAACACTGGTTCGCGCTGATGCAGAAGCAGGACAGCGACTGGAGCCAGACCCAGGTCCAGCCGCAGGACCCTACCGAAGATGACGACACGGCCCCGTGATTTTGTGCCTGGGCCGGTCCTGGGTTAGACTCGGCCTTCGCCAATTCACTAAATACCTCGATTAATCAAAGGCTTGTTCGAGGTATTTAATCCAAAGGCTGATCTACCTTGACTGAGTCTATCCGCAACCCGCTGACCCTTTACCTCACCCGCCTGGCACCCTCCAGCCAACTGACCATGCGCTACGTGTTGCAAGACGCGGCCGACCGCCTGGGCTTCGAGGACATTAACCTTGAAGACATCGACTGGCATCTGCTGCAGCCCGAACACGTGATCGCCCTGGTCGCTGCCTTGCGTGAGGACGGCTACGCGCCGAATACCTCATCGTTATATGTCAACGCGGTACGCGGTGTGATGAACGAAGCCTGGCGGCTGAACCTGATCAGCCAGGAACACCTGTTGCGCATGCGCACCGTCAAGGCTGCACCGGGCACGCGCCTGAGCCAGGGCCGCAACCTGCGGCGCAGCCTGATCCGCGAAATGATGGAAGTCTGCGCTGCCGACCCTCGGCCCCAGGGCCTGCGGGATGCGGCGGTGATCGGCATTCTGTATGGCTCCGGCATGCGCAAGTCGGAGTCGGTCAACCTCGACCTGGCGCAGATCAACTTCGAAGAGCGCAGCCTGCGGGTGATCGGCAAGGGTAACAAGGAGTTGATCAAGTACGCGCCGGACTGGGCATTCGCCAAGTTGCAGGCGTGGCTGGCGTTTCGCCGCGAGCAACTCAAGGAAGGCGAGCAGGACGACAGTTTCCTGTTCAACCGCATCCGCCGCGGCAGCCATATCACCCGCGAGCGCATCACCAAGCATGCGATCTACTACATCGCCCGCCAGCGCGGTCAGCAGGTAGGCGTGAAAATCATGCCCCATGACTTCCGCCGCTCGTTCATTACTCGGGTGATTGAAGAACATGACCTGTCGATTGCACAGAAACTGGCGCACCACACCAATATCCAGACCACCGCCAGCTATGACGTGCGTGACGACAACGAGCGGCGGCGGGCGGTGGATCGGTTTGATCTGTAGGACTGGCGACTGTAATCCCCTGTGGGAGCCGGGCTTGCCCGCGATGCGGACACTTCGGTATTGCTGTTGTACCGAGGTGATGCAATCGCAGGCAAGCCAGCTCCCACAATGATTTTTGGCAGAGGTTAGAGGATAGGCTTGCCGCCCGTGACCGCATAACGCGACCCAGAGATATAGCTGCCTTCATCCGAGGCCAGCAGCACATAGATCGGCGCGACTTCCACCGGTTGGCCCGGGCGGCCCAGCGGGGTTTCGCTGCCGAAGCTCTTCACGTCTTCATCGGTCATGGTCGCCACAATCAGCGGCGTCCAGATCGGTCCCGGCGCTACGCTGTTGACGCGAATGCCCTTGCTGCCGAGCAACTGCGCCAGACCACCCGTGAAGTTCGCGATCGCACCCTTGGTGGCGGCGTAGGGCATCAACGTCGGCTTGGGCATGTCCGAGTTGACCGACGATGTATTGATGATCGAACTGCCCGCCTTCATATGCGGCACGGCAGCCTTGCAGATACGAAACATGGCTGTGATGTTGATATCGAAGGTTTTCACCCATTCCTCGTCTGAGATATCTTCAAGCGTTTCATGGCTCATCTGGAATGCTGCATTGTTGACCAGCACATCAATACGGCCGAATTGCTCGACCGTCTTGTCGACCAGCGACTGGCATACGCTTTTCTGCGCGATATCACCGGGCAGCAACAGGCACTGGCGTCCGGCTTCCTCGACCCAGCGTGCGGTTTCCCTGGCGTCCTCATGTTCATCCAGATAAGCGATAGCCACATCCGCGCCTTCGCGTGCAAAAGCGATCGCAACGGCACGGCCGATGCCACTGTCGGCGCCGGTGATCAGCGCGATCTTGTTGGCGAGCCGGCCGGAGCCCTTGTAGCTTTGCTCGCCGCAATCCGGGTAAGGGTCCATTTTTTTCTGCGAACCTGGCACGTTCTGAGCTTGCGGCGCGAAGGGTGGGCGAGGGTAGTCAGTCATTTCAATCTCCATAGGTTTCCAAAGGTGCTATGGGATTAGTAGTTTTGCGCCGGACGATAGTTGTAATGGATGCCATTGAAGCCCGACGAGTGGTTGGCTTCAGACTTATGCATACAGGGTATTTCCACGCTTTGATGTTGCCCCGTAGGCGCAGTCAAGATTCGAGATCCGAACCTGCTGCGCAGACGGGCAGCGATCAGGAGGAGGGCGGGGCACTGGCCAGGTGAGTGGGCAGGCGGCGCAAGGTCCACAGCGTGGTGAGCATCGCTGCGATGGCGCATAGCGCAATGCCTATCAGCATCGGCGCGGGTGTGTGATCGGCGAACACACCGACCACCGTCATTGACAGGGCTGCCGTGATCATCTGGATCGCCCCGAGCAGGGCCGAGGCAGAACCGGCCACCGCGCCATGATCCTCCAACGACAACACACCGGCTGCCGGCAGCAGCAGGCCGAGAAAGCCAAAGCCGATAAACAGCAGCGTCATCATCAAGGCCAGGCTATCGACCCATAGCGTGGTGGCCGCCAGCAAGGCCATGACCGCCGCCACGGCCACCACCGACCAGCGGATCAACGGCGCCAGGCCAAAGCGTGCAGTGAGGCGCGCGGTCAGTTGGCTCATGGCGAAAAACGAGGCGGCATTCAGGGCAAAACCCAGGCTGAACTGGGTCGGCGTCAGGCCGTAATACTCGATGTACACGAACGGTGCGCTGCCGATGAACACGAAGAAGGTCGCCAAGCCAAAACCACATACCACCGACAAACCGATAAAGACCGGGTCGCGCAACAACGCGCCATAGCTGCTGAACGCATTGCCCAGGGTTTTGCCCAATCGACGTTCGGCCGGATGGGTCTCGGGCAGTTGCACGATGGTCATCACCAGGCAGGCCACGGCAACGACGGCCAGCACGGCAAACACTTCACGCCAGCTCCACAACGCGATCACCAGGCTGCCGGCGAGCGGCGCGAGGATCGGCGAGACGCTCATCACCAGCATCAGCAACGCCATGAGCTTCGCCGCTTCATGCCCGGTGTACAAGTCACGCACGATGGCCCGCGGAATCACCATGCCTGCGCACGCACCAAACGCCTGCAGGGCACGAAAGGCAATCAGTGTTTCGATGGTCGGCGCCAGCGCACACCCGACACTTGCCACGGCAAAAATTACCAGGCCTGCGTAAATCGGCGGTTTGCGCCCAAACACATCACTGATCGGCCCGTAGAACAGCTGGCACACCCCAACGATGACGAAAAACACAGTGAGGCTCATCTGCACCAGCGCGGGTGAGGCATGCAGGCTTGCGCCCAGAGTCGGCAAGGCTGGCAGGTAAATATCGATGGCGAAGGGGCCGACTGCGGTGATCAAACCCAGCAGCAAGGCGAGGTGGGCGATACGTCGAGACATGGGGCAGTTCCGGGCGGAGCAAAGGTCGGTCAGCTTAAGGGATCTGCGCAGATCCGCAAACTTAGGCTTCAATAAGCAGTATGGTTGGCCGATAACATGACCAGCGAGGCTTCTGCGGTTGGGTTCCCAACCGACTGACCAGGCACGGGGATATATCAGCATGACGATCAAACTACGCCTGATGCTGTTGATAGCGACCGGACTGCTTACGGCCTTGATCATGAACCTGGCCGGCTACCTGGGAAATACTCGGATGGGCACTGCCGTGCAGGACAGCGAGCTCAGCATGACGGCGCTGCGCAACCATATGGAAGCCGACATGATGCACGACGCCCTGCGCGCGGATGTGCTGTCGGCCATGCTGGTGGGCCTGGGTAAAAGTACCAGCACGAAGGCGCAGGTCAGCGATTCGCTCAAGGAACATGCCGAGCACTTTCGCCAGGTGTTGGCGGATAACCTCAAGCTGCCGCTGGACAACACGCTCAAGGCAAACCTGGAAAAAATCAAACCCAGCCTGGACAACTATATAAGTACCGGCGAGCGCATCGTCACCCTGGCGCTGGATGACCCCGACGCCGCTCGGGGCGAACTGGGTACGTTCAACGCCGCCTTCAGCCAGCTTGAAGATCAGATGGCGACGCTCAGTGAGCTGATCGAAAACAACACCCAGCAGGCCAGTGTCGGCACTCGGCAGAGCATCAGTGCCGCCAACTTCACCCTTGGCGTGGTGTTGATCGCCAGCCTTATATTGCTGTTGGCCCAGGGCCGCTGGGTCATCCTCAGCATCATGGGACCGCTGCAAACGGCCAGCCGGATTGCCGACAGCATTGCTCATGGCAACTTGAGCGAACCGATTGTCGAACCCGTGCGCAAAGATGAAGCCAGTGCATTGATTCGCAGCCTCGCCACCATGCAACGGGATTTGCGCGGCATGATCGACGTGGTGCGCAGCAACGCCCATGGCGTCAATACCACGAGCGAGCAACTGAGCCACGGCTGTCATGAAGTGGCTGGCAGCAGCCAGCAACAAAGCGCGGCGGCAAGCGCCATGGCCGCTGCCGCGAGTGAAATGACCGCGAGCATTGAGGAAATCACTCGGCATGCCGAGCGAGCATTGGCCATGGCCAACCAGGCTGAAACACTGGCCAAGGACGGTGGCCAGGTGATTCATCAGGTGGTCAGCGACATGGACGGCATTGCCCGCTCCGCGCAACAGTCCGCCCAGGTAATCCGCACGCTGGACAAGGAGTCCGAGGCGATTTACAGCATTATCCAGGTGATCAAGGGAATCGCCGACCAGACCAATTTGCTGGCCCTGAATGCCGCGATCGAGGCCGCCCGTGCCGGTGAGAAGGGGCGCGGTTTCGCCGTGGTCGCCGATGAAGTACGCAACCTCGCCGGGCGCACCAGTGCCTCGACCCAGGAAATTGCCAGCATGGTAGGGCGTATCCAGCAAAGCACGCGCGAAGCCGTCGCCAGCATGGAGGAGGGCGTTGCTCAGGTCGATAAGGGCATGGCGGTGACCGCTGATGTGGAGCGCTCAATTCGTGAGATTCTCCAGGCCACCTTGAATACCACCGAGATGGTCAACGATATCTCCCGAACCATCGGGGAGCAGAGCCTGGCCAGCAATGAAATTGCCCATCAGGTGGAGATGATTGCGCAGATGTCAGAGAGCAACAGTCGCGTAATCGGCCAGACGGCGTCGACGACGGACGAATTGTCTAGCTTGGCAGGCCAGCTGTCACAGTCCGTCGATCGATTCAGGCTCTAACTTATTGATTTAACTCAACTAAATAGTCATTTAGTTGAGTTGGATATCGGGCAGGGGCTCAGGACCGGGAGAGGGCAGACGTGCGTCGTTCGGCGATGCGCTCGACCGTTTGCATATGCTGCGTACCCCATTGGCACAACCCGCCCAGCGCCGTAGCCAAGGACTGGCCAAAGGGCGTGAGGGAGTACTCGACCTTCGGCGGTATCTCGTGAAAGTCCACACGAGCAATGATCTCGTCGCGCTCCAACTCCTTGAGTTGCTGAATCAACACTTTGTCAGTCACGCCGCCAATCGCGCGCCTTAATTCGCCATATCGATGAACATTCTGCGCCAGGTTGAACAGAACCAGGGGTTTCCATTTGCCGCCAATCACGGCCAGCGCAGCTTCCAGGCCACAGTTGAATGAGTTGTTAGCCATGATGATGAAGGCTCCGAGGGGGTACTTACTAAAAGGTGCATACTATTCAAAAGAATAGCGCAGATCTACAGTTGGGCCTCAACCTTATTCACTGGAGCTCACCATGAGCAGGCTCAACGGCAAAATTGCAGTAGTTACCGGCGGCAACAGCGGCATCGGCCTGGCAACCGCCATTCGCTTTGCAACTGAAGGCGCGCAGGTCGTGATCGTAGGACGTCGGCAGGATGAACTGGACAAGGCGCTTGCACTGATTGGCCATGAGGCCATCGCCATCCAGGGTGACATTTCAAAACTCGACGACCTGGCGCGCATTTTCACTCAAATCAAAGCCGACAAGGGCCGCGTTGACGTGCTGTTCGCCAACGCGGGCCTGGGGGATTTCCAGCCGATCGGATCCATCACCGAGGAATCGTTTGACCGGACATTCGGCATCAACGTCAAAGGCACGCTGTTCACCGTGCAAAACGCGTTACCACTGATGCACGCTGGCAGCTCAGTGATCCTGACCGGTTCAACCACCGGCACCATGGGCACACCGGCATTCAGTGTGTACAGCGCCACCAAGGCTGCGCTGCGTAATTTCGCCAGAAGCTGGGCGCTCGATCTGAAAGGCAGCGGCATTCGCGTCAACGTGCTGTCACCAGGCCCGATCTCGACACCAGGCCTGGACCTGGCGCTGTCAGGCACGGGACAAAAGGAAGCCATCATCGACGACATGACGGCGCAGGTTCCGTTGGGTCGTATCGGCAAGCCGGAAGAAGTCGCAGCCGCCGCATTGTTCCTGGCGTCGGATGAGAGCAGCTTCATGACGGGCAGTGAAATGTTTGTCGATGGTGGCTTTGCTCAGGTTTGAGCAAGACAGGGGTTTTGCCTGCTGAAATCTCACGGGCACTGCCCCTGAATACGCAATGCGATATTACGCATAATGTATATTATGTTAAATCACATGTTATGCATGACCTTCCTAAGGCACTGATTCGACGAAACTGATTCAGTGTCGTTTCTTTTTCTAACGGTCGGCTGGCGCCCGCTTAGGAACGTTCCGCAACGCTATTGTCTCGCCAGTATTTACGCCGCGGCATAGTGAAACAGATCACTAAGCACGTTCGCCCGCCATTGCTAGCTGGTGAAAATGCGGCAGCCATTTCAGGGCATGGATGGATGCGGCCAATTGAACCTGCTCGCGCGAGCCCATGAACCGCTCCTTTCGACTGAACACGCTCAGATCTCGCCCTATTCGATAGGCCCAGGCAAAACATACAGTTCCAGGAGGTATTCCATCGATCACATCAGGACCCAGTATGCCTGTGGTCGCTAACGCGACTTCTGCCGGACTGTCGCCCAGCGCCCCGAGAACCATCTCCCGAGCAACCTCACAGCTCGTGAGATTGAAGGTATCTATGGTGTACGCGCGTACGTTTAATAATCGCTGTTTCGCTTCTGGCGAATAGACAACGTAACCACTCTCAATACATGAACCTCCGCCGTCGACCTCCGAAAGCAGTGTGATAATTTTTCCTGCGGTACAAGACTCGGCCGTGGTGATGCTCATTCGATTGCGTTTGAGGTATTCAACGATAGAAGCGGCGACAGACATGATAATTGCTCCTGCGCACGAGCGATTGCGCTCTCAATCCCGTTCCAAAAAAAGACCTTTCACATCAATCAATGTTCAAGCGAAACCGTTTTGAACGTGTACGGCGCCAGGTTTTCCAACCACTACACGACTCAACCTGACTTTCATCAATTGAGCTTGAGAGAAGACTAGAGGATGGAACCTATGACAATGATCACCAATACACCCAGTATGGCCAAGTCATTTTCCCTGGCGGCAACCTTCACCCTGCTCAGCGCCTGCGCTGGCAATGACTCTCCCTCGAATGTGGAAGCACCCGGTAAACCAGCAACCCCATCTACCCGAACCCTGGAAGCGGGTGCAGCCCTGCTCCAATCTCGTCCGCCAGTTGATGCATTGAATGCCTATCTGGACGGTTTTCACTTCTATAACGGCCATCCTGAAGTGCAAATGGAGGCGCATCACTATTGTTCAGTTCTCAACGAAGAGGTGATTCAATGCGTGATCTACGACGGCAATCGCAAGGATGCAAAGTTGATGGGCGTGGAATACATCATCAGCGAGCAGTTGTTCAACACCCTCCCTGCCCCCGAAAAGGCGCTGTGGCACAGCCACGTGCATGAAGTGAAATCAGGCCAACTGGTCGCGCCGGGAATCCCTGAAGTGGCTGAGCACGCCTTGATGGAAAAACTGGTACATACCTACGGCAAGACTTGGCATACCTGGCATACCGATCTCGACAAACGCCTGCCGCTGGGTGTTCCTCAACTTATGATGGGGTTTACCGCCGATGGCCAGGCCGACCCTCGGATGGTCTCCCAGCGGGATCAGCGAATGGGGATCGACAGCGCCGAAAAGAAGAAGACTCGCGTCGATATAGTTGCACCACCCATCGCACCCGGTGCGGACGCATGGCAACAGGGTAACGTTATTCAGATCACCGACCCGGCTGTAGCGCCCCATCACCATTGAACGCACCACTCAGTCATTTGGATTGAACGATTATTTGCCAGCCCTTCTCTATCGCAAGACCAGGGGCCGTCGGCAGCCCCGTTTATATGAGGTAAACCAGCATGTCCTACGATTTCCAAGGTATTGCCACTGTGATTACCGCCTCGCGCCACTTAGGCACACCATCAGATGAACGCTTGAATGATTCAGTGGGTATCCAAATGAGCAGCAGCGGAAAGCCGACCATTGCGCGTTTGGAGTTCGACAAACCTCTGGATTGGCCGGGCCATCCTAACTTTGTGGCGGTGAACTTGCCGGACGGCTCCTCCGTGAATGGCGTCATCGTCGAGATAGAGCGGCCAACAAATGCGCCGGGGTGGGTGACGTTTACAGTGGATGATTGAGATGTCACGTGCGCCCAGGCTCACTCATCGCATTGTCAGACAATTTTTTTGAATCTTTTTTGACGTCAAATATCTGTATTTCATGAGCATAAGGAGGTCTCATGAAACACAACATTCTGTTTACTATTGAGTATCAACTGCACGGCGAACCAAAGTCATTCATCGTTCGCGCGCCAAAAATGGACAATGCTGAGGCTTGGCATTGGGCTAGTTGCGATGCAGGTGTCGCCGTCATACCCAGATTCGGCCAGCAAACGCTCAAGCGTGTTTCCAAACCGATGGCGGAAAAATACGGTATCACTGGGGTACGCTGGAGCGCGGCGACGCAGGTCCAGTGGGCGGAGGGCCTCGCATGATGACCACCCAGACGCTTGGTTGTACGACGAGGCAAGCACGGGATGACGAGGTCGCGCGAAATAGCGAGATGTTTTTCGAAGCCGACCGACTGGACGCGCAGGCGTACAAAATCATCGAGTCCTATGGCGGCGATGCGCAGATGTGGGCGCGCTTCATTGAAGCCAAGAAGCTCGCAGATGCACAACGCACCGCCGCTTATCAGGAGTGGATGCGTATCCACCGTGCGAAACGAAAGTAGCTGCCAGCCCTGCATGGTGTTCTACACTTCCGGGCGGTCGTCACTGGAGACCTCGTGACTGTGTCGCTTATGCCGTTAAGTTGAATCTAGTCAGAAGGGATGACGGAAATTTTTCCGTTTCGCTCAAGGATTGCGAATTTGATCTGATTGATCTCCACGATACCTTGAGCAGATCGGGCGGCTTCGAGAATATCGCTTTCATCCAATCGCGCACGCTTGAGACGCTCATGAAGGACATTGCCATGCTCGACGACTATCGTCGGGCCGCCATCAAGCACGCGGGAAAACCAGGGTGAGCGCTGTTTTACAAGCGAGAAGCCAATGTCTATGGCAATCAGCGTTACGATCACCAGTACCGCATTGGTCAGTGAAAAGTCGTCTCCCAGCAGCGCCTGCTGGGTAGCCTCGCCGATCACCATCAAAAGCACCAGGTCGAATGTGGTTAGCTCTGCGAGCGAACGTCTGCCAGCTATCTTGAACAACAGCATCAGCACCAGATAGATGGCAGCTGCTCGTAATACCGAATCCATAATACCCCCTAGGGATAGATGAACTGCGAGAAACCCAATGAGGTGCCGTTTGGCAGCGATACACGCGTCGCGAAACTGCCCACTCCGTCGCTGCGCACAGACAAGTGCACGCTCGCCTGCCCCGCTTTGTCGCTAAGCACCCACAGCTTTACGCCCTCACCTGCGGCACTCGCCTTGAGCGGCTGCGGTTGAAGGGTTTCAATTTCAAAGCCGCGCAACAATTCGCCACTGATTTCAACCTCAACAGGTTCGCGGGGCTTGCCCTGAAGGTGAACGATCAATTTATCGGAAGAGCCATTGCGCAAGAACCGCTGGTACTCGACGCGCAGTTGCCCATCGGCACTGTAAGCCTCTGCGTAGCTCAGCGGTCCTTTCGAGAACAACCCTGCCAAAGTGAGCCCAATTAAACCAACCAAGCCGTACCAGCCCAGTCGCTCGAAGCACCACACCTTGCGTTGCAGGACCATGTCTTCATCGACAGGGTAATTGCGGCTGTGCAGGTCCCGATGAACAGGCTCTTTCATACGGCCCCTTTGACTCAACCTTTACTGTGTTCTGGAGAGGACGGACCTTTGGTGACGCCCCGCGGCCCCGCAATACCCCAGATAGCCAGCCCTATAAGCGGAAATACCAAGACTAGGGCCGTCCAACCTGCCTTGCTGCCTGTGCTGTTATCGCTACGCCAAACGCTGTTGATGACCCATAGGTCCAGCAACAGCAGAATAACTATCAGGCCAATCCAGAAATAGGTAACTTGCATGGCGCACCTCCCGGTTACGGGTTATAGGTCGTTAGGTTTGTCGGGCGGCAACGAGGTTCAGATTTTTTTCAAATGGCGGAGCCTCGATCTGAAAAGACGATAATTTCAGCGCAACTGAATCGAAGAATTAATCGATATTTCAGTGAAAATCAGTTTGGTACGAGGGCATTGCCGGAAGGTCACACATCACGATGAAAACCTCCTTTTATTATTGATAAGTGCCCGTCTCCTCGGCGGGATAAAACTCGCCCTCCTTGCCTATCTTCTCCAGCTGTTCACGCAAAATTCCCTCAACATGGGCCACTGCAGCTTGATTGTCGGTGTTGACCAACTGCACGCATAGACGCCGGACATTCTGATCGTGGGTGCCCTCGCTCATCATCTCGTGGGTGAAAACCTGTTCGCCACGCCACAGACATAGTTGTGTATGAGTGCCGCCGAGCCATATTTCGTTGATTGATCTGAGGTCGGTACTAGCCAGTTGATCCACCGTGATTGTCTTATCCATCGCGCTGTACCTTACTAATGAGTAGGTAACTTTGGACTGACAGCTACTGCGAGTCGTTCCCAGTGTCGGCAGCTCAACCGCGCTGGATGAATTTTTACGGCGTCGATAAGTTAACCCAAGTCAACTGGCTGCCCCCATGCCCCACTAATGCTGAAACGTCATCATCCCGCGCGCTCCTGCATGTTAATCTCGCACCACCACGAATAGACATTGATCGTCACAAGACGATGACCAGAACCAGGAAAGCCCATGCCAAAGATTTCTCACTCAGCCCTGCGCCGCAAATTCCGTGAATTGCTTGCCACCCCAACCTGCGTTGAAACCGCTTCCGTCTTTGACCCGATGTCGGCGCGGATTGCCGCGGACCTGGGTTTTGAAGTCGGCATCCTCGGTGGCTCCGTTGCGTCGTTGCAGGTATTGGCCGCGCCCGATTTTGCGCTGATCACCCTGAGTGAGTTCGTTGAGCAAGCCACCCGTATCGGCCGTGTCGCCCAACTGCCTTTCATTGCCGATGCCGACCACGGTTACGGTAACGCGCTGAACGTGATGCGCACCGTCGAAGAACTTGAGCGTGCCGGTGTGGCCGCGTTAACGATTGAAGACACGTTGCTGCCTGCGCAATTCGGCCGCAAGTCGACTGACCTGATCTCTATTGAAGAAGGCATCGGCAAGGTCCGCGCCGCGCTGGAAGCCCGTGTTGATCCGCAGTTGTCGATCATTGCCCGGACCAATGCCGGCGTGTTGCCGACCGAAGCTGTGATCGAGCGCACCCTGGCGTATCAGCAAGCCGGCGCCGATGGAATTTGCATGGTCGGTGTGGCGGATTTCGAGCATTTGGAGAAGATCGCGAAGAACCTGACGGTGCCGCTGATGCTGGTGACTTATGGCAATCCCAAGCTCAATGATGCCAAGCGCCTGGCGAGCCTCGGCGTACGCGTGGTGGTTGCCGGTCACGGTGCTTACTTTGCGGCGATCAAGGCGACTTACGACAGCCTGCGAGCCCAGCGCCAGTTGACCCACAGCACCGATAACCTCAGTGCCACCGAGCTGACGCACACCTATACCTTGCCGGAAAGCTACGTGGCATGGGCTGAAGAATTCATGGATGTAAAAGAGTAAAGCGCCCCGCTCCGCTTTCCTTATACAAACCAGTTCCAATCAGCCGCCCACGCAAAAAAATCCGCCGCAGACTCTGCGGCGGCAACCAAAGGATTTTGTCGAAGCAGAGCGGCTAAGACAGCCCCCACGCTACACCCGCAGGCGATTAAAAAGAGTGAAGTTTAATTAATCGAGTTTCATCCGGTCCCCCGCTGCAGGCCGCGCAGACTGTGCTTAGAATCAAGCTCGGCAGCCACGCCGAACACAATAAAAAACCCTAACAGCTCACCTGCAAACATCTGCCCATACACCTTTATGCGCCAGCCAATAAGTGCAGTGTTTCTGCGCGCGCGCTCATTATTCCGGGGAAGTCACAACATGATTAAACAGTCGAGCCTGTTAGCACTGGCGGTGTGTGCCGGTATCAGTCAGATGGCGTTTGCCGAATCGGTCACCGACCAAGCGGACTCCAAGGGGTTTATCGAGGGCAGCAGCGTCACCGGGTTGTTGCGCAACTACTACATGAACCGCAATCGCGAAGGCGGACGGGCCGATAACATCGACTGGACCCAGGGCGCGATGCTCAACTACGCCTCGGGTTTCACCCAGGGCACCATCGGCTTCGGCGTTGACGCCTACGCCTATGGCGGGTTGAAACTTGACGCCACCCACGCGGACGCCGGCACCGGCAACCTGCCGACCGACCGGCATGGCGACCCCGAAGACGCCTACGGCTCCGTGGGCGCGGCGGTGAAGATCAAAGTCTCCAAGACCCAGCTCAAATTCGGCGACATGCAGCCCACCGCCCCGGTCTTCGCCACCGGCGGCACGCGTCTGTTGCCGCAGACCGCTACCGGTTTCGACCTGACCAGCAGCGAAATCGCCGGGCTGGACCTGGAAGCCGGGCACTTCACCAGCACCAACAGTGGCATGACCAGCAACCATGATCACGATATCTACGCGACCTACGCCAGTATCGCGGCCAACAGTGCAAGTTTCGTCGGGGGCAAGTACACCTTCAGCCCATCCCTCAGCGCAACGGTGTATGCCGGTGAGTTGGAAGACATCTGGCGCCAGTACTATACCAACCTCAACTACGTGATCCCGTTGGCCCATGACCAGTCACTCGCGCTGGACGGCAACCTCTACCGCACCCTCGACACCGGCAGCGCCAAGGCCGGGGCGATCAACAACACCACCTACTCGTTGGCGGCGGCGTACTCGTTCCTGCAGGCGCATACGCTGACGCTGTCGTTCCAGAAAGTGCATGGCGACACACCGTTTGACTACATCGGCACCGGCAACAACGGCGCGGGCGAAGGCGGCGACTCGGTCTACCTGGCCAACTCGGTGCAATGGGGGGACTTCAACGGGCCGGGCGAACAGTCCTGGGGGATCCGTTATGACCTGAACATGGCCAGTTATGGCGTGCCGGGACTGAGTTTCATGGGGCGCTATATCAACGGTTCGGATATCAATGGCACCCACACGCCGGATCACAGCGCCTATGCGGGCGACTACGGTGACGACGGCGCGCACCACGAAACGGACCTGGAGGCCAAGTACGTGATCCAGAGTGGTCCGGCGAAAAACCTATCGTTGCGCGTGCGTGATGCGATCGTGGCAGCAAACGCCGACCAGCGCGATGGCGACCTGAACGAGCTGCGGCTGATCGTCGACTATCCGTTTACCTTGCTATAGGTAGGCACGCGCTTGCTCGCGAATAACCTCAAGGATAACGCGTACATCCTGAATCTACGCGTTGCCCGGGCGTTTTTCGCGAGCATGCTCGCGCCTCCCATTGGGGGGCGTTAACCCACCCAACCCACTGCGGTCTTGGGAATGACTTCCGACTCATCCAGCTTCGACGCGAACATGCTCACCGCCTCCACGGCGTCACTGGTGCTGGTGCGAATCTGCAGGATCACCGAACCCGCCTGATCAGCCAGGCTGACGCCGCGTTGCGCGCCTTCCTGGGTGGCGTTCATGCTGGTCACTGCGTCACGGGTTTCCGAGAGGATCATGCCGATCATTTCGGCAATTTCCGCCGTCGAGCGGCTGGTCCGCCCGGCCAGTTGCCGGACTTCATCGGCCACCACCGCAAAGCCTCGCCCCTGATCCCCCGCGCGCGCCGCCTCGATCGCCGCATTGAGGGCCAACAAGTTGGTCTGGTCGGCGATCCCGCGAATGGTGTTGACGATGGCAGTGATCTGCTCGGAACGATCGCCCAGTTGCCCCACCAGCCGCGCAGAGGCGCCGATGTTGTCGGCGATGCGGCGCATTTCGCTGGCAGTCTCCTGGATCACCTGGGTGCCATGTTCGGCAAAGCGCTCGGTCTCGGAGGAGATATGGTAAGCCCGCGACGCACCTCGGGAGTCTTCTTCGAACTTTTCCACGCGCTCGGTGATGTCGCTGGCGAACTTGACGATCTTGGTCAGCTTGCCGTCGCCGTCATATACCGGGTTGTAGCTGGCTTCCAGCCATACCACACGCCCCTGCTTGCCCAGGCGCTTGAATTGACCAGCGAAGAATTCGCCGCTGTTCAAGCGACGCCAGAAGTCAGTGTATTCATGGCTATTGATCAGCGCCGGTTCGCAAAACAGCCGGTGATGTTTGCCTTTGATTTCCGCCAAGGTGTAACCCATCACATTGAGGAAATTCACGTTGGCGTCCAGCACTTGGCCATTCAAATCGAATTCAATCACCGCCATTGCCCGGTCCAGCGCCGTGAGTTTGCTGCGGGTGGCCGCTTCTTGCTCGACCTTGCTGGTCACGTCCAGCGCGTACTTGACCACTTTTAACACCTGGCCGCGCTCATCCAGCACCGGGTTGTAACTGGCTTCCAACCAGATGGTGTTGCCGTTGCTATCCACACGTTTGAAGGTACCCGAGACAAACTTGCCCGCCTTCAAATCACTCCAGAACTGGCTGTAGGCCGGGCTGCTGGTCAGTGCTGGCGGGCAAAAGTCACGGTGGGATTTACCCGTCAACTGACTGGCGTTGTAGCCCAGGGTCTTGAGGAAGTTGTCGTTGGCCCGCAGCACCCTGCCGTTCAGGTCGAATTCGACCACGGCCATGGAGCGTTCCAGTGCGGCGATCAGTCCTTTGAACTCGGTGACTTCGGCCGTCCTGGCCGACAGTGCTGTCTTGAGTGCTGTGTTGAACATGGACTTACCCTCAACCGTGCGGAGAACCCTGTGTCTCTATTTGCTATCGGCTCGGAAATCCGCGACTTTACGCGCGCTTGAGGGATTATTTTCTGGCGTCAACTACTCGTTTGATCAGCGCTTTGCATCAAGCAAGGCCAGGCGTTCGCGCATGCCCGAACTCGCCGCCGGGCCGGCCTGCAACATGCACTGGTCAAGTGGTACCTGCTGCCCATCCGCACGGGCCAACATTGGCTGTACTGGCGTGCCCGTCGCACGCTCCACCAACTCCACGCTGGTGCCCTCCTCGGCGTAATGCCGGTTACCCCAGGCTACCAGCGACATCAGCACCATGCGGAAATCCTCGCCCTTGGCCGTCGGCACATATTCATAGCGCGGCGGCCGCTCGCTGTAGGCCTGGCGCTCCAGCATGCCGGCCTCTACCAGGGCGTTCAGGCGGCGCGTAAGCATATTGGGCGCGATGCCCAGGCTGCGGGAAAACTCATCGAAACGGCGCAGGCCCTGCAGCGCGTCGCGCATGATCAGGATGCTCCACCACTCCCCTACCCGCTCAAGGCTGCGGGCGATGGGACATTCGTCGCGGGTAAGGGACTTGCGTTGCATGGGCGGGATTCCTTTGAGCGGTGCCTATTTGCGTGATGCCATGTTACTTTCATCATGATAGTGACGTCCATAGGGTCTGTTCCCTCAACACAACCGGAGTCGATTGATCATGAATAAACGCATCGTTGTGACAGGCATGGGCGCGCTGACGCCGCTCGGTGCTGACGTGGAGTCAACCTGGCAACGCCTGCTGGCCGGGCAGTCGGGCATTCGCCGGCTACCGGAAGAACTGATCGGAGACCTGGCCGTGAGCATCGGTGGCCAGGTACAAAGCGTGCAGCAGGATCCAGAAGCCGGCTTCGACCCCGGTCGACTGCTGGCGCCCAAGGAACAGCGCAAGATGGACCGCTTTATCTTGTTCGCCCTGGCGGCGGCGGATGAAGCCTTGAAGCAGGCCGGATGGGCGCCAGTGACGCCCGAAGCGCAGGAACGTACTGCCACCATCATCGCTTCGGGTGTCGGCGGCTTCCCAGCAATTGCCGATGCGGTACGCACCACCGATAGCAAAGGTCCACGGCGGTTGTCGCCGTTCACCATCCCCTCCTTCCTGAGCAACATGGCCGCCGGGCATGTGTCGATCAACTATGGGTTGAAAGGCCCGCTGGGCGCACCGGTGACCGCCTGTGCGGCAGGTGTGCAGGCGATTGGCGACGCGGCACGGATGATTCGTGCCGGTGAAGTCGATGTGGCGGTATGTGGCGGCGCCGAAGCGGCCATTCATCGGGTCAGCCTGGCCGGCTTTGCGGCGGCACGGGCATTGTCCAGCGACTTCAATGAAACACCCGAGCTGGCTTCGCGGCCATTCGACCAGGCACGTGACGGTTTTGTCATGGGCGAAGGCGCCGGCATCCTCGTCATCGAGGAACTCGAACACGCCCTGGCACGTGGCGCACAGCCGATTGCGGAGTTGGTGGGCTACGGCACCAGTGCTGACGCCTATCACATGACGGCCGGCCCGGAAGATGGCGACGGTGCGCGACGCGCCATGCTGCAGGCCTTGCGCCAGGCTGGAATCGATGCAACCCAGGTGCAGTACTTGAATGCTCACGCCACCTCCACTCCGGTGGGCGACAAAGGCGAACTGGCGGCGATCAACACGGTGTTCGGCGCCAAAGGCAGTCCGGCCATCAGCTCGACCAAATCCGCCACCGGTCACCTGTTGGGGGCTGCGGGCGGAATTGAAGCCATTTTCACCGTGCTCGCCCTGCGCGACCAGGTTGCCCCGGTCACCCTCAACCTGCAAAACCCCGACCCACTTGCGGATGGCCTGGATATGGTGCGCGGTGCAGCCCGCCCGATGCCGATCGAATACGCGCTGTCCAACGGCTTCGGCTTCGGCGGCGTGAATGCCAGCGTGTTGTTCCGCCGCTGGGCGTAGTTTGCCCCTGTCGTCAATTTCGGGGACCATGGGCGCCTTTCTGAACCTGCCAACAGAGGCGCCCATGGCCAACCACGACCTGCACTACACCCCGGACCCCGATGCCGACTCGATTTCCTCCGACGTGATCGGCTTCAATGGCATCCTGGTGTCCACCCAGATCCCGACCCATGCCGATGGCAGCCTGGAGCTGGGCGATATCACCCAGCAAAGCGAATGCACCTTGCAAGCCTTGAAAGTCGCCCTGGAAAAGGCCGGCAGCTCGATGGACCGGGTGATGCACCTGACCATTTATCTGACGGATATGGCCGATCGCGCGGCCTTCAACGAGGTCTACAAACGCTTCTTTGCCAAGCCCTGGCCCGTGCGCGCGGCCGTTGGCGTTGCCGCTTTGGCCGTAGAAGGCATGCGCGTGGAAGTGACTGCGATGGCCGCTCAGGCCTGAGTGGGTGCCGGTCAGGCATTTCACAGCTACAATGCCCGCCTCAACCGTGACAAGCCTGACTAAAAAAACTATGTCCTTGCCCAAGCATCACCTGGAATTGCTCAGCCCTGCCCGCGATGTCGCCATCGCGCGCGAGGCGATCCTGCATGGCGCCGACGCCGTGTACATTGGCGGCCCGAGCTTCGGCGCGCGCCATAACGCCTGTAACGACGTGAGCGATATCGCGTCCCTGGTAGAATTCGCGCGCCGGTACCACGCACGCGTGTTCACCACGATCAACACCATCTTGCATGACAACGAACTGGAACCCGCGCGCAAGCTGATCCATCAGCTCTACGACGCCGGCGTCGATGCGTTGATCGTGCAAGACCTTGGCGTGATGGAGCTGGACATTCCGCCCATCGAGCTGCACGCCAGTACCCAGACCGACATTCGCACCCTGGGCCGCGCCAAGTTTCTCGACCAGGCCGGTTTCTCGCAGTTGGTCTTGGCCCGTGAGCTGAACCTGCAGGAAATCCGCGCCATCGCCGACGAAACCGATGCCGCCATCGAGTTTTTCATCCACGGCGCCTTGTGCGTGGCGTTCTCCGGGCAGTGCAACATCTCCCACGCGCAGAACGGCCGTAGTGCCAACCGTGGAGATTGCTCCCAGGCCTGCCGTTTGCCGTACACCTTGAAAGATGATCAGGGCCGTGTCGTGGCCTTTGAAAAGCACCTGCTGTCGATGAAAGACAACAACCAGAGCGCCAACCTGCGCGCCTTGGTCGAAGCCGGCGTGCGCTCGTTCAAGATCGAAGGTCGCTATAAGGACATGGGCTATGTGAAGAACATCACCGCCTACTACCGCCAGCGCCTCGACGAGATCCTTGAAGACCGCCCGGACCTGGCTCGCGCTTCCAGCGGCCGTACCGCGCACTTCTTCCTGCCCGATCCGGAAAAGACCTTCCACCGTGGCAGCACCGACTATTTCGTCACTGACCGCAAGATCGACATCGGCGCCTTCGACACCCCGACGTTCACCGGCCTGCCGGTGGGTGTGGTGGAAAAAGCCGGCAAGCGTGACCTGCAAGTGGTCACCCATGAGCCGCTGTCCAATGGCGACGGCCTCAACGTGCTGGTCAAGCGTGAAGTGGTGGGTTTCCGCGCCAACATCGCCGAGCCTAAGGGCGAGTTCGAGGAAGACGGCGAGAAACGCTATCGCTACCGCGTCGAACCGAATGAAATGCCGGCCGGCCTGCATCAACTGCGCCCGAATCATCCGCTGAACCGCAACCTCGACCACAACTGGCAACAGGCGCTGTTGAAGACCTCGTCCGAACGCCGCATCGGCCTGACGTGGGTGGCTCGCCTGCGTGAAGAGCAGCTGGACGTGACTGCCACCAGTGAAGAAGGCATCAGCGCCAGCGTCACCCTGCCCGGCCCGTTCGGCGTGGCCAACAAGCCGGAGCAGGCGCTGGATACCTTGCGCGACCTGCTCGGCCAACTGGGCACCACCGAATACCACGCGACCGATATCCAGCTGGATGCGCCGCAAGCGTTCTTCATCCCCAACTCACAGCTCAAAGCCTTGCGCCGCGAAGTGATCGAAGCGCTGACCGCTGCCCGTGTTGCCGCACATCCACGCGGTGGACGCAAAGCCGAAACCACCCCGCCGCCGGTCTACCCGGATGCGCACCTGTCGTTCCTGGCCAACGTCTACAACCAGAAAGCCCGCGACTTCTACCACCGTCATGGGGTGAAGCTGATCGACGCCGCGTTCGAAGCCCATGAGGAAACCGGCGAAGTACCGGTGATGATCACCAAGCACTGCCTGCGCTTCTCGTTCAACCTGTGCCCTAAACAGGCGAAGGGTGTCACGGGCGTGAAGACCAAGGTCGCGCCGATGCAGTTGATCCACGGCGATGAAGTGCTGACCCTGAAGTTCGACTGCAAACCGTGCGAGATGCACGTGGTGGGCAAGATCAAGGGGCATATCCTGGGCTTGCCGCAACCGGGCAGCGCGGTGGAGCACTTCAACCCGGAAAACATCATTTTCCAGGGTACGCACTGACCGTCTGCGAGCGGGGCCACCACCAGCCCCGCTGCAACCCCGCAGCCGCCAGCAGAATCGCCGCCACACCCAACCATTGCAGCCAGCCCAGGCGATGCCCGAAGGCGATCCAATCGACGAAGATCGCCGCAATCGGGTAGATGAACGACAGCGCACCGGTAATCGCCGTGGGCAGTTTCTGGATCGCGCCGTACAGCAGCACATACATCAAACCGGTGTGCACCACGCCGAGTGTCACCAATGCCGCCCAGGCGTTGGTGGTGGCTGGCAAACTGTTCCAAGGCACCATTGGCGCGAGCAGCAGCGCGCCGGTGGTCACCTGGATCAACGCCATCAAATGCGGTGGCACTTCTTTCAAACGCTTGATGATCAGCGCCGCAATGGCATAGAGAAACGCCGCACCCAGCGCCAAGGCGATGCCGGCCAGGTAATCGTCGCCGGTCTGTTGGTCGCCATGGGCCGTGACAATCGCCAGCATCCCCAAAAACGCAATACTCAGCCACGCCAGTTTCTGCACGGTGATCTTTTCTCCGAGGAACACTGCCGCCAGCATCACCAACATGAACGGCTGGACGTTGTACACCGCTGTGCTGATGGCAATGGAGGCACGGGAATAGGATTCGAACAGCAGCAACCAATTGCCAACAATCGCCACGCCACTGAGCATCGCCAGGCCGAGCTTGGCCCCGTTCAGCAGGTCCAGGCGCAAATAACCCAGCAGCGCGCACACCAGCAAGAGCGTCAGCCCACCGATCACGCAGCGCCAGAACACCACTTCGATCACCGACACGCCAGAGACCAGTACAAACCAGCCAATGGTGCCCGAGATGAGCATGGCGGCGATCATTTCCCACGAACCACGACGGATGGATGTGTCCATGATTGAAGCTCCTCAAGTGAGGCTCAATTATGGCAATCTGTTCGGGAGCGGCTCCAGCGCCTAAAAAAGGCCAAACCACTGGATTGCCTTTACTTATTAGGTGGAAACCATGATTGACACCATCGACCAGCAACTCATCGCCGCTTTGATGGACGACTCACGCCTGTCCCTCAAGACCCTGGCCGGCATTACCGGGCTGTCCTCGCCGAGTGTCAGCGAACGCCTGCGCCGTCTTGAAGAGCGCGGCGTGCTAACCCACTACACCGTCGACATCGACCCCAAGCACTTCGGCTACCTGCTGCAAGCCATCGTGCGCATCCGCCCCCTGCCCGGCAAACTGCATGAGGTGGAACGCCAGATCCAGGCGATCCCCGAATTCACCGAGTGCGACAAAGTGACCGGCGATGATTGCTTCATCGCACGGCTGCATGTGCGCACCATGGATCATCTGGACAGCCTGCTCGACAAGCTGAATGCCTATGCCGAAACCAACACCGCGATCGTCAAGAAAACCCCGGTGAAACGGCGTTTGCCGCCGCTGTCGGATGAGTGATCGTGAGTCATCAGCGCGATGCCTGACACGGCTGCGTGGCCTGTTCGTGCAGTGCTTTTGCCGCTCCCAGTAAACCCTGAAACAGGCGATAACGCGCTGCCAGTACTGCCTGCTGTGAGGGGGCCGGCCTATACCGGGCCTTCACCGGCATTCCCGCTTGCAACAACGCGTCCCCTTCCCCGATCGACAGGAAGCCCAGTTTCGCCGCCCCGATGCAGGCGCTCAATTCACTGCCGTGCAACGTGTATATCTCCCGCTGGAGGATGTTGGCCAGCAACTGCGCCCAGTATTCGCTGCGCGCCCCGCCGCCCACCAAGGCGCAGGCATCAACGTTGGCACCGGCCGATTGCACGGCGCGCAGCGCATCCAGCAAACCGAAACCCACCCCTTCCATCACCGCATAACCGAGCATAGCGGGTGTGCAGTCATGGCCCAGGCCCATGAATCCGCCGCGCAGCAGCGGATCGTTGTGGGGCGTGCGTTCGCCGGCGAGGTACGGCAGAAACAACGGGGTACTGAGGGGCACTGCCTGCTCAATCGGCAATTGCGCCTGCACCTGGTCCAACAAGGTCTGTTCATCCGGCATCCCCGTCAGCCGCGTGACCCAACGCAGGCAACTGGCCCCGGCCAGCATGGCGCCCATGGTGTACCAACGGTCAGGCAGTGCGTGGCAAAAGCTGTGTACCGCGCTGGCCGGGTTGCCGGCAGCGTGGTCGGTGATGGCGACGATGGCCGCGCTGGTGCCGAGGGTGATAAAAGCGTCCCCTGCCTTGATCGCACCGATACCGACAGCCGCGACCGGGTTGTCACCGCCGCCGCCGGCAATCACGACGGAGGAAGACAAACCCAGCCCGTCCGCCGTCAACACCGCGCTCGCGGCACCGCCCTCGACCAACCTGGGCATCTGCGCAGGCGACAGCCCCGTCGCGCGCAACATCGGGACGAACCACTCACGCCGTGCCACATCCAGCCACAATGTGCCGGCGGCATCCGACATCTCGCTGATGCGCTCGCCACTCAAACGCAAGCGCAGGTAGTCCTTGGGTGACAGCACACAATCGATGGCCTTGAACACCTGCGGCTCATGCTGTTTCAGCCACAACAGTTTCGGCGCTGTCAGCCCCGCCATGGGCAGGCTGCCGGTGACGTCGGCAAACGCCGTTCCCAACCGTTCAGCCTCGGCGACCGCACGCGAGTCATCCCACAGGATCGCCGGATACAACACGCGATTATCCGCCCCCAGCAACACCGCGCCATGCATCTGCCCAGACAGGCCGATACAGGCCACACGGGCAAATGCCTCATGCGTGCGCAACTGGGCCAGCGCCTGCAAACAGGCCTGCCACCAATCCTGCGGGTCTTGCTCGGACCAGCCGCTATGACGCCGCGACACGCTCAGGCGCACGCCGGCATGGGCCAGGACTGAACCGTCGAGGTCCATGAGGATCGCTTTGAGTTCCGAGGTGCCGAGGTCGATGCCGAGGGAAACAGGGTTGCGCATACGGAGGTCATTCCAATCCAATACAGCCACATGAATTACGCACTTGCAGGGTCGGCGTCAGGCGCACGCTGTGGGGCGGCGCGTCAGGCGAGGCCATGCGTTGCAACAACAGGTGCACGGCCTGGGCGCCGAGTGCCTGGACCGGCTGCGCGATCAGGGTCAGGCGTGGCTCGAAAAAGTCCGCCCAGTCAAAATCATCGAAACCGACCAGGGCCATCTGCCCCGGCACGGTAATCTGCGCGTCACGCAGGGCCTGCATGGCGCCGAGGGTCATCAGGTTATTACCGGCCATAATCGCCGTAGGCGGTGCTGCCAGCCCCAGCAACTGCACCGTTGCCTTGCGCGCCGGTTCAGTGTTGGAGCCGCCGTTGACCAGCAGTTGCGGATCAAACGCCAGCCCCGCCGCGAGCAATGCCGCGCGATAACCCGCGACACGCTCGTCCGTGGTACTGAACCCCTCCCGCCCGGCGATAAAGCCAATCCGCCGGTGCCCATGGGCGATCAGGTGCTGGATAAGGGCCTGGGTCGGCTGGGCGTTGTCCACCCCGATCTGGTCAAATTGATCGCTCATCATGCGGTCAACCAGCACTGCTGGAATCTCGTTGGCCCGCAGGTACTCCAGCGCCTTGGAGCCATTGGAGGGCGCCAGCACAATCCCATCCACCCGCCGATGATGCAGCGCCGTGACCACCCGCAATTCCTGCTCCGGATCATCATGGGTGTCGACAAACAGCATCATGTAGCCGTGCTTGGCGCACTCGGTTTCAATCGCGTGCACCGTTTCGCTGAAGTAGTGGTTGGACAACGCCGAGATCGCCACACCCATGGTATTGGTGCTTGACCGGGCCAGCGAGCGCGCCAGCGTGTTGGGGATGTAGCCCAACGCCTGGATCGCCTGCTGCACCGCCAGCACGGTGGCCGGGCTGACCTTGCGGGTGCCGTTCAACACGTGCGACACCGTCGATGTCGACACCCCGGCCCGGCTTGCCACGTCATCCATGGTGACCACGGCGTTGTTCCTTCTCAATGGATCAATGTTTACTCGACCAACCGCTGTACGTACCGATGTTGTCGCGGGTGATCAGTTTGGGCGTGAGCAGGGTAACCGCTTCGGCCGGGGCTTTGTCGTTGAGAATGTCATTGCCCACGTTTACCGCGGTCTGCGCCATGGCCCATGGGTCCTGGCTGGAAGACGCCTGTATCTGGGAGTCGGTCTTCAGCGCATTCTCGATATCCGGCGCGCCATCCACCGAGGTGATGATGAGGCCGCTGCGCTTGAGCTGCTTGGCCGCCAGGTCGCTGCCGACGGCTTGCGGGTCGTTGATCGCGAACAAGCCGTCGATTTTCGGGAAGCGCGTGAGATAACCCTGCATCACGTTCAAGCCACCTTCGCGGGAGCCTTTGCCGTCCTGATCATCGGACAGCACCTTGATGTCGGGCGCAGCAGCGAGTGCGGCCTTGCAGCCTTTGACGCGGTCGGTCACGGCGGTCACTTGCGGGCCGTTCTGGATGATCACGTTGCCCTTGCCGGAGAGCTTGTCCACCAGGTACTGGCAGGCCAGCTTGCCGGCTTCGACGTTGTCGGTCTGCACGGTGGCGTTGACGCCCTTGGCGTCCACATCCACAGCGACCACGACGATCCCGGCATCGCGGGCTTTCTTGATCGCCGAGGCCATGGCAGACGGGTCGACGGCGTTGATCAGGATCAGGTCGACCTTGGATGAAATGAAGTTATCGATCTGCGAAAACTGCTTGCTCAGGTCATAGTCAGCCGACACCGAGGTGACCTTGACATTGGGGTTCAGCTCCTTGGCCCGCGCCGTGGCGCCATCGGCCAGGGTCACAAAGTACGGGTTGCCCAGGGAACCCATGCTGATGCCGAGGGCTTTCAACTCACGGGCTTCGACGGCTTGGGACATCAGGGCAGCCAAGGCAATGACGGGAAACATGCGTTTAAGGTTCATGCGGGTCTCTCTTGTGATTGTTGTATGAAATCAGGTCCGCGCACCGGACTGGCGATAACGATCCAGCGCCACCGCGCCGATGATCACAATGCCCTTGATGATGTATTGCCAGATATCCGACACGCCCAGCAGCACCAGCCCATTGGTGAGCACTGCAATGATCAGCGCACCGATCAGTGTGCCGCCGATGGTGCCGACGCCGCCGGTGAAACTGGTGCCACCGAGGATCACCGCCGCAATCGCATCCAGCTCGTAGGATTGCCCCAGTTGCAAACCATTGGCAGCGAATAGACGCGAAGCGCTCATCACCGCGCCCAGCCCGGCCAGCGCGCCGGACATGGCGTAGACGAACAGCAGCACCTTCCACACCTTGATCCCCGACAACCGCGCCGCTTCCGGGTTGCCGCCGACCGAGTAGATCTGCACGCCCATCACCGTGCGGCGCAGGATGAACCACGACAGCGCCACCACGGCCACGGCAATGATCACCAACCAGGGCACGCCGAGTAACGAGTCATTGCCGATGAAGGCAAATGGCAGGTCCGGGTTGAACACGGTCTTGTCGTCCGCCAAAAGCCGCGCCAGCCCGCGCATGGCCGTCAGTGCGCCAAGGGTGACGATAAACGGCGGCAGGCGCATAAAAGCGATCAACCCGCCATTGACCAGCCCGAGCAACAGCCCGAAGCCGATACCCGCGGCAATCCCGAACATGCCGAACTGCGGCGACATCGACGCCTGCAACGCCACCACCGCCGAGGCCGCCAGGATCGCGCCCACTGACAAGTCGATACCGGCGGTGAGGATCACAAACGTCATGCCCGCCGCCAGCACCACGTTCACCGACGCCTGTTGGGAGATGATCGACAGGTTCTGCATCGTCAGGAAGTTCTCGCTGGCCAGGGCAAAGCCCACCAACAGCAAGATCAGCACGGGCAACATGCCTACCGTGCGCATCAGCTCGCGTGCGCGTTCCGCTGTGTTTGTCGTTGCGATATTCAACTCAGCCATGGGCAACCACCTGATCGCCACCGGTGGCGAGGTCAATAATGCGTTCTTGGGAAATAGCCTGGCCGGAGGCACCGCCGACTTCAGCGACGAGTTGGCCTTCGCGCATGATCAACACGCGGTCGCAAGTGCCGATGATTTCCGGCAACTCGCTGGAAATCACCACGATGCCGATGCCGGCCTGGGCCAATTGATTGATGATGCGGTAGATCTCGGACTTGGAGCCGATGTCGACGCCGCGTGTGGGCTCGTCGAGGATCAGCACGTGGGGTTTGACCTCCAGCAGCCGTGCCAGAAGCACCTTCTGCTGATTGCCGCCGGACAAGGCGCCAGCATTGACCTTGCCTGACGCCACGCGAATCGACAGCGACTTGATCGCATCATTGGAACGCTGCAACGCATGGTCGCGGTCCAGTACTCCGCCGGCATGGGCATCCGGCACACAGGCGCAGACGTTGATGTTGTCCGCCACGCTCATGTCGAGGAACAGGCCCTGAGCCTTGCGGTCTTCGGTGAGGTAGACGACGCCTGCGCGAATCGCATCCGCCGGGGTGCGCAGTGGGGTAACGGCCTTGCCGACCACTTCCAGGGTGCCCGAGGTGCGTGGGTCGGCCGCAAAGATCAGCCGCGCCAGCTCGGTGCGCCCTGCCCCGACCAGGCCGGCAATGCCCAGTACTTCGCCGGCATGCACGTCGAAACTGCAGTGGCGCACGCGCTTGCCGTCGGCCATGTCGCGCACCCGCATCACCACGTTGCCGGGGTTATACGCGGCGTGTTCCTTCTTGTAGAACCCTGACAGGTCGCGGCCCACCATCATTTTCACCAACGCTTCGGCGGACAGTGCATCGCGGGTCAACTCGCCGATGTACTGGCCGTCACGCAGCACCGAGACGCGGTCCGATAACGCGTAGATTTCGGCCATGCGGTGGCTGATGTAGATGATCGCCAAGCCCTGGCTGCGCAGTTGCTTGATCAGCGCGAACAAGCGGTCGGTCTCGCGGGATGACAAGGGCGTGGTGGGTTCGTCCATCACCAGGATCTTGGCGTGGGCATGCAGGGCGCGGGCGATTTCCACCAACTGACGCTCGGCGATCGACAGGCTGCTGACTCGCGTGGCCGGGGCGAACTCAGCGCCCAGGCGCTGCAACACTTCGATGCAACCGGCCTCCATGCCCTTACGATCGATGGTCCAGCCGCGCCGCAATTCGCGGCCCAGGTAAATGTTCTCGGCCACGCTCAGGTTGGGGCACAGGCTCAATTCCTGATAGATCACGGCGATGCCAAGGGCTTTGGCGGTGGCGGGGTCGAAGGTGGGGATGAGCTGACCGGCAATGCGGATTTCACCGCCTGGGTCGGCTTGGTAGGCACCGGAGAGAATCTTCATCAGCGTCGATTTGCCGGCGCCGTTCTCCCCCATCAAGGCGTGGATTTCGCCGGGGTAGACCTTCAGGCCGACCGTCTTGAGCACGCGCAAACCATTGAAGGTTTTGCTGATGCCCTGCATCTCAAGCAAGGGTTCAAGGCTCATGGATGAGCTCCTGGATTTTTTTATTTTTGTATTCGAGCCCCTTGGATCAGAGCCGATTGCCACCGACTCTAATCAGATACATTTACTTACGCAAGCGCTTGCGTGAGCCGTTTATCGCAAGATGAAACGTTTCATCAGGCACGTTATTCGCGATTTGTGTGGTTCTAGCGTTTTGGCAACATGCGCATCAGGGTGTTGTCTCGCACCCAGTAATGATGGAAAAGCCCAGCCACCGCATGCAGGCCGATCAACCAATAACCGGCACTGCCCAGCCATTCGTGCCAATGCTTGAATTGCTTGGCCAGGACCGGGTCTGGCGCTACCAGCGAGGGCAAGGCAAATTCAAAATACGGCACGGGCTTGCCGCCGGCGTTGAGCATCAACCAGGCCAATATCGGCGTGATGATCATCAGGCCGTACAACGCCAGGTGCATAAGGTGCGACACGCCGGTCTGCCAGGCCGGCGGGCGCGGCACGATCGGTGGCCGAGGTGCCAGGCGCCCGAGCAAGCGCAACCACACCAGCAGGAAAATCCCGCTGCCGAACAGTGCGTGGCCGCCAAGGAGCAGGCTTTTGAGCGCATGGCCGCGGGGCAACAGGCCTTTGAGTTCGATGCAGCCATAGACGCCAACAAACAGCGCCAGCATCAGCCAATGCAGGGTCATCGATAACCGTGTGTAGCGCTGTGTGGTCTGGGTTTCGCTCATGAAAAAGACACCTTGTGGGGAAGGGATGGCCGAACGTGGCTTGGAAGAGTCGACGCCACCCTCCCCGAGGAGTCTTAAGGCAGTCTGAAGATCGCCAAATCGATCATTTTCGCCACCTTCAGACTTCGTTAAGAAATGCCTTCGATACTGCCCCCAACTTCACTTGGGAGGCGTACCGCCAATGCCCGATATCGATTGGAACATTCCCTTGCCCCTGCTATTCGGCCAGGCAAACAGTGCACCGCTGCGCCTCTGCCGCGCCCTGCCCCAAGACCCTCAGCGACCTGCCTTCGAGGCATTTATCCAACAGCGTTTCCGCGTCGCACACGGCGCTGACATTCGCCACTTCATGCCGCAGTTGTTTGGCGTGAGCCACGCCAACGATGAGCTCTGCGCGGTCGCCGGCGTCCGCCTGGCGAGCGCCGAGCCGTTGTTCCTGGAACGCTACCTCGACCATCCGATCGACCCGCTGATCAGTGCCGCCGCCGAACAACCGGTGGAGCGCAGCGTCATCGCCGAAGTCGGCAACCTTGCGGCCAGCGACACCGGCAGTGCGCGCTTGAGCATCATCGCCATTACCTGGCTGCTGGCCATGGGAGGGCTGGAGTGGGTGGCGTTCACCGGCAACATCGGTCTGGTCAACAGCTTCCACCGCCTCGGCTTGAAGCCCGTCACTCTCTGCGCGGCCGACCCGCAGCGCCTGGGCGATGAGCGCCAGCACTGGGGCAGCTACTACGAGAGCCAGCCTTGGGTGCATGTCGGCAATATCCGCGCCGGGTTCATTCATTTGCGCAACATGGGCCTGTTCTCACGCCTGGGGTTGCCTACGAACGAGGACGCCAGCAATGTCGCCTGAAACCCGTCGTTTCCACGCCATGCTGCGCGGCCATGCCGAACGCAACGATGGTGCTATCGCCCTGTGGGGTGACAGTTGGAAAATGGACTACACCTCCCTGTTCGCCGAAGTCGCTTATCGCCAGGAGCGCCTGCGCGACGAAGGCGTCAAGGTGGTGGCCCTGGCCCTGGACAATGGCGTCGACGCGATGCTGTGGGACCTGGCAGTGCTGTTCGAAGGCTTGACCTGCCTGACACTGCCTCCGTTCTTCAGCCCGGCCCAGCGCGCCCATTGCCTGGAACAGAGTCACGCCGAACGGGTGATCGCCGAGCCCCACCTGGCGGCAGAACTGCAGGCTGGCGGTTACCGCCAAGCCGGCGAGTTCTGGTGCCGCACCTTTGAAGGCCGGCCAGCGATGCCGTCAAATACCGCCAAGCTGACGTTCACGTCCGGCACCACCGGGGCCCCCAAAGGTGTCTGCCTGAGCGCCGACAGCTTGCTGCGGGTTACCCGCGAGTTGCATCAGGCCAGCCATTCCAGGGACCCGCGGCACCACCTGGCGTTGTTGCCCATCGCGATATTGCTGGAAAACCTCGGCTGCTACGCCGCCTTGTATGCCGGCGCCACTTTGAGCTTGCCCAGCCAGAAAAGCCTGGGCATTCAGGGCGCCAGCGCGGTGGACGCCGCCCAATTGCTCGGTTGCCTGGCAACGCGCCAGCCCCACAGCCTGATCCTGGTGCCGCAATTGTTGTTGATGCTGGTAATCGCCGCCGAGCAAAAGGCGTTCAACCCCAAGAGCCTGCGATTTGCTGCCGTCGGCGGCGCACGCGTATCCAAGGCCTTGCTGCAACGTGCACAGCAATTGGGCATGACGGTTTACGAGGGTTACGGGCTGTCGGAATGCGCGTCTGTGGTGTGCCTCAATCATCCTGAGGCACACCGTCCGGGCAGTGTCGGTCGACCGCTGCCCCACGTTGAAATCCGCCTGGCGGAAGACGGCGAAGTGCTGGTCAAGGGACCGATGCTGCTCGGTTACCTGGACCAGCCCGACCTGCACGCGCCATGGTGGCCCACCGGCGACCTGGGTGACGTTGATGAAGACGGTTTTCTCTACCTCAAGGGCCGCAAGAAGCATCAGTTCGTCACCAGTTACGGGCGCAATGTCAACCCCGACTGGGTCGAGGCCGAGTTGACCCAGGGCGGCATCATCGCCCAGGCATTCGTCTATGGCGAAGCCCTGCCGGAGAACCACGCCCTGCTCTGGCCCCTGCGCGCCGACTGCAGCGCCGCCCAACTGGCCGCCGCCGTGGCCGAGGCCAACACCGGCCTGCCCGACTACGCCCAGGTGCATCGCTGGACGCGCCTGGCAGAACCGTTTACCACCGCCAACGGCCTGCTTACCGCCAATGGTCGACCAAAGCGCGACGCCATCGTCGCCCGTTATCAATCCGATCTCACCCCCGAACTGAATGAGGAATCCTCATCGTGAATTTTTTCGACACCCTGCAAGACGCCACCCAACACGAACGCCAGGCCCTGTTCAATTTGCCGATCATCCGGGACGCCCTGGAAGGCAAGGTCAGCCTGGAAAGCTATCGTGCGTTCCTGGCCCAGGCCTACTATCACGTCCGCCACACGGTGCCATTGATGATGGCCTGCGGTGCGCGCCTGCCGTCACGCCTGGAATGGCTGCGCAAGGCCGTCTGCGAGTACATCGAGGACGAATATGGCCACGAACACTGGGTGCTCAATGACATCGCCGCCTGCGGTGGAGACAAAGACGCGGTGCGCGATGGACGCCCAGGTTTGCCTATCGAGCTGATGGTCAGCTACCTCTATGACCTGATCGCCCGTGACAACCCGGTCGGCCTGTTTGGCATGGTCAATGTGCTGGAAGGCACCAGCATCGCCCTGGCTACCCATGCGGCCGGTAGCATCCGTGAGCGCCTGCAACTGCCGGCCACCGCGTTCAGCTACCTGAGCTCTCACGGTTCCCTGGACATCGGTCACATGGAAACCTACCGCCGCTTGATGAACAGCCTGGAAGACCCCGACGACCAGGCCGCGGTGATCCGTGCATCAAAGGTGGTGTACGCCCTTTACACCGACATGTTCCGCAGCCTGCCGCGTATCGGGGAGACGCCCCATGCGCCTGTCTGATGCTCGCGTGGTGCTGACCGGCGCCAGCGGTGGCATCGGCTTGGCCATCGCCTCTGCCCTGTGCGCCAGTGGTGCGCAGGTGCTCGCCGTAGCCCGCCACCGCGTGCCGCTGGAGGGCTTGCTTGAGCGCTATCCGCAGCAACTGTGCTGGGTCAGTGCCGACCTGACCTTCCTCACCGACCGCCGTAAAGTACTGGCCGCCGCCGAGGCCATCGGTGGCGTCAACCTGTTGATCAACGCAGCCGGCATCAACCACTTTGCCATGTTGGAACAGTTAGACGACAACGAGATCAACAGCATGCTGGCGCTCAACATCACCGCGCCAATCTGCCTGACCAAGCTGCTGCTGCCGCTGCTCAAGCAGGCACCGACCGCCATGGTGGTGAATGTCGGCTCAACGTATGGCTCTATCGGTTACCCCGGCTATGCGACCTACTGCGCCACCAAGTTTGCCTTGCGCGGGTTTTCCGAAGCCCTGCGCCGGGAACTGGCCGACACGCGTGTCGGCGTACTGTACGTAGCGCCGCGCGCGACCCGGACCCAGATGAACAGCCCGGCGGCGCAGGCCTTGAACGATGCACTCAAGTCTAACGTCGACGACCCGAACACCGTGGCGTCCGCGGTGATCCAGGCGATCGCCAACGAACGCCGCGACCTTTACCTGGGCTGGCCAGAACGCTTCTTCGTGCGCCTCAACAGCCTGTTGCCGAACCTGGTCGACCGCGGCTTGCGCAAACAACTGCCGCTGGTCCGCCGCTTGAGCGTTAAACCCGTGAATAAGGATCTGAACCCATGAAACAATTGTTCGCCGCGCTGTTGCTCAGCGCCTTGAGCCCCTTCACCTGGGCGTTGGACTCCATCGACCAGCAGCGCCTGAATGACATCCAGACGCGCTGGGCCCATATCCAATACAACCTGCCGGAGGAGCAGCGTACCCAAGCGTTCGAACGACTGGCCTCCCAGGCGACAGCGTTCACACAGGATCGCCCTCAGGTCGCCGAAGCGTGGATCTGGTCGGGGATTGTCACCAGCAGTTGGGCCGGCGCTCAGGGCGGGCTCGGCGCGTTGAGCAAGGTCAAGGTGGCCAAGGCCGACCTGGAAACCGCCCTCGCCCTTGACCCCAAGGCCCTGCAAGGTTCGGCTTACACCAGCCTGGCGGCACTGTACGACCGGGTACCTGGCTGGCCGATCGGTTTCGGCGATGCCGACAAAGCTGAGCAGTTGCTCAAACAGGCCTTGCAACTTAACCCGACGGGCATTGATAGTCTTTACTTCTGGGGTGAACACCTCTACCGGCAAAAACGTTATGGCGAAGCCCGTGATGCCTTGCAAAAAGCCCTGCTGGCCGCGCCACGGCCCGGTCGGGAAACCGCCGATGCCGGGCGGCGCAAGGAAATCGAAAGCCTGCTGGCCGACACCCATAAAAAACTCAACTGACAAGGGGTCTGCGTGCGTCTATTACTGATCGAGGATGACGTGGCGCTGGGGGAAGGTATTCACCAGGCGCTGGCTCGCGAAGGGTACACCGTCGATTGGCTGCAAGACGGCAGCAGTGCCCTGCACGCGCTGCTCAGCGAAACCTTTGACGCCGTGGTGCTGGACCTTGGCCTGCCACGCATGGACGGGCTGGAAGTGCTGCGTCGCCTGCGCGACAGTGGCGCCACGGTGCCCGTGTTGATCCTCACGGCACGCGATGCCACCGAGGACCGCATCGCCGGGCTCGATGCCGGTGCCGATGACTACCTGATCAAACCCTTCGACCTGGCCGAACTCAAGGCGCGCTTGCGCGCCTTGCTGCGCCGCAGCGCCGGCCGTGCACGGGTGGTGATCGAACACGCAGGCATCTGCCTTGACCCGAGCACGCAGCACGTCAGTTACCATGGCCAACCCGTGCTGCTGACTCCCAAGGAATATCAACTACTGCACGAATTGCTGTCACCGCCCGGCCGCGTCATGACCCGTGACCAATTGATGCAGTTGCTCTACGGCTGGAACGAAGAAGCCGAAAGCAACACGCTGGAAGTGCATATCCATCACCTGCGCAAGAAGTTCACCAGCGATCTGATCCGTACCATTCGAGGCGTTGGCTACCTGGTGGAGGAGCGCCGATGACCTCGATCCGGCGGCGCACCCTGACGCTGATCATCGGCCTGTTGCTCACCGGTTTGCTGGTGATCAGCGTGCTGAACCTGCATGACAGCAATCACGAAATTGCCGAAGTCTACGATGCACAACTGGCGCAGAATGCGCGCCTGCTCCAAGGTGTCATGAGCCTGCCACTGGCAAGCAAAGACCAGGCCGACCTGTATCGCGCCTTTAACAAAGCCCTGGGCGAGGCCATTCCCAAGGTGGATGGGCACCCTTACGAAAGCAAGATCGCCTTTCAGGTGTGGAGCCCAAAAGGCGAACTGCTGGTATTTACCGCCAGCGCGCCATCATTCGCCGTGCCCCCGGCACAACCGGGGTACAGCAATATCGACGACCTGAACGGCCGGGAATGGCGCGGTTTCGTGCTCAAGGACAAGGACAATGGCCTGCGCATCTGGGTGGGTGAGCGTGACGACGTGCGCTCCGACCTGGTGCAACGCATCGTGCGGCATACTTTATGGCCCAATGTGTTGGGTAGCCTGATCCTGGCAGCAATGGTCTGGCTGGCCATCGGCTGGGGTCTCAAGCCGCTGGCCGATATGGCCGCCACGTTGCGGGCGCGGCACTCAGGCTCACTGGAACCGATGCAATTGACGCCCTTGCCCACCGAGCTGGAGCCGATGCAGGCGGCATTGAACCGGATGCTCGCGCAGATCCAGGAGATGCTCGGCCGTGAGCGGCGCTTTATCGCCGACGCTGCCCACGAGATGCGCACGCCCCTGGCGGTATTGCGCGTGCACGCGCAAAACCTGCTGGAGGCCGGCACCGAAGCCGAACGACGCGAATCACTGGCCTTTCTGATCACAGGCGTCGACCGCACCAGCCGGCTGGTCAGCCAATTGCTGACCATGGCGCGCCTGGAACCCAGCGCCGGGCAACTAACACTTCAGACGATCGACCTCGCGACAACCGTGCGTGAAACGCTGATCCAGCTGACACCCTGGCTGCTGAGCAAAGGCCTGGAACTGGTGTTCAATGCCGACGATGCCCCGTACCGCGTGACGACCGATCCTGGCGCGATCAACATTGCCCTGACCAACCTGGTGACCAACGCGGCGAATTTCTCTCCAGAACATGGGGTCATCACCGTGAAGCTGAGCCAGGACGCCAAACGCTTCGTACTGACCGTGGACGACCAGGGGCCGGGCATCGACGAGAGTCAGCGCGAACGTCTCTTCGAGCTGTTCTACAGCCGGGGCAATCCCGAAGGCGCTGGCTTGGGCCTGACCATCGTGCACACCATCGCTCAGCACTTGGGCGGCCGGGTACACCTGGAAAACCTGGCGTCCGGTGGCCTGAGAGCGACACTGGAGATACCTAGGTGAAGTCTGCGCCGGCGGGCACTTTGGAGCGCCTGTTGCTGGAGCGCTTAGAGAACCCTTGAGGTCTCCTGCAATCGGAAAGCCGATCTCGATCAAATGTGGGAGCTGGCTTGCCTGCGATGGCATCACCTGGCTATGCCTGATGTGCCGAGTACCTGCATCGCCGGCGAGCCAGCTCCTATCGTCGAGTGGTATCAGCGCTGTTATTGCGCGTTAGCCTTCGCCGCATCGTTGATGATCGCCACCACCCGCGCCGGGTTCGACACCATCACCACGTGGGAAGCCCCCTTCACATCCACGGTTTCTTTCGAACCCGCACGGTCGGCCATGAATTTAAGCGCGGCCTCGGGAATATTTTTGTCAGCTGAGCCGTATATGAAGTAGGACGGCACGCTTTTCCAGGCTGGATCACCCGACGGCTCCTTCAGCGCGGCTTCGGTGATCGGACGTTGCCCGGCTGCCATCAACTGGGCTTCCTTGGGTGCCACGTCGGCGGCGAACTGGCTGTTGAACTTGTCTTGCTGGATATACAGGTCGGTCACGCCGTCCTTGGAGACCACCGGTTTGTCGAGGGTCGGACCCAGGGTGCCGCCAGGGTAGCGGCCGGACAGTTCGAACGCGGTCTCGCCTTTTTCCGGGGCGAAAGCGGCCACGTACACCAGCGCCTTGACCTTGTCGCTGCCATGCACGGCGTTGGTAATGACCGAGCCTCCGTAGGAGTGGCCGACCAGGATCACCGGCCCCGGGGTATGTGCGACGATGTCGGCGACGTAGTCCGAGTCGGTCTTGACGCTGCGCAGCGGGTTGGCCACAGCGACCACCGGGTAGCCTTCGGCCTTGAGTCCGGCGATCACGCCGTTCCAGCTGGAGGCGTCGGCGAACGCGCCATGCACCAATACCACGGTGGCTTTCTGTGGCGCGGCAAAGCTGGCGGTGGCGGCACCGAAGGCCAATGCACCAGTGATCAGGGCGGCGGCGACGCGGGAGAACTTGAAGGTTTTCATAGACGTTTGCTCCGTTAGGGTAGGCGCTCAAGGCGTTGAACGTGAGGCCATGATGCCGAAGCGCGTTTTACAAATGGAGGCTAATAGTCGACGATATAGCGCAGATCGTCTAAAACTATTGTTTATTTGCTATCAGGTGAGTCATGGATCGCTTGTCCACACTGCTGGTGCACTTCGGCATCGGTGCCGATACCTTTCACAGCGGGCCCCTGCACGGCGCCCTCGACACCCGCGATCTGCAGCAGCGCGGCCGGGTTTACTTGCTCAAGGAAGGCCAGGCCAGCCTGGAAATGCCCGACGGCACCCTGCGTATTCCCGAGCCCAGCCTGGTGCTGGTGCCGCGCCCCCTGCCCCATCGGTTGGTCGCGGCAAAAGCCGAGCGCGCCCAGGTGGTGGCGGCTTCGCTGCGCTTTGATGGGGGGATCGATAACCCATTGTCCGTGGCGCTGACCGACACCATCGTGATGCCGCTGCAGCAGATCCCAATGATCGCCGGCACGCTGGACTGGCTGTTCGACGAAGCCTTTGCCGAACATTGCGGTCGCGAGGCGGTGATGAACCGGCTGTTTGAGCTGATGGTGATTCAGTTCCTGCGCCACATGATGGCCTATCACAGCATGACCACCGGCATGATGTCTGGCCTGGCTGACTTGCGCCTGGCGCGGGCCATGACCTTATTGCACAACAACCCCGAACGCCCATGGACCGTGCAGGAAATGGCCGTTGAGTCGAACATGTCCCGTGCCAGTTTCGCCGCGCATTTCCATAAAGTGGTCGGCCAGACTCCAGCCGACTACGTGCTGAGCTGGCGCGTGAGCCTGGCACAGAAACGCCTGCGTGAAGGTCGCCCCATCGCCCTGATCGCCGATGAAGTCGGTTATGAAAGCCCCTCGGCGCTGGCCCGTGCGTTTCGCCGCAAGATCGGCACCAGCCCGCGGGAGTGGCTGCAGTTGCAGGCGCCGCTACGGGTCGAGCACGCCGCCGCTGTAGCTGGCGGATAACCGTGTGCCAGTGAACTTGGCGACCACCGAGCCCTGGGCCACCAGGCGCTCGCGGTGCGCGGTGACCATGCGTCCGGCCTGGGCAGCGTGCAAGGTCACTTCGGAGGTCGGATCACCGGGGCGGCCGATAATGCGCGCGAAACACGTGCCTTCGTCCACGTAGTCGCCCAGGCTTTTCTCGAACACCAATATCCCGGCGCAGGGGGCGAGGATGGTTTCCATGCAGCCCATGTCGACCACGTCGCCTGGCCATTCGGCGATGCTCGCCACCTCGTCGATCACGCCGTGGACGCACAACCACGCCCACAAGCCATCGGCATCCTGTTGCGCCAGGGCGTCGCTGACGTCTGCCTGCCCGCGCAGCTCAATGGTGGCGGCCAGTTGCGGCGATGCGTGATTGATGATGGTTTCTTCAAAGGAGCCATCGCCGCCTTCATCCCAGACAATCACCAGCTCCACCTGCAACGCTGCTGCCAGCGCCAGGCCTTGGTCGGGCCAGAAACGGCGATGGATGTACAGGTACGGCAACGCCTCGTCATCGGTGTGCAGGTCCAGCACCAGGTCAGCCTCGGCAGCCAACTGCACCAGGCGTTTCTGCCATTGCGCCAGGTTGCTCGCCGGGCGCTCCATGGCCAGGGAATGGTCGAAGGCACGGTTGAAATTCTGCCCGGTGGCTTCGTGAAACCGTCCGAGCAAGCGGCCCTGGCGAAACTGGCTGATGCCGAAGGGATTGGCTTGGGGCACCACGGTGACCGTCCCCTTGAGTCGCCCCTGATCGGCACATGCCTGCAAGCGCGGCAGCAATTGATGCAATACCAGCATCCCGGCGATTTCGTCGGCATGCACGCCCGCCTGCAGGTGCACCTTCGGCCCAGTGCCGTCGCCGTCAAAACGCCAGGCCCCGATATTCAGCACATTGCCGGCGTCGCCGGTTTCCTGCCACGAAAGGTCTTTCGCCATGCCTTGCCCTCCTCTGATCAATTAATCGGTAGAGATTGAACACACGTTCAACTAATCTGAGCGCTGTGCTGTTTCATCCAAGGCCTGCCCATGACCTCCGACCTGCCCAAACTGCGCCGCGCCGACCCCGACGAACGCCGGGACCTGCTGATTGCCGCCACCCTTACCTGCCTGGCCCGTGATGGGCATGCCGGGATATCCGTGCGCCGCATCGCCTCCGAGGCCGGGGTGTCAGTGGGGTTGCTCAACCACCATTTCGGCAGCATTGACGCGCTGATCGCCGAGACCTACCACAAGCTGGCCAACGAGCTGACCAGCGCCCTCTGGGCACATGTGGAACAGGCCGAAGGCGCTGCGGCACGCCTGGACGCGTTTCTCAGCGCCTCATTCTCGCCCAGGGTCATGGACCCCGATCTGCTCGGCGTGTGGGTGGTGTTCTGGAGCCTGATCCGCCACTCGCCCCACGTGAACCAGTCCCACGAAAACAGCTATCACGCCTACCTGGCATTGATCCGACAACTGCTGGACGACTTGGCCAACAGCGAAAACCTGGTAATCCACGACAGTCACCTGGCCGCCATCGGCTTATCGGCGATGCTTGATGGACTCTGGCTCGAGGGGTGCCTCAACCCCGGCACCTTCAGCCCCGCCAACGGGCTGCACATCTGTCGCTGCTGGGTACAGGGGTTGCGTCACGGCGCATTCGGCGCCGACCACGTCCTGTGACACCGGGTGCCGAGCGCTGAGCATGGCCAGGGTGCCGCTGATGGCAATCAACACCGCGCCGATGATCAGCGAGCCATCCATCAGCGTGCCCCACACCAGGCTCGAGAGAATGAACGCCCAGATCAGCCCTGTGTACTCGAACGGCGCGAGTAACGTCGCCGTGGCGCGGCGGAAGCTGGCAAACAGCAGGAACTGTCCGATACCGCCCACCAAACCCGCCGCCAACATGCCCAGCCAGGCCAGTGCAGGGGCCGGTGTGTGGGTCCACGGCAAGGTCATGCCCATGCACACGACAAACACCACGTTGGTGATCAACATCTGCTCCAGCACCGTGCTGCTCGGGTCGACCTGGCGCAACTGGATATAGGTAAACGCCCAGCACAACGCCGCCCCCAAGGTCAGGGCGATGGGCCACGGGTCGAGCATATGGGTGGGACGGCACGCGATGATCACCCCGACAAACCCGATGATCAACGCGATCCACTGTCCACGGCTGGCGCGCTCCTTGAGGATCAGCGCTGCCAGCAGCGTGACCATGATCGGCGCGGAGAAATACAGGGTGGTCATTTCCGCCAGGCTCAGGTCCTTGGCGGCGGTGTAGTAGAGCAACCACGCCAGCAACGACAACAGACCGCGAATGATCAGCATGCGGCGGCTGACCGATACCCAGGCCCGCCGCAACAAGCCCATGCGCCCAGCCACCAGACACACGATCACCACCACCAGGCTGCGCCAGAACAGAATGGTGAACACCGAATAATCCGCCACCAGCCACTTGACCACCGCGTCCTGCAACGCCAGGAACAAGTAGGCCAGCGAACACAGGGCAATCCCTTGCAACCCGCGGTCCTGTGTCATCCGGCCGACCTGCGCAGCGGTGTGCCGCGCCGTTCGGCAATGGCGTAGACGCCTTCGATGAGGAAGGTCAGACACAGGTAGACCGCCGCCACCAGCAACAGCGGCTGATAGATCTGCAAGGTCTGTGCGCGTACCACGTTGGCCGCACCCAACAGGTCGACCACGGCAATGGTCGAGGCCAGCGCGGTGGATTTGAGCAACATCACCGTCTCCCCCGCCAGCGTCGGCAACAACAGGCGCATCGCCCGTGGCAGCCGCACCCGCAACAAGGCTTGGCGCGGCGTCATGCCGAATGCTGACGCGGCTTCCATTTCGCCCTTGGGCACTGCCAACAGGCCACCGCGAATCACTTCGCCGACATAGGCGCCGACTGACAACACCAGCGCAAACACGATGTACCAGTAACCGTCACGCAGGTAGGGCCAGAGAAAACTGCCACGAATCATCGGAAACTGCGCGAACAGGCTGCCCAGCCCGTAGTAGAAAATGTAGATCTGAATCAGCAGCGGCGTGCCACGCAACACGCTGGTGTAGGCCTGCGCGCCACGGGCCAGCCATTTGCGTCGCGACAACCGCGCCAACGCCACCAGCACCGCCAGGGCAAAACCCAGCAGCGCCGAAATCACCAGCAGCGACAAGGTGGTCTGCAAGCCTTTGGCGATCAGCCCCGCGTAGTAACTTATCCAATCAGGCATGGGCCGCTCACTCGACAACCGGCATCCAGCGACGGATTCGTCGCTCCAGGCGCCCGGACAGGTAGTTGGAAGCCAGCGTCACCAGGTAATACAAGGCGGCGGCCGTGAGGTAGAACAGCAGGTATTGACGGGTCGAGCCCGCCGCCTGCTTGGCGGTGTACAGCAACTCGTTGGTGCCGACCACGCTGATCAAGGCGCTGTCCTTGATCAGGTTGATCCACAGGTTGGACATGCCGGCCAGGGCGAACGGCGCCATGATCGGCAAGGTCACCCGGCGGAACAGGCCAAACCCGCTCAAGCCAAACGCCCGTGCCGCTTCGATCTGGCCGTGGGGAATCGCCAGGATTGCCGCGCGGAAGATCTCCGAAGCATAGGCGCCTTGCACCAGGCCCAACACCAGAATCGCCACCAGCGGGCCGCTGATGTTCATCTGCGCGAAGCCCATCCACAGCATCAGGGCGTTGAGGCCCATGGAGCCGGCGTAATACAGCAACAGGATCAACAGCAGCTCCGGCACTGCGCGAAACACCGTGGTGTAGCCGCGCATCAACAGCGCGATGGGCCTCGGCGCACTGAGCTTGAGGCAAGCCACCACCAGGCCGATCAACACGCCCACCGCAAACGAGCCGGCGGAGATCTGCAGGGTCATCCATAACCCTTTGAGCAACGCATTGCCCCACCCTTGTTCGTCGAAGCTGAGAAGGTCGAACATGGTTATTCGGTCTTCTGGGCGATTTGCGGGTAGGGGCTGTCACAGGTCTTGCTCACAAACGCCGGGGTATCGGTGCGCTTGCACGGGCTGACCGACAGGCCGAAATAGTGCTGCGACAGGTCGTCGTAGTCCTTGCTCACCAGCAACTCGCCAATGGCCTTGTCCAGCCGGGCCTTGAGCGCGGTGTCTTCCTTGCGCAGGCCGGCGCCGACCCCACGGCCGATGATCGGGTCGTAGGGCACGCTGGCGATATGGGCCAGGCCACTGGCTTCCGGGGTCTTGACCATCATCGCGATGGCGGTGTCGTCGGCCATCATGTAGTCGATACGCCCGGCGATCAGGTCGGCGTTGGCCGATTCCTGGGTGTCGTAGTACTTCAGGTCAGCGATGTTTTCGTAGTACTTCTTCAGGTAGTTGGCGCTGACGGTGGAGATCTGCACGCCGATCAACTTGCCCTTGAGGCCCGCCGGGGAGATCTCGACTTCGCTGCCTTTTGGCCCGGCCACGCCTAACAGGGAATCGTAGTAAGCACGGCTGAAAGCAATCTGTTTTTCACGCTCATCGGTCACCGACATCGACGAGAAAATCACGTCGATCTTCTTCGCCAGCAACGAGGGAATGATGCCGTCCCACGCCACTTCCTTGATCTGGCATTCGGCTTTCATGCCTTCGCAGAGCTTGTGGATCAGGTCCACCTCAAAGCCGGACCACTGGCCATTGCCGCCTTTCACGGTAAACGGCGGATAAGGTTCTGCGGCAACCGCGAACACGATGGGTTTCTCCGCCGCCCAGCTGAAACCGGCGGCCAACATCAACACTGCACTGCCCAACCACGTTGCCATTCGCTTGGATTTCATGATGTTGCCCCGTCTTGTTATGGAATTAGCGAGTTTGATGCGCGTTGACGAACTGTCGGCAACGTTCACTGCGTGGATCGATAAACACCGCATCCGGCGAGCCGGTTTCTTCGATCATGCCTTGGTGCAGAAACGCCACTTTTGACGACACATCCCGGGCGAAGGCCATTTCATGGGTGACCAGGATCATGGTGCGGCCTTCCTCGGCCAGGGAGCGGATCACCCGCAGCACTTCGCCCACCAATTCCGGGTCGAGGGCCGAGGTGGGTTCGTCAAACAGCATGACTTTGGGGCGCATGGCCAACGCGCGGGCAATCGCCACCCGCTGCTGCTGGCCGCCGGACAGGAACGCCGGGTATTCGTTGCGTTTAGCCGCGAGGCCGACACGTTCGAGCAAGGCTTCGGCGCGTTCGATGGCCTCGGCGCGGCTTTCGCGCAGGACCTGGGTGGGGGCTTCGATGAGGTTTTCCAGCACGGTGCGGTGCGGCCACAGGTTGAAGTTCTGGAACACCATGCCCAGGGTCGAGCGGATACGCACCAGTTGCCTGGCATCCGCGACCAGGGGCGCGCCGGGACGGCCGTAGTTGAGTTTGATGCTTTCGCCGTCCACATGGATGCTGCCCTGGTCCGGCACTTCGAGCATGTTGATGCAGCGCAGCAGGGTGCTTTTGCCGGAGCCGCTGGCGCCGATCAGCGAGATCACGTCGCCTTCGTGGGCCGTCAGGGAAATGCCCTTGAGCACTTCGATATTGCCGAAGCGCTTGTGCAGGTCGATGACCTCGATCATCTTTTTGGCTTCGGCCGCTGGCACCTCTTCGATCCTGGGCGCTGCCGCAATACGCGGTTCACCGGCGAGCTTGGCGACAAAGTGCGCGATGCGTTGGCAGGCTTCAGACAGGCGCTCCTCGCCCAAGGTGAAAGACAAGCGAACGAAACCCTGGGCCGGCGCCCCAAACGCGGCGGCGTCGAGTACCGAAACGCCGGCTTCACGAAACAGGCGCCAGGCAAAGTCAAGGGAGCCCAGGCCGGTGCCGCGCACATCCACCAGCACAAACATCCCGGCTTGCGGCGCCTGTACCTTGATGCCAGGGCATGCACTGAGCCCCGCCATCACCAAGTCGCGACGGCGCCGATAAATCTCGCGCATGCCCTGAGTCACGTCGTCATGGGCCAGCACCGCGGCGGTGGCGGCTTCCATCACGAAACCCGGCAGTCCGTAGAGCATGCTGAGCACCAAGGTTTCGGCGTGTGCGACCATCTGCGGCGTGGCGATGATCCAGCCGATACGCCAGCCGGTCATGGCATGGGACTTGGACAAACTGCCAATCACCACGCAACGCTCGGCCATGCCCGGCAGCGCAGCGAGGCTGTGGTACTCACCGTCGAACACCAGGCTTTCATAGACCTCATCCACCACCACCCACAGGTCGCGGGCAATCGCCAGGTCGGCAATGGCTTGCAGCTCTTGCAGGTTGAGCACCACGCCGGTCGGGTTGTTCGGGTTGGAGAAGAAAATCGCCCGCGTACGCGGTGTGATGGCTGCGCCGAGCAACTGGGCATCGAGGCGAAAACCGGATTCCGGGGAACAGGGCACGCGCACCAACGTCGCGCCGCTGGCCTTCAGCGTGGCCTCGTAGGTGACGTACATCGGGTCGAGCACCAGCACTTCATCACCGGCCTGCAACAGACACAGAGAGGTCACGAACAAAGCGTTCTGCGCACCCGCCACGGTGATCACGTTCTCGGCGCTCAACGCACGTGCCAGCGTTTTGCTGTAGCGCGCGGCAATGGCCTCGCGCAGTGCCGGGCGACCGGGGATTTCGGTGTAGTGGGTGTCACCTTCGCGCAAGGCACTCACAGCGGCGTCGGTGATGAACGATGGCGTGGCGAAATCCGGGTCGCCGACGCTGAGGATGATGATGTCTTCCCCCTGGCTGGCCGCCTGGAACGCGGCGTGGTGGATGTCCCAGGCGGCTACGCCCTGCCCTGCAATTCGTTCGACGAAGGGGGAAAACCGCATGCCAGAGCCTCTTATTCAAGAAGAAACAGCGCGAACCCGTCCGGTGACAAACGGGTGGATGCGGTCAACATAGTTCAAACTGAACAGTCGTTCAATGGGTAAGTTTGCGACCGTGTCGTTTATGGTCCAAAGAGGTCGTTGTGGCGATTTTTATCGATTGGCAGCGGTGACAGTCCTGCAATTCGCCGGCTGAGCCGAAGTTCAGCTCGCTCAACGTGACGTGGGTGGAGAGCAGCATGAATTCCCATCGGTTCGCAATTGACCCAATCACATTGAACCGGTGACCCGCCACAGTCCTCCAAGCTGAATAGACCACGGCCCGGTACACCTTCGATGACTTTTATTCTATGGATGGCCGTACTGGGCGCCGTATTGCTCACCCTCGCCCTCACCTCTTCCTATCTGCGCTGGATGCCGGTCACCACCTCGGCAGTGTGTCTGCTGCTGGGTGTGGGGATTGGCCCCCTGGGTGTTGACCTGCTGCACCTGGATATCAAGCACTCGGCACGCTGGATGGAGCACCTCACGGAAGTCGCGGTGCTGTTTTCGCTGTTTGTCAGCGGCCTGAAACTGCGCCTGCCGCTCAAGCACCGTACCTGGCGCATCGCGTTTGGCATGGCCGGGCCGGTGATGTTGCTGACCATCCTGGGGATCAGCCTCGCGCTGCACTACCTGTTTACGCTGTCGTGGGGCGTGTCGCTGCTGGTGGGCGCGATACTGGCGCCAACGGATCCGGTGCTGGCAGGCCTGGTGCAGGTCAATAACGCTCAGGATTACGACGCGCTGCGCTTCGGACTGTCCGGCGAAGCGGGCTTGAACGATGGCACCGCCTTCCCCTTTGTGATTTTTGCCCTGCTGTTCATGCAACACGGCGGGTTTGACGGCGATTGGCTGGGCGGTTGGGTGTTGAAGAATTTGCTGTGGGCAGTGCCGGCCGGGTTGTTGATCGGCTACTGGATGGGCCGGGGCATTGGCCGCGTGACGTTGTGGCTGCGCATCACCAACAGTGACAGCACGCTCTCGCCCAATGATTACCTGACCCTCGCTCTGATTGCGCTGGCCTATGTGGTCGCCGAAGCGGTGGGCGGTTATGGCTTTCTGTCCGTGTTTGCGGCGGGCCTTGGTTTGCGCCAGGCGGAATTCCGCTCCACCGGAAACTCACAAACGCCTTCGGAGCATCTGGCATTGCCAGTGGTGGGCCATTTGGAAGTCGAGCCAGACCGGGCGTTGCAAGGGGATGTGAGCGAACTGAAGGACACCCAGATCGCCGCCGGCGTCATGATGGGCGACATGCTCTCATTCGGCAGCCTGGTGGAACGCTCGATGGAGGTGTTCCTGGTGACCGTGTTGGGGATTGTGCTGATAAGCCATTGGGATTGGCGGGCATTACCGATGGCGGCGCTGTTGTTTTGCGTGATTCGGCCGATCAGTGTGCTGGCGATGCCTTGGGGGCGTCTGATTGATCGTCAACAACGCGGCCTGATGGGCTGGTTCGGTATTCGCGGAATCGGCAGCATTTACTACCTGTTTTACGCGCTCAATCATGGCCTGATCGGCACCAGCAGCGCGGTGGCGGTGAACCTCACCTTATCGGTGATCGCCCTGAGCATCGTCGTTCATGGCCTCAGTACCCAACCGATGCTGGTGTGGTATGAACGACGTGCCCGGGTGAATACTCAGTCCTGACGCTCGGTATTACCCACATCCGCCGCGTCATCCAGATCGTTGAGCGGCACCTCTGCATCATCCATCAACGAACCCGGGTCTTCATTGCCGGGGTCGTTGAGTTCATCGTCGAGTTCTTTGGACATGACCGTCTCCTCTAACCACCTTGGGTGTCGATATCGGCATCGGTTTCAGGCTTGGGCTCAGGCTTGGGCTTGAAGTCTGGACTGTAGTCGTTTTCCTTGGCCTTGGGGTCTTTCGCCGGAACCGGGTCTTTGGGCGCATCCGCACCGGTGGCGGGTTGTTTGTCTGTGCTCATGGTTACCTCTCGGAAAATATCGCCTGGGTAGAGTTAAGGTCATGCCCGGTGCGATGAAGTTCCATCGGCTTACGACCCTGGATTGTCGACCTGGATGTAAAACGCGTAAGCGGCGAGCATTACCCAGAACACCATGAACAACCAAGGTGCGCGCATGGAGAACAGCAGCGACTTGCGATACCCCTTGTGGGACGACTCCATCTCGGAAAACAGCGGCGACTCGTCATACGCCATGCCCATCACCGGCTCGCTGCGCAACAGCTCGCTTTGCTTGAAGTGCCAGTGATCGATGATGTCATACGCCGCACGGATCCCAGGCCATGCGTTGAGGGAACTGAGGATGCCCAACACTGCGAGAAAGATCGGCACCACCAAGGTGAACAGCTTGCCCCATTCGGGGTTGAGGTTCCCCATGCCCGACACAAAGGCAATCACCAGGAACGACTGCGCGGTGAGATAAGCGTCAGTACGGTTGGCGAGGATGGAGGTTTCGTATTGGATTTCGCGCCGATAGAAGTCGAGGCGGTCCTTGGGCGAGCCGAAAATCTTGGCGTTGTGTTCACTGTGATCGATCAGGCTCGATTCCGGAGTGTCCGGTGAGATGATTCTGGGCACATCGATGCTCCATGCGGGTTCGTGCCCTGTTAGAAGAATCAGGTACGGATGAAGTTCAAGTTTGTTCACGCACCAAATCGGAACAGAGCGTGCACCATGAATGGGAGCACTGGCCTGTTGGAATCGCCCCATACCCAACAAATCGAGGGTTTCCGGCATTCCGGCACAGGCATTGCTTTATCCATTCATCTGCCCGGATACAGGAGCATTGGTTACCCCCCGACCCAGAGCCGACCCCATAAGAAAGTAAGGACCAGGCCCATTGGCACCCATCGCCACGGGCTCATAAAAAATGCGTTTTTTGAAACGGCAGTGCCCCCCCTGCTTCCTCGGCACTGACAAGGTACTGGAATGGCTCGATCTTTCTTTGATGAAATGAATGACGCAAACGGCGTGTGCCGTGCGCATTACCAGGATTTCTCCCGCTGGCTGGCGAACACGCCGCCGGAGCTGCTGGCCCAGCGTCGCCGTGAAGCCGACTTGCTGTTCCACCGCGCCGGTATCACCTTCACCTTGTATGGCGACGAGCAAGACACCGAGCGCCTGATTCCCTTCGACATCATCCCCCGCAGCATCCCCGCCAGTGAGTGGAGCGTGATCGAACGCGGCTGTATCCAGCGCGTCAATGCACTGAACATGTTTCTTGCCGACATCTACCATGACCAGCGCATCATCAAAGCCGGGATCATTCCGGCGGACCAGGTGCTGGGCAACGAGGGTTACCAGAAGGCCATGGTCGGCCTGGACCTGCACCGCGACATCTATTCGCACATTTCCGGCGTGGACCTGGTGCGCGATGGCGACGGCACCTATTACGTGCTTGAAGACAACCTGCGCACCCCCAGCGGCGTGAGCTACATGCTCGAAGACCGCAAGATGATGATGCGCCTGTTCCCCGAAGTGTTCGCCAAGCAGCGCATCGCGCCGGTGGACCACTACCCCAACCTGCTGCTCAAGACCCTGAAGAGCTCAAGCCGCCTGGACAACCCCAACGTGGTGGTGCTGACGCCGGGTCGCTTCAACAGTGCGTTTTTCGAGCATGCGTTCCTGGCCCGTGAAATGGGCGTTGAGCTGGTAGAGGGCGCGGACCTGTTTGTGCAGGACCTCAAGGTGTTTATGCGCACCACCGACGGCCCCAAACCGGTGGATGTGATTTACCGGCGTATCGACGACGCCTTCCTCGACCCCAAGGCGTTCAACCCCGAGTCGATGCTTGGCGTGCCCGGCCTGGTCGCCGCTTATTGCGCCGGCAACGTGGTGCTGGCCAACGCCATCGGCACCGGCGTGGCCGACGACAAATCAATCTACCCCTACGTGCCGGAAATGATCCGTTTCTACCTGGATGAAGAGCCGGTGTTACAGAACGTACCGACCTTCCAGTGCCGCAAGCCCGACGAACTGTCCCACGTCCTGGCCAACCTGCCGCAACTGGTGGTCAAGGAAACCCAGGGCTCCGGCGGCTACGGCATGCTGGTAGGGCCGGCGTCCAGCGCGGCCGAGATCGAGGATTTTCGCCAACGCATCAAGGCCAGGCCCCATGCCTACATCGCCCAGCCGACCCTGAGCCTGTCCACCTGCCCCACGTTTGTCGAAAACGGCATCGCCCCACGGCATATCGACCTGCGGCCCTTTGTGCTCTCGGGCAAGGAAACCCGCCTGGTGCCGGGCGGCCTCACCCGCGTGGCGCTGAAGGAAGGCTCATTGATCGTCAACTCGTCGCAAGGCGGCGGAACCAAGGACACCTGGGTGGTGGAGGGCTGAGTATGTTGAGTAGAACCGCCGCAGATCTGTACTGGATGTCCCGTTACCTGGAACGTGCCGAGAACCTGGCACGCATGCTGGAAGTCAGTTATTCGCTGTCATTGATGCCCCAGGCCGGGCGCAGTGACGGACTGGATGAATTGGCCATGTCGTTGCTCAGCAGCGGCACCCTGGACAGTTACCTGGAACGCCATAAACAGCTGGACGCCGAGCGTATGCTGCACTTTTTCGCCCTCGACGAAGAAAACCCCGCCAGCATCTACAACTGCCTACGTGCCGCCCGTGGCAATGCCCACGCGGTACGCGGGCGCATCACTGCCGATATGTGGGAAAACCTCAACGCCACCTGGCTGGAAATGCGCAGCATCGCCGCCGGCGGCCTGGCGCGACATGGCATCAGCCACTTCTGTGATTGGGTCAAGCAGCGCTCGCACCTGTTCCGGGGGGCTACCTCCGGGACGATCATGCGCAACGACGCCTATCGGTTTATCCGCCTGGGCACCTTTGTCGAGCGCGCCGATAACACCCTGCGCCTGCTGGATGCGCGCTACGAGATGTTTGGCGAGGAGTCGGAAGAAGTCAGCGACTTGTCGGCACGCGGTTACTACCAGTGGAGTGCCCTGCTCCGCGCGTTGTCGTCGTTCGAGGCCTACACCGAGCTGTACCCGAACGCACTGAATGCCCGTTCCGTGTCCGAGTTGCTGCTGTTGCGCAGTGATGTGCCGCGTTCGTTGCATGCCTGCATCGAGGAACTGAGCCATATTCTGGCAGACCTGCCCGGCAGTTATGGGCGCACGGCGCAGCGGCTGGCGGCGGAGTTCGAGGCGCGGCTGAGGTATACCGGGATTGATGAGATTCTTGAAGAGGGATTGCACAGCCGTCTGACGGACTTTATCGACACCGTGCGCGAGTTGGCGCGGGCGATTCAAAGTTCCTACCTGGAAATGGTCTGAGTGCATGTCGGGCACCTAACTGTCAGTTAGGGTGATTGACCCTGCTTGGATACCGCTCTTATGTTGGGCAGGTGAACGCCTTCCCATCATAAGAACAGGTACAGCGCATGTCCGAACTCAACCTCACCCCTACCGCCGCCAAAACCCTGCAACGCTGGCACGCCATGTTAGCCAATCGTGACCTCAAGGCCCTGCCCGACCTGCTGGCGCCCGACGCTGTTTTCCGCTCGCCCATGGCCCATACACCGTACCCTGGCGCGCCGGTCGTCTCGATGATCCTCAATACGGTGATCAACGTGTTCGAGGACTTCACCTATCACCGCGAACTTGCCACCGGCGATGGCTTGAGTGTCGTGCTGGAATTCAGCGCGCGTGTGGGCGACAAGCAACTCAAGGGCATCGACCTGATCCGTTTCAACGAACAAGGGCAGATCATCGAGTTTGAAGTGATGATCCGCCCGTTGAGCGGGCTGCAAGCCCTGGGTGAGGAAATGGGCCGGCGCCTGGCGCCTTACCTGGCCAAGGCCAAGGGCTGATTAGCGACGTCGGTGCCAACGGTGCTGGCGGACGTGAGCCTGCGCCTCGTGCACCGCACCCTGCAATTGCATGGGCGCAGCATCCGCTTGGTGGATCAACCGGGTCGAGGCGCGACCTTTAGATTTTTCCTAGAAACCCGAGCATCAGCGCGTTGACCTGTCGGGCTTGTTCGTTCTGAATCCAGTGACCACAGTTCGCCAGTACGTGCTGCTCAAGCTGTGGCACTGAATCCGGCATGCGCTTGAGCGTGTGGGCTTCGAAGACCCCCACCGGATCGCGGTCGCCGATCAGAAACAGCGTGGGTTGCAGCACTTGCTGTCCCGCCAGGAACTCAGTGCGCTGCCAGTTGCGTTCGAAATTGCGATACCAATTCAGCGGGCCGCGGAAACCCTGGTCAGCGAACGTGCCCACATAAACGTCCAGATCCGCCTGGGAGCACCAGTGTGGTAATGGACCGGGCGCCGGAATGCCTTCAAGCAAGGTGGCGCTGGCCGGTTTCTGTTGCAAAAACACATCCTGGTCCTGCATGAACAGACGCAGTGTGCGTTCGACATCGGCGTCCAACTCCTGCTCGGCAACGCCCGGTGTCTGGAAATACAGGATGTAGTTGAAACGGTCGGCGTACAACTCGCGCATGATCTCGATCACTGGCCGCCGTGCACGTCCGGCGAATGGCACGGACAGCGTGATCAAGCGTGTGACACGCTCAGGCTCAAGCAGCGCCAGGTGCCAGGCCACCACGGCGCCCCAGTCATGGCCGACCATCACCACCTGGGTATGGTCGAAGTGGTCCATGGCCTGCTGGATATCGCCGCATAGCGTCAACAGGTCATAGTCGGTTATTTCAGGCGGTGAACAGGTGCGGCCATAACCGCGCATTTCCGGGGCAAACACCCGATAACCCGCCGCTGCCAGTACGGGAATCTGTTCGCGCCAGGAGTGCCAGCACTCCGGGAAACCGTGAAGCAGCCAGACCGGTACGCCCTGTTCGGGCCCCGCAATATGAACACTTAACTCGATACCGTTGACGCTGATGAGGTGCTGGCTCATGGGCATGACCTGTTTGACGGTTTTGCCCAGCGTGGACCCTTGCTGTTCAAGCCGCCAGCATCATTGACGCCAGGAATGACTCAAGCCACCGTCCACCAGCGCGGCAACAATTGACGTACCCGTGCCTCGCCAAACCGGTCATCGATCAGCATCACCACGCCCTGATCCTGTTGGCTGCGGATCACCCGGCCTGCGGCCTGCACGACTTTCTGGATACCAGGGTACAGGTAGGTGTAGTCGTAACCCGCGCCGAAGATCGCGCCCATGCGCAGCTTCATCTGTTCGTTGACCGGGTTTAGCTGGGGTAAGCCGAGGGTGGCAATGAATGCGCCGATCAGGCGGGCACCGGGTAGGTCGATGCCTTCGCCGAATGCGCCGCCCAATACCGCGAAACCGATACCCTGACTGTGCTCGGTGAATTGGTCGAGAAAGGCCTGGCGCTCGGCTTCGGCCATGCCGCGAGACTGTTGCCACAGCGTGATCGTTGGGTGCTTCTCGGCCAGTAACTGCGCCACTTGTTGCAGATAATCGAAACTGCTGAAGAATGCCAGGTAATTGCCAGGTTGCTGGGTGTACTGGCGAGCGATCAGCTCGACGATAGGTTCCAACGAGGCGTGGCGATGGACGAAACGGGTGGATATTTCATCAACGATGCGCACGTGTAATTGCTCGGCCTTGAACGGCGATTCCACATCGATCCATGCCGTATCCGCCGGCAAGCCGAGCAAGTCCGCGTAGTAATGTCGGGGGCTCAGGGTCGCGGAAAACAGCACGCTGCTGCGGGCTGCCGTCAACCGTGGGCGGATGAACTCGGCGGGCACCACGTTGCGCAGGCACAGGGTCGAGCTGCTGCGCTTGCCGCTGAGCTGGCGCTTGCTGATGTCGAAAATGAAGTGTTCGTTGAACAGCTCGGCGACCTTGCCGAACTGCAGCACCTCGAAATAGAAGCGTTGCAGGTCGCCGCTGAGGGATTCGGGGTGATCGTTGAAGTATTCACCCATGGCGCTGGTGCACAGGCTCAGGGCCTGCAACAGCTTCTCGGGGCGGGCGGTGTAGGCCTGGTACGGCGCGAGTTGGTCCTTGTGCAGTGCGTTCCACGCGCGGTTAAGCCGCTGCAAGGGTTGCTTCAAGGGCTCGGGGGCGGTCTCGCGCACTGTCTTGAGGTGGTACTGGTCGAGACTGGCGCTGTACATCGAGCGAGCCCGCTCGACCAGGTTGTGCGCCTCGTCCACCAGCACGGCTGCGCGCCATTGGTTGAGCTGGGCCAGGCCGAACAGCATGGCGCCAAAATCGAAGTAGTAGTTGTAGTCGGCGACCACCAGGTCGGCCCAGCGTGCCATTTCCTGGCTCAGGTAATACGGGCAGACATCATGGGCCAACGCCACGTCGCGCAGGTTGCGCTGGTCCAGCAGGCGCACCTTGGCGGCGGCGATGCGCGCGGCGGGCAGACGGTCGTAGAAGCCCTTGGCCAGCGGGCAGGCGTCACCGTGACACGCTTTGTCCAGGTGCTCGCAGGCTTTGTCCCGCGCCACCAGTTCCAGCACTCGCAGTGGCTGGTCAGGACTGCTGGCATGCAGCACCTGGGCGGCATCCAGGGCGAGCTTGCGGCCGGGGGTCTTGGCGGTGAGGAAGAACAGCTTGTCCAGTCGCTGAGGCGCCAATGCCTTGAGCAAGGGGAAAATCGTACCGATGGTCTTGCCAATGCCGGTCGGTGCCTGGGCCATCAGACAACGGCCGGTACTGACCGCCTTGTACACCGACTCGGCAAGCGAACGCTGTCCAGGACGGAAACCGGCATGGGGAAACGCCAGGGTTTGCGCGGCGCTGTTGCGCGCTTCGCGGTGTGCCATTTCCTGCTGGGCCCAACCGAGGAACAGCGCGCATTGCTGGTTGAAGAAGGGTTCCAGCTCGGCGGCTTGAAAGCGTTGGTTGAGCACCGTCTCGCCTTCACCGACGATGTCGAAGTACACCAGCGCCAGGTTGATGTGCGAGAGGTTGAGTTTCTGGCACATCAACCAGCCATACACTTTGACCTGAGCCCAGTGTAATTGACGATGGTTGGCGGGCTGGGCATCGAGGTCACCGCGATAGGTCTTCACTTCTTCCAGACGGTTGGCGTCCGGGTCGTAGCCGTCCGCCCTGCCCCGCACCTTGAGTTGTTGGTACTCGCCTTCTAGCGCCACTTCATTCTGGTAGTGCGCGCTGCGCCGCGAAGCGACGGTGCGGTGGCCGATGATGCCTTCCTGAGCACTGGGCGACGGTGTGAAGCGCAGGTCGAGGTCACCTACTTTGGCCGTGAACTCGCACAGCGCGCGCACGGCAACGCTGTAGCTCAAGCCGACTCTGCCCAGCGCACATAGCAGACCGTTACCGGCATCTGGTATTCGCTGCAGAACTCCAGCCAGCGCAACTGGTTATCCTGCAGGCGATCGCCAGGTCCCTTGACCTCGATCATGCGGTAGGTTTTTTGCGTCGGCCAGAACTGGATCAGGTCCGGCATGCCGGCGCGGTTGGCGCGAATGTCCAGTAACAGCCGTTCGAACCAGTAGCGCAGGTGTTCGGCGGGCAGGCAGGCTAGGGCCTGTTCCAGCAGGTCTTCGCTCAGCAGGTTCCAGAACACGAAGGGCGACTGGATCCCCCATTTGTCGCTGTAACGCTGGCGAATCGTGGTTTTGTAGCGTTCGTCCTGCAACTGCTCGAAACACGCAGCGAACAGCGGTGCACGGCGCGGGCGGAAGTCCTCGCTGTGCAGGTCCGCCGGGCCACGTTGAAACGGATGGAAGAATGAGCCCGGCAGCGGCGCAAAGATTACGTCCCAGCACAGCAGGCCGAACAGTGAATTGATCAGCCCGTTTTCAACGTAGTGCACCGGCCCATCAGGCTCGCTGAGGTGCGCCTGCACGCAGTACTCCACCGACATCAGCGGCTCGGGTAGCGCAAGGGCCAGGTCCAGGCGCGTGACCGCACGAGGCTGCGCTTTGGGCAAGGCCGGCTTACCCAGTTTGCGGCGCAGCCGTGGCACCACACGCAATAAGTGCTGCTGCTCGGCGGCGCTTTCCGGAGCCTGTTGAGCGGCGTTCGCCAAGGCCATGGCTTGGCCGTAGTCCTCCTGGCGCTCCAGCACCCGTATCAACCTGGAGCGGGCACCGGGATAGGCGCACGTGCGATAGATCTGTTCCGCCAATGCCAGTTCAGCAATGCGCTCGCACTGTTGACCGACCTGGAACAACAATTTGGCCCGCCGCTTTTCCAGCCAAGGATTGTCGGTACTCAAGGTTGCGATCTGCGCCAGTACCTGCTCCAGCGTTTCACCGGCCTCAAAAGCCTGCTGGCATTGGTGCAGGAACAGAAAACCATGCACATCGTCACGGCTGCGCAGGCCGCGGGATTCTGCGCAGAATTCGACTTTTTCGTAGGTGTAGATGCCCAGGTCTGCCAGCACGAATTCCGACCAGTCCTGATGCAGGTTGCCGAAGAACATCAGGCGCAGGCGGTCGCACAGCTCCATGATCGAGAGGCTGTACAGCGTGTCGGCAAGCTCCGGACACCAGCCAGCAAAACTGCGGCGGTCGGTAAAGTGTGCCGACAGCCCTTGCAGCCAATCGGACTTCCTGCCTTTGGGCTGGTCGATCCAGGGCTTGAACGCGCCGAGGATTTCGCCCTTTTGCAGCAAGGCAAACAGCTCTTCAAAGGCCAGTAAGAACTGAGTGTCGACCCAGCCCAATTCAAGCAACGGCGCAGCAGCGGTGTGGGTGCAGCCGATCTCCACGTAGTTGAGTTTGCCCGCCCGGAAATGCACGCCCTTGCGCATCACCATGCGCACCAAAAGCGCCTGGGATGGCTGCGGCAACCTGTCAAATTGCTGAATGAAATGCTGTTCGTCCGCATCGAGCAGATCCGCATAACGTAGCCCCAGCCAATGCAGGACCTGGCGGAAGTTATGCAGGTAATAGAGCGGGTCTTCGAGGGGATTGGCCATGGTACGCAGCGATCAAATACTGGTTATGCATACAGAGTGCCGTCGCAAAGACCAGGTTGCAATCGCTAATAGATAAATGGCGGCTGCAACTTTTTGCATAAAAGTGATCAGATGGTGAAGTCGATGGCGTAACATTTGTTGCCCGCGGCCTCTGGCGCGGGACTTTTAAGGGTTAAGGTAAGGGTTATGAACATGAAGAATTTGGGTCTGCCGCTGGTTGCACTCACTTTTCTGGTATTGGCCGGTTGCGCGACGCAAACCGTAGTGACGCTGCAAAATGGCACGCAGTATTTGACCAAGGACACCCCGAAAACCCAGACCGCCGATGGCTTTTACGAGTTCACCGACATCGCCGGCAAGCGTGTACGGGTCAAGGCTGCCGATGTGGCCACCGTGCGTAAGGAAGGCTGATCGAATAGGTCAGTGGGGGCCGGGCCCCCACTGACCCTCTTCAACCGATGGCAATGCCCTCCCCCGACCACCCGTTGACCCCCACCAATGTCACCGAATCTGCGCCGAAGCTGATCACTGTGTCCCCTCCGTGCTCACGGTATTGAGCACTCCCCTCTACCTCCTTGAATACCAGTTGATCGCTTGGCTGATAGCCGATGATCCGGTCCTGGCCAAACTGACCGCTGAACAAAAAGGTGTTGTGCCCGCTGTTGTCACGAATCGTGTCATTGCCTTTGCCGCCTTCGATAAAGTCCGCACCCTTGCCGCCCTGGATCAGGTCGTTGCCGTCGCTGCCGATGATGAAGGTATTGCCCTTATGCGGCTCGGCATTGCGGTTGAGGTCCTGCACCCAGGTGGTGGCCCGTGCCGGGTCGGACAGGTTGGCGACGATCACGGTGGAGTCGCGGGTCATTTGCTCATAGAACCCGGAGTCGAGCACGCGACTCAGGCCATCGCCGTACCCGGTAGGCAGGTGCGAAACCCAAGTCGGCAGATTGACAATGGAAAACGGCAGCACATTCCACAGCGTCGAGGCGTAGTGGTCGTTGAAACTGACAATATTGTCGGTGGTGGACTCATGGGGGGTGTCGTGCACACCCAGGGAAGACAGGGTGAAGGATGAGCCATCCAGCGCACGGAACACCGGGTCATTCTCGTAGCCGATGTTGAGCACCTTGTCGCTGGCACTCTGGGTCGGCGAGGCGTAGGCCACGTAGTTCGCGTCCTTGTAGAACCCCGACCACTTGCTGTTGCTCAGGTCGGCCATGCTGTTGACTGCCAGCCCGCCCAGGCTGTGGCCGCTGACCACTACATCGTGACCGCTCAAGCCTTGGGCGCTGGCGTAGTCGGCCACATTCTTGAGCAACCCGCCGAAGGCTTCCCCGGCGTAATTCTTCGCGTAATCCTTGGGGCCCAGGGCGGCCAGCAGGTCGCTGACCAGGTCACCGATGGAATCGCTGATCAAGGTTTCCCGAGGCCCCGAAGTGCCGCGAAAACCAATGCCGATTTCCAGCAGTTTTCCGGCGTCATCGTACTTGCCCAGCACCTCGACCTGGGCCGTGGTGTAGCCCGTCTTCTCGCCAAAGAAGGTGCCTCGCGCATCGACGTTGCCACTGTAACTCAGGGTGCTGGCGCTGATGGGCGTCCAACCGGCCTTGTGTACCGCGTCCAGCGCGGCTTTTTCGGAGTCCGGGTTCCAGGGGATGCCGGGGATTACGCCCTGGGAGTCCGTGCTGCCCAACAGCGCCCCGACCAACGTAGCCGGCAAGCCCAGTCCCAGGCCGTTGTGCTGGTACCCCACGGCAAAGCCGTTATCCAGGTTGTGATAGGAATACAACGTGATCGCCATGGCATCGGCGAACAATGCTTTTGAGCCCTCGGTCCCGAGGTTTTTATAATCAAAGATACCCATGGTGCCGCCTCTCTTGTTGTTGAATGTCGAGAAAGCCAAGTAGCAATCATCAGAACGCCCAATCGAGGCTCAAGCCCACCCCATGGACTTTGTCCTTGCTGGACAGCAGGCCGTTGTAGTCGAAGTTCACCCGCGCTTCCTTGCTTAACGCCAGACTCACCCGTGCACCGACCAACGCGGCATCACGCGCCATCGGCGCACTTTCGACGGCAAACGAAGGTCCGCCCGAGGCGAAGGCCAGGTGCTGCTCCGAGTCAGTGCTGCTCAGGGTGTGCTGCCAGCCCAGGGTGCCGGACACCTCCAACTGCTGGTGGTCATTCACATTGAAGGTTTTCAGGGCGCGCATACCCAGGGTGCTCAGCACCAGGTCGCGGGTATCGTCGCGACTTTCAAGCGCCGCAGCGTCACCTTTTTCGGTGAAACCATCGCTGTCCAAGTGCACATAGGCCAGGTTGGCGAATGGCTCCAGCGCCAACGGTTGCACGTTGATGCGATAGGCCGCCTCGGTGAACACCTGGGTGCTGCGTGCATCAACCTTGGCTTTCTGCTTGCCGGAGACGTCGCCGTATTGCAGGTCGCGCTTCACGTCTGCGCGGTGCCAGCTGTAGGTGGCACCCCCGCTCAAGCGCCAGGCGCCGATCTCATGCCCGGCATAGGCGCCGAAGTGGTAGCTGTCGACCGACGCACGTGAATGCGTGCCGCTGCCCATGTTCAGTGAGGTATCGCTGTAGCCCGCGACCAGGCCGATGCGCGTGGACTCGTCGAGTGCACCGTCCACCCCGGCGAGCATGCCGCCGATGGAGGTCGTATAGCCTGCAGTGTCGCTGCGGCTGTCGGTCTTGCCCCAGGCGCCCAAGGCCTTCACCCACACGTTGCCACGGGTGTCGACGGTCTCGCTGGTCGCACCCATCTCTCCATTGCGCAGGCGCTCGCCGACGGCTTCGCGTACATAGCGGCTGTCATTGACCAGGGCGGTTTCCAGTGCCGGGTAGATCTCCCCCGACAGTTGCTGGAAAGCACCTTGCGCCGAAGCAGCATCCGGCGCCAGCAGCAGGCTCTCATACACGGCATTGCCCGCGCCCAACTGCTCGGCGGAGGCGGCCACGGCTCGCTGGTTGTCCGTGGCACCCACGCTGGCAAAACTGTTGGCGTTACGCGCCACGTCCAGTTGCACGCCGTTGGCCGCATAGTTCAGATTGCCGCCAAGGAACAGGTAGTTGGGCAGCACCGCGCCAAAGCTGCCGCTAACTCCGCCGGCGGCTTGCAGGATGTTGTACTGGCGCCCGATCAGGCTTTGCGCCTGTGCGCCACTGAGCAGCGTCGGGCTGTTTTCCAGCGCGAGGGTCACCGTGCCGCCGTTCAACGTGGCGGTGCCTCCCGCCACAATACGATCGCTGTTGGTGGGCGACAGCTCCACGGCGTAGGTCGACCCGGCCTCAAACGTCACATCCCCCGCCACGTTCAAGGTGCCGATGGAGTTGCCCGGCGCTACCGTGCCGCCGGCTTTCGCCAGCAGTGAACCGATGCGCCCTGAGCCTGCGACCACGCCACTTTGGCTCACGGTCACCGGCGAGGTGACCGAACCATTGATCGCCAGCAGGCCCTGGTTGACCAACGTCGGGCCGCTGTAGGTATTGGTGCCGGTGAGTATCAGCGTGCCAATGCCCTGTTTGGTCAGGCCGCCGTGCCCGGCGATGTCATTGCTCCACAGGTCCAGCCCGCAATGCACATCGTTGCAGGTGCGCTGAGTCGGCTTGCCGGCATCGACAATCGCGCCTACACCCGGCAAATCCGCGACAAACTGCCCGCTGCCATAGGCGCCGTCGATGCGGAACTCGGCCGGAATGTCCTCGGCCGTGACAAACATCCCCGGGCCATTGATCGCCTTGCCCAGGTTGATCATGCCCCAGCCGTACAGCGAGTCGATACCCGGTGCGCCGAGATCGGTGGCGGTAGTCTTGAGCAGCGTCGAAATCTGGTCGCCGCTCATGTACGGGAAACGCTCCATCAGCACGGCCGCGCTGCCGGCCACATGGGGCGCCGCCATGGACGTGCCGTTGAAGTTGGCGTAATCGGTGGTGAGATTGTCCAGGTTGGTGCCGTTGATGACGGAACTGTAGATCTTGGTACCGGGGGCCGACACGCAAAAGCTCGCCGCATAACCGCAACGTGAAGAGAACGTACTGATCACATACGGATCGGCGCTTGCGGTGTCCGGGTTCTGTTGCAAGGCCGCGACGGACAGCCAGTTGGGTGCAATCTCCGGCACAAAGTACGCCAGCCCCGAAATCGCGTCCGGGTTATTGCGGTTGTAGTCATTACCGGCGGCGAAGATCGTCAGCACGCCGCTGCGGGCCGCGTCGATCGCGCCCTGGTAGGCGCCACCGGCGATCGTTCCGAGGATCGGCCGGATGTTATTGAACTGCGCCTGCGCTTCATTGACCGTGAAATTCGGGAAAGCCGGGTCGCGCCCGCCCTTGGCGTACTGGTCACCGATGCCGATGCCCCAGCTGTTGTTGATGATCCGCGCGCCGCTGGCGACCAAGGCGTCCCAGCCGGCCTTGTACACCGCGCCATCGTTGCCGAGGATGATGCCGTCTTCCGGACCTGGGTCACCGTTCTCGGCGCTGATGATTTGCGCATCAAAGGCCACGCCGTGCATCGGCCCGCCATCGCGGTTACCCGCGGCGATTCCGCCGACGTGGGTTCCGTGGTTGCCGAGCTTGCCATTGGAACCGAGGGACGGTGTGCCGTCATAACGAAACGCATCGCCGGCCTTCACCGGAATGTACGGGTCGGTGTATTGGCGAATACCCTCGGTGACAATCGTCACCACCTTGCCGGGGCTGGCGAACTCCGGATGCTGGGCATACACCGGCTGATCGAAGATCCCCAGCTTGACGCCCTTGCCGGTGTAGCCGGCGGCATACGCGGTATCCGCATGCACAGCGCCCAGGCCCCAGTCGGCCTTGAACTCATTGCTGCGCCAGCTGGCGGCATCGCCCAGCTTGCCGGTTTCCACATAGGGTGCGGCCTGGGCGGTACCCAGGCTTGCCAGGCAACACAGCAACGCACCGTATGGCACGCTGCGGTTGGCCTTGAGCGGATAGCCCAAGGCGGTGCGGATGGCGGTAGTTAACCCTGACTTGCGTGTATTCACGGTGACCTTCCTTAGTTTTCTTATTGCACGTGTGTAAATCGCTTCAGAATTGCCAGTTGAGGCTCAGCCCCACACCCTGGGTTTTCTCCCGGCCACCCAATTGGCCGTTGTAATCGAGGTTGACCCGCGTGACCGGGCTCAGCGCCAAGCTGGCCTGCACGCCCACCAGCGCGGCGTCGCGCAGCAAGGGCGAACTGCGCACGGCGAATGAAGGCCCGCCGGCAACAAACGCCAGGTGTTCTTCGGATTCAATGGCGGTGAGGCTGTGCTGCCACCCCAGCGAGCCAGAAAGCTGCAGCTGTTGGTGATCATTGAGGGCAACGGTTTTCAGTGCGCGCATGCCAAGCGTGCTGAGCACGGCGTCCCGGCGATCGCTGCCACGCTCCAGCGCCGCAGCAGCGCCTTTTTCATGGAACGCCTCACTGTCCAGGTGCACATATGCCAGGTTGGCGAACGGCTCCAGTGCCAAGGGTTGCAGGTGTATCCGGTAGGCCGCTTCGGTAAAGAGTTGCGCCGTGTGCGCATCCAGCTTGGCGTTCTGTTTACCGCTGACAGCGCCGTAGTGCAGATCACGCTTTACGTCACCGCGATGCCAGCTGTAGGCGCCACCGGCACTGACGCGCCAATCGCCCAGCTCGCGCCCGGCATACGCGCCGAGGTGATAACTGTCGATGGACGCAGAGGAATGTGTACCGCTGCCCATGTTCAATGAGCTATCGCTGTAACCGGCGACCAGCCCCACGCGAGTCTGCTCGTCCAGCGCACCCTCCACGCCGCCCAGCAAACCACCGAGGGACGTGGTTGAACCCGCCGTCTCACTGCGGCTGTCGGCCTTGCCCCAGGCGCCAAGTGCCTTGAGCCACAGGTTGCTTTCAGCGTTGACCGGCACATGGCGCAAACGCTCGCCCACGGCGTCACGTAGCGACTGGCTGTCGTTGATCAGCATGGCGCCAATCGCCGGGTAGATCTCCCCGGACAGTTGCTGCAAGCCTTGTTGCGCGACCGCAATGGAATCCGACTGCAGCACGCTTTCATACACGGGGTTGCCCGCGCCCAATTGCTCGGCGGCAGCGGCTACGTTGCGTTGGTTGCGGGTCGCCGCCACGCTGGCGAAGGTGGCGTCATTGCGGACCACGTCCAACTGCACGCCGTCGGTGGCGTAAGCGAGGGTGCCCCCGAGGAACAGATAGTCGGGCAACACCTGGCCAAATTGGCCCTGGATACCCCCCACCGCCTGCAGGATGGTGTACTGGCGGCCGATCAGGCTTTGCGCCTGCGCGCCGCTAAGCAGGGTCGGGCTATTTTCCAGAGCCAGGGTGACGTTGCCGCCGCCCAGGATTGCCCTGCCGCCGGCGACGATACGGTCGCTGTCGGTGGGCGTGAGTTCCACCGCATAGGTCGAACCTGCCCCCAGGTTCACGTCACCCGCCACCTGCAAGGTGCCCACGGAGTTGCCCGGTGCTACGCGGCCACCCGGGTGAACCGACAGCGCGGCAATCCGCCCGGAGCCGCCCAGTGTGCCGCTGTCGTTGACCGTCACCGCAGAGGTCAGCGAGCCGTTGACTGCCAGCAACCCGCCGTTGACGGTGGTCGCCCCGCGATAGGTGCTGTCGCCGCTGAGTACCAGCGTACCCGCGCCGGACTTGATCAGGCTGCCTTCATAGATCCGCGTCGCGGCCGCTTGATCGCGTGCCGTGCCGACAGCGTAGTCCGTTTGGTCCTGCTGGCTGGCACTGGCGCCCACGCCGTTTTGCCAGCCCTTGTCGATCAGGGTCTGCTGCCAAGCGCTGTGCTCGATAGCGTCCTCGGCCTGGCGCCGCAGCAAGGCCTGGTCGGAGATGCCGTTGCTCCATACATCGCCCTGCCCGGCCGCGAGGCTGACGTTCATAGGCCCGAGTAACTGCCCCGGGCCGTGCATCGCCCGTCCCAGGTCCGGCACACCCCAACCTACGGTGGTCGTGGGCGCCTGGGTGAGGGAACCATCGAGCTGCGTGGCGGTGGTCAACAACACCTGCAACGCCTGCTCGTTGGTCATATAGGGGTAGCGCTCCATCACCAGCGCCAACGCGCCGGTAGCATGGGGCGCCGACATCGAAGTGCCGGATTTGACGCCATAACCGCCGTCGGGGATGGTGCTGTTGATCAACGCACCGGGGGTGGAAATGCACCAGTATTTGGCAATGCCACACTGGTTGTATTTCTGGTTGTTGGCCTTGTCCAGGCCCGACACCGCCAGCCAGTGTCCTTCCAATTCCGGCTGGAAATACGGCAACGCCGAGCGCACGCTGGCGTTCGCGTAACCACTGTTGCCGGCGCTGAAGACGTTGATGACACCGGCTTTGGCCACGTCCGCCGCCGCATCCAGCCAAGTGCCCTGGTTGTAGTGCTGGGCGTAGGCCGCATGCAGGTCAGCGAGGGTGCGGTAACTGACATCCTTGGGTTGGCTGCCCCAGCTGTTGTTGATTGCCCGCACACCGGAATCCACCAGGGCGCTGTACACCGCCTTGAAGTATTTGGGATCGGGCGTCGGGCCAAACAGGAAGCTGTCGTTGGCGTTGGTATTGCCCACGTAGAGTTGTGCATTGTACGCCACGCCGTGCATGCCCACGCCGTCGCGGGCTGCGCCCATCGTGCCGGTGACATGGGTACCGTGAGAATCATTGTTAGGGTTAAGCGCACCAGTGGTGCTGAAGGCGCTGCCATCGACGTAACTGCCGCTGGCGCTGACGGCGTGATAACGATCCCTGGAGGCCTCCGGATGGTTGGGATCGAAGCCTGAGTCCAGTGCGCCGATCTTTACCCCGCTGCCGGTAATGCCGGCAGCGTAGGCTTCATCCGCCTTCATGCGTCCCAACCCCCAGTCGCTCTGGAACTCGCTGGAACGCCAACTGGCGGCGTTCCCTGGCTGGCCGTTCTCGGTGTAGGCCGCTTGCGCCGCAACGGACAACAGCAGCAAGGAGGTGGCGGTAAACGGTTTGAAACGCGGCGAATCGGTGATCATAGAAACCATCCTTATTGTTGTTATAGAGGCCTACTTCATGGGGCCGAAGGCCTCATCGACTTTTGCCAGGTCGGTGTCCCGCAGGTTGCCGGCGTAGTAATGCAATTTGGTCCAGGCCATCAGGTAGTCATACCGTGCCTGTGCCAGGTCGCGGCGGGTGCTGTAGAGCTGCTGCTCGGCGTTCAACGCATCCAGGTTGACCCGCTCGCCGCCGAGGATGCTTTGCTGGGTCGACACCACCAGCGCTTCGGCAGACACCAGTGCCTTTTGATACGCACGCAACTTGCTCACCCCCGACAGGCAGGCGCTGAACTGCCGACGCAGTTCGATCAGGGTTTCGCGGGTCTTGCCCTCCAGTTCGTACTCGGCCTGCTCCATGGCGCGGCTGGCCTGGCGCGTGGACGCGGAGATACCGCCACCGGCATACAGCGGCAGGCTGACTTCGACGCCGATGGTGTTGGTGTCATAGCGCTGGTTGTAGGTGTTGCCGCTGTCGGACTCCTGTTGTCGCGAGCTGGCATAGGCCGTGACCTTGGGCAAATGCCCGGCGCGATTGCGCTCAACTTCATAACGCGCCACTTCCAGAGCCTGGCGCTGGGAGGCCAGCGTGGGGTTGTTGCTGATCGCCAGCTCATGCCAGGTGTCATAGTTGGCCGGCGTCAGGGTGAACGCGGCAAACCCCTGGTTCAGCGGGGCCAGGTCATGGATGTTGACGCTCTGCACGCCGATCAAGGCGCCCAGTTCCCGCAGGGACGCATCCTGTTCGTCCAAGGCTTGGATCTCTTCGGCGGTGGCCAATTCGTAGCGTGATTCGGCTTCCAGAATGTCCGTGCGAGTCCCCTCGCCTTGCTGGAACAAATGCTGGTTCTGCTGGAATTGCTGTTCGAACGCCTTCTTCTTGGCACGCGCGATGTCGATCTGGTCCTGGGCGAACAACGCCTGGGTGTAATACGTCAGCACCCGCACCAGCAGCGCCTGGCTCTTGTCGCGAAAGCTTTCATCGGCGAACAATGCCTGGGCCACGCCCTTGCGGTAATTGGCATAGGCCTCGTAGTCGAACAGCGGCTGTTGCAGGCTGAAGGTAGAGCCGTAGCTGTTGTAGTTGCGGTCGTCGTGGTAATTGCCACCTCGCCCGTCCGGCAAGGTCGCTTGGGAATTGTTGCGGCCCTTGTTGTAGTTGTACGAGAGCCTCGGCAATAGCCCGGCGCGGCCGATGGCGCGGTTTTCCAGACCGGCGTCGCGCTCCTTGATGGCGCCAAGGAAAACGGGATCGTTACGCAAGGCCTGCTCATAGACATCGAACGGGCCCATGGCGGCCTGGGCACTCGCGCTGGTCAACAGCAAGGCGATAAACATGTGCTTCATGCCTACTCCTCGGTCAACGCGGAGCCGGCACGGTCGAGCAGCGGCTTGAACAGGTAATTGAGCAACGAGCGCTCGCCGGTGCGCACGAACATCTCGGCGGGCATGCCCGGCTTGATCACCAGCCCGTGGAGTTTTTCCAAGGCCGCTTCGCTGACCGTGGTGCGCAGCACGTAATAGGGCGCGCCGGTTTTTTCGTCGAGCATCTGGTCAGCGGAAATCAGGCTGACCTCCCCCGGCACACGCGGTGTGCGGCTCTGGTTGAAGGCGGTGAACAGGATGTCGACCGGCAGGTGGGTGCCAACCTTGTCGACCAAATGCACCGGCAAGTGCCCTTCCACCTCCAGGCGCGTGTCCTGGGGCACGATTTCCAGCAGGGTTTCACCGGCACGCACCACGGCGCCTTCGGTGTGCACGCTGAGATTGACCGCGATGCCATCTGCCGGCGCGTTGATTTCGCTGTGCTGCAGGTCGAACCCCGCCGAGGTAAGTTGCTGCTCCAGGGTCAGGCTACGCAGTTGCGAATCGGCCAACTGGCTGCGCACCTCCTTTTGGTATTCCTCACTGTGCTGCTGCAGTTTCAACCGCGATTCGAGAATGCCCTGCTCTACCCGGCCACTTTCGCCGGTGTTCTGCGCCAGGTCCTGTTGCACCTGAGACAACTGCCGCTGGTAGTCCATCAGCCGATTGCGCGGGATGTAGCCATTGTCGGCCAAGGGTTGCAGATTGCTCAGTTGATCGCGCAGGGATTGGGCCTGGGCGGTCAGGTCGCTGCGGGCACGGCGCATGCCGTTCAACTGTGCGGTGGCGCCGTCGATATTGGCGCGGATACCGGCCTGCTCCCGGGCAAAGGCTTCGCGACGGCTGCTGAACAATTGACGCTGACCTTCCAGCACCAGCGCCAGGGCGGGGTCGGGATTGGCGCTCAGTTCAGGCGGAAAGAGGATGCTGGCCCGGTTGTCGCGCTCGCTCTGCCAGCGTGCCACGCTGGCCCAGGCCATGCGGTACTGGGCTTGCAGGGACTGCACATCGGCCTGGTGCTGAGTCTGGTCGAGACGAAACAGCGGCTGGCCTTGCTTCACCCGTTCGCCCTCCTTCACCAAAATCCGGCTGACCACGCCGGGGCTCAGGGTTTGCACCGCCTTGCGCTTGCCCGATACTACTACGGTGCCCTGCACCGGAATCCCCTGGTCCAACGGCGCCAGGCTGGCCCACAGGAAAAAACCGCCAGCCCCGACCACCGTCAGCAGCCAGCCCATACGCGCGAAGAAGTTCGCGTCGCGTTGTTCAAAAGTGATGCTGCTCATGCGCCTGGATTCCTTCCGGCCTGGTACTGACGACTGAAACTCACGCCCGGTTTCTCTCTAGGCGGCTCCTGCTGGCCGGACAACGCCCGCAGCACTTCCTGACTCGGCCCGAATGCCTGCAAATGCCCCTCGCTGAGCACCAGCAGCTTGTCGGCCTGGGCCAGCGCGGACGAGCGATGGGTGACCAGCACCACGCTGCTGCCCTGGGCTTTCATCTGCACAATGGCGCTGGCCAGGGCCGCTTCGCCAACGGTATCGAGGTTAGAGTTGGGCTCGTCCAGCACGATCAGGCGCGGCCCGCCGTACAGGGCGCGCGCTAACGCCACCCGTTGTTTCTGACCGCCCGACAGGCCGCCGCCGTTGTCGCCCAGCACCGTGTCGTAGCCTTGAGGTAAACGCAGGATCAGTTCATGCACGCCGGCCTGCTGCGCGGCACGTACCACGGATTCAGGATCAGCCTGGCGAAAACGCGCGATATTGTCGGCAATGCTGCCGCTGAACAGTTCGATGTCCTGGGGCAGGTAGCCGATGTGGGGGCCGAGGTCGTCGCGGTCCCAGCGGTGAATGTCCGCACCATCCAGGCGCACGGTGCCCGCCAGGGTCGGCCATACCCCCACCAACACACGGGCCAGGGTCGATTTGCCGGAGCCCGATGCCCCCAGAACGCCGAGCACTTCACCGGCGACCAGGTTGAAACTGACTTGATGCAAGGTCGCCACACGCCGGCCGGGCGGGCCCGCGCTGACCTGTTCGAAACTGACCTGACCTTTGGGCGCCGGCAGCTTCATCTGCTCCACTTCCGGCGGAAATTCGCGCAACAGATCATCCAGCCGCTGGTAGGCCAGCTTGGCCGAACTCCATTGCTTCCACACCGCAATCAACTGGTCGATGGGGCTGAGCACTCGCCCCATCAGAATGGAACCGGCGATCATCATCCCGGCGGTCATATCGCCCTTGATCACCAGCAATGCCCCCAAGCCCAGCACCAGCGATTGCAGGCACAGGCGCAGGCATTTGCTCAGCGAGGTCACGACTGAGCCGGTATCACTGGCTTGGTTCTGCAAGCCGAGAAACTGCGAATGCACTGCAAACCAACGTTGGCGCAGCGCACCGAGCATGCCCATGGCCTGGATGGTTTCGGCATTGTGCAAGTGGCTGGTGGCCAATTGCGTGGATTGCTGGGAATAACCACTGGCCTCGCCCAACGGCTTTTTGGTCAGGTATTCATTCAGGCACGCCAGGCCGATCAACAGCACTGCGCCCGCGGTGGCCAGCACGCCCAGCCATACGTTGAACAGGAAGATCACAAACAGGTAGAGGGGAAACCACGGCGCATCGAAAAACGCGAACAGCGCCGGTCCCGTGATGAATTGGCGGATATGGGTCAAATCGCCAAGGGATTGCCCGGCATGTCCCTGCCCACGTTGCAGGTTGCGCTCAAACGCGGCCTTGTACACACGCAGGTTGAAACGCCGCTCCAACTGGCTGCCGATACGGATAACGATAAAACTGCGGATCGCCTCAAGCGTGCCAATAAACGCAAAGAACCCCACGACCATCAGTGTCAACATCACCAGGGTGGTTTCATTCTGGGAGGACAGCACGCGGTCATACACTTGCAGCATATAAATCGACGGCACCAGCATCAGCAGGTTAATCAATGCCGTAAAACAGCCAACACTGATCAAAATACGTTTGTATTCACCCAGCGCCTTGAATAACGGCGCGACGGCATGGGACTTCGCCATGTTTTCTGATCTTCCCTGAAACAAATTGCGCGCAATAGTTGCCCCAGCCCCACATAACGGAGCGGCCAACTAATATATTCAAGTTATAAGCTTATAACGGCAACTAAGGTGCGCGTTGCAATACAACTTCAAGACCGGTGGGTGTGCGACCGGTATATTCACCCTCTTTCTGCCGATTGAGGTGAGTAATGCCGCTGCCTTCGGCGTTCATCAGCCAGATGCCATCCGGCGTCGGCGACCAAGTCAAGGGTTTATCACCGAGCCACTGCGCCACACAGGCCACATCGCCAGCCAAGGCATTCGCTTGCTCCAGCAGGTCCAGCGCACACACCTGATCGTGTTGATGCAATTGCCAGTGGCCCGCCAATTGGGCGGTGGTGGGTAATACAAGACTGCTCGCCATTGCGTGGGCTCCTGCCGACACGAACATCACCTGCAATACGCCGGTGATCATTTTGAAAAAACGCTGCATGTTCACGCTCCATCGGTAAAGCGCGGCGCCGAAGCGCCGCGCCCGTGCATCACGCCACGATGTCGCTGACCGCAGCCTGGCCGACGGTGGTGACGAGGAAGTCCGCCACGCCGTGACCGGAGAAGTCCACTGCCAAGGTGCCCAGGTTGGTGCCTGCGGCGTAGGTCAGCACAGCGTCGCCGGCATGCCCGGTGAAGGCATTGACGAAGGTCAGGCCTGCGCCCTTGGTGATGCCGGACAGGTCGATCTTGTCGGAACCGGAGGCAAAGTCAAAGATCTTGTCCGCCGCCCCAGGCTTGGAGTCGGAACTGGCACCGAACACAAAGGTGTCACTGCCCGCGCCGCCCCACAGCTGGTCCGCTCCGCCGCCGCCGTAGATGAGGTCGTTGCCGGCCCCGCCTTTGATCACGTTGGCCGCGTTGTTACCAATGATCAAGTCATTGCCGGCGCCGCCGAAAGCGTTCTCGATGGTCACGCCCTTGGCGATGGACACGTTGCCCACCAGGCCGCCCACGTCGGAGAACGACGCTTCATTGAGGTTGATCTTCTGGTTCTGGGTGAAGCCGGAGAAGTCCAGGGTGTCGTTGCCGCCACCGTCCCACACCGAGAACACCAGCTTGTCGGCGTTTGACGTTGCGCTAAGGAAATCACGCCCGGTGTTGGAGTTGAACCCGTAGGTGGTGTCGCTGGCACGGGTGCTGTAGTTGGCGCCGTAGAGCTTCTGGATCGCCGCAATGTCGTCGATCAGCGGGCCGGAGGCGTAAGCTTCGACGCCGCCTTTGCTGAAGTTCTGATTGGTATTGCTCTCGCTCCAGTAGCTCATCAGGCTGTAGCCACGCGTGTCCTGTCCATAGGTCGCGTCGTTGTAGGTCGGGTTGCCATTCCCGGCGTTGTAGTCGCCAGGGTGAGCCAGGCCCAGGGTGTGGCCGATTTCGTGGGTGAGGGTCTGCCGGCCGTAGTTGTTCAGGTCCGGGGTCTTGTTCGGCGTGTAGCTGTTGTTGGTCAGGTACCACGACGTGCCATCGTAGCCTGCGCCGGTGCCGGGCAGGTAGGCGAAGGCCGCTGCGCCGTCCTGGCCGCTGCTGTAGTTGCCGAAGGTCATGTGCCCGTCACCGCCGGTGGCTTTCTCGGTGAAGGTGACCTTGGCTACGTCCGCCCAGGATTGCATGGCCAGTACGGCCTGTGCTTTCTGCTGTGCGTTGAACTGGCTGAAGCCCGAGATGCCATGTTTGTTCATGGTGCTCGAAGAGGCCGAGGTCAGGAAGGTGTAGGTCAGGTCGATCTTGCCGTTGCCGTCAAAGTCCCGGTACGCGGCGCCGTCGCGCAGCAGCTGGGTGGCTGCCTGATCAACGGTGTAGGAGGGTTTGCCATTGACCGTGAGGTTGCCGCCACGGTCGTACAGATGGCTGAAGCTATCGATTTGCGAGTAAGCGGTGCTGGCTTGCGCCGCCGATACGATAGCCTTGTCTTTTACTTTTGACATAAACGTACTTCCTTGTGTGCAAGTGCATCAGTCTTTTTTCGATAGGAACCTCGCGGGCGAGATCGTCCTATCACTCGCCTCTTTTGAAGGCGTAAGAAAACTGACACAACTTGAAATCTTTCGTCTACATCTTTTCCAGCGGCAAAACCTGACTCATCATCAACCCAAATAAAGTTCCGCGCCGTGTTTGCTGGGTTAACTTGGTTTTGCCCGCCGGAAAACCACCTCCACTTATTTAAATATTAAATAGCACTAATGCCGCTCAACTAGAGCGGCGCTGTTAATTGTGGATCCAATATATTGACAGGGTGTCATTGGCAACATTAAACAGCCACTACTTGAATTAATAACTTAAGGTGCCCCCGATTACCGGGACACACTCCACCCCGTCTTGTGCAAGGCCGCCAACAGCGTTTCACCCTCCAGTCCGGGCACCAGGACACCTTGATCGGTGAGCATGTCCTCTCCGGCCAAGATCGCATTGATGATGGCCTCTTCCACCGCCTCCGCCGCAGCGCTGAACAGCGGCGAAATATGGTCGTTATTGACCATCTGCAACGCGCTGCTGAAAGGCAGGCCCTTGCGCCCGTAATCCGCCGCTGGCAAATCGCGGTTACCGGTGGCAAACGCCAGGAACAGATCGCCGCTGGAGTCCTCGGTACCGCCGCCGGTACGTGCAATGCCGATGGACGCGCGTTGCGCCAGGCGCTGGCATTGGTGCGGCAACAACGGCGCGTCGGTAGCAAGGATCACCACGATCGAGCCCATGCCTGGCGTACCCTGTTCGGCAAAGGGCGACGCAATCTCCATCAACCGGCGCCCCACCGGGTAGCCATCCACCCGCAGTTCCTGGCGCTTGCCATGGTTGGCCTGCACCAGCACGCCGATGGTCCAACCGCCCTGCTCTGCCGGCAAGCATCGCGAAGCCGTGCCAATGCCGCCTTTGAACTCATGGCAGATCATGCCGGTTCCGCCGCCGACTGCGCCTTCCTGCACCGGACCGGTTTCGGCGTTGTCCACGGCTTCACGCACATGCTCGGGGCCGACGTGCTGACCCCAGATGTCATTGAGCAGACCGTCATAGGTTTCCATCACCACCGGCATGCACCAGTACACCGCCGGGTCCGCCACGCGTTCGCGCTCCAGGGCGATCAGGCTGTCGCGCACAACGCCAATGCTGTGGGTGTTGGTGATGGCCAGCGGCGTGGTCAACAGCCCTGCTTCGTTGATCCACTCAAGGCCGGTGGCATCACCATTGCCATTGAGCACGTGATAGCCGGCAAAGCACGGTTGCTGGCGCGCCTCGCCAGCGCGCGGTTGGATCACACTGACGCCGGTACGCACGTGCTTGCCGTCGACAAGCGTCTTGATCGTGCTGTGGCCGACCCGGATTCCCGGCACATCGGTGATGGCGTTCCACTCACCGGGCGTACCCAGTCCCAACGTGATGCCCAATTGACGTGCGCGCATAACCACTCCTTACAATTTCTGGAAGACCGGACTCAACCGGCCACTGATGCAATACAGAATCACCGACAGGGCCAGCAAGCCGATAATGATCATGATGTCGCGGATCGAGGCCGCCGCCACCAAGGTGACCAATAGATAGCCCGCGCCCAGTACCGCGACCAACGCCGGCAGGGGCCACAGCGGCATGCGATAGGGATGCTCGCGATCACGCAGCAGCACCCGGCTCATCAACGCACTCAACGCCACCACCAGGTACACCAGCATGATCAGCAAGACGCTGAACGAGGTCAGGTCGGCCAGGTTGGAGCTGAAACTGAGCAGCGCCGAAGGAATCGCCAGGAACAGCGTAGCCAACCACGGCGAATCCCAGCGCGGGTGAATGCGCGTGAACAGTTTGTTGATGCTCGGCGTCCACAGCGCATCGCGGCCGCTGCTGAACACTACGCGGCCGATCTGGATCACGATGGCGACGATGGCATTGAACACCGACAGGAAGATCCCGGCGCTGACCAACCGCGAGAGGGTTTCATTGCCGTGGCTGGTCAACAGATAGCCGATAGGGTCCGGGCTGCTGATCATTTCACTGAGCGACGGCGCGCCGATCAACAACGCGGTGATGGGCACCAGTTCGATGATCACCACCAGCCCCAGGGACCACAGCACCGCCTTGTGCACGCCTTTGCCGCCGCACTTCATGTCCTCGGCAAGCAACACCGCCGGACCATAGCCATTGTAGGAAAACAGACCGATGCCCACCGCGCCGATCACCAGGGCCCAGGGCGCCAGGTGCAGCACGCCGTTTTCGACGATCTGCGGCTGGAACAGCACGCTGGCCGGTTGCACCGGGTTGCCGAAACCGATCACCACGATCACCAGCAGCGCCGCCACTTCAAGCAGCAGGCAGGTGCCGGTGATCCAGGCATTCAGCTTGATATTGAGGATGCCCAGGGCGTAGCTGCACACCACGATCACCAGCGCCACGGTTTGCGAGTCAAACTTCGTGCCCAGCGCGTTGTTCAGGTAAGTCGCGGCTCCCGTGGCGAGTACCGGCGGGATAAACAGCAACATCACCAGCACGGTCAGGAACGTCGCATAACCCGCCATGCCACCAAACACGCGCTTGGCGTACACATACTCGCCCCCGGCGCTGTTGTGTGCACGGCCCAGCTCGGCGTAGCAAAAGGCAAACATCAAGGCAAGCAGACCGGCCATCACGAACGCCAGGAACACCCCGCTACCCGCCTGCTGGATGGCAAAGGGCGCAATCACAAACACGGAACTGGCCGGCGTCACCGCCGATACGGTAATGGCGACTACATCGAAGACACTCAAGGTGGGTTTCAGCACGCCATCGGGCGTGGGGGAAGTGCTCATATCGTTATCCTCTGTCGTTGTTCTTGGTGTGAGGCAGAAACGAAAAGTCTGATGAGTCACGGGCTATGTTTCCCGCTGAATGATGGCGACGATAAACGCGACGTTCATATCAGCCAATTCCCCTATTGGCGTACTCCCCTTGACGCCACCCGGCAAAAGCCGAACCCTTGGCCGATGTTTTGTGGGTGGGAGCCTGTCACATGAGCCTGTTTCGCGAAGTCGGCATGCACGCCGGCCTGGGCCGCACCGTCGCGCACATCGGCACCGAGCGCTTCTGGAAACAGCTGGTGTTGTTGCTGCACCAGTGCCTGCCCTTCGATAACGCCCTGGCGATCTTCTACCCATTGGAGGGGCCGCCCCAGGCCCTCGAAGAATACGACGCCCAGCCCAGCAGCAAACCAGCGTCGATGCTGGTGTACCTCAATGGCTTGTATTTGCTCGACCCCTTTTTCCAGGCCTGCCGTGAGGGGTATGCCAGCGGTGTGTATCGCCTGGAGGAAGTGGCGCCGGACCACTTTCGCCAGAGTGAATACTTCCTCAATTACTTCCACGACAACGTGCTGGAAGACGAGGTGCAGTTCATTCTGCAATTGCCGGGTGCGGGGACCTTATCGCTGTCGCTGGGCATGCAGCGACGCTTCAGCCTTGAAGAGACCGGGCTGATGACCACCGTGGCGGCCTGGGTACTGCCGTTGATGCAGCAGCACTGGCAGCAAAGCACCCAGCGAGCGCCGGCGATGGACAGCCAGATCAGGGATGCATTGAGTCAGTTTGGCTGCGGCGTGCTATCGGAGCGCGAATTGGAAATCGCCCGCCTGGTGCTGCGCGGGTTCTCGTCCAAGGCCATGGCTGAGCGCCTGAACATCTCGCCGGATACGGTGAAGGTGCACCGTCGGCATTTGTACGCGAAGCTGGATATCTCATCACAGCCGGAGCTGTTTTCGTTGTTTATCCAGTCGTTGGGGCATGACCTGGAAAACCCCTGAGCCCGAGGTTGTACTCGGTTTAAATGTGGAAGCGGGCTTGCCCGCGAATGCAGTACACCAGTCGCCCGATCTATTGACTGACATTCCGTATTCGCGGGCAAGCCCGCACCCACAGGGGGGCGGGCGTCGCACTTACTTACCGGTGCGAATGGTGTTCCACACGCGCGTGCGCACCCGGTCGATATTCAGCGGCATGGCTTCCAGCGCGAACAGCTTGCCCATCATCTCGGGGCTCGGGTAGATCTTGGTGTCGGCCTTGATCGCCGGGTCCACCAGGCTGTCGGCGGCCTGGTTGCCGTTGGCGTAGTGCACGTAGTTGGTGATGCTGGCCATCACTTGCGGGCGCAACAGGTAGTTCATGAACGCATAGCCAGCTTTCTCGTTGGGCGCATCGGCGGGCATGGCGACCATGTCGAACCAGATCGCGGCGCCTTCCTTGGGAATGTTGTAGCCGATGTTCACGCCGTTCTTGGCTTCTTTGGCACGGCTTTCAGCCTGCAGGATGTCGCCGGAGAACCCAACCGCCACGCAGATATCGCCGTTTGCCAGGTCCGCGGTGTATTTCGAGGAATGGAAGTACGCCACATAAGGCCTGACTTTCATCAGCAGGTCTTCCGCTTTCTTGTAGTCCTCGGGCTTCTTGCTGTGGTGCGGCAAGCCCAGGTAGTTGAGCGCGGCCGGCAGCAGCTCCGGGCCGTTATCCAGAATCGCCACCCCGCATTTCTGCAGCTTGGCCATGTTCTCCGGCTTGAAGATCAAGTCCCAGGAATCGACCGGCGCGTTGTCACCCAAGACCGCCTTGACCTTATCGATGTTGTAGCCGATGCCGGTGCTGCCCCACAGGTACGGGAAGCCATGGGCATTGCCCGGATCGTTGTTTTCCAGGGCCTTGAGCAGCACCGGGTTGAGGTTCTTCCAGTTGGACAACTGGCTCTTGTCGAGCTTCTTCAACGCGCCGCCCTGGATCTGCCGGGCCATGAAATGGTTGGACGGGAACACCACGTCGTAGCCGGATTGACCGGTCATCAACTTGCCGTCCAGGGTTTCATTGCTGTCGTACACATCGTAGGTGAAACCGATGCCGGTTTCTTTCTGGAAGTTCTTGGTGGTGTCCGGCGCAATGTAGTCCGACCAGTTGTAGATTTTCACCGTCTCGGCGGCCTGGCCGATAGAGGCCACCAACATCAAGGGCAACAGGGCAATGGCTTTCATGGTTCGATTTCCTGGCGGTTTTAGGGCTGTTGTTATGGCAGGCGATCAAGGATCAAAGCGTTACAGAATCAACACGTAGGTCTTGCGCACGGTCTCCTGGATATCCCAGATACCGGTGCTGTTGGCCGGCAACATCAGTGCATCACCGGCTTCTATGTGGACGACTTCACCGCTGTCAGGGGTAAAGGTGCAGCGGCCCTGGATAAAGTGACAAAACTCCTGGGAGTTGATCTGTCGACGCCAGACGCCTGGGGTGCATTCCCAGATGCCGGTCTCGACACCGTCGTTGCGCTCGACGCTCAGGGTCGAGGCCACGGCGATGGGCTCACCCAGGGGCACGGCGACGGGCGACGAGTCCGGCAGGTGGGCGTTCAGCGTGTCTTTGAATTGAGTGATGCTCATGGGTTTTCCCGTGTAAGTGAAACGACTTAGTGCATGAAACCTTCCATGAACCCGGCCACGCCGGTCGCCAGCTTGCGGCGCCAAGGGGCGGTATTGGGGTTGGCCAACACCTGGTCTTCATGGACGAAACTGCGAATGATCGCGTTGTAGCCCAACCAGCGGCAGGGTTCGGGTTCCCAGGGCTTGAGTGCGTCCAGGCCACGGTCGCGGATCACCCAGGGTTGATGGATCAGCGCAGTGTCGCGGCCCAGGATCAGGTCGGCCAGGGTGCGGCCACCCAGGTTGGTGGCGCCGACGCCCTCGCCGCCATACCCGCCCGAGAGCGCGATGCCGGTTTTGTGGTCGCACAGCATGTGCGGTCGGAAATTGCGCGACATGCCCAGGTTGCCGCCCCAGGAATGGGTAATGTTCACGTGCTTGAGCTGTGGGAAAAGCTCACCGAACAGGTAGCGACGCAGCTCGACCTCGCTGTCAGTCAGATCGAAGTCGTGGCGCAGCTTCCCGGCAAACTGGTAACCGCCACGGGCGCCGAACACCAGGCGGTTGTCCGCCGTACGCTGGCCATAGGTAACCTGGCGGCTGCTTTCGCCAAAGGCTTGGCCATGGCTCAGGCCGATTGCCTCCCAGGTACTGGCCGGCAACGGCTCGGTGGCGACGATCAAGCTTTGCACGGGCAGTTGGTAACGGCCCAAAAGCGGCAAGGTGTTGGCATAGCCCTCCACTGCCGGCACCACCCAGGCAGCACGAACACTGGCCTTGGCCGTGCGCACACTGCCCGACTGCCAGTGCGTGGCCGGGCTGTTTTCGTAGATCGTCACGCCCATGCGCTCGACCACCCGCGCCAGCCCGCGCACCAGCTTGGCGGGGTTGATAGTCGCTACGTGCGGCGCATAGATACCGCCATAAGGCTTGGCGATGCGAATCTGTTCGGCCAGTTGTGGCGGACTGAGCCAGCGATAGTCGGCTTCGGTCAGGCCCTGGGCGTAGAGCTTGTCCAAGTAGCGACGCAGGCTGACTTCCTGCTCAGGGTAACGCGCGGCGCAGTAAAGGGCGCCGCCCTTGCGGTAGTCGCAGTCGATGCCTTCACGCGCCAGCACCTGGGCCACTTCATCGGGGATGGCATGCAGCAGGTCAAACGAGGCGCGGCGTTGTTCTGGCCTCAGGCCGGCCAACAGGCGGTCTTCACCCAGCACGTTACCCATCAACCAGCCACCGTTACGTCCGGAGGCACCAAAGCCGGCGGTCTGGGCTTCGATGATCGCGATGTTCAGTTCGGGCGCCTGGCGTTTCAGGTAGTACGCGGTCCACAGCCCGGTATAGCCGGCGCCGATAATGGCCACGTTGAAGTCCAGGTCATGTTCCAGCGACGGCCGCGCGTGCAGCGGCTCGTCCAACTGGTCCATCCATAAGCTGATGTTGCGCCATGCCGGCATGCCGGGATCCCCTACCTCGTTTCGATAGGTTGGATCCTAGAGCGCGGTGTCAGGGCCTGTCTTGCGCGCGTGCACGCAGGGAAATTTGTTTGACGTAGGCCTTGGGCGACTGGCCGGTGTGCTGGCGGAACGCGCTGTAGAACGCCGACAGCGAGTTGAAACCCGCGGCGAATGCCAGGTCGTCGACCTTTATCGGCGGGACGGCCTTGTCCAGCGCCGCCAGCAAGTGCTGGAGCCTGGCCTGGTTGACGTAGCGATAGAAGCTTTGCCCCAGCACCTGGTTCAGCAGGTAGGAAATCTGATTGCGGCTGTAGCCACATTCCTTTGAAACCCGCTGCAGGTCCAGTTCCGGGTCCAGGTAGGGTTGTTTGTGCTGGAAGTACTGCTGCAGGTCATTGGCCATGTGCCCCAACTGCTGGGGCGACAAGCCCAGGCGGCTGACCGAAGGCCGCGCGGCCTGGGCGGGCTGCTCATGCACCAGGGACGCGTATTCATTGACCCGCCAGATCAGCCCGTCACGTACCGTGATGGCTTCGCTGGTGCGGAATGACACCAGCCCGTGACCGCCACGCAAGGTGATGCGGTACTGGATGAACGCGGTGTCGCCATCGGCGCGGATGCGATCACTGTGCTCGATCGCTTCGTCGGCCTCGCGCGGCATGCTGGCTTGCAGGTATTCACGCAACTCGGCGTAACCGACGACACGGTTCTGGAAAAAGTCGTGGTACTGGATGTCCGGATGGTAGTAGGACATTACGCCCTCCAGGTCCCGATGGCGCCAACACAGGTGGTGGCGTAGCACCAGCTCGCGTGTGGCGTGGGATTGCTGGGAATCATCGTCTGGAGCGATGTCAGGCATGGAGGGCTCTGCGGCGGGTAAACCGTGAAGATTGCCGAATTTTGCCGGAGTCTTCAATGGCCAGTGGGCTCTTCTGACTAATGGCCTATTGCCCAACCTCAAGCAGGACATGACCTGTATCAACCTAACGCAAAACAACCGCCAGACGGGGCCGAAAAAGTCACCTTGCGATTGCGAACGGATGCTATTTTGAATGCTTGAACGCCATGACCAGTGAAGGTCATGGCCCCCCTGCCACGAGCTAAAGGAAGCGCTCTATGAACAAGGTGGGCAACATGAACAAAGTGACGTTCCCCAACGCCTGCCAGTTGATGCGCTGGCATTTCCATCCAATGGGCTTTGAGGGCAGCATGGACGCGCCCGGCAGCATGATCGTTCGATTGTTCAACCGCGCCAGCGGCGAGACGCTGATCGCCATCGCCGGCATCCCCTGCGCCACAGTAATGAATGCCGCCGATGTGGAACGCATCATCGAAGCGGTGGAGGATGAGCTGGAGTCGTTTGTGCCGCCGCAGTCCCTGAGGGCCTGACTCGCAAGCCCGCTCACAGGCTAGCTGCGGTGCACCCTCAGTTGCGTTGATCATCGAAGAAGGCTTTTTTGCCATCCACCCGCTCCGACGCCTTGGGCACATTCACTGCCTGGCCTTCGGGCTTTTCCACGTACCAATAGCAATGGCTCACGGCGCGGGTGATGCCCACATAGGCCAGGCGCAGCACTTCGTCCTTTTGCGCATTGTCATAGGGCTCGCTGTCGCCAGCATTGCCCAGGCCCGCCATCCGGTATACTTGGTTTTTATACGGCGAGCTGGTGACATGCTGGCAATCCCCAAGCATAAACACCGCGTCCGCCTGCAGGCCCTTCGCACTGTGATAGGTCAATTGCTTCAGCCTGCGTGCCTGGGGCGGCAAGCTAGAATCCACATTAACTACAGAGCTAATATGCTCTTGAATCAATGACTTATCGCCACTTTTTCGATAAATCATCAAGATCGAATCGCCCTTTTGGTAATGCTCCGACAGCTGCCGACCCAATGCCGCGTCGTCCCGTTCCAGCACCTTGACCGGCACCAAGGCCTGGGGCGCGCCACTGGCCTTGGCTTTCTTGCCAGGAATCGCCGGTGCGGCGCGCACGATGTGCTCGGCCGCATCAATGATGTGTTGGTGACTGCGGTAGTTCTCGCCCAACATCACGCGGGTAGTAGACGGCGATGGGAACTCCTTGTCGAAGGCCATGAAGTACTTGGGCGAACTGCCCCGCCAGCCATAGATCGACTGCCAGTCATCCCCTACACACAGCAACGATGAGCGCTGGGCGCCGCGCCCGATATGCATCGAAGGGCCACGGCTGCGGATCTCGCGCAGGCTGGCGCGGATCCACGAGACAATCTGCGGCGAAATGTCCTGGAATTCGTCGATCATGAGGTGCGACAGCGGCCGCAGCAGCGGATCACTGAGCAGCTTGAGGTTTTCCGGGGTGTTTTCGCCGAACAGCGAGAACATCCGGTTATAGGTCATGATCGGTGGCGATTGGTCCAGCAGGTGATCTTCCAAGGCCTTCCAGAAGATGCTCAAGGCTTCAAAGAAGAAGCGGTCCGGGTCATCCTTGGCAAAGCTCATCTGCCCGACAGCGGTGGGTACGTCCAGGCCGAGGTTCTCGATAAATCCGGCGGCCGCGACGAAACTGTCCAGCAGCGGCGCTGACGCCAACTCGCCTTTGACCTTGTAATCAAAGCCGGGACCGGCCATGGCGTCACCGGCCACACTGCTCAGCAAACGCTTTGATGATTCATAACTATCCAGCCATATCAATGGCTTATGACAGAAAGCTTGAAACAACGTGCGCTTTACCGCCCACTCTGCGCGCACCGAAAGCTTTGAGTGAGGTCGGCTGGTCTGCGGGTTTTCCCGTGAATCGAAGCCCAGCACTACCCAGGCATCCAGCTCGGGGATATAGCCATGGCAGTGAAATTGCGCGCCGTTGATTTCTATGGTCTGGCGGTTGGGTTCAATGCCCTTGATCGGCCACGCACCTGCACGGAACCACAGGTCCTCAATCACATCGCAGAGTTCTTCATCGCGCTTGGCGGCCAGCTCAGTAACAGCCACGCGTTTTTGCACATCCGGGTGATCGCGCTCCAACGCCTTTAGCTGCAGGCCGTGGCGCGCCAGCGGCGCAATCAGCTCACGGAACCGTGGGTGTTCCCTGTGCAGCCGGTGATAGCAGGCATTCATCTGCTGGCGCTGGGCTTCGTTGATACGCAGGTCGAAGGGGTTGCTGTCGGCGTCTTCAAAACCCGAGTTCAGGTTTTCGAAGGCTTGCAGGCGCTCAAAGCCCGGGAGACTGCGCACCATGGGCAGAATGCGCGAGTGAAAGGTACGCACCACGGCTTGGGCTTCTTTCACACCCAGGGGTTGGCCCCACAGGTTGAGAATTTCCATGAGTTTGTTGATGAAGTCCTTGCGCGATTCACGGGTGAAGGTCACCACCGTCATCGAGCTCAGCTCAAAGCCCAGGTAATGGGTGAGCAGCAAAATGCGCAACACCAGCGACGTGGATTTGCCGGCACCGGCCCCGGCGATCACTGAGGTTGAAGGCGTTTCGCTGAAAATCATCTTCCATTGCGCCGCGCTGGGCTGGGCATGAGCCGGCAGCAATCGCGCAACGTCGGCCTTCATGCGTTTCTTCAGCTCGGCGGTAAGCGGCAGGCGCCAATCATCGAACAGACTGTCATCCACGCCCGGCGCTCGGTGTTCATCCGGGCGGAAGTCACGAATCAATAGCACCTGACGACCTTCCTCGATGCCCTCGGCCTTACCTTCGCGGTAGCCATACTCCACGCCCGCCTCATGCCCGCTGCGAAAACCGTCGGCCTGCCCGTGCAGCCAGGAGAACCGGTGCTGGGCGCGCAGACGCGTCAGACCATGGCCAAACAGGCGTGCAGCCAAGCGTTTGAATAGCGGCATCTCAGCCAAAGGGCGCAGTTCGGGAGGAAGATCAGGCTTTTGTTGCGACACGCGGACTCCTGCGATGAGCTGGGTTCAGACAAGTGCGCCATGGTCGCCGGAATCGACGCCGAGTTCCAGCCAATTGCTTTGCAGTCATGCAGTTAGGCGATGAACTGAAAGTCAAAACCCCAGCGACCAATCTAATTAGCCGATAGGAATAAGGCAGTTTTTACGCTTTTTATCGATTATGAGCTGCAGGATCATAGAGCCATTCACAGGAGACGATCATGCTTGAACTTCGACCTTTCAAATCCCTGGGCGGCGCCCACCACGGATGGCTTGACGCTCATCACCACTTCTCGTTTGCCGAGTACCACGACCCCGAGCGCATGCACTGGGGCAACCTGCGGGTATGGAACGATGACATTATCGCGCCGGGCACTGGCTTCGCGCAGCATCCGCACCGCGACATGGAAATCATCACCTACGTGCGTGAAGGCGCGATCAGCCATGCCGACAACCTCGGCAACAAGGGTCGCACCGAAGCCGGTGATGTACAGGTGATGAGCGCAGGCACCGGGATCGCCCACAGCGAGTACAACCTGGAAGACACGCCGACCCAGATTTTCCAGATCTGGATCATTCCGAACGAGGCCGGCTTACCGCCGTCTTGGGGTGCCAAGCCGTTTCCCAAGGGTGAACGCGAGGGCTTTGTGACGCTGGCCAGTGGCAAGGCCGGGGACAGCGAGAGCTTGCGCATTCGTGCGGATGCACGGCTGGTGGCGGCGAACCTGAGGGCTGGAGAAACTGCCGAATACCGGCTGGACAACGGGCGTCGGGCGTATCTGGTGCCGGCGACCGGACTCATTGAAGTCAATGGCTTGCGTGCACAAGCTCGAGATGGTGTGGCGGTTGAAGACGAGCAGGTGTTGCGAGTGACAGCGGTTGAAGACAGCGAAATTGTCTTGGTCGACCTCGCCTGACCCTGTTGGAGCTGGGGAACGTCGAGTGCTTGCCGACGTCCCCCAAGTTCCTACACAGGATCAGTTATTGGCTGATAGCACCGTCTACCAACACCTGCGCCTCTTCCACCAATTGCTTGAGGTGATCCTCACCGATAAAGCTCTCGGCGTAGATCTTGTAGATATCCTCGGTGCCGGATGGGCGCGCGGCGAACCAGCCGTTTTCGGTCATCACCTTCAACCCGCCGATCGCTTGGTCATTGCCCGGCGCATGGCTGAGGATCTGCTGGATGCTCTCCCCGGCCAATTCGGTAGACGTGACCTGGTCCGGCGACAACTTGCCCAGCAGGGCTTTCTGCGCGGGAGTAGCCTTGGCATCCACACGAATCGCGAACGGTTCGCCCAGGGCGTCCGTCAGGCCGCGGTAGATCTGGCTCGGGTCCTGGCCTTTGCGCGAGGTCATTTCCGCGGCCAACAGCGCCGGGATCAAGCCGTCTTTGTCCGTGCTCCAGACCGTGCCGTCCTTGCGCAGGAACGAAGCACCGGCGCTTTCTTCGCCACCAAAGCCCAACGAACCGTCGAACAGGCCATCGGCAAACCACTTGAAGCCTACTGGCACTTCGTACAAACGACGGCCAATGCGGGCGGCAACGCGATCGATCAAGCCGCTGCTGACGACAGTCTTGCCCACGGCGGCGTCCGCGCGCCAGTCAGGACGGTTCTGGAACAGATAGTCGATGGACACCGCCAGGTAATTGTTCGGCGCCAACAGGCCGCCGGACGGGGTGACGATGCCGTGGCGATCGTGGTCCGGGTCGCAGGCGAAGGCAACGTCGAAACGCTCCTTGAGACCAATCAGGCCTTGCATGGCGTAGCTGGAGGACGGGTCCATGCGGATCTGGCCGTCCCAGTCAACACACATGAACCGGAAAGTCGCGTCGACCTCGGTATTCACCACCTCCAGGTTCAGCCGGTAGTGTTCGGCAATCGCCGACCAGTAGCGCACCCCTGCTCCGCCCAGCGGATCCACGCCCAGGCGCAGGTCGGCGCTACGAATGGCATCCATGTCGATCACATTGACCAGATCAGCCACATAGGTGTTGAGGTAGTCATGACGATGGGTGGTGTCAGCCTTGAGGGCCTGGGCGTGGGTGATGCGTTTGACCCCGGCCAGTTTTTTGGCCAGCAACTCATTGGCCTTGGCTTCGATCCACTTGGTGACGTGGGTGTCGGCCGGCCCACCATTGGGCGGGTTGTACTTGTAACCGCCACTCTGCGGCGGGTTGTGCGACGGCGTGATGACGATGCCGTCGGCCAGGCCGCTGGTGCGGCCACGGTTGTAGCAAATGATCGCGTGGGAAATCGCCGGCGTCGGCGTGTACTCATCGCCCTCAGCCAGCATCACGTGCACGCCATTGGCGGCCAGCACTTCCAGCGCGCTGGCACCGGCAGGTGTCGACAGTGCGTGGGTGTCCAGCCCCACAAACAGCGGGCCGTTGATGCCTTGGGCTTCGCGGTACAGGCAGATAGCCTGGCTGATGGCGAGTACATGCCATTCGTTGAAGCTCAGTTCAAACGAGTTGCCACGGTGGCCGGAGGTACCGAACGCCACGCGTTGGGTGGAGATTGCTGCATCAGGCTGGCCAGTGTAGTAGGCCGTGACCAGTCGCGGGATATCCACCAGCAACTGGGCTGGCGCCGGCTTGCCCGCAAAAGGACTGATTGTCATGCATAAACCTCGGAAAGAAGGATTCGGGAAAAAAACGGCAGTTTACTGAGTGTTGGACTGCTTCGCGACGTTATCGATCCTACAACAGTCAAAGAAACTTCACGCAATCATCCCATCTGTGCCTGACGCAATGCTTCGCTTAGCGCCGCCAGGACGACATTCAGGTCCGGTTGCCCCTGAAAGGTGTGGCTCAGGCGCAAATGCTGCTGATGCAGGCCATTGACACTGAACAGTTCGCCGGGGGCAATCACCACTTGCTGGGAAAGCAGGCGCTGGAATACCTGGCGCATATCGACGGTTCTTATGGAGCGCAACCAGAACGCTGCGCCGGCAGCTGGCGCACGGTAGGTCATTTGGTCGCTCAGGTCCCGGTCCAGGCGCTCGCACATTTCGTCCGCCTGCAGGCGTAACTGCAGGCGCAGCCCACGCAGGTGCTGGTCGATCCGCCCGCTGTGATAAAGGCGCGCAATGGCGCGCTGACGGATCGGTGATAAACGAAAGGAGCGCAGCAGGAAATGGCGCTGCAATTCGTTGTTCATACGCCGAGACAGCAGATAGCCATAGGGCGCTTCCGAACCCAACACTTTCTCGAAGGAGGAAAACACCATCAATCGTTCAGGGTTCACCAGCTCGCGTAGTGCAGCCTGCGGCTCGTCGAAACCCAACTCGCCAAAGGTGTCGTTTTCCAGCAGCCAGCAACCGTATTGATCGAGCAATTGTGCAAGGGCCAGGCGATCTTGGGGTGGCATGGAAACCCCGGCCGGCAAGCTGACCCTTGATGACAGCAACACCAGACGCACCGACTCAGCGCTTAACAAGTGATCGAGGTTCACCAGATCCAGTCGCCCGTCCGGTGTCCAGGGCAGCTCGATAACACGCACCCCGGCATCCTGGAGCAGGCGCAGGACCAACCAATCGCAAGGCGATTCCACAATCACCGGCGCCCCCCTCAGGCCCAATACTTCGATGAGGATGTCCAATACACCGCGCAGGTCGGGACCGATGTAGACATCATCGGCCTGCCAGCAGCGGGTGGGCGACGACGTATAGCGCGCCGCCAACGCCGCGCGCAGCTCCCAGACACCGCAAGGCTGGGACCAGGGTTGCAGATACCGCGGATATTGGCGGACGAGTTCGCGCTCCAGACGCAACAGCGTGCCATCCAGCGAGGCCAGCAGCGCGGGTTCATCTCCGCTGAGCACCACCATGCCAGGGCGCCGCGCCGCTGCGTAGAGCCGATCAAGCGGATCACCGCTGGTGCCCGCCAGCGGATTTGCCGAGAGTGGCCAGGCGTAATAACCCGATTTAGCCACCGAATAAACCCTGCCCTCTTTTTCAAGCAACGAGTAGGCATACTGGACCGTCGAGATCGACACGTTCAAGCGTCCCGCCAATTGCCGCAGGGATGGCAGTTTTACTCGTGTATCGGTACTGACTTCGTTGATCAGGTTGATCATGTAGCGATAGACCGCCTGATACGCGAAATCCGCCTGTCGTTCGCCGCGCAGCGTCATCGCCCGGACGATTGACAGGCCTGCGCGCTGCCCTCTGCCATGGTGTCAGCACTGCGCAGTTTGCCACTTGAGTAGCCCAGCGCACGCTTGCGATAGAGGTGTTGCAACAAAGGCATCGGTAAACCGCTGGTATCGGTGACCCACTGTTGCAGCATGTCGGCAGACGGTTTGCCCTGCAGGGCTTTGTGCAGTTCAGGCAAGGCCACCAGCATGCCCGGATGGCATTGTCGCAAATAGCCTTCCAGCCGTTCACCATGATGGACAAAAGGTGAAAACAACAGGCAAATCAATTGCGTCTCGTCCAAGCCAAAGAACTGTTGAGCGTAGGTGCTCGACAGGCTGCGCCCTTCACTGCTCCTCACCTGCGCGAGCAACGCCTCGGGCATATGGCGTGCGGCCTGCCGCATAAACTCTTGCACGCCCTCTTGATAATCCAGGTCCCGTAGACATTGGGCCTGCAACCCACGCAGGTGCGCCATCAGCAGGGGATTGGAATAGGAAGGATGGCTGAAGTGAAAACCCTGCGGGTCAGGCGTGAAGGCCATGAACTCGTTGAGCATGGGCGAAGATGGCAGGTCGACGTCGTCCAGCAAATCGGCAACACCAATGTAAGCCAAGTGACGATGGCCGTTCTTGCTGGGGTCGTCACTCACCCCATAGTGCTCTCCGTAGACGTCACCGTAATAAGCGGTACTCCATTCGTCCATGCGCGCGAACAGCCCGGTGAGCGACGACGGCCAAGTGTCCGAGATCGCGATACCCGCGCCGCGTGCTGTGTTCTTGAGCCAGGCAAGAAGCTGACTTTGTTTACGCGGGGAATCGCCACTGACCAGTGCATGGACCCCGCCATCCCAGGCAGTGACGCGTTGGTAGAAATCCCCAAGCGCCAAGTAGGTATCACTGCTTAATGTCGCACGGCAGTCACCGGCGCTCAGGTGGCCGATCATCAACATGTTGCGCTGGCTGATTTCTCGCCCAATCGTAGACGCAGGTCGCAAATGGTTGAAGGGTGTCACTTCCTGGTTGTCTACCATCAGCAGCTCAACCCTTGGATCATCATGCAGAAACAGGCGCCCATAGCCCTGATTGAGGTCGTCGAGCATGCCCTGGGTCATTCCCGCATGCCGCAATGTCGCGACCCGCAAGTGAAAGGTTCGCGGGGCTCGGCCGGCGATGGTCAATTGGGCAGCCCGCAGCAAGGCCAATGTGTAGCTACTCACTTTGCCGCCACCATGGGCCACCAGCACTTTGTAACCCCCCACTTGCTCCATGCCGCCTGCCGCCACCACGATTCGCTGGACCAATAACTGGAGTGCCGTTCGCTCTGCACGAGAAAAGTGCCCGATCAGGCGTTGTAGAACTTGCTGATAAACATACGTCATAGCTTGTTCGTGAATAGTGCTCATCATTCTATTACCTGAGTTTGGATATCAGTTTCAAGCAACTGCTGACAGTATTTGCTCGACCTATTACGCGTGTAAGAAATTCGCGCGCAGCCCTGTGCGCTAATGACTAGACACTAGCACCACGCAACAAAATGACATCAGGTCCATCGTATTAGGATCGCCCCCTGAAAAGGCTTAAAAACCCCGTATTTACTGGCCCTCGGCAAACTGGATCGCGACCCTAGGATGTTTCCGACAAACTCTTACACATACCTGAGCAACCAGTTAAGGAAGCGTCTTACAAATAACTGCGACCAACTTTCAAACTTATTGTATTGAGGTTTTACATGGGCAAATGTATTCCCCTGGCGTCCTGCGCTTGCTGCGAGATCAGTCTCAACTACTCGCAATAGCGGTATCGGATATTCAATCATTGCTCAGTCCTTGAGATGAAAGTGAAGGCGCAATTATCAGTGTTGGAATAATGATTAATAGATACAGAACCCTGCCGAAAAGCAGTGCAGATGAATAACTACCGGCCTATAAGTCACGCGCACACAAAGACGCCGCACTGGATTTCAGGGCGGCGTGAGTGAAAAGATCAGATTTCAGGGGTTAAAGTACCCGTCTTGCAGCTGAAGGGTAACACCGCTGCAGCCTGTCAAATGGCGCTTTTGCCCCATGCGACAGGTGTAAGAAATACTTTTTTGAGAATATTCCTACAGGCTAAACAGCCTCAACCTGCAACGCAACGCGCTCGCGGCACGGGCACTCGTCCATGTAGCGATGCGCTTCCACGAACTGATTGAACGGAAACACGGTGGTTTTCAACGGTACCAGCACACGGTCGGCAGTCAGTTGGTTGATGTCCCTCAGCGCTCGCTGCAAGGCGACCTGGTCCTGGATGATGCCCAGTTCAGGCTTGCCGGTGAAATTGCCGATACAGTGCACAAAGAACTGAATGTTCTTCTGGAACGCTGCACAGGCCGGGAACGGTGTCTGGTTGCCGCCCTGCAAGCCATACAGCACCAGACTGCCACGCGGTGCGAGCACATCGCCCAGCAACGACATCTGCGGGCCGCCCAAACCGTCAAACACCACGTCAACACCACGGTTGTCGGTGAACTTGTTGATCTGCATCAGCAAGTCCTGCTCTTCGGTGACGATGACTTTCTCCGCACCGAGGGACAGCAGGTATTCACGCTCATCACTGTCTTTGGTGGCGGCAATCACCCGTATGCCCAGCGCTTTGCCCAGTTGCACAAAGGACGGCCCGGCGCAGTGACTGGCGTCCGTCACCAGGGCAAATTGCCCAGGCTTGACCCGCGCCAGATCCACGTACGCGAAGTAGGCAATCAATAGCGGCGTGTAGTGCACGCTCGCCTCGATAGGGCTCAAGACATCCGGATACCGGGTCAAGGCCGAACGGGGCAGGACGATCTGCTCGCCATACACCGGGTAATCATTGGGGCTCTCGGCCGGAAAACTGGCCACCTTATCGCCCACAGCCAAATCATCCACGCCATCGCCTACAGCGACCACGACACCGGCCATCTCATGACCAAGGCCGGACGGCAGGCGTGCATGGGAAGACGCCAGGTTCTGGCGCCACAGGATGTCATACCAGCTGATGCCAATCGCTTCGACACGCACCTGCACTTCGCCCGGTGCGGGCTGCGCGGCTGCATGCTCTTCGCATTTGAGCACCTCGGCCGGACCAAACTTGTGAAAACGGATCGTGCGGGACATCGCAAACCTCGTCAAAGTAACCTCTAATGCCATGAACTCTATCTGGGCTTTCCGGCTAAGGCCACCGGTCGCCATTAATAGTCGACATGCCTGTCATTGATTCCGCATGTGAGGGATAGACCTCAGCTATCGTAGGAAAACTCAATTATCCTGTGCAGAGTACCAGCCTTTCCCCGTAAGATTCATGCCGGCCATTGTTTACATATGGCCGCTCTCGTCAAGTTTGCTGACTCTTCCAGGACACAAGATGAACCGTAACGACCTGCGTCGTGTCGACCTTAACCTCTTGATCGTATTCGAAACCTTGATGCATGAGCGCAGTGTGACCCGCGCTGCCGAGAAATTGTTCCTCGGCCAGCCGGCCATCAGCGCGGCCTTGTCACGCCTGCGCGGGCTGTTTGATGACCCCTTGTTCGTGCGCACCGGCCGCAGCATGGAGCCATCGGCCCGGGCAGTGGAAATCTTCGCCCTGCTCTCCCCGGCGCTGGACTCTATTTCCACCGCCGTCAGCCGCGCCGCCGAGTTCGACCCGGCCACCAGCACTGCGGTGTTCCGCATCGGCCTTTCCGATGACGTTGAATTCGCGCTGCTGCCCCAACTGCTCAAACGCCTGCGCGCCGAAGCCCCCGGCATTGTGCTGGTAGTACGCCGCGTCAACTACATCCTGATGCCCGGCCTGCTGGCGTCCGGCGAAATCTCCATCGGCGTCAGCTACACCGCCGACCTGCCGGCCAACGCCAAACGCAAAGTGTTGCGCCGCAGCCTGCCCAAACTGCTGCGCGCCGACAGCGTACCGGGCTCCCTGAGCCTGGACGACTTCTGCGCCCGCCCCCATGCGCTGGTGTCGTTTGCCGGTGACTTGAGCGGGTTTATCGATGAAGAACTGGAGAAACTCGACCGCAAACGCCATGTAGTACTGGCCGTGCCGCAGTTCAACGGCCTGGGTACTTTGCTGGCAGGCACGGATATTCTGGCAACCGTGCCGGATTATGCGGCCGAGGCGCTGACCTCGGCGGGAGGCCTGCGGGCGGAGGACCCGCCGTTGCCGGTGCGCAGCTTTGAGCTGCATATGGCGTGGCGTGGGTCGCAGGATAACGATCCGGGTGAGCGGTGGTTGCGGTCACGGATTCAGATGTTTTTTGGGGACCCCGATAGCTTGTAATGGAATTCCACTAAATTCCACAAAACTGTTTTATAACAACAGCTTAATTTAATTATCAGTCTACTGCCGCCTGTCTAAATCCAATGGATTCCAGAGCTTATGGGGGCATAATTGGGGGCAAATTTCGGTTCTTAAAACGGATGCCCCCACCGATGCCCCCAGATAATGCGGATGTTTTCAAACGAAAACTCAGCGACGCCTTGATCCGCTCGCTGACCGAACCCGGCAAACACGCTGACGGCGAAGTCCCTGGTCTCTACTTGGAGGTGAGGGCCTCGAGCAAGGTCGGCAAATCCCCTTCCAAGGTTTGGCGATTGAAGTATCGGCTGCATGGCAAGGAAAACCGCTTCTCCATCGGCGCTTACCCCGACATTGGTCTCAAAGAAGCGCGCGACATTGCCCGCGGCGCACGCCACGACGTGGCTAACCACACCGCACCGCTCAAGGCCAAGACCGCCAAGATCGAAGCACACCTGCTCAACGAGGTGCGTACCTTCGAGTACGTAGCCAAGCAATGGTTGGTATTCAAGTCTGCCGACCTGGTGACCAAATCCATCTCGGGGTTTAACGGAGCGCTGAACAACCACATCTTGCCCGCGATTGGTAAAAAACCGGTCAGCGAGATCAAGCTGGAGCACATCACCACAATCATTACGGAGTTGCGTCGCCAGCGCACCATGGCCATGGCCCGGCGCGTGCGTACCATCATCCGTGCCGTCCTGGGCTTTGCCGAGGGACGAGGCTGGGTGGAGCGCAATGTGGCGCTTAGCAACATTGAGGAGTTGAAGATCCGCCATGTCGTAACCAGCAACCCAGCGATCGAAAGGCCAGCCGACCTAGGCAGGTTTCTCCTGCGTCTGGATGACTGCAACGACGGCAGCGTTGCCGCCGCGATGCGTCTGCTGGTTATGTTGCCGGTCCGTCCAGGCGAACTGGTGCAGATGCGCTGGGAGGACGTCGACTTGGTGGGCGCCGATTGGCGCTACGTGGTCAGCAAGACCAAGCACCTGGACAAGAGCAAGCACATCGTGCCGCTGCCCGAGCAAGCCCTGGTCCTGCTGCGCAAGCTACGCAAAACCTGTGTGGTGGATGCAGACGGCAAGGGTTGGGTGTTCGTCTCGCCGGTCTATCCGGGACGCCCCATAAACCCGACCTCCATGCTCAACTCCTTTCAGCGTATTTGGCCAGAGTACGACATCACTGCCCACGGCTTTCGCGCGACCTACAGGACCATTGCCCATGAGCATCTGGGCATTGACCCCATTGTGCTCGAGCTGTCGCTGTCGCACCGCATGCCAGGCGCGCTGGGCGCCGTGTATGCCCGTGCGCAGCTGCTGGTACAGCGGCGGGAGGCGGCCCAGCAATGGGCCGACTACCTGGACCAATTGCGGAAAAACGCGGCGTTTGACGTAGCAAATTGACCATTTTGGTAATACTCGCTCGCCATCAGTGCAGCCACCGATCAAGCACCCGGCAATGAAGTTGGATCTATCGCTTCAAGCTCAATGGGAAGACGCGAGACATGGGACTAGACACAGTCGACGATACTGGACTTGCCCGATGCTCGAGACTCGGCAGCGCAAGCTCGCATACTTGTGAAAAGTGGCTCTGACCCATTCAACTCCGTCAGCTTCTGAGTGATCCACCGTAGGAAGACAGCGAAACAGTTGTCAAAACGTTCAGAGAAGTCGCCGAAGACTACATAGAAGCTCACTGACCTGGCTGGAAAAATGCAAAACACGCCCAGCAATTGACCAATACACTGACCACTTATGCGTATCCCATCATCGGTGATAAGCAGGTGAACGAGGTTGAGAAGCGAAGCCGGAATCGAACCTTTCTCTTTGTTATTGAAAATAAAGGGAAATTTTTAGTTCGAAATTTTTTCTACCTATGTGTACCCTCAGTCTGCAAGCAGCCTCAGTTTCGAGCGTTGCTACCGGTTTCCACCGAGTAATCGCCATGGAAAATTCGGGTGTGGTCATCCACACGGAAGGGTCCTTCGGTGAGTGGACTTTTCCAATGGTACGACTGGAACGCAGTAGAGCACCGCATGAACGACAGCGAACCTAACTCCGGTTGGACCAGAAACGGGTCGCAGACCACCGATTTCATCGGATTTGATCAGCAGGGAACGACCCAATACTGTCGATGGCGACAGGCAGCATCACGATAAATGCAGTCGATCGGTTTGGCGAAAACCTTCAAACCACCTGATTTAGAAACCCAAGACCACCCAGCTTTCGTGGACTGAATGGTCTTGGGGGCTGTCTTGCGAGAACTCTTTCAGGGCTGTACCTATAACTCACAAGGACAACCCTTGTGCAATTCGGCCACCACCACGTGTTCCTATCTGCGTTTGGAGCCCACTATTTCAGCAAGCTTCGTCAGCTCACAGGACACTCTCAATGGTGCTTCCCCGCAAAGCATCATAATGGGCATGTCGATCTCAAGGTCGTCAGCAAACAGGTTGGGGACCGCCAATCACGTTTCAATAATCGCAAGCCGCTAGCACGTCGCCGACATGATGACACCCTGGTGCTGTCTGGTGGTTTGAATGGGGAATGAACACCTCATGACTTGAGATCGCCCATGCGATCCGTCGCAAACTCGGCGGGCTGGTCATATCAGGCGCCATCCGTAACAGCGAAGAATTGCTGGCTGGCAGTTTTCCAGTTTTCGCCTTGGGTGTTACCCATAGAGGGCCTTTCCGGGATGGACCTGGAGAAGTCAATCTACCGATCGCCTTGAGCGGAATGGTGATTCTCCCAGGTGATTTGGTTTGCGGCGATGCCGACGGCGTGGTCAGCGTGCCGCGTCATGAGGTTGAGGAAGTCCATGCGCTGGCGCTGAAAAAACATGATGATGAATTGAGGTTGATGGCGCAAATTAAAGCCGGCACGTCAGACCGCCGCTGGGTGGACGAACTGCTGATTCGCAACGGCTGTTCAATTGAAAGCTAGAACTTGAAACGTCCCACTAACCCCTTCAGTTGCCCTGAAATATTCGTCAAGTGGCCCGATCCCGCATGCGCCGAGCGTGCGAATTCTTCGACCAGTTGGGCATCGGCATGAATCTGCGCGATATGCCGGTTGATGTCTTCGGCGACCTGATGCTGTTCTTCTGCTGCCGTGGCGATCTGAGCATTCTGGTCACGGATCAAGTCCACCGAACCAAGAATCTTGTCGAAGCTGTCGCGCGCTTGCTGGATAGATTCAACACTGCCTTGAGACGCCTGTAGACTCTTCTGCATCTGTTGTGTCACTTCCTGCGTTCGTCGCGCCAGATTGCCGAGCAAGCTGTCGATCTCGCCAGTTGAGTCGGCAGTACGTCGCGCAAGGGCACGTACTTCGTCGGCCACCACCGCAAATCCGCGACCCTGATCGCCGGCGCGGGCAGCCTCAATGGCGGCATTGAGCGCCAACAGGTTGGTTTGTTCGGCGATAGAGCGAATGGTATCGAGGATGGCGTTGATGTTCTTGCTGTCCTGCTCGAGCATCTGCATGGTCCGCGCCGACTGTTGCAGATCATCGCTCAGTTTAAGGACGCTACCCGTGGCTTCGCCGATGTGCTTTTGTCCGTCGTGCACTTCTCGATAACCAACGTCCGCACTTGAAGCCGCTTGACTGCAAGAGCGCGCCACTTCATTGGAGGTCGCGACCATCTCGTTGAACGCAGTACTTACCAACTCAACCGCTTCGCGTTGTCGAACGGCAGCGTTGTTCATGTTGCTGGCCACTTGACTGGTGTCCGCCGCAACCTCTTGCAGATCTGAAGAAGCGCTGCCGATTCGCCGCATCAGTTGCGCAATCATTCCGAGGAACTGGTTGAACAAACCCGCCAATGTCGCCGTTTCATCCTTCCCCCGCACTTCCAGTTCGCGAGTCAGGTCGCCTTCCCCCTCGGCTATTTCTTGCAGGCCATTCGCAACGCCACGTATCGGTCGAACAATCATGCTCGCGAAACTCGCGCCGACGATGGCAAAGATGACGGCTAACACGGCGGCAATCAGCGCGATCAATCCTGTCAGGCTGGTGGCCTGAGCCATGACTTCATCGCGCTTGATCAGACCAATAAAGCGCCAGCCCAGGCTTTCGGAACTGACCACATTAACCATGTACGGCACCCCATCGATCTCCACCTGGGTCATGCCATCGCCACTCTTTGCCAGCTCGGTATAGCCAGGGCCCAGGTCGGCTAGGGGCTTGAAACTATTTTTGGCATTGGCGGGATCGACCAGAACGTTACCATTGGCTTCGACCATCATCAGGTATCCGCTGTCGCCCAGTTTGATGGTTTTAACCAGTTCAGTCAGTTGTTTGAGCGAGACATCCACGCCGACAACACCCACCGGGTTGCCGCTGGCATCGGCGAAAGCGCGAACCGTGCTGACCAGCACCATGTCATCAGGCGCCCAGTAGTAAGCGCCCGTGCGCACAGTTGAGCCTGGCGCGGCCGCCATGGCGGTCTTGTACCAAGGACGCACTCGGGGATCGTAGCTGGCCATTTTCTGGTCGTCGGGCCAACCGGTAAAACCGCCGTCGTTGAGCCCCAAGGAAATGGAAGCGGTGGTCGGATGGGTCTCGGCAAATTGATCAAAAACAGCCTGGAGTCGCTGATCGGCTTCGGTCACAGGGGTTTGCTCAGCATTGGCAGCGGTATAGTTTTTCAATCCCTTGACGGTGGCAATTCGAGGATCCTTGGCAAGGTATTCGACGTTTTGGCGGATGCTTTCAAAGAACTGCTTCATGCCGTTGTCGATCTGACGAATTTCACGGCCGCTGCTATCCAGGAAATTCGCTTGTGCTGCGCTGCGCAAGTTCAATACGACGAGCACAGCGACCAGAATCACCGGAAGGCAGGCGACGGCAGCAAATACCCATGTCAGCTTTTGTTTGATGTTCATGACTTCTCCAGCGGGTATTTATAGGTAGTCAGGGCGAGCCGATAGAACGGATATACCGAATGAAATCAAAACAACGCCCACGACGAATGCCACGAAATCTGCGAGTGCAGCGTCCGTAGATAAAAATCAGTGTTTTATTTTCATGAAAGTTAGGTTCTCGCCCACTACTCCGAGGGAGATGGGCGAGAACATTCATGCACAGCTACTGAGCTCAGAAACGCCCTGGAGCAAAGGGTGCCGGATCGACCACTGGTGTCTCGCCCATAATTAACTCTGCTAGAAGTCGACCGCTGACCGGGCCGAGCGTGAACCCCTGATGGGCATGGCCGAAATTGAACCAGAGTCCTTTATGCAAGGGCGCTGCGCCGATCACCGGCTTCATGTCTACCGTGCAGGGTCGGGCGCCGCTCCAAGGCGTGCGCTCCACTTGGGGGCCTAACGCTAATACCTGCCGTGCGGCCCGCTCGGCCTTGGCTAGTTGCACCGGTGTTGGAGGCGCACTCAAGCTGGCGAATTCCGCCCCCGTTGACAGGCGGATACCGCGCTTCATCGGCGCCAGCATGTAGCCTTGTTCAGTATCCAGCACCGGGCGGCTCAATGTCGCGCCATCGGCAAAGTGAGCGTGGTAACCGCGCTTGACGAACAACGGAATGCGGTAGCCCAACTCGCCAAGCAGTTCGTGAGCCCAAGGGCCCAACGCCACGACCACCTGCGACGCGCCGACCGATCCAGAATCGGTGTCGACGCTCCAACCGGCTCCCGACTGACGCAACGATCGCGCATCGCCGCGCAAAATCTCCCCACCTTCACGCACGAACAGATCGGCATAACGCTGCACCAACTCACCCGGCTCAATGCACGTCCAGGGTTGCAGCCAATGAATGCCCCCCACCAATGCATCGCTCAACGCTGGTTCCGCCAGTCTGAGCGCGACACCGTCCAGATGCTCGGACAACACGCCGTATGCACTCACGCGTACCGCACGCTCCACCGCCTCATCGAATTGCTGTGGGCTACGAAAAGCCTGGATCCACCCTTTGCGCACGATCAGGTTTTGCGAACCGCTTTGCTCAATCAACTCCGAGTGCTCGCTGATCGAGTGCTCAATCAGCGTGCGAAAGGCATCTGCAATGGCCTGGTAATGCCTAGGTGCGGAGTTGGCCCAATACCTGACCAAGGCAGGCACGTATTCAGGCATCGCGCGCAGATGGTAGTTGACGCCAATGTCGCGCTTGGCTGCAACGTTTATCAGGCTGACAAAATCCCTTGGGAACGCATAGGGCTCAATGGCCTCACGCTGAATGATGCCTGCGTTGCCGAACGACGTTTCACGCCCCGGCAAACCTTTGTCCACCAGCGTCACCGCGCAGCCACGGCGTTGCAAATGCAACGCCGTGCATACGCCGACAATACCGGCCCCCAGTACCACCACTTGTTTTTCGTTCACGCTGCCTCCGAATCAAGCACGCTGTTGCGCGATGACACTGATCTCGACCAATGCATCGACCACAAGGCCGGCGCAGACAGTCGCGCGCACTGGCAGGTTGGTCGTGAAGAATGATGCATAAGCCCGATTGAATTCGGCAAATTTACTCCGGTCGGTCAGGTACACGGTAACGCTGACAACATCGTCCAGCGACAGCGATTCGGCTTCCAGCGTTTGGGCAATACGCGTCAAGGTCAAACGCGTTTGCGCTTCGATACCTTCAGGAAAGCTACCGTCCTCACCAAACGGCAATTCGCCAGACAAAAAAACCAGGCCCTGGCTGTGGCGGACTTTGGAAAAGGGCAGATTGCTAACGGTCATGGCAGTTCTCTCTTGGGTATTTCAAGGAGGCGCCCATCAACGAGCACCGGTTGTGAATCATCGATTCGACTTCAGCGGTTTTTACGGTAGGCCATTGAGTCATGCATACGCTTGAGCATGTAATCCCCCTCGCGGACACCCGACACATAGATCAGGAGCGAACAGCTTCTTGAGATCATGTCGACTCGTTGCTTCATACGTTCAGGAGGGGTGAATGTATGTTTTAGCCTGAAATACTAAACCTGTATATACACGATTATGCATTTACCATGCCGCTCGATCAAAAATACGCCATGGGCCTGAGGTAGAGCGACTTACCCTCCTCTAGCGATTAGGACACCTTAGGTGCCCCGATACTCAAGGTTTCGTTTTCCCCCACCAGGCATCACGGGTAACACTCTAGCGCAACCATTGGTTACACAAAGCTAAAAGGCAGCGATCATCAGCCTGATCTACTCCGCTAGAAACAGGCCTGTACTTTGGAATCAAGAGCAGCTCAGACATTTTGGCCTGCATTTTGCCTTACTGGTATATACAGGCACATACAGATGTCTGCTGCGTAATCATCCTGATTCCCAAGGATGTTACTCATGAATGTACTGATACCGCTCAGACCCATTCAACTAACAGCCGTACGAGATCAGCCATAACGCCGAATAGCCGCGTCTGCAGCAACTCCTGCAGAACCACCTAGATCGTAATGCCTTCCAGCAAGACACTAATGAGGTTAGCCCTGTATGAATGCCAATGACTTGAACCTGCTCGCCCGCGCAGAAGTGCGCGAACTGGCCAGCTACAACGCCGGCCTTGCCTCGGATACTGTGCGCAAGCGTTTCGGCCTGACTCGCGTTGCCAAACTAGGCAGCAACGAAAACCCGATGGGCACAGCACCCGCCGTTAGCGCCGCAACGGCTCGAGCTTGCGGCGAAATTGCGCTATACCCCGATGCTGGCTGCCAGGCATTACGCTCTGCACTCTCGGAAAAACTCGACGTACCCGAGAATCAATTGGTGTTCGGCAACGGCTCGGAAGATTTGTTGAGCGTCATCAGCCGGGTGTTTTTAGACCACGATGACGAAGTAGTTACCGTGGTGCCATCTTTCGGGTTGCACTTCATATACCCAATGGCAGCCGGTGCCAGGGTGGTAGGTGTTCCCATGACCGACAGAGGCACCTTCGACGTAGCGGCAATGATCGCTGCACTCACCCCCCACACCCATGTGCTGATGTTTTCATGCCCGTCAAATCCGGTCGGCTGCACCTTAAGCGCCGACGAGTTGCAGCAGCTGCTCGACGCATTGCCCTCGAAGTGTCTACTGGTGTTTGATGAGGCCTATTACGAATACGCGCAGTGGGAGGCCGAGTACCCGGATTGCCTCGGTTTGATTCAGGCCAGCGGCAAACCGTTTATCCTGCTGCGGACTTTCTCCAAGGCTTATTCCTTGGCAGGTTTGCGCATCGGCTACGGTATCGTCAGCGATCCACTGCTGGCAGATCTTATTAACCGCCTGCGCACCCCGTTCAACGTCAACAGCGTGGCACAAGCTGCAGCGATTGCGGCGCTGGCAGATGATGGTCATCTAAACGCCTGCCTATCCCATGTCGCCAGCGAACGCCGGCGGCTGGAAGTGGCACTGCACGAGCAAGGCATTACGACCGCACCGTCCTTGGCCAACTTTCTGTTTTTTAGCACGCCTTATCCGGCCGAAGTAATCAACCAAGCACTGCTGCGTGAAGGGGTTATCATCAAACCGTGGCGCGAAGTTGGATACACTGAGTACTTGCGCGTCTCTGTCGGAAGCTGTGAGGATAACGACCTTTTCCTCCAAGCACTGGCAAGCGTCCTTGCCGCACTAGAGACACGGGCTGACTAATGATCAAAAATGCACCACAAGCGCTCTACCGGCGTGCAAAGGATTATGTGCAAGACCAACTTCGCGCGGGCGTTTGGAAACCTGGTGACCTGATTTCTTCAGAAAATCAGCTGGTGCAAGAACTGGGCATTTCGCGCATGACCGTCAACCGGGCCTTACGCGAACTGACCGAAGAGGGTCATCTTGTCAGGATTTCAGGCGTTGGCACGTTCGTAGCCGAAAGCAAACCGCAATCAAACTTGCTGCGTATCACCAACATTGCCGACGAAATCCTTGCTCGAGGTCACAGTTACACCTGCCGTGTCCTGCACCTGGGGCGCGAATCGGCCTCAATGCCGGTGGCGTCCGCATTGGGCCTGACCACCGGTTCTTCAGTTTTCCACCTGATCTGTGTTCACAGCGAAGAAGGCGTGCCCGTGCAACTCGAGGATCGTTACGTCAATCCCGAGCTGGTGCCTGAATTTCTGAAGCAAGACTTTGGCGAGCACCTGCAACCGGCCAAGTACCTGTTGCGGGTCATCAAGCCCGACGAGATGGAACACATCGTCGAAGCCTGTCACCCCAGCAACGAGGAAAGCAAACACATGCAAATCGATGCTAATGAACCTTGCCTCGTGCTCATACGCCGAACCTGGAGTCAGAGCAAAATCGTCACCTATGTGCGTTTAGTACACCCGTCCTCACGCTATCGCCTAGGCAGCCGCCTGCCAGTAAATGGGGCGCACAGAGACAGTTGAGGCCTGAAGGCACTTGATGAATTGAACCATCATGATTTGGGATGAACACCTCATTCCTGCAGCTTCGTTTGAGCCAAGGTATCAACGCCGAATCTCAGGAGTTGCTCCCCGCGACTTCAGGCTTCCTGCTATTTTTTTGCTTGTTCACCGGCTGCTTCAAGCTGCGTCCGATCCGCGAATCCATGGGCATAATGGTGGGGGTGGAGAATTTGCAATGGCTGTTCACCGCAACTTTCTTCGTTATGCTCGCCGTAGCTCCCATGTTTGCCTGGCTCAGTTCCCGGGGGGCACACCTGCACTTTGTCGATTGGGTCTATGGGTTCATCAGCGTTAACTTGATGATTCTCGCCGCACTCTTCCAAGTGCAAAGCGAAAACCCGTGGATGGCACGTGTTTTCTACGTCTGGATCTCTGCCTACAACTTATTTGTCGTCTCGGTCGCCTGACGCCTGTTGGCGGACGTATTCGACGGCGTGCAACCCGGACGCTTGTTTGCCTTTATTGCGGCCTGCGCCAGTGTCGGTGGGCTGGTGGGGCCTGCACTCAGCGCGTTGTTTGTCGGTCAACCGGGAGAGACAGGTCTGATGCTGCTGGCGGGTCTATTACTTGGCGCAGCACTGGCACTAAAATACCCGTTAATGCGCTGGCATGAGATCGGCGGTGCAGGACGCCCCGGAGCCACATCGATAGACAGTCCGAGCATCCTCCTTTCAGCGGCTTGACGCGAGCCCTGAAGTCGACCTACCTACTGGGTATATCCAGCTTTATGATGCTGCTCGCAACTATCACGACATTTTTACTGCGAACAAGCACGTTTGATGGCCGAGCTTTTTCCTGACCGTCTGACTCAGATTCGCGTATTCGGAATCATCGACTTCATTGTCCAGGCTGGCGCCCTATTCTCGCAGCTATTCCTGACTGGCCGCTTGGCGGAGAGGTTGGGGGGGGCGCATGCTTCTGGCGATCGTGCCGCTGCTGATATGCATCGGCTTGATTGAGCTCGCGCTGGCGCCAAGTTTTATCATCCTCACTGTCCTAATGACCGTGCGTCGCATCGGCGAATATGCCTTCGCCCGTCCGGGCTGGGAGATGCTCTTCGCGCCACTCGACGCCGAGAGTAAATACAAGGCCAACAGCGTCATCGATACCGTCGTTTATCGCGCAGTCGATGCCATTAGCGGTTGGGTCAATAGTGCGCTTGATATGCTGGGACAAGTTGGCGGCCTGCTTGCAGTTGTCAGTAGAGTGCGCGCATTGCTCTGAGGCTGCCTGGGATGGAGGCTTGGCAAGCAGGCAGATGAAACTAATGCCAAGAGCTCCGATCTTGCTGCCGACAATCCGACGCAAGGTTTGCCGGTGGAACGGGCAGGCGTTTAGAGATTCTGTAACAGCGCTTCAGCGAAAATGCGGCCGTCATAGGCATCTCCCTGAGACTCAAAATCTCAGGCCATGACTGTCGTGAATTTTCATGTACTACAAACGCAAAAAAAGCTCCACAGCTACAACGACTGCCTGTCGCCAATAGCTGTAGAGCAAAAAACTGCATAAACATTCTAGCTAATGTGTGGAATGACTCGACAAATTCAGCTCACCCGAGACAGGGGCCAAAGGCCCCTCCCCACGATTACAAGCTTGGCAGCAACTTCGGCAACACCAGTTCGTTCAAGCAACGGGAAGCCAACAGCTCGCTCGCCGCGTTGATATCCGGCGCGAAGAAGCGATCTTTCTCGTAGTAGGCCACTTTGCTGCGCAGACTGGTGCGGGCAAGCTCCAGCTTCGCCGAGGTCTTCAGACCTTCGCGCAAGTCTAGGCCCTGGCAGGCAGCTAGCCACTCTACAGCGAGCACGGCACGGGTGTTTTCAGCCATTTCCCACAACCGCTTGCCGGCTGCTGGAGCCATGGACACGTGGTCTTCCTGATTCGCGGAAGTCGGCAGGCTATCTACCGAATGCGGGTGCGCCAGTGCCTTGTTCTCACTGGCCAGCGCCGCTGCGGTGACTTGGGAGATCATGAAACCGGAGTTCACGCCGCCATTAGCCACCAGGAACGGCGGCAGTTGCGACATATGCTTGTCCATCATCAGCGAAATGCGACGCTCGCTCAGGGAACCGATTTCAGCGATGGCCAATGCCATGTTGTCAGCAGCCATGGCCACAGGCTCGGCGTGGAAGTTACCACCGGAGATCACATCGCCTTCGGCAGCGAAGACCAACGGGTTGTCGGAGACGGCGTTAGCTTCGACGACCAACACTTCGGCGGCTTGACGGAACTGGGTCAGACACGCGCCCATGACTTGTGGCTGGCAACGCAGGGAGTACGGATCCTGAACCTTGCCGCAGTTCTGGTGCGAGTCAGAGACTTCACTGCGCTCGCCCAGCAAGTCACGGTAAGCGCTAGCGGTGTCGATCTGGCTTTTTTGTCCACGAGCGGCGTGGATGCGAGCGTCGAACGGCGAGCGCGAGCCCAAGACTGCTTCAACTGTCAAACCACCAATGGCCAGTGCGCCAGCGAACAGATCTTCGCCCTCGAACAAACCACGCAATGCGTATGCGGTAGACACCTGCGTGCCGTTGAGCAACGCCAGACCTTCTTTGGCGGCCAGTGTCAGTGGAGTCAGACCGGCGATTTTTAGCGCCTCGGTCGCCTCCAGCCATTCGCCTTTGTAGCGGGCCTTGCCTTCGCCCAGCAGCACCAGCGACATGTGCGCCAAAGGCGCCAGGTCGCCGGATGCGCCGACCGAACCTTTCAATGGAATGTGCGGATAAACCTCGGCGTTGATCAACGCGATCAGCGCTTCGATAACGACGCGGCGAATGCCGGAGAAGCCACGGCTCAGGCTGTTGACCTTGAGCACCATAACCAGTCGGACTAGCGCATCGCTGATCGGCTCGCCAACACCGGCAGCGTGGGACAGAACCAACGAGCGCTGGAGGTTTTCCAGGTCTTCGGTGGCGATGCGGGTCGAGGCCAGCAGGCCGAAACCGGTATTGATACCGTAGGCGGTGCGGTTCTCGGCGAGTATCTGTTCCACGCAGGCAACGCTGGCTTCAATCTGGGCCGAAGCGCTGTTGTCGAGTGTGATTTTCACCGGGTTCTGGTAGACATCACGCAGTTGGGCAAGGCTCAGTTGGCCTGGGATAATGTTGAGTGTGTTCATGCTTTGGCTCCTTTAACAGGGGTGATCATTGGCAGGTTCAAGCCTTGCTCTTTAGCGCAATCTATTGCGATCTGGTAACCCGCATCGGCGTGACGCATTACGCCGGTCGCCGGGTCGTTGTGCAGCACGCGAGCGATACGCTCGGCCGCTTCGTCCGTACCGTCGCAGACAATCACCATGCCCGAGTGCTGCGAAAAACCCATGCCGACGCCGCCGCCGTGGTGCAGGGAAACCCAGGTCGCGCCGCTCGCGGTGTTGAGCAGAGCGTTGAGCAGTGGCCAGTCGGACACAGCGTCGGAACCGTCCTGCATCGATTCGGTTTCCCGGTTAGGGCTGGCGACCGAACCGGAATCGAGGTGGTCGCGACCGATCACGATTGGCGCAGACAATTCACCGCTGCGAACCATTTCGTTGAAGGCCAGACCGAGCTTGGCGCGCAGGCCCAGTCCAACCCAGCAGATACGTGCCGGCAGACCCTGGAAACTAATGCGCTCGCGGGCCATGTCCAGCCAGTTGTGCAGGTGGGCGTCGTCCGGGATCAGCTCTTTGACCTTGGCGTCGGTTTTGTAGATGTCTTGCGGATCACCCGACAGCGCCGCCCAGCGGAACGGGCCGATGCCGCGGCAGAACAGAGGACGGATGTACGCCGGTACGAAGCCTGGGAAGTCGAATGCGTTCTCGACGCCTTCTTCCTGGGCCATCTGACGGATGTTGTTGCCGTAGTCGAAGGTTGGAATACCCATTTTCTGGAATTCGAGCATCGCTTTAACGTGCACGGCCATGGATTGCTTGGCGGCTTTCACCACTGCAGCAGGCTCGGTCTTGGCGCGAGCGCGGTACTCTTCCCAAGTCCAGCCGGCTGGCAGGTAACCGTTGAGCGGGTCGTGGGCGCTGGTCTGGTCGGTGACCATGTCCGGGCGCACGCCGCGCTTGACCAGTTCTGGAAGGATTTCAGCGGCGTTGCCCAGCAGCGCGATGGAAATCGCCTTGCCTTCAGCGGTGTATTTGGCGATGCGGGCCAGAGCGTCGTCGAGGTCAGTAGCCTGCTCGTCGACATAACGGCTGTTCAAACGGAAGTCGATGCTGACCTGCTGGCATTCGATGCTCAGCGAGCAGGCACCGGCCAGTGTTGCGGCCAGGGGCTGAGCGCCGCCCATGCCGCCGAGGCCGGCGGTCAGGACCCAGCGACCTTTCAAGTCATCGTTGTAATGCTGGCGACCGGCTTCGACGAAGGTTTCGTAGGTGCCCTGGACGATGCCCTGGCTGCCGATGTAGATCCAGCTACCGGCGGTCATCTGGCCGTACATGGCCAAGCCTTTGGCGTCGAGTTCGTTGAAGTGTTCCCAGCTCGCCCAGTGCGGCACCAGGTTGGAGTTGGCGATCAGTACGCGCGGGGCATTGGTGTGGGTCTTGAACACGCCGACCGGCTTGCCGGATTGCACCAGCAGGGTCTCGTCGTCGTTCAGGTTGGTCAGGCTTTCGACGATCTTGTCGTAGCACTCCCAGTTACGCGCCGCACGCCCGATACCACCGTAAACCACCAGTTCTTTAGGGTTCTCGGCGACTTCCGGGTCGAGGTTGTTCATCAACATGCGCAGCGGCGCTTCAGTCAGCCAGCTTTTGGCGGTCAGCTTATTACCACGCGCGGCGCGGATTTCGACATTACGGAAATGGGATGGCTTGCTCACCGGTAATCCTCTCGAAATGACTTTCTCAGCCTATTTATTGGTTTAGCGCTACAGATCGCACATAAATATAATCATGTATATACAACCATAATCAAGCAAAATTTTACTCACCTGTAATTTGTCTTTTGTGACCCGTTCATCCAGCGGGGTTGTGCCTATTGCGGATGAAGGGCAAGGCTATTTGAAAAGGTGGTTAAGACAGCGAAGCAATGGAATTCAGCAATTCGACAGTCCTGCGCTGTCGCAGGTTATGGCAGGGAATTGACGCGCGCGACCGCTGAGCGCGACAAGGTCAGCCCCACGTTATGCACCGAATCGCCCCTCCAGACGGTGCCGTGAACCCGGCAGAATCAGGCGCGCAGACGTGACAGACTGATAGCCAGACCAAGTTCGCCGACGAATCAACAAGCACGCCTCATGACGCGTGATCTGCAACAGCCTGCACTCCTCCTCGTCGGCTAGGATCGCCTCGACCACATGCTCACCTTCAGTCAGAAGAGCAACCTTCGAAAGATAGGCATAGGGCGTCTGCATCACGAAACTCTGCCGCAGATAATCCGGAGCCACTGCCGCGTTCACGTAGCGATCCTCCAATTGCACCGCCACATTATTCTCGTAGTGCACGATCAGAGAATGAAACACCCGCTGCCCTTCGCGCATCTCCAGCGACAAGGCGTGGTCAGCGCTAGCCCCCTCCTCGCATAGGAGAATCACCTTGCAGTGGTGGTAATGGTCACGCTCGCTGATTTCATCAGCAATGTTGTTGAGGGCAAATAAAGCCGATTGACCTTTGCGTTCGGCTACGAACGTCCCCACTCCTTGCATGCGCACTAACACACCATCGGCGGTGAGCTCACTAAGAGCGCGACTTATAGTCATGCGACTCAATCCAAGTTCCTGAGCCAGTTCACTTTCCGAAGGGATACGCTCGTGAGCCGACCAGGTGCCACTCAAGATCAATTGGGTGATCATCTGCTTGACTTGTGCATAGAGCGGCGCGGGGGAATCACTGAGCTGATCGACCCGCAAAGGAAAATTCCTGGATTTCTTCGGCACGTGGCTCTCCTCCTCAAACTGGACAGCGGCCTCCTCCCACCGCAAACGCACGACCGAGTGGGCAGAGCGCGTGCGAAGGAGCATCTGAGCGACCGAACAGTCGCTCGAAGGCATTCCGGTTACTTCAGGTTGCCACTGAGGAACTGCTGAAGGCGCTCGCTTTTGGGATTGCCCAGGACATCTTCAGGGCAACCCTGCTCTTCCACGAGACCTTGATGGAGGAACAAAACCTGGTTCGACACCTTGCGCGCGAAGCTCATCTCATGGGTCACCATGATCATGGTTCGGCCTTCTTCGGCCAGCCCCTGGATAACCTTAAGCACCTCGCCCACCAACTCCGGATCCAGTGCCGAAGTCGGCTCGTCGAACAACATGATCTCCGGCTCCATGGCCAGCGCCCGGGCAATAGCAACCCGCTGTTGCTGCCCGCCGGAGAGAAAGGCCGGGTATTGATCGGCGACGCGGGACGGCAAACCTACCTTGTCCAGGTAACGCCGAGCCCGCTCCTCTGCATCCTTCTTACTAACACCCAGTACCCGGCGCGGGGCCATGGTGATGTTGTCGAGCACTGTCATGTGGCTCCACAGGTTAAAATGCTGAAACACCATCGCAAGGCGCGTGCGCAGACGCTGCAGTTCATCTGCGTCGGCCACATGCATGCCGTGGCGGTCATGGATCATGCGAATTGGCTGGTTATCCAGGCCCATGGCACCGTCGTTGGGCGTTTCCAAAAAGTTGATACAACGTAAGAAGGTGCTCTTGCCCGATCCACTGGCGCCGATCAGGCTAATCACATCGCCTGTCTTGGCATTGAGCGAAACGCCCTTGAGCACTTCGTGGTTGCCATAGCTTTTATGCAGGTTTTCAACGGTCAATTTGTACATGTTCAAACATCCTGAATTAATGAGCCGGGCCGAGGAAAGACAGCCAACGGCGTTCAGCCAAACGGAACAGGCCAACCAGAGAGAAAGTGACTGCGAGGTAAATCGCGGCGGCGATACCGAACGACTGGAAAGTCAGGAACGTTGCCGAGTTGGCATCCCGGGCGACCTTGAGAATGTCCGGCACAGTGGCGGTGAACGCTACGGTGGTCGAGTGCAGCATCAGTATCACTTCGTTGCTGTAGTTCGGCAGCGAACGGCGTAGTGCAGACGGCATGATGATGTAGGCATATAGCTTCCAGCCGCGCAGCCCAAAGGCCTTGGCTGCTTCGACTTCACCGTGGTTCATGTTGCGGATCGCCCCGGCGAAAATCTCCGTGGTGTAGGCGCAAGTGTTCAGGGCGAAGGCCAGGATGGTGCAGTTCAATGCATCGCGGAAGAATGCGTCGAGCATGGGCTGGGAACGCACCGCTGCGATGCTGTAAATGCCGGTGTAGCAGATCAGCAGCTGTATATACAGTGGCGTGCCACGGAACAAATAGGTATAGAACTGCACCGGCCAGCGCACCCAAACGCAGGTCGAAACCCTGGCAATCGACAACGGAACCGACATCACGAAACCGAAGAAGAGCGAGGCACTGAGCAGCCACAGCGTCATCGCCAACCCGGTGATGTGGTAGCCATCGTTATAGAGGAAGGGTTTCCAGTATTCCTGCAGTAGCTCGATCATCGCACGGCCTCCCGAGTGCCTGCGGCGTAGAAGATTTCCAGCCGGCGCAAGACGTAGTTCGATGCGGTGGTGATGACCAGATAAATCAAGGCAGCCAGCACCAGGAAAAAGAACAGTTGATAGGAGCTCTTGCCCGCGTCCTGAGCCACCTTGACCAGGTCGGCCAGACCAATGATCGAGACCAGCGCGGTAGCCTTGAGAATGACCATCCAGTTGTTGCCAATACCCGGCAAAGCAAAACGCATCATCTGCGGGAACAGCACGAAGCGGAAACGCTGGGCACGGGTCAGGCCGTAAGCAGTGGCCGCCTCCATCTGGCCACGGGGCACAGCGAGGATCGCGCCACGGAAAGTCTCGGTGAAGTACGCCCCGTAGATAAAGCCTAGAGTTATCACACCGGCACTGAACGGATTGATCTCAATGTAATCCCAGCCCATGGCTGTGGTCAGATTGGTCAACCAGGTTTGCAGGCTGTAGAAGATCAACAGCATCAGAACCAGATCCGGCACTCCACGGATCAGCGTGGTGTAAGCCTGCGCGGGGACGCGAAAGAGTGCCGACCTTGAAAGCTTGGCACTGGCACCGATCAGGCCCAAGACCACGCTTAGCAGCAAGCAAAGGAAGGATAACTTGACAGTCATCCAGGAGCCTTGCAGCAACAGTGGGCCGAAGCCCTTGAGACTGAAGCCTGACAGCCCCAGCATCTGCAATATGTTTTCTAACATTGGGGAGCCCTTCGTAAATCAGGAAAACGCCCATCCGCGAATGGGCGCAGCGTCGTTATTTGCCGCTGTAAATATTCTGATCACCGAAGTGTTTCTTTTGGATGGCCGCGTACGTGCCATTGTCATGCAGCGCCTGTATGCCTTTGTCCACCAGGGTTTTTAGCTCGGCATTGCCTTTGAGCAGACCGATCGCCGTTTTTGCTGGCAGCAGTTCGTGATGGACTGGATTGCTCACTTCAAAGTCGGCGCCTTGCGGGGACTTCAGGAAACCCATTTCAGCTTGCAGCATGTTCTGAATCGAAGCATCGAGGCGACCCGTGACCAGGTCAGCATAAACCTGATCCTGGTTGGCGTAGGCCTGGGTTTTTACCCCGGACTTGTTCAGCACGGCCTTGGCGTAGGCCTCCTCGGTGGTGCCTTGTTCATAGCCCACAGTTTTGCCAGCCAGCGTCGTAATGTCTTCGCTTAGGCCAGAGCCCTTCTTGAACACGAAGGACGTGGGCACCGAAAACAATTCACTGGAGAAATCGATGACTTTTTCCCGCGAAGAAGTCACGGTCATGGCAGAAATTACGCCGTCGAATTTGTTCGCCCTTAGGCCGGGGATCATGCCGTCAAAATCGCTCTCTACCCACTTGCACTTGACCTTGAGTTCAGCGCAAATCGCGTTACCCAGGTCTATATCAAAGCCCATGAGGCTACCGTCGGCGGCTTTGGATTCGAAGGGCGCGTAAGAGGGATCGACACCAAAGCGCAACTCCTTGTACTCCTTGGCGATGGCAGCGCCAGCAGCCACGCAAAGAGCCAATACTGAGAGGGTCAAAATAGATTTTTTCATTGTTTTTATTCCTAATAACCAACAGAAGCGCTTGTGGCGCACGAGTACAGTTATGGAGCACGCGTGTCGTTACACAGAACACACAAAACCTAATTCGCGGATAAACGTGTCGAGACGCCTGGTCGACTCTAACGCGCAAATACATACTTGTACATACAGGAATAGGTAATCAGTCAGAAATTTAACTGACCGACTGCTTTAGGAAGCACGATAGAGGTTTAATGGAGCTTAAATACGGACAATTGAAGCATCTACAACAGGAGCCAGAACCTGACAGTCAACTATCTCTCAGCGCCCCGATCGCCAGTGGGCGGCTTCTGCAGCCGATGAGTGATGTGTACAACACTTTAATCGCAGATCTGATGCAGCTGAGCAGCAACAGTGATGCGCTGATTCTCGCGGCCGCTGCCGACAAGGTTGGAGCCATCATCAATGCCGATGTGCTGCAGGCGCCGGGCGAGGACAGGTCTCTGATCAACGTGGCACGCGGCAAGCTGGTCAATGACGCCGATCTGGTGACGGCCCATGCTGCTGGCGAGATCGTGGGAACGGCGCTAGATGTGTTTGTCGATGAACCGAACGTCACCGAGACTCTGTTTGGTAACGAGAACGTGGTCCTGCAGCCCCATCGCGCGAGTGCGACGCTACAAACCCGCACGCGGATGGGAGAGAAAGTGGTGGCGAGCCTGGTGGACAGTTTCGCTGGGAGACTACCGAAGGGCTCTCTGACTGACTGAACATTGGCCGCCGAGGAGACGTTGAGTACCCTCGGCGGCAGGATGTCAGGTAAACAGATCGACGACCAACAGGAAGGCAACCCACAACGCGAGGCCTGTAGCAAAGAGCAGTGCGAGGTTTTCAAACAGGTTGTTGCGATACTTCTTGTCCAGCAGCTTCGTCTGGTTGGATATGATCAGCAGGCCCAGGGAAATGACTGGCAAGCCAATGATGTTCAACGGGCTGACACCAATGGTCAGGGTCACGAAATCCGGCGTGCCTGGCAGCGACCAAACCAACGGTGTCAAGAGGATGAATAGCATGAACCATTTATGCATCGGATCATGATGAAACTCCTTACCGTATTTTTCGCGACGTTCAGGGCGAACGTGTTGGAAGGCATCGGTAATCAGCATCGGGAACGCGGTGGTCTTGCCTGAAATACTGGCAAACAGTGTCGCGAATACGCCGATGAAGTACTCTTACCAACCGATTGGACCAAAGAAGATTTCCAGCGCCTTGCCCATGTCGCCCAGGGTTTTTACCTCGATGCCATTGGGCCGCAGAATTTCCGCACCGATGATCCAGATAGCCAGGTTGATGACGATCCCGACGAACACCGCAAACAGCAAATCGTTACGTTGAACACGCTTGTGTTGCGGCCCTACCCAGCCCTTTTGGCGCATAACATACGGATGCACGAAGTTCGCGATGGAGCCTGCGACCGCGCCGATAACCGATGCGCCTGTTCTCACATGACCTTGTGTGCATGGTCAGGGCCGGACATCCACTCAAAAGCAAACGCCTGTCACTGCAGGCATTTTGCGAAGCAGAGCACTTGCAGGTAAGGGACGGCAGTCGAAGTCAGGAAATGTTCGAGGCGTATCTGACAGAGCAGCAAGTGCAGCGCAAGATTGCGCTACAGATCTCGCATTACATGAGTGTTCCAGCGATTATCGAACACTTAGATCTGGTGGTGGTATTACCGCGCACCGTCGCCAGCTTGTACGCCAATGAGGCCAAGGTGCGCTCCACGGAGGCGCCGCTAGAGCTTCCCACTTATGACCTCAAGCAATACTGGCATGGGCGTTTACATCACTCTGCGGTGAATGTATGGCTGCGCCATGTGGTTGCAGACATATTCGTCTCGTCCTCCAGCTGATCATGAGTGAAAAGCGGGCCTCGACCTAAGTGTCTTGCCCTCAATCGATGACTGACGACCGCACGGCGAGACCATAGGGATTCAGAACTGCAACGTACTGTCTCGTCAAAATCAGTAACGTGTGCGACAACTTGTCCGCGGCAATATGGCGCATTTGCGACGCTTTTACATCGTTACCGATTCCGGCTAAATGCCATCCCCACTTTGCGGCGATTTCATTAATGAGTTCGTTGACACGCATCAGCCCCTGGATTGCGTGCCTGGCCGTCTTGCTTAACCTGTTCGCCATGCCGCTGAGTAGTGCGATGCAGACGTCAGACGTACGCCTGATACTTTGGGGTGGGTTCTGTTCAGGTGGGAACTCGAGTGCCCTGCCTAAAGACCTGGGCAAGGTGATTGACGCCTTGCAGAAGCCCCAGTCGAAATCTGTCATGCAACACGGCGCCTGCTGCTGTGGTCATGCAGGATCAGCAGCATTGCCCTCCAATTACTACCGGCATTTCCTGCCGCAGTACACACCCGACACCGCTCTCGAAAGTCCTGAACTACCCACGCTGCACCCAAGGATTCGTTGGCCCAGTCTAAGTCCACGCGCTTCTCCCTTCGCTTGATCACAACACCGCTGACATCTTGCGGTGCTGCCATCTTTAAATCCATTTAGCGGCCTGCGATGGACGCTAAACGCCCTTAAAGTTTCTTGATCATCAGGAAGTGCGTGCTATGCCTGCTCCATTTACTTTGCGTCATGCAAAGCGTTTGTCTGTGTCCCGTTCCATGTGGCCGATGATGTCGGCTGGTCTATTCGCAATGAGCCCCTTGTGCTCTGCGCTGGCCGACGTTGCCAAAGTTGAAGACTCGACTTTGATCCTCGGTACGGTAAATGTTCAGGGTGCGGCCAGTGGCCCATTAAGCGCCAGCAGCGTACTCAGCTCGGTGGATATTCTAGGGGGAGGTATCCTGGAAAAGATGCCGGTCAATTACAGCTGGGAGCTGTTCAGCCGTGCACCGGGGGTGATGCTGACTGAGTTCAATCAGGGCACCACCTCCGGCAAAATTTCCTTTCGAGGCTTCAACGGCGAAGGAGAAGTGAATGCTGTCAAATTGCTGATCGATGGAATCCCAAGCAACAGCAACGACGGCAACATGCCGTACATGGACATGATTTTTCCCATGGAGCTGGACAGCATCGAGATTGTGCGCGGCACCAGTGATGCTCGCTACGGACTCAATAATATTGCCGGCAACGTGAATATGCTGACTCGTACAGGAGGTGAGTACACCAAAGCGCGAGTTCGTTACGGCAGCTTCAACACGCAAGAGACACAACTGACCAAGGGCATCGAAAGTAGCAACTGGACTCAGAACTACTTCTTCGTCTACCAAAAATCCGATGGCTATCGCGACCACTCCGAAGCCAATAGATTTTCGATGTCTGGCAAGTTGTTCTATACCCCGGACGACGACAGTTACCGCATTGGCCTTATCGCGCGGCACTACGAAACCGAGGCTCAAGAGCCCGGCTATTTGACTGAAGACGATGCCCGTCATCATCCGCGCATGACCAACAGCTACAACGCTACGGGCAAAGGCACTCGGCGTATGAATCAAGTTAGTCTGCATTTCGATACGGACTTGAATGAGGACCTCGTCTGGTCGGCGAAGACCTACGTCAACACCTTCGACGATCGACGCTGGACACAGTATTGGCGCATCAGCGCCCAGCAGGAACGCGATGCCTATGAAACCCAATACGGCGCCCTCTCCTCCCTGACATGGCGACCGGAGGTCAGCTGGTTGTATGACTTCGCACTGGAAGGCGGAGCAGACGTCCAACAGCAGCAGAACACGAGCGAGCGCTATCGCACCAAAGACCGTGCGCGCCTGGCAGCGACCCGCGACCAGCAGTTCGATTTCGATACCTACGGCGCTTACGTTCAGGCAGAAATCAAACCTTTCGAGTCGCTGAAGATCGTACCGGCCTACCGGGTCGACAAGATTCAGGGCGACTTCACCAATGAACTCACCGACACGGACTACGACATCAACGACTACGGTCCGATCAAGCAGCCGAAGATTAGCGTTGTCTATTCCCCATGGGACGTCGCCAGCTTCTACGCGAACTGGGGACGTACCTTTCAAGTGGGCGCTGGTGCCGCGGCTTATAAAATTCCGCCCAGGGATACCGATTTGGCAGCTTCGATAAACGAAGGCTGGGAAACCGGGATCAAGTTCACGCCGGCTGACTGGATAGATGGACGTGTTGCCTATTGGCAGCAAGAGGCCTCAGGGGAAGTCAGTCGCAGGCTGAACGACCCGAGCGGCGAGTCCGATAACGTGGGGGAAACCCGGCGGTGGGGTTATGACTTGCAGATGAACCTGCACCCTAACGACCGCACTGACCTATGGATGGCCTACTCGTGGCAGTATTCGAAAATACTCCAGCCGAGTGCCACGCTGCCCAACAGCAAAGGTCAGGAAATCGATCACATTCCGCATCACCTTTACAACGCCGGCATCAGCTATGACGCTACACCTGCGTTAAAGCTGACTGCCTGGATGAACGGCCAGACAAACTATTACCTGGAGCGGGAGAACACGAAGGGAACTTATGGCGGTTACGTGCTGATGAACCTTGGTACTACGTACAAGGTGACGCAGGCAGTGAGCGTCGACCTGCAGCTGAAAAACCTCATCAACCGATATTATGAATACGTCTGGTACGACCCGGACGGTGCCCAGGTATCCCTGCATTCCCCAGGTGATGGCCGCGCGCTTTACGCCGGAGTGACTGTGGACTTCTGATTCAGATATTGCTGAGGCCATTTTGGTCTCAGCAGTTTTTTTTGGGGGGGTGAGGTGGCGTACCAATCGTCACCCATCATCTCAGATGACAAAGGAGGTAGGTATTTTGCGGCTTTTGAGATAGTTGGGAAGTAATACATATTGCCTGTCACTGTTCTAACTACTGAACCAGGACATCAACGGGCCTCATTCACTGTCGCACTTAAACACAATTTTACGCGATTTCGAAACTACTAAGCCTATTAGATCTTGAAGTTGACAGGACAAGAAATGAGCGTGCATTGCTTGGTGGTCGTGCCACAAACATTCGATGACCCAGCTATTTGTCTCAGCCACCCTTTTCAACTCACACTTGGCGACACCCAAAGCGTTGCGTTCGACCAATCCAAGGATGTTGGAGATCTTGCGCTCAAAATCATCATCCATACTAACTTCAAATCCCATAGCGCTTTTCATAAGACCAGACATCGAATTGACTCCAAGCTAAAGCCGTTGATTAAGCTGCGCTATCTACCAAGGCAGGACAAAAGGATGCTTAAGTATTGCTTTAGTCGATGCCAAGAAGCTCCTGTGTGCCATTGTGCTCTCGTACAGCTATTCAGATTAAAATCACAATAGACCATAATTGACAAAAAAAAATGCCAAAACGTTGACGATTTCTGCCAAAATCAGCGAAATCCAAGCGGCGCTCTCTTAGGATGGAGTAGCTCTAAATGCCAGTTAAATCTATACAGTTCATTACCTACCCTGAAGTTAGCCTGCTCGATCTGGCCGGCCCCCTGGATGTATTTATTGCTGCTAACTATTTTGCACCCCCTAATCATCCGCCATACTCCCTATCAATCCTCGCGTTAAATCCAACAACGGAAGTACTCTCTAACGTCTCGTTAAGCGCTGAGGTTTTGGTAGATAAAACACCGGCTGCGCATACACTTATCGTTCCAGGTGGGCCTGGGATACATAAGTTTTGTGATGATCCAAAATTTTTTACAAACTTCGTGAATCACGCCGAAAAAGCCAAGCGTCTGGTTTCCGTCTGCACAGGGATATTTGCGCTAGCGACGGCGGGGAAGTTAAACGGGCGCAACGTGACGACCCATTGGTCGGCCTATGACAAGTTGGAACTTGACTTCCCTTCCATAAATGTAAGGCGCGGGCCTATATTCATTAACGATGGCGACTTATGGACTTCGGCAGGAGTCACTTCGGGTATCGACTTGGCTCTCGCAATGGTTGAAGCTGACTTGGGGCACTCTGCTGCGCTCGAAGTTGCACGGCACTTGGTTGTTTTTCTCAAGCGTCCCGGGGATCAAAATCAGTTCAGCTCGTCATTAACACTACAATCAAAAAGCAGTCAATTCTCGGACCTTCACGCTTGGCTAAACAACAACCTTGGTGGCGATCTATCGGTTTCTTCGTTAGCAAATTTCATGAACATGAGTGAAAGAACATTTGCGCGTAAATACAGTGAAATCACAGGTTTTACGCCGAGAAAGATGGTCGAACAGCTCCGCTTGGAAGCTGCCCGCCATTTGCTAGCCACTTCAAACTCCCCGCTTAAAACAGTGGCCCAAAAATGCGGCCTGGGTAACGAATCAACCTTTATCCGTAGCTTTATAAAAAACTATGCCGTCAAACCCAGCGAGTATCGAGCACGCTTCAAGCCAAGTCAGGAAACAGAACTCTAAAGAGCTTAAGAGCACGGACTGATCTGACATTAGACAGGCAGGGTTTTAACTTCATATTATCATTGAACTTTCACGCCTCACGACATTAAGCCGTTTGTGAGGTCCGGGATATGAACGCGCAACTAAAATGCGCAGTATGTGATCGTGGACCAAGTCGGAATGGGTCACACGGGCAAGCGTAGATCAGACCTCCACGACAATGCGCCCTCGCACTTCACCTGCAAGCAGCTCTTGCGCTAGTTGGCCGATTTGCGTGAGGCTAACCTTGCGCGTAATTTGCTTGAGTTGCTCAGGGTCAACAAGCTGTGCAAGTCGGTCCCAAGCCTTGATTCGTTTTTCACGCGAGAGCATGACACTGTCGATGCCAACGAGGGTAACACCCCGTAAAATGAATGGCGCCACAGTCGCTGGGAAGTCCATACCCTGAGCTAGGCCGCATGCAGCGACGACCCCGCCGTACTGAGTGGAGGCGCAGGCATTGACAAGGGTATGGCTTCCAACGGAATCGACCACTCCTATCCAACGCTCCTTCGCCAACGGTTTCCCTGGGCTACTCAGTTCATTGCGATCAATGATTTCAGAGGCCCCGAGAGCCTTAAGGTATCTGAATTCTTGCGGTCGACCTGTACTGGCCACGACTTCGTATCCGAGCTTGTTCAGCAGTGCGATGGCAAAACTACCTACGCCGCCATTTGCCCCAGTCACAAGAACAGGACCGCTGCTGGGTGTAACGCCGTTACGTTCCAGAGCGATTACACAGAGCATCGCGGTGTAGCCTGCAGTACCAATAGCCATTGCCTGTTCGGCAGTAATCCCAGACGGAATCGGGATCAACCAATCGCCATTGACCCGTGCACGAGAAGCCAAGCCACCCCAATGTGTTTCGCCCACCCCCCACCCATTGAGTAAGACCAAATCGCCTGGTGCGTAATTGGGGTTGTCGCTTTGCTCCACAATGCCGGCAAAATCAATCCCCGGCACCATCGGAAACTTGCGCACAACCGGTCCTCTGCCAGTGATGGCCATAGCATCCTTATAATTTAGGGTGCTGTATTGAACCTTAACGGTGACGTCGCCAGCCGGCAACGAATTATCATCAAGGTCCTGCAGCGTCGCCGTATAGCCCGCATCATCTTTGTTTACGAGCAATGCTTTAAACATTACAACCTCCTTAGGACCGAACTTGAACCAGGGAAAAAAATGCGTCGCGAGCCAAGTCCAGAGCAGCTCGAGACTTATCGAGCTTGGTGTACAGCACCGCACCTTCCCAAGCATTCCAGAAGAACTTGCTGAGTGCCGCCGTATCAGCGTTTGGACTGATTTCGCCAACCTGTTTAGCTTCGTCCAGACAGTCCTGGATCTTCTTGCACCAGCTATTGATAACGTCTCGAAGGACAACTCGATAGTTCTCATCGAGTGCCGCCAGCTCCTGACCTAGGTTGCCCACAAGACAACCTCGCTTGAAGTCGTACTTCGCCAGCCCCTCACCTGCGTCCTCCGTCCAGCTACGAATACGATTCAAAGGTGACTGCTCGTGGTTGTACAGGTGCTTGTCGAGCTTTCTAATGAAATAGTTCGAGTACGCTTCGATCACCGCTATTGTGTAAATGTCTTTGCTTTTGAAGTAGTAGTAGAACGAACCCTTCGGTACACCTGCGATCTTGACGATCTCGTCCAAAGGAGTGTTGTAAAAGCCTTTCTCAGTAAGAATCGCTACACCAATTCGAATGAGTTCCGCACGTTTTCCCGTATTTCGTTGTTTTTGCTCATCTGGAGAAGCGGCGGTGCTTGAAGCGGAGTCTGGTAGATTAGTCATAGAGGGATTTTCCATCCTGGCTTGCGGGATAATAGTGGGCGCATTGCTATCTGGCCGAGTAGAAAACCTTCTAGCAATCGCCAACGAAGGTTGGCTGCCATAAATTCATAAAGGCCAGTTGTAACGAATATTGCACAGGCAGAAATCCCCACGTAACGAGAAGTCCGCCCCCCAACCAAACACCCAACCGCGCCAGCGTCGATATCCAAAGCGCTGGGACTCCGCGCACGCTGCACCTCAGGCATCACGCTGTCGGCACTGAACCATAGAGGCGCACCAAACCGCGGTGCCAGAGCAATCGTCCGGACTGCTTTGCTCGCCCTTGACGATGAGGCGCTAGTGGGTACAAAAGTTTGCGTTTCCAAATTCAGGGCCGCTTATTTTTGACGTGATCGAGAGCGTTCCCACCGAAACCAGTGCCCTCTGTTGCCTCTACTTTAGTCAAAACGCGCTGATAGTCAACCAGTCAACTATCCTCCAAAAGGTACTAGACAACCAGTCAACTACTGACTATATCTTAATCGCCGGACTGATCAGCACCGCAAAAACAACAATAAAAATTGGCCTCATGGCCAGTGGAGGCTCTTATGCCCAAGTCAAATCTGAGCGCGACCAATGCAAGGTCCACCGTGTTGTTTTCTGTTGGAGTGAAGCGTTTCACTCGGTTATGCGTCTTGATTGTCGAAAAAGCGGTTCCTGACCCATTCGTAATCGCCATTCTTCTCACCCTTCTAACCGCCCTACTCGCGTTCCTTTTTGCTCCAGCCGCTTCAGCACCGCAGGTAGTGACAAGCTGGTACGACGGTGTATTCAAGATCTCAAGCTTCGCCTTTCTGGTTGCACTTACGCTGGTGACAGGCCATGCGCTCTCAACCTCACGGCCCATCGCCAGATTGTTGAAGTACTTCGCGTCTTTACCGAAGACTGCGGCGGGCGCGATGACCTTGACCTTCTTTGTGTCGATGGCAGCGGGACTTCTCAACTGGGCAGTCGGATTGGTCGTGGCAGGGCTGTTCGCACGGGAGGTGGCGAAACGCGTTCACGTCGATTTTGCCTGGCTGGTGGCGGCGTCCTACGCCGGCTGGTCATTCTACGTATGCGGTATATCCAGCTCGATTGCTCTGGTCAGCGCTACTTCGGGATCACCAATGAACATCATTGAGTCGGTCACCGGCAAGGTGCTTCCCATGAGCGAGTTCCTGACCTCACCTTTGAATTTTGTCCCTCTGCTGCTGCTGGCAATTCTACTTCCGATGATCCTTCGGATGATGATGCCGACTCCAGACCAAACCGTTGCAGCTGATCCTCAGCGATTGATCGAAGAGGATACTGTTGTGCCAGAAACGCGCCCTGACACCTTAGCCGGACGCCTGGATCATGGGTTCTGGATAAGCATGATTCTTATCGCGGCAGGTGTCGGTTATATCGGCGTGAAGCTAGCTGAAGGTGCTTTCAAAATGGATCTGAACATGCTGGTTCTGGTGTTCTTACTTTCCGGCATGGCCTTGCATAGAACCCCGAAAGCCTACCTGCGAGCCATCGAAAATGCGGCACGCATCGCTGGGCCGATTCTCCTGCAGTTCCCGCTGTATGGCGGGATCATGGGAATCATGTCCGCAACAGGGCTCGCTGACGTGATTTCAAAATGGTTCATCACTTTCTCGACTACCGAGACCCTGCCCTTCTGGTCATATGCTTCTTCGGTACTGATTAGCCTCTTCGTACCGAGTGCTGGCGGCCACTGGATAGTCCAGGCGCCTTTTGTCGTTCCGGCTGCAGAGCACCTGGGTGTCCACCAATCAGCCGTCGCCATAGCCGTAGCTCTGGGTGAAGGTGCAGCCAATATGATCCAGCCGATGTGGGTCATCCCATTGCTAGCCATTGCAAGGGTAGGAATGGGGCGGGTCATGGGCTTCACCGTCGTCATCTTCTTAGCAATGTTCGCCGTGTCGGGGACGTGCATGCTGTTGCTAAGCCTCTGAACTGTAAACGGAGACAATAATAAAATGAATTCATCTCTGAACCTGGGCGACCTAATAACTACAGCCTGTAATCGAGAGCCTCGGTCTATCGCTATCGACGCAGACGATTGCGTCGTCAGTCGAGCAGAACTGTTCGAACAGGCAGGAATCGTAAAATCAGCATTGTTAGCCGCAGGCGCAACGGCGAACGAACCTGTTCACGTTCGTGTCTCAAACTTGCCAAGTGATTTTTCGGCAGTACTGGGCATCTGGCTTGCCGGCTGCGTCGCAGTGCCCATCCACCGTACTACTCCGTTACCCGCATGCGATGCAATGCAAGAAAAGACAAAGGCACGGTTTCAGATAAACATCACAGACTCTTCCGTTTCGGGTGAGGACTTACTGACAAGCTTGTGTATCGATGCTCCCGAGTTTCGTCCGCAGCTGGATGGCGCCGCATTCGTATTGTTCACGTCCGGATCTACCGGCAGCCCCAAAGGCGTAATCATCGGTCACCACGCTTTTGCTATGAAGCTGATGGCGATAGATGCCATGACGCATTTCAAATCCGCAGAACGAACGCTTCTTGTGTTGAACATCACGTTTGTATTCGGGATCTGGATGTCGCTACTCACCCTCATCAGCGGCGGCACGCTAGTAATCACCAAAAAGCTCGGATCGGCAGAGCTTTTAGATCGGCTTCAAGAACACCCTATCGATCGTGTAGGAGTGGTTCCCACCATGCTGCGAGGCATATTGGCACTTGTTACCCAGGGACATGGCATGAAGCCCTGCGCCCGTCTGCGCCAGATCTTCACTGGCGGAGAGCAATTGAGTGAGCTCCTCGCCGACCAGGTCGAGGCCGTTTTTCCAAATGCCGACCTGATCAACATTTACGGCCTGACCGAAACGCTCAGTTGCGACTTCTTCCAGTTGCCAAATTTTAGGCGTATCAAGCCGTTTGCCCTGGGACTTCCGGCAAGCGGAGTGAGCTACCGTATCGTCGACGAACTCGGCCTACCTGTGAAACCAGGCCAACAGGGCGAACTACAGATCCGTAGCCCCTACCTCATGACCGGATATCTTGACGACCCTGATTTGACAGTCGCGGCCCACAGCGACGGGTTTTTCAGAACAGGGGATTTAGCGTTCATTAATTCCGAAGGCGATGTTCAATTCCGAGGCCGTCAGAAAGAGATCATCGTTCGTGGAGGAAACAAAGTCACACCGATGGAAATTGAACAAGCAGTGCTCATGTTCCCAGGTATCACTACTGCAATGGCAACTGGCGTCGAGGACGCGATGCTCGGCGAAAAGATCCACGTTCTGATCGTTCCCTCTCTCCCCTCGTCAGTGGACTTTGAACGTCTACAGGATTTCCTCATGGAGAAGCTGGAGAAGTACAAAGTTCCGGACGTTTTCTACACGGCAGAGTGCTTACCACTGGGGCGCACAGGCAAAGCCGATAGACGCGAATTGAAAATGATGATCGTCGGCGGAACGTTGACTCCAGCCTCGATCAAACAAAGTGGGAGAACAGTGGCATGAATAATTTTACAACCCTGAGCTACGAAGTGGATGGTGGTATCGGGCAACTGATGCTTGATCGTCCTGAAAGACTCAATGCGCTGGGCAAGATGGCGCTGGAGGAGATCAATCTTGCCATGGACTTAGCTGAGGAAGATCCTTCAGTAAAGGCCATTGTCATCAGCGGAAAAGGCAAAGCGTTCTCCTCCGGATTCGACCTCAAAGAACAAATGAACAATCGCCCGGAAGGAGCAGCTGCGTGGCGCGAAATTCTGGCGAGGGATTTCTCCACCACCATGCGATTCTGGGATTGCCCTAAGCCCACAATCGCTGCGGTACATGGATCTTGCCTGGCGGGGGCATTTGAAATAGCGCTCGCATGTGACATCACCATCGCTTCCGAGGACGCCACCTTCGGCGAACCTGAACTGAAGTTCGGAGCAGGTATTGTGACAATGCTGCTGCCTTGGATGATTGGAACCAAGCACGCTAAAGAAATCATCCTTTGCGGCATTGATAATATCCCTGCGGAAGAAGCCAGGCGTCTAGGGATGGTCAATAGAGTTGTACCGATCGGAAAGCACTTGGAGGAGGCCATAAAAGTCGCACAGACCATTGCTGTGATGGATCCTGAATTGATGAAGTTAACCAAGATAGCGATCAATCAGAGTGTCGAGGCAATGGGACTCAAAGGAGCCCTTCAACGGGCGCTTGATATAGACCACGCTATCGAATCGAAGGGTTCGCCAGACAAACGAGCTTTTATGGATATTGCACGTGAGGATGGACTGAAAGCGGCCTTGGTCTGGCGGGATCAACGATTTCAATCCCCTCACAAGTCTTTGCTCAAAAACAGCTCGGTGGCTGACTCTTTGGGCACTGCTAATGAGACGTTTCAGGCACTGGTTTTAAGAAAAGACGCTGACGGATTCAACGCAAATCTCGAGCAGATAACGTTCGCAGATCTGCCGGACGAAGACACGCTGGTGCAACTTGAATATTCGACTCTGAACTACAAGGATGCGCTGGCCATTACGGGCAGTGGACCGATCGTGAAGAGTTGGCCTATGGTGCCCGGCATCGACTTCGCTGGTACGGTCGTGGAGACGTCCCATCCTCGTCTTAAGCCTGGGCAGAGAGTAGTTCTAACGGGCTGGGGCGTGGGTGAGAAATACTGGGGTGGTCATAGTCAATACCAAAGGGTCAAGGGTGATTGGCTGGTCCCCCTTCCTGAAAATCTCAGCAGCAAGCAGGCGATGATGTTCGGAACTGCCGGCCTGACCGCAATGTTATGTGTTAACGCTTTACGCGATGCCGGCGTGAAACCAGAGTCTGGACCTGTCTTGGTGACCGGAGCGGCGGGTGGTGTTGGCAGCGTTGCCATAGCGATTCTTACCCATCTTGGCTATTCGGTCACAGCGCTGATCAATACCCCCGAAAAAATGGATTATGTTCGCAGGCTTGGTGCCATAGCAGTCATTGACAATGCTAACTGGGCGGATGAGCGCAAGGCATTGGAATCACAGTGCTGGGCGGGAGCTATTGATGCAGTCGGATCCGGAGTGCTAGCCCGCGTACTGTCACAGATGAACTATGGGGGCGTTGTTGCTGCTTGTGGATTGGCTGGGGGGGCGGACTTACCGACTTCAGTAATGCCATTTATCTTGCGAGGCGTGCGCTTGATCGGAATAGACTCTGTCTCGATCAACTACGAGACCCGACTGAAAGCCTGGGCAGATGCAGTCGAATCGATGCCAACGCCATTGCTCAATTTGATCAGCGCAAAGGTGGTTCCCCTGCTGAATCTCAAAACGTCGGCAGAAGAAATGCTGGCTGGAAAGCTGGTCGGGCGTATCGTCATTGATGTGAATGCCCGATCGAATGAGGGCCAGGAAGCAACAAAAACGCCACGCTCAATCTTGGCTGCTGTAAAAGGCTGAACCCTGCGTTAACGAAGCCCAGGCACCCAACCTGGGCTTTCGTTTTTTTGCCAAGACCTGCGTGAAATCCCACACCGCTAATTGCCGCTCACTTTTCGACTCAGGGTAATTTGGCGAGAAAACGTACGCCGATATTCAGAAGGCGACGTGCCGAGGTGAACCCCGAATTGTAGCCTCAACGACAAGGGCGTCCCAAAACCTGCCTCGCCCGCAATACATTCGATAGGAAGGTCTGTGGTTTCCAACAGCTGTTGCGCTCTGACGACGCGCTGAGCATTCAACCATTTTGAAACGGTACTGCCCGTCGCTTCCTTGAATCGCCGGGTAAATGTACGCCTGCTCATTTTGGCCATGTCCGCCAGCACGTCGAGCGAAAGATCACTGGCAAGGTTTACTCGGGCCCACGCCAGTACATCAGACAAATGCGTCTCGCTGGACAGTTGCGGCACAGGATGCTCAACGTATTGAGCTTGCCCACCTTGCCGATGAGGCGGCGTCACCAGCATCTTCGCGGTGCGATTCGCAACGTCAGCACCAAGTCGCTCGCGTACCAAATGAAGGCAGCAATCGATTGCCGCCACAGTTCCCGCAGAGGTCATGATATTTCCAGCACTGACGTAGAGCACCTCGGGCTTGAAACGAACCTCAGGGAAACGTTGCGCGAACTCTTCTCGTGCTGCCCAATGAGTGGTTGCTTCTTTCCCATTAAGCAGCCCGGCATCTCCAAGCACAAACGCGCCTAAGCATAGCCCTACTATGAGCTTACCTTCGCAGTTCGCGGCCTGTAGCGCTTTCACGAGTTGTGCAGATGCGGTGATCAGTTGATCCCCCCAGGCGGGAATAACGATTACATCAGATGCTTCCATCAGCTCCAGGCCATTAACAACCGCTAAGTCGATGCCTTGGTCGCAAGTCACCATTCCCGGCATCTCCGCGCAGTAGCTGACCTCGTATTGAGGTTCACCAGGTGCAGAATGAGCCGTACCCAACACCATTCCAGGCACGGAAAGATGGAACAGACTTACGCCATTAAAAGCCAGAACAGCAACACGTATGGATTGCATCAGATAGCCTCGGGTTGCCGGTTGACCGTTTCATAGGATCGCTTTTGCAGAGTGGACGCTTGCTCTAGGCCTCTCTCATACCTACGCTGATCGACTGGCCTGATTATATCGAAATATGTCATTCAGGCCACTGTTGCGATGTAGAGCACTCGGGAAGAATGCTCTTCTCGATGTATTAACAGGATCAATCCCATGAATTTCAGAACGCTTCCTCTTGCCCTCAGCCTCGCTTGCGCTGCTACCAGCACATGGGTATTCGCGGATACAAATGTCTCGTCCGCACCGACCGCAGCCCACAAAGTGGACTTGCAGCAAATTCGTAATGCAACGGTGAAAATCACCTATGGCGACACGACGTTCCTCGTCGATCCGATGCTCGCGAAAAAAGGAACCTACCCTGGATTTGAAAATACTTACCGAAGCAACCTCCGTAACCCAATGGTCGATCTCACTGAATCACCTGCCGAGGTAATCGCTGGCGTAGACGCCGTCATCCTCACACACACGCATCTTGACCACTGGGACGATGCCGCGCAGAAAGCGCTACCTAAAGACATTCCGCTGTTCACTCAAGATGAGGAAGACGCGAAACTGGTTCGCTCCCAAGGCTTCAAGAATGTGCGCGTACTGACTGACGAAGTTGAGTTTGGCGGAGTCAAAATCACTAAGGCCGGTGGCCAGCACGGCACAGACGAGATGTATGCCGTGCCCCCCCTCGCGAAACTTTTGGGCGAGGCCATGGGCGTTGTGTTCCAAGCCCCAGGCTACAAAACTCTCTACCTTGCCGGTGACACTATCTGGCGTAAAGAGGTAGACCAGACCATTGAAAAATATCATCCCGAAGTCATCGTACTCAACACTGGGAAAGCGAAGGTGAATGGGTTCGATAGCGCAATCATCATGGGTGAGGACGACGTCCTACACGCATCCCAAGCCGCAAAAAACGCGAAAATAGTCGCCGTGCATATGAATGCAATCAACCATACGTCCCTAACACGTGAAGCGCTCCGCACCTACGTTAAGAAGCAAGGTATCGAGAGTCGCGTGGATATTCCGGAAGACGGCGCTTCCCTGGAGTTCTGACTTAAACCTTTCTGAGTCGGCGTAAAGACAGGTTCTTTACTCCCCGATCTCAGATTTAACCTCCATATCATTGGATAAATCGACCGGAGATCGTTCATGAAACGAGGTCTTGTAGTAGTTGATCTGCAAAACGAATACCTGCCCACTGGCAAATTGCCGTTGACCGGAATAGAAGCGGCTGTCGCGAATGCCATCCGAGTAATCAGCCACTCGCGCGAAACAGGTATCCCAGTTTTTCACATACGGCATGAGTCGGATAATGAAGGCGCTCCAATTTTCATTAAGGGATCTACCGGCGCGGAAATCCAACCAGCTGTAGCACCTAAAGGTGACGAGTGCGTGATTGTGAAAAAGCACATCAACGCCTTCAAGGAAACTGATCTCAAAGAACAGTTGAATGCTGCTGATATCCAGGAGGTCGTGGTCATAGGTGCAATGAGCCACATGTGCATCGACGCCGTAGTACGCGCTGCAGCAGACATGGGCTATCCCGTTACCGTGCTGCATGATGCCTGCGCCACCTTGGATCTGACGTTTCACGGCGCGACTGTTCCTGCTGCTCAAGCGCATGCAACGGTGATGGCCGCATTTGAGTTCGGCTATGCGACCGTTAAATCAGTAGACGAATACCTGTCGGCGTAAGCGGCTTATTTTTAGTCGGGGAGCCCTAATCGCCCGCCGTAGGCCAGCTCCAGTTCGGCAAAGGAATAGGTGCTTTTAGGGCAAGGCCAATGCCAAAAATTAGGTCATTGTCAGCTACACCATGAGAGCCCGGCGTGACAAAGCCGGGTCATCTGGAGGGAGGACTCAATGCGACCTACTTTTTCGGCAGGACATAACCAGGAAATACTGCTGACCCTAGGTCAAAAATTGGTTGGCAAGCGCTTGCTGCTTGATGGCCAATGAATTAATAGATCTGCTTACTTTCTGAGACTCCTGCGCCTGCGCTGAAAGCGACTCAGTGACATCCCGAATCGTCACCACGTTCTGGCTAACCTCCTCCGCTACCCTACTCTGCTCCTCAACCGCTGCAGCAATCTGGAAATTCATTTCGCTAATGATTCCCACAGACTCTTTGATTCGATCGAATGCGTCTGAAGCTTGGTTAACATGCTTTACAGCGACGCCGGCCTGAGCAGAACCTTTTTTCATTGCGCTAACAGTCTCAAGGGTATTTCTCTGCAACTGCTGAATAACGTCACGAATTTCTTCAATGGAATCACTGGTGTTGCTGGCAAGATTGCGAACTTCGTCAGCCACTACTGCGAAACCACGCCCTGCCTCTCCCGCCCTAGCAGCCTCGATTGCAGCATTGAGCGCGAGAAGGTTGGTTTGCTCAGCAACTGCCTGAATCACCCCGAGGACGTTACCGATGCGCTCGCTACTGCCGGTTAAACCCTCAATCTTCGACATTGCAATCGAGAGATCCTCAGCCAAACCTTCAATCGTTTCAGAAGTCAACCTAATAACCCGCAGGCCATCCTGAGTTGCAATACTAGCCACTCCCGTAGCGTCAGCCGCTCTAGCAGCGCCACATGCCACTTCCTGAGCTGATGAGCTCATTTCATTTGAGGCTGTCGCCGCCTGGTCGATTTCTCGGTATTGTTGCTGCATTTCCGTGCTGATTTTACTGGAGATGATTGCAGATCGATCAGCATTAGTGTGCGCGTCTAAAACCAGCCGCTTAAGCTCAGACATCATTGGCTGTAACTTATCGAGAAAAGCGTTAAACCACATCACCAACATTCCCAGCTCATCGTTGCGGGAATACTGCAATCGTTTTGTAAGATCACCTCCACTACCCGCAACCTCTCTTAACATTTCAGAAATGCGGTGAATCGGAACTGTTATTTTTCGGGCAATTACAAGAATTATAATCAACCCAAAGAATAAAGCTACCAAGCCATATACTGCCGACCATGCAGTATCAACAAAATTACGCTCATCCAATTTTATTTTAAGAGCGTTGGCTGGCTGCATCACCACATTACTAGGAATATCTAGTACAACCCCCCAATAAGATGATCCTGGAATTGGTTGCACGGGAACAGCCACCCTTTGAGTGTTGTTTATAACCCCGAGAAACGTCAATCCACTTTTAACTGAACTCTCCAGGTTAAGCGCATCACCAACACCCGCTTGAACTAATTGCAAACCTAATTTTTTTGCATCTCCGCTATGGCCAGCTAGGAGACCGGTAGGGCTGAAAATACTTACCTGTCCTTCACCACCAAAAAGTTTTTTGCTACTTTCCTGTACTAGCTGTTGCACTGACTCCAAACTGACATCCATTCCCACCACTCCCAGTACCTTTCCATCCTCTATGAGGGGAAAGGATAGGGTCGTAATTAGCGTCTTCCGGCCAGATGACTCGTCAAAATAAGGAGATAGTAAACAAGGTTTACCAGTTAACTTCGGACAGGTGTACCATTTATTAAAAGGGGTACCATCAAGCATAATCGTTGTGTCAGCTATCAGAGCCTCAGGCGTTGGTTGCAATACAAGACGCCCATCCTGCTGCGCAGCGTAGATAGAAAAGCGACCAGTCTCATTACTCCCCAACTCTTTACGACCGATAAAATCATTATCATATCCATCGAGCGAATTAGGCTCAAACACGACATAAAGGCTCAGCAACTCAGAATGTCGAACAAGTCTATCTGCCACCAGCTTTGTAAGCTCTCGCCTGGCAGTAAGTGCCTCTAAATCACCGCCAAGTATCATCCTACGAAATTGAACTGCATTGTCTGCCAGATCAAGTCCACCGTGATAACCAGCTTGAAAATGTTTTTGCACTGAGCTGCGTTGCAGCGCGCTTTCAGCCAGTAGCATTTTATTAGCAGAATCTTTGAGAAGCGTCTGAGCCTCAGCACTTACCAAGTTTGTATTTTTATTCGTTCTGTATATAGATATCACGACTAATAAAAGCACTATCAAGCCGAGACATGCCCCCACCATTACAAGCATGCGGAATTTAATTGTATCCCTGAGCAAGATCATCGCACATCCTCGAAATTAGTACGGAGACCACATCAAGAGATGCAAAGTCGATCCGTGCTGACCGCATCCATTATTTTTCACTTGGTAAAAACGAAAAGGCTCATGGCCAGGAGAAACGGGAGTTTGTCCCGACGAATCATGAAGTCCCCAACGCTTCAAGTTTGCCAAAGTATTATTCATTCACGCAGATCTACGACCGACCCACAATAATGGGCCCTGAGTGACTTGAAAAACCTTAAAGCTTGACTTACCTACTCAATAGCCTCGTACGGAAGCCCCACGTAATTTTCTGCAATCGTCTGACGTCCTGCCTCAGAGCGGACAAAGTAGTCGAGCTCTGCCTGCCGTATGCGCTGTCCAAAATCATCAGTACCAGGAAAGCGATGCAATATTGAGGTCATCCACCAGGAGAAGCGCACGGCCTTCCAGATTCGACGCAGGCAAATTTCAGAATAGCGTTCAAGTAGATCCGTACGTCCCTCCTGGTAAACCTTAACGAGAATGCGGCTAAGTGTGCTGACATCGCTGGCCGCGAGGTTGAGGCCTTTCGCACCAGTTGGAGGCACAATATGTGCCGCATCACCCAGTAGAAACAGGCTCCCGTACTGCATTGGCTCGACAACGAAACTGCGAAGTGGGGCAATACTTTTTTCAATGGACGGCCCCGTTATAAGTTTGTCGGCTGTTTCTTTGGGGAGCCTTTTTTTCAGTTCCTTCCAGAAACGATCGTCAGACCAATCTTCGACTTTTTCCTCGGTAGATACCTGAATGTAATACCGGGTACGCGTAGGTGACCGCATGCTGCATAAAGCGAAACCGCGCTCATGATTGGCATAAATGAGTTCTTCACTCACAGGAGGTGTATCCGCCAACACCCCCAACCAACCGAATGGGTAGACACGCTCGAACTCCTGGAGAACCCCGTCCGGAATTGTCTTGCGCGACACACCATGGAACCCATCACAACCTGCGATGTAGTCACAGTCCAAGCGAACTGCCACTCCATCATGATCAAAGGTAATGTAAGGAGCGGGGGATTTCATATCGTGCGGCTGTACATTCGCAGCGCTATAATAGCTAATGCCTCCGCAGGAGCTTCTGGCCTCCATTAGATCACGAGTGACTTCGGTCTGACCGTAAACCATTACCGTTTTACCGTCGGTCAAACCTTTCAAGTCGATATGTTCACAACGCCCATCGAACGCCAAGTCGAATCCGTCATGAACTAGGCCTTCGCGATCCATTCGCTCAGCAACACCCGCCTGTCGCAGCAAATCTACAGTCCCTTGCTCAAGCACGCCGGCACGGATTCGCCCCAATACATAATCAGGACTCTGTCGCTCAATGATTATGTTGTCAATGCCAGCTTTTAGAAGCAGTTGACCAAGCAGCAGGCCAGAAGGGCCAGCGCCGATAATTGCAACTTTAGTTCTCATTGTTCTTATCCTAAACAAGGTAATGAACAGCAAATTCGCAATTCATCTTTATTTCTTACCTGGATTAATGCTTTATGTCGCCCGCACCTGAAGCACATCATCCGATCAAGTAACTGGACTTTCGCCCATAAAAAATCCTTTTTTAGAAGGAGGTTCCCACGATGAGCTGGAGGTAGGTATTTGTATCATCGCCGTACAACTGAAGTCCGCCCTGATCGGCACTTTTTTCCGGCTTATAGAATCCGACTACTGGACTGATGAAAACATGCTCATTAACCGCCAACTCGGCATATAGATCGAACTCTCGTCCACCGAGATTCCCAAGGCTTCGATCAATCGGATCAAAGTCGAAGTACAATGCACCCAGTGTTAGATTTTCACGCGGAGAGACCTTTAATCCAACATGATGGACGCGGGTGTTGCTATTAAAAGGGCCTGCATAGTTGGATGCCACTTCACCTTGAAACCATGTTCCATAGCCACGACTCAGGCCGTAGAATAGTGGGTCAAACGACTCAGAGAAGCGGCTATAGCGATAGGTAGCAGTTGGAGACCATTGTACATCGGCAAACGTCCAGCTCCCCTCAAGATACCAGGCATTCTCTCGACCACTGTCTCGATCTTGAGTAGCATACTCGAATGCAAGGTTAAGATTCTTGACTCCTAAAGAGCCTGTTCCCCGGAGGCTGACAGTTTTCATGCCGTCTCGCTCTAATTGAAAAGGAGTGGCAAAACGCTCATCAACATCAAGTCCTTTAATGTAGGTCAGTCCCAATGTTCCTTCGTCTGCCACGTGCTCTAAAGTGGCCACAGCTAATTTAGTGTCCGCTTGTGCTCGATTATCCGAGCCTAGCCACATGAGATCCCCTCGCCACCCTTTTTCCCCACCGACGCGAAGCACCGCTGTTTTATCAAATGCTTTGCGGGCAGCTAAATAATAAGCTCCACCCCGGTCATAGTTTTCACCTAGGTCGACATCACCGAAGTTTAGTGCATCACCTTTGATAAGAAATCCGTCTCCAACTACAACCTCTTGGCGTCCGGCGGAAAATTCGATTCCATTTTCTCCTAAAGTCGGAAAAAGGCTTCCCGAGCGCCAACCTAGGTAAGCATCTTCGACCGCTGTGCGTCGCTCGGTGCCCTCCGTGAAGCCCGCAGCATCCCCATCACCCCACGTGCCTGAACTCAAGAGACTAAAGGCACCATATACACTTGATTGACTTTCAAGTTCGCTGCTTCCATTCAGCCCATACTTGATAAACCCCTCTCTCCAATTTGAAGAGCCTGAATCCCGCGTTCCAGTTGTCGAATAACTTTCGTCGCTGTGCATCGCGGCAAATACTGCGTCGACTTTGGAGTTAAGTACATTACCGCCCTGACTGTATAGCTCATAAGCACGGGACTCTAGGGGCAAGGCTAAAGCACCTACCGCCAATGCCATCGAAGTATATCCAAATTTTTTACTTTCAGACTTAAACGGCATAATGCGCCCTTATATTTATTATAGTATCAAAATTAATTTGGCAGAATTTTCGTTACAACTGAAACCTAAAGCTCTATAGCAAGCTCCGATGATTTCCTGTGCGGACGAATCACACTCAGCCAGCCCAAAAAATGTGGCGTCAGGCGGACTGATTTTTTGAGCCTTTAGGTGTATTTGGCAATGGCGTTTTGCTGATTGAATGATCGCGACTTCAGATCAAAGCTTGTGGACGCAAATTGGCAAACGGGCAACCAAGGGCTATGCATACCTACCCATGATTACGGACAAGCGTCAGTTCAATCACCGACTAAGATCGAACGATCAGCGTTTGCGGATTGCCAGTCTGAGTCACTGAGCGAAAAATCAGGATACCAATAACAATTCAAATCCCGTCTTGCCGTAGGGGAGGCCTGTATGCAAATTGAGCCGACACAACCAGGGCTTAAGCCCAAATCCTTAGGTGTCTCCGACATCGTCTTTTTCGTAATTGCAGCTGCGGCACCGCTCGGCGCCACCCTTGGTGCCGGCCCTGTAGTTTTCGCTATGGGAGGTGCAGGTGCCCCAGGCATCTATCTGATCGCCTCGCTCGTCCTGCTGCTTTTTGCAATTGGATTTGCAGCGATGAGTCGTCATGTGATCAGTGCTGGCGGCTTCGCAGAGCTGGTGACCCACGGATTAGGGCGAGCAGCAGGCAACGCAGCTGGTGGAATCGCGCTGCTTGCCTATATCGCGATGTTGACTGGCATCTATGGTCAATTCGCTGCGTTCGGCGCAGACCTCGCTTTGTCTGTCGCAGGATTACATGTGGATTGGCGCATCATCGCTCTTCTCATCATCGGACTGGTCGGCATTTTCGGATACATGGACGTTAAAGTGTCAGCCAAGGTGTTAGGCGTGCTCATGATTTTCGAGATCCTAATCTTGATTATCTTTGACGTCGCAGTTATCGCCCAAACCGATGCTAAGAATTTTTCTTGGAATGGCTTCATGCCCTCCCAGATATTCACATCTGGCCTTGGTGTGGCGTTGATGTTCGCGTTTTGTTGCTTTGTAGGATTCGAGTCCACGACCATATATGGAGAAGAGGCGAAGAACCCTAGCCGCACCGTGCCCCTTGCTACATATGTTGCCATTGCCATTATCGGGATCTTTTACACGCTCACCACATGGTGCCTCGGCCTGGCCTACGCGAATAGCGATGTTCAAAGCCTCGCCGCCAATGACATGATCAATTTCGTATTCAATGCCAACACACAATACGTCGGCCCCCTTTCTACCGAAATCATGAAAATCCTGGTAGTGACGAGCGTCTTCGCCGTGTTGCTCTCCTTCCACAATGCCCTGAGCCGCTACCTTTTCGCACTGGCTCGCAGCCACTTCGTACCTCAGCAGCTCAGCCGAGTACATCCAAAACACGCTAGCCCTCACGTTGCAAGCATTGCGCTATCGATCACAACCGTCGTCGCCGTTGGTGTCTTCATGGTCACCAATGCCGACCCGATAATGCACCTCTACATGTGGATGGTTGGACTTGGCACCCTTGCTGTACTCGCCTTGCAGACGTTGGGGGCAGCCGCTGTCGTGGGATTCACTCTCAAAACTCAGAAATGCAGTAAATGGCAAGGCGTGATCGCTCCCACCCTTGGTGGATGTGGATTGGCAACCGCCGTTGTTCTCGCGGTGGCAAATTTTGGCGAACTCACCGGGGCTAAGGAAGGTATCGCAACGCTGCTTCCATGGTTGGTGGTAATAGCGGCCTTGCTGGGAGTTATTAATGGACTCCGAACCAGGGGGAGATTTCCTGTGACACCGGCGATTTCCTGAGGCGACCACCTCCCCACTAGCAAAATTGAATATATATCGATGGGTGGTTCTTAAATTGTGGGGCCACCCCAGAAAGGCCAGCGACCCAGAATCCAATGCTACGGTCGTCATAAATTTCGGAGAATAAAGTGATCAAAAATCATCCTTACAGCGACCTGAATCTGCAGTTGATCGGGGGAGTTTGGCGCGAAGGTCGGACGGGGCGTTCCATGACTGTTAGCGACCCGTTCACCCAGCAAACGCTGCTTGAGATTGCCTTGGCTAACAAGGACGACCTGAATGAAGCCTACGCTAAAGCCAAAGCAGCACAACCCGGTTGGGCGGCAATGGGCCCGTCTGCGCGAGCGGGAGTGCTCCTACGAGCTGCTCAGATTTTTGATGAGCGCCATGACGAGTTGGTTGAATGGATCATTTCTGAATCAGGTAGCACGCGAATAAAAGCTGAGATCGAATGGGCGTCAGCTAAAGCTATCACTTTGGAGGCTGCATCATTCCCAAGCCGGGTTCATGGCCGCATCGTGGAATCAGATGTGCCCAATAAAGAAAGCCGCGTTTATCGGCGCCCACTCGGCGTTGTGGGTGTAATCAGCCCTTGGAACTTCCCATTCCATCTTACCCAGCGATCTCTGGCACCAGCGTTGGCTCTCGGCAACGCTGTAGTTGTGAAACCTGCCAGTGACACTCCAGTCACCGGAGGCCTACTGCTTGCGCGTATCTTTGAAGAAGCAGGATTGCCTGAAGGAGTTCTCAGCGTGATAGTGGGAGCGGGATCAGAGATTGGCGATGACTTCGTTCTCCATCCTGCACCAAGCTTTATTTCCTTCACTGGATCAACCCCGATTGGCCAAAACATCGCCCGCCAGGCTGGCAGTGGCGATTATTTGAAACATGTGGCGTTGGAACTAGGCGGTAACAACCCTTTTGTAGTGCTAGCTGATGCGGATCTCAAGCAAGCAGTTCATGCGGCTGTTGTAGGCAAATTTCTGCATCAAGGCCAAATCTGTATGGCTATTAATAGAATCATTGTGGAGGAGCCGATTTACGACTCATTTGTTTCCCTGTTCATTCAGCGCGTCAGTAACCTGGTAATCGGTGATCCTAAAAACCCGGCGACCTCGGTTGGGCCGGTAATCAACCGCAAACAGTTTGCCGGATTAGCTCACAAGGTCGAACAGGCCAAAGCGGAAGGCGCAACATTGGCTTACGCTGGCGAATCTGCAGGACTCGTATTTGCGCCGCACGTTTTCACTGAAGTGACATCCGACATGGAATTAGCCTACGAAGAGATTTTCGGGCCTATCGCCGGGATAATGCGTGCACGGGATGCCGATCACGCATTGGAACTGGCTAACGCTACCCGTTTTGGACTTTCCGCTGCAGTCTTTTCGGGTGATATCGAACGCGGGGTGCAATTTGCTCGACGCATCCATTCTGGTATGGCCCATGTGAACGACATGCCGGTTGCAGATGCCCCTAACGTCCCCTTTGGCGGGGAGAAGAACTCAGGCCTGGGCAGATTCAATGGCGACTGGGCAATTGATGAGTTCACAACCACTCAATGGGTGTCTGTTCAGCGGCAACCCCGCCACTATCCCTTTTGAGTAAGCCCTCCAGTTGGTTATTGACTGGAGGGGTAGCCACATACACTCCTGGGGTTCGCAAGCGGTTAAGCCACTTCGTAGCGACGAGCCTCAGGAATGCAGGAAAGAGAGCTTTCAAGAGTTTCTGCCACGCAGCGTCGAAGCGATCTAACTGATGGCGACCTGTTACCTGCAAGTGTGGCCAAAGCCAATGAGCTACGTGGAGCGTCAGCTAGTGGTACGTAGCGCACGCCTGGGTGACTAAATAGGCGAGTGGCTGTCAGTGGGAACGTATCAAACGCGCCACCATAGGCCACAGCAGCCAAGCTTTCTGGAATCGATTGGACATAAGCTCCAATCCGGCAGGCCTCATGCCGCTCAGACCCCAAACTCCAGTAAGCAGCCCATTCGGTGGGCGCTCCCTCACCCGCTACTGCGAATGGTTGCTCGATCAAGTCTGAAATAGTAAGGATCGAGGCATGTGCCATTTCATGATTGGCCGGTACGGCAGCGACTCGCGGCTCATCAAACATCACATCGAGCTCAAGACGCGGATCGCAAATCGGTAGCCTAACGAGGGCAGCATCTACTTTGCCAGAGATGAGCGCTTGCACCTGATTTGTCATAGACAGCTCAGTAAACACCAACCGGATACCAGGATTGCTCTGCTGAAAGAGTGTGAAAATAAGGTGGGTGAGTTCACCCGCAGCATCTCCAAAAAAGCCTAATTTCAGGACACCACGACTGTTTTCAGCTAGGGCTCGGCATTCCAGGATCGTATTGTTCATGCCCCCTAAGAGCGTGCGAGCCTGATCTATGAACGCCTGACCTGCCTCAGTCAATGAAACACGATGACTGGTACGTTCAAATAATCTGAAGCCTAGCTCGCTCTCAAGCTTAGCAATTTGAGCGCTCAAGCCAGATTGGGCAATGTTCTCGATCTCGGCTGCTTTACCAAAATGGAGGGTCTCGGCAAGCCTGGTTGCCAAGTGAAGCTGTCTAGTGTCCATTGAGGGGTACCTGCTACTCACGGAACGTTTGGAAGAGCTATTACGTAGCAAAATTCATGCAAATTACCGCATTCGCGGAGAGGCAGCGATGCCCTACCCGACCTGCGGATTCCGGGTCGCCTTACTAAATGAATAATGCGCCCAAACGGGGCAATTCGTTCATATTTCTCACACACAGGCATCTCGATGAGGCCTGAATCACTCTTCAACGCTCATCACAGCGCTCACAGCGCCGCCTAGCTCATGATCAAGGAACTGCGACTGCTGGGCGAACCAACAAAAAATGCCCTTAATAGTGTGCATATGGGCAGCTAAGAAGCACACAGTAACAAACCGTACTGAGCGGTAACACTTCAGCGAATTGTGCAATGCCTCGTCCCCACCTATTTCCCCTCTGGAACGCCATATTTTTTCAATTCACGGCCATATTCCATTTGAGTCTGAATAATGGAGCTAATGGACGGTTACCTGCAGCGGTGCAAGATGCCCGATTTCGTAAGCTTTTTTGCAAACAAGCAGCGATCACAAAACCTGATCAAGCAATCTATAAATCACCATTGCTCACGTACTAACTGTGAAAATACTATGACCTTAGCTTTCGTCAAGTGCACAGGAGCCGAAGCTGTATTAGTGAGGAGAGCGCAAAACCTCATGACGTTCAATTCTGGTGTCGAAATCCAAAATAGTAATGTGCATAAACTATTGGCAAAGTCTGAGAATCATTCAAAAACAACCATAATTTAAGTAAATTTGGAAATAGCCATGAAGCTTAATTACCAGCAATCGCTAAAAAATTTCTCTGAAGCCTTTTCTCTTTCCAAGGAAGAAACCTCGAAAGGAAAGGAATACATTCCAGGAGGTTTTAGCAGGCGCACATTTGGCTATGGCCCACATGCGATTTTCGTCGATAAAGGCGAAGCTCAATACCTGCATACCATCGAAGGTAAAAAACTTCTCGACCTCAATAATAATTTCGCTACAAATGTGCTAGGTCATAATCACCCAGCAATTATAAAAGCAATTCAGGAAACGCTACCCAATGGTTTCTCATTCGGGAATCCTACCAACCACGAACTTGATCTGGCCAAGCTGATTTGTGAGCGCATCGACTCTGTTGAACAGGTAAAGTTTTTTTGCTCTGCTAGCGAGGCATGTTTGAGTGCCGTACGTATCGCCAGAGGCTATACAGCCCGTAAAAAGATTGCAAAATTTGAGGGCGGGTACCACGGGTTTTCCGATGACTTGGCGATTTCCGCCCACCCTAACCCAAACAATTTCCCTGGCCCGGATTCTAATCCAAAAGCACTTCCAGATTCCGACGGAATTCCTGCCTATAAAAGCGATAACGTCATTGTTCTGACCCAAAATGATTTTGAGTCCTGCGAAAAAATCCTCCGTGGCAACGCGGACGAAATTGCATGTTTGATCATGGAATTGCAGACTTGTGCGGGCGGAATCGTAGAGCTGGATAAAACTTTCGTACAAAAGCTTCGAGCTCTTACTAAAGAGTTGGGCATCCTGCTAATCGCTGATGAGACCATTACACTCCGTGCGAACTTCAAAGGTTTGCAAAGTGAGTATCAAATCAAGCCGGATTTGACAGTCCTTGGCAAAATGATCGGTGGCGGCCTACCAATCGGCGCAGTGGGCGGCAGCAAAGAGGTTTTCCGGGTCATAGAAGAAAATCAAGTCATGATCTCGGGCACCCACCATGGCCACCCATTGGCTTGCGCAGCGGGCATTGCCTGCCTTAAAGCAATGGATGAGAAAGCTTATGCACGACTCAACGAAATGGCGGCGAAGATCAAATCCGAGCTGAATACTTGGGCCAAAGAATCTAAATATCCATTTACCGTTTTTGGATCCTTCTCGGTATTTGCCTATGCGTTTACCAAAGAGCTCGGCCAAACCATTAACACTCACCGTGATTACTGGCATAAGATTGACGAAAACAGTATGAGTATCTACGCGTTAGAAATGGCTACTCGTGGCTACTATCCAGTTCACCGTGGTCAAGTAGGACTTACGCTCCCTATGACTGACGACGATGTCGATGGCTACATCGAAACCACTAAGGACATCATCCGCCTTATTTACGCCAAAGACTGAATTTGCGTGCTTAAAGATATATTCTCATTCCCTGATACGTTTGCTCGTTACTGAGTGCTCGATGCCTATGACTATCGTTGATAGTCATAGGCATTATGGAAGGGAACAATCGCCGAAACTTCAGGGGTATTCGAGGCAACCTTCTGTCGCTCTTGGTAACTCGACCAGGCTGTTTTTTCTCTAACCTCGCTACCCAACAATCCTGAGTCAGTACACTGAGCTCAAATTATGCAGCGTGCTTGAGCAGCTTCACTAACTGGGCATGCAATGCAGGATCACCACAGGCAACGACAGTCCCACCATTCTGAGCTGTGCTCCCATCCCATGCGGTAATCACCCCACCGGCACCTTCGATGATCGGTATCAGGGCCTGAACGTCGTAGGGCTGAAGACTGGCCTCGATAATCACATCAACGAAACCCGAAGCCAGCATGCAGTAAGCGTAGCAATCACCGCCAAAGCGAACTAATTGCGCCTGACTCGCCACGGATTCAAAAGCGTCTCGCCGTACAGATGAGTCGAACATATCGGGTGTTGTGCACATCAGTGTTGCTGAGGACAGACCTTGGCATGAGCGCGTCTGCAGTTTTGTACCATTGCACCTGGCACCATCCGGAGTGCCAATGTAGAGTTCGCCAGTGAACGACTGATTCATCAAGCCAAGCACAGGCCGCTGACCATCGTTGAGAGCTATAAGCGTTCCCCATAGTGGCAAGCCGGTGATGAAAGCTCGAGTACCATCGATGGGATCGAGCACCCAGGTGAGCTCGCAGCTGCCTACGATTGAGCCCTCCTCCTCTCCAAGGATTCCGTGTGCAGGATACCGATCCTGAATCAGCTCACGCATCGTTCGTTCGGCAGCCTTATCCGCCAAGGTTACCGGGTCGAAAACATGACCGCCCTTATTCTCCACATCCAGCTTTGCTCGAAAGTACGGCTGAATAGCTACGGCGGCAGCCTCGGCTAGCTGCTCGGCGAAGACTTGATATTCAGCAAACTGATCTGCGCTGATGGACATCGATAACTACCCGATTTAGCGAAAAGATTTGGATCTTATCTGAGGCAAGTCATAAGTCCACCTCACCTGACACCCTCAACAAAAAAGGCCCTCGCGGGCCCTTTTTTACTCAAACCAAAATCACTTGGTCAGCCAGGACTCAACGGTCGCGGAGCCGTGCTCAGCTTTCCATTCCTTCAGCGTTTGTGATTGCCGCCTTTGGTTTCGACGACTTCGCCGGTGTTCGGGTTTCTTGCAGACCTTCACCTGGCGTGGCTTACGGCTGCCAGCTTTAGCTATTAATTAAGAAATACGTGGATAGGACCATTCCCAAATATTTACTTTATGGGCTCAAATGAATCATTAAGAAGCTATCGAGCACCACCGTGGCGCGCTGTTTAAGCCCATGTTCCGCGTAACGTTACCATCGTACTCAGGCACGCGCATTAAAGGGGAGGGTAACAAGCTGACTCAATATGCGCGAGCGGCGTAATCGGAAGTCCCACTCGCACTGAAGATGGCGGATCTTGATCACTGGGAAGCGTCATCATTGAAGATACACGTGTGATCCGAGCAGCGGTTCACGCGCCACCATTGCTTCCCGTAACGCCTGACTCGGGGCCGCCTTGGTGCCGGCCTGAGCATCGTAAAACACACAAGTTGCGACCCCTTCGCCACACAGCTCGCCGTTCCAAATGGCGTACTCTTGCACGATGCTGGTGTTCCCCATGCGCTTGAGACGAGTGGTTATCAAGGCCTGTTCACCCAATAACATCGGCTTGTGGTAAGTAAACTCGACCGCGCGCACCACCAGTCCAATCCCGCCCTGCCCTGGGAAATGGCCAGTCACTTGTGCGAAATGACGACTACGCGCCTCCTGGCACCAGTCCAGGTAAATCACGTTGTTGACATGGCCATAGGCGTCAATACAGCGCCAGTCACAGTCGCGCTGGATAGCAGATCGCCAGGCCCCCTTCACACCATAGCGCTTGATCTGACGCTCATCGAGTTCGAAGGACCCGACCACCACCTGAGTTGTCTTGTTATTCATTGCTTTCCTCGAGCTACACCTTACACGACGCACCGGTACGGCCTGCACGAGGCAGACTTTCAGTTCCGGCCACTGGGGAATATTTGGACCAGGGAAACATCTCCTGAGCAACGGCATGCGTGCTGGCAGATCAAATTCCCGCTTTGTTATAAAACCTCGAATAATCCCGCCGCCCCCATTCCGCCGCCCACGCACATCGTCACCACCACAAACTTCACTCCGCGCCGCTTTCCCTCTAACAAAGCATGCCCAACCATCCGAGCTCCGCTCATACCGTAGGGATGCCCGATCGAAATGGCACCGCCATTGACGTTCAGCTTCATCGAGTCGATTCCCAATCGCTCGGTGCAGTACAGCACTTGGCATGCGAACGCTTCGTTGAGCTCCCACAAACCGATGTCGTCCACCTTCAAACCATGCGCACGAAGCAGCTTGGGCACCGCCAATACAGGCCCGATCCCCATCTCTTCCGGCGCCAGACCTGCAACGGCAATCCCACGATAAAGTCCCAACGGGGTGCAACCTGACCTGGCAGCCAGCGCCCCCTCCAGCAGTACGCAAGCGCTGGCACCGTCGGACAACTGACTGGCGTTACCTGCGGTAATACAGCCACCCTCTATCACCGGCTTAAGTCCTTGCAGGTCGGCGAGCACGGTACCAGGCCGGTTGCCTTCATCCTCAGTGAGCCTGACATCTTGAAAGCTGACCGCACCGCTCGCCTTGTCGACGACACGTTTACGCACCGCGACCGGAACGATCTCGTCAGCAAACAATCCGGCCGCCTGAGCAGCTGCGGTCCTCTTTTGTGACTGCAACGCGTACGCGTCCTGCGCTTCTCGGCTGATGCCATAGCGACGCGCCACCAGCTCGGCCGTCTGCAGCATTGGCATGTAGGCATGCTCGCAGAGGCGCAGTACTTCAGGATCGTACGACTCGATCGCCCATTGGTTGTGTGTAGCTTGTACCAGGCTGATTTGCTCCTGTCCGGCGCCGATGGTGACCATCATTCCGTCGACCATAATCTGCTTGGCAGCGATGGCGATGGCCATTAATCCTGATGCGCACTGACGATCGACAGTCTGCCCGCTCACCGATAACGGCAGGCCGGCAGCCAAGGCTGCAAGACGCGCCGGATTGTTGGCCGCGGTGCCGCTTGGCATTGCCGTACCCAGCACTAAATCTTCGATTTGCGCCGGCTCGATGCCCGCACGCTCGACCGCAGCGCGGATAGCGATGGCAGTCATGCTCGGCGTCTTGAAGTCGTTAAATGCACCACGCATCGCCTTGGCGATTGGTGTGCGGGCAGTGGATACAATGATGGCGTCTTTCATGCTTGAAATCCCTTGTTCGAACAGAAGCAATTGCATAGTAAATCTCAGGCTTGCTTGAGAAATTTTTCACAGCGCCCAGAGACATCGAATCATTCAAGCAATACAACTCGCATGTCGCGCTGGGGAGCCTGAAAGGTAATGCCCGCCCTCCTGTACTTCGGCAAAGCGCTTTTTGCTGGCCATCAATTGGTGAATAAGGCCAGCAGGGCGCCAATGCTCGCCGAATAACCCGTGCAAGCGCTCCAGCCGAGCAAGAATCTTTGTTAAACCCTGCTCGTCCGCCCAATGCATCGGTCCACCGGTTTCTACTGGAAAACCATATCCGTTCAGCCAGACCTGATCGATATCATGGCTGCTAGCAGCAATACCTTCTTCGAGGATCTTCGTTCCTTCGTTGACCAGCGCCAGAAGACAACGCTCAAGTATTTCCTCGGCGGTAATATCGCGACGGCGATAGCCCAATCCCATGGAAACCCTGAGCACAAGCGCATCGACCAGTGAATCGTGCTCGGCCCGGCGGCTACCAGGGGCATAACTGTAGTAGCCCTGCCCGGTCTTCTGACCGAAGCGACCGAGATCGCACAAGGCATTGTCGATCTGCATCAGCGGTTCTTCCATGCTATGCCCAGCCAGTTGGCGAGCGCGCCACTCCAGATCGATGCCGACCACGTCAAACATGCGGAACGGGCCCATGGCGAAGCCAAATTGTTGCAGCACCTCGTCCACCTGCTGCGGCAACGCACCTTCGAGCAGTAATTTGCGCGCTTCGGCAATGTAGGTGCGCAGCATGCGGTTACCAATAAAGCCAGGGCAGTTACCCGACACCACCGCCACCTTGCCTATACGCTGACCCAGTTCAAGTGCCGCTTGCAGCACCGTGTTATGCGTGTGCTCGCCACGAACGATTTCCAGCAGTTTCATAATGTTCGCGGGACTGAAGAAATGCAGTCCCAGCACCTGCTGTGGACGGTTTGTGACAGCGGCGATAGAGTCGATATTCAAGGCCGAAGTGTTGCTGGCCAAGATAGCTTGAGACTTTAAATGCACATCGAGCGCGCGAAAGATCTGCTGTTTTAACTCCAGACTTTCGTACACGGCTTCGATCACCAGGTCGACCTCAGCTAGCGCTGCGTAATCTTTCGCTGCCCGCACCCGTTGCAGGTTGGCGTCTGCCTCGAACTGAGTGATGCGCCCTTTGCCGACAAGCTGCGACCACGTTTGCTCGATCATCGTCAGTCCTGCGTCTAGCGTCGCAGTATTGCTATCCAGCCATAACACCGGCAATCCGGCACTGGCTAGGCTTATGACAATACCGCGGCCCATGGTGCCTGCGCCGATTACGGCAATTTGCTGGATATCGAAGGGTGAATTCACGTGCAGCGCTCCTGTAGCTGTGTGAGATGAACAGCCGACACCCTAACGAGGCCCAATGTATTTTAAAAATCATTGTTTTCCATGCTATATATTCTCCGCATGAATACACTGAACTTTGATCTCAATCTGCTCCGGGTCTTCGACATGCTCCTACGCGAGCAGAATGTCTCGCGCGCAGCCGAGCGGCTGGCGGTGACCCAGCCCACAGTCAGCAACGCCTTGGCGCGCTTGCGCGATCAGTTTGACGACCCTCTTCTTGTGCGTGTCGGACGACGCATGTGTCCGACACCACGAGCGCTAGCACTTGAAGGACCGATCCGGGCGGCGTTACAACAAATCGCGCAGGCCATGGACACGAGTGATCCTTTCGATCCGTTCCGGAGTCAACGCCAATTGCGTTTAGCTCTTACCGATTACCTGGAACAACTGTGCATGCCACGATTATTGGCATGTCTCCAGACGCAGGCGCCAAACCTGCGTATCGATGTCGAACACTTGACACCGAACCTGCCGGTTGACGCACTCGATCGTAGCCAGCTGGACTTGGTGTTGGGCCGCTTCGACGACTTGCCGGCACGCTTCACCCGCCTCCCCTGGCGTAGCGAAACATTGCGAGTAGCGACTCGCCAAGGCCATCCGCAACTCAATAACGGGCTGGATCTGAATACCTTCCTGAAACTGCGTCACCTTTGGGTACATGGCGGTCAGACTCGCGGTATGGTCGACCAGTGGCTGGCCGAGCAAAACCTGTCGCGGCGAATCGTTTACACCACCCCGAACTACCTGCAAGCAGCGCACCTTGTGTCATCCACTGATCTTTGTGTGGTGTTGCCGACGCAACTGGCCCTGCAGTTCGCCGATCTGTTGCCTCTGGACCTACATGAGCTGCCATTTGCGCTAAGGCCGTTCGAGCTCGAACTTGTTCACCTGACCCACCGCCAGCACGACCCAGCGCTGGCGTGGTTTGTAACCCGGATTATGGAGATTAAAAGCTGATCATTGTCATTTTCGACTTCAGGAGTCGCCCGGCAACTCTGGCATTGTTCGTGGCCCTCGGTGAAGCAATGCCAAAGACCATCTACCAATCCATACAAGGACTGCACAAATAAGGGGCTAAGTTAAAGCCAAATGCGATCTGTAGCTCAGCACGGCATTCAATTGCGCAATCAGCCGGTCGATTTGTTCAAGGCCATCTACGCTCGAATAGGCTGCGGTGGCTCGCTGCAGGACATAAAGCGGTAACATAGAGCTATGGCGGGCTCCAACCCCCAGCGCAGCGCCAGACGCGGTGCCAGTGGCGCAAGTAAACCCATGCACAACACCGGCAGTGCGGTGGCCAGGCTTATAAAACTTCTGCCTGGCGTCGGCCACAACCCAACAAGATTGGGACACTGATATGACCTGCATTCAAAGATTCGAGCAAGGTTGTATTGGGTTTTGATAGCGGTGTGAAATGAACAGCCGTCCCCCTAATCAAACTTAAAGTAGCGAGTCGCCAAGGCCATCCACGACTTAAACGGGCTAGATCTGGATAACTTCCTCAAGCGGTGCACATTGTGTCATCAACAGATCTTTGTGTGGTGTTGCCGACGCAACTGGCCCTGCAGTTCGCCGATCTGTTGCCTGCGGACCTCCATGAGCTGCATTTGCGCTGAAGCCGTTCGAGCTCGAACTGATTAACTGACCCATAGTTCAACACGACCGAACGCTAGCGTGGCTGGCAACCCGGACTATGGAGATCCAAAGCTGACTGCGGCCTGCTGCCTCTCGATGGGTTAAATGACAAAGAACACTAATCAATCAGCTCTCATGGACCAAAGCACGCGAGATTCGTCTTGATCCCAACACACACGAATGATCAGGTCGCTCTAATCGCCCACAACTCAAGACGCGCCACACTGTCACGATATGGTTTCAAGCCCATGCTCAACAGCACAACTGAGCTCATCACCGCAATGCTGGTAACAATCATGAGTGAGTAGCGAAGTGACATATCATCGCCAAAGACATAGTCGGTAATTATAGCTACCGCCGTTGGCCCAATTCCCAGGCCAATCAGCGTGATGACAAAGAGGTAAACAGCTGAGGCCTGACCACGCATCGAGTTGGGCATGATTTCCTGAATCGCCGCAGGTGCGACACCAAATGGCATACTCAGGAAGAACACTGCTGGCGTCAGCAGAATTGCTGCCCAATGCGCGCTCTCCATCAGAGGAAAGGCCAGCACGAAAAGTACTGCGCCAATTGCTGCATATAGACCGACACGCATGTGGGCGTCGCTTCTGCCCCTTCTCAACATCCAGTCAGCCAACTTCCCGCCAAAGACGATGCCCAGGCAACCAAATGTCGCCACTATGCCGCCGTAGACGACGCCGACCTGCCCCGCGTCCCAACCATACGTACGGATAAAGAAAGTCGGAATCCAGGCTGCGCTGCCGTAGCTGGCAAAAGCCAGGCCAGCAAAGCCGAAGTTATGGCAGAGTACTGTGCGTTTGTTAGCAAGGATGTATCGACCAACCTCAGACAACGGTACTGTAATCCCGGCTCCGACGCCCTGTCTGGCAGGCTCCTTAATCGCTAACAGGAGCAGGCTAAAAAGTAACCCTGCGGCGCCAAGTGCGAGAAAGATCAACTGCCAGGGACGGACTTCTCCGAGCAGCGGCAGTAATATGTCGCCCTGGGCAGACGCCAGCTTGATAACCAGTCCGCCAAACAGAAACGCAAAACCCGAGCCTAGATAAACCCCCATCGAATATAAACTAATGGCCGTGGCGCGGCGCTCGGTAGGAAAGCTGTCAGCAATGAGTGAATAGGCAGCGGGTGACAAGGCTGCCTCTCCCACACCGACACCGATGCGGCAGATCAAGAAGTGCCAATAAAGCCTTGCCAAGCCGCAGGCTGCCGTGGCCGCACTCCAGAACAATATCCCGAAAGCGATCAACCCGCGTCGGCTTCTGGTATCGGCCAAGCGCCCGAGGGGAATGCCGCATACGGTGTAGAACAAGGCAAAAGACAACCCCATCAGCAGGCTCATTTGGGTGTCGCTAATCATCAGATCGCGGCGAATCGGACCGACAAGGAGATTGAGGATTTGCCGATCAATGAAGGACAACACGTAGGCCGCCATCAATACAGCGACAGTACCCCAGGCACGGATGTTGGTGGGATAGATATTATTGTTATTGGGCACTGGCGGTTCCCCTGTGTGCGGCAAGCTTTATTGCAAAACTCGCATGCCTTTAGTAGAGCGCAACATTGGCTAAGCATCTGCACACCAATTTTGCATTTTGCTTGTGGAGTTAATTAATAACCCTATCTATTTAACGCACCATCGATGGATATTTATCATCATAACTCAGCAAAGACCTAAAAACGGAAGCTATACCTCCCCTTACATAAACATTACAGCTACACAGATATTCACCATCACCACAATAAAATTTAGCTTTTTTCTAACTCACTGAATATAGAGCTGGACCTCGACGCAGTTTAGCTGCTGGTGCGCGAGCTCGTTTTCTCGAATGAGTTTTTTATTTACTTTGCCAACGCTTGTTTTAGGGATGTCATCAACAAACAGAAATTTTTTTGGGATCGCCCATTTATTAATGATGCCGCTATCAACAAACTGCATTAGGTGAACAACTAGACTTGCCTGATTGATCTGTGATGGAGGTGTGCAAATGACCATCGCCATTGGTCGTTCCCCCCACTGAAGGTCAGGAATTCCAACCACCGCAACGGACTCAACGCCGGGATGCTTACTAATCAGACTCTCCAACTCTAAAGAACTGATCCACTCGCCGCCAGTCTTGATAACATCTTTAATTCGGTCTTTGATTTCCAAGTCACCACGCATATCTATAGAGCCGATATCACCAGTGTGCAGCCAGCCGCCCTCCCAGAGCTCGGCGCCCTTTTCCGGATCATGGAGGTAGCCTTGGGTCAGCCAAGGCGCGCGCACCAAAACCTCCCCCATTGACTCTCCGTCATGTGGTAAGTCCTTGCCGCAGGCATCGACGATTTTTATGTCGACCATGGCCGATGGCACTCCGGACTTGATCCTGATAGGCAATTGCTCTTCAATTGACAGCTCTAGCTCAGAAGCCCGCAGATAGGTGCTACATAGTGTCGGGCAAGTTTCAGACATACCGTAGCCGCTAAACACCTTCATCCCACTCGCCGCCGCCTGACCGGCAGTACCTAGTGCAAGGGCGCTTCCACCCAAAAGCACCTTCCAGCCACTGAAATCAGTCCCGGTTGCCTCGGGACAAGCCAGGATCATCTGCAAGATGGTTGGTACGCAGTGACTGAAAGTTACCTTTTCCTGCTTAAAGAGGCGGATAAGAGCATTGGGCTCATAACGTCCCGGGTAAACTTGTTTAATGCCCATGAGTGTCGCCATATAAGGCACTCCCCAAGCATGTACGTGGAACATTGGAGTGACTGGCATGTATACATCGTCAGAGCGTAGCATCGGCAATCCTTGATACGCCCCCAAGGTACCGACCCCAGCCAGGGTATGCAGGACCAGCTGGCGATGGCTAAAGTAAACGCCCTTCGGATTACCGGTTGTGCCTGTTGTGTAGAACAAGGTGGCAACCGAGTTCTCGTCAAAATCGGGGAAGTCGTAAGTAGCGAGAGACTGGGACAGCAACTGCTCGTACTCGCCAACTACGGGCAAAGTTGTTGGCTTTGCATGGTCGTCGCTCAACTGGATATAGCCTTTGACGGTGACCAGTTCACCATGTATTTGCTCGAGAAGCGGTAGAAAATCGTCATGTGCAAGGACTAAATCATCTTCAGCATGATTGATCGTATAAAGCACTTGCTCAGGAGACAGGCGAACATTAACGGTGTGCAAAACGGCGCCGATCATCGGCACTGCGAAAAAACACTCCAAATACCGATGGCTGTCCCAATCCAGTACCGCCACTGTATCCCCTGCCTTTACGCCCGCAGCAGTCAACACGTTAGCCATTTGCCGAATACGCTTATTGAGAGTGCGATAGCTATAGCGTAGCTTGTCAGCGTAGACTATTTCATTTTCGGCTTCATAGCGCTGCCCTGAGAGCAGCAGACTTTTGATCAACAGCGGATAGCTATACGCCCCTGGTGCGGGAGTAATTATTTTTGTTTGGACCATGATCATATATCCCGGATCGCTTGTATTGACTTCAAAAAATTCTTTGCTGCTGTAATGCCTTGCACAAGAGACGACCAAATGCCTGCATGGTAATAACTGTGAGCATCAAGCAGGAAAAACCGCTCATTTCCGGCCGCCACTGAAACACTTAGCGATTGGATCGCGAACTAACAGGCGAGCACAGCTTGGTCAAAAGCTCATTAGTTTACTATGAACAATTCAGTCAAATCTGTACTTCCAACTTTAATTGCATTTTTTGACTTGCACTCAAACTCGTTTCAAAACTTTGTAAAGCATTGCAAGGTAACAACAAACAACTTTGGCGTAATTATTTGCTGCCACTACCACTCGCAGATAGGCTTACGATGTAATCGATAATGGCCTTGCGATCAGTATTTCCGCTAATTTGCAAAGAAATGCCTCGCATCCAAAGCCCCAACTGATCGGCTTGATCGCCGCTGCCGCGCAAAGCCTCAACATAATGTGTGAGCTGGCGATCGAGATAACTGGCGTCGAGAATACGGAGATTGGGAGCTTTGAGATAAGCAAAGCCCTCGCCTTGCGGCCCATGGCAGCTGGAACACGTTCCCTGATAAAGATCTCGGCCCCGAGTTGCTTGATCCCCGGCAACCACCTGCGATCGTGCCGGCTCCAGCCGCGAATAATGAAGCGCCAAACGTTCGATTTCAGCTTCGTCGAGATTGGTCACTATGGCGCGCATTTGCGCTCCGTAGGTGTCTTTGGGGTCATAACCCCGAGACCCGACTTTGAAATCGCGCATTTGCTGCGCAAGGTAATCGCGATGCTGACCAGCCAAGTTTGGAACACCTAGCGCGGCGTTGCCCTGCCCCTGCTCGCCATGGCATGCGACACAGGTCCTGAGTGCCGCAGCGCTAGGTGCCTCGACAGCCCAGACGTTAAACGTGGCGAAAAGCGCGAATAGGCCAACACTGATGTTCATTTTCATGGGTTCAAGATCCCTTACGTTGTTATTCATCTTGACGGGCGATACGTCGGACTAATTCATTACGAACCCCCTCGATATCAGGCATAGCAACCTGACGCCACTCATGCAGCTCCGCCCCGGTGTAAGGTTTAAATCCGAAGGGAAGTTCAGCCGTACTAAAGGTCTCCAGCATCCAGTTGAGTACGCCGGCCAGCGCTTCGTCCGAAAGCCCCGAGAGTGCTGAGCCAGGCACTTGAACCAAATAGGCGCGGCCGCCCGGCACACCAAGGAATTTACCTAACTGGCCGGAAAATGCCGGTACTTGCCGCTGTGGGTTGCCGCTACCATCCGGTAAATGACAACCCTGGCAATTGAGCATGTAATCGAACTGCCTCTGTTCGGTGGCCCACAGAGAACTAGAACCGATCATCACGAAGCACGTAAAAGCAGCGGCGCAAAGCGTGCGAACCGACATCACCTTACCCCTTCACGCCGATTACCACTGACAGCGAGCAGTGATAAGGCATATCCGCATGACTTCCGGCACACCAATTGATGTCATTGGAACTCTGCGGACGGTACATAGGGGAATCGCCCTGGTCGCGCTGGCAAACACAACGACCACAGTTTTCTTTGCCACAGCAGTCGTTGTAGGAAATCACATAGTCCTTCCCGTCAGCCGGGTTGTGGCATGTACCGATCCACGTAATATCCGACCGTATTGTTCCTGGCGGGCAACTGGTCGCCGATCCGCCGCAGCAACCGCAGAGAAACCCATCGATGGCACAATACCGCCAGTAGTCACAACTGTTAGGGTCGCCCTCCTCCATCAAGGCGGAAGCCGGCTGAGCAAAGGCACTGCCGCGATAGACCGGCAGCAGCGTTGCTGCGCCCGCGCCGATCAATACGGTGCCCAACCCACCCAGGAAACCGCGTCGCGAGGTGTTGCGAGCAGTAGCACGAGCTAGAATTTCGGTTGCCTCGTCAAACCATTTGATCGCCATTGTTAATGTACCTGCTTGTAAAGGGAATGCTTAGTCCCAGCCTGGGCAGCTTGAAATTCCTGCATCGTTGGATAGCCCATTGCCTTAGCCTCGAAGAGACTTTCAAGATGCTCGCGGGTGTTGATCAGCCCGTGGGTGACCACAACACCCGCAGCATCGATCAGCACACCGTACGGCAACTTGCTGATTTGGTAGGCCACCCCTACTTCCCTTGAAAGCAGGTAAGGGAAATCCTTTAAACGGTGGGTCTGAATGAACGCCTGATGAGCGGTGACATCACCGTCACTGGCGAGCACGACTCGAAGACGTAAACGCTCATGTTCCTGAATCGATTTGATTACAGGCAACAAGGTTTTGCACACAGGGCAGGTATCCGACAGGAAAAACAGCAGGGTCAACTGTCCCTGGGCATTGCCCCCCCCAATGCTGACTGAACCGCCGTTCAAGCTAGGCAAGGTAAAGATCGGCGCTATTTCACCGGTCTTGATCGTCTTGCCAAGCGATAAAGCACCCACAGGTTTGATCCGCTCGTGAAGAAGTCCAATCTGGCGTGCCAAAGCCCATACGGACAAGGCCAGACCGAAGATCATGAGCCAGGAAAAAATACTCGAAATAATCAGTGCATTCGTCATGATTTTCACAGCGCTCGTAGGGAAACACGGTTGGAGATCAACAGATTTGTCAGGATGTAGAGCGCTGCAGCGCTTGGCAGCAAGAAGCCCAGCGTGACAGCGTCTAACCACACCAGTGGTCGATCCCGCATCGGCGCCATCAAGTTCAACACGGGCAAAAGCAAGAACAGATTGCGCCAGACCAGCGTTCTACTCAGTGTCTGGTGATCACCGCCAAAATTGCAGCCACAGTCTTCAATCACTGCCCCTCGCGCGACACTTATCGCCAGTACGAGGGCGTAGAACCCGATAAGGATCGCTGCACCCATCGCAGCCCAAGGTATCCAGAAGCTCAGCAAGAGCCCCATGACGGCCGTGATTTCCAGCCATGGAAGCAAACGTCTCAGCAGCGGACGCAACCAAAGAGGCAGCGCCTTGCCCAAAGCGATGCCATAGTCATCCAGCACACGAGAAAAATTTTGCCCATCCTGCAACTTGTGCAGCGCTGCCGCTCCGAGCAACAAGCCCAAACCAAGTGCACTGGCGAGATGTACAAGTGGGTCCTGAAGAACAGTTGGAATCACCACGACATCACCTCGTTCATGGCGCCTGCGGGTATATCATCGACACTACGCAAGTGCTTGCCACTGTCGGCATCGTACAGATTGATACTCTGTCGCATGAGCGGTAGCAGCCCGGCTTCCCCTTTGGACGCATAGATTGAGCTTATGAACTCCGCTGGCATTGGTATCATGTAGTCGAGACTATAGAGGCGCGGTTGTTCGCCCTTACTAACGGCAATGGCGACGCTTAATTCGTTGAGCTTTATGCGAGAGACCCGCTGCTGGGTTTTAGTGTCATAGACCCAGACTTCCGTACCAGGCTTCTGGTAATTTTCCGGCTTGTCCTGGTGCATAAGTACGTACAGCCGACCGCTCTTCTCGTGCATCGCAGTGCCATGGTTACCGGCCACACCCCACCCGTCCGCGCGCTCCTGCTCGTTGACTAATGACCAGCGCTGCGACTGCTCTATTCCACTGGCGCTCATCTGGAGCCCGTACACAAAACTTTTTTGTGAGACGAAGTACCAGGTGTTGCCCTTGCGAGAACCTGTGGTCAGCAAAAGATCCTGCAGTGGATCGAATATTGGGGCACTGCGCTCCTGTCGCATCACCCGACCTCGATCGTCAAGTTCGAGATGCAAGAAGGCACCGTTTCCGCAAATGGAGTAGAAGTCCCTAGGCCCTGCGGAATACATAGCGGCGCAGCCAGGCGTCGCTACCTCTTGCACAAACCGATTGTTTTCAAGATCAATGACGCTGACCGATTGTGCTGGAGTGAAGTTGAACACCATAAGAAAACGATCGTCGTCCGACAACACACTCAGCCCTGTTGAAATCAGGGCACTCATGCGCTTGGCCGGAATTTTGATCTCGCCTTTTGGGCTCAAAGTCTTGGAGTCATATACCGTGACAACATCCGTGCGCTCACCGCGAACCCCTCGGCTGAAGTAGGTCTCAACAGCGTAAAGCTCGTCGCGCTTGCGAGATGGCACCAGGCTGTTGAACCACATTCCGGTGCTCAACTGCCCAAGATTGCGACCCGCATCATCAAATAGCAAGACGCGGCCACTCCCCATGCTTGGAGCGTTACTACCCCATGCCCAGAACCAATTCTGGCCGTGATGATCGCCGAGCACTTCGACTCGAACCTGCTCTGGCACGAACTCCGTCGCTGATGCCATTGGCGCGGGTAACGCTAGTGCTGGCAGAGCCACGTTGACCAATGACAGCCCGCACATCAAATATCGGAGTGAACGATTGAGCATAGAGTGTGATCCAGTGACTTGCGATTATTATTCATGTACCTGCAGCTTAATTTTATTAACGCCGACCGGCTTGACCCAACGTGACAAAACACTTGGCATCAGGTGTCACAAATAAATATCAAAGCTTGAATCGTGTTGCCCAAGCTCCTTCATCTGTTCAGCCACTTTCGCCTGCTCCTGCGGTGCTGAAATATCCAGTCAACTAATCTCTTCTGCCATTTGATCTACAGAGACAATGTTGGAGCTCAATTCATCAGTGACGGCACCCTGCAGTTCAACCGAAAGGGCAACCTGTGAAGCCAGATCGGAAATTTCTCCCGAAGCACCGATAATTCCTTGCTGGGCCTACTCGGCTGAATGGCATGCGCGACACTGCCATGCAAATGTATCAAGCTACGCTCGATAGCTACCACCGCGCGCTGGGTACCAGTACGAACGGCTCTACGCGACGGGTCATTTGATCGTGCGCGCGTAACCCAGAGCGCCCCCCCTAAAGGCACAAGGACAATGGTAAAAGAGTTAGCAAAAAGACATTAAGTAATAATAGTTTGGATCGTAGCGACAATTCACCGGAGCAGTTGTGTATGCACATAATACTTTGTAATGAAACCCGATGCGATGTATCAGGATCCTGCGCAACTCACATTCGAAAATATGCGCCAAGAACGAACACGGCTCCGAGGCGACTCGGTTGCCCGCGGAAAAATGAAAAAAGCGAAAGTCGCTTATAGGCACCGCACCCAGACGTATCAGGTGCAAGCATCAAACGACTTTCACCAAAGTTATTACTGCACCACACCTACAGAACCGAACAACAGCAGACGTCCGTCATCCATGGGTGCCAAGGCAGCCAGGTTGATACGATCTTCCCTGAGCGAGGTGGTGAAACGCTCCAGATTGGCATCTGATTCGGCGACCAGACCACCGTTACCAACCAGTGCCACACGACCATCAGCACGCTGGGCGACAGCCGTGATCGCCTCATGACTGCCGCTGTTCAATTCGCGCCAGGTGTCACCTATGTTGTCGCTGATCAACACTCGGCCACTCATTCCAACAAGAAGCACTCTGCCAGATCTTAGGCCGATCCCTCCCCACAACGACCCTCTTACACCGGTATCGAGCTTTTCCCACGTAGTGCCGTGATCCAAAGAGCGGAAGGCATGCCCCATCTCTGCAGCAATGAAAAGGCTCTTATCGGGTCCCGAAAAAATATGATTGAGATGATAGTCATCCCCTTCCTCGCCGACAATCAGGCGTGTCCAACTTTGGCCTCCGTCCTCGGTCTGTGCGGCATAACCGTAAGCGCCAACAACGATGCCGTGACGGCTATTTTCGAACCATACAGAAAGCAGCACTGGCTGCCCTTCCATGCGTTGCTGCAGGGTCCAAGTTTCGCCGCCATCCTCGGTTTTCAGTAACACGCCACCGTGGCCAACTGCCCAGCCCTGCTGAGCATCAGCGAAGCTCAGAGCGGTGAGCAGTCCATCCACCGGGACGCGCCTGGACTGTCGCCAGGTTTGACCGTCGTCGGACAGTATCACCACCCCGTGATCGCCAATAGCAACCAAGCGTTGGCCGGTATGGGTGACAGCGAGCAGCGGAGCGTTTTGTGCATGGGCTAGCGGCAGGGCTACTCCCCCGCCTTCAGCGCCGGCTCCCAGCAGAATCAGCGACAACAACATCGGACGCAGAGAACGAGTCGCGGACATCAGATGTACTCCTATCAATGTGCAACCAAGGGAGCACGAACGGGTCCCCGGCGGGGAATGAGAACATCCAGCATTACGGCGATTGCTGGCAAAAGGGTAATGGCCATGATCATGTTGACCATGAACATAAAGGTAAGCAGCAGCCCCATATCGGCTTGAAACTTCAGTGCAGAGAACGACCACGTGGCAACGCCCACGGATAAGGTGATTGCAGTAAACACAGTGGCCACTCCAACCTCACGCAGAGCCAATTGAAAGGCTTCAACGATGTTCAGGCCCTCGACAAGATGCATCTGGAGGCGGTTATAGATATAGAACGCATAGTCCACACCGATACCAACGGCGAGTACCATCACCGGCAAAGTCGCAACAGTGAGCCCTATATCCAGTTCCTTCATGAACCAGTAGCCAAGAAAGGTTGCAAGAGTGAGAGGAAGGCAACAGGCGATCATTGCTCGCCAGTCCCGATAGACCAGTAACACCAGCACCATAATTGTCAAATAGACATAGAGCATCATTGGCAACTCAGAGGTTTCCACCACCTCATTGGTGGCTGCCTGCACACCAGCATTACCGCTGGCCAAACGTACCGTCACGCCCTTGAGGGCATGCTCCAGTCGATAGCGCTCGACGGCCTGTACAACGCGCTTCAAGGTAGTGGCCTTGTGATCAGTTAGGTAAAGATTGATCGGCAACAAGGTACAGTCAGCGTTGTACAAACGCAGAGACTCAGGTACCTGACGCACGGCTTCAGCCAGCGACAGCTCGTCCAGCGGAAGAGCCGTCCACTTCGGATTGCCTTCGTTCACACCAGAAGCTGACAGTTTAGTCAACGCCGGTAAGGATTGAGCTGACAGTACACCTGGCACATTTCCCAAATGCCAAGTCAAACGATCAACATAACTCATTACATCGTGCCGGTAGCATCCACCTTCAGGGGCTTCCACTGCGACGGTGAACAAGTCCAGACCCAGTGAGAAGTGACGCACGACGCTCTCTACATCAAGGTTATAGTGTGAATCCGAATGGAGCTCGGGCGCCCCTGGCAGAACATGACCCACATGACGTCCTTGACTCTGCCACACCGCGAGCACCATTAATGCAAGACAAATGACACCCCCAATCGCAGCATTACGTGGTTCGGCGATTAGCCCAAGCCCAACCATGGCATTGTCACGCCATTGGCGAAGACGCTCTACCTTAGCTACGAAGGCAGTGTCGAAGCGAAAATAACTAGCCAGCACTGGCAGCATGATCAAATTGGTAATGATCTTATAGGCCACTCCTACCGATGCAGTGATGGCCAATTCTCGGATCATTGGAATCGGGACCAATACCAAGGTGGCGAAACCAACAAAAGCGGTAATCAATGCCAAGGTCCCGGGAATTAGAAGCCCCCCAAAACTCCGGCGCGCAGCAGTCATACCATCAGCACCGTTACATACCTCCCTTGAGATAAAGTTAATCTGCTGCACTCCGTGAGATACGCCAATAGCGAAAACCAGGAACGGCACTAGAATCGCAAGCGGATCAAGGCCGAAGCCAAGTAAGGTAATCGTGCCAAATTGCCAGACCACCGAAACCAAAGAGCAAAATAGCGGCAAGAACGTCAGTGCCCAGGAACGCGTATACCAATACACAGCCAGCGCGGTGAGTACGAAAGCCAATGCAAAAAAAACTATGACGCTTTTGGCGCCTGCCCCGATATCGCCCATTTGCTTGGCGAAACCAATGATTTGAACATCGTAGTCGGCGTCGGCATATTTACTGCGCAGATCATTTTCAAGACGCTGACTGAATTCCAAGTAGTTCAAACGCTTACCTGTCTGTGGGTCTGGATCTGCAAGCTCGGCCACGATCATCGCTCCGGAATGGTCGTTCGCTACCAGGCTGCCAACAAATCCACCGATAAGAGTACGTTCGCGAATACCAGCAATAGCCTTATCGTCGAGAGTACCAACGGTGACTTCACCGCCCACAACGTCTTCGGCTTTCATACCTTCCTCGGTAATCTGCACCGCACGCGTATTAGGTGTCCAAAGTGAGGTAACACTCCGCCTATCAACACCGGGCATGAAGAACACTGCCTGAGTCAGGTCATACAATCGGGTCAGCGCTTGCTGGTTCCAGATATCGCCGTGCTTGGCATGCAGCACCACGATTATGCGGTTGGCGCCGAAGAGTACGTCCCGATATTGGTTGAACGTCTTGATGAACGCATGCTGCTGAGGAAGCTGCTTGTCGAAACCTGCCGACATTTCCAAACGCGACGCGAACAGCCCCATCACCAGCGTAATAACCGCCAGTACTGCTAGCGTCGCCAATCGATGGCGAAAGAAGAAACGCTCGAGACCGAGCACCATAGAAGCCAACATGGTGAAAATACCTGAAGGAGTGAACAGCCTCCTCCAACGGAGGAGGCATAGGTTCAGAACGAATAGGAGATGTTACCGCTGAGAAAATCGCGATCAGCCATCAGATTGTTACCGCCACCGCCCCAGAACTGCACCCACTGCAGGCCACCTTTCCAACGATCTCGGTAGTTGAACAGCAAAGAACTGGTCAGCGACTTACGACCTTCTACAAAGGGCAATGAGTTCGGCGTCGTCCCATTAACGTCATGACTGAAATCAAGCTGCGGCGTCACAGTTATGCCGGTCCCAAAGAGATTCGGATAATTGATACCGATCTCCGTGATATAGCCCCAAGACGTTTTATCTGGCAGTGAGTAGTCCGGCAGAAAGTATGGAGTTTTGCCAGAGGTATCGAGATCCGGGTAGTGGGTAACCGCTGCCTCGACCAAGATAAAACCGTCAGATGCACCTAGGCTACGGGGAATGAAGCCGAGAGGATCATTGGCAGCGAAGGTGTAGATGGCGTTAACATCCATCTGCCATTTCTTTTCTTCGACGTAACCATTGTGTACGCCCGTGTCATATACGCTGTACTTGTTAAAGGATCCGGTGAACGCCCGGCCAAATGGTACCGTCGGATCAATTGCGACGCTATCGTTAGGTCGAAATGACACTTCTCCAGCTACGGCTACCGGACCCAACATGGTGGACATTGACAGTCCAAACAAGTCTTTATCTTCTCCATAATTTACGAAGAAGTTGTCTGTATGTAACGCATCCGGATCAGATAGAGCGGTGTAGCCAATGAACGGGAGTTTGTCATGATACCGCTCGTAAAAAACACCAAACTCAGCGCCGATATCCTCCGCTGTCCAGCGCAGCGCCACACCATATTGCCCCCCATTATCCGGCTTACGTTCACCGCCGTAAGGAACAGCAAGGCCGCTCGCGACCAACTGAGCATTATTCAGACCGCTGATCAGGGGTTCGCCACATCGACCGGTTGGCGTAATCGCATTACACGTCCCCGCGCCTGCGAAGTTATCAAGATAACTAGTTGAATAGTAAATAGGCTGACGACCTTCGCCTACTACGTCAGCACTCGAATAATAGGTTCCTACCGGATCAAGGTCATAAGCGTTCCACTTGAACTGGTAGTAGCCCTCAAGATTCAGGGTTTCTGTAAGGCCCACATTAAACGACGCCATCGGTGCCGGAATGAATACCTCTTTCAATTGGGTTCCGGGCGTGTGGTATTTGGGTAAACTGAGGGCATTAATTTGATTGATGCCACCGGTTATAAAGATTTCCTCTCCCCAACTGATCACCTGGTTACCAACTTTAACTTTTGTCGGCATATCACCCAGGTCAAAACTTTTGGCAACCCATAGATCGAGGAGATCGAGACGCTCAGTGGCATCGCGGTCGGCTTCGTCGTCCAGAGGGGTGCGTCGAGTGTTGTCCATCTTGAGGTCTTTGGCCCACGCAACTCGGCCCAGAGCACTCCAGCCATCGCCGAATTGTAGACTCAACTCATGAGTCCCCTTAAGCACTTCAGAAAAAACATCATGCTTATTGTAGTTGAGATTGCCGTCATCCGAATTGGTGTAGTTGATGTCGGCATTGGCGTAACCGTTGCCTTTAGTCAAGTTATAGTAATTACCAAGTCCAGTGCTGGTACCGTTATTACAACCACCACTATCTCCACCCAGGAGTTTACAGTCCGGGGAATCCATGCGAGTAGCAAATCCGTAGCTCAAGGAAGAGTCGAAGCTACCTGATATACCATCTTCAGAACCGAAACGGAACGCGTGGCTCGGTTGCGCCCACATTAGCGTCGAGACCGCCATCATCCCAATAGTCAGCGAACTGCAGGCATGCGGGAAACGCTGCGGCGCGATAGCACCGCTTTTTTTAATTTTGAACATTTGGGTGAACTCCGAGGAAATTAACGCTCACCGCGACGACGCAGTTCATTCGAGTTGAACATTTTGTCGCTTACGCGCCCTTCCATTCCGGCAGTCAAATCCATTACCTCGCCTTCCTGAGTGAAACCGTCCGCTATATAGCGCCGAGCAACAAGGTCGTAACTTAAATATTCGAAACTAGTGCAGGCCTGAATTCCTGGGTCTGCCCAAATACTGCCTTCCTGCACACGCCAGAGGTTGCCTTTTGTGTCATACATATCAACGTGCAGCAGTGTCCAGCTGTCCTCGTCGATAAAAAATACCCGCTTGGCGAAAGAGTGTCGCTTGTCCGCTTTAACCGTTGCTTCGACGACCCATACACGATGCGTCTCGTAGCGCTGCGCATCGCGCTTAAGGTAGTTCTGCCCAATCAGATCCTGATACTTGTTGGACTTATCCACCAACTTGTAGGAGTTATAAGGTACGATGATTTCTTTTTTTCCGAGCAACTTGAAGTCGTAACGGTCTAGCGCTCCGGTGAACATGTTAATCTGATCGACAAAGTACAGACCGTCACTACCTGCGATAGGGTTGTCATAAGCAAAGGATGGAGCACGCCGCACGCGACGCTGACCGGGAAAATAAATCCAAGCGTCCTGTGGCTTATCAAAATAGCTGTGGACGAGATACATCTCGCCCGCTCGGGATGACGGCGTCAGAATGTCGTAAAGCAGCTTAGCTTCGATGCCACCGGTATCAACTGGACCTTTGACCAAAGGGTCATTGTAGGGGTAATACTCATAGGCCCATTGTTTGGCTTCAGTTAATGTACCTGAATTGTCCCGCGCCAAAAAAGATATTTGAGCGCGACGCCCTTTTGCCATATAGCGAAGCTTGTAATTCCACATTACCTCAATACCATTCTGCGGTACGGGAAACGGCACAGCAGCGCCAACTGCCTGCTCCAACCGCCAACCGTCAGCACCGATCTTGCCTTGCCCGGCAAACTCCTTGGTACGCTGAGCCAATTCAGTTGGGATAGCACAAGTGCGTCGTGTCGGATACACATCCACACGATAACCCGGGTACATTTTGATCAGTTGCACCTGACCCGCTGGCAGTTTCGATTGATACTGGGCCACATTAGCCGCATCAATTGAATAGAGTGGTTTATCGCCAGCATATGGATCGCCATGACCTGGTGACCAGCCAGCGGGCGCCTTGGTAAGTCCCCCGTCCCACGCGGGAATCGTCCCATCAGCATTGCCTTCCCTCTGCGCACCAATAGGGGTAAGGTCGCTTCCAAGCTTGCTTGCGTCAATTGTGGAAGAGGCCTGCACGCAGCCTACGCCAAGCGCAGCGCACAGCGCGCCACCTAACAATGAGAATGTTAGCATTTTCATGAAGCTCTCCTGGTTCTTTTCTTTTAATTGGACAGAAGCAAGGCTCAGAAATACAGAAAACCACTCAAGCGCTTGCGACACGAAAATAAAGAGACCTTAGCTCTGCCGGGAAAAAGACAGAAAACGGAGGATCAATATAATCGGTACACGCACTTTTGATTTTTGTTATTGGTTAGCTAGTACGCCCTTAAAACCATCCGAGCTAAAAACTGCGGTTAAGGTTACTGCTCACCTAGCAAGCAAAGTATTCATTATTCGAGGCAGTCGCTTGCCATCCGACGACAGAATGCTTGACATCGAATGACAATCGACTCCTTGCGCAATGATGGTTCTGCGGCAATGACGCAGAAAGCAGTAATCGCGGGTAAAATGCGAACGCTTCCGGAGCGCCTACCCGACTTTCTGTGAAACTTATAAAAACAAGTGCAAATTTCGAAAGATGAACTCGCAGCCTGCCAGGTCGTGAGTAAACAATCGCAAGCAGGGGATTGGAAGCAAGTGAGCGCCCTCGCGTATGGCAATCGAAACGTCCGATCTCACCTCCGAAAGAGAAGGGAGGACTCCTCAACAAACTGAGCAATCCCCCCCTATTCTTACAACATACCCATTATTGACTTGGTCTCCAAAAATTCATCAAAACCAGCAATTCCCCACTCCCGCCCATTTCCAGATTTCTTATAGCCGCCGAAAGGCGCATTGATGTCGGTTGGGGCGCCGCAAAGATGAACCATACCCGTGCGCATAAGCTTCGCAACTTCTTTGGCGCGCAACAGATTAGATGAATAAACGTACCCGGAAAGACCGTATATCGAATCATTAGCTATAGCGACAGCCTCTTCTTCGCTGTCGTATCCGATGACGACTAGCACAGGGCCGAAAATTTCTTCTTGCGCAATCAACATTTTATTATCAACACGAGTGAATACAGTTGGAGCAATGTAGAATCCTTCGTTATTTTTCATTGGATTCCCAGTACCTCCTACTAATATCTTCGCCCCTTCGTTGATACCGACCTGTATTAAGTCCCTGACAAGATTGTATTGTCGCTCATTCGCCATTGGACCCATCATGGTCTCAGGGTCCATAGGATCACCGACTTTTATATCAGAACACACCTTTATGATAATCCGTTCAACTTCTTCAAATTTTTTTCGCGGAACAAGCATTCTAGAGGGCGCGGTGCAGGACTGACCTGAGTTTGACATCATATGTAGAACGCCATGCCGGACCGCCTGTTCTAAATCTGCATCAGACAGGATAATATTCGCAGATTTCCCACCCAACTCTAATGACATTCTCTTTATTGTTTCAGCACCCGCAACAGTCAAGCTACTCCCCGCCTGTGTGGAACCCGTCAATGACACCATGTCCACAAGCGGATGGGAGGCCAATTGCTGCCCCAGTTTACGGCCCTCTCCATTCACCATATTGAACACGCCAGCAGGAACACCTGCCTCCTCTAATATCTCAGCTAAGATCAATGCTGAGTAAGGTGCATTCTGACTTGGCTTAAGTATCATGGTGCACCCCACGGCCAACGCTGGGGCGACTTTGCATACAACCTGATTCATGGGCCAGTTCCAAGGCGTAATCAAAGAGCATACTCCAATAGGCTCTTTAGTAATGAGTGTTGTTCCTTGCTGGGTTTCAAACCTGAAACTTTTAAGCGTTTCCAGTGCAGCTTGAAAATGCCAAAGTCCAATCGAAGCTTGTAAAGGTCGAGATAAGTGATGTAAAGGCGCGCCCATTTCAAGCGTAATTGCTTTAGCTAAATCATCTAGACGTCTTTCGTAAATTGCACATATTCGTTCCAATAGCGCAACACGAAAGTCGACAGGGGTGATGGAGTATCGAGGAAAGGCATCGAAAGCGGCTTGTATAGCCAACTCAACGTCAGCCGATGAGCCAAACAAAACCGACCCTGATACGCTACCATTCGCTGGATTTATGACCTCATGACATGAGTAATCGCCTTGGGGACCCATCCAAGTGCCGCCGATAAAAAACTTATCAGAATTTTCAATCTGCATTAACATCTTCGCTCTCCGGCATGTGCCTACAAAACTGCGAAGCTACTGCAAGTACGACAGATGGGCTTGTCCGAGCGCGACTAAAACACAGGCATCAGGTGCCAACTGGATTCGACTTTGCCCTTGCCTGCTGCCTGTACTGCTGCGGAGTCAACTGCATCCAGCGCCGGAACGCACGGCTGAAGGAGCTTGCCTCGGTATACCCAAGCAATAGCGCAATGTCGGTTATGCTGTGGTTGGAACACGATACATAATTTTCTGCCAAAGACCGACGAACCGATTCAACAAGATGACTGAAATCCAAATCCTGATCGGCCAAACGACGTTGTAGCGTCCGAACCCCCAATTTCATTGAGGCGGCTATTTGATCTATGTTTGGGCATCCACTGCTCAAGTTATCAGCGACGTGGCGCAAAAGTCCATTCAGCAAATCATTAGGGCCCACTCTAACTGCATGCCTCTGTTCCAGCACCCCCTCCAACGCCTGAAACAAACGAATATCGGCAGTGCGCACAGGCATATCTAAAAGGGCGGCAGAATAGCATAAGCGATTTGTAGGTCGATTGAAAAAAACAGGACAATTAAATATTTCTTTATATACATCCAAGTCACCTGAGGCGCCATGCTCGAACTCTACGAATACTGGTGAAAGTTCATCACAACCTGTAACCTCCCGCATCAAGCTAAGTCCAGAGGCAATTGAGAATTCAGCATCCTGCTTGCGCTGAATGATGAGTGGATCAATAATCTGGTAACTAACACTAATCAACCGATCCGTTTTATCAACTTCAATTCTAACGCCTTGAATAAGGACATCAATGTAATGCCCCAAGCAATGAAGTACCAAATCCACAGTCGGCGCGCTCCGGACTGCATGCCCCCAGATACCCCAGCCATGACAGCTTGTTCGTATTCCGACCTTTAGCCCGATGGTTTGTGATACTTCCCTGCCCAGCACCTCCCATAAAGCAACGTATTCAGATAAGGGGATTTCATAACTGGGAGAACGCAAAATAATTTCACTGAGCCCAACCTCTGCCAAATAGGGGGAAAACAACTCAGCATGTTGCGCGAAGAACCTTTCCGCATATATGGTATGGAAATTGTCTAAAATCATACATACCTCACTTAAGTGTTCAAAAAATCGATTTACCCTGACATACTTAAGAAAACTAGATTTCGTTAAAGCCTCAAACTTCAGCCGACCCTGTTTGATAGCGGGGCGCGCTCACTGTACCGTCGCACAATGCTACGTTGAATATTTCGTACTGCGAGCAAGACGCGACATACCTGACATCAAAGTCAAAACGCGGGATCCTTAGGCATACTGCATGCCAATATGGTCGCAACGGATATCACTCATCCCAAATTTTTCAGAAATACTCCTAGAGCTGCACGCCTTAACGGATCTGTCCATTTGGGAGGCAATTTATAATCCTGCTGTACCGATCGGTCAATAGGGCTATTCTCCAATGCTCGCATCGATATCCTTCAACACGACTGCATGCGTATGATTGGTGCCTAACAAGCTGGAAATGGACTCATGGGAAAGAAAAACATTGCCGTCACTGTAGAACCGACTGAAATCGGCACCAAGGAACGGATACTGAGAATCGCTGCGGAGTTGTTTTCCACTCGGGGCTTTCACGCGACCGGTATGGCCGAGCTTGAAAAGGCCACGGGGCTTGGTCGAGGTGCGCTGTATTACCATATCGGCAGCAAGGAAGAGTTGCTGTTTGAGATCACCAGCCGCTACCTGCGGGTCTTGATCGCTGAAGGCATCCCACTGTGCGAAAGCGATCTGCCTGCCGAAGACAAATTTCGCCAGTTCTCCACCATCGTCATGCGTACGATCGTCATTCATCTAGCCGAGATGACGGTCTGTTTTCGTGAAGTGTATTCCGTCATTGGTGCACGCCAGACCGAACTACTCGACCTGCACCGTCAGTATGAAAAGCTCTGGTCGCAGATCCTCAAGGCAGGCGTCAGCGAGGGTACGTTCCATACTTCCGACTCATTGGCCGTCAAGGCGATCCTTGGCATTCACCACTACAGTTACCTGTGGATCAAACCAGGAGGCCCGCGCTCTCCCGAATCCATCGCAATGTTCTTTTGCGACACCATTCTGCCCGGACTCAAAACTGCGCAACGCCAAGCTTGACGGCTATCAGCGGTGCATCACATGCGCCGCTTCCCCGCTGCCCCCCCCTCACCCAAATCTGCTTTAACACTTTGTCGTCGCTAGCAAAGACTAGACCAGCCGTATTTTCCGATCTAAGCTCCCACCAGACTGACCGATCGGTCCATTGATCGGTATATCTGTGTCGGCAAAGCTCCAGAGGAAAAAAATGACAAAAAAATCCACTGCCTCCGCTGAGCAAGAAGCGTCTAAAACGCCACTGGCTCGTCGAGATTTTCTGATTAAAAGCGGCGCACTTGTTGGCACCGCCGCCTTTGGCCTGGTTGACAGCAAACTCGTCATGGCAGACACCACCAGCGCGACCGGCCTTGACCCGAACCTACCCCTTGAAGTCCCACAATGGACTCGCAGCCTGGGCACACCCACAGCAAGCCCTTATGGCAAACCTTCAACGTTCGAAACGAAGGCTATCAGGAGTCTGTACCCCGGCCTGAAAGACACGATGTCGGCCTACAGCACCTCGCCGCTTCAAGAGCTGGACGGCATCATTACGCCCAATGGTCTGTTTTATGAGCGCCACCACGCAGGCGTCCCGCAGATCAATCCTGCGGAACATCGCTTGATGATCCATGGCCTCACCGAAACAGCGCTTATATTCACCGTGGATGAGATTCGCCAGCTTCCCGCGGTATCGCGGGTGTATTTCATGGAGTGCTCGGGCAATCCGTCATTCCTCCCTCCGTGGGGTAAAACTGCGGCCGAAGTGAGCGGCCTTGTGAGTTGCGCTGAATGGACTGGAGTGACTCTGAGGACACTGCTGGATGAGGCCGGCCTGAAGCCCGAAGCCAAGTGGATAATCGCCGAAGGTGCCGACGGCGCAGCGATGACGCGAAGTATTCCGATCGAGAAGTGTCTGGACGATGTGATGGTCGTGTACAGCCAGAACGGCGAGCGACTGAGGCCAGAACAGGGATACCCCTTACGTCTTTTTGTTCCAGGCTACGAAGGCAATACTCACATCAAATGGTTGCGTCGATTACACGTCACCGACGCACCTGCCTACAGTCGAGAGGAAACCGCCAAGTACACCGATTTAATGGCCAACGGCAAAGCCCGGAAGTTTTCCTTTGTCATGGAATGCAAATCACTGATTACCTACCCCTCCGGCACCCAGAAGCTGACACGCAAGGGCGTCCATGAAATGCGTGGGATTGCGTGGAGCGGCCACGGCAAAATCACACGTGTCGACGTCTCCGTAGACGGCGGTAACAACTGGACTCAAGCAAGGTTACAGGAGCCCATTCTGACTAAGGCGCTAACCGCCTTTAGAGCAGCCTTCGAATGGAACGGCCAGGAACTGATGATTATGAGCCGTGCCATTGACGAGACCGGATACGTACAGCCGATGATGGAGCAGTTGATCGACGAGCGTGGCAAGGTCTCGTTCTATCACAACAACTCAGTGCAACCGTGGCGCGTATCCAGCAATGGGGAGGTGACCAATGGGCGGGCTTAAATGTGGATCGCTAGTCTTTGGCGTGCTGGGTGCATGCGTGTTCACTTATGCCGCGGCGGAACCCAAATACGGCTTGGGCACAAAAGCTACGGAGGCGCAGATCGCCGGTTGGAACATCGATGTAGCACCCGATGGCAAGGTATTGCCACCGGGGAGCGCCACAGTCGCGGACGGCGAAAAGGTTTACATGAGCAGCTGCGTCGGCTGCCATGGTATGAAACTCGAAGGCGGCGTAGGTCCAGCGTTAACTGGAGGTGAAGGGTCGCTGACTACTGAAAAGCCGCTGAAGACAGTCGGCAGCTACTGGCCCTATGCGACGACGCTCTTCGACTACATACGCAGGGCAATGCCGTTCCAGGCTCCTCAGTCGCTAACCAACGAGCAGGTCTATGCGGTGACCGGCTACGTCTTGCACATTAACAAACTGCTCGACGCCAATGCGACGGTCGACGCGTCGACATTAGCAAACCTGAAAATGCCGAATCGAGAGGGGTTTTTTGTCGATGATCGACCCGATAGCAAAGCAGTTGCCTGCATGTCCAACTGTTTGAAAGCCCCCTAAGAAAGGGTTCAGACAACGCCAAAGAATCATGTTGGTTCATTCAGAATTTTCACATTGGCACCCGATCGATTGTGCTGAGCGGCCACTGTGACGCAGCCATGAACGGAGCTAGCTTTGAAAATTTCGAGCTGAACCAGATCCAAGTCATTCTCCAATCGTGAACGATATAATCAGAATTAATCAATTTCCAGTGATCTGTAGCCACCGTAGCTTGAACGCATCCCCACCACTCAGGGCGGTACAATGACCAACGTTTCCAAGCTCACCACGCCATTTCGATCAACCCCGCCAACGGCGAGCAGGTCGGCCACTACCCTTTTGAATCGGACGCGGCGCTGCACACAGCACTGTCACGTGCCGCGGCCGGGTTTCGTGTCTGGCGCGGCACACCCGTAGCGCAGCGCGCGCAACGGCTGATCACCCTGGCCAACGTCTTGCGCAACAACGCAGAAGCGATGGCAACCATGATTACCCTGGAGATGGGGAAGCCGATCAGCCAGGCTCGTGGCGAAATCGAAAAGTGTGCGCAGCTCTGCGAGTGGTACGCCGAACACGGCCCTGCAATGTTGACAGCCGAGCCAACCATGGTTGAAGGCGGCAAGGCACGCATCGAATACCGCCCGATCGGCCCGATTCTCGCGGTGATGCCGTGGAACTTTCCGATCTGGCAAGTCCTGCGCGGCGCCGTTCCGGTCTTGCTCGCCGGCAACACTTACGTGCTCAAACACGCGCCGAACGTAATGGGCAGCGCTTATCTTTTGCAGGACGCCTTGAAGCAGGCGGAATTCCCCGAGGGGGTTTTCGAAGTCATCAACGTTACGCCGGACGGTGTTTCCATGGCGATCAAGGACTCACGCGTTGCAGCGGTGACCCTCACCGGCAGTGTGCGGGCCGGCACGGCCATCGGCGCTCAGGCCGGTGCAGCATTGAAAAAGTGCGTATTGGAGTTAGGCGGCTCCGACCCGTTTATCGTACTCAATGATGCCGACCTCGACGATGCGGTGAAAGCCGCCGTGACCGGTCGTTATCAAAACACTGGGCAAGTCTGCGCAGCGGCCAAGCGCCTGATTGTCGAGCAAGGCATTGCCGAGGAATTCACCCGCAAGTTTGTCGAAGCCACACGCAAGCTGGTGGTCGGTGATCCACTCGCCGCCACCACCTACATCGGCCCGATGGCTCGTTTTGATCTGCGTGATGAACTGGATCAACAAGTGCGCGATACGCTGGAAGAAGGGGCGACGTTATTGCTGGGCGGCAAGAAAGCTGAAGGCCCCGGAAATTTCTACGAGCCAACGGTTTTAACCCATGTCACCAAACAGATGACCTCGTTCAAGCAGGAGCTGTTTGGCCCAGTCGCGTCGATAATCACCGCACGCGACGCTGCGCACGCGCTGGAACTGGCAAATGACAGTGAGTTCGGACTCACTGCAACAATCTATACAGGCGATGTGGAACGGGCCCAACAAATGGCGGGGGAGCTTGAAACAGGTGGTGTATTCATCAATGGTTACTGCGCTTCCGACCCCCGTGTCACCTTTGGTGGCGTGAAGAAGAGCGGTTTTGGTCGCGAGCTTTCGCACTTTGGGGTACGAGAATTTTGTAACGCACAGACGGTATGGCTCGATCGTCATTATTAACTCGGACAAACTTCGGGGGCCTCGCGGTCCAGGCGAGGCGCTCTCCCCTGTTACTACCTCACTCAATTAAAAAAATTCCGGGACACCTTAGAGAAGGTCAATAACCATCATGAAAGACGCCACAATCGCACTGCACCACGGCTTCAAGTCGGATCCGACCACCAAGGCCGTCGCCGTACCGATCTATCAAAACGTCGCTTTCGAATTCGATAACGCCCAGCACGGCGCCGACCTTTTCAATCTGGAAGTGCCCGGCAATATCTACACGCGAATCATGAACCCCACCAACGACGTGCTGGAGCAGCGCATAGCCGCCCTCGAAGGCGGTATCGCGGCGCTGGCCGTCTCGGCCGGCAGTGCCGCGATCCACTATGCGATCCAGACCCTGACCCGCGCCGGTGACAATATCGTCACCACCCCGCAACTTTACGGCGGCACCTACACTCTGTTTGCCCACCTGTTGCCGAGTTTTGGCGTCGATGTACGCTTCGCTCGCAACGACTCTGCCGAGGCCATCGCCGAACTGATCGATGACAACACCAAGCTGGTGTACTGCGAAAGCATCGGCAATCCAGCGGGAAATATCATCGACCTCGAAGCCCTGGCCGCAGTCGCTCACGCCCGTGGGGTGCCGTTGATGGTCGACAACACCGTGGCCACGCCGATTTTGTGCAAGCCGATCCAGTTCGGTGCCGACATTGTCGTGCACTCGGTGACCAAGTATGTCGGCGGACACGGCAATTCCCTGGGCGGTGTGATCGTCGACAGTGGCACATTCCCCTGGACCCAATACCCGGAAAAATTTCCCGGCCTCAACCAGCCCGAGCCGGCCTATCACGGCGTGGTCTACACAGAGAAATTCGGCCCGGCTGCCTTTATCGCCCGCGCTCGCACTGTGCCACTGCGCAACACCGGCGCGGCGCTGGCACCTATGAACGCGTTCCTGTTGCTTCAAGGGCTGGAAACCCTGGCTTTGCGCATGGAGCGCCACACTGAAAATGCCCTGAAGGTAGCGCAGTTCCTGCAAGGGCATGCTGAGGTGGAATGGGTCAGCTACGCGGGCCTGCCCGATCATCCACATCACGCACTGGCGCAGAAATACATGCAGGGCAAGCCATCGGCGATCCTGTCGTTTGGTTTGAAGGGCGGCTACGAAGCAGGCGTGCGTTTCTACGATGCGCTGCAAATCTTCAAGCGTCTCGTGAACATCGGTGACGCCAAGTCTCTGGCCTGCCACCCAGCCTCTACCACCCATCGCCAGATGAACGAGCAGGAACAAGCCAAGGCCGGCGTGAAGCCAGAGATGATTCGTTTGTCGGTCGGCATAGAGGCGATTGAAGACCTGATAGACGACTTGCAGCAAGCGCTCGGTTCAACTCAACGCTGAAGCCAGGTCGTTAGCGCGATGTTGCTCAAGTAACGGGGCAGGCATTCGCTAACCTGGGCTGTCATTAGCCACGTTAGGAATGCCTGTCACAACTGTCACGACGTTGCAGCACTTAGCGTTGTTGCTTGCTGCCCAGGACCAACGCGACGCCGCCGAGGACAGCCAAGGAGGCTACGACCAGCCGTAGGGTGAGGCTTTCACTGAGGAAAATGATGCCCGCAAGCGAGGCCAGGATGGGCACACTCAATTGCACGGTAGCCGCTTGAAACGATGCCAGATCGCGCACTGCGCTGTACCAAATCGCGTACCCGACGCCCGAAGCCAGCGCTCCGGAAAACACCGCATAGAGCAGGCCCAGCGGATCCCAACGCAGCCCTGGTAAAAACGCCAGGCTGGCAAGAAGAACCAGAGGAATCGACCGAATGAAGTTGCCTGCCGTGGTCGCCAAAGGGTCAGATACGCCTTTGCCAAGCAACGAGTAGCTCCCCCATGCAAGCCCCGATACCAGCATTATGATCGCGCTCAAAGGGTCGGGAGCCGTCGCCCCAGGGAGCAGTAAACTGATCAAGCCACCCAGCGCCGACAATAGACCGACAATCGCCGGTAGCCGCATCCGCTCGCCCTTGAAAACGCCATAGAGAACCATGGTCAGTTGCACAGCACCGAACAGCAGCAATGCGCCCGTTCCCGTTTCGAGGTGAAGGTAAGCAAAGGAAAAAGCGAACACATAAATAAACAGCGCTGCGGCGCCCAACCAACTTCCCTTGACCGGCGTTGAAGGCCGTTTGAGGGCGCAAATCAGCCACAACACCAAAGCACCACTCACCAGTCGAACGACGCTGAAGCTCGCTGCATCAATGCCAGTGTGTTTCAGCGCTAGGCGACACAGCAACGAGTTGGCGGCGAACGCGACCATGGCAAAACAGGTCAGCCCTATCAGCCTCGCGGACACGGATGAGGTAGCGGTCTGCGTGAGGTGATTGCTCATTATTCTTGTTGGCTCCAATGCCCGTGTGGGCTTTTAGATGTTCCCTACGACGATGCATGACCGCGCGCGGTTTGAATTCCTCGCAAATTTATAACGGCTCTGTACCGACCAGTCAATAGGAAATGATTCTAGGCAGAGTGGTGTGCCGATAAATGCTTTGAATGACGTGCGCCAGGACATTCTTTCACTAGCGATGAAAACTGCTGGCTTCGTAGCTGATGTCTGCGATAGCGGCCAACAAATTAGCGTTGGGGTGTCGGTCATACACCGCAGTAAAGGGCATCTCATAACATTCGGGGTCTGTTTTCAAAATCTTCAGTTCGCCGCTCTTGATGTAACTGGCACAGGATGAGATTGGCAGCAAGCTGATGCCCAGTCCGCCACGGGCGAGTGAAATGATTGCGCCTAGAGAATTACAAGTCGCCGCTCGCTGCTTACGGCCGATGGACACGCTCAAAAGATCATCGATCAAGTTGTTAGTGTAGGACTCCGTGCCCTGATACAAAATTGGCCACCTGCGCAGTTCCTCCACAGGCATCATTTCGTTGCAGGGAATAAGAGAGTCACTGGCCATCCAGGCAAATGAAACCGTTCCAAGTTCACGTGCAATCAGGCCAGGTTCCGGAGAGAGACCTGCCACAACGGCCAAGTCCAGGTTACCACTCCGGATGCCCTCTGAAAGAAAGGGGTTCAGTCCAACCTCATATTCCACTTGAAGGCCAGAATAACGGGCTCTGATAAGGGCCGCAAACTTCGGCAACCAGGTCATGGCGACCAGCTCTGCAACGCCAATTCGAATGATTCCGGTGAGTGAACTCTTCGAACCCACTGTGTGTTTTATTTGCTCGGACAACGTCTCCATCTGTTGAGCATAGACAACAAGCTCTCTCCCTTTGAACGTCAGTTGCACGTGACGTTGCGATCGATCAAATAGTTCGACGCCAAGGTCCTGTTCAAGCTCAATGATGCGAGCCGAAATCGTAGACTGTGTGACACACAGGCGATCTGCCGCCGCAGAAAAACTTCCAAGTTCGGCGATTACCAAAAATGTCTCGAGTTGTCGGAAATTCATATTTTTTTATTCTCTTCAATGATTAAGCTGCACTTGGAAGTGATTAACCCTAAGCGCCGGCGACCACTTCTTGGCCACCTTGTAATCGATCTCGAATGTGGCAATTCGTCGGGTCATCACACGCCATCAGGCCGGTCCAGTCAAGCAGGACACACCTCGCGTGCAACCCTCACCAGAGCGCTGCCAAGGAAACGCGTATCGGGCAGGACAGTATCATCCAGTCGGGAACGTGGCGCCCCGAACTCTGACTGCCAGCGAGCGTGAGATGTGCTCCACAGCCCAGCGCTGTCTCACGGTCACACCTCCCCATCGAAATTATCGATTAACCCCGACAAAGTTTTTTCGTTTGAATTTCAATCGCACTTGGCAAATTATCGGCCTCGAAATGTCTAGGAGGTGACAGACGTCACAAACGACTGAAAGAGGTTTTGCACATCTCATTCATGGACATCAACCAGCCCGAAATGATGGCCTGATATACCTGAAGTCTGCCCCCGCAGTCTCAAGTCATGACGAAGCGCAGCAGCGCATGTTGTATCGAAGCACATGAATAACCCGACACGTCAGAGCTGCATAACAACTGGATCTCCAACTTTCAGGACAGGACGTGTCGCTTCACTGCCGAGCAATGCTCCAATAATACATAGGTGATAGATGTGTTGAGCACTACGAGCGAACTATCGACAGACAAACTGGATACCCGTACTTGGGGCTGCCCGCCTTCACCTCGGTACGCTTCACTTGTTGAGAAGATCAGACCTGTTTTGGCCGACATCAAGAAGGGGGCGGCCGAGCGAGATGCCAATCGAATTTTACCTGGCCCACAAATTAATGAACTTAAAGCGCTAGGTTTTGGCGCGACCCGAGTACCTGTCGACTACGGCGGCTCGGCGGTCACCCTCCCTGAATTCTTCGCGATGATTATCGAGCTGGGTGAAGCTGACTCGAATATCGCACAAGCATTGCGAGGCCACTTTGCCTTCGTGGAGGACTTGATGAGTTTCGGCGCAACGCCCTTCGCGGATCGCTGGTTGACCATTGCTGGACGTAATGAAACAGCGTCTAACGCCATGGCGGAAATCGGCCCGGGGGCGATGCAGAAATCGTTGCTGACGAAGTTGATTGAACAAGACGGGAATTTTTTCGTCACGGGATCAAAATATTATTCAACGGGGGCGATGTACGCCGACTGGATTGAAGTCAACGCGGCCGACGCTACCGACGATGCAGTGTTGGCAATGATCAACAGGCACGCAGAGGGCGTGGAGATCATCGACGACTGGGATGGCTTTGGACAAAAGCTCACTGCCAGTGGCACCGCGCATTTCCGCAATGTGATAGTGGCGGAGAATGATCTGCGCAAGCACTCAACACGGTTTGGGCATTCGCTACCGTACTTTCAACTGTACCACCTCGCTACATTGGCGGGCATTGCGCGTGGCATTGCCAATGATACTGCCGAATTTGTGGCGAAAAGAACGCGCGTTTACTCACACGGCGCCGCCAGCAAATCCTCACACGACCCACAACTTTTGCAAGTAGTCGGTGCCGTACGAGGCATGGCTTACTCAGCAGGTGCGCTGGTGATGCGACTTGCTGAAAGCATGGAGAACGTCGTCAATTTATTGAGAGACGGCGACAAGGACGCTTATGACCGAGCATGTCCGCTCCTCGAAATCGAGACGTCTCAGATCCAGTCCGTTGTTATCGATCTGGTCTTAAACGCAGCCACTCAGGCATTTGATGCAATGAGTGCTTCCAGCACCAAACAGGGGCTGGGACTTGACCGCTATTGGAGAAATGCGCGCACCATCGCCTCGCACAATCCGCATATCTATAAACAGCGAATAGTTGGGGAGTTTGCCGTCAATGGTACGCTGCCGCCCGCTCGCTGGACGGTTGGAGCTGTATAGGAGCTGTATAAGAGACTGACCTCATCCTACAGCGCTCGTAAAGAGCGCTGTCTATCATGTTGCGCGCTTATAACAATAAGAACGCTCCTTCAATATAACAACTATAAAAATTCGATATCTTTACGAAAGTAAAGGGAGGATGACAATGAGCGATACAGTAGCGAATGCCCGGCTGATTGATGCTGAGGAATCTCCCCTGTCTGACGGCTGTTCCCTGACGATGGCCCAGCGCCGACAATCACTGAAAGCAGCGGCGGCAGGGAACGTCCTAGAGTGGTATGACTGGACAATCTACAGCACGCTATCTATTTACCTGGCGGCAAACTTTTTCGAAAAAGCTGACCCTACTTCCGCCTTGCTGTCCACCTTGGCCATCTTTGCCGGCGGCTTCGTCGCAAGACCTTTGGGCGGTTGGTTTTTCGGACGTATTGCTGATCGTCGAGGAAGAAAATTTACCCTGGTCGTTACGATGACGTTGCTTGCATTAGCAAGCTTAGGCATCGCCCTCCTCCCCACCTATGAGACCGCTGGAGCATTTGCTTCCTTTGCCCTGCTCGTGATGCGGATCCTTCAGGGATTTGCTCATGGCGGTGAGTCAGGGGTTTCCTACGTGTATGTGGCGGAAATTGCGCCCAGGGATAGACGAGGTCTCTGGACTAGCTCGGTCTACGTGAGTGTCATTCTGGGCATTATGATTGCCACGGCCGTTGCTGCGGGCTTGACGTCGATTTTTACAGCCGACGTGATGAATGAATGGGGCTGGAGAATCGGCTTCGGTGCAGGTTCGGTGCTCGGTCTATATGTAATGTATCTGCGTAAAAGTGCCCATGAAACGGAGGTCTTCAATGCGGCTGATGCGGGGAAGCTTCCGCCAGCGAGCGACGCCCCCGGCAAACCCGTAAGCATCGGTCGCATCATCATGACAGTGATGGTGATCAACGCGGCGATGAACGTCTGGTATTACACGTGGGTCGCCTTTGCTCCAGCAATGGCCATTACACAGCATGGCATGAATCCAAACAGCGCCTTTCTGTCGAGCCTTGGTGCGCAAGCTTGCATGATTGCATTTTTGCCAGTTTTCGGATGGGTTTCGGACAAGCTGGGGCGGCGGATCAATTCAATGACATTCGCTGCGCTGGTCGTTCTGTGCGGCCTTCCAATCCAGGCGCTTCTGTCAAGCGAGCCGTCATCGCTATTCATTGCACAAAGCCTGGGTCTTTTTATCTATGCCATCGGCGTAGGGCATTACCCGGCTTTGATGGCCGAACTGGTGCCTGCTCGAATGAGGGGCATGGGCGTCAGCGTAATGACATCGTTGGCCGCTGGTCTTTTCGGCGGAACAGCACCCTACCTTAATTCCTGGTTTCATTCGATTGGCGAAGCCTGGGTGTTTTCCGCTTACGTAATGGCCCTCAACGTCATCATGTTCGTGGTCGTATTTTTCATGCGAGAGACCAAGGGCATTGACCTCAGGCGCTAATGGTCAATGGGCGTACCTCCACAGTGCGCCCTCTGCCCTATCCACATTCTGTAATGGCAGTGACCCGTTCACTGGAGTCAAACAAAACCAAACTTGATTAAAAAGAGGCTTGATAGCTATGAAATTGGATAGCGTCGCCAGTGCGATTCACGCAATCAGCCAAGGTGAGATGGTCATTGTGGTCGATGACGAAGACCGAGAGAACGAAGGCGACCTTGTCGTCGCCGCCGATCTGGTCACTCCCGAGACTATCGCTTTCATGATGCGTCTCGGGCGAGGGCTGATATGTGTGTCCATTCAGCCTGAACTGGCTATTCAATTGAATCTGCCGCTGATGGTGTCCGAGAACTCGGAAAGCTTTGCCACAGCATTCACCATTTCAATTGACGGCGTAAATGATGTGACGACGGGGATCTCGGCAAGCGACCGCTCAAACACGATCAGACAAATGCTGGTCCCCTCTGCGAGGCCGCAAGACTTTCGCAGACCCGGCCACGTCTTCCCGTTGATTGCCCATCCGCAAGGTGTCCTTGGTCGTAATGGACATACTGAAGCCTCAGTTGAACTGGCAAGACTTGCAGGTTTGACGCCCAGCGGCGTTATTTGTGAAATCGCCAACGATGATGGAAGTATGTCCAGATTACCGGAACTTATGAACTTCGCGAAAAAGCATGCTCTACGAATAGTGAGCATACGCGATCTTATCGAATACGTGAGTTACGAAGAAATGCCTTATGCGGGCATTTCTAAAATGCGCATAGCAGTTTAGAGCACTCTAACAAGCGCTCATTCGTTACTCGCAAGTAGCAAACATACAGACTGCAACTGATCCCCCCGTAGCAAACGATAGAAATACCGCGATGCGCTTTAGACAAACGTGCTTGATAACAATAAAAATTTCAGGCTGACAGCTCAGTGTTGGCAACGAGGAAGCGCACTATGTGGTTTAAACTTATAACCTTGGGCATGGCCGGCGCCAGTGCCTGCCTGAGCAGTGCCGGTGTGGCCGCGGCAGACTCGGCCAAGGGATTCATCGAAGAGAGCACGACCTCAGTAGGCCTGCGCAACTTTTACTGGAATGCTGATAACCGCAACGGCAGTTACCGCAATCCCGAAGGCGAACGGCAAAGTTATAGGCAAGAGTGGGCGCAAGGCGTCTTGGCAAAGTTTAACTCCGGCTATACGCAAGGGCTGGTTGGGTTCGGACTGGACCTGCATTACATGGGCGCACTAAAGCTCGATGGTGGTAATGGACGGGTCGGCGATGGCATCGGCAATGGCGGCATCGTTTCGCGAGACAATCAGGGCGATCCGAAGAGCGGCTACTCTAAGGCCGGTGGTGCACTGAAGATGCGGGTGGGCCAAACGGAACTGGCCTACGGCGACCTGTTCCCCGATTCTCCGGTGCTCAAGTACGGTGACATTCGTCTCTTGCCACAAACCCTCAGGGGCTGGAATGCCACGGACCGCTCGTTCGATGGCCTGACCCTCAACGCCGGTCGTTTCGTCTCCAGCAGTGACCGGGCGCAACCCAATCATGGCGGGCATCTCGGTACGGCCTACAGCGGGCGCCAAGCTAACACCGAGTTTGTCAGTTACTACGGCGGTATCTATACGGGCATCAACAACGTCAAGATCAAACTATTCGGTTCCGAACTGGATGATATATGGAACCAGCAGTTCGCCTCTATTGACTACCGCCTGCCCTTGGCCGTCGGTGGCGTGATCAACACCGGGGTCAACTACTACCGCACGCGTAATACCGGCGCCGCCTTATTGGGTGATATTCGCAACGATGCCTGGAGCACCCGTGTCGGTTATGCCCTGGCAGGACACAAGGTCGAACTTGCCTACACGCAGATCGATGGCGACCAGCCGTTCGACTATGTCTGGAACAGTTTCGATATCGAGCTGGACTCAGCCGCCCAAGGGAGTGACTTCAACAGTCCCAACGAGAAAATCTGGAGTGCACGCTACGACCTGGATGCTGCAGTGCTTGGTGTACCGGGTCTGAGCTTTACCGCGCGCTATCTACGCGGTACCGATATCGACGGCAGGGATGCAGGCGGCGCGTACTCCCGTTATCAGGCCGTGCGCAATGGCTCCCAATGGGAGCGTGATCTGTGGGTCAAGTACGTCGTGCAGTCGGGCCCCGCCAAGAATCTATCGTTACGCTTGATGTTCGCCTCAATGCGAACAGGCGGTGATTACGGAGCCATTGCCAACGACCTCGACCAGACCCGAATCATCCTCGATTACCCTCTGGATCTGGGCTTTCTGAAATAGGTCAACTAGGTCGCGAGCATCAATCCAGCGCTGCGAAGTGGTGCAAAAAAATCAGCAAAGCCTCTCGCATCGAAAAAATCGAAGTCAAACCTCCAGAATTATTCGTTTGAATTGATGAGAGGCGCTAAGCACTATCTATTCAGGCAAACAGGAGAAATCTCATGCAACTTGATAATAAAAAAACACCAGAAGTCGATCTGCGCAAATTCGCTGGCCAATTTGCAGCAGGCGTATCCGTCATCTCAACCGCTGACGACGAGGGTCTGTGTGCGGGCATTACAATGACCGCTGTCATGTCACTCTCCCTGACACCGCCATTGTTTTTGGTGAGCCTTGATAATAACTCCAAGACTTTGACTGCGATCTTGGACAACGGCCATTTTTGCATCAACTTTCTTAGCAAAGACCAGAGCACCGTCTCACAACTATTTTCATCAAAATCCGATGACAAGTTTGATAACGTAAGTTTCTACAAAGGTATCACCGGCAGCCCATGCCTCGAAGGCGCTTTGGCGCACGGTGAATGCGAAGTTCACGAATCTTACAGCGGTGGCGATCACACAATCATCATTGGACGAGTGATCAACACAGCGATCAATGGTGGTGAGCCGCTTGTTTACCACAGTGGCAAGTACGCCACTCTCGAGCATCAATAATCTCCAGTCCTTCGCTCGACCATCGGAATATATACAATGTCTAAAAAAATTCTATTCAATGCATTTGATATGAACACCCCTGTCCACCAGTCCCAGGGATTATGGCGTCACCCAAGTGATCGTTCGTCCGAGTACAAAACAATCGCTTACTGGCAGGATCTGGCGAAGACGCTGGAAACCGGTTTTTTTGACGGGCTTTTCCTGGCAGATGTGACCGGAGTCTACGACGTGTACGGGGGTAACTCCGACGCGGCGCTACGTAATGCTGTCCAAATACCGAGCCATGATCCGTTCGTTATTGTTCCAGCAATGGCCGCCGTCACCCAACACCTCGGGTTTGGCGTCACCGGTTCGTTGACCTATGAACCACCGTATACGTTCGCTCGAAAAATGAGCACATTGGACCATTTAACCAATGGTCGAATCGGTTGGAATATCGTCACCGGCTATCTTAACAGTGCTGCAAAAGCCAGCGGCGCGAAGGCTCAGACTGGCCACGATACGCGTTATGAAATTGCTGAGGAGTACATGGAGCTCATGTACAAACTCTGGGAAGGCTGCTGGGAGGAAGATGCTGTAGAACGGAACGTGGAAACCGGCGTTTATATTAATCCCGCGAAAGTTCATCCTGTCGATCACGATGGTCAATATTTCCAACTCAAGGGCATCCATCTTAGCGAGCCTTCCCTGCAACGCACGCCCGTTCTGTACCAAGCCGGTGCATCGCCCAAAGGACAAGCATTCGCAGGGCGCCATGCAGAATGTGTATTCGCCAGCAGCCCAACAAAAACCGTACTCGCCGCCACTGTCAAAAAACTCAGGGCGGCCACGGTCGCTGAAGGACGGCCTCACGACAGTGTTGCCGTGTTTGGCATGATGACATTGATTGTCGGCAGAACCGATGCGGAAGCAGAGGAAAAGCTCGCTGAATATAAGCGCTACGCCAGTTATGAAGGTGCGCTGACGCTGATGTCCGGCTGGACAGGCATTGACTTCGCCTCGTGCGATCCAGGCGATACAATCAAGCATATCCGTAACGACAGCATGCATACCGCGATTGATCGCTTCACCATTTCCGATCCGAACAGGGTCTGGACGGTAGGAGAGGTTGCCGAGCACATCGCCGTAGGCGGTTCTGGCCCATTGATCGTAGGCTCCGCTCAACGGGTCGCTGATGAACTGCAACAGTGGATGGAGGAAACCGATATTGATGGTTTCAACTTGGCGTATGCAGTGGCACCTGACACGATCAAGGACATCGTCGAGCTGCTTATTCCCGTCCTTCAGGAGCGGGGAATCTATAAGACTGAATACACACCTGGGACGTTGAGGGAAAAACTCTTCAACCAAAACCGCTTGTTGCAGCATCCACACCCCGGAGCGGACTATCGAATCTAAACACATCCTCAACGACAAAATACCTGGCGTGCAATGCGAACCTTCGTTACTGGTAGGTGCACGCCAGATCAAACAGTGGTTTTGCGATGGCGTCGAACTTCAAGGAGTTACTACGTGCGTTATCCCGTCGCTTCGAAAGCAAGTCGCGTCTTGAGTAGCATTGCGAAAGCCGTAAATCCCAGCAAGCCTCCGAAATTTGTTGGCGCTGATTGAAAACTGCCCCAAAGTGGCTTGGGGTGCTCGGCCCCATTTTCGGATGGTGTTTCTCGACACCTGGTACGCTTGGCTATCAGAAGCAGCGAGGGCTTGTCGCGAAAGTAAATCCGCCGAATTTTCCCAATTTCGTCCAAATGACTCTTGAGTACTTGCAAGTCACCGACCGCCTTGCGCACGAGATTTTGCCGACGATGCCGCTATCCTGACCATCCAGAAACTCTACTGGCTACTTGACGGCTTCGACCTCTGGCGAAACCGTCCTCATCAGGTTTGAGCCTGCCGAACCTGCCCCAAGTGAAAGCTGGCTGGATAAACCCAGTCGTAGGTCACAGCGCAAAGCGCTCTGCCTAAGGCGGTACATTATCTGTATACAATTGGAGTCGGCTGGAATGCTGTTGGAAGCCGTTTTTACCGATCGGCAACAATACGTCGGAACGATCAGCAAGATCATTTTTCATTTGCCTCACGGCGTAGCTGTTTAGACATTCGCTCAAAGGTGCCAGGGCCAGTGTGCAGATCTATAGCATGGTCGACACCGCCAAGATCAACGGCCAAGAGCCGTGTATGTAGCTGCACGACGTACTAGAGCGGCTGCCGCACGCCTCGTCGGTTGAAGACTACGAAATCTTGATACCGTGGAACTACTCACCATAGATGACGTGTTGAGACCAAGATCGAGGTTCAGGCCAAGATTTAGCATCCGTCCCGAGTAATCAAGCACTAGTTTGGCCAAAAGACAGTGCGCTTTCGAGACTTATCCAACACCGCACAGATAGTGACGTTCTTCGCTTTGTCGAATCTGTGGATGGCGTCGACACTTGTTGGTGGAGGCAGGCGCGATGCGTGCGTAATGCAGATAATCGCGGCGGCGAGACTTCTTGCTGCTAGCAATAGGTCTGAAAGAACGAAGAGGATTGATCAATTTTGACATGCGTAATGTTTGAAAAGGCTGATCGCTCAATAGCAAAAAAAATGCCAGCTATTTCAGAGTATCCAGAAGGCCTATCAGCAAAAGATTGGCGGAAATTAGCAATTTTTTGTCATTTTTGTTCAGCTAATCTGATTTAAACTCGCATAGCGGTTTAAATCGTGACATCAATTCAAGCTCGTTTGGATAACAGCTAAGTTTAGTAAGTCTAGACTGCTCATGAAAATATCCATAAATAAAGTTTCTAGGAGCAACAGATTTCAAGGAGGAGGGACTGGAATGTATGCAACTCGAAGCTGCCATCCTTACGCAAAGATCTTCTATCAGCCCATTGATGCGGCCTTGCGTTGGTGTAACTTAATGGCCTTTGAGAGGGAAATTCTTGAGACAGCACAGCGTTGCTCTGCCATGCTTAAAACCACCTTTCCACAGTGGCCATGCTTGCATGCAAATACCGAAAAAATTTTTGATGCCATTCAACATGGTGAACTCGCCTACGGTTGCTTCGGTGTGCCAGTCGCCAATGGCACTCCCATTGATTCCAACCAGATAACCGTTCGCCATACTGATCTTAGATTCTGGATGTCGCGATATTATCCTGACCAGCGACCGGCATTTCTTTTTGAAGGATCACTCCCCAAGCAAAAAGCTATCAGTATTGGTACATACCTAGCATTGCAAGGTGATCGGGACGCCCTGCAGGTACAGATGAAAAGTCTTGAAGTTGCCTATCGACAACTGCTGGATGACCTTGAATCTATCGGGCTGGAAAGAGAGAACATTCACAATTTGCTCAAGACCAACAGCAAAGTCAGTGATCGCAGCGAATCCGTCTACCTTAATATCATTGGAGCGATGGTCAAATTGTTTCTAGATCAGTCCCCTTCGGGGAAACCTTTTTCGGTTTTCCGATCCCAAGCGGCCATTGTTGACGCGCTGACCGCTCATCATAAAAATCTCCCTGGCATAACCAAGCGTACATTGGACGAAAAATTTGCGGCCGGAAAACGCAGCCTGACGACGCAGTGACGCGTATTGCAGTGCAATCCTCCCTATCGCAGTGCAATGACCCCACGCCTTTTATACTATTCAATTCAGGTCACTTCCCACTAAGCGCCAATCGACGCCAGGAGTGACCATCATGCCCAACCAACCCTCCCCCATCGCTCTAGCGCCGCTATCACAGGTCGAACGTCACATCATGCGGCGTGACGAGGTGGAGCGTAAAACCGGCTTCAAGCGTGCGCACATCTACAACTTGATGAAGGAAGGTAAATTCCCTCAAGCCAAACGTATTGGACTGCGCGCGGTCGGCTGGGACTCGCTGGAGATCGAACGGTGGGTCGTTGAACGCTTAGGTCAGCAGGCCTGATGCCATGCGTGTGGTATCGGTGGTTTCTACCAAAGGAGGTGTAGGCAAAACCACAGTAGCCGCCAATCTCGGCGGTCTGTTGGCGGATGCTGGCCTACGCGTCCTGCTGCTCGATCTGGATAGCCAACCCACCCTCTCCAGCTATTACGCCTTGAGCCAGAAAGCTGTTGCTGGTGCGTACGAGCTCATTGCACTCAACCTAACAGCAACTGCGCAGATTATTTCCTGCACGGTGATCGACGGTCTTGACCTGATCCTCTCCAACGACGATCAAGGCCGACTGAGTACATTGCTGCTGCACGCCCCTGACGGGCGATTACGGCTGCGCAATTTGCTCGACAATTTCCATCCCCATTATGACCTGCTTTTGGTCGACACCCAGGGCGCACGTAGCGTGCTGCTGGAGATGGCCGTCCTGGCTTCCGATCTCGCCCTCTCGCCCATCACGCCGGAAATGCTCGCCGCCCGCGAACTGCGCCGCGGCACCTTGAAGCTGCTCAGTGAACTCGAACCGTTCCGCCACCTGGGCATTCCACCCCCACCCTTGCGATTGCTACTGAACCAGGTGAACGCCATTCGGATGGACACACGGATGATCATCCAGGGCCTGCGTGAAACTTTCGCCGAGGCTACCAATACCTCGGTTCTGGACACCATCGTTCCAGACCGAGTGGCTTATCTCAATGCCGCCTCCCTTGGCCTACCGGTCCACCGAATCGACACGCGCCGGTCACGTCAACAACGCTCGCCATCCGCGCTGGAAACCATGCAGGCGTTGGCCATCGAGTTGTTTCCGGAATGGCGCGAAGCGATCTCTAGGGTGAGCAGGTGCTCGGAGGTTCAATGAGGCGAATCGAAAGCCCGCATTTCTCACCCAGTCATTTTGCTTGACCAACCTTGAGGCCAACTGCGTTTGGCAAGGAGTCCTTTGATGCTGGATCAACTTCCCATCATCATTCAGCCATACGTTCGACCACACCATCCACCTAGCGAAGAGTACTGCACCGTGGTCTTTCGTCTGCAAGGTGGGCGCCCGGCCATGAGGTGGCTCCTCGCAGAACTGTCCCGGCATGTCGAAGGTTCAGGGACTGCCGAGATCGTCAAGTTCGAGGTCGGTGATCATTTGTGCAACCGGCGTTAACTGAGGCTGTTCAAATGAAGAAGCTCAGTCAGGAGGAGATCACCGACAAGCTGCATCAGGACCACTTTCCTCGAGGTCCAGAGCTGGAGCGGCTGTCCGATCCACTTATCGACACGTCTATGCTGGTCACGCTGGAGCAGTTACGGCCTTACGAACACAACCCACGCTTCATCCGTAATCCGCTGTATGACGATATCAAGGCCTCGATCCGTGAACGCGGTCTGGATCAACCACCGCCGATTACTCGCCGCCCAGGAGAAACCTATTTCATCATCCGCAACGGCGGAAATACGCGCTTGGCGATTCTCGGCGAGCTGTGGCAGGAAACCCGCGATGAACGCTTCTTCCGCATTCATTGCCTATTCCGACCTTGGGATAATGAAATAACCGCCCTGCTCGGCCACCTGGCCGAAAGCGATCTGCACGGCCAACTCACTTTCATCGAACGAGCACTGGCGGTGGCCAAACTCAAATCCATGCTCGAACCCGATAGCGCTGCGCTCTCGCAACGTGAGCTGGCACGACGTCTTGCCGCTGGCGGCTATCCCATTTCGCAGTCGCACATCAGTCGGATGCTGGACACCCTCGAACACCTACTGCCCGCCATTCCACAAACATTGTATGCCGGGCTGGGTAAGCCCCAGGTCGAACGCCTGATCGCTCTGCGTAGCCAGGCCGAACGGACCTGGAACCGTTATCCAACCGCCACCGTTGCGTTCGCCGAATTCTGGCTCGGGACCCTGGGCGACTTCGATGCTGACCCCGAGTCCTTCGATCTTGAGCAAATCCAGGATGAACTGCTCGAACGCATGAGCCGGTTACTCGGACAGTCCTACCGCATGTTGGCCCTGGAGCTGAGCAACACCCAACGGGTCATCTCAACGCCTGGCGATGTCGTCACCACGCCCTCGGAGAACAGCCATCTGCCGAGCGTTGAGAAAGCTGCGGCCGGACCTCCCTCCTCCGAGTCCCGTCACCAATCAACCGAGACCAGAACCCAGACCGAAACAGCGCGAGAGACGCTGCTCACACCACCCGAAACGAATGTCGCCTCAGCGGTCAGCCCTCCGTCACGCGTTCAACAGATTCGCGAACAAATCGATCGCGAGAATTCAATCGAAGCAGCACCGACAGTCGAGACCTGCGCGATCGACGACATCTGGACCATCGCACCCACAATGGATAGCCCCGAACAACTGCGTTTAGCCATCGCCGGACTGGCGCGGGAAATGGCGGCCTATGCCGGACATCCTGAGAGCATCCACGATCAGAAGCTTGGCTTAGGCTTCACCCTCGACATCGAGCGACTTGATCTTACCGCGCCGCGCGCGGCCGGGGTTCACCTGCTGCTCCTGGCCCTGTTGCGCGCTCAAGACGACGTGAGCTGGGAGGATCGCCAGCAACTGCCCTCAGCCCTGTTCGGGCAGCTGTTGCTGGGGGTTTACCAACTACCGCTGCCAGATCGTCCCGTCATGGACGTAGGCCTGGAGCGACTGCCCGACAATCTATTAATCAAACTGTATCGCTTGATCCGCCTGGCCCGTCGCCTGATCGACTTAACACTTCTCCCTGAAGACAACTCACCGAAGGAGCTGCCATGAGCCTGTCCTTCAATGTGCTCAACCAGGCCATGCTGACCCAGGTGTTGCATGAGTTGCGCCTGGGTAACTTGCAACGCTGCAAAGCACTCGGACTGAGTGAAGACGACATCTACCTGCTGCAATCTTTACCGCCCACCACGCTGTCGCGCCTGGCCCATGCCACCGTCCCCTGGGTTGAGGTCAAGATTGACTCACCAGTGCTGCATCGGTTGATCGAGCAAGCCGAACGCGACGAGCAGAACGAGCGACTGATCAACCGAGCACTTAAACTGGGTGCCAGCAGCACCATCATGTACAAATGCTTCGGCTTGGCGCATTCGGAAACTGCCCTGCGCCGGCGTCTGCTCAAGATCGAAACCCGTAAGGGCCGCCCTCAGCATTTGAGCGAAGCGCAGGAACATGCACTCTGGCAGCGTTGGTGCCAATTACGCGCGCAGGACGGTACCGAAGATCAGCTCGACGCCATGATGATGCTGGCGGAAGAACAACAGATCAGTTTGACCATCGTCTGGCAGCAGATCGACCAGTACAGCAACGGAACATGAACACTGCCCCTTCCAGTCGCTGGCAGCGTGTCCTGCAGCAATGCACTCAGCAGCTGAGTGAACGTTGGCCCGCACGCCCTACCACCGAACAACCCTCCAACCAGGCCCTACAGGCGGGCTTTTTGTTCAGTGGCCAATCGCACGACGTCGTGCCACGTCGCCTGCTGTTGGACAGCCGGCTGACGCCGTTGGAGCGTAACGCCTGGCAAGTGTTTCGACTCATGCTACAGGGTCAGGGCGTGGTCACGCCGCGCTATGAGGATTTGCAGCCTTACCTATCAAGCGTGCCCTATGGCACGTCTGCCTCCCGTGAAACCATCGCTCGCGTCTTGACCATGCTCAGGCTGACGCGCTGGCTCAGCTTGGTGAGTCGCGGACGCGACCGGCTCAGCGGGCGGCTGCAAGGTTCTCTGTACGTCCTGCACGATGAACCGTTAACCCCCGCTGAAGCCATGGAGCTGGATGAGGATTACCTGGAGCTGGTGGGACATTGCCTCAGCCATAACGCCAAGGCGGTGCGGATTGTCGCCCAGCACATCCTGGAAGAAATCCGCCATGACACGAACATCGATCAGGGTCGACTACCGACGCGACTCGACAGCTGGGGCGAACACTGGATGCAGCAAGGATTGGATCTCGCAACCGAGGACTCTCTACACGATTCCGAACTGGGTGGTGATCACCGCGTTCGGAATCGTGCAGGCCCTCGTTCGGATTCCGAACCGGGGTTGAACGCCAATGATTCCGGCACCGTTCGGAATCCGAACGCCGCCTGTACTGTATTAAAAGAAAGTATTTGTACTGTACCGCGCGCGACCCCAGCGGTGGATAACCTGCTCTGGCCCGATCCGCTGCACCTGCGTCCAAGCGAGCGTCAGGCCGTCGCCGTGGCGCTGAACAAGCTCAATCCGGTAGATCGGCAGGCCGTGCTCAACGAAGCCGGTGCACGTTGTGCGGCCGGCGGTATCCGCAAGCCCGCGGCCTATCTGATGGGTCTAATCCAGCGCGCACTGAACGGCGACTTTCGACCTTGGGCAGGCCAGACAGAACCTCCACCCGTTGCAGAGCTGCCTCCAACTGCACCCTCACGTCCGTCAAGAAAGCATGGCGAACCCGCCTCCGCCCTCGCCCAAGCCTGCCTGAATGAGCTGCGCCAACTGCGCGGAAAACGCTCTGGACCTCAGTAGATTTGATGCCACTGGCATCAAATCTACTGAGGTCTAATGTGAGATCGCAAAGGGCCGAACCAGCGCAATCCGACCGGTACGGCCATCGCCCCCCATGGAATTGATGCCACCGACGTCACGCGCGAACGCCTCCGAAATTTTCCCTCTCACACCAAACCGAACAGACCGCATTCAGCTTTTGGGCTGCCCTTGACCATCATCTGTCGCAACGTTCCCGTCCAAGCTTATGCGAGGACAACACCGTGGCCGATCACTATCAACTCAACCTGGGTTCATTGCGCAGCAGCATCACCCTGACCCTGCACACTCACCACGCCGCCCGTATCTGGCAAGGCCGAACCGCACGCGAAGGCGTCCACTCGATCATGGGCATGGCCGGTTTCATCAGTGTCACCAACCTGATCAAACAAACCGCAGCCCAGGACGATCCCTACGCCGACTGGGCCATCGTGCAACTCGAAGAAAAACTGATGCTGGCCAAGGCTGGGATGCTGGAACTGACCCAGCAGCTGGATCGGATCAGGCAAGACCTGCCGACACAAATCGACATGGGCGACAACCTCAACATCCACCCCGTCACTTTGCCGTTGTACATCGGCAGCCAGCTGGGTTTTCTGGCGGTCTACCTGCTGACCGACTACGACACCCTGGTGCGCCGGACCCTATTGGCCCATCACACCGCTTTGATCGGCCGCCGGGATATGGAGGCCTGGATCGATGACGGTGCCCATCTGCTGCGCAGCCTGTTCGGCCAGGCCCAGCGCTATCGGCATGCCGGCGTCACCCGCGATGATATGGCGGCGAACAATGCCCGTGCCATTGCGGCCATCGAGAAATTTGGGTTGCCCCCCATGGACATCCTTGAGGGACATCGCCGCTCCCAGTTCGCGCCGCCGATCATTCGTCGGGGCGCTGTGACAGTGGATGACCCTGACGCGTTGGCAGAGGAAACGGGAGAGCCATCTGCGACAGTGGATGAGCCGGAGGACGAAGCATGAATCCCATGATCCCGGCTCAACCAATGTCCTCCGAAGTGTTGACACCGGATGCCTATCGACAGCTCGAACACGCCGCCTCCCTAAAAGGCCTTTTAAAGCCCTTTAAGGGTAAGGGGGAGTTGGAGCACCTGGCGCAGGTGGCGAGGGAAATCGAGGCGCAGTTATGCCATCTGATGGAGGCTGTTGTGCAGCAAGCCGGACAGCCCCCTTACTCACACTTGGATATTCGATTGGTGCTGCACAACACCAGCGCGGGCAGCACCTTTTTGCGTTGGCGCAGCCGTGACTTCGCCCGTATGGGGGTTGCGGTCTGGGAACGCCAAGTCGGCAACCAAGCCCTGCCGCAAGTCGTGCGCGAGGGATTGCACCGTTTCGAATGCGAGCGCATTGCACTGAACCTGCAGATGAGCGTGGTGCATTCGCTCTACCGCCAGGCCACGACCTGCGCGATCAAAATGGCCAGTGCCGAACAGCTGCTGCGCCAGTTCACAACCGCAGTGGAGGTATCAGGATGAGCACTTTTTTCGTCGGCGAAGGCAACATCGGCAGTGCGCCAGAGTTCCAGGAATTTCCATCAGGCAATGACGAACCACGGCGTTTGCTACGGCTGAACGTGTATTTCGACAACCCCGTGCCACGCGAAGGCAGCTATGAAGATCGAGGCGGCTATTGGGCGCCGGTTGAGCTCTGGCACCGCGAGGCTGAACACTGGAGCACGCTGTACCAGAAAGGCATGCGCGTGCTGGTCGAAGGCCGCACCGTGCGCGATGAATGGGAGGACAGTGAAGACAATGCGCGGGTGACCTTCAAGATCGAGGCCCGTCGCGTTGGCATCCTGCCTCACCGGGTGCGCAGCGTGATCATGCGGGAACGCTCCAGTGAGCCGGCGGCTTCTGCGACACCCGTCGAGAAAAGTACACAGCAGGCCGGCTCACCTGCGTCGAAACCCAAAAAACGCAGAGGGCAACCACCGTCGGACTGACAGAGTTCAGGCATAAAAATTGCGCCTCTGCGCGAAGTGGCTGGTCTGTCGTTACTCGCTGCTCGTGAAGACCCACCTGTCGTCCATACTACAAGCCGCCCTGGCCCATTTAAGCCTGCCCTCACCGACTAATATGAGGAACCTCCCATTCAGGTTTCTCATATCTCGCCACTGCTGTTTCCAACCACGCTGCTCCGAACTCAATCCGGAGCAGTTCTATGCGCCTCTTCCTCTGCGAGAAACCGTCCCAGGGTCGGGACATCGCCAAGGTACTCGGGGCCACTCGACGTGGTGACGGTTGCCTGACCGGCACACAGACAACCGTCACCTGGTGTATCGGCCACCTGCTGGAGACAGCACCGCCTGAAGCCTATGGCGTGCAGTACAAGAACTGGTCATTGGATCAGCTACCGATCATTCCCGAGCAATGGCAGGTCGAGGTCAAACCCAAGACCGCGGCACAATTCAAAGTCATCAAGCGCCTGCTCAGCGAAGCCACCACCGTCGTTATCGCCACCGACGCCGATCGCGAAGGTGAAATGATTGCCCGCGAGTTACTGGAGCGCTGCCAGTATCGAGGCCCCGTCCAACGCCTCTGGTTGTCCGCACTCAACGAGGCGTCGATTCGCAAGGCACTGTCTTCGCTGAAGTCTGGGCAGGAGACCTTTCCGCTCTACCACTCAGCCCTCGCCCGCAGCCGCGCCGACTGGCTGATCGGCATGAACCTCAGTCGCTTGTTTACCCTCCTCGGTCGGCGGGCGGGCTATGATGGCGTACTGTCAGTTGGACGCGTCCAGACACCGACTTTACGTCTGGTGGTCGATCGGGATCGTGCGATTGCCAGCTTCGTCTCGGTGCCCTACTGGGACGTGGAGGTGCACCTGTCCTCAATGGGACAACCATTCATCGCGTCGTGGCAACCATCACGCTCAGGACAAGATGAAGCCGGTCGTTGTCTGCAACAGGCGCTAGCACGTCATGCTGTCCAAACAATCGCGGACAGTAAGACCGCCACAGTACTCTCGCTGCAGACGGAGCATTTCCGCGAAGCGCCGCCCCTGCCCTTCGACCTGAGCACGTTGCAAGAAGTCTGCTCGTTCAAGCTGGGGCTCGGTGTTCAGGAAGTCCTGAACATCGCCCAAGCCCTGTATGAAACCCACAAAGCTACCACCTACCCACGCAGCGATTGCCGTTATTTGCCAGCGAATATGCTCGACGAGGTACCCGCGGTATTCGATGCCCTGCTCAAAACGGATCCCGCGCTGCGGTCCGCACTCGGAAGCCTCGATCGATCATTGCGCTCACGAGCATGGAACGACGCCAAGGTCACCGCACACCACGGAATCATTCCCACCACCGAGCCGGCGAACCTTTTGCGAATGTCTGAGCAAGAGCGCAATGTCTACGAACTGATCCGTAGCCACTACCTCGCACAATTTCTTCCGCATCATGAGTTTGATCGAACTCAGGTTGAACTGGAGTGTGGCAAAGAACGATTGACCGCGGTTGGCAAACAGATCCTGGTCCAGGGCTGGAAAGGCTTGCTCTCCGACAACACCGAGGATGATGAGTCCATTCAAAAATCCCAGGTATTGCCCGCCTTACAACAGGGAGCGCAGTGCGCAGTGGACGACGTCGAATTCAAGCCCATGCACACCACAGCGCCCAAACCGCTGACCGAGGGCGATCTGATCAAGGCGATGAAAAACGTGGCCAAACTGGTCAACGACCCGCGTCTGAAACAGAAGCTTCGGGACACCACCGGTATCGGCACCGAAGCCACGCGCGCCGGCATCATCAAGGGATTGATTGATCGCGGTTATTTGCTGAAGAAAAAACGCGCCTTAATAGCCTCCGCCGCGGCCCATACCCTGATCGAGGCGGTACCCGCGGCCATCGCGGATCCGGGTATGACCGCGATCTGGGAACAGGCTTTGGACGAAATCGAAGCGGGACGTCTGACCCTTAATGCGTTCGTCGCCAAGCAGGCGAACTGGATTGCACAATTGGTCGAACACTGTGGCGCACTCACCTTGGCGGTACCTGTCGAAGCCGGCCCGACCTGCCCCATTTGCAACGCCTCAATGCTCAGGAGAAAGGGGAAATCAGGGCCGTTCTGGTCATGCTCCCACTACCCCGACTGTAAGGGTACAGTGCCGATCAGAAAAGATACGCGTCGCCCATGACGCTCCATTGAAGATAGACAGGAGTATTGGGGGTGATGTACTGATCAGTGCATCATCAGTGGCTGCTGATCCCTCTCCAAGTCGATCAAGGGTTGTCCGATTTCACGGGCCAAGGCGATGCCTGTCGCAATCCATATCTGCCCAAGTTCGTTGAACGCTTTCAGGTGAGCAGGATTTTCGTTGAGCCAATGGACAAGGCTGTCAAAGTGCTCGGGGTTATCAGGGCAATCATGAATCCTGATGAACAGCTCCAGTGTTCGATCCCAGATCAGGTCCATGACGTCCTTGCTCTCATCTTCCATGCTCAACTGTTCCTCAGCTTGGCCCTATCAGACCGTTCACTCTCACGGATCACCTCGGACTCTGATTCCTGGAGGAATAGAAACCAAGTCGCGTCACACAGCAATTTCAGTCAATATAGCAACCCTATAGGTCGACACTCAACCGTTAAGGATGTTCATGTCAATGGGTCTTTGCTCAACCATTCGGGTTGAACTGGAGAGCTCATCACTTGGCACATAAACATCCAACCCAAGCCCAAATCGGGCGCATGATCGCGAAGCACCGGACCGAGCGTAATCTGACCCAGGAAGAGGTGGCTGAACGCTTGGGGATCGGCAGCGAAGCCATATCACGCCTGGAGCGGGGTGTGGTGGAGCTTTCGGTGGTCAAGCTGATGCAATTAGCCGATATTTTCGACTGCAGGATGGATGCACTGCTGACGGAGTCGAGCAATCGTCCCAATGACCAGGGCCAGATGATCGCGGGTCTGCTGAGCGGACTGAAAGAAAGCGACCGTGCCTTTATCTTGGCAACCGTAGAACAATTGGCTGCTCATCTCGCCAACAAGTGAGCTCATTCGCTCGCACTCGATATAGGGGCCTCTCAGGGGCGCCCTCTACCTTGACGTCGCCCCACCCTTTCTGCTGTAGTGACTCAGGATCATCGCCAACGGCGGCCAAAGACCGATTCGCTCCGGGTAGCTCGGTCGGACTCATTGAGTTCGGAGCCCTCTCTTCTGCGGAATATCATTCCCGTTTTGTGCTCGACCTGATCCTGGTGGCGGATGACCACTGTTGCCTCTGCCAGGCAATAGCGGTCATCCGCTTCAGCGATCGTATTCAGCCCCGGAGCCCGCCGGGGAAATACTGGGCACCCTTTGTGCGCGGATGCGTGCCAGTAGCTTCCGACCCAGGCCACGACAAGGGTCGGTTGGCGAATCATGGCGCAGTTAAACCAAGTTTTGCGAGGAGCTTGTCGACTGCGTAAGACCGCCAAAGATGGCTTTTCTCTTCCTCGCCTGGCACCCCGCCAGGCCCACTCTTCATTTTTTCATTCCAATGACTGCCACTGTATTCCGGCCTTAAAAAATCGGGTTGCAGCATCTTGGAGCTCCTCATCAAGGCGCTCCGTCGAGCGCCTTTTCTGCAATCCGCACAGGGGAACCATTATGGAATCCTTCTGGCTTTGCGACGACTGCCTGTTCGCTGCTGCTTACTAGGACTACAGCACGTTATCGCTCTACTGCACGACGGATGAAATCGAGAAACGCATCGCCGGTAGCCGAACCGCATATATATTGTTGTCGCATCCCTCCGTGCCCCCGACGTACCCATCGAGACATCTGCGACATCATTAGCGTAAAAATACCAGCATGGCTTTTTGGGCAGCCTGCATAGCTGAGCCCTACTCCCAGAGCGAGTCCACACCGCCGAGTCAGTGTCATATTAGAAAGTGCCTAAATGACGGTAGAAATGGTTATCTGGATATCGAGACTGGCACTCATCCTCTTCTGTCAACGGCGCTTGAGAGGGTCGCACGCCAGAGGTGGGGACTGCGGCGATCCCTGCCGTCGTCATGACAATACACTGGTGCTCGCAGAGAGCCAGAGCTGCGATTGGGCACCCCATGGGGCCTGCCATATACGCTGGCATCGTGTTGGTGAACATGCACACCATGCTCGATCCGGCGGTTCCCTTCGGAGGCAACAAATCATCGGAGGTGGGCTGAGAGTTTGGCAGCGCGTTTATTGATGATTACATCGAGCTGAAGTCGGTAATAATTTGCTACTAAAATCGAGATCATGGACTTGGTCCAACGTGCCCGTCCGTCGCCAACGAACAATCAAACGCCGCCAGTGCACTGCACCCCTACGTATATGTACTGAGACGTTGTAACCGCTCATCAAAGGCTAGATTCAGCTCTAAAAGCAATTGCCAGGGCCACTTATCACAGTGCTCCCAAGAATCGCTGCATGAAACAACGAGGGCTGTGATGCGGTAGTCAGCCTCGCTCGTTGAACTCACTGGCTCGGCGCGAAGCGGGTTTAAAAATCGAAGAACACCGTTTCACCCTCCCCCTGAATACGTATGTCAAAACGATAAGCCGCCTTCCCATCCACCTCGCAACGCTGCGCTATCAACGTTTCCCGACGCTGCGGTTGCTCTATCAGATTAAGCACCGGGCACGTCGCGTTGGCGTGTGGCTCATCAGCAAAGTACAGTCGGGTTTGCAGGTGAATATTGATCCCGCGAGCAAACAGCGACACATTGATGTGCGGCGCCATCGGCACACCGGCCGCATTCGTCACCACGCCGGGTTTGATGGTGTTGAGTGTCCACTCGCCGGCATCGAAGGTGGTGGCGGTTCGGCCGAAGCTGTTGAAGACCTTTTCCGAGTCGAAGACCGGGTCATAAACCCCTTCATGGTTGGCCTGCCAGAACTCCAGGAACGAGTCGCGCACCAAGTGACTATTGCCGTCATAGACATGACCAATCAGCAGGATCTGTTCGCCTGGCGCGCCGGGCTTGGCCATCTGGTTCCAGATTTCCTCTGGGCGGGTCGAGTTGCCGGCAGCTTCCAGAGCCAGGCCGATATGCACGTAAGGGCCGGCCGTTTGCGAAGGGGTTTCGGGTAGCAGTTCGATAGGCATGGACGGACTCCTCAGCAGTTTTCGAAGTGGGTCTTGCGCTGGCCGCGCAGCACGATGTCGAAACGATAGGCCAGGCAATCCATCGGATTGGCATTACCCATGTCGAGCCGGGCGATCAAGCTATGAACCGCATCCGGGTTGGCGATCGACTTGACGATCGGGCACAGCGGGATCAGCGGATCGCCTTCGAAATACAGCTGGGTGATCAGGCGCGTAGCAATCGATGGCCCGCTGATGGAAAAGTGAATATGCGCCGGTCGCCAGTCATTCGGACCATTGCGCCAAGGATATGGGCCAGGTTTCACGGTGCGGAAGCTGTAATAGCCATCGCGGTCGGTCAGGGCCCGGCCGACACCGCCGAAATTCGGGTCCAGTGGTGCCAGGTAGCGATCATTCTTGTGCCGGTAGCGACCGCCGGCATTGGCCTGCCACATCTCCACCAGGGTATGCGGGATTGGCTTGCCATATTGATCACAGACCCGGCCGGAAACAATGATCCGCTCCCCCACCGGCAAACCACCGTTGTTGAAGTTGAGTAGCAAGTCGTTATCGAATCGACCCATTTTCAGGTGGCAGAAATCCGGGCCACTGGTTTCGCTGGCCGACTGGGGAATGCTCACCAAGGCTTGGCCTAGAGAACGGGCGACAGAGGTTTTGTAGTCGGGGGTCAGGCCTTTGGGGTGCCAGTTTCGGTCACGGATAACGAAGCGACTGCTGTCTGCATCAGACATGTCGGTCTCCTGTTGTTTGATTTATGGAGGGGTGCCTCGCAGTTTCAAACAACAGACCCTCGGTGAATATTGAAAAACAGCCACTTAAACATAACCAAACGGTTATGGATAAAATCCTTCGCGATACGCCTGCCCGACTTCCCGCAGCACCTCGACACACCACTGGGCCGCCAGTGACAACGGCAGGCTGGAGTTACTAGAAATTCCCACCGAACCACCCGGTTCGCGCTGCCCCAGATTGATCTCAACCAGTTCGCCGCTGGCCAGATCCAGGCGCACTGCATCCAGCGGCGCGATCCAGATCGCCTTGCTGGACAACACATAACGGCGGCTCAAGGTCACGGACAAGGTTTCCAGACGTTGCCGCGACTGGCTGATGCCACATTGCACGAACAGGCTGTCGGCAAACTTGCGAATCGACGTCCCTACCAGCGGCAGCACCAGCGGAAAATCTTCCAGGGCGTGACGCTCCAGTGGCTCGGCCAGTAAGGGATGACCGGGGCGTACCACCAGGGTCATGGATTCGCTGTACAGATGCTCGAAGGTCAGCCCCTGAATCTCCGGGCTATCGGTCATACGGCCGACCACCAGGTCGACATCACCCACTCGCAACTGCGACAACAAATACGCGCTCGGCCCGGTCACCACACTTACCACCAGCGCCGAATGGCGCTCGTGCAAACGCCGCACAACCTCAGGCACCAGCAAGCTTTCCACCGTCGACAACACCCCAAGTCGCACCCTGGCCGCCGCATATTCGCCACCGCGCAAGGTATTCACCCCCTCACGCAGCGCCTGCACCGAAGGCCCGGCATAACGCAAAAAGGCGACCCCGGCCTCGGTCAGGCTCACGCCACTTTTACCGCGCATAAACAGGCTTGTCGCCAGCAGTTCCTCCAGCTCCTTGAGCGTCTTCGACATCGCAGGCTGACTCACTGCCAACACATCTGCCGCTCTCGCAAGGCTGCCCTGACGAGCCATTTCAAGAAAGCACACGAGGTGACGAAATTTGATGCGGGTGTCGATGTTCACTGCAGAGCCCCGTGAAGTAGTCTCGACAGCGTCGAAACGTTTGCAGGCGATCTTACTCTGCGCTCAATTGCCTGACGACCAGAGTTGACAACGGTTAAATGCGCTCAGTCGTTGGCAACGGAGCTTGCGGGCGGCGGACGAGGCCAGTGAGCAGAGCGAGCGCGGCGCAGACCAGGGCGAAGTCCATAATGCCGCTCCCCAATGAGCCGCTCAATGTCCGCAGAAAAATGGACCTCTAACGAGGTCCATTTTTTAATGCTTGGAGCAGAAAGTGAGACTCTATATAGCTTGCAACCATTTGATTCATAAATAGTTTTCTAATTCCCGAATCGGGACTGGACACAGCTCTGGAATTGCTCGAAAGCACGCCAAGGAGGCAGATAAAAAACTCCTGACTGGATCACAGGTATTTTCACAGCGACCAACAATAGCCCACTCAGAACTGCCCTCCCAACGGATAAAGGTGGCTCTTCTGTTCCTCGCCTGGCGACCCGTCAGGTCCACTCTTCAATTTCTTCAGTCCAGTGACTGCCACTGTATTCCGGCCGTAAAAATCGGGCTGGAGCGTCTTGACGCTCCCCAGTAACAGGCTTATACAAAGGGCGTGGTTTGCTGTCGTTGACAGCCCTGCCCAGGTAGCTTGAACCTTCAAGGCTACGCCACGCTTGTGGTGGTTTACCCAAGTGCGATCAGCGTTCGGAAGCTCGCACGGTTACCGCTTCAGCGGTGATGAATGCCCACTACCCCAGATTTGCGGACCACTACCGCAGACGTTCCTCAACTGCATCGCTATTCCCTCAGACGCAAAGTTCTGCTCGTCATCGGCTTGCCGGTGCTAAGCCCTTCATCGCTCGCCTTCACCTTACCCACCCTGACGGGGGCTCACTTCCCCGTCAGGGCCTGTGCGTCGCCGTTTCCCCTTGAAACAGGAGAAGCACCATGGCCCACGCCAACCAATCCCAAGAAGCGACCACTTACTTCAATCTGCACACCGTCGGTATCGGTTACCTCAATCGTGTTCGTGAAGTCCAAGTCCGCCGCGGCCAGCCATTCATGGCCTGCGATATCGCCGCCCTGCACGGCGCCACCGATGCGGTGGAGTACACCCGCTTCGACTGCAAAGTCGCGGGGGGTGAAGCTGAACGCTTGATTCGTCTCTATATGGACGCCGTCAAGGCCGAGAAAAAGGTCTTGCTGTCGTTCCGTATCGGCGACCTGTGGATCGATCCATTTCTCTACGAGAAAGGCGCTAAACAAGGTCAACCAGGCGCCAGTCTGAAAGGTCGTTTGCTGTTCATCGACTGGATCAAGGTCGACGGCACATTCGAGTACAAAGCGCCCGCCAGGCAGGAAGCAACAGCACCTGCTGAGCAAAGCGCCCACCAGTGAGTCATCCCCATCATTGGCTGATGCCGAAGTTGAGGAGAGTGAAAACCCAACAGAGGCTCGGGCTGAACCTAAATCTCCAGCTGCTCCCCGCACGGCCCGCCGTGATGCCACCTGTACCGTTCAGTCCGCCTGAACAGTCCACGATGTTCTTCACCAAGGCGCTCCGTCGAGCGCCTTTTCTTCAATCTGCACAGGAGAACCGACATGGAATCCTTCTGGATTTGCGATGACTGCCTGTTCGCTGTGGCGTACGAGGACTACAGCACGTTATCGCTCTACTACACGACGGATGAAATCGAGAAACGCATCGCCGGCATCCATCGTGGACTGATTCGGTTAATGCCCATCAGTGCCGACTTCGATCCCGAAACCGACCGGGGAATAAGTGCCTTTTCCTCATCGCCCTGCGACGGCTGTGGTTCACCCCTACACGGCCAGCGCCATCGATTCACTCGGCTGTAAACAGCGCGCCATCGGCTAACCCCCGCGACACTCTATCCACCTCGGGGATACCACTCCCCTCGGGCGTGTACCCCTGATTATTCCCTTCGGAGGTAGCACCATGAGCACCCAACTCACCTTGATCGAGACCTCGGATTTCGAGGCCGATCGTATCGTCCAAGAAAACCAGGTTATCGACGAGGCACTGCACATTCTAGATCGTCGGCTGTTCGCCCGCGGCCCTAACCTGACGTCGCCTGGCGCCGTGGCCTCATACCTAAAACTGCATCTTGTGCAACAAGAGCATGAAGTCTTCGGTATGATTTTTCTCGATGCCCAGCTCCGCGTGCTGGCGTTCGAAGTCCTCTTTCACGGCAGCATTGATGGCGCCAGCGTTTACCCCCGCCAAGTCGTTAAGCGCTCCCTAGCGCATAACGCTGCGGCCGCCATTTTTGTTCACAACCACCCCTCAGGGTGTACGGAACCCAGCCAGGCGGATCGCATCCTGACCGCACGGCTGAAGGAGGCCTTGGCCTTGATCGAAGTGCGCGTACTGGATCACTTCATCGTGGGTGAAGGGCATCCGCTCTCTCTTGCCGAACATGGCTGGCTTTAAGCCTCATAGGCGCCTTCGGGCGCCTTGTTCATTTTCATCCTGGAGCCCCCTCATGCACCCAACACACCAAGCCGCAGCCCTGCTGGCGGCCTCAAACCCATTTGCTCGCGGCTATGACAACCTTCATATCGAACGGCTGCTGCAGATCACCTACGAAGACGACTGCCCTCCCTGCTTTCGACCCGTACACGACTCACAAGCCCATCTGCCCAACGATGAGCTGCAGCTGTTCCCCTGTCTGTTCAATGGCGATTTCGCCTTGATCAGCGAAGGCCAATCCATTCCGGATGAGTTGGATGAACGCTGCCAGTCCACCGGGCTGGTGCGCCAAGTGATCTACGCCGTGATGGGAGAAGTGCTCAACGAGCGGCATCACGTCGGCGACCTGTACTCCCTGGAAGAAGCCCAAGCCGTGGTCCATCGCTTGAACTTCGAAACGGGACACTACAGTCGAGCCTGGGAGATCAGTACCGCCCACCTTCCCGAAGAAGCGATGCTTTATCTGGAAGAATGGGTCAGTCACTTCGTTCCGAGGCAAACTGGCCTCTTGTTCGAACTGTTCGCGTTGCCGGATTGCAACGGTATCGGATGCAAACTGATCGGCACACCATGGACGGACGAAAACGTGCTGAACATTGACGGCAAACCTTATTCAACCCTGAGACAAGAACAACTCGACGCCGGCACGCCGGAAGCCTTAGTCAACGTCCTGTATCTGGCGGCATTGGCAGATGTGCGATTGTTGATCTTCGACCCCGACGCTGCCGTCTTGGATGGGCTCGCCGTTTTTGATGAGTAACAACGCGTTCAGTTTTAACACGACCCGCCTTGAATCGACTTTCTCACTGAATCGCTCCTTCACCTCATGTCAGTTTCTGCACTGAATCTGACATGAGGTTTTTTCCATGGAGCGTTTTTTCACGCCTGTCTGCCTGCTGGGTTTGTTGAGCGCCTGCACCGCGCAAATCCCCAATACATTGCCGACCCATCCAGCGATCGACAGTGGCTCCAATCGAGCCCAGGTTTCGCGGGGCACAGCCGAAGGAAACCATCCGACAGAACTCCACTATGGCCGCTATACGCTGGTCAGCACCGAGCCCACCACGGAGCAACGCGATCTTCTCGCTCAAATCATTGACGTGAGCATCCCGTCCAGCCTGAGCCCCTCGGTGCAGGATGCGTTGCAGTACGTATTGCAGCGCTCGGGCTATTCGCTCTGTCTCGATGCCGCGGCGGTGAAGGTGCTGTTTACCCGGCCTCTGCCCGCAGCCCATTACCGGCTCGGCCCAATCCCGTTGCGCCGCGCGCTACAAGTGCTGGCTGGCCCCGCCTGGCAACTCAAAACCGATGAAGTCGGCCGTTCGGTCTGCTTCGAACAGCGAAAAACGGGGGCTGGCGTCACGCCATTCACACCCGTCTCGCCCCATCAGTCGGAGTCACGCCCATGAAAGCCTCGACGTTTCAAATCCTAATCATTGGGCTGCTGTGCCTGGCGGTCGCCGGCCTGAGCGGTGGTTTGTATAACCAGTATCAGCGCATGGCGGAGCTGCAGAGCACGAACACGCAATACCGACAAACCCTGGACACCCTGCAACGTGATTCAAACGCGCTCAAGGATGCCCAGGAAAAACTGCAGTACGCGCTGAAAGACCTGAAGCAGATGGTCGATACCGGTGAGCAACAGGCCAATACCCTCGATCCCATGCTGGATCAATGGGCGCAAGAAATACAGGAACTGCGCGACGGTCTGACAGCCCGCGCCACCGCAGCGGACATGACAGCGCTACGCGCACGCCTTGAGCAAGTCGAGCAACAACTCCTGGAGCTAACTCCACCATCGACGTCTTCCGTGGCCAAGCCGAAACAGACCGCTCACCCCAAACCCGTCCCGCTCTCGCCACCGTTTTCAGTGTTGAGTGTCGAGTCCCGCGGGGGTGAGCGCTTTCTGGCGGTCGCTCCTCATGACAGTCGCTCGCTCATGGATGTTCGGCTGCTGCATAGCGGCGAGCAGCTCGGAACTTGGTACCTGAAAGCACTGGAACCGAACTCAGCCATCTTCGCAGTGGCGGCTCAGCCAGACCAGACCGTGCACCTCCCTTGAGACGCAATCATGAACAGAGCGCAATTGCCCGCCGTCGTCTGTCTCGTTTCGCTACTGAGCACAGGAGCAGCGATGGGCAATCCCATGACGACACAGTCTCGGATCCAGGACGCGCAGTCCGCTCCCCTGGGGCGCTCTCATTCTGAACAGGCGGCAAGCTGGAGTCTGACCGAGCAGGAGTGGACGCGCTTCGAACAGATCCAAGCCGGCCCGCGCGGTTTCTGGAGCCCGAACCTCGATCCGTTGACCGCACTCGGAGTCGAGGCCGAGACCGACCAAGAGCGCCAGCGCTATGCCGAATTACAAGTTGCGCTGGAAGCCAAACGCGCCGAGCGCGAACTGGCCTACCAAAACGCTTACACCGCGGCCTGGGCCAAGCTGTTTCCCGGGCTGCTGCCGATCCAGGGCATGGCATCCCCATCCCCATCCCCTACCAGCTCAGCGGTCGTGCCGCGCCAAGCCCTGTTTGTGGAGGACCACTGCCCAGCATGCACCGCCGAAGCGCAGCGTCTGCAAAGCAGCGACACGGCATTCGACATCTACTTGGTGGGCAGCCAAGGCCAGGATGAACGCGTCCGTAGCTGGGCTCGGCAAGCGGACATCGATCCGGCCAAAGTGCAACGCCGGCAGATCACCCTGAACCATGACCGTGGTCGCTGGTTCAGCCTGGGTGCCCCAGGGCCATTGCCCGCCACATTTCAACAGGTGAACGGACAATGGCAACGCCTCGACTAAGCGGTATTGCGCTCCTGCTGACGATGCTCGCCGTCCAGGCGGACGAACTTCCGCCTCCTGCCTATCAACTGGCGGCGCATGACGCCGACATCCCTTCGACGGTGCTGTTCGCGATTGCCCTGCAGGAGAGTGGCATTCGCGTCCGAGGTCGGCTGCTGCCCTGGCCGTGGACCCTGAATATTGCCGGTACCCCTTACCGTTTCGCCACTCGCCAGGCCGCCTGTCACGCCTTGCTTCAGGCGCTAGCCCGACAAAACGCCAAGCGGGTCGACGCCGGACTCGGACAAACCAACTTGGGTTATTACGGGCAACGTTTTTCCAGCCCTTGTGAAGCCCTCGACCCCTACCGAAATCTCGCCGTGACCGCCGCGCTGTTGCGGGAGCATCACGCCGCCACCGGTGACTGGGTATTGGCTGCCGGGCGCTATCACCGCCCAGCGGGAGGTATACCTGCCGCGCGTTACCGCGCCGAATTTACCCGACAATTCGAACGGTTGCTGGTTTCCTTCAAACAGGGCACACCACCATGAAGCGAATACCTCTTGCCTATTATTGCATCCTACTCTTGGCACCTTTTACCCAGCCGCAATTGAGCGTAGCCGGGGATCAGCCTAGCGACTTCACCCGCCCCTATTTTCAAGCTGCCAGGCCGCCCATCAACAACAAGGCCCAGCCTGATCGGGCCATGCATGCGGACTTGTCCACGTTTGCCGATGAAGCCTGGATACTGCCCGTCCGCAGCTCCCTCCTAAGCCCAGGCCAGATCACGCTTCGCTCCCTGAGCATGCCTGGCTTGCAGCCATTTTTTCTGGTCGGTGACGATCCCCAATCACTGGCTTGGTTGCGTCACCGTGCGGCTGAACTGCGGGAAATAGGCGCGGCTGGCCTCGCCGTCGAAGTGGCCGATACTGAAGCCCTGGCCCGAATTCGAGCAGCCGCTCCGGGCATCACCATCCTGCCGGTCAACGGCAACGACATCGCCACCCGCCTGCAGATTGAGCACTACCCCGTCTTGATCACCGCCACCTCACTGGAACAGTGAGTCCAGATCATGGCCGAGCATGCGATGGAGTCCAAGCTCCGGCCAGCGGTGGAGCTGTACACCGTAGCGATCTGCATCGCCGCCGCAGTGCTCTGCGTGTACTCGCCCTGGGCTGTGGCCCTGTCACCCGAGATCGGTCTGGTTGCAGCGCTGGCCTATACCCTGTTCGGCCTGATCCGCCTGCGACAAGCCTGGGAGGTGCTGCGCTATCAGCGCAATATCCGTCGGCTGCCGCGTTACGAACTGACCAACCGACAGATTCCGGTCAGCCGAAAGCGTCTGTTCATGGGCCTCGGCTTTCGCTGGACCCGTCTGCACACCCAGCGCTTGGTCGAGGCCCAGGATCCAGCGGTCGCCCACTACATCGACCAACCGACCAGCTACCGCCTGGCCCGTGGGCTCGGACGACGCCTGGAGCATGCGCCGTTTCCACTCTCGATACTGGCCCGTGTCACAGCCTGGGACAGTGCCTTCAATCCGTTGCGCCCTTTGCCCCCGGTAGGTGGCTCTCCGCTGTTGCATGGGGTCGAGCCCGATGAAACGGAAGTCAGTCTGCCGCTGGGCGAACGGGTCGGACACACCCTGGTGCTCGGCACTACCCGTGTCGGCAAGACGCGACTCGCTGAGGTGTACATCACCCAGGACATTCATCGCATCGAACATGAGGTGGTCATCGTCTTCGATCCGAAGGGCGATGCCGACCTGCTCAAACGGATGTACGTCGAAGCCAAACGCGCTGGTCGGGAAAAGGAGTTTTATGTTTTCCATCTAGGCTGGCCGGAGATCTCCGCGCGCTACAACGCCGTGGGACGTTTCGGACGCATTTCGGAAGTGGCATCGCGCATCGCGGGGCAGCTCAGTGGTGAAGGCAACTCTGCGGCCTTCCGTGAGTTCGCCTGGCGTTTCGTCAACATCATCGCCCGGGCACTGATCGAGTTGGGCCGACGCCCGGACTACCTGCAGATCCAGCGACATGTGGTCAACATCGACGCGCTGTTCATCGAATACGCCCAGCAGTTTTTCGCCAAAACCGATCCGAAAGCGTGGGAAGTGATCGTCCAGCTTGAAGGCAAGCTCACCGAGAAGAACATTCCCCGGCATATGATGGGGCGCGAAAAGCGTGTGGTGGCCATCGAGCAGTATCTGGCGGTGAAGCGGGTATTTGATCCGGTAATGGACGGACTGCGTTCGGCGGTACGCTACGACCGTACTTACTTCGACAAAATCGTTGCCTCGCTACTGCCGCTGCTGGAGAAACTCACCACCGGCAAGACAGCCCAGTTACTGGCCCCCAACTACACCGATTTAGATGACCCGCGGCCAATTTTCGACTGGATGCAGATCATCCGAAAACGCGGCATCGTCTACGTCGGTCTGGATGCACTGACCGACGCCGAGGTGGCCGCCGCTGTGGGCAACTCCATGTTCGCCGACCTAGTCTCGGTCGCGGGCCACATCTATAAACATGGTATCGACCACGGCCTGCCCCCATCGGACCGAAGCGCCGACAAGCTTCCCATCAACCTGCACGCTGACGAGTTCAACGAGCTGATGGGCGATGAGTTCATTCCGCTGATCAACAAGGGCGGTGGCGCTGGTATCCAGGTGACAGCCTACACCCAGACCCTCAGCGATATTGAAGCGCGCATCGGCAACAGAGCCAAGGCAGGCCAGGTCATCGGCAACTTCAATACTCTGCAGATGCTCCGCGTGCGCGAAACCGCTACTGCTGAACTGCTAACCCAGCAGTTGCCCAAGGTCAACGTGCTGACCAAAACGCTGGTGTCGAGCGCCACCGACACCTCCGATCCAGAGGCCAGTACGGACTTCACCTCCTCCTCGCAGGACCGGGTCAGCAGCACCAGCGTGCCGTTGATTGAGCCTGCTCATATTGTCAGTTTGCCGAAGGGGCAAATGTTCTCCTTCCAGGCCGGCGGGCAGCTCTGGAAAGTGCGCATGCCTTTACCTAAATCCACCAACGACGATGCCATGCCCAAGGACTTGCTGGAACTCACTCAACGAATGCGGGCGGCCTACAACGAGCAAGCGGGGCAATGGTGGAGCGCAAGCGGTGGCGGCCCAACAATTAACTTCGATTTGGATTAGGTGGTGTAGCCCAACCTCGCCGTTTCGATTCAGCACAAAACCATTCAGAAAGCGTCGTGACGACATCAACTCTGCAGCGCGCAATGGAGCGAACAATGGCGACTTCAGCACAGAACACGTCGCCACAACCTATCCAGCACCCGGGAGTGATCGTCTCGGCGATTGGCTTGGTTTTTCGCATCATTGGTTTGCTGATCGCCTCGTTGCTGTTCTCGATCCTGATCGAGTTCGCCGGTCTACTGCTGCTCTGGGGCGATCAGGGCTGGCGGCACAGCCAGGCCATGCTGACCAGTGAACTGGGCTGGCTCAGCGAGCACTTCAAATCTTCTCTTATCTTCCAACAACCCGGACCGACAATTGTCCATCTGCTGGACTTTCTCAATCAGTGGCTGCTGGTCAAGACTGGCTTTACGGATTTTGCCCAGCAGGCGCGGGTATCGAGCATGGATGACGGCTTCTGGGGGTGGATCACCAAGTTTTACGTGAGCATTGAGGATTTCGTGCTGGCGGCGGTGTACGTCACCTTCACCTTCGCCGTGAGGCTAACCATTCTGGTCTTGGCGACACCCTTGTTTCTGCTGGCGGCGCTCACCGGTTTTGTCGATGGTTTGATGCGCCGCGACCTGCGCAAATTTGGAGCCGGGCGAGAGAGCAGTTTTGTCTATCACCGCGCTAAACGAGCCGTGATACCACTGCTGATCGTGCCCTGGGTTATCTACTTGTCCCTACCCTTTTCGCTCAATCCCATGGCTATATTTTTCCCTTGTGCGGTGATGCTCGGCATCATTACGGCAATCACGGCAACGACATTCAAGAAGTATCTCTGATTCGGAAAAACCAGTTTTTCTTTACATATCCCAATGCCAAGGTAATTATCCAGCGACCGAAAACTGACACACCATATGAGTGCAAATAAAGCTGCTAGCGGTCGTCCTCGACTCCCACTATGGGTTAGAACATCAGGTGAAACGTAGGCTTCCAAGATCTGGGGGAATATCAAGGAACTAACCACCAATTAAACTGGTGCAGGACTGGGTCAAGACTTGCACTCTGGATTTATAATTCTCACCGATAAAAAAGGGCCCTTACAGGCCCCTGATCATCAAACCAATCTTACTGAGTACGCCACGAGTCAACAACGTCTGCGCCAAACTCGACTTTCCATTCTTTCAGTTGTCGATGATTTCCTCCCTTGGTTTCGATCACCTCACCAGAGTTTGGATTCTTGTAAATCTTCACGTCGCGAGCCTTACGGACTGCCTTTACGGGAGCAGCTATTGGTGTCGAGGTACGACGGCCAGCTTCTGGATCCAGGATACCAATGATGTTCTTCAAGCTGAAGCCGTACTCGCCAAGCAACGCACGTAGTTTGCTCTCAAATTCCATTTCTTTTTTCAGGCCGACATCACTTTTCATCGACTCGAGCTCTGCGAGCTGTTCAGCCAGTTGTAGTTCAAGCTTGCGAAATTCAGCCAAACGAGACATGTGAAACTTCCTTCAGGTTAGGGAAATGAGAAGTGAACGCCCCCATGCTAAGCGATGATTGACTCTTCGTCACCCATACGCCCATCAAGCAGAAGTAAATCCACTCATTACCTTATGAGCAACACATTATTAATGGGGAAGATTGCTAGACTGGGTTCTCTTTTTCGCCCAATCGATTGCTGGCGTATGTGGGATAAAATTCTTCCGATCTCCTCCAAAAAAGCGATACATTCCATCTCGCGTTTAATACTGAGTAACACAACCGCTAACTTGATGCTGGCTCCACCTCCACATGGACCAGCATCATGTCGACTACCGTCTTTCGTTGCTTTTTACTCCTTTCACTGGCCATCGCTCATGGCAGCGGCTATGCCGCATCTGCTCATGAACAGGAACAGCTCAGCCTAGTCCAACAGCAACTCGACACTATCGAACGCCTTGCAACGCAAGCTGAGGCAGCCAGCACGGCTGAACCAGTCGAGCGCTATCGCTTCGACTATCTCCGTCTTTCCCAAGACATCCAGCGCATCCGCCACGGTGTGCAGGACTATCTGTCCCCCTCCCGTGCTCAACCTCGCGATCCCAGTGAACTAGTCGGCGAATACCGCCTCGACGCTCCATCCGCGGAGCCTTCGCCATGAGCATGACTGACGCTCAGATCGCAGCGTTCCAAAACGCCTCCGGCTTCGCACCGCAGAGCAGCTCGACGCTCTGGCTATCCCTAGTTCTGGTTCTGGCTTTGCTTTGGTGCGCCTGGGTGATGTGGACGGCTTACCGGGGTTGGGCCACCGGCAGTGTGCGCTTCGGCGCGCTTGGCGGAAGTACCGCACGCGTGCTGCTCACCTTGTTGGTCCTGATGTTCTTAACCCTGTCCTAGCCCAGGAGATCGCCACCATGCTCAAGTGCTTTGCCCCTCTGAAAAACAATCTGCGAGATCGTGCCAGCCAACGCTTGATCGGTCTGCTGCTGGTACTCGGCCCAAGCCTAGCTTTCGCCGAACTCCCCACCATGGAAGCCCCTTCGCGCGGTGAAGGATCCGGATTGATCGAGACGATCAAAAACTACGCCTACGACGGCGGCATCTTGCTCGGTCTGCTAATCGCCCTACTCGCTTTTCTCGGTGTGGCCTGGCATTCCCTGACTGTCTATGCCGACGTGCAGAACCAACGCAAGACCTGGAAAGACTTAGGTGCGGTGGTCGGTATCGGTGCTCTGTTGGTGGTGATTATTATCTGGTTCCTGACCAAGGCCGCCGCGATTTTGTGAGGTTGGCATGAACGATACTATCGAACGTCTTGCCGACGGCACCTTGGTCTTTCTGCCGGAGCGACTCAATCGTGATCCCGCCGTGTTGCGTGGGTTGACCAATGATGAGATGTGGGTGGCGCTCGGTAGCGGCGCCGTCATTGGCCTGCTGCTGGGCGTGCCGCTGGCGATCGCCACCGCTTCCATTGCCGTGGCGCCGACCAGCATGATCGCGGGTATGGCGATGGTGCTATTGGCCGGTGGCACGCTACTGCGTCGGGCCAAACGGGCCCGCCCCGAGACCTGGTTGTACCGCAAGCTTGAATGGATACTGGCTAGCCGTTGGCGCCTAGGGCGCGGCAGTTTGATTCTCCATTCCGGTGCCTGGACGGTTCGCCGTTCGCGTCGACTGCGCCCCGCCCTGTCCCGGTGGCAACCATGAGTCGTTTTCGGAACAAGGTGGATGCCCAACAGGCCCATATCTTCAGCCTGCGTCTGGCGGTAGTGATCCTCGCCCTGCTCTGTATCGGACTCTGGTATGGCTGGCGCTCGGCACCGACCGATCTGACCGTGCATGTCCCCCCGGATCTGCGCTCGGGCAGCACGCGCAAGTGGTGGGATATCCCCTCGGAGAATGTCTATGCCTTTGCCCTGTACATCTTTGGCCAGCTCAACCGCTGGCCCTCGGATGGCGAGCAGGATTATCGTCGCGCCATCTATGGCTTGCAGTCCTACCTGACACCCGGCTGCAATGCCTTCCTCGACGGTGATTATGAGTACCGCAAGGCCGCCGGCGAACTGCGCCAGCGGGTGCGTGGCGTCTACGAAATTCTGGGCCGAGGCTACAGCGAAGATCCAGAGCTCAGGGTCAAGCAACTCGACCGCGACAGCTGGCTGGTCACGCTCGACCTCAACGCCGATGAGTATTACGCCGCCGAACCGGTGAAACGGGTGGTGGTGCGTTATCCATTACGCGTGGTGCGTTTTGATCTGGATCCCGAGCGCAACAAGTGGGGGCTGGCGCTGGATTGTTATCAGGGCACCCCACAAAAAATCTCCCTGCCTGGAGGTGAACCATGAAGCGGAATTCTAGCCTGGGATTGACCGTCATGCTCATATTATGGGGAGCTGCGGCGCAGGCCGTCGAGTTGATGCACTGGGAACGCCTCCCCCTGGCGGTTCCGCTGGTGATCAATCAGGAGCGGGTGATCTTTGTCGATGAGGATGTTCGAGTTGGGGTGCCCTCAACCCTGACGGGCAAGCTGCGCATTCAATCAGCCGGCGGCACGCTGTACCTGCGCGCGTCGGAAACCATTGCCCCGACCCGACTGCAACTGCAATCAGTCGCGACGGGTGAGATCATCCTGCTGGATATCGCGACCACGCCCGGCGATCAACCGCTGGAGCCGGTGCGTATTCTCAAGAATGCTCCGGTGCAGGCTACGGAGGCTGAAACCAGCACCGCCCCTGTTTCAGAACGCACGCCGATCCCGGTCGCGTTGACGCGCTATGCCGCACAGAGCCTGTACGCGCCGCTGCGCACCGTAGAATCCCTGCCCGGTGTACGCCGCGTCCCGCTCAAGCTGCGCACCGAACTGCCAACCCTGCTGCCGACCGAAAACGTGTCCAGCACACCCATCGCCGTCTGGCGACTCGGTGATTACTGGGTGACGGCGGTGAAAGTGCGCAATCGTGGTTCAAAGACGGTGCAACTCGATCCACGTCGACTTCAGGCCAAGCTGTTCGCCGCGGCCTTCCAGCATGCTTTCCTCGGGCTTGTCGGCAGCGCTGAAGACACCACGATCGCCTACCTTGTCACCCGCGGTGCCGGCCTCGAGCAAGCCGTGCTGCTCCGGCCCGTTGCGCGAGGTGCTGACGATGAAAGCTAACGCCTTGCTCAAATGGCTGGTACCGGCTGCGCTGCTGGGCGTGGTGCTGATCATCCTGAAAACCTGGGTCCCGGGTGGCAGCACACCTTCTCCAGAGCACCCAGTTGATCAGGGCAATATTCAATTATCCGCCGAGCAAGCCAAGTCGCTCGGCATTGCGGGCGATACCCCACGCGACACGGTCGCTACCCTGGTCGGCCAGGTGAAGGCCATGCGCAGCGACATGCTCGGTTTGAAGAAACACAACGATTCGCTGCAGACAGAGAACAACCGCCTGCGTGAGCGGGAAAACAGTGTCGATTCGCGTATCCAGACCGCGCTTGGCAGCGTGACCCAGCAGGTCGACGAAGGCCGCCGACAAGCCAACGAGGCCCGGCTCAAAGCGGAACAAGACAGTCGTCAGGCTCGCGGTCTGCTGACGCAATTGCAGGACCAGTTGTCGGGGCTGACCGGCAAAGGCAAGGATATGCCAATCGGATTGGGGCTTGAGCCGGGCGACGGGGCTCAGTTCGAAGGGCAGCATTCTGCCAATGAGGCGATGCAGTGGATTGAGCCCTCGGATGCTCCGTCCACCGACGCCCGAGGCAAAACCAAGACCTCCGCCCTGAGTTTGCCTACTGCCTTTAACTCACTGGAAGGCTTGAACGATAACGCTATTGATCGCAGCCAGAAACAGCTACGTGCAGCCACCCAGGGGGAGCGTGACCTGACGCGATCCGCTGAGCGTACCGAAGGTGCGAAGTCGGTCTACACCATTCCCGAAAACGCCACGCTGATGGGCTCGGTCGCCATGACTGCGCTGATCGGCCGCGTCCCGGTGGACGGCACCGTGAATGACCCTTATCCCTTCAAGGTGCTGGTCGGTCCGGAGAACCTCACGGCCAACGGCATCGACCTGCCGGACGTCGCGGGGGCCGTGATGAGCGGCACGGCGTCCGGTGACTGGACCCTGTCTTGCGTACGCGGACAGGTCGAGTCAATCACCTTTGTGTTTACCGATGGCACCATCCGCACCGTGCCTCAGCCGAAAGCGGTCGCCAGCCGTAATGCCTCCACCACCCAGGGCTCGAACACCGACAAGATCCGTGGCGGACTCGGCTACCTGTCCGATCCGTATGGCATCCCGTGCATTGCCGGCGAGCGCCGCTCGAACGCCCAGCAGTACCTCGGCAGCCAGAGCCTGATCACTGCCGCCGGCGCGGGGGTCGCCGCTCTGCTCGGGGATGAACAGAACAACAGCAGCGTGATCAGTTCGGGTGGCAGTACCCTCGGGGTGACCAACAGCACGGGCAACAGCGCACTGAATTCAATCCTCAGTGGTGGGGTCAGCGACATCCGCGAGTGGGTCAACAAACTGTATGGCGAGGCCTTTGCGGCCGTGTACGTGCCACCCGCCGCACAGGTCGCCCTGCACCTCGACCATGAGATCACCATCGATTATGAGCCCAAGGGCCGGAGCGTTCGCCATGAAAAAGACCAAGCTTCTCTGCCTGACCTGGATTAGTTTGCTCTGCTGGGGTCTGGCGGGGTGCTCCACCGACAAGGACACGCTGCTGCCCCATGGCGAGCAAACCATGCTGGACATCTGGAACGGTGCTGGTTCGCAAGGCACTCAGCAGCAACTGCTGGAGGCTCGGCAGCAGTTACGCCGCCCGCTGGCTCAGGCAGATGCCTCCGCGGCTATCCAGGAACCCTACACGCGCACAGCGGCGAACGAGATCCGCAACCTGTTCCCGCGCCTGCCCAATCCCGATCTGGTGCTGTACGTGTATCCGCATTTAAGTGGCACCGAGCAGGCACCGGTTCCGGGGTACTCGACCGTCTTTCCGTTCTACCAACGGGTGCAGTACGCATTGCCGGGTGAACGTCAGGAAGACTTGTAGTGCGTACCGGCGATTCGGGCAACCGCACTGCCGCATGGAAAGCCTGGCGCCACCCATTACGCCCGCGCGCGACCTTGGCCGATGAAGCCGCACTGTATGCGCACAACCCCAGCTTCACCGATCACCTGCCTTGGGTCGAGTACCTCGACAGCGAGCAGTGTTTTCTGCTGGATGACAATCGCTCAGTGGGCGCGGTGTTCGAGTTGCTGCCCATCGGCACCGAAGGGCGCGAACCCGATTGGCTGATGGCGGCCCGCGATGCCCTTGAGGATGCCCTGCAGGACAGCTTTGATGAGTTGGATCAAGCGCCTTGGGTGGCGCAGTTTTTCTGCCAGGACGACAACGACTTCACCCCCTACCTATCCCGGCTCACCGATTATATTCACGACAGCGCGCGAGGCACGGTCTTCACCGAGGCGTATTTGCAGCTCAGCCGCCGCCATCTGCAGGCCATCGCCAAGCCTGGCGGCCTGTTTGAGGATAAGGTGGTGACGCGCCTGCCTTGGCGCGGCAATAACCGACGGGGGCGCCTGGTGGTCTATCGCTGGCTTGAGTCTGACGCTGAGGAGACGGGACTTACCTCGGTGCAATCCCTGCAACAGGCTTGCGAACGTATCGCTGCTTCGTTGCAAGCGTGTGGGGTGCAATCGACGCGAGTCGATGGCCGAGGTTTGTATGACTGGTTGCTGCCTTGGTTCAATCCAGCCCCCAGGCTCACCGATGAATCGCCCGAGGAGTTCTACCGCCGCGTAACCTCTCCGGAGTCGGGCGACGGTGAGTCGCTGGAACTGCCCTTCGACCATGACTTCGCCGAGCGGCTGTTCTTCAATGAACCGCGTTCGGATGTGCAGCACGGATTCTGGTTTTTCGATGATCAACCCCATCGGGTCATGGTGGTGGACAAGCTGCGCCGGGCGCCCTTGATTGGTCAACTCACCGGCGAAACCCGCAAGGGCGACGCGGTGAATGCACTGTTCGACCAGTTACCCGAAGGTACAGTCATGAGTCTAACCTTGGTGGTCAAACCGCAGGATGTACTTGAGGATCAATTGAACCGCCTGGCGCGCAAAGCCATCGGTGAAAACCTGGCCTCGACCCAGATCCGCCAAGATGTTGAAGAGGCTCGTGCAATCATCGGTCGCCAGCACAAGCTGTACCGCGGCACCCTGGCATTCTACCTGCGCGGTCACGACGAACAGCAATTGCACCAGCGCTCGGTCAGCCTGGCTAACGCACTATTGGGTGCGGGCCTACAACCGGTACGCGAAGGCGATGAAGTCGCCGCCTGCAACAGTTACCTGCGTTGGTTACCGATGGCTTACAACCCGGCCCGCGACACGCGCAACTGGTACACCCGCCTGATGTTTGCCCAGCACCTGGCGAATCTGGTTCCGGTGTGGGGCCGCAGCACCGGCACCGGCCACCCGGGCATCACCCTGTTCAATCGTGGTGGCTCGCCGTTGAGTTTTGATCCGTTGTCACGCCTGGACCGAGCCATGAATGGTCATCTGCTGTTGTTCGGCCCCACCGGCGCCGGCAAGTCGGCCACTCTGGTCACCCTGCTGATGCAGGTCATGGCGGTGTACCGCCCTCGCCTGTTTATCGTCGAGGCCGGCAACTCATTCGGCTTGCAGGGCGATTACTTCGCGACACAGGGCCTGTCGGTCAACAAGGTCCAATTGAAACCTGGCGCCTCGGTCAGTCTCGCCCCGTTCGCCGATGCTTGGCGCCTTGTCGAGCAGCCGGATCAGGTCGCGAGTCTGTCGATCGATGAGCTGGACGATGAGGTGGTAACCAGTCGCGAAGACCAGCGCGATGTGCTTGGCGAACTGGAAATCACCGCCCGCCTGATGATCACCGGCGGCGAGGCCAAGGAAGAGGCGCGCCTGAGTCGAGCCGATCGCAGCTTGATCCGCGAGTGCATTCTGGATGCGGCGCAAACGTGTGTCGCGGCGTGCCGCCAGGTACTGACCCGCAATGTGCGCGACGCCTTGCTGCGCGTCGCCGCGGACACACACTTGCCGGAAAAGCGGCGCGAGCGTGCCCAGGAAATGGGTGAGTCCATCGACCTGTTCTGCCAAGGTTTCGAGGGTGAACTGTTCGATCGCGAGGGCACGCCTTGGCCCGAGAGCGATGTGACCATTGTCGATCTCGCCACTTACGCTCGCGAAGGCTACGAGGCGCAGATGTCCATCAGCTACATCAGCCTGATGAACACCGTGAACAATCTCGCCGAGCGCGATCAGTACCTGGGCCAACCGATCATCATGATCACCGACGAGGGTCATATCATCACCAAGAACCCGTTGCTGGCGCCGTTCGTGGTCAAGGGAACGAAGATGTGGCGCAAGCTTGGCGCCTGGTTCTGGCTGGCGACGCAGAACCTTGCCGACTTTCCCACGGCTGCGCAAACCATGCTCAACATGATCGAGTGGTGGATTTGTTTGAACATGCCGCCCGCGGAAATTGAGGAGATCGCACGGTTCAAGAAGCTCACACCGGCACAGAAAGCCTTGTTGCTCTCCGCCAGCAAGGAGCCGGGCAAATACACCGAGGGGGTCGTGCTGTCGAAAAATCTCGAAACGCTGTTTCGGGCCGTGCCGCCAAGTCTTTATCTCGCCCTGGCCATGACGGAGCCCGAGGAAAAAGCCGAGCGCTGGACACTTATGCAAGAGAATGGCTGCTCAGAATTGGAAGCCGCTTACCGGGTAGCTGAACGGATCGATAGAGCGCGAGGCATAGAACCCGCATAGGGAAATCTATTCAGCTATCGCGCTCTAAAGCGAGCGACCGGTTATTGTGATGCGCCTCGAAGCCGCTGCTGAATCCTCAACAGGAATCCGGCTTCAAAAGCATCTTGGCAGTCACCAATAGGAAACGTCTTGCGTGTTTGCGCCAGCTCCCACCACAGGGGAATTTCACCGGACGTATCAAGCCAAGCCTGGGCGCATTGCACGCCACGTTCGATCATCGGAGCAAATTCGTTGCCCCAAGGTGTCAGAAGACTTGGGCAACCATCCGCCGCAGGAATTGAAATGTAGTTTTCGTCCATACACACCTAGATGTCTGATTTTATTGTTAGACGCTGGACTCAGCCTGGAAATAACGAAACAAAATGAACGTTCGGCACCAAATGCCCTAGATCAATACCAATGTAGACTATATCCCGTGGATTGAGAGTCCCTCAAGGCGCAATTTGCGCGCATGACTCAAGACTACGAACAGCTGCGTCTGCAACTGGCGGAAAACATCCGCTTGATGCGACGTATAAAGAACCTTACCCAAGAGCAGTTGGCGCTCATGGCCGAGGTCGATCGTACCTACGTCAGTCAAATCGAACGATGCACGGGCAATCCGTCGCTGATGGTCCTATGCAAACTCGCCAATATTCTCGAAATCACAACGGCTCAGCTACTCACCGAGCCAGACGCCCTTCGCCGTGCGCTGAGCATCGAATAGCCACCTCGTCGCCCTGCAAATCCTTGTAAATCGACAACGCCAGCTTCAGCTTTATCACTGACGGTGTACGTTTAATCATTGAACGTGTCCAGGCCATTAGCCCAAAGAGCCTGGATCATGCCTGTCGTATGCCCGTCAATTGCGCTTCAAAAGCTACGACCTTTGGCGCTGAGCATTCTGCTGGCATCCGGCCCAAGCATGGCGCTGGATACCGGCAGCATCACGTCCTCGGTGTTGTCGCCAAATTGCCTCGCCTACAGGGTCGTCGGCATTTGTTACTGGCTGCTCTGCACGCCCTTCGGCTGCACAGTCAAAACCTCGACCAAGGTGCGTCATTTCATTCCTGAACTCGTTGTCTCGAGCTACGCCACCACCGGCAATAACCCATGGACCGAGATGGCCTCCCTCTCCTCTCCCATCAGCGGTGCGGAAGGTGGCGGCAACCTGATCACGCCGAACACCCAGCGCAACAACCTGCCCCGTTTCAAGAACGTCGATGGCATCGGCCACCCCGGTGGCTGGGCCGCCACGCAACTGGCCTCGCAATCCGGTTACGCCTGCGCCAGCGGCGCTACTACGTTCATGCCCTACTACCTGAGCACCCTGGACTCGCTGGCCTGGCGCCATGGCATACCCGAAAGCCTTTACCCCGAGTCGCTCATGCCAGGGATCCGTGAAATCGGTCAGCAGGCCTCGGGAAACATGTGGGGCAACGTTTATCCCCGGCAGGGTTTTCTGGTACAGCCCGACGACTTCAAGGCGGCCGCAGTCATGGCGCAACGGGCCGGCGATGTGATTACCCGCAACGGGCAGCCGCATGTGTACGTACCACTCACGCCCGCCAAACGCGACGGCTACTGGCCGCCTGGCCCGATCGTTGAAAACGACGCTTCCACCCACAAATGGCAATTGCTCTACCCTCAGGTTCAGCCCACCTGCGCCATCTTCCCCAGCGATCCGGTACAGAGCACGGATGGCGGCTACGCCTGGTCGTTGTGGCGCCCCTATAGCTGCTGCAAACGTGAAGGACAGACCTTTCTGTTCAGCATCGACTTTGAAGGCGGTGCATCATGAGTCGGCTTCTCGCGCGACCATGGTTAGGCGTGATGAATCTGTTGCTCTACGGACTGCTCACCATTGCCACGCATGCTCACGCCGCCGAAGGCGATTACCGCCTGGGCACTCAAGGCGAAGTGCTCGACGACCGAGTGATGTACACCATCGGTGGCGGCTCGGCAGTCGGCTCACCGAGTTCGCTCTACCGACCCAGTGGTCTCGGTGTCGGCGGGTCCTGGCGAGCGAACATGATGTGCGGAAACATGAGCCTCACCAACACCCTTCAAAACCAGCTGAACGGCGTCACTGAAGGTTTCCAGCAGATCATGGGCAGCATCGTGCAGAACGCGACCCAAGCCGTGATGTCGCTGCCAGCGTTGATCATCCAGCGCGCCAACCCCGGCCTCTATGAGTTGTTGAGCAACGGGGTGATGCAGGGACGTATCGACTTCGACCGCTCCAAGCTGACCTGCCAGGCCATGGCCGAAAAGATGGCGGACAAGGTCGGTCAAGCCGGCTGGGGTGCGCTGGCCAAGAACCAGGAGATGCAGAGTAATCTAGAGCAAACCGGTGGTGACGCAGTGGCCACGGTGAAAAATACCGAGTCCCAAAACGGCAACAATGGGGTGTCCTGGGTCGGAGGTTCGAAGGCTGGTGGGAATGGGCAGACACCCATTCGGGTGACCTCCGACGTAGTGCGCGCGGGCTACAACTTGCTGCATAACCGGACGGTGGCTGACAGTACGTCGATCAGTAGCAGCGACTGTTTGGGTGGAGCCATTTGCCAGACCTGGGCTTCGCCCCAGGAGGAATCCGAATGGGCCGTTCGGGTGTTGGGCGAGAGCGAAGTCGCGACCTGCGACAGCTGCGAAACCCTGCGTACGACCGCTGGCAGCGGATTGACGCCGCTGATCCAGGAGGCCTACAGCGAACGCCTCAAGGCCCTGCAAGGGCTGCTGTCCGGTTCACTGTCGCCTACCCCTGACAATCTGGCTAAAGCCTCAAGCCCAATACTTCCAGTGACCCGTGGCGTGATCGAAGCCTTGCGCGACGATCCCGACCAGGATCTGCTGGCGCGACGCCTGGCCAGCGAGACGGCCCTGTCCAGCGTACTCGATAAGGCGCTCCTGCTACTACGCACCCTGCTGGCAGGCAGTCACGAACCGAACATCGCTTCAGCCGAGCCGGCCCAGACAGCCTTGACGAAAAATATCGACGCCCTGGAGCGCGAAATACGTCTGCTACAAACCGAGCTGCAGGTCCGACAGATGCTCGCAACCAATACCGCCAGCCTGGTGCTCGATCGACATGCGGGTGGTGCCGATGCTTCGCGTACCGTCGAGCAAGGCGACCCTGAGCCGGGCCGACTCAATGATGCTGACGCTAGGCGCAAGTGAGCCATGAAACGCTCACCGCTATTCACTCTGCTTTCAGGTCTGGGGATTGCCGCGGTGATGATCCTGACCGCCGCACTGGTCGCCTGGATCGGCCGCACTGCGCTGGGTAGTTTCGAGGGCTGGCAGCAGGCATTCGAATCGGCACGACCTTATCTGCGGTGGTGGCGCGCCCTGCTCTACGCCGCCCTCTTTGCGCTCTAGTGGGATCTGCTTCGGCGCTACCGACATCGACCACAGCATCGACTGCGTGTGAAACGCATTGGAGCGTTAGGGCTCGTGCTCTTTACCTGCGTCGAACTCACCCGACTGTGAGGTCACCACCATGCTCATGAGCACCAACAGCTACCTGGAGTTTTACCTCTCTCTGCTGGCCTGGATCATCAACAACGGCCTCTGGAGTGTCCTGTCCGACACCGGGCTATTCGCCGCGCCCTTTGGCGCAATAGTCTTGCAGGAATGGCTGGCAGCCCGTCAGCAAGGCGCGGATGAGGGAAACAAGGGATTGCTCTCGGTGCCGCGGATCGAGAACCGGTTGTGGCTGGCCTACATCGTCGTATTGTTCGGTTGCGCGCCGGTCTTTCCGTTGAGCCTCGCCTCAATGGCGTTCGATGATGCCGCGAGTCAGCGCTGCGGTGTGAGTGTGGCTAAGCCAGCAGAAACCGCCTGGGGGACCACTTTCAATACCATCGGCGAACGCTCTGCCAACGTGCCGATCTGGTGGTTTCTGGTGCATGCCTTGAGTAAAGGTGTGACCGCCGCGGCCACCGCCTCCATCCCCTGCGCACCGGATATCCGGCAGATGCGCATGGAGATCGACAGTTCACGCATCGACAGCCAGGTACTGCTGCAAGAAGTCGCCGACTTCACTCGCGACTGTTATGGCTACTCGCGTTCCCGGCTGTTCACCAATCGCCCGCAGTTAGACAAAGCACAAAGTCACGACGCGTCCTGGATCGGCTCAAGCTATTTTCTCGACACACCGGGCTACTACGACACGGATCGCTCACGCACACCGCGAGTCAGCTGGCCGTATGACGAAAGCCGCGATGTCTCCTTGCCTCGACTAGAAAATGGTGCGGGCTACCCCACCTGCAAGCAGTGGTGGAGTGATAGCGGTGTTGGGTTGCGCGAGCGCTTGATCCAGCAGGTCGATCCTTCGCTGCTGAATCAGTTGAAAGGTTGGTTGACTGGCCGTTCGAGCAACGAGATCGAGGATGCCACCCTGCGCGAGCTGGTCAGCCCGCGCCAGCAATCGATGTCCATGTCGCCCGGACAGGTGTACCAGGACTATGGCTCCAGCGCCCGCGGCGGCTCGATCAATCAGGGGCTCAATAACCTGGCGACCAACACCGGATTGGCACTGGGTTCCTTCAGTAATTTTCCGGCAATGAATGCGCTACGCGCCGCCCTGCCGATGGTGCAGGCTTTCCTGATCATGGGCGTCATCATCAGCTTGCCGCTGATTCTGCTGGTCAGTACCTACCAATTGAAAACTGTCATGACGGTGACGTTCGCGCTATTCACGCTGCACATGTTGAGCTTCTGGTGGGAGCTGGCGCGGTGGGTCGACTCCAGCATGCTCGATTCCTTGTACAACCAAGTGTCGGCGTCCGATCAGGTGCTGTTGTCGCTGCCCACATCCGGCTTTATGGATGGGACGGTCACCGCGCAGGTGATCGAGTACGTGATGGGGGCGATGTTCATCGTGCTGCCGATGGTTTTTCTAGCCACCATGGGTTGGGCCGGATATAGCGTAGGTTCAGGCGTAGAAGGAATGCTCAGCAGGGGAACCCACGCAGCACAGACAGCAAGCTCTAACGGAACCTCTCAGTTGATAAGCGGTGCAAGAATTGTTTCAGGTAAATCGAGCTCAAAATAACAAAGAGGCTACTTCAGAGAACCCCATTTATCGTACCGCTCAGGCCAAGACATCCTATGCATCGGATCATCGAGATCGTCAATACCTGGAGTGTCTGAATCTTGAATTGGGATAACTGCTAATACGACGATTGTGCACATCAGCACAAACAACCAGAAGCTAACAAAAAGAAATGCGCCGAGCAGAGCCAACTTGGCAGTCAGAAAACTCCCGCGAACAAGAAATTTACCTGCGGGCATACCTACCGTCTCCGCACGCTCAGCCACGCGGGACTCAAACGCTTTCAACTTGCGATACCCGCGCTTTATCGACATGCCACAGGTATATGCCCAGCGGTGGGCACGTGAACTCTGAACAGGGTTCTGAGTCGGCATGGTCTCGCCCTCTTCTGAGCGTTTTCATGGTTGAGACAGGAGTAACAGCCTACTACTGAAAACGGCCCGTGCCTGACCGTTTATCAGTTTGCCCAGCCGAAAAATCTTCACTGGAAGACAGAAGACAAACCCCTTGAAACAGCGTCTCTACAGTGATTGACCCATATAAATCGTCCGGCTAAATACAAGGTACGGATCGCTGTTATCGACAGCGCCCTGCCCAGGTAGCCAGAACCTTCAAGGCTACATCACTTCGGTGATGGTTCTCCCCAAGTGCGATTAGCGTTCGGTAGTTCGCACGGTGACCGTTTCTACGGTGATGAACGCCTATTGCTCTTCTGAGCGCCTTTCGAGCTCTGCTCGTGAAGTAAGCCCTCTTGATTTTCTTCAATCCACTGCGGGGAAATCTTTCCTCGCACGGGACAGGTTTCTTCGCGTTTTCAACGGAGACATACCATGCCCGACTCACTGACACCGGAAACACTGAACACCCTTCGGTTGCCTATCGTGTTCACCCCTGGCGCGTGGCAACGCGCAGTACTGCTCGAGCGCTCAGGTCATCCTGAGAAGCTGCAGGTCGAACGGCTGAGCCACGTATTGCGCGCAGCCTTCGAGGCTCACCTGGTCTCTCCACACGAGCCCTATGTACTGTTCGAGGTAGTCCACATTCAACCAACAGCTCACTTACACCACGATCCATTGCTGCAATTGAGTCTCAGCCTACTCCAAGAACCGGGTCAGCCTGGCGCCTTGCTGATAGCGCTTGCAGAAGAGGCCAACGCTAAACGCAGATAACCGTACCCGGCTCTCAAATCCACATTTGGACAGCAGGCAAGACCTGCACCAATCCACCAATCACCCAATCGGGGAACCCTCCCCGACGGGCAAGGCGTTCCTCCGTTTTTCTCTCGAGGAAATTGCCATGCGCGATATCTACCAAGACGTGACAGACAAGATCGTTACCGCGTTAGACCAAGGCGTTGCTCCCTGGATCAAACCCTGGTCTTCAAATGGCTCCGCCTACATCCGTCATCAACCCTATCCCATCAACGCAATCACGCGTCGTCCCTACTCGGGCATCAATTTACCGCTGCTCTGGGCCGAGGCCAGGTTGCAGGGGTTCACTCAAGACCGTTGGCTGACGTTCAACCAGGCCAAAAAGGCCGGGGGGCACATCCGTAAGGGTGAGCACAGCACTCTGGCAGTACTCTACAAGCCGATGGAGCGCGAGGAACAGACAGAGTCAGGTCTCCCCGTACTCGACGAAAATGGTCAGCCCAAGGTCGCTTACTTCGGCATTCTCAGGACGCATTTTCTGTTCAACATCGAGCAAACGGAGGGGCTCGAAATGCTAAATGAAACCCTGCTCGAAACGGAACAGACTGATCCCTTCCAGCCCAACAGCGCCGCGGAAAACCTGCTGTTAAGTTCAGGTGCACGCATCGTTCATCGACCTGCCGACGAAGCCTTTTACCATCCGATCAGGGATTTCATCCAACTGCCGACAAAAGCACAATTTCAAGATGAAGGCGGGTACTACGCCACGGCACTGCATGAGCTGACGCACTGGACCGGGCATCAAGCTCGGTTGCAGCGCGAAGGCCTGACGTCAGCCTGTACGTTCGGCTCGCCAGGCTACGCGTTTGAGGAGTTGGTCGCCGAGATGGGCGCTGCTTTTTTATGTGCCTACGCCGGTATCCAGGGCGAGCTGCGCCACGAGGGCTACATCGACTCCTGGCTAGGCCTACTCCAGGCTGACAAACGCGCGATCTTTCGCGCCAGTGGTCAGGCCCGAAGCGCCTCGGAGTATGTATTCAACCTGGAGCAGCAACTGAAGCAGGTGGTAATGGATGACTCACGATGCATGAACGATGGAGTTTGATCGTTAACTCACCATTTCAATCGCATCACAGGGCCCAACGCGATTTGGGCCCTTTTTTCTGCGCCCAGAAAACCCATGTCGCGGGACTCTGAGGCAATGGGTCAGGGATGGGCGCACAACCGCTGCCTGTCATTCCGAATCAAGGTTCTGCGCCAGAAAATCCACCAGTTCGAGCGGACTACGGCTATCGATTACCTTGTAGATCAGATCACGCTTACTGCGCGGCAACTTCTTGACCAGGCTCTTCGCCGAGGCTCTGACGGCTTCGTCTGTCCCATGGATACGTGCCGCGAGCAGCAGCACGAGCGTGGCGTCAGTGAGGTTCATGGCAAGACCCAAAAAATATGCACCGCAGTGTACCGACTCTTGTCTTTGCCGTACTAGCCCCAACAAAACGACGCCTAGCAGTATCGATATTCCGATTGCCGCACAAAGGGACACGCGCCAAAAGGACGGGTAAGGGTTGGAAGGGAATGGGCACTCAAGGGTAAGAGCGCTATCCGAAAAGGCTAAAAGGCCGCTGACCCAGCCACTTCCCGGAGGCCACGATGCTCAGTCTATTTCGCCACAAAAGGCAGAAGCCCCCTCCGCCACCGACCATCAACGTCGCCGAAGGTTACCTGTCCATCGAGTCAGCCCATACCCTCTTAGCAGTGGAGCACCGCCGTCAGTTACTCGATCGCATCTGGCAGTACACCGCCCTCTCCCACGCGCAGTTCACCCAGCTCTATTTAAATCCGATCCATCGCTACGCCGAACAGGTCCAGCAACTCCCGGCCAGCGAGATGCACCACCATGCTTATCTCGGCGGCATGCTCGACCATGGACTGGAGCTGGTCGCTTGCAGTTTGAAACTGCGTCAGTCGTATCTGCTACCCACCGGCGCCGTGCCCGAAGACCAAGCCGCCCAGACCGATGCCTGGTCGGCGGGTATTGCTTATGGCGCTTTGTTGCATGACATCGGCAAGATCGCCGTGGACCTGCTGGTCGAACGCCAGGATGGCCGTGTTTGGCATCCTTGGCAGGGCGCCTTGGATCAGCCCTACCGTTTTCGATACATCAAGGGTCGTGATTACCACTTGCACGGCGCCGCCGCAGGCTTGCTCTACACCCAAATTCTCGACCGCCCAATCCTCGATTGGCTCAGTGGATTTCCGCCACTGTGGGCCAGTCTGCTGTATGTCCTGGCGGGCCAGTACGAACGTGCCGGCGTACTCGGTGAGTTGGTGAGGCAGGCCGACCGTGTTTCCACCGCACAGAACATCGGTGGTAACCCGAGCAAGGCGCTGCAAGCGCCGATTCATTCGCTGCAACATCACTTGATCAGCGGATTGCGTCATCTGGTTCAGCACGAACTGAAACTCAACCAGCCAGGTGCCGCAGCATGGCTGACCCAGGACGCGCTGTGGCTCGTCAGCAAGACGGTCACGGACAAGCTGCGAGCCTATCTGCTGTCGCAGTCGATAGAGGGCATTCCCTCGTCCAACATTGCCGTGTTCGACGAACTGCAATCGCATGGGCTGGTCGAGTCCACACCAGAAGGCAAAGCCATCTGGACTGCGCGAGTGACACAAGAAGACTGGCACCAGAGTTTTACCTTTCTGCGCCTTCAACCGGCGTTGATTTGGGGGAACGAAGATCGGCCTGACGCTTTCAGCGGAACGGTGAACGTTGCAGCCGATGGTCACTCGAATGACGTTTCGGCATCATCACCAGTACCTAAGACTGTCAGTACAGGATCGCGTCACAGCTCTTCGCCGTCAGATCCCATGACGAAAGAAGACGACGACTATCACGGCATGCTGTTGGATACATTCGATTTGGAAGAGTCTGAGGTCAGTGACGGATCATCACCAAACACTCTCGAAATCCCGAGTCCCTCGTCGGAAGACCTAGGTCAGGCATTCCTGAATTGGGTCAAGGAAGGCATCCTGAGTCACAAGCTGATCATCAATGACAGCAAGGCCAAAATCCACACGGTAAGTGGCAGCGTATTTCTGGTCACGCCTGGTCTCTTCCAACGCTACGCGCAGGAGTTTCCTGGTCTCTCTCAGGGGACCGATCAAGAAGTTGAAGAATGGCGTTGGGTGCAGAAGCAATTTGAAAAACTGAAGGTCCACAGGAAGCGAGACAACGGCCTAAATATCTGGGCATGCCATGTCCATGGCCCTAGGAAGAAAACCATCCTGAAGGGGTATCTCATTGAAGAGCCCAAGCTTTTTTTTGAATTGACACCACCCGACAATACTTTTCTCACAATCGAAAAAGATTGAAACTCGTCGTGTTGCTGGGACGCGGAAGGTGAAGTACGAGTGACAAAGCCGCCGTCGCGTGAAGAACTCACACCTAGATCGCAAGGAGTGCAATCACAAAGTCTTGACGTTACAGTACGAACAGAATTACACCGCCATGTTAGGGGGTGTCCTCTGGGCAGCTAGGATCAATAAATACAAGGAGTTAGCACCCAAGCCAACACGGCTTTTCGCGTAAAAACCTATCTATTTGTACAGGTTTTTACATCGCCAAGTCGGAAGGCTGGCAGTTCGAACCGGCCCAAAGAAAGCCCTTATAGACAACACCCTTCTGAGAAATGGTATGAATACAGAGTTGATGGAAGATGAGATGCGCCGGGCGCTATTCGGTGATTCTGAGCCCTCTGCGCCGGCAATTCAATCAGACGTGCAGGACACAGTCCCGGATGTTGTGATCGTGCAACCGGTGAAGGCAGCGAAGAAAAAGACAGTCTCAAAAGGCTTCACACCTAGGTTGAGAGTCACGCTCCGTGTGGGAAATGAATTTGAAGGCGAGATGCACGAGATGGTACATGAGGTCGATACGCTGAGCTCCCTCGTTGCAGAACAAGAAGCTACAAAGACGGCCAGAAAAAAATTCAGGTTTGTGGAAGTGGTATCGGTCAAGTCGATGTAAGTGGGTACTCTCACCTGGCTACCCCGCCTGTCATTAAACCGCATTCGGTTACCGCGGGTCATCCAACAGGTTCGTGTCGATTGAAGCCTCAAACATTAGGGGGCGGTAGCCGTATCCCGGACTGGATTTAACACCATCACTCCATCCAACTCTCAATGTTCAACTGGTCGCTAGCCCAAGCTACATCTGAGGGTGGCGACAGGCAGAAATCGGCCGATTATATTGAAAAAGTCGGATTTTCAAATGGCCTGAACTCAGGCACGACCACCACCGGAGAACCTACTCACCACATTGAGTGGTTTTTCGGCCCTTCGGTGACCTTTGCTGCTCTGTTATTGGGTTAATTTGAGGTTTTTTGCTTGGTGCAGGCGCACCTATCCCGTGACTGGTGGCCCTTGAGATGAAAATTTGGCCAGCCGTCGCAGGTTCTGCACCGCAGCGGCAGCGTGAATTCATCCGTCGCGCCACTCATGCCACGTAGCCGCAGGCGATCCAATTTCAGGATGCGCTTGAGGTGGGCAAACAACATTTCGACCTTTTTACGTTCGTGGCGAGAGCGCTGATATGCCGGCGTTGCTGCAATGCGCCGAGCCACATCGCGAGCGGCTTCATGGACGCTGCGAGCAATCTTGCGGAACGCAGTGTTCGGGCAGCACTTGGCTTTCATCGGACACGTAGCGCAGTCGGTCTGCCGGGATCGGAAGATGATGGTGTTGGCTTTGGTGACGTGTGAACGCTCATTCTTGAAGGCTCGCCATTCGCTGCGCAATGGGTTGCCGGCCGGGCAGCGGTATTCCTCAGACTCTTCATTCCAGTGGAAATCGTTACTCGAAAAGCTGTCGTTCTTGCGCTCGGTTTTGTCCCACACCGGCACATGCGGTTCGATGTCTTTTTCCTCCACCATCCAGGCCAGCATCGGCGCTGTGCCGTAAGCGGTGTCGCCAATGAGGCGCTCTGGCTTGATGTCGAACTGCGCTTCGACCCGATCGATCATCGTCTTGGTGCTCTCGACTTCTGCGGTTCGATGAGCCGGTGTGGGTTCCACATCCATGATCACGCCGTGCTCGGTATCGATCAGATAATTCGTGGAGTAAGCGTAGAAAGCTGGGCCGCCTGGAGCAGCGGTCCAGCGGGCTTGAGGATCCGTCAGCGACAGGCGCTTCGGTAGCGTTTCGGCCAAAGCCTCTTCATCGAGGCCTTCAAGGTACTCACGCACGGCGCGGTTGCTCAGGGCCGGATCGCTCCAGTTGACCTGTTCATCACCCGGTACGCCGCGCTGCCGACTCGCATCTGCTTTGATGATGCTGGCGTCCACGGCAAATCCTTCGCCTTTAACCAGGCCTGCGTCCATGCAGCGACGCAGCACTTCATTGAACAACCAGCGAAACAGATCACTGTCCCGAAAACGGCCGTGTCGATTTTTGGAAAAGGTCGAGTGGTTGGGGACTTCATCTTCAAGGCTCAACCGGCAGAACCAGCGATACGCCAGGTTCAAATGGGTCTCTTCGCACAGCCGCCGCTCGGAGCGAATACCGTAGCAATAGCCCACGATCAGCATTCGGATCATCAGCTCAGGGTCAATCGAAGGACGTCCAATTGGGCTGTAAAAATCGGCGAGGTAATGGCGCAAGTCGCTCAGATCGAGACACCGATCAATGCTGCGCAGAAGGTGATTGGCGGGGATGTGATCTTCAAGGTTGAACGAGTAAAACAGTCGCTCCTGCCCACTCGATAACTGTCCCATCATGCTGTGTGATCCCCCTGCGGCCAATGAAGAGATTTTGCCGGAGGCCAGTCAGGGGTGCTACTTTTCCAACAGAATCGGCCAAAAGCAGACAGTCGGTGCGGCCTTGGTTTCGCCCGACAGCGAACGCACACAGCGTGCGACTTAAGACCAAAAAGCATTCTTGTTTAGGTGATAGTCTGCCTGGCAGCCAATATGGAGACGAGGGATGAGCTGCGTATTTCAAGAAGTTTGGAGGCCTTTGTCAGAGTCTCCCTAATGCCCTCATCAACCTCACCGTATCCGGTTCCAACTCACTGACAGCCTGGGCCTGCGACGACTGCTTGACGATGGCAGTAGAGGTGATGAGGTCGATGTACAGGTACTGCCCATGAATCCCGCTAGCCATGAGGGCTTGGCCATCGTCCTTGAAAACATACCACTGGCTGCGGTAAGACCCGCCGGGAGTCCACCGGGAGTAATCTGTCTGCCTGGCATAGACAGAAGCACTGCCACCTTCGGCAATATTGTCTATGACTTTCTGCGGTAGCAACTGACGGCCCTGGTATTTTCCCTGATCGGCAATCATGGTACCGAAGCGCGCCACGTCTCTGAGCGTAGCGCTGAAGCCGGCACCGGCGACGCCCCGGCCACAGGGATCGGAAATAAAATAGCCATCTCGCTCGCAACGCAGTTTGCGCCACAGTTGTTGCACTAGTTCATGAAAAGGTAGGCCACTCACCCGCTCCATGACCCATGCAAGCACTTCGGAGTTCGCCGTTACGTAGTGGAAGAACCCTCCGTGGTTGCCCTTCTTGCGCAGTGCCATCAGGTAATCGTACAGCGACTCCTGAAAGTGGATACCCTCCGGAGCGAGAAAGATTCCGCTGGCATAACCATAGAAAGCACAGTCGGATAATGGATCTTCGTAGTCCTCGCGGTAGTCCACGGCCACCGCCATATCAAGCAGATCGCGCACCGTTGCATCTGCAAAGGCGCTGCCATCGAGATCGGGGACATAGTCACGGACCTTCGCCAACTCGTTCAACTGGCTGCGGTAAAGCATCTCTTCGGCGAGCGTGCCTACCAAGGCTTGTGACATGGAAAAACACATATGACGGTCGACTGGACGTTGCCCATTGAAGTATCGCTCGTAGATGACTTCGCCCTTGCGCATCACCAAAAAGCCGTCAGTACAGCTGGCGTGCAAATGCTCGGCCAGGGTGACCTGTTCACCACAGGTAGACAGAAATCGAAAATCATCCAGGTCGACCAGACGCTCGGGTAGATAGCTAGGCTCGACTTCGCCAGCGAATACCGTGGCGGTGGGCAGCAACCTGGAAGCATGCCTGAACCCCCATTGACTGAAAGGCGGCACCGTCCAGTTCGCGCGGGTCACGCGCTCGCTTGGTCGAGGAGGAAAACCTTGCATCAGCGAGTGCTCTACCGTGGGGAGTAACAAGGCTTCCCGAGCTTGCTGATAAATGGCCGATAGCATTTGAGGTGCGACCGGTTCGTAGAGCGTCGTCATGAATTCATTCCCCTTGCACCGGAGTGCAGGCTCGTTGAGGTCCATGACATTAGGCCAGATTATCGAGCGCCTTGATGCTTAAAAGCGACTCGCTTGTCGTTGTCTGGAACGTTAAGTCGGTTAACGACGCCAATTTGTCGTTGATAGAGGCCAATTGCGTTGGAGCCCTGTGCAACAGTCGATAAACAGGAAGTTGAAGGCAATTCCGGCGATAGCAGGCTGGTCCCAAATATCACAAAGGTGTAGCGATGAAAAAATTGATAATAATGCTCGCGTGCTGTGCGGCACTAAGTAACGTCCAGGCTGCAGTAAATCCGGTCGATCAACAGAACTTCGCGAACTCGAAACTTAGTGTATTGCTAACTAATGGCACCCGTATTGCCTACGTAGAGTCAGGCAATCCGAATGGGCCGCCGATTCTTCTGATCCATGGGTATACCGACAACGCACGCTCGTGGAGTTTGATGACACCGTATCTGAATCAAAAATATCGAATTATCTCAATGGACTTGCGCGGACATGGCAAATCTTCTACACCAGAGTGCTGCTACACACTTCAAGACTTGAGCTATGACGCCAAATTACTATTAGATAAACTTGGTATAGAGAAAGCGATTGTTGTCGGGCACTCACTAGGGAGCATGGTGACCCAAGTCTTGGCAGAGCGTTTTCCTGAGCGAGTATCAAAAGTGGTGTTGATTTCCTCGACCTCGGAGACGGCCCGTGTTTCCGATGCGAACGGTTGGCTGGCGACAGAGATAGGTAAGTTGCAGCAGCCCATCGATCCGAACTCTCAGTTCATGTTGGATTGGTATACGAACCCTAATGAAGTCAATGCCGAATTTCTAGAAAAGGAGCGTAATGAAAGCGCAGCGGTCCCCGTTAATGTATGGCGTTCTATTCTGGTCGAGACGCAGACAAGTGAATTTGGGCGACAGTTGAAATATCTCTATGCTCCAGCGTTGATAATGCATGGTAGTAAAGACCCTTTGTTCGACGGACAGGATCAGGAAAATCTCAAGTTGGGACTACCGACTGCCAAATTCATTGAGTTCCCGAATCAGGGCCACAACATAATGTGGGAAGAGCCGAAAGCCGTCGCAGAGGCAATAAACGCCTTCATTTCAAACTGAACACGGTGCTCGGGGGGATTATGTTTACATTAAAAAATAATATTGCACTGGCCTCATTGCTTACCAGCTTCGTCCAGTCAGCGTTTGCATTAGAGTCATTTACTATATCCACGATAAAGTTTGAGCCTGGGCTCGAGGTCGGTGTTGGATTCATCGACAACGTGCAACAGGATTTTGGCTCCAAAACCAGTGTCTACGGATTAGATATCGATCAGAGTGGTCAGCGCTGGGAAGGGTACATCAAGCCGTCGCTGGCCTTTGAATTACCTATGGACAGCGCCGGCACTTTATATGGCAAGACCAGTGTAGTGTCATCCCTGAGCCGAGGCGACAGCGACGGCTTGGGCTATACACGCGACGACCCAACAGATACTGATTGGGACGACGGTTACCTGGGCTGGCGAAGCGGTACCACACTGCCCTGGTTGGGGACTGATGCGCTTTCAATCAGTGTGGGGCGTCAACCTTTCATAATCGGCAGCGGCTTTCTGATCGGCGAAGGGCACATCGATCAGGGACATGAGGGCACTTATTGGCTTGCACCCAGAAAGGCGTTTGACTGGACGGCCATCGCAACGCTGAACGTTGGCGAATTTCACGCCGATCTATTCCACTTGAAAACCCGACAAGATATAGATGTCGTGGATTATTCGGAAAACGTCACCGTGGACGGTATCAACAGCGAGTGGCGCAGCCCGACCTGGGGCACTTATGGCGCCACCGCTTTCTGGACCCGCGATAACGAAAGTCCGACACGGAACGGGTTGCAGGTTAAGGATGTGCGCGGTTCTTTAGTCCCTCTGCAAAATTTTCCAGAATTGAACCTCGCGGGTGAGTACGCGTGGCAGGACCACAGTGCGCAAAATCTATCCGCTCACGCGTGGTATCTGGAGACGAGTTATACGTTCAAAGATGCCCCTTGGCAGCCCGTTTTAACCTATCGCTATTCCCGATTCTCCGAAAAGTACGACTCGCTCCTGTATGGATACTCCGGAGACTATGGCTACTGGTTCCAAGGTGAAATAGTGGGCGAGAGCATGTTGTTCAACATGAATGAGCGTGTGAACATGCTCAAACTGACGGCGTACCCCTCAGCCGAACTGCGTGTCGGCGCCATCGGATACCAGTTTTCCTTCGATAAAGCGCCTGAAGGCGTCACTGATCGTGACTTCGCCAAAGAATTGGATCTTTACGCCGACTGGATGCCTAATCCCCACTGGACCGTGGGTGCGCTGTATGGCATCGCTCGGCCAGATGAGGGTGCGAAACAGTTCTTGGGCAACGACAAAACCTCCAACTTATTCGAGACCTACGTGACCTACAAATTTTAGGGGGGGAGAATAGAGAGCATATTCGACCCTCATGAACGCTCGGGAATACACCAGGACGGCAACTGGTGGCCGACGCTGTGTAAAAACGGTGAAGAACAGTTTCGAGTGTCAGAAACAGAACGAAAAAATACCGTTCCTACGCATAATTCAGGTCCTTGATTAACCCATCATCGGCAGATTTTACGTAGGGATGTAGGCGCTGATGAAGAATTGACCATCTGCCGAAAAAACGCGGACCCAAGCAACCTTTAAGGCTATGGCCGTCTGTGCTGGGCATCTACCTATCCATGTTGGGGCAGTCTTGCCCCAGCAGGGAGGGCAATTCTGCATCACCGCCAACAGTCTTCAGACATGGGCGGACTCACCTTCAGAGGCTGCCAAGACCCCATCGGCCCGCACCGCGAACTCGGCGATGCGGCTGAAGACAACGATACGCGGGTTGTCCGTCACTACCGGAAAGCGCGAGACCAGCATGTGCTGCACGGGCTCGACGTCCAGTTTCATCTTCAGAAGGTGCTCGCGATTTCGCTCCTTCATCAAGGCCCTCTCATATGCTCGCACGAGTCCGCGGTTGTAGCGGGCAAAGGCGACTGCATCCGAGTCGACGCGCTTGAGATCGACGAAGTTGTTCTTGCACTGGACATTCCAGATAATGCCATCGCGTAGCGACACTACGTCAAACTCCTGCCGACTGATGCGCACAATATCCTGGACGATGAAGCCTTGGGCTTCCAGCGCTGCCTTGACCACATCCTCAAAGATGAAGCCTGCCCTAATCTGATACCGTTTCTGGCGATCAAGTACTTGCGCCCGCCAGTTGTAGGCAAAGCGGCTCAGCAGCGTCACGGTAGATAAATAGTGGTCGCCAGACAGCACCAGCGGCGCGTAGGTCGACAAGCATTCCATATAAGTGTCGGCACCGCAGGTTAACGCCGCCGCGAGCAGCGGCGAAGCTCCTTCCTGCACGGTGATCAAGGTCAGTTCCTCGGGGGAGATGCGAATCCAGTAGTCGTCCTCTATAAATTCCTTGGATAGGCGACGTATCAATGACGCGGCGACGGCGAACTCGGTACTTGTTAGGTCAAACTCGGCGTAGACCGCTTCACATAGGAGAATGTCGTTTCTCAGCTCTGCGGCCGAAAATAGTCGATCGGCCCGAACCTGCTCCATGGCCTCCAGTATCTGCCAACCCTCTGGCGAGTTGGGCATCTCGAAAATTGGAGCGCGCTCTGGCTCTAGGAATAGTCCATTCAACATGGCCGTCTCGGCGTTGGCATCATCCGGGATGCCCAGTCGCTCCTGTGCAAGCTTTACCATCAGAGCATATTGAGCCCCCATCATCGGGGCTCCGCTGAACTCCACAACAGGCAGGAAAACGTTGAGCGCATCCTCATGCCTGATGAACTTCGTTCCTCTGCACGCCTTAGGAATGAAGTGCAGCAATCCCACCAGATGTCGCCGCCGGGACTGTAGGTAGCCAATCATTGCCGCCAAAGTCTGAAAGCCACTTGCCGCCTCAATAACGCCATGACGCTTAAAAGCCACACCGATGCCCGATCCCTGGACGATCAACAAAGTAAGTCTCTCGACGAGGGGTTGTTCCAATCGCGTAGCCAAACGCTTGCGGATACGCGTGAGTAGGAGCAAGTCCTCAGCGCTCCGCATGACGGGGAACCCAAAAAGTTGCTGCTCGAATTCATCGTCATCCCAATCAACCGTGTGCAGGTTGATCAGTTCCTCCACAGCCCGCAGCGTGTCCAGCAGGCAGCGCGTGGCCGATCTCGCTTCAAAGGAGGCCAGCGCGGCGCCGACGCGCGCCTGCAGTTCAGCGAGTCTGCCTTCGATTTCGCCGCGAGAAAATGACTCGGCCATGACAACTCCCCCCGCTTTCAAAAGCGTAACATTTGCTGCTGTGCCGCCGTGTCTGCACGCTCGGCGTCGGCAACCCAAGATTGGGCAATACGCTGAAGCATTGCGCTGGTACGTACAAACTCCGAGGACACATCTGCCCACTCACGAGATTGACGGGCCAGGGCATGCTCTTGGTCACCGCCCTCCCCGATCTGCTTACTGAATACACCCCGCATATTGATCCTTTCGATGCTGATGCCACGCTCAATCTCCGCGGATGCCAATGACTCAATGACACTACGCACGGCCTCATGAGGCCATGCCTCGTCCTTTGGACTCAACGGAGCATGAGCCAATACCTGACCGATTAATTGATCAGCAATGGCCTGACGATTTTGCTCTTTAGCCAATCGTCGAACGTCTAAGCACCATCCCAGCAGCGCAGGCTCGTCCACCTCTTGATCGGTCTGTCCTGGCAGCGTCTTAAGGCTCTTGAGCAAGCGATAAGCGTTAGTAGCGTATTTTCGATCATGCTCGGAGACTTCCCTTGGCTCCTCATCTTTCGCCCTGAAAACCTTACAGACCATTTCCATAAAGAAACTGGGTTGTTCAAGCAGCAGTCTATGCAAGGCTCGCGGATCGTTACGAAGCGCAGGAAGGTAGATGAACTCCAAGCCCGCCAATTGCTGAAGCGTGACATCCGATCGCTCGGACAAATCGCTGATGACTTTCTCAATGTCAAAGAAGCTAGACGCCATCTGAGCTCCTGGGCTGGCATTTCGCTCTGCAACGCCATCAGCCAGTAGAGACACGACATCATTTGTTGGGATTTCACTGAGCCGACGCGATACAGCACTCAATGCAGCAGTAGAGCGTTCCACAGCGCGGTATTTTTCGACGGCAAACAGAAGCTCTTTTGTACCAGCAGCAATGGGGTACGGTGTTTTTTGCGTCCAATAGGCACGTTCAATCTCCTCGCCAAATGACGCTACGTACAGCCAAGTTTGCATCTGCTCCGGCAAAGACTCAAACACTCGCCCGATACGATCGGTACTTAGTACGCCGCTCTGTAGAGCCGCACGTGCGGCCTTTTCCCATCTCTGCCCATAGCGAGCTATTCCATCCGCCATCGCCGAACCCGCCGCTAGTTCTAGTTCTTGAACAGAGCTGCTGATAAGGCTGCTGAACAGTTCGAAGAGCTGGTCATAGGGCAGCTCAAGACCTCGGGCTGAATAGATAACCAGCCGCGGAACCTTCACGCACTCCATCAACTCCAGGAATCCCTGGACTCCCAGCGACTCGTGGATTTCCCTCAAAGCACTCAGGCGAGCGCAGTCAACAACCTTGATAGGATCAGCATCCTCGTCATCAACCCCTTCAACAGGTGGCATGAAATCATCGAAGAGCCAACTGTAGGTTTCTACCAGCGTTGTGGGCATGTGCTTGTCGATCAGGTGCACCAGCCTTTCCACTCGCTCCTGGGGCATCGCCCAGTCGAAGCTAGAATATTTTTGGTGACGCTTAACCTCTCGATGCAAGGCCTTCCAGATTATCGTTCGGGGTTCCCCCTCCAAAGCGCTCAGCACCTCGCCGAGACGGTCGACAACCGCTTTAAACGGATCATTTTGAAGGTTGGGCAACGCGTCAATTAGCGTGCTCCAACGCTCCGCACTCAGCTCCGCTTCATCGATCGCCAGTGCCACGATTTTAGCTTCACTTTGCCAGACCAAACCGTAAGTCAGGGTTTCACCGTAATCCTGCTCGTACTCCCTAAACTTTGGTTTTGCTGTAGGTGAACTGTTGTCGTTAGATTGTGGAAGCAGCATAGCGAGCAGCGGCCAAGCGATACTCGGAACCGCTTTTAAAGTTGCCTGCAAGACAGCCAACCGGCGCTTTGTTTTAACCGCGGTACCCGGTACCCACGAAAGGAAAATGGCTCGCAAACTATTGATAGGCCGATTGCTGAGCTTGCCACCCGGGTCAATTGCAGCAAGCTTCGCAAGGCAGAGCACTGCTCGATCAAGCAATACGGAATCCCAAGCAAGCACCTCCAACGCCCATAGCAGACCGGAGTGATACGTGACAGGGGTGAGCATCCCAGGATGCTCGTCAAAAATGGGCCGGATCGAAGGCGTCGCGCCCTCAAGCTGACGCTCAAGGGCCTCTAGAAAAAAAGTAGGAGATGCTTCCGCCAGCAACGCCAAATCCTGGCCCAAGCTCGCCATTAGCCGGTGATCGGATGATAAACCCGGGAGCGATCGAATCAGATCATCTACAAAGGCTTGAGGGTTACCACCTGAAATTGTGAAACCAGCTGGCTCGTGCAGTACAGCCATGTGAAGCAGTGTGGTCATCAAACCATTTCTTAGATGTTCACTGTGTGAGGTCTCGCGCTCACGCTTATCATGGAACACGAACGGCTCATCCGCACTGGGGGGCTTGTGCGACTGTGCTGCTTTGTCAAAGACAATGGTCACGGCATCTTTAAAAAGCTGAAGGTGTTTGCGCCCGATCAGGGGGCCAAGGTGTAGGAATGCATCAACTGACGCCTTCGTTGCCCACAAGTTGCCTACGCACTCAATGGGAGAGTCCTGCATGACCAGGTACTTGCGCAGTTCGTCCTCTGCTTCGTCGTAGTCCTTTTGACTCAGCGAGCTGAAAATAGACTCATCAAGTTCGCTACCGGACACCCATGCCCCCGCGAGCATTGCCGGAATTAGCGGTTTTGCATCTTCGAGCCACTTAGGTCTTTCAGCGGTACCACCAGGGCACTGACGTGCCAGCACCGCCAAACTTCGCCCACACTTGCGTGCAGCTTCATACCCCTCATCGTCCGACATGCCCATCTTGACGAACGCTTTGCCAAGTTCACGGCTAGTCGGCCGACGCAGTTCAACGTGATCGTGCTTTTTTTCGTCCGCGCCGGCACTTATAACCGTAGGCCCATAAGACTTGAGCTGCCCTGCACAGCTGCGCGCAGCATTTCGAGGTAAATAGATGAGATTTGATGTGCTAATCAGAAATCTCGCAGCGTCCTCTGTCTCCACAATCACGGTACGTGCTTCGAGTGGTCTGCGTACCGACTCGGGAGCCATGCGTATAGCGGCGACGGTGAAAGCAATAACCTCATCGGGGGTGTCAGCAGCAAATGCGAGCCGCCCGCCCTCTTGGGTCAGATTCTGTAGCAGTTCCTCGGCTTGAGTTTCCCGTCCGGCGAGCAACACATCTTCCACGAGTGGAGGTGCGAAGCGACTGGAGAAGGACTGCCAAAACTCCTCCGTACTGAGAACACCATTTTGAGGCGCGATTCTGAGCTCGCAACTCGCCCACCGAGAAGACACGGCCGGGCATTTGGCAAGCCAATCCTCAAGCAAAGGGCCATCAAGATAAACAACGCTCTTCCAATCCTTCAGACCGTTTTTCTCAGTGAGCCAGTCCTCAACTTTCTCGGTTGGAGTATTCCACGTCCTAGGTGTAACGATAACCAGTGTGCACTTGGCCCTAGTTTCCTCGTCGACCTCTTCAGTACGCTTCTTGTAATCCGATTCAGCCTTGGATTTTCCGGCGCCACTGGTTCCAAACTCCCAGATAGACAACCCATTAGGCACGAAGGGAGAAATGGAGTCGACGTCAAGATAACCGTCAAAACCACGAACTTGGCCTTTATCGCCCTGCAGAAACCTCAGCCTCCTTACCTTCGAAGCGGAAGCCCAAATCAACTCGGACACAAGGCCTGGCATTTTATCCTTAGCTTGGAGCGTATCAGCCCACTGCTCCAGTTCGAGCGCTTTGATCCACTTCAACGTCAATCTCCTTTGAATGTCACAGCGGTGCTAGCTGAGTAGAAAACGCCTCCGGATGGCAGAAAGCCACTTTACTCTACGTCGGAACGGAACTGCCACCACCGAAGAGATTAGTCATGGGGCCGGCCAGCCCATTGCCGCCGTGTGCGCCCCCTGCGCCGACGGACTATCTACCTCGGCGTCTTGTGCGATGCAGGCAGCTGCGGACTGCCTCCGGGCAGTTACCTAACTGAGCATATGACCGACCCTATCGAGCAGACTTACAAGGAATTGATTGGCGAGTGCAATCCGAATCATGTGGTCGCCTCAGCGATGTTTCGCCATTTTCACCAACGTTTCCTTTACCGAACTCCAAGCCACCCGAGTGTTTACGCCGTAGGTACCTGGGACCAGTGGAAAGCAGCGTGAAAAAATTTACCACCAGGTGCGCCAGCGCCGACTACAGACATGGCTGGATCTACCGGCCCACAGAATTGACGAGTCAGACCACGGCCAAGAGCAACGCGGAGATTCAGAGGACAAGCGCGCCAAGGAGAAAATCCTGGTGGAACGGATTGGCGCCGAGAAGCACAAGATGATTGCCTCAAAGGCACTTACTGTGCGCTTTAAATGCTGGGCTAACGCCACGACTTCGAGGAGCGCCAAGAGACGGTACCGACCTTTTTGATCAATCTTGCCGCAGCGCCCGCCAAAGAGTCCGACCGCTTCGCGATGATGTCGCGACATAAAATCGTGGTAAGCAAAAAGTGGTTACGACGCCTTGAAAAATAACAAACGCAGTCAGAATCCCCAATCTCAATCACTCGTGCATCACGTGTAAATGGGGGCAAGATTGGGGGTAAACCAAGAAACTATCGGCCCGAAAACACTGATCTAAAGCCTAGTAAAATGTTTTTCGGCTTGCCTGAGAGTCTTTTATCAGTGCACGAAACCACCTGAGCACGACCTCCATTCGAATCCAGGAAATGCAGGCACGAGCCGACCTCAACTACCTCCGCCTCGCGCCGGAAGCACTGCCGATGGTGTTCTCCAAAACGTAAGAATATCAGTTGGGCTCGATTTAACATTCGGCTGATACCTCCTACAATCGCCGGGTAGCTGTACCATGCATTGATTAAGTGGGTGAGCCATAAGGAGTTAGCTTCTAGCCATGTCCAAAGATGAAATGGGCGACGTACGTTACGGATCAAGTCCGGTGGGGCGGGGAAGCGCGGGCACTTACATTGAGGGGGAAATCGGAGCGTTCTACCTCATGGCTCTCTTGGCCAATGCTGAACCTCGCGGACTACCTGGCTCATGTATTAAGAGTGTTGGTTTCCAAGGTTCTGAGCGAGGTTACGCTCTCGACGACCTATTCGTGCATGGCGCATCGACATTGGGCGAGACTCTTTTGGAAATCCAATCAAAGCGCACGATCACCTTTGCGCCCAAGGATCCCATTTTCAAAGAAGTTTGCAAACAGATAGCAGGTACGACTGGAAACGATATTCCCGAAGAGCGCCACCGCGTCTCGATCGCGACACAAAGGACTAGCAAGGCCATCTCAGGTCCTTACCAAGATGTTCTTGAGTGGGCTCGAGTAGCCGTGAATGGCGCAGAATTCTTTAGCCGCCTGAGTAGCAAGGGCGTAGCCGGTGCTGATATGCGGCAATTTGGGGAGACCTTTCGCGCCAACCTTATCGCAGCGGGCATAGCCGATGACGATGAAGCGATTTGGAGAATATTTAAACGTTTTTTAATCTTAGAGTTCGATTTCGGCTCCGGTGCACCACTCGCGCGCACATACAGTTTGCTAATCGCCAAGCAAATACTTGCGCCCGAGGACGGAACCAGGACTGATGCACTTTGGGATAATTTGATCGCAATCTCTGTGGAGGCAGCGAAAGTAGGCCGAATCATAGACCGCCCAACTCTTCGAGACGAACTTGCCAATCGAGGCTTTCATTTTACAGGGGATAAAAAATTCTATCTATCTAGGGAGAGACTTGCTGAAGTTTCCCGACACGCCCTTGCAGATATAGGCAACACCATTGCAGGGACTCAACTTCCCCGACTCGAAGCATTAGCAGCACTCAATAAAGCTTTGCGCCAGAATCGCTTCGTCGAAATTAGAGGCGGGCCAGGTGTAGGAAAGTCTGCCGTTCTTCGACATGTTGCTGAACGTATATCTACCCATGCGCATGTTCTCGTACTCGATCCCATGAATACCCCTGAGGGAGGCTGGGCGGCGCTATCACAAGTACTGAATGTATCCTCAACGCTGAAGGAGTTTCTCACTGATCTTGCCTTTAGCGGAGGGGGCGTCCTGTTTATTGATAGCCCCGAAATGTTCGAATCGCCAGCACGCCGCCGAACAATCAAAGACCTGCTCCGAGAAGTTGTTGCGATCGAAGGATTTTCAGTCGTCGTCACAGCACGAGAGAAAACTGGCAATCAGCAGGAAACTTGGCTTGCAGACGAGGTTATTGCGGTACTAGGGCCACCACAAGAAATCATTGTGAGAGAGCTACAGGAAGAAGAAATCGAGATACTCAGCAAGCATGCGCCCGAAGTAAGATTGCTTCTCGCTAAATCACACCCTGCTTCCGGCATCGCGCGCAACTTATATCGACTTTCGCGACTACTCAAAGTGCCCTCATCCGCAACCATCCAATCAGAAGTCATATTAGCAAATCACTGGTGGAGTACAGCAGACAATGCGGAAGCGCCCGAGCGACGTGCAGCTCAAAGGTTGATCGCAAGTATCGCGGACGCTGCGTTGTCCGGACGCGACTGGGTCGAAGTACGCGAAGATTCGCTGGCTCGCGCACACCTGCTGCGCTCCCAGAGTTTGCTAGAGTCCAAACGCGACCACTTGCACTTTTATCACGACGTACTGCGGGACTGGGCAGTGGGCTCTCGTATTCATGAAGACCCAGATACAATTACCAAGCTTGATCTGACGGCCCCTGCGTCAGCGAAACTAATCAGGGGAATCGAATTCGCAGGGCGGTTTGCGCTAGCGCTCAGTTCTGAATGTGGTGCGTGGCTCAAATTGCTTTCCAGATTATCTCCCGCCGGGGCTCACAGCTCGTGGCGGCGAGAGGCGCTGATGGCAATTGTGCGTTCAGAACCATCATCGCAAGAGTTGGAGCGCTGCAGTGAGGAGCTTTTCGCGAACAACGGTTCTCTTCTCATTGAGCTATGTATGACCACCGCGACGGTAGAGGCAATATCACCCATCGTATTTGCACACGGCTGCTCTGACGATATAGTCGCTTGGGCCGCTTCAATGCCTAAAGAAATGCGAATTGCCTTCTCACCTGCAGCACATATTTTATGGTTGTGGTGTGTGCGCCACGCAGAACAAATCCCGATCCAAGCGCTCACATCCATCATCGCTCTGCTGGGAACTGTCTTTCCTTTATTGTCAAGGTTGCCTGAAGTTGCAAATGCTAGTGCTCCTATACTGTTCGGCTGGCTACAGCAGCTTGATCAACGAAGGGATGAGATCAGGATGCCTGGCGCAAAAGACGTTATGCACGACAACGAGTACCACCATATGAGGGACAACCTAAGGCATATGTCTTTAGCCCTAGCCCACTATGCGCCGGACGATACTAAGGCCTATTTAAAGTCATTGACAGCGGTTGATCACGCCCTCAAGTTCGGCGATATACGTAGAATGAGTGAAATCCTTGCTCCCGTAGCGCCGAAAGAGCTCGCGGACTTGGTCACAGCCAGTTTGATAGTGCCCAGTAATACTAATACCGCTTTCGACACTCATCGCATTCGTGACTTAGCCAGCTACAGCGACCACTGGTACAGTCCAGCCTCTCCGGCACAACCGCCATTTCTCAGCCTTCTAGATAACTCCAAGACCATCGGGCTTCAACTTATACAAAGGTTGGTTAACGAGTCCATTACGTCCGAATTTGGCAGCGAGCATCCTGCAGCAAAGGGAATCACGCTCACCTTTGAGGACGATTCGAGATTTTTCCCTTGGGTCAAGACGTACCTCTGGTCGCGCGGTCTGGCGCCCAGTTACGCGACAGCATCAGCACTTATGGCACTCGAAGCCTGGGGGCACGACCGTATTCAAAGGGACGAGCCGATAAGTACTGTTATCGCTGACGTTCTTGGCCCTGTGGGGAGTTGCGCAGCATATCTTCTGGTAGCAGTCGACCTCCTCCTCTCATACTGGCCTTATACTCGAGACTTGCTAGTGCCTTTTCTCGCGTCACCAGAACTCCTATCGGCCGATAACAATAGACTATTGTGTGAAACTTCATTGACGCCGGCGGCTGAAAATGAACCTGCAGGGAAGGTGCAACTCTCGGACCTGCAGTTGAAACCGTCCCGAACTAGTTCTCTAGTAGATTATCTGCATAACTACTGCACCGAAGCTGAGACGTGTCAACAGGTCCGCTCACTGCTCAGCAGTGCATTGGCTAGGTTAGGCCCTTACGGAGAGCGCTCCGGCCTTGAAGATCCGGCATTCATGGGCACCCACGCGCTGAACATCCTTGACTCTAATAACTGGGTCCCAGAGGACGGCAAGCTTCGGTACCAACCTCCAACGATAGAAGTGACACACCTTGAGGATCGAAGCAGGCTTCTTCGCTCAGCTGAAATTGAGGCACGGATAAATATTGCAGTACTCGATGCCGCTCAGGGCTCGGTCGAGCTTGCTCGCGAGGCCGCTGAACTTATGAGTGGCGAGCTACCGGAGGCTCCGGTTTCCAATGTTCTAGATGCTAGGTCAACTAGGTTTGCGGCCGTAGTGATGCTTGTATCTCGCGACGGAGATGATGACCTATTGAGGAGACACGAATCGTGGATGCGTGAAGTGATCGCAAAGCTATTGACAGCGGGTGATAAACGTTTCTGCAACTCAGTTAAAACGCTTGAGCATAACAGTCAAGCTCTGGCTACGCTTGCTCAAGTACATTTATGGTGTCGCCTTCAGTATGAGGACGATCGAAATGCGTTGCTAAGGTGTGCGACACGGCAGGACTGCTGCGCGGCGCTTGCATTTTCAGTTACTTTGAACAGCCTCAATGAAAGCGACCCGCGGTTACTCAAGTCAGCCATTCGGTTAGCGTTCACTACCATCTGCGGAACATTGCACTCTGAGCATGAGGCCAACCAAAGTCTTCAGTTGGACCACCAACAAAGGATGTTGCAGGACCGTAGCGCGGTTGAAGCAGAAATTGCGTGGTTGAATGGCTTCGCCGAGCCCGTGTGGCCTTGCTTCTCGAGCGTCGACGCAGGCGAACCAACACTAGATGACGTACTGCAGAACGATAATCGCCTTGAACGTGAACGCAGTTATTTCGATATCTGGGCTGCAGCGTGTTGGCTCGGACTTGTTACCCGTACAACCTCTCCTCCCCCCTGGCGTTCAGAAATTGTCGATACCTATGGCCAATGGTCAGCGATTATAAATGGTCTTGGACGCCCATCTGAAACTACTACTTTTAGGGTGCCTGAGGCATGGAATAATGAATTCTACGCCTTAGCTGCCAACGTGGTCTTGGACGCTGATGACGAACAATTCGAAGCCCAGTTGAAACTAATTGAAAAGCTTCCAGATCGCTCCTTTGGCGATATCACAGCGATGTTCATTCGTGCTGCTGACAAATGGTATTTGAGCGTCGACGATCAAGTCCTCTCTCGGCCTTTGGAACTGCGCAAACGGATTGTGAGCCGAGTGCTGTCCATGCGCGGTTGGACTGATCAACCTGTACCCGGGCAGATAACCATTGATAGAGAATCTAGCCGTTTAATAGCTACGCTTTTCATGAATAGTCTGAATTCGCACGGTAGACCTGATAGCTACCTGTCTGCATCCAGTCTTCGCCGAGGGGAGCCGCTACTCGACGTCCTTCGGCCATTGATAGCAGGGGGGCAGACCCCGTTTCTGGCACAATGTGCCCTCAACACACTCTCGGTAGCGCCCCAAGAGCAATACTTGGATTTTTTGATTTCGGGAGCCGAAGCCTGGCTTGAACGGCTCCCTAACGACACCTCATTATGGGTCGGATATGGATTTGGCCGAAGAATAGTCCATTGGTTGATCGCAGTGTCAGCCGAACAGCCATCCATCCTCAAGCAAACTCATGTATCACGCAACAGAATGGACATGGTCATAGGAAAACTCATTTGTCTCGGCGTTTCCGAGGCATACGAACTCGAAAGTAGCATTGAGGATAATCGATGAACGTTTTGATTAGATCTCCGTATTTCAAACGCTGAGGCATTTCCCATGAAAGCGCATGACCAATGCTTAAACAAACGGACCAGTCCGCTCCTGAGTTCTTCGACAATCAAAACAGGCACTTGCAGTCTCCAGCGGGTGATCTGTCGATGCTGTATGCGCCGTTTGGGATAGTGAGCATTGTCGGCCCAATCTAGGAAACACGGCACCATAAGGATCCTGCAAATGCTCATCGCTGATGGGTAGCGGTCAGCGCAGGAAGCTAAGCCACTGCTGCGCGTCACTGATCCTAAGCTGTTTGTCGAAGTGCACCTGCACGCACGCATCCATTTGCTCTTCTACCTGATGCTTGCGCTTGATGAACGAAGCAACCTGGTCTTCATCGACCGCCCCCTGCAGATACGGATAGTGAATGCTCCCTGACCGCTGCGGCTGCTGATTAACGCAGCCAAACAGGCGATCTAACCTGCCGATTCGCTGCTCATTGTCACCGGGTGAGCCGGCGAGTCCGTAACGATGGATCTGGTGACACTGCAAATGCAGGTTGACCCCTTCCTGGAGTACCGAAGTAGACACCAGCACGTTGTGATAGACCGGCTATTGAAGCCCAGGATGAGGCGCGAGCGCCCTTCGCTGTTGTCGCCACTGGCATACCAGCATGGGCTGGTGAGGCGCTTGAGGCTGCGCCATCCCTCGTCCCACTGCTGGTCGGTGATCTTGCCGCTAGCATGACGATCGTCTCCAACGCAGCGATGAGATAGCGCAGCATCATCGAGTCATAGACAAGTGCGCTTGCCCCTTAGCCAACCCCAGTTTAGGCGTAAACTCAAAGCCACCCAGAGCCATACTGGATTTCGTCAGGAATCGCCATTCGTGATCGCTCATGTAAGGCGTCTGAGTGGGGGCAAAATTGGGGGCATATTAAGATTTTTTCAAACTGAAACTACCGTGCTAGAGCCCAGTCAAAATGTTCTTTGGCGACCCTGAGAGTCTATAGGCGTCGCCGGGCAGGCTGTTTGGCTGATCATTTCTGCCTTTCCACAAACCACGAAGTTCCATTCACTTCCAGTGGATCGCTACATTGGGGGCACATCTGAGGGCATGCTTTGGATGGTTTGAAAAGGATGCCCCCAGCCTGAGGTCCAACAGTTCCCTTCTAGAAATGTGACCCTTTGTTGTTCCCACACACCGCGGTCATTTGCCCTCCGGCTCTACCGCATTCTGTAGAGCCACCTTCCTCAGCAACTGATCTACGTGCTCCCTCTCCGCTCGAAGCGCCGAACGTAACTCCTTGTTCTCTGTCTCATGAATCCGCGCCCAACGCAGGCTCGCACGGCAATTGACGACCACCGTCCACACCTTCTGCAGTTTCAAGTAGTGGGCCAACAGCAGCACAGCAATCGCCACCATCATCACCAGCGCCGCTGTCGAAATCACATCCGTCTTAGTCATGCTCAATCCTTTCGCTAGGTCATTTGTTCCAAAGACAGCCAAAGGATATGTAGTGATTTTTTACACGTATAGATTGTAGACTTGTACAGGTAAACAAATCACGCACATGGACGGCCCATGAAACGCACTCAGCAGATCAATCAGGTTCGCTGGGACCTGGCACTTCGCTATCGCTTGATCGAGACCGTGGCCTGGTGGGAGGGCCGCCTGACCACGGGCCATCTGATGCAGAGCTTCGGCATCAGTCGCCAGCAAGCATCCAAGGATATCAACACCTACATCACCGAGCATGCGCCTAAGAATCTTACATATGACAAACAACTGAAGGGCTATGTGCCGAGCAAGCACTTCAAGCCGCTGTTCATCGACGACAGTGCCAATGCCTATCTGCAACTGTTGAACCAGACCCACTCGCGGGCACCGCATGTGGAGGGGCTGGCACTCGCCTATGCACACACCAAGGTGCTGGAGGTGCCGAACCGCACAATACGCCCAGAGGTACTGAGGCCACTGCTCAAGGCATGCCGCAATGGCGAGGTGATTGCCATTGAATACGTGTCGTTAGCCAACCCAGTACCGGAGACGCGACTGATCTCGCCGCATACCTTGATCTACACAGGCATGCGCTGGCATGTACGGGCCTACTGCGAGAAGAACCGCAAGTATCGGGATTTCGTGTTGAGCAGATTCCGTGGGGAGCCGGAGTTCGAGCGAACGAGCGAGAACCTGATCGGCGATGACGAGGAATGGAACACCCTCATCGATGTGATAATCGAGCCGGATTCGCGGCTGAAACCTGACCAGAAGGCGATCATCGAAGTCGACTTCGGTATGGACGATGGCGAACTGGTCATCCCGACGCGGTGTGCGCTCGTGGGTTACGTACTGCAGCGCTACCAGATCGATCCGAAAAAGCTTGAGCCCAAGGCCCCGGCGCAACAGATCGTGGTGAAGAACCTGGAGGCGTTGACCCCTTGGCTCTATGTATAAGCCCTGTTACAGGAGAGATGGCGTTGAATCGTGGCCAGTGTGCAGACATATGTAAAGTTTGCGACGCACCCAAGGTGCTTGGGATGTGCGTGCACTTCAACGCCCATTGATTCACTTGCAAAAGCTTCACTTGCAGTGGCCCAGGGGCCAAGCGCCCATTCCTCCGAGCCCCGGATTCGAACGTCCTCCTCTCGAACTGCAAGCCCCTTTCCAACTATGCCAAGTGTTCATCCATGACTTCGCCCCCCGAACCTGCATGGATTGTTTACCTGTGCATGTAAACACTCTAGATACGCCCTGAAATCCTACATATCTTGCCCCTATCTGACACGGTTGACCTCATCGACTCAGGTCGCTGCGCCAGACCCAAAAAGTCAAATTACCCGAAAGGAACGCACCATGAAAAATCTCCTGGCAACCATTGGGCTCGTGGTGGTGATCAAGAAGGGCTACGAGTTGCACCGCGAATATTCGGAGTTAAAACGCGCCCTTTCGGCACGCGAAAAGGCTCAGTCATGAACTGCTTGTGTGTAGCCGCTATCGCCTAAAGTCAAAATGGCATTGCGCCACCATCCGAGTTAGCATGTCGCGACTCGCTTAACCTAGAAAAGGACCTTCCATGAGTGTTAGCGCCTATCTTCGCGAAAACCTCCGCTCTATCTCTTCCAAGAATGTTTCCGTTGCTCCGGGGATCGATGAAAAAAAGCTGAACAACGCACTTAAGGCCTTCGCATACAACGGGCTGCCAGGAAACGTCGTGGCATTGTTCGACAACACCCTGTTCGGTACTGGCAAGGACGGTCTGCTGTTCACTGGCGAGCAAGTGATCTACCGCTCCGGATTCGCCGACCCGATCCACTTCCCCTACGAAGATATCCGCAGCGCCAAGTACACCCAGGTGCACACCGGAAGCATGGACAAGCTCGAGCACACCCTGATCTTCGAGCGTAAGGATAATAGCCAACTGGTCATCAAGGACCTGAGTGATTGCGACTACGCAGCACTCGCATCCGTGCTGCAGGGCGTTATCGAAAACTTCACCGAGTTCCAGGACGAAAAACAGCTCATCCCTCTCGAGGAGATGGAAGAAGCAGTCAAAGTGGCTTACCTCAAAGTCATCGTGAACATGGCCTACGACAACGACTCGGTCATCGATGAAAAAGAGTTCGCGGAGATCTTGCTGTTGATGACGCGGCTGGACCTGGAACCCGAGTCGCGCTTCACTGTGCGCGCCTACATGACCGGTTTCAACCAGGCGGCAGCGCTCGATGCACTGCTTGCGGAGCTGGACAGCCATTGCCCACGGGGGCAGATTAGGCCGCTGCACATTTCTCTGACCAAAGACTTGATCAACCTGCACTTCTCCACCGGCGGCGGCTCGCTGGAGACCTTTGGCTTCCTACAAAGAAACCGTGCGCTCTTGCAGGTCGACGATGACGAGATCGACCTCGCCGTCGCGGCCATCCGTAACGACCACAGCATGCTGAAGGACGATGTCACCGATGACCAAATTGTCAGCGCGCTGAAGCTGCTTTCGGCGAAGGCCGCGGCTGTCGGCACCCCACTGGCCGCAGTGTATCTCTCGGGTTCGGTGGTAGGCATGTCTGCGGCCGGGCTGACGTCCGGCCTCGCCACGCTGGGCATGGGCGGCATACTCGGCCTGTCGGGCATGACCACGGGGATCGGTGTCGCCGTGCTGCTCGGTGTGGGCGCCTACGCAGGCGTGCGCAAACTGACGGGCGCGGACGAGCTCACGCGCTCGAAGCGACGCGAGCTGATGCTGGTCGAGGTCATCAAGCAGACCCAGGCGACCATTTCGCTGCTGATGCAGGACCTCAACCACATTACCGATCGGCTGAGCCAGGCCCTGGCCGAGCATGGCGAGCAAGGCCAGATGATCCAGCGCCTTACCTCCATGATGGGGCAGATGACCGGCGCCGGTACCGTGCTGACCAACAAGTGCGAAGCGACCCAGAGCAGCGCGACCAAACTGCGCTGCGCTCGTTTCCTCGACGACGCCAAGCTCAAGACGCTCACCAAGGAGCCTACTAAGGCAGAGCTGTTCGACTTCATCAGGTCGTTCTACGAAGAACGTTCATTCTCCCAGGAGAAGGACGGCCAGCAGTTCGAGACGCTCAAGCTCGCAATCAAACCAGGCGTTTCGCCGAAGGCGCTGGAGAACCTTGCCCGAGCCTTTGAAGCGGTCGGTTATTTCAACGTCAGCGATGTACTTGTCGGCGGCGCCGCCGACATGGCAGACAAGGCTAAGGGCAAGCTGCTCGGTCTCTTCTCATGAGCATTAAGAATGCGTCGACTGAACAGGCCCAGGCGATGCTGGTGCAAAAGCACCAGTTGAACACCGCGCTAAACCACGTAGGACTGGTCAATGGTGCACTGCAAAGCCTGCAGGTCACGCAGGCACAGAGCCGCCAGCATCTCGAACTGTTGATGCTCGAAGCTGAAACACTGGTCGAAGGGAACCAAGTGATTTTCGAGGTGGATGACGACGATGCGCTGCTTGTCGAGAGTAGTTATGCCGTACAAGAAAACATCGTGAGCGTCGGCACGCCGCTGCCAAACCTCGACTTCATCGACATGACAGGCAAGAGCGACTGGAGTGGCTATCTCGACCAGGTCGCTGCCTATGCCCAGCGACGGCGGATCGAGTTTGGCCACGATCCGTTCCGCGACCTGATGAGCGCAAGCCAACGTATTGCGCTGGAAAGACGCATCCGCGATGAGTTCTCGTACAAGGGCGCCCAGTGCGACAAATACGACTACATGATCGCCGGCACCTGCGGCCTGATCGGCGGCCTGGTGGACGTTCTGTTCGTCGGCCTCCCAGGTCAGGGAGCACTCACCCACTTTACTGACGAGATGACCGATAACGCGGTGCGGAGGTTCGCTGCCTGGAACGGCTGGCAAGGCCCTAACAAAGGCAGTGACCCGGTAACCAGCGCCATTGGTTTCCTGGAAAGGAAGTACAAGGTCAACTACGACCATCGTCACGGCGGCGATGTCGGCGGCCTATTCAAGATGAGCACGCGCAACCACCACATCAAGAGCCTGGCGCATTCGCCGGACCTAGTCGGGTTGTTCTTTTCGATACTGGATCAGTTCACCAGTAGCGCACATTTCGTCGATGGCGGCCGAATCATCAGTGTCGATACCGAAACGTTCGAGCTCAAGGGCTCGAACCTGGTGGCTAAGCTGTTCTGCGGCTGCATGAATTGGCTGGGGCACCTGTTCTCGGATGTGGCCGGCTCCTCTGGCGCAAAAACGCGAGGGTCGGGTATTCCGATTCCTTTTTACTCGCTACTGCAGTTCATCAACCTCGGCGAGTTTGGACAGCATCGGCAAACCTTCGCCACGATCGCCGTCCAGGTGTTCGAAAAGGGCTACGACCTGCGTCACGGCCTGGCAATGGCTATTCCGGTGATGCTTAGCGAAATGTTGACCCGAGTGATGTGGGTCGTGAAGCAGCGCTTCTATCACGAGAAGGAATGGGCTGAGTGCATTCCATCGGCCACTAATCCCGAACTTCAGCGGATGCTGCTAATGGCACACGGCACCCTTTGCGTGGTAGATGGCGCCGATGCGGCGATTCGCTCGGGCGGCGACATGATCCAGTTCATGTTGCGCTCAAACCTCATTGCCTGGGCGCGCTTCGGCACACTGGCACTCAAGGAACTCAACTCCTGGTACCAGGACGGAAGGCTCGACATCAAGGCCGTCGATACCTACCTGGACGCTGAGTACGAGCGGCTAGTGGCGAGTGCGTGACAGATTCAAAGATTTAAAGCTTGGCAGATATGAAGGAGAGACCGCCGGACTACCGCCCGTACGGCCGCCTTATCGCAGGCCACCCAATGCGCCGCTAGCAGACGGAAGCACCATACAGCCACAACTCAGAACTCTGATAGTTATCAAATTCGCGCCCGCGGCCCTGCCCTCTGGCGCGTAGTGAAATCCGTGCGCAACGAATGCGAACGCAGTTGATCCAGTGAGAGCAGTCATGGAAAAAAAAGTACTTGGTGTTTTGCAGAATTTCCATTCCGAAGGTCTTTACGTTGCCCCAGACATTCCACGCAAGAAGGCCGATAACGCCGCCGCGTCGTATGGCATGCCCTCTTCCGCGAAAGTGTTCGCCATCGTTGATTCGACGGTTTTCGGTTCGGCCAAGAACGGCCTGGCGTTTACCTCACATGGCCTGTTCTGGAAAAACGACTGGACTACCACCTCGGCTAAAACTCATATGCCGTGGGAAGAGTTCAAAGCCACGACTCAGGGTCGGGCCACAAAAGGCTCTGAACTGATCTTGGGTAATGGCTGCGCGTTCGGCATGGCCGGTTCGAGCATGAAGCCCGAGGCTCTGCTGCAACTGCTGGAGAAGTTAGCGGAGCAGTTGCAGGAACCTGCCGAGCCGGTGGGGCATGCAGTCGAGGCGCCCATTGGGCAGCCTGCTGCCGGCCAGGCGCCAGTTGTACGCGAAGAGCCTGTCAGCGCCCCGCCTGCAGCTGTTATTCCTCCTCGGCCACCGCAACCTGAGCCTGAGCCTGAGCCTATCCGCAAGCCCGCGTTCGAAGGCAGCTATCAGCAAGATCAGCTGCAGATCCTCAATGCAGTGGCCAAGCGACACAGGTTGTCCCACCAGATCCAGGTGGCACCCTCGATCAAGGTGTACAAGGTCGAGAAGGTCATCGAGATATCGGCTGGGCAGATCAAGCCATACGACATCCTGATGATCGTCGATAACACCTTCCTGCAGACTGCCAAGGACTTCTTGGTGGTGACCGCTCAGGCAGTGTGGGCCAAGGGGACACTTCGCAAACTCGAGCAATTCCCGATCAGCGAGATTCGCAGCATTCGCTGCGAGGCGAAGAATCTCTACATCAACGACTACGATTTCCAGTACTTCGATCAGCTTTCAGAGAACGAAGTACTGGTGATGACCAACATGCTCAAAGAGCTGGTTGTGGCGTTGGGCAACCTGCAGCAGCGCTCGGTTGGCGGGGGCGAACCACAGCTACCTCACCTGCTAGACAACGTTCTGTCTGCGATATACGACGATGTCATCAACGATGCCGTCAGCCGTATGCGCCTGGACAATCCACAAGGTCGAGAGCTCATTACGGCACTGACTGACTGCTGCTTCGCCACATTCTTGCTGGTGAGCGCTCGCCTACAAGAGCATCAGAGCTCAGACCGTGCAGAGATGCTGGGGCAATACCTGCTGGCACAAACCCTGGCGACTGTGTTCGCGCTCCGAAGCAGTGACGAGTTGTGGAGCAGCCTGGAACTACAAGTAGCGTACATGATGATTCAGGGACGGTTGATTTACCGCGTGTTCGGGCAGACCGAGCGGGCCGGCATCGATATGTATCCTGGGCAAGAGTGCTATGTGCAAGCGCTTAGAAGTGTGATGGAGGCAGGTAGTCTTGATGACGGCCTGGATGCGCTACGCGACGTGCTGGGGGAGATTACGCGGGCGAATCAAAAAGCAATTGAGGCTGCGTTTGAATGTGCCGATCAAGTTCAAGAGATGTTTATTGAAGGGTTGTAAGTAGCGGTCTTCCAGGGTTGAAGCGGGCAGACGGGGGGGGCAAGCCCGCCGTCTGCTAGGTGCGAATACAGAGATGCTGCCAACTGAGCCATGTTTATCGCAGTGCCAAGCTACACAGGCAGGTAGAAAATCGCACCGGCCGCTTTGCGTTAGGCGGGCCGGACAAGAACTGGGCTGCACATAACCTGCTTTGATTCCAGGTCACCGAGGGAGAACGTCTGGGCGTTCCAGTCCCCTACCCTACCCAGTTTGGACGTACACCGAAAGCTTTCCAGAGCCATCCAGAGCCATTCTGGATTTCGTCAGGAATCGCCATTCGTGATCGCTCATGTAAGGCTTCTGAGTGGGGGCAAAATTGGGGGCATATTAGGTTTTTTTTAAACTGAAACTACCGAGCTAGAGCCAAGTCAAAATGTTTTTTGGCTTGCCTGAGAGTCTTTAGACGTCGTTGGACAGGCTGTTTAACTGATCATTTCTGGCTTTTTATGGGCATGGAGATCCATTCACTTCCCAGCCCTCCAGTTCCGTTGCTTCCCAAAATCGCCATCAACTTATTCTGGCCGAGCAAATACAACCGGACCCGGAAATAAATGGTTCGGACAACTGATGTTCGATCTGTTCAACGAATGACTGCGTGTACAGCGTTTACTGCCAATGCGAACACAACTTGACCAACTCATCGACCACATAGCGGACCTTGGGACGCAGGTGCGACACCTTCGGCCAGACCGCATGCACATCAACCGCTTCGGGCTCATAGGCTTGCAACACCTCGACCAGCCTGCCGGCCTCGATGTCATTCTGGAACAGGCTGCGCGGCATCTGGCACAGGCCGGCGCCAGCCACGGCGGCAAGAATCATGACTTCGCCATCGCCGATCTGATGCGTTGAAGGAGGGGCGTAACGGACGGTCTGACCCGCCTGCATCACTCGCCATGCCAGCGGCTGGCCGCGTCGATGGCCGACGATGCAACGATGCTGGGTCAGCTCTTCCAGGGTTTGCGGGGTGCCGAAGCGCGCAAGGTAGTCAGGGGAAGCGCAGACGGCCCAGCGTTGGCGGGTCAATCGTCGCGCTACCAGGCCGCTGGTGTCCTGCAGTTCGCCGAACCGTACCAACAAATCGATACCCTCTTCGAACGGGTCCACCAGATGATCGGAAAACGTCAGGCTCAATTGCAGCGCCGGGTATTTATTGGCGATCTCAAACAACAGTGGGGCGACGACCCGCCGTCCGAAGGCCACCGGGATATCAACCCGCAAACGGCCAGAAGGTTCACCACCACCTGGCCCCAGCCCGCTTTCAGCGGTGCCGATTTCCTCCAAGGCCGTGGAGCACGCGACGAAGTAGGCCTCACCATCGGCGGTGAGAGATATCCGTCGCGTCGTGCGATGAAACAACTGCGTGCCCAAACGCTCTTCCAAACGCGCAATGGCCTTGCCTACGGCAGATTTTGACAGTCCCAAGCGATCTGCTGCCTGGGTAAAACTGGACGAGCGCGCCGCCACAACGAAGGTGATGACGCCCTGAAAGGAGTCGATAGGTACCATGCTGCGCCCACCATTGTAGAATTTAAGTCTATCCAGATTATAGCTGCAGGCCGTTTATCGCCACCGTATTCAACAGTACGATGGATTCCAGCAAGGCAACGGTGCACTTCGCGCACCTCCCCATATCAATGTCCTAGAAGGAATACATCATGCCCGTCGTACGTGTGAGCTGGTTCGAAGGTAAGGAGCATGCGCAGAAATCCGCTGTTGCAGCCGACATCACCGAAAGCATCGTTAAACACACCGGTACCGATGCCAGTTACATTTACGTGATTTTCGAAGACGTAGCCGCATCGGATTGGGCCGGCGCTGGCAAGCTATTCGCCCAAGCCCCCGAAAAATCCTGACGCCCCGACCTGCACCGCATGCATCAGCTAATCCAGTGATGCTGCCGTGCAGGTTTTTGTCATCCATATTTCCTGCCTGTTCTCACTTGCGGTAAAACCCACAGAGTTCGCTGAATTCAAAGCACTGATCGCCACAATCGTTGCTGCCACCAAGGCTGAGCCGGGCACACTGGTTTACGAATACAGCGTCAACGAAGACAACAGTACCGTGCACATCCTTGAGCGTTATAACGTCGATGCCGTGGTAAGCCACGTCGACACCACGTTTGCGCCTTTCGGCCAGCGTTTCCTGGAGTTGTGCACCGTCACTAGCCTGGTGGTCTACGGCACCCCCGACGCTGAAATCCGCAAGCGCCTGGACCCGTTCGGCGCCGTTTACATGACCCCATTCGACGGTTTCAGCCGCTGAATTGAAACAAGGCGCAGGTTCAACAGTGACTAACGTGCCCTGCCTATCCTTATCCCGCACAGAGATCACCATGTCCGCTATCGCTGAAGTTATTAAGTCTCGCGTCTCCGCCAACAGCTACGACACTGAACGTTCACTGACGATCGCTCAGATCACCGCGTTGGTCGACTTGGCTACGCACGCTCCGTCCGCCTTCAACCTGCAAAACTGGAAGTTCCTAGCTGTACACAGCACCCAAGCCAAGGCGCGCTTGTTTCCATTGGCATTCGGTCAGCAAAAGGTCGTGGACGCCGCTGTGACGTTTATTGTCTGCGGCACCCTGAACCCGCATCTAACTTTGCCCGATGCATTGAAGCCGACCCTGGATGCCGGAATCATTGACCAGTCCGTCTATGACATGTGGGTGGGTGCGGCTCAAGGCATGTACAAGGGAAACGCTCAATTGCAGCGCGACGAAGCCATCCGCTCTGGCTCACTAGCCGCGATGACCCTGATGTTGGCCGCCAAGGGCCAAGGCCTGGTTTCGACGCCGATGATCGGGCTCGATCAAGTTGCAGTGGCCAAGGAGTTTGGGCTGTCGGATGAAGAAGTGCCGGTGATGTTGATCACGGTTGGCTACCCGGGTGTGGCCAACTGGCCCCAGAAACCGCGTAAAGAAGTAAGCAACGTATTGCAGTTCGTTTAGCGCTTGTCGCTCTTTCTAGTGATGAGCTCGGCTTACTTTATTTGCGGCGTGTTTCGGCGCTATTTATCCGAGACAAACAGTTCGATCCTCAAACGCAGTAATTGGCGCTTTCGCGCAGCGACGGAGGTGCTGCCGCTGGTAGCCGATGCCGCTTCTAAAAATTGAGGCTGCCCCCTGGCATCTGGAATGGACCTGATGTGAGCCTCGATCAAGAGGCCACTTGGCAAACGGCTTCCAAATTCACGCCATCAGGTGTCAGCACATAAGCGGCGTAGTAATCGGCGTGGTAGTGCGGCCTGATGCCCGGCGGCCCATTGTCCCGCCCGCCGGCAGCAATGCCGGCCGCGTGGAAAGCATCAACCGACTCACGACTTGGGGCGATCAGTGCTATATGCACCCCGTGACTGGCGACGGACGCGTCATGCAACCAAAAGAAAGGCTTTCCTCCAGAACCAAACCCCAGCCGTCGAGGCTTCAGCCCTGGCGGATTCGCCTCGATACTCATCACCAGGGTAATCCCTAACGGCCTGAGCACTGGTTCGTAGAAGGCTTGAGAATACGAGGTGTCCGAAACAGCGATGCCCATATGATCTATTGCCGAACCAGTAAAGTCGCTCATTAGGTAACTCCTTGATGGCCGATTCATCGGCAGCAAATACAGCTTTTTAACGACAGGGGGAGGTCTGCTCTGTACCCGCCTAGACCTGAGATGCACCACCATCGGCGAACAGTTCGGCGCCATTGACGTAGCTCGACGCATCACTTGCAAGGAACAGCGCGGCCTGGCCGATCTCGTGGGCCTGACCGATACGACCAAGCGTGCTCTTCTCGCTGAGAACATCGATGATCTGCTGTGCGTTCTCGCCCAGTACATCGCGCAGAGATTGGGTGTTCACCGGGCCTGGGCTGAGCAGGTTGATGCGAACGCCAGAGCCCTTGATATCCAGGATCCAGCTGCGCACCAGCGCCCGTAGCGCTGCCTTGGTAGCCCCGTAGACACCGAGGCCGGGGCCAGGATTGATGGATGCGGTCGAGCCAATGATGACGATACTGCTCCCCTTGGCCATTAAAGGTAGCGCACCCTGCACCGTGAAAATCGTGCCCTTGACGTTGGTTGTGAACAGCTTATCGAAGCCTGCGACGGTGATTGCTCCCAAGGGCTCGACTGCACCTGTCCCAGCGTTGGCAATCAGCACGTCAATACGGCCATGGACCGCCTGTATGTGACCGAATAGCGCGTCAAGGTCGGCGGGGTCCGAAATGTCTGCGCATACGGTAGACGCGATTGCACCGAGGCGGCTCACGGCATCGTCGAGTTGGGCCTGGCGACGCCCGGTTATGATCAAAGTGGCACCTTGGTTGGCGAACGCTTCTGCAATCGCGAAGCCAAGGCCCGAAGAGCCACCGGTTACCAAAACGACTTTATTGTTGAACAGCATGAGAAACACCTCCAGGAATTTATGTAGCGAACACTATATAGATTTGCGCCCACCCACAAGTTTTTTAGCGACCACTATATAAAAAGACCTGCACGCGGCGATTGATATACGTTGTAGCGGTCGCTACAGTCGCCGTATCGACTCAGCGAGATGACCATGAACGAAAACAACCGGCAGCGCCGTCCCGCCTTCGACCGCGAGCAAGGGATAGCCATCGCTCAGGCACTGTTTCATCAACACGGTTTTGACGCCGTGAGCCTGTCCGATCTGACCAATGCCATGAACATCAAACCCCCGAGCTTTTATGCCGCCTACGGTAGCAAGGCAGAGCTCTTCGAGCGGGCGATGCGTCGTTACGCCGGTGAAAGCGCGCTTCCTTTAGACAGACTTCTGGCGCCGGATCGACCTCCTGCTCAAGCGCTGACTGCCCTGTTGGTTAGCGCTGCGACGCAATACGGACGAGATAAAACCTTGCGTGGATGCTTGATCACCGAGGGCATGCGGGCGGACGACCCGATTGCCCGAAAGATGGCAGAGACATTGGGTGATGCCGCGATTCAGACGATCCGTCGTTATCTCGACCAGGTTTGCCCGCAAGCCGCGCAGACGCTGGCCGACTACGTGCTGATTACCCTGCGGGGCCTATCCGCCGCAGCATGCAGTGGCCTGTCTCGAAAACGCTTGATGGAAGTAGCCCAAGTTGCCAGCAAAGCAATTTCTCTGGTATTGGCAGAACACAAGCCACCGCAGACTTCTGAGCCACTCAGTACTGCGCATCTTCCAAAAAGCTTCGACTCCGGGCGTTCGTCGGCTTGAACAACGCTCATAGACGCCAAACGGCCTTTGATACGAAAGATTGAGGCAACGCAGCGTTAACCGTCAGGTTAATTTCGACCCTCCCCCCCTTCATGGAGCGCAGCCTTGGATCAACTTCTCGCCATACGGGTCTTCATCCGAATTGCGGACGCTCGCTCATTTGCGAAAGCCGCCGATTCGCTGAACATACCCCGCTCCTCCGTCAGTAAACTGCTCCAGGATCTGGAACAGCACCTGGGTACCAAGCTGGTCGAGCGCAGCACCCGTTCATTCACCATCACACAGGCAGGTGAGGTCTACAGGGAGCAAGCCTTGAATCTGCTGGCGGGCCTGGACGAGATGGATCTCACCGCTCGGCAAACGCGAGCGAGCCCCCATGGCCGACTTCGTGTGGACATAGGTTCATCACTGGCCAACCTGGTGATCATCCCGGCGCTTGCGCAATTTCGCGCGCGCTATCCTGACCTGGAACTGATGCTCGGAGTCAGTGATCGTCCTGCCGATCTCATCGGCGATGGCGTCGACTGCGTGATTCGCGGCGGCGCGTTACCAGACAGCTCGCTGATCGCACGCCATCTCTGCAACGCGGACTTCGTCACTTGTGCCACACCTGATTATCTATCTTCTTTTGGTTCTCCTGCCCATCCACAGGAGCTTGAGCAGAACCACCGTACGATTCGCTATTTTTTTTCAAACACGGGTAAGACGCTGCCTCTTCACTTCGCCAAAGACAGTGAGAGATACGAAGTGAATGGCCAGCCTGGCATCAGCGTGAGCGAGAGCACGGCCCTGACCGAAGCGGTACTGACCGGGATGGGTATCGGGCAAATTTTCAGTTTTAGTGCGCGTGCGCATATCGCTGCCGGACGCCTGGTGCCGATCCTGAAGGAATGGACCCCGCCTTCCCATCCGCTCCAACTGGTCTACCCGGCAGCGCGTCATCCCAGTGCAAAATTGCGCGTTTTTATTGACTGGGCAGTAGAGCTGTTCAGCAAGGAGAATTTTAAAAATTGAAGCGCTGGACAGCGCATTCAGCACAGTGTAGATCGATTATCCATGCGCGTGGATTGAGACTCCACCCCGGCGGGCTTCTGAGGTCGATCACCCCGCTCTAGACTCGCCTTCAGTTGCTGACCTGAACCCTTCAGGTCAGGCTCTTTAGGCACTGGGAACAATGATCTCCGACAGACTCGACGACAAAATCGCACTCATCACTGGCGCTACCAGCGGCATCGGCCTGGCCACCGCCAAACTGTTTGCAGCGCAAGGCGCGCGTGTCTACATCACCGGGCGCACCCTCCACGCATTAAAGACAGCACAGGATGAAATCGGCGGCAACGTGACGTGTATCCAGGCTGACTCGACGCTGATTGCAGACCTTGATCACGTATTCGAACGGATCAAGACCGAGGCAGGCCGTATTGATGTGCTGTATGCGAACGCAGGGGGCGGCACGCTGCTGCCCCTGGGTCAGATCACCGAGCAGCAGGTCGACGACACGTTCGGATTGAACGTCAAAGCGCTGATTTTTACCGTCCAGAAAGCGCTGCCACTCCTGGTCTCAGGCTCATCCGTGATCCTGGCGGGGTCAAGCGCCAGCATCGCAGGCACCCCTGCGTTCAGCGTTTATGCTGCATCCAAGGCGGCGGTTCGCAACCTGGCGCGTAGCTGGATTCTTGACCTCAAAGGCACAGGCATTCGGGTCAATGTACTGAGCCCGGGGCCCGTCCACACGCCTGCACTGTTGGCCTATGCAGGTGATGATCCTGCACATCAGCAAGGTATGCTTGACCACCTCGGCACCCTCGTCCCGATGGGGCGAGTCGGTGAAGCCGATGAAATCGCCAAAGCCGCGCTGTTCCTCGGCAGTGACGACTCAAGCTTCGTCAATGGCGCCGAAATTTTTGCAGACGGCGGCATGGCCCAAGTCTGATTCGCCCAGTTACAAGCACGCCCCCGTTGCTCAATGGTAACGGGGGCGTGTGTTTGGTTGGTTCAGTGGGGTCAGTAGCCCACACCACGAACACCGCCTGAAGCCCGGATGGATTCACCTGTCACCCAATGCGAATCCTGCGATGCCAGAAACACGGCCAAGGGTGCGATATCTTCCGGCTCACCGAAGCGACCTAGCGGAGTGCCCGCGATGAGCTTTTCACCAAATTCACCGGCAAAATTTCCGTCAGTCGCCGGCGTGTTCGTGTGCCCTGGCAGGATCGAGTTGACCCGGATGCCACGCGCGCCCAGCTCCCTGGCCAGTGCAAAGGTGAAGGTATCGACCGCGCCCTTGGTCGCCGAGTAAACACTCGAAGCCAGGTAGGGATCGGTGCTGAGAATCGAACTGATATTGATGATGCTGCCTGTCGGCCCCAACAGCTTGACGGCCTCGCGTACAGCCAGAAGGTAGCCCAACACGTTCAGGTTGAACTGCTTGTGGAAGGCTTCTTCAGTCAGGTCATCGATCATCTGGAACACCGCGACACCGGCATTGTTAACCAGCACATCCAGGGTGCCATACTCAATCCGGATCGTTTCGAACAGTCGCACCACATCTGTTGCCAGGCTCATGTCTGCCTGGACAGCAAAAGCGCGACCGCCACGCTCTGCGATCTGCGCAACGACTGCCTCCGCGTCGGACTTGCTGGAGGCGTAGTTGACGATGACTGTTGCGCCCTCTGCGGCCAAAGCCTTGGCGATCCCGGCGCCTATGCCTTTGGACGCACCCGTGACCACCGCTATTTTTCCTTCGAGTTTCATAAACTGACCTTTGATATGACGTGATATGAGGCTTGCTTGCAGTCGGGGCTTGCATGACCGCTGGTGCAACGAGCCGCGTGTCATCAATATTCAGCGATTGAACGATCAGACGTTTGCCGGTTATTCGCTCATCCTTGCCTATTCTTCTCAGCTGGCTTGCCACGCACCTGGATTTAGCTCACGGTGGCAGGCATGAAAAAATCACTGGCAGAACTGCGCAGCATCGTGATGCGCGCACAAGACAAGTGGACCGAAACCGGATTACCCCGCGTGGCCATGGTCCGGGCAGAGGCCTGTGCGGATCAGGTCTATCAGCCGATGTTGCATCTGGTGCTCCAAGGCACCAAGACCCTGTCGATCGGCGCGGACGTTTCCAGATACACCGAGGGCACCTATTTTCTGGTGCCCGTCGATGTGCCCGCGACGGGCCAGGTACACGCCGACACCCTGGATCAGCCTTATCTTGCCGTCAGCCTGACCCTGGATCCCGATGTAATCGCTACGTTGCTGATGGACGAGGGCAAGGCGCCGAGGGCGGCGCAAAACGCTTGTTTTGAGGGCGTGTACGCGCCCGCTGAAATGATGGATGCATGGTTACGCATGATGCGACTCATGGATCGCCCACATGAGGTCGCGATACTGGCGCCGATGATCGAACGCGAAATTTTGTTGCGCGCGCTACAAGGACCACTGGGTAATATTCTGCGCGACGTTGCACGACCTGATGGCCGAATGACGCAGATCCGCCGGGTTACCCAGTGGATCCGGGAGCATTACGCAGAGCCTTTTCGCGTCGAGCCACTGGCGCAAATGTCAGACATGAGCGTTGCCGCCTTCTATCGGCACTTTAAATCCGTGACCGCCATGACACCGATTCAGTACCAGAAGCGCCTGCGCTTGCTAAGGGCGCGCTGGCTGCTGCTGTTCGATACGCTGGACGCGACGTCCATCGCTTATGCCGTAGGCTACGAAAGCGCCTCCCAATTCAACCGGGAGTATTCACGCCTGTTCGGTCTGCCTCCGGCACGGGACGCGGCCAGATTCAGGACGCCCGCCCCAACCCAAGCATGTATAACAGCCTCTTGAACAGCCAACACTCACCTCAGAAGTCGGTGATCACCGTGCCGGCAATACTCTGGGCAAATCCACCACCAAACACGTTGGCCGGCGTTGCAAAACCCGGCTGCTGCTCACCGTTCATTACTCGCCGCGCAGCTTCTATCGCCGCCAGCGGCGTAAAGGAATAGCCGTTGACGGTGTCAATCACCGAGCGCGCGATTGCGCCATCAGTCCCGGTGACCTCAACCACTGCCCGCGCGCGATGAGCAGCCCTTTGCTCGGGTGTGGGACCATCAGGCAACTGCGACAGATCACCTTCGGGAAACGCTTCGCCCGTGATATGCACGAACATCGCAATGTTGCGGATGCCGGTCGAATGCCAGCCCGTCACCAGATCGCCGAATGACAACGGCGCACAGAGGACCGGTCCCTGGCCAAAATCAAAGAGCCGCGGCGCGGCGTCCGGTGTTGCAACCAGTTCGCCATCAACCCTGGCGAGCACGCCTGCGCCGAGGATTTCGCTGACGCTCATCGCAGACCCGCGAGACATCGAACCGGGGACCTGAAGCGCGATACTCAGCGCAACCGGTTTTACTGCACGCTTGGCAACATGCACCGCCAGCGAATCGGTAGGAACGACATCCCAGCCGACACCCGGCAACAGCATGACGTGGTTAGCTGCCGCTTCAGCGCCCAGCCCCTCGGCCATGCGGTAAATATTGATCTCGGCAGTGATGTCCAGATAGTGCGTGCCGACTTTGATACAGGCGTGCATCAACGGCTCGGCCGTTCGTGCAAACGGCCCGGCGAAGTTCAGCAATACTGAGATGCCAGATAAAAAGCCTTCGGCATCATGGGTATCAAACACCCGATAAGGCACGTCCAATTGCGCTGCGAGCGATTCGAGACGCTTGGCATTACGCCCGGCAATTTCGAAATCCAGACCGAGCGCTTTTGCTCGCTCAGCAGCCATCCGACCGGTATAGCCTGTAGCTCCGTAGATCAGTAGCGTACTCATTGGACGTGCTGCCATTTCTTGTAGACGAATTCGAGGCTGTACCCATCCGGGTCCAGCACATTGGCCGCGTAGTAATCGGGGTCGTAATGCAAGCGTGCCCCAGGTGGGCCGTTGTCCACCGCACCCTGATGCAGGGCAGCGGTATAAGCGGCATCAACTTCAGCCTGGCTGCTTGCGACAAAACCAACATGTACCGCGCGCCCACCCACAACGCCCTCACGCAACCAGAAAAACATCCGGCCATTGGCACCGAAGCCTTTCAGGTCAGGATGACCCGGTGGACCGTCCTTGCCATCGTAGTCCAGGCGCGCGGTGATACCCAGTGGGGCCAGGGCAGCTTCATAGAAACGGATAGACCGTGCTATATCGCTCACGGACAAAAAGATATGATCCAGCATGGCGAAACCCTCATGTATTCAGATGTTGTAGCCACCGGCCACTTCGACCGTCTGGGCATTGATCCAGGCGCCCTCTTCTGACAGCAACATGGCAATGACGCGCGCGACGTCTTCCGGCTCGCCGACCCGGCCGAGCGCTGTTTGCGCCGCCAGCTTCGCCTCGAACTCAGCGTTTAGCCCCCCGCCCAAGTCGGTGCGGATGGCGCCGGGTGATACCGCGTTGGCCCGTATGCGCCGATCGCCGAATTCTTTGGCCATGTAACGGGTGAGCACCTCGAGCCCGCCTTTGAAGGCAGCATAGGGCGCCACGCCAGCGGTGGCGACGCGGGTAGTGGCACTGGTCAGGTTGACGATACTGGCATTTTGCGCGAGCAGCGGCAGTAGGGTTTGAGTGAGAAAAAACGGCCCCTTGAGGTGCACGTTGAACAGGCCGTCGAACTGCGCCTCGGTGACAGTTGCCAAGGGATTGAACAGGCCGTACCCGGCATTGTTGACCAGGCCACTTAGCAGGGTGGCGTTCCAGGTGTCCCGTAAGGTCAGTACCACTGACTCGCGAAACGCTTCGAAGCTGCCAACATTAGACACGTCGAGCTTGAGGGCGACAGCCTTGCCACCGACGCGCTCGATGCGTTTTACGACTGAGGCGGCGGCCTGGGAATCAGCGTTGTAGGTCAGGATGACACCCATACCGCGCCGAGCAATGTGCTCGGCTGCACTGGCACCGATTCCACGACTACCGCCGGTAATGACGATGACGCTCATTTTATGTTCCTCTGTGGCTTATAGGTGGCCCCACAGTAATCATCACGGTCGCCAGGGTCGTACTCGTTTCTACTTGAAACCTGCCTGTTTCTGCTTTTCGCTTGCATGGCGCAGCGTTCTGCCGTCAGCATGCCCAGCATGGACAATCAACTGAATGAACTCAGGGCGCTCGCGGTCAAGGCTGAAAATCGCCGCACCGAAACGGGCATTCCCCGCGTGGCCATGGTCAAGGGCAAGATCCCCGAACACATGCTGGCGGCGGTCTATGACCCGATGATCAATGTGATCCTGCAAGGCAGTAAAAGCATGAGCGTGGGGGATCGGACGCTTCGGTATGACCCTGCGACCTATTTCGTCATGTCCATTGATTTGCCAGCAGTGGGGTCTGTTCATCCAAGCGAATCGGGAGAACCTTACTTGGCAGTGAGCCTGACGCTGGACCCGACAGTGCTGACAACGCTGTTTGCAGACCTGCCCAAACCTGCCAGCAACGTTGAAAACACTCTCGGATTCTCCGTTGCTCCAGTCACGACCGATCTGATGGATGCTTGGGTGCGAATGTTGCGATTGATGGGCGATCCGGACGCCATCGCAGCCCTGGCCCCGGTTTATGAACGGGAAATCATCTTCCGTGTGCTCCAGGGTCCCCATGGCTGGATGCTGCGCGAGATTGCAGCGCCCGATACGGCGATGGCCCGAATCAACATGGCGATCCAGTGGATCCGCCGTGACTTCGCGCAACCCATTGGGGTGGAACGCTTGGCGCAACGAGCTTCAATGAGCGTCTCGGCGTTTCATCGCCACTTCAAGGCAGTCACCAGCCTGAGTCCTTTGCAGTATCAAAAACGGGTTCGCCTGCTCCAGGCTAGAACACTGATGGTGGCCCACGCCAAGAGTGTCATGGCAGCTGCCTTCGAGGTCGGCTATGAAAGTGCGACACAATTCAGCAGGGATTATTCACGGGTATTTGGACTTCCTCCTGCACAAGATGCCGGGAGGATCCTAGGGGAAACGAGCGCCACCAGACGCTAATCAATTTGAGGATCGGATAACCGGCTAGAAAAGATCCATGACCGTCAGCCAATTCGGATTTACCGGTTAGCCTCGCTGATAGCCGGCCTCTTGACGATTGAGTTCTGGCCCTCCTTCAAGATCAAATGTGGAATTACACTGAAAGCCAGCCAAAGCCACGCTGGTGTTTATCAGGAATCGCCATTCGCGATCGCTCACCCATCCGGTGCAAATGGGGGCAAACCTGGGGGCATAATTCGATTTTTTCAGGCTGTAACTACCACCCTAGAGCCAAGTCAAAATGTTTTTTGGCTTGCCTGAGAGTCTTTCTGCCTCGTAGGACAGGCAATTCTACTGATCATTTTTGCCTTTCCACAAACCATGTGGCTTCGTTCACTTCCAGTGGATTGCTACATTGGGGGCACATCTGAGGGCATGCTTTGGATGGTCTGAAAAGGATGCCCCCAGCCTGAGGCTCAACAATCTTCTTCTCGAAAAGTCACCTGCTACAGTTCCCTATCGCCGTTGAATGCTATCAGATCACCTCAGTTCAAAGACGCAGAGTGCTCATTGTCGTTGGAGCAGCCCGCGCGATTGCTGGGTTGATGTCGCAGCGGCTGACTACAGACATTACTTGCACAACAACCGTCGGCCCATGATCAAGCCGGTTTTCAAAAGCCCGTAAGGGCCCTTCTACCCCACAGATTGAGAAATCCAAACGACCAACACCTGATAACTGAATAGCAATCATTCATATTGACCGACGGTCAGTCGATAATTATAGTTGCGCCCTCATTTCCTCCCGACCCGAAGGCTGCAATGAACTGCTCCGTCCATCTGGCTTCAAACTCATCCGCATCACAGTGCAAGCTGCGCGCTACTGTTCAGCGTTACACCGTCATCGCGACGACTGCTATGGCAATCAGCACGAGCGGTGCCCATGCGGAGCAAGCGCAGCCGGGTGCCCAGAAAGCAGATGCGGTCTCGAGCGAATTCGAGGGTGTCTACACCCTGCCGGCGCTCAACGTCACAGGGGATAGCCTGGTAACGGAGCACAATGGAGCGGTTCTCGGTTATGTCGCCGAGGTGTCGCGGGTCGGCACCAAAACCGACACGTCTATCCTGGAGACGCCGCAATCGATCTCGGTGGTGACCCGCCAGCAGATGGACCTGCAACGGCCGACCAGCACCAGTGCGGCATTGCGTTACACCGCAGGCGCTACGAGTGAGAAATTTGGCGGTTTTGGGGACTACATAGATCTGACGCGAATTCGCGGGGTCGATGCGGACTATTACCTGGATGGGCTGAGAATCATCAGCAATGCTGGCAGCTGGTTGCCGCAAATCGATCCCTACACCCTGGAGCGTGTCGAAGTGCTACGCGGCCCCTCCGCGTCGATCTATGGCCAAGGCACAGGCGGTGGGATCGTCAACCAGGTCAGCCGAAAACCTCAGGCCGAGGTGTCCCATGAGCTGAACATTCAATACGGCAGCTTCGAGCGCAAACATATTGGCTTCGACACCACAGGGCCGATGAACGAAGACCAGACCCTGCTATACCGTTTTACCGCAAGCGGGCTGGACAGCAACGGCCAAGTTGAAGACGTGCAACACGAGCGCCTGTACCTGGCGCCCTCGTTGACCTGGTTGCCAGACGAGCACACGTCATGGACCTTGATGGCGACCCATTCTCGCGAGCCGGACCTGCCCAACTACAACAGCCTTCCGGCAGCGGTACTGGGGTTGAACAACAGCCCTTATCCGCAAATCAAGCGGCACAGAAACTTCACCGACATGAATTTCGAAGGGTCTTCACGCCGGCAGAATTCGCTGAGCTCGCTGTTTGAACATGAGCTTGCCAATGGTTGGACCTTCACCAGCAATGCCCGCTACATGTACATCGACTCGGACCTGCAGCGAGGCATTGTCTACGGGTATCAGGCAGTTGATGGCAGGCCGCAGCTTAAGGGCACCTACGAGCAGACATCAGCAAAAGTGAACACCTTGTCCCTGGACAACAACCTGCGCGGCGACATTGAACTTGGCCCCACGACGCATACCGTCCTGGCCGGGATCGACTATTCGAAAGGGACTGTAAAGAATGACCTGTACAGCGTTGGTCCTGTCCTGTTCGACCCTTATGGTTCCAACTATCGCCCCACTATCACCCCCGACTTCACAGCAAGCCGGGCAGCGCCATGGCGCGTCAAGCAAGCCCTCACCCGAGAAGGCGTCTACCTTCAGGATCAGATTGCCTACGACCACTGGCGCCTGACGCTCAGCGCGCGACATGACTGGTCGAAAACCGATGACCAGACCAATAGCTATTCGGCGACATCGCGTACCACACGCCAGTACGACAAGAAGTGGAGCGGCCGCGCAGGGCTGAGTTATCAGTTCGATGCGGGAATCGCGCCCTATGTCAGCTACTCCACCTCCTTCGACCCACTGCTGGGTACCGACTACAAGGGTGATACGTTCATTCCCATGGAGTCCAGGCAGTCCGAAGTGGGCATCAAGTACCACCCGCAAAACTCGAAGACGTTGATGAGTGCCGCGGTCTTCCAGCTCAACCAGACCAACGTCAAGACTAGCGATGCCGACCACCTTGGCTTCAGTAACCAGGCTGGAGAGGTTCGTATTCGTGGCCTGGACCTTCAGGCCACAACCGAAATTGCTGAAAACACCAACCTGATCGCCAGCTACACCTACCTCGACAATGCGCTAATCAAGGACAGCCGCTACCAGGGCAAGCAGCTGGTGCAGACACCTGAGCATAGCGCCGCGGTGTGGCTGGACTACCTGATTGGCAGTGGCCCCCTCGCTGGTCTTCAACTGGGCAGCGGGGTTCGCTACTTGGGTGAAACGTATGGCGACCCCTCCAACACGTTCAAGGTGCCTGACGCCACGCTGGTGGATGTGGCACTGAACTACGACCTGGGGCATCTGATTTCCGAATGGAAAGGCTCGGCGGTCGCGCTCAATGTGAGCAACCTTGCCAACAAGCAGTACGTTGCCAGTTGCAGCTCGCAGATGTACTGCTTCATCGGGCAGGATCGTACGGTCACTGCAACCCTGAACTACCGGTGGTGAGCGCCATGAACAACAGTCTCAGCTCACGGCGCAATGTGCTGCGTGGCCTCCTGAGCGCCGGCGTTGTATTTGCCACCTGCGGTCCGGCGGCGGCCAGTCGATCCTCGCTCGTCATCGAGGACATCGCCGGGCGTGGCGTGCGCGTCGACACCCCGGTTCGACGTATCTTGCTGGGTGATGGGCCCCTGGCCTACGTGGTGGCATTGCTGCGCCCGAACGATCCTTTCAGCAATGTCGTGGGCTGGGGGGACAACTTTCGCGCAGCCGACCTGGATGGCTACCAGGCGTACCTGCGCAGGTTTCCGGAAATTTCCCGTATCCCGTCCTTTCCCAGTACCACGCTGGATTCGATCGGCAGCGAGTTGGCAATCTCGCTGGAGCCTGACGTTGTCGTGATGAACCTGAGCTCCAAGCCCGCAGCCGAGTCCTCTGGCTTGATGGCGCGACTGGCGCAAGTGGGGATTCCCGTTGTGTTTGTCGACTTCCGAACCCGGATGTTCGGCAACACCACTCGCAGTATCGAAATACTCGGGGCACTGCTGGGGCGGCCTGACCGCGCAGCGGCGTTCCTGGCCTTCCGACAGCAGCAGATCGAACGGGTAACGCAGCCATTGGAGTCGGTGCGCTCCAGGCCGAGCGTGATGATCGAACGCGCGGCAGGCCTGTACGAAGATTGCTGCCTCACCTACGGAGACGGCAACTTTGGAGAACTGGTGGCAGCCGCTGGTGGCGACAACCTGGGCAGCTCTTTTCTTCATGGCACGTTTGGCACCTTGCACCCCGAACAAGTGATTGCGTCGGACCCCGACGTGGTGATTGTCACGGGTGCCAACTGGTCCCTTTACTCGCCCGCCGGCGACTGGGTCAACCTGGGGCCCGGTGCAGACCCTGCAGAGGGGCAGGCCCGCCTGGGCCGCCTGATGCGTCGGCCCGCCTATCGAACACTGCGGGCGATCAAGGCCCGGCAGGTCCATGCCATCTGGCACCCGTTCTACGACAACCCCTATTACTTCATCGCATTGCAGCAGGTCGCCAAGTGGCTGCACCCCGAGCTGTTCGCCTCACTCGACCCGGATGCAACCTTTCGCGAGTTGCATGCGCGTTTCCTTCCCGTTCCCTATCAGCCTGGCTATTGGCTCAGCCTGGATGGAGCCTATGCATGACTGAATCGATAACCCGCTCACCGACCGCGTCACTCGCAGAGGGCCGCCTTATCTATCACCGCCTGGCCAGGCGGCGCCTGACCCTGCTGGTCGGTATCGCTGTACTGACGGTGATGTGTTTCCTGCTCGATCTTTCGATAGGCCAGGCACGCTACAGTGTGCTGCAGATACTGCACGCGTTGTGGGACAACGATGCGGCCTTGTCGATTCGCGTGATTGTGTGGGAAATCCGGCTACCGGTAGCACTGACAGCCCTTGTGGTCGGCGCCAGCCTATCGCTGGCAGGCGTGCAGATGCAGACCGTGCTCGGCAATCCCCTGGCAAGCCCCTTTACCCTGGGCCTGTCGGCGGCAGCCAGTTTCGGCGCGGCGCTTGGGTTGATCCTGGGCGTCAGCGTGCTTCCGACATCGGCAGTTGCCTTCGCGATCCCGGTCAATGCGTTTCTGGTCTCGATGGCCACCGCGCTGTTCATCCACCATTTGAGCCGCAAGCGCGGTATCACCACCGAGATGATTGTGCTGCTGGGTACGACCCTGGTGTTCACGTTCACCGCGCTGCTGGAAGCCCTGCAGTACGTGGCACCCGATCAGGCGCTGTCGGCCGTGGTGTTCTGGACCATGGGCAGCCTTTCGCGAAGCAATTGGCTCAAGCTGGGCATCATGAGCGTCGTTCTAGTGGCCGTGTCTGTGGCGTTCGCTCGCCAGGCCTGGGCATTGACCGCCCTGCGCCTGGGTGAAGCCCGCGCCACCAGCCTGGGTGTTCCCGTGGCCCGCCTGCGGCTGCGCGGCATCCTGCTCGCCAGCCTGCTGGCCTCGGTCTGTGTTTCGTTCGTCGGCACCATCGGCTTCGTTGGCCTGGTGGCCCCCCATATCGCGCGCATGCTGGTCGGCGAAGACCAACGCTTCCTGCTGCCGGCCAGCGCGCTGTGCGGTGCATTGATGCTGTCTGCCGCCTCGGTCCTGAGCAAGTCTCTGGTGGCGGGACAAACCCTTCCCATTGGTATCGTCACCTCATTGGTCGGCGTACCGCTGTTTTTCACGCTGATTCTACGGGCCCGACAACGGTGACTGATTTACTCAATGTTCGCGATGTATCGGCCGCGTTCGGTGCGCGCAAGGTGCTGCAGGGTGTCAACTTCGGCCCGTTGCGTACGGGCAGCGTCACGGCGTTGCTGGGGTCCAACGCCGCAGGCAAGTCTACGTTGCTGCGCCGAATTGCCGGCGAACTGCAGGGTGGAGGGACGGTGGAAATAGCCGCAAAAGCCGTCGAATCCTGGCCTGTACATCACCGCAACCGGCCTGCCCACGTGCCACAGGACATTTCGGCAGGCTCCTCGCTGAGGGTGTTCGAAGCGGTACTGCTGGCCAGTAAGCAAGGCAGTGGCTGGTCGGTCGAGAGCCAGGAGATGGACGCTGTCACCCGCATGCTGCAAACCCTGGAGATCAATGCGCTGGCAGACAGAGAACTAGCGGCGCTCAGTGGAGGGCAACGCCAGCTGGTATCCATTGCCCAGGCACTGATACGCCAGCCTCGCGTGCTGTTGCTGGATGAGCCCACCAGCGCCCTGGACCTGCAGAACCAGTTCGAGGTGCTTGACCTGCTGCGCCGGCTGGCACTGGAGCGATCTATGTGTGTGGTGATGGCCATCCATGACATCAACCATGCGCTGCGCTTTACCGACCATGTGGTGGTGATCCACGAAGCAAAGGTGTATGCGAGCGGCCCACCGCTCGAGATATTGACCCCCGCCCTACTCAAGACGGTGTATGGCGTGCAGGCGCGACTGGAGCGCTGCTCGCAGGGGCAACCCTTTCTAGTGGTGGACCGCTCGACACGACAATCCCTGAACAGAGGGCTACCTGATGACTGAGTCGCAACGCCAACTCATCCTGCTTGCGATGCCAAGCGTGCATGCCGGCGCCTGGCGCTACCCCGGTGCACAACCTGGCTTCCAGTCGAGCTTTGAGCACATGAAAGGGTTCGCGCAAACCCTGGAGCAAGGTTGCTTCGACGGCCTGTTCCTGCCCGACTCGCTGGCCCTGCGGGACGCACCTGTCGAATCACTGATGCGCAGTCACAGCGTTACCACACTCGACCCGCTGACCCTGCTTCCCGCGCTGGCGGCGGTAACCCGGCATATCGGCTTGATAGCAACGGCCAGCACCACCTACAACGAGCCGTACATGCTGGCGCGCCGGCTGGCTTCGCTTGACCTGATCAGCGCAGGGCGATGCGGCTGGAACCTGGTGACCTCAAGCAATCCGAACGAGGCCGCCAATTTCGGCAAGGACCCACACATGGCTCATGCCGACCGGTACCTGCGGGCACGGGAATTCTGCGACGTGATGGATGGGCTATGGGAAAGCTGGGATGAAGATGCCTTTTGCCGGGATGCACAAAGCGGTCTCTACTTCGACCCGCAGAAGTTGCACGTACTCGACCATCAGGGCGCCAGCTTCTCGGTCCGTGGCCCACTCAACGTTGCCCGGCCCATCCAGGCTCGCCCGGTCATCGTGCAGGCCGGGGCATCCGAGGCAGGGCGAGCGATCGCCGCTCAAACGGCAGAAGTGGTCTTCACCTACCAGACCGACCTGCCCTCGGCGCAACACTTCTACGCAGACATGCAATCCAGAGCTGCTGCAGCCAAGCGTACGGCGGACTTGAAGATCATCCCTGCGGTTTTTGTGGTGCTCGGGGACAGCATCGCGCAGGCGCAGGAGAAAAGACAGCTGCTGGACGACCTGGTCGACGACCAAAGCAGCCTGGCGACGCTGTCGATTGCGTTGGGGCACAACATCGCCGACTACGACAGGAACGGCCCGCTACCGCAAATGCCTGCGAGCAACGCCAGCAAGAGTGGCCGGGACAGGCTGGTCGAACTGGCACGGCAAGAGCAGTTGAGCATCCTTGCCCTGGCTCGGCGCGTGTGCGGCTACCAAGGCCTGGAGATGGTCGGCACCGCAGCGATGGTCGCGGACCAGATGCAGCTGTGGCTGGACAATGGCGCAGCGGATGGCTTTAACGTCATGTTCTCCCACCTGCCAGGGGGTGCTACCGCGTTCGTTGAGCAGGTGGTTCCCGAGTTGCAACGGCGCAAGCTGCTCAGGCAACACTACAGCGGCACCACGCTCCGGGAGCACCTGGGGCTGAAAACGCCCCAGCCGGGCTACTCACGCCACCGGGCGCGGTGAAATCAATGGGCGGTGACGGCGGGCGACAACATGCGCAGGCAAGCCTGCGCTACCGATTGTGCAAAGGGGGCGCAATCCTTCGCCTGGGTGGCGATGATGTCATCGGTCGCGCCATGCACACCTGAGTAGATCAGCAATGCCACGACCCGGGGTTGTTCCGGCGCCCATACACCGGCCGCCTTGCCTCCGTCGATGATCTCCAGCAGTTGATCGAGGATGGCGTTTTTCGCCTGGTTGGCTCGATCGTGATGGTGGTGATTGGTGTAGACGATATCGTGCGTGCGAAAAGTTGCCACGTAGGTTTCGACATTGGCGTGAATCCACACGCGAAGCCGTTCAGCCCAGTCATCCGGCGCGCAATGCGCCATGGCCTTCTCCAGGCTGAGCATGAAGTGTTCTGTGTAGCGCCTGCCAAGCGCATCGAGCATTTCGTTCTTGGATGCGAAGTAGTGGTAGAACGTGCCCTTGGCAACCTGTGCGGCCTCGACGATTTCGTTGATCGTGGTGGCCTCGACCCCTTGTGCAAGGAACAGCGTCTCGGCCGCGGCCATCAACTCGTCAAGACGTACCTCGGCAGGCTTGGTCCTGGGGCGGCCAGCCATCTTGGCCGGCAACGCTTTGGCGGGGGCTTTAACTTTCATCGGCTCGTTCGCAAATTTCGGCAAATAGAATCAGTTTAAAGGACAGATCCTCCAGAGGCACCCAAAATACCGGCCAATCCATTGACCGACGGTCAGTCGATTAATATCATGAGGCATGAACATTGAGCGCTGTACCTCACCCCACCAAGCCTCCAGCCGCAGCTTCCCCCGCCTCGCGGCCCTGGGCGCAGCCTACCTGGGCACATTCCTCGCCACGCTCGACATCAGCATCGTGAATGTCGCGCTGCCGACCCTGCAACAGGCGCTGCAGACCGATATTGCGGGCCTGCAATGGGTCATCAATGCCTATACCATCTGCTTGTCGGCTTTCATGCTGTCATCTGGCCCGATCGCTCATCGCTACGGGCATAAGCGGGCCTGGCTGACGGGTGTGGTGCTGTTTACCGTCGGCTCTGGGCTCTGTGCCGTGGCTGCATCACTGGATCTGCTGCTCATGGGTCGAGCGGTGCAAGGGGTTGCTGGCGCGCTATTGATCCCGGGCGCGATGCCAATCCTCAGCCATGCGTTTCCCGACCCCAAGGAACGCGCCCACGTGATCGGTGGCTGGTCGGCATTCAGCGCATTGGCGCTTATCCTGGGGCCGTTACTGGGCGGCCTGATGCTCCACAGCCTGGGATGGCAGAGTATTTTCCTGATCAACCTGCCCCTCGGAATGGTGGCCATCGGGTTGGGCGTCTGGGGCATCAGGGAGCGCAAGTATCCCGATCACACGGACCTGGACCTGGCCGGCCAGGTACTCAGCGTTTTTTGCCTTGCCACGTTGACCTACGGGCTGATAGCGGTTGGCGAGCAGGGATTGAACGGGGTCGCAGCACTGATTGCGCTACCGCTTTCGCTGCTGGGGTTTGTTCTGTTCCTAGTGGTGGAAATGCGCGCAAAACGACCGTTGCTGCCACTGGCACTGTTTCGCCACCGCTCATTCGCCATCGTGAACTACGCGTCTTTTACGCTTGGCTTCTCGTATTACAGCAGCCTGTTCTTTTTCTCGATCTATCTACAGACGATTCAAGGCTGGTCTGCGGTTGAAACCGGTTGGCGCATGATGCCGCAGTTCGTGATCACCGGCTGCGTATCCATCCTGTATGGGCGCCTGAGTGCGATGATCGCCGTGCGCTGGCTTCTGGTGGCAGGCTATGGCCTCACCGCACTGGCGATGTCCGCAATGGTTGTATTCACCGCGCATACCCCCTATTGGATCGTTGGCACACTCACCGGTGTGCTGGGCCTGGGCGCAGGGCTTGCCGTCCCGTCTACGAGCATGGCCGTCATGGCTGGCGCGCCGATTGACCACTCCGGTGCGGCTTCGGCCACGATGAACGCCTTGCGCCAGATGGGCATGACGATTGGCGTGGCTTTTCTTGGCGCACTCTTGAGCAGAGAGGCTGCTTCCAGGCTCGCCAGCATGGCGCATGACCAAGGGACAAATATCACATCAGACATCGCACGCCATGTGATCTCTCACGGCGTTGAATCGAGCAGCTCACCTGCAATCTCGGCGCTTTACGTGCCGGCGATGGAGCATGGTTTCCATGTCGCGATGCTCGCCTGCGGGCTTGCCAGTGCAACTGCAATGCTTCTTCTTTTTCGGTACGGGCCGACGAAAAGTGCGACTTAGGATGGTATTGGATACTTAACGCCCAAGGACCGTGCCTGTTAGTCAAAAGCCCGGCGCGGGTCTGAGTGCCGATGGCATCCGTCTGGGTGGCGGTCGCCTGCATTGCAGGCAGTCAGTGCGGTCCTGCTCTTCTTGAGGTCGCTCTTCGAAGGCTCGCTCCCAGAACCAGTGCCCCGCCGCACCAATGAACCCGGCAGTCTACCTATGGAACCCCCTTCACTCTCGAATAAGCATTCCCGCTGATGATGCTTTGGATTTGGTCGACTCTCGCCCCTGTTCTCTTAGCAATCTCTTGTGGGCAATGGCTGGTGGCTAAGTCACGAATGGCCGTGATTTGGAGTATTGAAAGGCGGTCTGAACGGCTGCATATCTGGGCGGCGGCCCAAGTCTCGTCCTGCCACCTGTCGGCGATAGTTATGGGAGGAAGGCTTTTCCCTTGATGGCCAGTTAGCCACGTATCCACGACACCGTCTCGCTTATCCGGTGTAGCAATTACTCCGTCATTGAGTATTGAATGTTCCCTAAGGTATCGGAGACCAGCCTTGCCACCTGGGATCATGTTGAGCCTTCGCTCATCATCCAAGTGTCCCTCGATCAAAAATTTCTCAGTGTTGTAGAGTTTATCCAGGTCGTCCGTGATCGCCATCACCTTATGATGGATGTAAGTAATCCTTCCCGCTTCCCTCTCCTCTCTAAATTTTTGATGAAAATGTAGATTGCTTCCCTTCTCCACTGCTCGAAGATGTTCAGCCCACCGGGTTTGCCATCGTCGCTTGGTTATCCCCATATAGAAGAAACCATCGTCGGGATAGGAATTACCCATTCCAAAAATGTGCTGATAAAGCGCGTACGCTTTGTCAGGCCATCGTTCGGGTGAGAACAGGTAGTGTGCTGGAATGGTAAAAATAATGCTTGGAGCCTTGACTCCCGGAACGTGTGCTTAGAGTCGAAGTTCTTTGGCTGCTCGGGCACGGCGACACCGCCGCGTTTCAACTCGTCCTGCCACTGATAGCCCTCCCTCCAGATCCAATGAGGAGTTACACCGAAAGCTAGCCAAAGCCACACTGGTGTTTATCAGGAATCGCCATTCACGATCGCTAGCACAGCCGGTGCAAGCGGGGGCACAAATGGGGGCACAATTAGTTTTTTTCAGGCTACAACTACCGATATAGAGCCCAGTCAAAATGTTTTTTGGAAGCTCTGAAAACACCACGAAAAAATCCACAGGTACTCAGTTCTTTAAAAAGCCTCTTCAATCTCGAATCGACAAGGCTAATTGACCGTTCATCGATTCACTTGAATGCGCACAAGACTCATCGGTCACTACAGCGATGGGTACATTCCGGAATCTCCGGCGAGGCTTATCGCAAGGCGAGCGTATGAGCGGAATAGATGATTTCAGATTCAAGTCCCACTACCTTTTAATTGAGCTAGATGCGGCAACTAGCACGATGATGATGCTTGTTTCTTCTAAGGAGTTTGCGGGAGCCAAGTGGGATGCCGCAGCTTTGCGTCATCATGAGGCCTTTCATGCCTGGAGTCATTTTTAAATGCCCCCTATGATCACTTACGTGGTTCGACGCAGTCGTCTCACTAACTGAAAGGCGGACAGTTCTTTAGCCCGCTGCAACCGTTAAGAATTAGGGTGGAAATCCATGTTAGGCGCCAGTAAAGATACTCACCCCGCTAAACATGTATCGGCTCATTTACTCGCCCTGATTGCGCAAGCACCTACCGCAGTTGAAGCGTGGATCCATAATATTCGCGCGCAGGAGTTGATATTGAATCTTCAAGTTACAGAGGCCATCTCCAAGCTTGATGGTGATAATCTGAGGATCCTGTACAGGGTGGCGCTTGAGAAGCGTCTCCATAAAATTGCGAGCGCGTAAGGACGAAATCATCTTAGGCCATAGCGCGGGCAAGACGTCCTTGTTGGCGGTAGCGGTTGAGCATTTACGAGCTTTTGGCGTCTAGGAGAGGCCCTTTGGCCTAATGGGCGATGCTTTACCGCTAAGGCAGAACTTCGCGGGCCGTATCTGCGACCGAGTAGCACTGGTGGTGCTCTAGAGACGATCTTCGAGAACCCTGAGCAAATCAAGCAGGGGCTGGCTAGGCTGAAGGCTCAAGGATCTATCTCAAAGCTGTGCTCACGCGACTGCCGACGCACCGAAATGCTACTTAATCACGCAAGGTGTGTTGGGCAGGCGCATACGGACCGGTGGCCCCTGAGGGGTAAACTTGGCCAGCCAGCGCCGTTACACCGAAGCGGCCAGCGTGAATTCATTGGTCGCACCGCTCATGCCACGTGGTCACTTCGGTTAAGTCCTTAACTCACCTCATTCAGCGCCTTGATCAGTTCGATCTTACGCATAGTCGAACGCCCGGCTATTCGGTGTTTACGAGCTCGCTCTATAAGCTCATTTTTGCTCATATCCTCTAATCGCTGATCAGTTCGCGGGGCACCCTGTCGTGTTGCTGCAGCTCGCCGGGCTGATGATTCTCGGGCTTTAGCCTTTTTTGCTTCGGTGGTTTTCTGCCCAGACCCACCCTTCCGTTCGCCGCCACCTGACTGTTTATTAACTGTTCCCCAAGCACGACGTGCTGCTTCATCTTCGGGAACCCCTTTAGCCTCGTAGCTATCTTCGATATGTTTCGCTTTGCGTTTTTGGTTATCGGTGTACTTGTCTTTATCCCCGCGCGGCATGATCGCATCCTCTTAGTGGCTGAGCACATTGCCTACATTTGTGGAGCATCCAACCCAACATTTTATTGTCGTCAAAGGGTTTTGGCCCAGCGGTTCATAACGGCCTGGGCCATCAATTATCGCTTACTGTCGTCCGCCTTTCCTTCCTGCATCTGTACAGAGGACTTGGTGCCGCTGGAGTTGTCTTTGGTTGCATTATCGGCGCTGTCAAAGCATCCATGAAGCATGAATACACTGCAGAAGCCCAAGCACATACTCAACTTTTTCATGATCGTTTACCTGCTAGTGAATTTGGCTGTTCATTTCAGGCTGCTGGCTTGAGTACGACCTTCGTCCAGCCATCGTCACGTGCGTCGAAGTGCTTATAGGCATCTGGGCCTTCGGCGAGCTTGAGTCGATGAGAAATGATCTGAGATGGTTTGGCACGACCGTGATGGATAAGCTCGGCCAAGCGACGGTTATAGACTTTGACGTTAGCCTGCCCAGTTCGAATCTGCTGCCCCTTGAACCAGAAAGCGCCGAAGTCGAAGGCCATCTTGCCTTCTTTGGCCAGTTCATTTTTAGCGCCTGGATCCTGCGGTACAAACACTCCAACGACACCGATGCCCCCCGTCGCTTTTGTCGAGGCGACAAGGTTATTCATAGTGAGATGATTGGCCTCATGACCGTGGCGGTCGCAGCATTGGTAACCAACACACTCACATCCTCGATCGGTGCCTTTGCCGTGAGTGAGATTTAAGATTTGGTCCACTGCCTCTTTCTCAAGCGAGTTGATGGGCGTAGCACCCATCTGAGCGGCGAGCTTTAAACGGTCGGGATGATTGTCGACCACGAACACCTGAGAGGCGCCCTTGATGATTGCTGAGTGGGCGGCCATTAAACCCACCGGGCCGGCGCCGTAGATGGCAATGCTCTCCCCAGGAAGGAGGCCCGCCAGCTCGGTTGCATGCCAGCCCGTCGGTAAGATGTCGGACAGCATGACGTAGTCTTCTTCACGCTCTTGCGCATCTTCTGGCAGCACCAGGCAGTTGAAGTCTGCATAAGGCACCCGAAGCAGTTCGGCCTGCCCTCCCTGATAAGGGCCCATGTCAGCGAACCCGTATGCAGCACCCGCGCTGCCTGGGTTAGCGGTCAGGCAGAATCCGGTCAGACCTTTTTCACAGTTTTCGCAAAAGCCGCAGCCGATGTTAAATGGCAGGCATACGCGGTCGCCTACCTTTACCCGATCCACACCGGCGCCAACTTCGATGACCTCGCCCAGATTCTCATGGCCAAACACTCTGCCGGTTTCGAAAGAGGTTCGGCCTTCATACATATGCAGATCAGATCCGCAGATATTAGTGGCCGTCACCCGCACCAGAACGTCCGTAGGTTTTTCGATTTTGGCGTCCGGCACATTTTGCACACTGACGTCACGGGGGCCGTTGTAAACGATGGCTTTCATTGCGTTCTCCCAGAGGCAAGACGAAAGGAATTTTCGTCAGCACATGTTTAATCTGTCCGAGAGAGCAAATCGTATGTTCAAGAAATTCGAGGCATGTCTGACGAGCGGTACATTCTAAAAATCGCTCAAAAAATCTGAATTATTCGCCCTCGTATCCCTCTCTTTTTTTATCGATAGAGATTGAGAGGTTGGCTTGAGTTATCTGGATTGGGTTCAGTGGCCCGCCATGGCAGTGACAGTGATCGCCGCGTGGCTTATCGGGTCTCAACGCCCCGCGAGAAGAATGGCCGGGTTCTTCTGTTTTATTTTGAGTAATGTCCTTTGGGTCGTTTGGGGGGCTTATGCTGAGGCCTACGCGCTGATCGTGCTGCAGATCTGTCTTTGCTCGATGAACCTACGTGGGTTTAAAAAGAATTTTAAGAATCAGTAGGCGCGATTTATTCTGAGGCCTGGCTACTGTGCTGATTTTTCCTGAACCCACGAGCATTCATGCCAAGCAAAATGCACTCGAGTGCAATCAATCCGAAAGCATTTGTGTGCCATCCCCAGATAACCCATAGCGAATTGCTGAGGATAAACCCCCAAAAGGCAATCATGCGCCGGCGCGGTTGTCGAGAACCGATAAACCAAGCTGATATGACAGTCACTACCATGGCGGGCCATTGCACCCAATCAATCAGATCCACAACGTCACGCCCCCCGGAGACCGGAGTCTGAACTCATGGACGGCTCGACACCTATGTCGGTATTGGGAGGCATAAGGGAAGCCAGATAATCTCCAAATCCACCCCGGCACTTGTAGTCCCGGCGTGCACTGGTGAGCACAGGGTTAGTGGCTGTCCAGACAATACGTGCTCCTATCCTCTCAAGGTCTGCAACCAGTTGAACATCCTCGTGTGCCATCAAATGCTTGAACCCACCAGCGTTCTGATAAGCCTCGGCACTCAAGCCGAGATTGGCCCCATGGATATGGCGATGGTTCTCGATAAACTGGTACAACGCCAGATACTGAGTGCGAACCGCCTCGCCGTATTCTCTCCAGCTGTCGACCTCAACTGTTCCACACACCGCGTCAGCGTCAAACTCAATCTGACGCGCTAGCCAATCGGGCGGTACAACGGTATCGGCATCCGTGAAAGCAAGCCACCGTGCACCAGCTTTCAGTAACTGCTCAGCACCTACAGCTCTCGTCTTACCCACGTTTTGAAAAGAGACACCAATCGACTGTATGCCCATCGCCGCGACGATTGCCTCCGTGCTATCTGAGCAGTCATCCAAGACGACAAGTATCTCGACCAACTGATCTTTTAGCGACGGGTGTTCAACCGCGAGGAGTACGGACTCAAGGCATTGGCTGATATAGCGTTCTTCGTTATGAGCAGGTATCACGATCCCTATCATTTTCTCTCCCTTACAGCGCGACGTGTGCCCAGCAATCGACACCGCCCTGATGAGGAAGGTTTAAAGAATCTATCGTAGCGAGAGCAGCTGCATCTAAAGGAACGTTTCGGAGCGCCATTATCCTGCCAGTATTTACGCCGCCGCGTTCTGAACTAGCCTTGTCGTGTTTAGGCTTTTAATCCGGAGAACTGATGGACACGCTAACCAAGGTGGAGGTTGAAGCAGCCCTTTCCGCTCGCCTTCCTAACTGCGCAGTTCACTGTGCGTTCAATCCCGACGGCAGCCTTTCGGTGACCGTGACGGCGCACGATGCTGATCAGTTCACCATCGCCAATATCAATCGCGCCCACTATCACGGGGAATCAGGAATCAATAGGCTCATACGGGAAATACTGGAAGAAATGGTCATGTCGAGACAGTCTTCCAGGCGTTCATCTGTGGGGTAATAAACAGGGATTTATATGCCGGACTCTACTGAAGCGACGATGCATTCAATCAAAATTGAATACCTAATGGACACGCTATTCGGAGTGAATCCACTCGCAAGCGAATGCAGAGCACGCATAATGCGCAAAGCGTCTGGATTTCAGCTGCAACTCGCACTGCCGTGGCCTTGCGAGCTACAACATGCCCACACACTTACCTTCGAATGGGAGGGCGGCTCCTACCGTGGGGTGGTGCACCACGCTGAAAAACTTCCCAGTGGGGAGCTGCTGTTGGACGTCGCCCCATAGCCTTAGTCGTGATGGGGGAGAAGGTGGAAATTGCGCCTGCCGCTGCTGTTACGCCGAGGGGTCACGCTTCAGATGGGCTTTGGCTTCCAGCACGGCCCGGGCATGCGCCGAATCAGCCAGTTGTTTGAGTTCCTCACATTGGTACCAATCAATGACAACGTCGCTTAACAGCGCTTTGGCACCGTCCAACAGAGCACGGTGGTAAGCATCCGGAGAATTGGCGCGGTACTCGTAGTCGTTCAACGCCTTGTACCAAGCTTTGAGCTCGGGTCGTTGGGGTAAGTGGCTCATAATGCTCATCCTGTTTGGAGCAGGGTTTGTCTTTTCGCCTATTTCTATGTGAGAGCATCGCCGACCTGAATGTTCAAACACGATCACCCCAACCCCCCCCCGCTATTCAGCATTGGTGGATAGCGCTGCACGCCACTCGTCGAGGGATATGCACAGCGTTAAAACTTTATTTACCGTTGCACCCTCCCACTTGTGTAGAGAAAAGAATTTGCTCCTAGATGAATCGATTCAATTGAATCCGACAGTGTGAACGCTGCGTGGAGATGACAATCATGAACCTGCGCCTACCCCTGTTTTTGATGTTGTGTTTTACCTTTTCAAACGCCTTGGCCGCGGCGTGTGATGTCTACACGCACTCTCAGAGCGAACAAGTACCTGTGGTTGAACAGCACACCTGCTACACGTACGAAGGCGTGCCTGCCGACGCTATCGATTGGTCGTGCAGCAACGAAAACAAGGACATGATGAACACAAAAAAAACCAAGATCGCTCAATGCGCCGGCGACTATATGGCCAGTTGCAAGGCAACACTCACACAGGAGGCACTTGCGAATCCTCATGCAACCGCCAAAGTTCCTGGCCACGCAGGCGCGATGCTTCCCAACAACGCTGGAGTGGTGACTTATCACTACGCCGCACAGGACCTTAAGCAAGCCAAAATCGATTGTGAGAAAGACGGCGGGCAGTGGACGTGGCAATCAGCTCAATAACCGGATTTCAAATGGCCCATCCCCTATGAACGGCTCTGAGAATGGTACAGCTGCGCCAATACCGCTTATGTTTAAGCGCGGTGATACGGTGCCCAATAACCCGGACCTGCCCGTACTTTTTTATTCAGAGGCACTGTCCAAGCCCTTCGACGACCCTGCGGCACTCTTTGAAGCAATGTTCGCCAGCCAAGGTTGGCCACCTCAGTGGCGTGGTGGGATCTACAGCTATCATCATTACCATACACAGGGGCACGAAGTGCTGGGTGTCGCAAGCGGGCACGCTCAGCTGATGCTGGGTGGCGAGCACGGGCAGCTTATGAACGTGAGTACAGGCGATGTGTTGCTGTTGCCGGCAGGCACCGGGCATTGCAGTTTGAGCGCCAGTAAAGACTTCCTCGTAGTCGGCGCCTATCCGCCAGGCCAGCATGCGGATATCTGCCGCGAGGCGCCCACCCCGGCACAGTTGAGGAATATCGAACAGCTACCATTTCCTGATGAGGGGCCAGTAACGGGCGATCAAGGTGCCTTTCGCGGGCTGTGGGTCAGAGATCGCTAAGCGCCCTCACCCGCCATCGCTAGCTGGTGAAAATGCGGCAATGATTTCAGGGCATGGAGGGATGCCGCCAATTGGACCTCCTGGCGCGAGCCCATGAACCGTTCCTTTCGACTGAATACGCTCAAACCCCGCCCTATTCGATAGGCCCAGGCAAAACAAACAGTTCCAGGAGGTATCCCATCGATCACATCCGGACCCAGTATGCCTGTGGTCGCGATGGCTACATTTGCCGGACTTTCGTCCAGCGCCCCGAGAACCATCTCCCGAGCAACCTCACAACTCGTGAGATTAAAAGTATTTATGGTGTGCGCGCGTACTTTTAATAGCCGCTGTTTCGCTTCTGGCGAATAGACGACATAACCACTCTCAATACATGACCCACCTCCGTCGACCTCCGAAAGCAATGTAATAATTTTTCCCGCGGTACAAGACTCGGCGGTCGTAATGACCAGTCGATTGCGTTTGAGGTACTCCACGGTAGAAGCGGCGATAAACATGATAATTGCTCCTGCGCACGAGCGAATGCGCCATCACCCTGTTCCAAAAAACGACCTTTCAAATCAATCAATGTTCAAGCGAAAGTGTTTTGAACGTGCACGGCGTCAGGTTTTCCAAGGTCTACAGGGTTGAACCTAACTTTCACCAATTCAGCTTGAGAGAAGACTAGAGGATGGAACCTACGACAATGATTACCAAAACAGCCAGAATTGCCAAGTCATGCTCCTTGGCGGCAACCTTTACCCTGTTAAGCGCCTGCGCTGGCAATGATTCTCCCTCGAACGTGGGGGCGCCCGGTAAACCCACTGCTCCATCTACCCGAACCCTGGAAGCCGGTGCAGCCCTGCTCCAATCTCGTCCGCCTGTTGATGCATTGAACGCCTATCTGGACGGTTTTCACTTTTATAACGGCCATCCTGAGGTGCAGATGGAAGCGCATCACTACTGCGCGATTCTCAACGAAGAGGTGATTCAATGCGTGATCTACGACGGCAATCGCAAGGATGCAAAGTTGATGGGCGTGGAATACATCATCAGCGAGCAGTTATTCACCACACTGCCTACCCCTGAAAAGGCGCTTTGGCACAGCCACGTGCATGAAGTGAAATCAGGACAACTGGTCGCGCCGGGAATCCCCGAAGTGGCTGAGCACGCGTTGATGGAAAAACTGGTGCATACCTACGGTAAGACTTGGCATACCTGGCATACCGATCTCAACAAACGCCTGCCGCAAGGTGCGCCGCAACTGATGATGGGGTTTACCACCGATGGCCAGGCCGACCCTGGGATGGTCGCCGAGCGAGATCAGCGGATGGGTATCGACAGCACCGAAAAGAAGAAGACACGCATCGATATAGTTGCGCCACCCATCGCACCGGGTGCGGACGCATGGCAACAGGGCACCGTTATTCAGATCACCGATCCGACTGTAACGGCACATCAGCACTGAACGCACCATTCAGTCATTTGGATTGAACGATCATTTGCTAGCCCTTCTCTATCGCAAGACCAGAGATAGGAGGATGTCATGATGATTGATTCAGCAACCGGAATGAGTCCTGGCGAACGATACGCAGTGGAGAGCCTAGAGCGAACAAGGAGCTTTTGCGGTTTTTTCCTGGATGGAAAATATTACCTGGGTCCTGAACTCTTGACGGCTGTCGGGTGGCTGGAGGGCCAGACATTTATTTACGACGAGCTCGACGCCTTAGGCGACCCGGTATTCCCCGACCGTGTCGCTGGCACGATTGAAAACCTTACCCTCGTACTGGCCGACGGTGCCCGTTTGAAACTCCATCCGATACCTGTTCATGTGCCCGAGGATATGCATGCACGCGCGCCTGTAATGGGAAAAAACAATGGCCAGTTACACGGCAAAACGGTGGTAATCACCGGCGCCTCAAGCGGCATAGGTCGTGCTGCTGCTCACGCATTCGCAGAACAAAGTACCCGGTTAGTCTTGGCGGCTCGTGATGAAAAGGCGCTGGCAGAAGTGGTCGAGGAATGTGCTGTACGCGGCGCGCAGGCGATCGCCGTTAAAACCGATGTGACACATGGCAACCAAATGCGCGCGCTGGCGGAAAAGGCTGCGGCTTTCGGAAATGGCCGCATCGATATCTGGATCAATAACGCCGGTGTAGGGGCCGTCGGCAGCTTCGAAAACACGCCTTTGGAAGCACACGAACAAGTACTGCAAACAGACCTGCTCGGTTACCTGCGTGGAGCCCACGTGGCGTGGCCCTATTTCAAAGGCCAGAAAAGCGGGATTCTGATCAATACACTCTCGCTGGGAAGCTGGGTCGCCCAGCCTTTTGCTGCCGCGTATTCAGCCAGTAAATATGGCCTGCGTGGCTTGACCGAAGCACTGCGCGGCGAATTGGTTGGCTACCCGAATATTCATGTGTGCGACATCTATCCCGCCGTGATGGATACACCAGGCTTTCGCGATGGCGCAAATTTTACCAGCCATGCATTGACGCCGCCGCCTCCGGTCTATGATCCGCGTCAGGTGGCGCGGGCGATGGTCGCTTGTGCGCTGCAACCGAGGAACAGCACCACTGTGGGTGCCGCCGCAACCATCGCTCGAGTCGCGCATTTTTTGCTGCCAGCCTTTCCCCTGGTATCAGGCTGGCTCACCCGCACCGCCCTACAACGGGCACCCCACTCAGCGACTTCGTCGGGCAACCTGTTTGGACCCGCCAGCGGTGAGCGCCGCATTGAAGGCGGGTGGCGGCAAACACGCCGCTTACCTTATTGGTTGGTTGCAGCAAGCGCAGCGCTGTTACTCGGCGGTGTGGTCATTGCTCGCAAGCATTCAACAAACAACAAGCCGCATAACTGAAATTGGGGGGCAGCCGCCCCGTTTAAATGAGGTAAATCAGCATGTCTTACAACTTCCAAGGTAACGCGAGCGTAATGACTGCCTCTCGTCATTTGGGCACACCATCGGATGAATGTTTGAATGAGTCAGCAGAGATCCATTTGAGCAGCAGTGGAAAACCAACGATTGCGCGTTTGGACTTCGACAAGCCACTGGATTGGCCGGGTAATCCTAACTTTGTCGCAGTCCATTTACCCGATGGCTCCACCGTGAGTGGCGTCATCGTCGATATAGATCGGCCCACGAATGCGCCCGGATGGGTCACGTTTACAGTAGATGATTGAGGTGTGACAAGCGCCGGAGCTCATCCATCGAATTGTCGGACAATTTTTTGAATTTTTTTTGACGTCAAATATCTGTAATTCATGAGCATAGGGAGGTCTCATGAAAGATAGCAATCTATTTACCATCGAGTATCAGCTTCACGGTGAACCGAAGTCCTTCATCGTGCGCGCATCGCAAATGAACAATGCCGAGGCTTGGCATTGGGCCAGCTGCGATGCAGGTGTCGCCGTCATACCCAAATTTGGCCAACACACACTCAAGCGTGTTTCCAAGCCGATGGCGGAAAAATACGGCATCACGCAGGTACGCTGGAGCGCCGCGACGCAGGTTCAGTGGGCGGAGGGCCTTACGTGATGAACAGCCAGGCACTTGGTTATACGAAAAGACAAGCATACGATGATGAGGTCGCGCGAAATAACGAGATGTTTTTCGAAGCCGATCGACTGGATGCGCAAGCGTACAAAATTATCGAGTCCTACAGCGGCGACGCGCAGACATGGGCGCGCTTCATCGAAGCGAAGAAAGCTGCAGATGCGCAACGCACCGCCGCTTACCAAGAGTGGATGCGCATCCATCGTACAAAGCGAAGATAGCCGTCAGCCCTGTCGAAAACAGGGCTGACGCCCGGTCAAGTATCACGCCCCTGACTCAGGGTCTTTTGAAGGCCCGCCAGGGGCGACGCCGCCTTGATCGACGTCCGCCTTCCAGGGGCGGTCGACCGTCGGGTCCTCCGATTTGTCGTTGCGCTTTGCCGTATCGGGCCGCACCTTTTGCCCGGTTTGCCCCGACGTATGGGGTTTGGATGGTGGGTTCATGACGCCTCCTCAATCACTGATATGCAGCACGACCTTGCCGTGCACATGCTCATTGGCCAGGTAATCCAGCGCCTGCACCGCAGCCTCCAACTCGAATACCTTGGCGAGGTAGACCCGCACATTGCCGGCCTCGATCAAGCCGGCGATCTCTGTCAGTTCCTCGCCACGTGGCGCCGCGGTAAACCGTGCGCCGGTCTTGCCGGCTGCCTGCGGATGGCTGGCGTCGGGCATCGTCAGGGTCGACACCAGCCGGCCCCCCTCCCCCAGCACTTGCCAAGAACGGGCCTGCGTGTCGCCGCCGATCAAATCAATCACCAGGTCAAACTCCTTGCAAATGTCCTCAAAACGCTCGGTCTTGTAGTCGATCGCGCGGTCTGCCCCCAACTCGCGCAAGAACGGCAGGCTGTCCGTGGAGGCGGTGGCGTATACCTCGGCACCCTTGACCTTGGCAAACTGCACGGCAAAGTGGCCCACCCCGCCGGTCCCGCCATGGATCAGCACCTTCTGCCCCTGCTCGATCTGTCCGTGCTCCACCAGGGCCTGCCAAGCGGTATGGCCCGCCAACGGTACGCCAGCCGCGACCGGCCAATCCAACGCATGAGGAATACGCGCCAGATGCACCGCCGGTACCCGCGAATACTCGGCATAGCCACCGTCGGCGCCAATCATCGCAAACACCCGATCGCCCTTCTTGAAATCGCTGACGCCCTGCCCGACTTTTTCTACCAGGCCGGCGACTTCACGGCCGAGGGTCAGCGGGAGTTTGTCCTGCTTGACCTCCGGGTATTGGCCTTCACGAATCTTGTAGTCCACAGGGTTGATACCCACGAAAAAATTCTTGACCAGCACCTCGCCTGCCAGAGGCTCCGGTACCTCGACGTCACAAAATTGCATGACCTCGGGGCCGCCAAACTGCTCAATCCTGTTTGCTTTCATGGTACGCACCTCATTGTCTGTTCAAAGCACACAGGGGTGTGGAGGACCGCCGATGTCCATGGGTTCACTTGATATCGAGCAACACTGACAAACGGCATCTTCCACCCACGAATCCACTCGAACCTTTGCGTCTACCGGCCCGTCCCAACTGTATTCAGCCAAGACCCGGGAGTGCCTGATGCTTATCTACCCCAAAAGCCATTTCCAGCCCTATACCAATGCCTGTGGCGGTTGGGGTTCGGCCAAGTCGGTGATGCAGATCCTGTGGCGCGAACAAGCGCTGGCCAAGGCGCCCGCCGCGCTGTTCAAACAGAACAAGCCCGACGGGTTTGCGTGCGTCAGTTGCGCCTGGGCCAAGCCCGGCCATCCCCATGCGCTGGAGTTCTGCGAGAACGGCGCCAAGGCCACCGCCTGGGAACTGACGTCCCTCAAGACAGACCCGGCGTTCTTTGCCGAGCACAGCCTCAGCGACCTGCGTACCTGGCCCGACTATGCACTGGAGCAGCATGGCCGCCTGACCCACCCGCTACGCTACGACCCCGACACTGATCATTACCGGGAAACCTCCTGGGAAGAGGCCTACCGTGAAATCGGCGCCCAACTCAAGGCCATGGACCCCGACAGCGTGGTGTTCTATGCCTCCGGGCGAGCGTCGCTGGAAACCTCATTCATGTACCAGTTGTTCGCGCGCGCCTACGGCACCAACAACCTGCCCGACAGCTCCAACATGTGCCACGAAAGCACCTCGGTAGGGTTGCAGGAAAGCATCGGCGTGCCGGTGGGCACCGTGACCCTGGCAGACTTCGAGCACACCGATTGCCTGTTTTTCTTTGGCCAGAACGTCGGCAGCAATAGCCCGCGGATGCTGCATCAACTGCAGGACGTGCGTCGACGCGATGTGCCCATCATCACCTTCAACCCCCTGCGCGAACGCGGTTTGGAGCGTTTCGTCAACCCGCAGTCCCCCACGGAAATGCTCACGCCCGACTCGACCTTGATCAGCACCCAGTACCATCAGGTGGCAATCGGCGGTGATACGGCAGCGCTCACCGGTATTGCCAAGGCGTTGCTGGAAATGGATGACCTCGCCACCGAACAAGGCAGCCCGGCCGTACTCGATCATGACTTCATCGCCCGCCACACCGAAGGCTTCGAAGTCTTCACCACCTACGTGCGTGGTTGTACTTGGGCACACCTGGAGCACCAGAGCGGGCTGACGCGCGGCGCACTGGAAGCCGCCGCGACCGTGTATGCCCACAGCCAACGCGTGATGTTCGTCTACGGCATGGGGCTGACCCAACATCGACACGGCGTGGCCAACGTGCAGATGCTGGTCAACCTGCTGCTGCTGCGCGGCAATATCGGCAAGGCCGGTGCCGGGATCTGCCCGGTGCGCGGCCACTCCAATGTGCAAGGCCAGCGCACGGTGGGCATTACCGAAGACCCGAAAAAAGTACCGGCGGAGTTGATCGAGCAGCACTTCGGCTTCAAGGTGCCAGAGAAAATGGGCGTGTGCACGGTGGATGCGTGCGAAGGAATTCTCAGCGGCCAGGTGCGCGGTTTTGTCGGCCTGGGCGGCAACTTTCTGCGGGCAATTCCGGACACCTCACGCATGGAGCCCGCCTGGCAAGGGTTGCACCTGAACGTACAAGTCGCCACCAAGCTCAACCGCACGCACTTGCTGCCAGCGCGTCACCAGTGGCTGCTGCCATGCCTGGGTCGCATCGAAATAGACCGGCAAAATGGCGTGGCGCAAAGCTACACCACAGAAGACAGCACCGGCTGCATCCACAGCTGGCGTGGCAGCAGCGAGCCGGTCGGCCCTCATGTGCGCGCCGAAGCCAGCATCGTCGCCGGGCTGGCCGTGGCCACCCTCTCCCATCCCTGCAACATCGATTGGCAGGCCTGGAGCACCGACTACGCCAAGGTCCGCACGGCCATCGGGCAGATCTACCCGCAGATATTCCACGACATGGAAAGCCGTATGACCGAGCCTGGCGGCTTCCATCGCCCGATTGCCGCCGCGCAGCGCAAGTGGCTGACCCCGAGCGGAAAGGCGCAGTTCGTCAAGCCCGTGACCCTGGCCGAAGATGACGACGTGAACCTTGCGCAACCGGCACGGGATGTCCTGCAACTGATGACGCTGCGCAGCAACGATCAGTTCAACACCACCATTTACGGTTATGACGATCGCTTTCGCGGGGTCAGCGGCACGCGCGAGGTGATTTTCATGCACTGCAACGACATCGTGCGCCTGGGCTTCACGCCCGGCGCGCAGGTAATGTTGACCACTGCCATCGAACCGGAGGTCACGCGCCAGGTCGGGCCATTCGAAATCATCGCCTACGACATTCCCGAAGGCTGCGCCGCCGCGTATTACCCCGAATGCAACCCGCTGGTGCCGCTTTGGCACCACGCTGAACGCAGCAAGGTGCCTGCCGCCAAATCGGTGCCGGTGCGGCTCAGCGCGTCGCCGACTCACCCAGGATGAACACCACCATTACCAGCAACCACAGCAGGTACACCCATCCAAACAGGCGTACCCAGCCGCGGTGCCGGTAAAGCCCTAAATAGAACAGCAACAACAGCAGGAACTGGCCGGCGGCGGCGAGCATGATCACGCCGCCGCCCCCGGGCTGATAGCGAACGCACAGTATCTGCACGGCCAGCAACAGCAGCAGCGCTCCATAGACTTTCAACGCGCCCGCCTTGCTCATATCAACGCCCCACCAGGTAAAGGGTGGGAAACAACAGGATCCAGATCCCGTCCACCAGGTGCCAATACAGGCTGATCATTTCCAGGCGCATCGCGCGCTGGTGAGGCGCCAACCGGTCGCGTTTCAACGCGCTGTACAGCCACAGGGCCAGGCCGACCGCGATCAACACATGCAGCCCGTGCAGCGCCGTGGCGATGAAGTACAGGTTCATGAACAACTGCGCCGACGGCGCCTGCCAGGTTGAGTGATCGGTAAAGCCGGGCAGCACGCCTTCGTGGATCTCCAGGCCGTATTCAATACCTTTGCAGCCCAGGAACAACACGCCCAATACGGCCGCACCCAGCAGACACCAGCCCACCCGGCGTGGCTCGCTGGCGGCCAGGGTCATCAACAAACTGCTGGTCAACAACAGGACTGTATTGCCCGTCGCCAACAGGTAATGCAGGCCCGCCACGGCCTCCGCCACCCCGTCCGGATGACGCAGCCGAAAGAACCACGCCACCATGATCAGGCTGCCGAACATCATCGCTTCGCTGGCCAGGAACAGCCACATGCCCAGGCGGGCGGCCTCGCGTTGCTGGGCCCAGGCCACGAACGGGTCGGCGGGCCTCTCGTCAGAGCGGATCACGGCGGGCCCCTGGGGAATAATCGTAGGCCTCGAAATCCACCGTCACCGGCGCTTCGAAGTTGTGCAGCGGCGGCGGCGAAGCCACGCGCCACTCCAGCCCGGCCGCCTCCCACGGATTGATCGGCGCCCGCTCGCCCCAGCGCAGGGAGCCGAGCAGGTAGAAAAATGGCAACACGTAGGCCAGCGCCAGGATCGAAGCCCCGGCGGACGACATCACGTTGAGGAACTGAAAGTCCGGATCGTAACTGTGATAGCGACGCGGCATGCCCAGGTAACCCAGGAGAAACTGCGGGAAAAACGTCAGGTTGAAGCCGCAGAAAATCAGGATCGCGGTGATCTTGCCCCACAGTTGCGAGTAAAGTCGGCCGGTGATCTTCGGCCACCAAAAATGCAAGGCCCCGAAGTACCCGGCCACGGCGGCGCCGACCATGATGTAGTGGAAGTGCGCGACCACAAAATAGGTGTCATGGGCATGCAGGTCGGCGGCCAGCAGCGCGAGGAACAGCCCGGTGACGCCGCCGACGATAAATAACCCGATAAACGTCAACGCAAACAGAAACGGCGCATGCAGGGTCAAGTCGCTTTTGTACAGCGTGGCACTCCAGTTATAGGCCTTGATCGCCGACGGAATCGCCACCAGAAAACTCAACAATGAGAACACCAGGCTGGCATACATCGACTGCCCGGCGACAAACATATGATGGCCCCACACTAGAAAGCCGATCACCGCAATCGCCACGCTGGACCAGGCGACAAAGCGGTAGCCGAAAATGCGCTTGTGCCCTGCCGCCGTGATCAACTCGCTGACCACCCCCATGGCCGGCAGAATCATGATGTACACCGCCGGGTGGCTGTAGAACCAGAACAGATGCTGGAACAGCAGCGGGTCGCCGCCCAGTTTCGGGTCGAACACACCGATGTTGAACAGGTGCTCGGCGGCCACCAGCACCAGGGTGATCGCCAGCACGGGCGTGGCCAGCACCAGAATGATCGAGGTGGCGTACATCGACCAGATGAACAGTGGCAAGCGCATCCACGTCATGCCGGGCGCGCGCAAGGTATGCACGGTGGCGATGATATTGACGCCGGTGAATATCGACGAAAACCCGGCAATGAATACGCCGCAGATCACCGCCACCACATGGCCGTTGCTGAACATCGTCGACAACGGCGTGTAGAAGGTCCAGCCGGTGTCTACCCCGCCGAGCAGCAGCGCCAGCAAGGTGAACAGGCCGCCACCCAGCAGCAAGTACCAACTGAACAGGTTCAGGCGCGGAAATGCCATGTCTTTGGCGCCGATCATGATCGGCACCAGGAAGTTGCCGAACACGCTCGGAATCGACGGAATCAGGAAAAACCACACCATGATCACCCCGTGCAGGGTAAACGCGCGGTTGTAGCCATCGGCGGTGAGCAAATCCCCTTCCGGCGTGACCAGTTCAATGCGGATCAGGCTCGCCGCCAGTCCGCCGGCAAAGAAAAAGAAGGTCACGGTGAGCATGTACAGCACCGCAATACGTTTGTGATCGCGGGTCAGCAACCATGACCGCAGGCCCTGTGCATGCAAATAGCTGGGTTGGCTCATTGGTGTTTCTCCGGAAGTTCGCGCAGGTAAGCGACAAGCCGCTGCACGGCCTCTTCATCCAACAGATTGCTGTAGGTCGGCATGATCGGCAGGTAGCCGGCTACCAACTGTTTTTGCGGCAACAGGATGCTGTCGCGCAGGTAGGCTTCATCAGCTTTTACCTGGCTGCCGTCGGCCAGTTGCACCGAACGGTTGAACACCCCGGCCAGCGGCGGCGCGTTGCCTGAGTCGTGGCAACTGGCGCAACCGTATTGGCGATACAGGGTCTCGCCCTGACGGGCAAGGTCGGCGCTGCTGCCGTTGTCTGCCAGCCAGTGCTCGTAATCGGCGGGGTTGAGCACCACCAGGCGCGCCAGCATTGCCGCGTGGTCGGTGCCGCAGTATTCGGCGCAATACACCTCGTAGGTGCCGCTGTGCTCGGCCTGGAACCACAACATGCTGTAGCGCCCCGGCAACACGTCTTGCTTGATACGCAGACTGGGAAAAAACAGGCTGTGGATCACGTCTTCGGAAATCATGGTCAACTTCACCGGGCGCCGGGCCGGCACGTGCAGGGTGTTGATCTCCCGCTGACCGCCCTGGTGCTGGAATTTCCACATCCATTGGCGCGCGGTGACCTGCACTTCCAGCGCATCCTCCGGCGGCGTGCGGGCGATGAAAAACAGCCGCGCCGACAACAGGAAGACCACCAGCGAACCTATGAACGGCAAGATGATCCAGGCCAGCTCGATAGGCAGATTACTTTGCGGGCGATGGTCGCGGTCGGCCGGACGGCCGCGCCGATAGCGCCAGATAAACACCCACAGCGCGACGAAAACCGGCACCACGAACAGCGCCATCATGGCGGTGAAGCCGATCACCAGCCAGTCGACCGATACCGCGTAGTCCGAGGCTTGTGCCGGCCACAGGCGCAGAAAGTGTTCGTTCATCGCGCCTCCCGACGTTCGCGCCGCACCGCCCGCAAAATCAGCAGGCCGAGCACCAGCACCGTGGCCACGCCTGCCACTTGCAGCAGCAGAATGATCCGGCTGCTGTAGGTGCCGCTCTGCGGGTCGTAGTGGTAGCACAGCAATAACAGTTGTTCCTTGATGGCCCCCAACTTGCCCTGCCCGGCCTCGGTCAATGCCAGGCGCAGGTCGCTGGTCTGATAGCCCAGGCCGTAGAGCCAGCGCGACAGGCGCCCATCACCCGTTACCACCGCGACTGCCGAGCTGTGGGCGTATTGCCGCTGTTGCGGGTCGAAGCGATAGCCGAAGCCGATCGAGTCCGCCAAGGCCTGGCTGGCCGACGCATCGCCAGTCAGCAGATGCACGCCAGGTTCGTCAGCCAGTGCTGGCCAGTGCTGGCTGAGCTTGGCCAACTCTTCCCGGGCGGCGCCCACGTCTTCGCGGGGGTCGAAACTGAAGGCGATCACCTGGAAGTCACGGCCCAGGCGATAAGGCTGGTTGACCAGTTGGCTGAACAGGGTCGAGAGCGCCGCCCCGCAGACATTCGGGCAACGGTAGTACAACGGCACCAGCAATGTAGGCTGGCCGTTGAGCAGGTCGCCCAGACGCACCGAGCGGCCCTGTTGGTCGGTGAAGCGACTGTCGAGCGCCAAGGAACGGCCGACGTGTGCCGTGTCGATTCCGGCGGCGGTAAAGGGGTCGAATGGCTGCGCGGCGCCCGCTAGCGGCAGCCAACAGCACACCAGTACGACGACCATCAGCAGGCGCTCAATGCTCATCAGGCCAGCCTCGCTGCAGCAGCAATTGCCGGGCCTGTGCCAAGGGCAGGTGCACGATGTGATGCTCACGGTCGACCCAGCCATAACTGTCCAAGTGCAGACGCTGGCGGGCCAGTTGCCGCTCACCCGCCTGCCGGGGATCAGCTTGTAGACGCGGCTCAGGGGGCAATAGGCGCTGGCGTTCCAGTGTGCTCATCGGCGGTTGTTGCACCTGTTGACGATAGCCGCTCAACAACCAGGCCACGCCGCCCAGGCTCAGGGCTATGGCCACACCCAGCAGCACCATTACCCGGGCGGCTTTTTTACCGTCAAAATCGTTGGGCTGGTATTCAGCGGTCATGGCGCCTCCTTTGCCACTGCCGCCGCCACACGGCAAACAAGCCCGCGGCATATACCCCCTGGCACAGCACCGCGGTGAGGAGCATGCCAAGGGTCGCCTCGGGAAAAATCGAAGGCAGGCTGATCCACATCGACTCGACAACCCCCAACAACAAGATCGCCGCACAGCCCCACGTCAACACATTCATTCGCCCGCCCCATGGCGACGCGAGTACCACCAGGCACACCAGTTGCCCGGCGACCAACAGCGCCGTCAGTGCGCCCCACCCACCCGTCTCGCGCACGCGGTACCAGGCTGTTTCATGCGCCAGGTCCACCGACCAGATAATCAGGTACTGCATGAACTGCACGTAGATCCAGAACGCCAAGGCGCTTACCAGCAGACCGCGCAACAGCACACACTGGCGTGCGGGCAGCAGCACCACGTTCCAGCACAACACACACAGCCCGGCGAAGGCCAGGCCGTCGAGCAGTTGCCGGGCAATCAACAACAGGCCGAACACGCTGGAGACAAACCCCGCCTGCAACGACATCAGCCAGTCCACGGCGGCCAGGCTCGCCATCAGCGCGTACAGGATCAACCCCGCAGCACTGCGCTTACCCACCCAGCCGTGTAACACCCAGGCAAGCCCGCCGTACACCAGAGTGCGTAACACAAAAAACCACGGCGATAACCACAGGCCACGAAAACCCGGAGCCTTCTGATCGAACCACGGGTACACCCAGGTCATCGTGACCAGCACCGGCAACAGCATCGGGATGATCAACAACACAGCGCTTGCCCCCAAGCGGCTGCCGGGATCCAGCAAAGGCTGCCAGCGACCGCTGACCAGAGGCGTCAGCAACGCAAGCAGCAGGCAACCCAGCGCGATATTGCTGCCATTGACCGCTGCCGCCAGGGCGCCCGCACCGACCCAGGCAGGCTGCCATACGCCGAGCACGGCAAGGCCGATGGCGGCAGCCAGCAACCACCACCGGCTCATTGGCCGGACTCCTCGAAGGCCTGCCGCACAGTCGGCGGCAGCGTTTGCAGGTCGGCGTGCTGGCTCAACTGCAGCACACGCAAGTGGGCGACAATCGCCCAGCGCTCATCGGGCTGAATGCGCGACGCGTAGCCGTACATCAAGCCTCGCCCGTCGGCAATCACCTGCATCAGTTGGTCATCGGGGGCGTTCAGCAACCGCGGTTCGATAAACGACGGCGGTGCCGGAAAACCACGGCCCACCACCAGCCCATCGCCGAGCCCGCCCAGGCCATGGCACGGCGTGCAGAATGTTTGATAACCCGCCTCGCCGCGTGCCAGCAAGTCCGCACTCAGGGCCGGCCGTTGTCGGGCCAGCGCTTCACGTTGCAGTTGCCCGCGCGCCACACTGCCGGCGGGAGGCTGGCGACCATTGCCAAACAACGCGCCGGCGCGCTGTTCGAGTACCTTGGCCTGGCGTGACATGTCATCGCAGCCGCTGCACAGCAGCATCAGGCTCAATGCCCATGGCCAGGCATTCATGGCGCCACTTCCTGCACGCTCTGCGCGCGTTCGGCCAGCCAGGCGTGGGTCTGGTGTGCGTCAAACAGCGGGTCGCGCGCATCGATAAACAAGAAAAACCCATCATCGCTGGCACCTTCAAACCCCTCGACGCCGAACAACGGATGATGCAAGCGCGGCAGGCGACTGCACAGCAACAACGTCAACACAGCCGCCGTTGCTGCAAATACCACGGCAAACAGAAACGTCACCACAGCGAATGAAGGCAACGCCACCAAGGGGCGCCCGCCGATGTTCAAGGGATAGGCCCATACCGAGCCGATCTGCATCACCAGCGCCAGGACGATGCCCAGCCCGGCCCCCAGGCAGGCCATGCGCCCTACTCGCCTGGCGTCGACCGCCAATACCGGCTCCAAGGCTTGCAGCGCAAACGGCGCGAAGGCATCCAGCCGCCGATAACCCAGGCCCCACGCGCACACGGCGGCATCCACCAGGGGCTGGGGCGCCGGGAACCGCGCGAGTAAACCCAGGCACTCAGCCATCGCCGCGCTCCTGATGCAGCGCCTGCTTGACCTCGAACGCGGAGACCATCGGCACATAGCGCAGGAACAGGCTATAGGGCACCAGAAACACCCCGAAACTGCCGATAAACAACGTCCAGTCCCACAGGGACGGCGTGTAATCGCCCCAACTGGAAACCAGCAGATCACGCGTCTGCGGCGGGATCAGCAGCATGAAACGCTCGGCCCACATCCCCACCAGCACGGCCAGCGCCACGAGTGCCAATCGCGGCGGGCTTTGGCGCACGTTTCGCCACCAGAGCGCCTGGAGCACCCCGACATTGCAGACGATCGCCAACCAGAAACTCCAGGCATGCGCGCCGCTGATGCGCGCAAGCAGTACCTCGATTTCATGGGCGTCGCCGCTGTAGAACGGCATGAACAGATCGGCCAGATACCCGTAGGTGGTCATACAGCCGGTGGCTAGCAACAGACGCCCGAGCATGTCCAGATGGCGTTGGGTGATCAGGCTTTGGATGCACAGTAGCCAGCGCACGGCAATCGCCAGCAGCGCCACCAGGGCGAACCCGGAAAACACCGCACCGGCCACGAAATAAGCGGGAAACAAGGTGGAGTGCCAACCGCTCTGGGTGCCCATGGTCAGCAAAAACGAATAGCCACTCGACACCGCAAACACCAGCGGTATCGCGAGGATCGCCAACACCCGCGTTGTGCGCCGCCACAGCGCCCAATGCTGCTGCGACCCACGCCAGCCGAGCGCCAGCAAGCCATAAACCACCTGGCGCAGCGGCGTCCGGGCCCGATCACGGGCGCTAGCAAAATCCGGAACGGCACCCACCATCAGGAACAGCACCGACACCGTGAGGTACGACAGGATCGCAAACATGTCCCAGGCCGTCGGGCTTTTGAATTGCGGCCATAAGCCCATTTCATTCGGGTAGGGCATGGTCCAGTAGAACAGCCAGGGACGGCCCAGGTGCAGGATCGGGTATAGCGCGGCGCAGATCACCGCCATCAGCGTCATCAGCTCCGCCAGCCGATTGAGGGTATGGCGCCAGGGCCGCTCGATCAGCAACAGCAAGGCCGAGATAAACGTGCCCGCGTGGCCGATCCCCAGCCACCAGATGTAATTGAGGATGCCAAAGCCCCAATGCACCGGCTGATTATTGCCCCACATGCCCACGCCATTGCGCAGCAGCACAGCGACCGAGCCCAGGTACACCAGCAACAACACCAGGCCGACACCGAACATCCAGCGCCAGGCAACGCGCCGGGGGAACTGCTGCAATGGCCCGAACACCTGCCGCGACACCTGCTGGTCGCTCAAATCCTTTGGCAGGAAATGCCCGGTGGCGTGCAGCAGCGGCTCAGCCTTCATCGCCGGCGCCCTCCTCCTCAATGCGCGCCAGATAACTGGTGCGCGGCCGGGTGCCGAGGGCTCCCAGCAAGCGGTAATGGCGGGGATCGCGGCGCGCGAGGCTGACAGCGCTGGCGGGGGCGTTGATGTCGCCAAACTGGATGGCCTGGCTGGGGCAGGTTTGCTGGCAAGCGGTGACCACCGCAGAGGGGTCGAAATCGTCGCCGTGTTGCTTGTCGTTCGTGCGGGCGTTGCTGATGCGTTGGATGCAGTACGTGCATTTCTCCATCACGCCGCGGGAGCGTACCGTCACCTCGGGGTTACGTTGGGCGTGAATCGACGGCGCGGCGTCGGCGCTCCAGTCCAGCCAATTGAAGCGCCGCACTTTGTACGGGCAGTAAGAAGCGCACGTGCGTGTGCCTATGCAGCGGTTGTAGACCATCTGGTTCAAGCCATCGCGGCTATGCACGGTGGCGTTGACCGGGCAACCGGTTTCGCAGGGCGCCTGCTCGCAGTGCATGCAGGGCAATGGCTGGAAGCGCGAACGCGGGGCCTCCAACGGCCCCTGGTAATAATGGTCGATGCGCAGCCAGTGCATGCTGCGCCCCTGCGCGACCTGCTCGGCGCCGACCACGGCGATGTTGTTCTCGGCCTGGCAGGCCACCACACAGGCATTGCAGCCGGTGCACAGGTCCAGATCAATGACCATGCCCCACTGCGGGCCGCTGTCGGCCACCGGGCTGTAGAGCGACGCGGGAATGGCCTGGGTCGCGAGTTGTGGTTTGGCGCGTGAGACCACACGGATGGGCGGTTCCTGCGCTTCAGGCAACCGGTGATGTGACTGGGTGGCCGCCAAGGGAAAGTGCTCGCCGGTGCTTCGCAGGGAGGCACTGACGGAGAATTGCTCAGTGGGCTTCACCGCGTAACCCAGGCCATCACCGACGCGCCCGGCGTGGCTGCGACCGTAGCCGGTGTATAAGGCAATGACCTGGCCGGCCTGCCCAGGTTCAACCCAGGCCGGTCCGCGCACGGTCTGCTCCGCCAGTGTTACCTCTATACCGTCGCCATTGCTCACGCCCAACTGTTCGGCCAGGTGTGGCGAAAGCCCGATCACATTGGTCCAAGTCAGGGTGCTGATGGGCTTGGGCAATTCCTGCAGCCAGCCGGAGTTGGCGAAACGCCCGTCCCACACGGTCGGGTCGGGACGGATTACGGCCTCTAATCCTTCGCCGACGTCGGCCGCCGCGAGGGTAATTGGCGTTATTTCCTCCACCTTGACTGGCGCTGGGGCCGGTTCAATCCAGCCATTGGCCAATGCCTCGCGCCATTGTTGCTGCGCGATATGCGCCCAGGTTGCGCGCACCAGCGCCAAGGCATCGGCCTCGGTTGAGTGCATCAGCAACTCGAGGACCTGATGCAAGGTGCGCGTCGAATACATCGGTTCGATCAGCGGCTGGACGATGCAGGCACTGCCGTCCGCCGCGCGGCCATCGCTCCAACCGTCCAGCGCATGATTGAGCGGCAGGTGCCAATGGCACTGCGCGGCGCTTTCGTCGTAGTAAAGCCCGGCATGCAAGCGAAATGGCACCTGGGGCAGCACATTTTGCAGGTAGGCATTTAGCACCGGGTTGCAGTCGAGTATCAGCAAATGAGTCACCGCTTCCTGGCTCAGTTGCGCAAGCGAACCCCACGATTGATTGGGCTCGTAACCCAATAACCTCGGCACCTGCCAGTCCAACGTTTGGCCTGCGTGCCCCAAGCGCTGGTTAAGCTGCATGACCTGCGCCTGCAACGCCTCGGATGCCTGCTGGCTGATACCGATCAGGCCGCGCCCAGGGTGGGCCTTGAGCGCAGCGACGGCGTCCTGCACCCACTGCCGTTGCGCCGAGTTCAGGCGCGGCGTTCCGGGCAGGTCCTGGCCCAGCGCCTGGCTCAGCGCAAGCAGCAGGCCGGGCAACTGCGACGGCGCCGTGGGCAAGCGCGCGGTGGCGGCAGCGCCGGTGAGGCTCGGAACACTTTCAGCCACGAACACCAACGCGGCGCCCTCACCGTTCGCTGCCTGGCGGCGGCGTTCAGCCCAGCCGCGCTGGAGCACCGTCTGATACGGACCGCTGCCCAGCGGGTCATATTCCAGGCACACCAGAACCTCGGCCTGTTCCAGGTGAACCTGCGCGGCCAATGGCTGACCGAACGCGCGTTCGCTGGCTCGCAGGGCGGCCGTCTCGGCAAAGGCTTCGCCATGGTACAGGCGCGCCTCAGGCCAGCGTTGTTGCAACTGGTCGAGCTGGCGCTTGAGGGTCGGTGAACTGCTGGCCCCGCAGACGATGTGCAAGCCCTTGCCACGAGCGCGGTCCAACACCTGCTGCTCATGGGCCAACGCCGCGCGCACATCCGGCCAACTGGCTTCGCGGCCTTTGAAACGCGGCGCCTGGGAACGGTCCGGATCATAGAGTTGCAGGATCGCCGCTTGAGTAAAAGCATCGCAGGCGCCGCCCGAGACGGGATGGTCCGGGTTGCCTTCAAGCTTGATCGGTCTGCCTGCAACGGTCTTGCCCAACACGGGCTGGGCAACACCGCCAAACGGGATGGCGGTGGCGTACCAGGCCGGCACGCCTGGCGTCAGGTTGACCGGCTGACTGACCGCCGTCACCGCCTGTTCCGGGGTCTTGCCACAGGCGGCCAACCCCACCATGGCGATGGACGCCGCCATCAACTGCAGGAAACGCCGTCGATCCATCAGAGGCGCCACACCTGCAAATTCCGCCTCTATCAGTGCTTGAGCGTCAGGGGACTCGGCAAGCGCCTCAAGCCCGCGCCAATAAGCCTGTCCCTCAAGTCCGGCCAGTTGTTCACGCAAAACGGAGAAGTCAAGCGGCTTACTCATCGGTGGCACGTCCCGCAGTCGGTAAGGCCCCGGGTATCGATGTGCCGCGCGGTCATCACGCGCTCACCCAATTGGCGACGGTCCTCGGAAGGTTTCCACTGCATATTGGTGACCTGCTCCAGGGGACGCAGATGGGGCGCCGGGTCACGGTGACAGGCCAGGCACTGGCCCATGTTCAACGGTTGCGCCTTGAACATCAGTTGCATGCGGTCGACCTGACCATGGCATTCACTGCAGCCGACGCCGGCGTTCACATGGACGCCGTGATGGAAATACACGTAATCCGCCAGCTTGGCGACGCGTTGCCAATGCAGGGGCTCAAGTTCACGCAGGCTCTTGCGCAACGGCTCCAGCACATCGGCGTGTGTCCATACCTGGGAATGACAACTCATGCAGGTTTCGGTGGGTGGCAGGCTGGCCATCGCGGAGGATTGCACCGCGCTGTGGCAATAACGGCAGTCGATCTTGAGTTCGCCCGCATGGTGGGCATGGCTGAAGGGCAACGGCTGCTCGACCACCCAGCTACGCCCGGTGCGGTAGTCGGTGCTGTCCAGAGTCAACGCCACAAGCAAACCTCCCGAGAGCCCGGCGATCAGCAGCAACAGTCCTACGCGCAGCCAGGTATCGGCCGAGCGCCTGAAAATCTGCGTCATTGCCGGATTCTCATGTCCATGTCCTTAACGCTTTGGCTGCGCGGGTGCGCAGGCGTTCGTTATTTTTTTGCGCCTCCTGGCAGAACGCTGGCCAACACTTGCTTGGCGGTTTGCACAATCACCCCGGCTTCATCCGGGTCGCCCTTGAGCAACGTGGTGGCGAACTTTTTGGCCTGTTCCAGTTTGATATGCGGGGGAAGTGGCGGCACGTCGGGGTCGGTCTTGAACTCGATCAGCACCGGTACATCCGAGGCCAACGCCTGTTCCCAGGCCGCAGCCACATCTTCCTCGCGCTCGACGAAAATCCCCTTCAGCCCCAGCGAAATAGCAAACAGGTGATACGGCACGTCAGGAATAGATTGCGAAGCCCTAAACTTGGGGTCGCCGTCCATCACGCGCTGCTCCCAAGTGACCTGGTTCAGGTCTTCATTGTTGAACACCGCACAGATCCAGTTAGGGCTCTGCCACTGCCGCCAGTATTTGGCCACGGTGATCAGTTCGGCCATGTTGTTCATCTGCATTGCGCCGTCGCCCACCAGCGCGATCACGGTGTTCTGCGGCTGCGCAAACTTGGCGGCGATAGCGTACGGCACGGCAGCCCCCATGGACGCCAAGCCACCGGACAGGGAACATTGCATGCCACGGCGGATCTTCAAGTCGCGGGCATACCAGTTGGCACAGGACCCGGAATCGCTGGTGATGATGGCGTGGTCGGGCAGGCGTGGAGACAGCTCGTAGACCACGCGTTGCGGGTTGATCGGTTTGGCTTTTGCCAGGGCGCGTTTCTCCAGGGTTTTCTCCCAGCTAGCACACCAACCCTCGACCTTTTTGCGCCATTTACGCTGAGTCTTGTGGGTGAGCAACGGCAACAACGCAGCCAGGGTCTCGGCGGCATCGCCCACCAGATTCACCTCCATGGGATAACGCAGGCTCAACATGTCGGGTTGCAGGTCAATCTGCACGCCACGGGCCTGGCCTTCCTTGGGCAGGAACTCTGAGTAAGGAAAACCCGAACCGATCATCAACAAGGTGTCGCATTCGGTCATGAGCTTGTAGCTGGGCTCGGTGCCCAACAGGCCGATGCTGCCGGTAACCCAGGGCAAATCGTCAGGGACTGCAGCCTTGCCGAGTAGCGCCTTGGCCACCCCGGCGCCGAGGGCTTCAGCGACGGCGATGACTTCATCGGTGGCCGCCAGCGCCCCAGCGCCGACCAGAATCGCAACTTTCTCACCGGCATTCAGTACGTCTGCGGCGCGCTGTAGATCCGCCTCATACGGCACCACTCTCGGTTTTGAATAACCTACCCCCGAGTGCACTGTGCCGTGGGCCCTGGCGGGCGGTTCGTAGGCCGCCTCCTGCAAATCGTTGGGCAGGATGATCGCCGTCACTCGGCGTTCACCGACTGCCGTGCGTACGGCCCGATCCACCAAGTGACGCACCTGGGATGGCACCGTAGCCTGCTGCACGAATGCCCCTGCCACATCCTTGAACATCGACACCAGATCCAACTCCTGCTGGTAATGCCCCCCAAGCGCCGCCCGCGCCTGCTGCCCGACAATCGCCAGCACCGGCATATGGTCCATCCGCGCGTCATAGAGCCCAGTGATCAGGTGCGAGGCACCTGGCCCTGATGTGGCTATGCAAACGCCCAGCTCCCCCGTGAATTTGGCGTGGGCCGACGCCATGAACGCGGCCATTTCCTCATGACGGGCCTGAATGAATTCGATCTTGCCCTGCGCCCGGCTCAACGCGCCGAATACACCATTGATACCGTCCCCCGGGTAACCAAAGATTCGGGTAACGCCCCATTGGCTGAGTCGCTCAACCAGAAAGTCGCCTACTGTCGTCGTCATCGAATGCCTCGCTTCATTCAAAGAATGGGTTTGCCACCTGTTACGCCGTAGCGTTCACCGGAGATATAACTGCCCTCATCCGACGCCAGCAGTACGTAGATGGGCGAGACTTCGACTGGCTGGCCGGGGCGCCCCAGCGGTGTATTGCCACCAAAGTTCTTGACGGAGTCCTCGGTCATCGTCGACACGATCAATGGCGTCCAGATTGGCCCGGGCGCCACACTGTTGACGCGAATACCGCGTTTGCCGAGCATCTGCGCCAGGCCCGCAGTGAAGTTGGCGATCGCGCCTTTGCTCGCCGCATACGGCAACAGCGTGGGGTTGGGCGCATCAGAATTGACCGAGCTGGTGTTGATGATCGAACTGCCTTCGGCCATGTGCGGCAGCGCTGCCTTACAGATGCGAAACATCGCGGTGACGTTGACGTTAAAGGTCTTTAGCCAATCCTCGTCGGGGATGTCTTCCAGACTGTCGTAGGTCATCTGGAACGCCGCGTTGTTGACCAGCACATCTATGCGTCCGAACTTCTCCACGGTGTCAGCGACGATCGCCGTGCACTGATCCGCGTTGCCCAGGTCGCCGGGTAGCAACAGGCATTGACGACCCGCCGCCTCGACCCACCGCGCGGTTTCCTTGGCGTCTTCATGCTCATCCAGATAGGAGACCGCCACGTCCGCGCCTTCGCGTGCAAAGGCGATGGCCACCGCACGCCCGATGCCGCTGTCGGCCCCGGTGATCAAGGCTACTTTGTTGGCGAGTCGACCTGAGCCTTTGTAGGTCTGTTCACCGCAATCGGGCATTGGATCCATCTTGCGCTGTTGACCGGGTACGGGCTGCTCTTGCGTCTTGAAAGGTGGTTTTGGGTAACTGTTCATCGGTCTCCCTCCTGGCTGTGATTACTTTTGCGAGGGTTGGCCGGGAAGGTAAGTTCAGACGGATTTTGAAAAAATCAGATAACCGTTCAGGCGCACGAGCGCCATTCTTCGATCCGAATAAACCTTCTGAATAATGGGCGCCTCAACCGCAGCGTAGTACTTCGTAGAACTGGCTAATTGCGTCGAGGCGTTCTGCTGCACGCAGGTTTTCAGCTATATTTATTTAGCTTTCGGTCAAGCCATAACACTCGTTTAAGTTCGCGCCCCTCCACACGCTCTTCGCGTGCGCAGTTAACCAAGCTAACAAGGTCGGTATTTATGAAGTCTGCCCCCCTGCGGTCCCCTAACGTTCCGCAACGCAAAGATCTGATTCCAAGCGACCTGAGTTTTCCGGTGGTAGGGATTGGCGCGTCGGCGGGCGGGCTGCAGGCGGTGAAGGCGTTCTTTGAGCACATGCCCAAAGACTGCGGCATGGCATTTGTAGTGATCCTGCACCTGTCCCCCGATCATCAAAGTGTGGCGGACCAGATCATCCAGGAGTCAACCCGCATGCCGGTGTCGCAGGTCAATGACACCACGCCCATAGAAAAGAATCGGGTGTATGTCATCTCGCCTGCACACCTCCTAAGCATGAATGATGGCTATTTGTCAGTATCGCCAACGTTGCGCGAAGGTGGTTCGCATATCGCTATTGACCTATTTTTTCGCGATCTGGCCGACACGCACAAAGAGCGGGCGTTTTGCCTGATTCTGTCTGGGACCGGCTCAGACGGCGCGGTGGGCCTGTCTCGGATCAAGGAGCAAGGAGGGATCACTCTGGTACAAAGCCCGGAAGATGCAGAGTTCGATGGTATGCCGTTGGCTGCCATCGAAACGCAAATGGCCGATCTCGTGCTTCCGGTGGTGGAAATGCCGCAGAAATTGCTGGAGCTGTGGTGCAATGCTCAATCGATCATCCTGCCCACCGCCGGCGATCCCGAAATCAATACCACCCCGCCCGCCACCGAACGCGATGCCGCCGTTGCGGAGCAGTTATTGCTGGACATCCTGATTCAGCTACGCGCCAGTACCGGGCACGACTTCAAGCACTACAAGCGTGCCACAGTGTTGCGCCGTATTGAGCGTCGCTTGCAAGTAACCGCGCAGCCTGACCTGGCGTCCTATTACAACTTCCTCCAAGGACACCCAGACGAAACCAAGGCGTTACTCGGCGATATGCTGATCGGCGTGACCAACTTCTTCCGCGACCGCGAAGCCTTTGAAGCACTTGAACGCGACGTGATACCTAACTTGGTGAAGTCGCTCGAAGACAGCGTGCCGCACCGTGAGGAGGTGCGCATCTGGTCGGCCGGCTGCTCCACCGGCGAAGAAGCCTACAGCCTCGCGATGCTGGTGGCCGAGCAACTGGCGCTGGATGCCAGCGGTGCCAAGATGCAGGTGTTTGCCACTGATATTGACGAGCGCGCAATCACCCACGGCCGCAACGGCGTATACCCCGAGGCGATCATCACCGACGTACCGCCACCGCGGCTGCGCCAGTACTTCGCCGAAGAGAAAAACCAGCACTACCGGGTACGCAAGGAAATTCGAGAGAAGGTCTTGTTCGCCAAACACAGCCTGCTGGCTGATCCGCCGTTCTCCCAGATCGACCTAATCGTGTGCCGCAACCTGTTGATCTACCTGGACCGCGAAGTGCAACGCGACATCCTGCAGATGTTCCACTTTGCGCTGCGCCCCGGTGGCTATCTGTTCCTCGGTTCCTCGGAATCGGCCGACGGCTGCTTGGACCTGTTTGTACCGGTGGACAAACGAAACCGCATTTTTCGGGTGCGTGCCGGCTCCTCCGCTATGCGCCGCGCCCCAACCATGCCGCGAGGCGGCTACCTGCGCCCAAGCACCGCGTCGATTGCGACTGAAATCAAGGCGCCCAGCAAAGTTTCGTTCGCGGACATCCACCTGCGCGCCTTGGAAAAAGCCGCGCCACCCAGCGTAATCGTCGATATCCACGCCGAGATCCTGCACATAAGCGAAGGTGCCGGGCGGTTCTTACGCTATGTCGCCGGGGAAGTTACCCACAATCTGTTGGCCCTGGTTCATCCCGACCTGCGCCTCGACATCCGCACCACACTCTTCCAGGTCCAGCAATCGAATATGCCTGTGACCTCCCGCAAAGTCCGCGTCCAGCGCGAGCAGGGCTCCTTCATGGTGGACATTACCGCCTGCCCTTATCGCGATGACGCGACCGAAAGCGACTATGTGCTGGTGATCTTTCAAGAAAGCGAAATCGATCCACAACAGGCAGATACCACGATTGTCAGCCATGCAGAGAACGCCATCCTGCGCAACCTGGAGCGGGAGCTGCAACGCACCAAGCTGCACTTACAGGACACCATCGAACAGTCGGAAGTCTCAAGCGAGGAGCTCAAGGCCTCCAACGAAGAAATGCAGGCGGTCAATGAAGAGTTGCGTTCGGCCACCGAAGAGCTGGAAACCAGCAAGGAAGAACTGCAGTCGATCAATGAAGAGCTGTTGACCGTCAACTATGAACTCAAAACCAAGGTAGAAGAGACCGACAAGGTCAATGACTACCTGACCAACCTGATCGCCTCCACCGATATCGCCACCGTATTCGTCGACCGCAATATGCGCATCCGGTGGTTCACGCCACGTGCCACCGATATTTTCAGCATGCTCCCGGTGGACACCGGACGCTCGTTGATGGACATCACGCACCGCCTGGATTACCCGGAAATCACTGAAGACGCTGCGACTGTGTTTGAGTCGCTGAGCATCATCGAGCGGGAAATCAGCAGTAAGGACGACCGCTGGTACATCGCACGATTGTTGCCCTACCGTTCCAGCGAGGATCATATCGACGGCACGGTGCTGACCTTCATCGATATCACCAAGCGACGCCAGGCCGAGGAGGAACTGCGCCTAGGGGAAGAGCGCATGCGCCTGGTGGCCGAGAGTACCCACGACTTTGCAATTATCATCCTTGATGACCACGGTGCCATCACCGAGTGGAACACCGGTGCAGAGCTGATCTTCGGCTACAGTAAGGGCGAAGTGCTGGGCGCCTATTACGACTTGATTTTTTCACCGGAGGATCGCACCGCCGGCATACCTGAGAGCGAGCTGCGCGCGGCGCGCGAGCATGGTCGGGGTGAAGATGAGCGCTGGCATGTGCGCAAGAATGGCAGCCGGTTCTACTGTAGCGGTGAGGTCACACAGCTCAAGAGCGACAGCTTGCAGGGCTACGTCAAAATCGCCCGCGACCTCACCGGCCACAAACGCACCCAGGATGAGCAAAGCCAGCGCCTGATGGAAACTCAGACGAAGAGCCATCTCAAGGACGAGTTTTTCGCGGTTATGTCGCACGAACTCAAGCATCCACTGAACCTGATCCAACTGAACGCGGAGTTACTGCGTCGCTTGCCTGCTACCAAGGCGGCGGGTCCGGCGATCAAAGCCGTGAATACAATCTGCGAGGCAGTGTCCAGCCAGGCGCGAATCATTGACGACCTGCTGGATGTCGCCCGGGTGCGCACGGGCAAGCTGAAGCTGAAAAAACAACAGGTTGATCTGATTCGTACGCTGCAGGATATCCATGGCGTAGTGCTCTCCGACGGCCATCACCGTCAGGTGACGCTGCAAACGCCTTCGGATCATGGCCCCCTGATCGTCGACGTCGACCCGACCCGCATTGAGCAAGTGATCTGGAACCTGGTCAACAACGCCCTGAAATTCACCCCGGAGGGTGGTCAGGTGCAGTTGGTGCTGAGCCGCTCAGAGGGGCGCGCCCAGTTGGACGTGATCGACAGTGGCATCGGCCTGACAGATGACAGCCTGGAGAAGATCTTTGATCTGTTCGGGCAGGCGGAAAACCAGCATCAGACGCATCAGCGCGAGGGCCTAGGGATAGGTTTGTCCTTGGTACACCAGTTGGTTGAGGCTCACGAAGGCTCGGTCAGTGTTCATTCCAGGGGGCTCGGCTTTGGCTGCACCTTCTCGATATGGCTACCGCTGTGCCAACACCAGAATCATCTGCCACCTGCCGACGCTGAGCAGGAAGACGATGAACGCCTCCATGGCGTCAAGGTGTTGCTGGTGGATGACTCTGCCGAGGTGCTTGAAGTGCTGAATTTATTGCTGGAGATGGAAGGCGCCGAGGTTAGCGCCTTTAATGACCCACAGACTGCGCTGGAAAAAGCCCGCGATGCACAGTACGACTTGATCATTTCGGACATTGGCATGCCGAAAATGAATGGCCATGAGCTAATGCAGAAGCTGCGCACGATAGGTCATCTGCGTCAGATCCCCGCCATCGCCCTCACAGGCTACGGTGCCGGCAGCGACCAGAAAAAGGCGGCTGAGTCGGGCTTCAGCACCCATGTGAGCAAACCGGTCGCCCACGACTCCTTGATTGATCTCATCGAAAAACTGTGTCGCTTAGGAAGTTAGGTTGGATCTATTCAGTAGGAATAACGGAAATTTTTCCGTTGCGCTCAAGGATCGCGAATTTGATCTGATGAATCTCTACGATGCCTTGAGCGGATCGGGCGGCTTCGAGAATATCGCTTTCATCCAACCGGGCGCGCTTTAGTCGCTCATGGAGCACATTGCCATGCTCGACGACTATCGTCGGGCCACCATCAAGCAGGCGGGAAAACCAACGTGAACGCTGTTTTGCCAGCGAGAAACCAATGTCTATTGCAATCAACGTGGCGATCACCAGCACCGCATTGGTCAACGAAAAATCGTCGCCCAGCAAGGCCTGCTGAGTCGCTTCGCCGATGACCATCAACAGCACCAGGTCGAAGGTTGTCAGCTCCGCAAGCGAGCGCCGGCCAGCGATCTTGAACAGGATCATCAACACGATATAGATAGCAGTCGCCCGTAACACCGAATCCATGATGCCCCCTAGGGATAGATGAGCTGTGAGAACCCCAATGAGGTTCCCGTTGGCAGCGAAACGTGCGTCTTAAAACTGCCCACACCATCGCTGCGCACTGTCAGGTGCACGATCGCTCGCCCCCCGTTGTCGCTGAGCACCCAGAGCCTTACGCCCTCGCCGGCGGCACTCGCCTTGAGTGGCTGCGGTTGAAGCATTTCAATTTCAAAGCCGCGCAACAATTCCCCACTGATTTCGACTTCGACCGGTTCGCGGGGTTTGCCTTGAAGGTAGACGATCACTTCATCGGAAGAGCCATTGCGCAGAAACCGCTGGTACTCGACCCGCAGATGTCCATCGACACTGCGTGCCTCTGCGCTGCTCAGCGGCCCTTTGGAGAACAATCCTGCCAAGGTAAGCCCGATCAGCACAACCAAGCCGTACCAGCCCAATCGCTCGAAGCGCCAGACCTTGCGTTGCAAGACCATGTCTTCATTGACGGGGTAATTTCGGCTGTGCAGATCCCTATGAACAGGCTCCTTCATACGGCCCCCTGTGATTCAGCCTTTACTGTGTTCTGGAGAGGACGGGCCTTTGGTGACGCCGCGCGGCCCCGCGATACTCCAAATAGCCAACCCTACAAACGGCAAGATCACGACCACCGTTGTCCAACCCGCCTTGCTGCCCGTGCTGTTATCGCTACGCCAGACACTATTGATGACCCATAGGTCGAGCAACAGCAGAATAATCATCAGGCCAATCCAAAAATAGGTCACTTGCATGACGAACCTCCCGGTTACTGGTTGTAGTTTGTTAGGGTTAAGGCGCGGCGATGAGGTTCAGATTTTTTGAAAAGGCGGAGTGTCGATCTAAAAAGACGATAATTTGGCGCAACTGAATCGTTGAATTAATCGATATTTCCGAGAGAACCAATTTGATACAAGGGCGTTCCAAGCGGGTCAGACCGTTATAGAGAGACCTGCTGATGAAGGATTGAAGCCATGCAACACAATAACAGCCACACAAAAATGATGGCCTGCCGGCAGTTGGCCATGGAGCAAAATCAAAAGCTTTTCAACCAGGCCAATGCCCTTAGCAACAGCGCATTCGACTTGCTGGAGCACCCTGATTTCGATAGCGAAATGTTTGATGAATATCTGCGCCTTCGCGGCAAAGCCGAAGCGCTTTTCCGTGAAGCGATTGATCATCTCGGCGTGCTCAATAAATATTTCCCAGCGCCCACAATAAGCGCGGCGGCAAAGGACGGAAAAGTTGCCAAGCGCGAGAAGGAAGTGGCGTGATGAAAGACTCTCAGCGCGCGTGGGACCTGGCAATGGTGCTAATCGCAAATGGTAAGATCCCTTTCGATCCCGCCAATTTGGACGGATCGGTAAAAATACTCTCGCGACATTTGGAAGCGCTGGAAACGGCACTTCATAAGAAGGCGATTCTGGCAGATAAACCGGTTGCCCGAACTATGCACCACGAACACTTGCCCATGCTAGGTGGTCGCAAACCTGAGTTGGTGAGTTCCTCCACGCCAACCAGTGACGCTCGCCATATAAAGGATGCCACACTCCCATGATCGCGTGTGCCTACGACCAACCGAGCACACGCTAAATCGACATTACAAAGCTGTGCCGCTAAGAAGAGCAGATTCGAACAAACGTTGCTGGTGTGCGATGAAGAAATGCTGCAAACCGCCTGAACGGGATGATCGCAGCACAATCGACCTGGCTTAATGTGGCTCGTCTGCGCGTAGATCCCCCATTCATGCCAAGAAGGTTAACGCAAGCACTTGAAGGAAATTGTCCGGCGCATGAACGCCTTTGATTTATCTTTCATCCCGTCGCGTATCTCTGGAGCCGCCAATACCCAAACAGCGACTTGTTATCCAAGTATTCTCAATATCCACTCTTATAAAGTGTCGTCTGATCTCGATTTTACTAGGTTTTCAAAAATAACGGTTCGTGACAGGTTCACCGCAAAATCACCGTGACCCTCATCTTCCAAGCGAGCTATCAGTTCGGCGAGAAGCTGAAGGAACAGGCGTATGCCAGAGATGGGGCTTATGGCACCGTATCTGTGTGCGACGTGATAGCTCATGTTTACCGCACGTATTAGTGGTCTAACCGCCTTAGTCTGTTTTAACCCTTAGAGTTGCTCGCTAGAAATTAGCCAAAATTTCGAATGAGCTATGACTGGCTTGAGCATCAAAGTAATCAGATCATTTTGCCATAACGCAAATATTTAGAAATAAAGTCTTTGGCCGATAGCTCGCCATTTCATCTGGCTGCTTTCGACCCAAAGCTGACGGTGGCGACAGTCAGAGATCGGCCAAAAGCAGCTCCTCAATTCAGGGGGGTTTTCGTCCGAAAAAACACCATTCGGAAATGTCTGAAAGAGGACGCGCAGGCACCTACCTCAAGGACGATGCAGCCCTGTCGCATCCCGCCAGTACAAGGTTTTTTCGAACTGAAAGCTAATAAGAAAGAAAGCCGAACACGACTGAGATATGGACCGAGCGATTTTATCCAGATCTTCCATAGCCGACTCCCCCTCTGGTTCGGGCCCTTTAATTCTGATGGTGCAACGCACAGCGACAGGGAAGTCGATACCCATTGTATTCTCAGCATAAATCGTAGGGGCATCGAGTACGTCATTGGTACTCAATTTAAGTCCCGAGGTAAATTCAGCGTATAGCCCATTTCCTGCGACCTCTATTTCCCAAGCACCGGCATTCGCAACTGCCTTGCTCAGCGTCGAAATTGTGAGCGTACTATCAGCTTCCAAGCACAGATCAAGACTCATGAATCCTCCCTTTTCCTTGGCTGCACACTTGCACCAAAATTTTTGAGTGCGATCTTCGCGACAGTGTATTTGGCTAGGGGTTTGAACGACCTCCGCGGTTCACTATGGGGGGGAGTCGACCCAAAGCCGACATAACTCCGTGCATTATCGTTTTTCCAAAACAACCACATAATCGGAGAAGTCGACATCACCCACCCCGTCGCTACATTCCAACGTCATCGTGCCATCGGTCCCGTGGACGTGAATTCCAGCAATGCCAACCCATGCATTCATGCCAAAAGCGCTCTTCCAGACGTTCCAGATTTTTAGAACGTTTCCACCTTTAGAAAACACTTCTATCTCCAAAGCATCAGGACTGGTATCAGACCACAAAACTATTTCGGGACAGCCGTTGCCAGAGCCTTCGACGACGATTTGCCCGCCCATCATCTTTAATGCCAATCCTTGCACTCGACCGTTCGTAGCGCCCAATCGACGAACTGAAAAGACGGTTCTGGGCTCTGTGATCTTGATCTCCATGATCGCAACGATAGTTTTTCCATTGAAACTTATGGGCTTCCCTTTGGTGCGCATAAATGTAGAGGAGAGTGTTTCTTCCATTTTTTGATCCCCGGAATCTCTCAGGTGCCTTGCCTCAGTTTGGCCTAGCGAGGTTAGCATCCCTATACCTTAAGGGATTATGAATGGCTGCTTCTGGCCGAGGCTGTGGAAAAACGTTTTTGAGCGCGACAGGTACTCAAAACCGAACCGAAAATCGCGCTTCTACGCAAAATCCACATCTGCTGACGTACCGATAAATTTCAGATTTGACGTAGACGCGGACACTTAAATTTTGGTGAAGCGTTTTTACACACTCTGGGCCATTAGCCGCCATTTACTAAAAGCCGCTTTCGACTCAAAGCTGGCAATGGCGATACCCCAGACTGATTCCGGCCCGATACGATAGAAGCATTTACAACACTTGGTCGTGCCCAGCCCCATTGTTCGGGAACCTTCTGGCCACTTAATAAGAACTAATGCTGATCGTCTGGAGGGACGGTAACGGGATGAAGAAAAGAGTTCCAGGCCTTGTATGCTTCATGATGCTTTTTGACTTCCTCATCCCAATCAGGCCCTGAAACTCTCTTCGAGACCACCATCATCATTTTGGTATTGGCGGCATCAAGCTCAACTAGTAGCTCGTGGCATCTAAATCTAAAATCATCTATGTCTTCCATATACTCACCTTGCGACAGGTCTAGCCGGATATACCGGGTCATACCCATTTTCGTAATGACAAGTCCCCAAAGACAAAGGTTCATTGAGCAGCCGAGTTTCTATTCGGCATGTTTTGAACAGACTGCATCGCACAGCAGCTCCAACAACTCATTCGCCAGGACCGCCGCTTCTTGTCGATAGTCGGCGTTCCAGCGGCACGACCAGTTATCAGGCTTTCCCTCATCCTCCCATTGCGCCAATGCAAGCCCGTTGAGTATTTCCAGCTCGAACCAAACACGCTGCCAAGCGACAGCGTCCTGGACTGACGCCGTGTCTTGCCATAGGAATTCTGTTTGCACGACAAATGCCGACCATGCAAACAGATCCTCTGAGGCTCGCTCACCGATCATTCGGAAGTATTTTGCGCTAGCCAATCAACGATTCCTTGTAGTCGTTTACCTGTTTAGTAAACGTCTATCCCCGGATAGAGATCCGCGGGTGGACGATAATTGGGGTTCTCAAAGCGGCTGTTCTCGTAATGGGTTTTGGCCGTCGGTCCATCGCCGTTATAGGTCACCTGCGGGTTTGGCGTGAGATGCCAACCGCTTCCTTCCTTGTCGCGCTCGATCAGTGATGCGTATAACCTACAGTTGCCTGATGAGCCGGATGTCAGCCTGAACTGGTAATAGCGTCCGGCTTGGGGCGTGAACTTAGTCGAGACATAGCAGGAACGAGTGCGTGTCCCCTCCCAGAATAGATCCACTTGCGTTTCGATACCGGGTCGGATCTGCGTTTCGTAATAGTCCCATGTAAGGTCTTGCCCTGCCTTTGGCATGCCCACGTCCTGTGTGTGGGTGAACGGCAGGGGGCCGGTGCGAACGGCGCCGCCCGAACGTTTGCCGTTTTCGTATTGGTAAATTTCGGCGTGCTGCGTGTAGTCGACGATACGTACCCAGGCAGGGTTGGGCTCGTTTTCGGGCGCGGTAAAGTAGTTGGTATGGGGCAAAAACTGGCAGCCTGCGAACAACGGCAATGCAAGCAGGCAGAGCAGAGGGCGTATCGACATGAAGCCTTTCCTTTTGCGGAGTCAGGGTTACAGACAGCAAAAGAGGAGGCGCATTGCGTAAAAGCTGAAAATTTTGTGGCTGAATCGTCGCGACGATATCGGTTTCAACCGGTCGCGACAGGCAGAAATCGGCCGATTCTGTTGAAAAAGTAGCTCCCCTGGCTGGCCTCCGGCAAAATCTCCGCATTGGCCGGAGGGGATCACACAGCATGATGGGACAGTTATCGAGTGGGCAGGAGCGACTGTTTTACTCGTTCAACCTTGAAGATCACATCCCAGCCAATCACCTTCTGCGCAGCATTGATCGGTGTCTCGATCTGAGCGACCTGCGCCATTACCTCTCCGATTTCTATAGCCCGATTGGACGTCCGTCGATTGATCCTGAACTGATGATCCGTATGCTGATCGTCGGCTACTGCTACGGTATCCGCTCCGAACGGCGGTTGTGCGAAGAGGCCCATTTGAACCTGGCGTATCGCTGGTTCTGCCGGTTGAGCCTTGGAGATGAAGTACCCAATCACTCGACGTTTTCCAAAAATCGACACGGCCGTTTTCGGGACAGTGATCTGTTTCGCTGGTTGTTCAATGAAGTGCTGCGTCGCTGCATGGACGCCGGTCTGGTCAAGGGCGAAGGCTTTGCCGTGGACGCCAGCATTATCAAAGCAGATGCGAGTCGGCAGCGCGGCGTACCGGGAGATGAACAGGTCAACTGGAGCGATCCATCTCTGAGCACCCGCGCCGTGCGTGAGTACCTTGAGGCACTCGATGAAGAGGCGCTGGCCGAAACGCTACCGAAGCGCCTGTCGCTGACTGATCCTCAGGCCCGCTGGACCGCTGCTCCAGGAGGCCCAGCTTTCTACGCTTACTCCACGAATTATCTGATCGATACCGAGCACGGTGTGATTGTGGATGTGGAATCCACACCGGCTCATCGAACCGCAGAAGTCGAGAGCACCAAGACGATGATCGAACGGGTCGAAGCGCAGTTCGACATCAAGCCGGAACGCCTCATTGGCGACACCGCTTACGGTACAGCGCCGATGCTGGCCTGGATGGTGGAGGAAAAAGACATCGAGCCGCATGTGCCGGTGTGGGACAAAACCGAGCGCAAGAACGACAGTTTTTCGAGTAATGATTTCCACTGGAATGAAGCGGCTGAGGAATACCGCTGCCCGGCCGGCAATCCATTGCGCAGCGAATGGCGAGCCTTCAAGAATGAGCGTTCACACGTCACCAAAGCCAACACCATCATCTTCCGATCCCGGCAGACCGACTGCGCTACGTGTCCGATGAAAGCCAAGTGCTGCCCGAACACTGCGTTCCGCAAGATTGCTCGCAGCGTCCATGAAGCCGCTCGCGATGTGGCTCGGCGCATTGCAGCAACGCCGGCATATCAGCGCTCTCGCCACGAACGTAAAAAGGTCGAAATGTTGTTTGCCCACCTCAAGCGCATCCTGAAATTGGATCGCCTGCGGCTACGTGGCATGAGTGGCGCGACGGATGAATTCACGCTGCCGCTGCGGTGCAGAACCTGCGACGGCTGGCCAAATTTTCATCTCAAGGGCCACCAGTCACGGGATAGGTGCGCCTGCACCAAGCAAAAAACCTCAAATTAACCCAATAACAGAGCAGCAAAGGTCACCGAAGGGCCGAAAAACCACTCAATGTGGTGAGTAGGTTCTCCGGTGGTGGTCGTGCCTGAGTTCAGGCCATTTGAAAATCCGACTTTTTCAACAGAATCGGCCAAAAGCGGCCCTTCGCAACAGGCATAAATCGGCCAGAAGCGGTCATTCATACGCGTCTACCAAGTTGGCATTCAGAACGGCGCGACAGGCTAGAACCTACTATTCAGTGCAGTCGTCCTGTAAATCGCTCTTCAGGGGATCCGGCAGCTAAAACGGCTTCGGCTTTTATCAGCGTGCCATCGAAATCTGCCGGCTTATCCAGCCCTATCCGTGCGCTGGTGCAGTAAAGCGTTTCATAACCAAGTCCCGCTAACACCGGACAAGTGGTCTGAATACACGGGGAGTCGATCACGCTGTCAACTTTGCCGTCAGTCGCGTAACGCACGACTCTGCTACCGCCCCATTCCGCATTCCAGAGAAAGCCCTGCGCATCAATACAAGAACCGTCTGGAGCACCCTGACCGTTGACTGTAGTGAATACACGCTGGTTTTCTAGCGACGGGTAATCGCAGCAGAAAATGCATCCTTGCAGGGAGTCCGCGTAATACATGGTGGAACCGTCCGGGCTAAAACAGATGCTGTTCGGGATCGCCACTTCGGGAAGGTCCAGCGTTTCAGTCTTGAGCGTCGCGGCATTGAACCGGTGAAATCGCCCTATAGTTTGCACCGCCTCACCGGCATCCATAGTGCTAAACACAAAGTTGCCCATACGGTCGCAGCGGCCATCATTGACCCGGGTTCCGGGTACTCCAGGCGTGATGGTAATTTTGGTGAAGCGAAGAGTACTCAGGTTGTAATAACCTAGGCAGGAGGCCAATCCCATTAGCAATACGTCTGTATTGGTCGTAAGGGCGAACGACCCCAGCGGCTCGGGCACTCGCCAGTGCTGTACTTCACCGCTCACGGGGTCCAGAGCAAGCAGTTCGCAACCAGGGATATCGGTCCAGAACAGGCGTTCCGTTCTTTCACACCAGACAGGGCACTCGCCAAGAAGACTGGTGGTGCCGCTTAGGGTTTTAAACATGGTTGCGTCCTACGAAACAGGATGGGGCAAACAAGGCAGTCAGTTGGAGAAAAGCGCTGACCACCTGTCACCGAACAGGGCGATGGCCAGTCCTGCGAGCATCACCATCGACCCGGCCAACTTGATGAGAGACACCGGCCTTTCCGATGCCCCCATCAATCCGAAATGATCGATAACCAGTGAGGAGATAATCTGACCTGCGATAGCGAGGCCCAGCAGGGCTGACAGGCCGATTTTTGGCGCAAGCACCACATAACTAAGCAAGGCACCGGCACCCAGCAGACCGCCCAGCAGGCTCCACCAGGGCTGGGCAGGTATAGCCGCCAGTGAGGCCACTATCCCGCCACGCATCAATGAAAAGACGCCCAGGCACACCGCTCCGGCAGTAAATGAGAACAGCGCCGCCGCTACGGAATCTCCACCCACACCTTTAGCGAGTTGACCATTCAGCGTGGTCTGCAGGGTAATGCCAAGCCCCGCGGCGATGGCCAGCAGGTAGTAAGCTGCGTTCATTTCGCGCCTCCTTACTTGGCTGACTCAAGCGGCATGAATGTCTCGGCAAAAATATTCGGCTGGTAGCCTGCGGCAGCAAACAGATGCTCACGGGATTCGTCGATTGCTGCACGCAGCCTTTCGCTGTCCACGCCCAGCACCTTGCCGCCGCGCTTGACGATGCGCCCGCCAATCATGACCGTGTCGACATTGCTGCGTTCGGCCGCGTGTACCACGGTGCCGAATGCGTTACCCGACGGGTAAAGGTTGATGTCCTGCGCATTGATAAGGATCAGGTCGGCCTGTTTGCCGGGGGTCAGGGTGCCGACTTTGTCCTGCAATCCTGCACAGGTGGCGCCGTCAAGAGTGGCGGCTTTGAGCAGGCCATGAGCCGGCAGGGTCACCGGATGATGCTCTGCGCCGCAGCAGCGCTGCTGGTGCATGCCCATGACGCGTTGCAGGTAGAACGCCACCCGCATCTCCATGAACATGTCACCGCTATAGGAGGTTTCGTTATCGACACTCAGCCCCGGGCTGATGCCGTGACGCTGGGCCGACTGCATGGCGAACATTCCATCTTCAATGCCGTAGTGGGCATCTGAACGCGGGCATACGTTGACCCGCACGCCAGCCTCGCGAATGATTTTCCAGCCGGCGTCCGGCAGCGCTGTGCAGTGGTTGAAGATGTTATCGGGGCGCAGCAGACCCTCGCGATGCAAACCCTCCAACTCAGCTGCCATGTCCCCGCCGAAGAATTCGGTAATGATAGGCAGCCCCAAGCGCCGGGCCTCAGCCCATAGCTCAGGCTCCAGCTGCGCCATTACCGCCAGCGAGAGCAGCGGGTTGTCACCGTTCTTGACGTATTTCCCCTGGAGACGCTCCAGGTTGCCGGGCCAGTGGGCTTTGTCCCACTCACCAGAAACTGGCGCACCGGAGGCGTGTACAGACCGGATACCAGCATCGAGCAGCGCCTCGACCGCGGCGTCGGAGTGCGCGCCGGTGCGGCTGTTGTGCGAGTTATCGACCACGGTCGTGATGCCCGCATCGATGCACCCCAATGCAGTCAGTAGATTGCCAATATACATGTCAGCCGGGCGATAGTATTTGGCGAACGAGAAGTGCGTTGCGTTGCAGTAGTCTTCCAGGGTTTCGGCATTCGGATTGATTCGACGCAGTTGGCCCTCCCAGGAGTGACGATGCGTATCGACCATGCCGGGCATGGCAATCATGCCGGATGCCTCGATAACCATAGCGTCGCCGGCCTCGATGTTTTCACCTATGGCCGTGATGGTGCTGCCTTCGATAAGGATATCGCCGCGCGCCAGATTGCCGATATCACCGTCCATGCTCAGCACAGTGGCGCCGCGGATAAGGGTGCGGGCGGCCTGAGCGGTCGGGGCCTGCACAATGCTGCGGTTATATTCAGCCATTTTCTGTACACCTCTTCAAATTTCGTTGGAAGCAATGTACGCAATGCGATACTGCGGGAAAAAGATGGTTAAACTGTTTTTATTATTCAATATCTACGAATAATAACGACTTTACCCGATCACTGCTTTGAGGCTGCTAACAGTCATGGACCGTATTCAAGCGATGCAGGTTTTCGTACGTGTGGCTGAAGCAGGAAGCTTTATCCAGGCGGCGCAGACGCTCTCTCTGCCGGCCTCCACAGTTACCAGCAGCGTTAAAAATCTTGAGAAGTACTTGCAGGTACGCCTGCTGAACAGAACAACGCGTCGGGTCAGCCTGACCTCTGAGGGCGCACAATATCTGGCGCAATGCCGGGAAATATTGGAGCTGATCGAACACACAGAGACCAGCCTGACGGATTCCGTAAAACGGCCACAGGGGCGTTTGCGTGTCGATATGCCGGGTGGCATTGCACACTTCATCGTCATGCCAAACCTGCAAGACTTCTACAGGCGCTACCCGGATATCTACCTGATGATAGGCGTCAACGATCGGCAGGTTGATCTGGTTCAAGAGGGTGTCGATTGCGTTATTCGTACAGGCGAGCTCGATGACTCAACGCTCGTTGCGCGCCCACTCGGTCGGTTTCGCTGGGTAACCTGTGCGTCTGCCGCCTATCTCGAAGAGAACGGCACTCCGCAAAATCCGCAAGATTTGTCTCACCACCGGGCCATCCATTACTTCTCGGGCCGCGCAAGGCAAGCAGGTGAAATGCGCTTTGCCCGTGGTACCGAAAAAATCTCAGTCCCGGTGAACGGCACAGCGGCCGTCAACGAGACTGGGCTTTACATCAAAATGTGCCTTGAAGGCTTCGGGCTGGTGCAGCTCGCTGAGAACGTGGTCAGCGAGCATCTGCGAGAAGGGCGACTGGTCGAAGTGCTTGCTGACTGGCAGCCCGCATCGGTTCCTGTTCACCTGCTATACCCGCATCAGCGCTTTTTATCGCCAGCTGTGAGCGCATTCGCTGACTGGATTGCTGGGCTTGTTCGCGACGATGATTCAGCAGATTCAAGTTGAACGTTGCGCCCGGCCAGCATGCCGGTGAATGCTCCGGCTACGGAGATTGCGGCTGTGATCAGCAGCGGTCCTGTCCAGCCACCGGTCCAGTCGTGCAGTTGGCCCAGCAGCAAGGGGCCTGCGGCTGCCATCAGGTAGCCGACGCACTGCGCCATTCCTGAAAGTGCCGCCGTGTCACCGGCATTTTTTGTGCGCAAGCCGATGAAGGTCAGGCCGAGCATCATGCTGGCACCAGAGCCGAAGCCCAGGACCGCGGCCCACAACATGGCGTAGTCTGGCGCGTAAATGAGCCCGATCAGGGATGAGGCGGTTAACAGGCTGACGGTAGCGGCTGCCAGTTTCTGGTCTTTGAGACGACGAAGCGTGGCCGCCAGAATCAAGCCGGGAATGGCCGTCGTCAGTTGAAGCGTGCCGTGTACCGTGCCTGCTTGCTCCGGGGATATGCCATGGTCCATCAGAATGGTCGGCAGCCAGCCGACGGCGACATAAAAAGGCATCGCGTTCAGCCCCATGAACAGTGTGACCTGCCATGCCAGCGGCGAACGCCAGACGGCCACGGTTGGCGCTTGTTTCGGACCTGACAGATTTACGTGTTCGTGTTTTTTCAACTGCGGCAGCCACACCACCAGCGCCAACAACGGGGCTGCGACCAACAAACTCAGGGCAATCGGCCATCCCCATGATTGGGTCAGCGGAACTATTACGGCTGAACCGACAGCGCCCGCTGCACCCATGGTGATGGAATAAGCGCCGGTCATGGACGCCATTTTTGTCGAGAAGTCGCGTTTGATCAGGCCGGGCAGCAGCACGTTGCCCAGGGCGATCCCAGTGCCTATCAATATCGTACCGGCGTACAACACCCATGCGCTGCCTGCGGAGCGGAGCAGGATGCCCGCTGAAATGACCAACAATGCACCGAAAAGCGTGCGCTCGATGCCGAACCTGCGGGCGACCGATGCGCTGAGCGGGGAGAAGGCTGCAAAGGCAAGTAATGGCAGTGAAGTAAGCAGGCCTAGAGCTGAGGCGCTCAAGCCAAAATCATTCTGGATCAGCGGCAAAACGGGCGCGATGCTGGTAAAGGGAACGCGCAGGTTCACGGCGATAAGCAGAATGCCTGCGACGAGCGCGATGGCATGCCACTTGTTTTTTGTATCTGACATATTCTTTATCTGTCCTCTTAAAAGAAGACAACTGTAGAGAACTTCAGAACCGGCTAATATAGATATCAAGACACCTGATATCTAAATTATGCCAAGCTCAAAAAATGTCGTTTCCTCGCCGGAAGATTTCGATTCAGACCTTTTCGCCCAGGCAGCGATTGCCCTCAAGGTTGCGCCTGACCTCAATGATTCGGGTGCCCGTCCGCATGATCATCGCAAAGGCCAGCTCATCCTGTCTTTGCATGGCGTAGTGAGCTGTGAGGTGCAAAATGCACTCTGGCTTGTCCCTCCCCAGCACGCCGTATGGATCCCGGGCGGCACGCCGCACAGTTGCCGAGTGACCGAAAACGCCCGGACCTGCTTTCTGTTCGTTGAGCCCGGTGCGGCAGCCATGCCTGAAGAATGCTGCACGGTTGCCATTACGCCCCTTGTTCGGGAGATGGTCCTGCATCTCGCTGAACAGGAACCTGCTTACCATTCCGAGGGCAAGACAGCTCGGCTGGTTGCAGTGCTGCTTGAGCAGCTTTCCGATGCCCCGCTGAAAGAGCTGCATTTGCCGATATCAGACCACCCCAAGATCAAACAAATCGCGGATACGCTCTTCTCAGATCCAGGCGACCGAACCACGTTGCGCGAGTGGGCCACTCGGCTTGCAACCAGTGAACGAACGCTGGCCAGGCTTGTAGAAAGCACGACCGGGCTGAGCTTCGGACGCTGGCGTCAACAATTGCATTTGATGATCGCACTGAGTCATTTGGCGGAGGGGGTATCCGTGCAACGTGTGGCGGGCATCCTGGGATATGACTCTGTTAATGCATTCATCACTATGTTCAAGAAAGCACTGGGTAAACCGCCTACTCAGTATTTTTCCTCTCTGCGCTAGTGCTCTGCTGGCTGATACAAAGCGCCGAGGCTGTAGAACGATCTGTCTGCTATTGGCCGTCTGCTGCCTGTCGCAACGGCAGTTTTTGGCGAATGCTGGCCCTCACTCTAAACCGTTTCATGCACTTAACTCACGGGTGGCTCAGGACATCCGCCTCCCCCGCTGCTACGCTTTCGGCTCCTTCATTGGAGTCGAAACAATGCCCACTGAATATTCACTGCCTGATGTCCTTGAGCGTCTGTACCAAAACCAGCTCGCCTTAGAGGCGGCGGTGATGGAGTTGACGTTGTGGATTGAGCGCAAGGGTACGACGGACACAGGCGACAATATCCGCGGCGCGCTACAAACGATTGGAGAGAACGCCGGACACATCAAACAAGGTTTGGCAAAACTGAAGGCCCGAGGCCCACACTAATTAAGCTGTCCACGACGTCCCGCATGCGACAGCCTTGCTTGGACTTTGTGCGCTTACAGTCCGGGCCATCTGTTCGGCGCAAAGGATGACCCCACACTTTACAGTTCGTCAGGTACAAATCCTAAACTCCCTGCTTTTATGTAAAATGGCATAATATGCCAACGTTCGAAACAATATGTTTGCCCAGAGTTGGAGCTAATGATGGCGACGCGAAACGTTGTGCTCACCCCTCACCAAGAACAGGTTATCCAGGACCTGGTCCAGTCCGGCCGTTATCAAAATGCCAGCGAAGTAATGCGAGAAGGCTTAAGGCTATTGGAGCAACGCGTCGCCGAAGATACCGCCAAAATTGAGGCCCTGCGTCAGGCGACCTCGATCGGCATCATGGACCTTGAGCACGGGCGCTTTACTCAGGTGAACGAAGGAGATCTGGAGCACTACCTCGAGGGCTTGAGCCTGGAGGCCACCCTCCCCGCGCGAGAGAAACACTGAGCATGCCGCAGTATCGGATTTCCAACGCGGCGCGTGCCGACATTGTCGACATCCTCAGGCTCTCCCAAGCGCAGTTCGGCGATCAAGCACGCCAGCGCTACCAGGCGCTGATCCTCGCGGCGCTGCAAGCGCTTGCCGACACGCCTTATTGCATTGGCAGCCATGACCGCGATGAGCTTGCACCGGGCCTTCGCAGCTATCATCTCACCTATTCACGCCAGCAGGCCAGACATCCCCATGGAACGGTCAAAAGCCCACGCCACGTCGTATTTTATCGTTTGGCAAATGACGACGTGATCGAGGTCGTCCGACTCCTTCATGACGCCATGGAAGTGCAGTTGCACTTACCTAACGACTGATCAGCGACCTGGCCCAACGGCTTAACTGGCCAGGAATAGCGAAGGTAAGGCGTCCCCTCTATATCTCAACCTGAGCGCCCTCGTTGTCAGCCGACTTGGCGGCCAATTGAGGCGGGAGGTTCGGTGTCCACCGGGCTATCGAGACCCACGACCAGAGCCCTGGCAACATCACGCAGAGCACGAGCATCTCGCGGGTCAATTTCAGGATAGGTGCAGAGAGACAGACCCGACAACTCCACTTAAGGATGTCGACTCATTACCCAAATCCTCTTCCGAGCGACCAAGGATTTGCCAGATACGGGTTGCTCATCCAGTATACGGAGGCGCACTGAATACCAGTGACGGCCACCCAGATCCATGTCAGAAATCGCCATTCGCGATCGCTCGCACACCCTGTGCAATTGGGGGCATAAATGGGGGCATAATTCGCTTTTTTCAAGCTGAAACTACTGTCCTAGAGCCTAGTCAAAATGTTTTTTGGCGACCCTGAGAGTCTTTAGGCGTTGTCGGGCAGGCTGGTTAGCTGATCATTTCTGGCTTTCCACAAACCACGGAGATCCATTCACTTCCAGACGATTGCTACATTGGGGGCACATCTAGGGGCATTCTTTGGATAGTTTGAAAAGGATGCCCCCAGGCTGAAGTCCAACAGCCACTTCTCGAAAAAGTCATACGCTGCTGCTCCCAAACCGCCGTCGAGCGCTATCCGATCACCTCAATTTGAATCGGCCCGAGTTTTCTAGACTCCCTTAAAGCCTCACGCGGCGCGCCCACTCCGACGGCGTGATTGATGCCTGTATAGGCAACCCTCTCAGCGCCATTCAAGAAGCACGCTGATGTAACCGAGCTAACAAGCTGTCTATTCGGCGCTTGCCGTGTCCTTCATTTCACTCGGTCGGGTGTTCGCTGTGAGAACGTCGTCCTTCGCCGTCACGCCGCCAACAAAACCTCGTGCTTGCAATGCCTCCAGCAATCGTAGATTGGCTGCAGTGGACGCCACCTCAATCTTTCTCACATTGGGCGCTAACCGGTCGAAACCTTCCGCTAGCAGCCCAAGCAGGGCCGTCACCTCTACCCACGTGCTGGACGCTAAACATTGGACGAGCATTTCCTGTCGCTGTTCTGACGACAGTCCATCCTCAGCCATGAGCTTTCTAAGTATGGGGGCAAACGAGGCGGGGAAACGCGACGTACCAGCGTTGAGCCAACTGCAGAGCCGGGCAATTTCCATAGTGGCTACGCTGGAGGTATCAAACGTTTCGTGCGGTACAGCAGTCCACAGGTTGATTTTGTCATCTAGTGTTGGCACGCTGCTTTGGCTGAGCGTGAGCACCATTTCGGTGGGCAGTTGGGTAAAGTCGATATGCTCTCGTGCCTGACTCCAGTGCGCAAGGAGATAAGGAACCTCCAAGTTGAGGTCGTATGTGCGGATACAGTCTCGGATCTCAGGAGTGAATGCCAAGAAATCCGCGCTCGCCAGCATCGTCCAGCGTTCTGCTGGCAATCTGCCTAAGGAACCACTTAGGATCACCGGATTATTCAGGTTCAGCCCAGCGAATAGCTCGATAACGGTTTCGTTGTCGACTGCTGGTGTGCTCAGTAGATAACTCTGCAAATCTATATGTCGGGCCTGATTGCTTACCCATAAATGTTGGTTCAGCAATTTTGTGTGGTGCTTGATGAAATCCGCGAAGGCCTCCATGTCTGCCGGTTCGCAACCTTTATCAGTAAGGGCTGGCAGCAAGACGTTGTTGAAGAAAGACCAGACGGCGTCAACTCGCATCGAGACGCGATCAGTTGATAGCACAATCGCCCACAGTTTTTGAGGTAAGTCCTCCAAGCGCTCAACCTCACAAATCGTGCGCGCAAACAGCAGGTGCATGCTGGTGGTTTCCGCTGCAACGTCGAGCACTTTCAGCAACGTTGAAAGTGACGCGGCTGACTCCTCCAATTCACCCGTTTGACTCAAAAGCACATTTGCCAGCGCGTCAGGCGACTCAAGCAACTGCTCATCAAGGCCCGTAATATTTAGCGCCTTGAGACGACGGTAAGTGACGTTCGCGCTGCCGTGAGCGGATTTGCTTTGTAGATCATCGGCAGTTTTGGGGTCACCCTTCTGACAAACTAGGGTAAGCATGTGCAGGTTAAAATCGATACAGCGCCATTCGATCAGTTGCGCAAGATCATCCAGAGACGTGGTTTCGCCCAAGTGATTGAACTGAACGGGTAAAGTCTTCAACCAACTCCACCCGCCCTCGCCCACTTTGAGTTGTGGCATCAAGCGCGAGTTATCTTCAAGCGCCTCAATGGCGCTGCGAATTTCAGTGTTCGGATGAACATCGAGTGCCTGCAACTGGTCGGCGGTCAACCCATCCAGGATGGCGCCAATAAGCAACTGCTTCAGGATCACCGTCTCGAAGCGAGGTGCCTCCGTCAACAGTGCACGGAACAAACCGGGTTCAAATTCAAATACGGCGCGAACAAAACGATGTGAATTCGGCCCCGAAATCAGTAACTCGGCCGCCTCCGCCATCCTGCCCAGATGATCTTTCAATCCGCTCCTGAAAATAGTCATGAGCAATTCGCGCGCGTGGCTCCAATCGGGCGCGGAGTAGGCGTCACTCACCAGGTAATCGATCAGCGTTGCGATGATACCCCTTCCATCGCCAAGGTCGTCGACATCGAGTTTTTCCACCACTGTCTTGGGCGCGCTGATGACGGTCGTCACTTCCGGAATGGCGCCGCCTCTGAGCCCCAGCAGCAGGTTTTTATCTTCCGCGGTGAGCGAGCCAGGGTAAAAGTAGCCAAAGTAATCTGGGTAATCGGTACCAAGGTAGCCGTGGCGCATCAGGTAGATGACAATTTCCAGACCCGCTAGCTTTTGCAGGATCTCTTCGCCATAACCTTGTTTGGCGGCACCGCGAAAGGTCAGGCGATTGATCAGTCTGGACTCCAAACGCTGCTCAGCTATCTTTTTATCAATGCTGCCCATCGTTTGTTGGAGCCGGTCATAACGCTTTTGGTAGGTCGTTGAAGCGAGAAACTCTATAGGTGCTCCGGGCACCACTGACTTTCTGATAGTTTGACCATACTTGTCGATAGCGATCATGGCCAACTGAGAACTTTGAGAGAAAATCAGGTTAAACGCATCATCAACAACAAATTCAATTAACGTGTATCGGTTAGCGTTCAACACATCAACATGAGACGCATAAGAAGCCCCAGATTTTTCTAACATCTCAAGCCAGACATACGCGCGTAGTTCGGCCGTACTTTTCGCGACTTCCTGCACCTTCCGCTCGCGCTCCTCGCGCAGCGCCTGATAAACGCTCTCAGCGTTTTTGTGCAGCTGACTCCGCCATTCGCGAAAGCCATGAAGCGTCTCGTAAATAGGCCCTCGGCGCTTTACCAGCTCGGCATACTCATTCGGGTGCAAGTTGCGAATCGCGATAATCGCAAAGAGCTTATTGGGGTCCAACTTCAAGCCCGAACCCGCTCTCAGGATGCTGGAGAACATGTCAAATTCGTTGACGATATTTTTGATCAAACGCATGTCATCAATAAAATATGACACGGTTTCAAGCAGATGAGGATTCAGCCCGGTGTCTAACGGCACCCCGTTGAGCTTTCTCAACCCCAGCAGCTCAATCAGCTTCTCGCGTGAATTTTCCGAGTTGACCACCGGGATGATCGGAATAATCAGGTCAAAAAACTTGGTTTTCTCACCCACTGCGAACAGTTCATCGCGTAGCGCGTACACAAAGTACACGCGCCGCCGAATCTGCGGTGACTGCTTGATGATGAAATTGATCTCACGCAAGCGCGTGAACACGTCTTGAATGCCGAAGCGATCCAGGTCTTCGATCACCACCACATTGATGTTGCTGCGTTCAAAACAGTAAATAATCTCGTCGACATTTTTATGCAGCACCGAACCGTGGTGCGTCGTTTCCAACTTACCGCCCTTGATGGTGAGGCCATCAATACTGAACGAGGACAGCAACCTTAGCCCAAAGAACACCAGGTACACGCCGCCCACACCGAGCGCGGCGACCGCCATCCAATCTGGAAGTAGCAACAGCCAGCCGCGTAACCACTCAGGGATGATGATCAGTGGTTTCTCTGCCACCGGTGCATATAGCCTTAGGGCGCACACCATCAGTAAAACGAAGAACGCGGTGTAGCCCCAGAGCGCAGATAATGAGGCTTGAACGATGCGTTTCAAGCGGGTTTTGGGCAGTTGCTTTGACGGCACGGCATAAAGCAACTGCTGAACGATGGCTTCCTCGATTCGCGTTGAAAGATCGGCGTCGTTTGCAGTTACTGAGGTTAGTTTTTCTGGCGGCCGAGCAGTGGGCTGGCCATTAGCCGCGGGCACCGAAGGGTCTTGGTTGTCCCCAGCCTGGTCGCGCTCCTTGCCAAAGGCGGCTAATGAAATAAACGCAAAGTTGAATTCCGGATGCCGATCCACAAACGTACGGATCACGCTGCTTTTGCCAGCGCCATACTCACCGGTGATCGCGACATTACGCACTTGGTCATTGGCCAGCGCACTCAACAGCTCACGCTCATAGCGTTGCGACGAAGGCAGGTCTAACAGAACAGGCGTCAGCGGCTCGAAGACCGTGGTGCCATTCGGAGCCCTCAAAAAATCCTGCGCGGCCTGCAGCGCCTTACGCAACGCCGTGGTGTATCGCCGGTACTGTCCAATGCCCTGGCAAATCATTGCAGTGCCACGTTTATGAACTGAATGGAAAAATGCCACTACAGGCCTGAGCATCCGTGTCTCCTATCTGACGATAAATCTGCCGAGGGCACCCCCGCCAAAAGCCCTGATCTGGAATACACAGCCGATAACGGCTGGCCTGCTTTCAGGATCCCAGATGATAGCGCACCGCCATCTCTCTAAGCGATGTGTCTAACCAGACAGGTAAGAAAAATAGCTTCCCACTACCACTAGAAGACAACGGCGTGCGCGCCACGGCAGAGACGACTGACGTTTCCAGAGAGCTGCCGCTACTCATCAATCCTTGCGAGGATGATCGTGCTACGTACTTGATGCATAGCCTGGATCCACGGCACCCCCACGGGCCTGATCGTAGCCACAGGCAATGCGCAACAGCTAGCACGCGCCAGTGCTTCGATTCACATCTATGGTCTGAACCGTCTGAAACTGTTCCAGGATCGCAACCGTTTGCTAAGGAAACTGCAATTCCTCGGTGATTTGATCACGGAATTGGCTGAGTCGATTACTGCGCTGGAAGAGCCCGCAACACAGCGCCTATTGATGGGCACACCTGCAGCTGGTGTGGCCACGCGCCTTCGCCTTCTCCAAGATCGCTTGCTCTCCGAACTGAAGGATACCACCGCGCCGGAAGCCCCATATGCTTCGATGGCCGGTGTCTGGCTTAAAAAGTTTATGGAAGCACTTCGCATGTAAGGTACATCTATACTGGAATATAAACTTTTCTTCGTTATTTCACAGCACTGGCGCGGAGCAAACCCATGGCAACCCCATGCTAGCGAGTCAGCTCACTAAAATCTTGGCTTGATGGTGGCCGACGAGGTATCCAAGGTGCCATAGACCGACTTCGTATTCAGAGAGATATCCAATCTGGAATCATTTGCTGACTTAAGAAAGACAAAGAGACGTCCCTAGGCCAATTGCGTTGCCAGCTGCAAAAAGCCAAGCTGCCAATCTACGACCACCTAGACTGACAGCTAGCAACCGCCTTGTCTTGTGCTCCATCACATCTAGTCCCACGAAATCTCGGCTAACCGCGCCAACTTTAGTACCGTCAAATTAGTCGATGTCATACTCAGCAAGCATTACTATCTGGGCACTCAAGTTAATGAGGAGCGCTCGCCCAGACACGTACTCGGCCATAGGAATAACCTTGACCTAGCGCTCTGAGGCCTGCTTGAACGTGTTTGTGCGGAGCTTGCCGAATTCAAAACGACTGGAGGTTCTGGGGAGCGAATTAAAGCATGCTTTCTGGCTACGAGGAGTGTCAGTTGGGCACGCACAAACCGTGAGATCTGACGAAGTACGAGACGCCGTTTCCTAAATCACCACAAAGGAATCATCACTCCTTCATCAGCCTAGCAGCGCTTCAAAAAAACCTTCCATTTACCCAATCTTCCAAGCTAGCCTAGTGCCTGCTGGCACTTTGCCAAACCACGATGCAGAACATGGAGCTTTTGTAATGGACTTGAAAGTTATGTCAGTGGGAGGGCAAGGAGATCAAAAAAGTGAATATGTTGTACTCCAAGCAACAGAAGACTGCAACCTGAACAACTACATGATCTTTGACGAAACCTACAAAGATGATGGTAGCGCTAGCAATAAGCACCGCCACATTTTCATCTTTCCCGATTGGACAATAAAAAAAGGTGAGTTTATATTTCTTTTTACTCGCCCCGGGTCAAATAATAGAGGCGTAACACAGCAGAAAAACCCTGCCAGCTACTTTTACTGGGGGCTGAAATCGTCCGTTTGGAATGAGGAGGGAGACAAAGTTCATATCGTTAAAACCGAAAGCAAAGCTACTTTTAAGGTTCCTAGTATCGCTTAGCTTTTTTTAAAATCAAGAAAAGCCTCAAAACACTGAGGCTTTTCTAAATACGCGGTCTGATAGCAAATCTTTCCGCATTGCTGTAGCTGCAATAAAGGTTTGAAATGCAGAAGCCGGACTAGCGAGGACGAACTCGGGATCATACGCAAACCGTGCTCGCCATGGCCAACTGCCGTGCACCCAGCGATGCATTTGCATTCTCCTCCAGCTTCGCACGCCACTCTCGAATCGATAGTCACGTTGTACTCTGCTGGATACCCTACCCACCTTGGGGTTCATCGTTCCGGAAATGTATTCGCTACCCAGCGCGTTGGTGACTGGTTGCAAATCGACGAGACAAGGTCGTCATCAAGGCTGGAACGGGTGGAGAATTCGAGTCGGTACCAGTCGCAGACTTTCGGTCAGTGGCCCCACAGCACTGCGGACACAGTGAAAAGGATTTTCGTATGAATGAGTATTTGCTCCATGACCCCTCTTGGAATGGCCCACTGATCGTCGCCGTACAGCGAGCGATCACCGAGACATTCACCAAATCCGATTGGAATGAGGTTGGGCACCTCACAGGCCTGCACGCCTACATCACAGGCCACAAGCGGCTTTTGCGGAGCCTCGACTGGGGAGACCCGGATTACAGTGACTGCGTGTTTGAAGTGGTCACCCGTATGCAGCATCACAACGGCCAGGCACTGGCGCTACTGATTGAGCATCCGAAGGTACTGCCTCTTTTAGAAGTATCCGTGCCGAACCATCTCCATCAATTAGGAATCAGCGTCGGTCACGTCCGAGCAGTTACGCCCTCGGTAAGCGCTTCTGAGGTTGTACGGCGGGCGCTTACGGACGCTGATCAATTCATCGAGACGAATGGTGCACAGAGCGCCGTAGATCGCCTCCATACCGCAATGCACGGCTACCTGAAGGCCGAATGTGCAGCGGCCAGCATTGCAATTCCCCCCGATGCAACCCTGACCCAGGCTTTCAAAGCACTCCGCACCAATCACCCGACATTGGCTGATTCGGGTGCCCATACGACAGATGTTGCCAAAGTACTTCAGTCATTCGCCTCTGTTCTGGATGCATTGAACACCGTCCGCAACCACGGAAGCGTCGCTCATCCAAACGAGCACCTCATCGAGGCGCCAGAAGCCTTCCTGTTCGTCAATGCGGTCAGAACGCTTTTTCATTACCTGAACAACAAGCTTGGACACTGATTCTGTGCACCAGTGGAGGCCGGGGGACCGGGCCACCCTCATTGAAAAGGACAACCATGAGTAAGAAATCGCCTGAGCTAATACCGCTCCTCGACTATTTGCGGATTCATCGTGTCATCCGCAGCGTGCTGGATTCGTGTCAAGCAGACACTGCTCACGCCTGCTGGTACTTCAGCATGGCGGGCGCTGCAATTCTCCGTCAGCACTATAGGAGGGAGGCTCATCCCCTCGCGGGCGCAATGTGCCTGATGACAGATGTCGAAGACTCGAAGGTCATGTGCTTCGCAACAATTGAAGATGGCGAAGCCCATAGCAGCCCCAGCGCCTTCCACGCGATGGTTGCGTGCGACGGCTATCTAATCGACTTTATGAGCCCGATTTTTCCTGAGACGGCTAAATCTTCCCACCACGCATTCACCCCACCAGCCAAGTCCTTTCAGCGAAAATTCGACACCATGAATCCATCCCCCATGGAGCTCGAACAGCCTGGTGATTTTTTCTTCGATCCAAATCCAGTGCTGACCGACAACCTTGTGCGGAAAGTCCTGGAAAGCAGATTTCTCGGCGACGTGATAAAGGGATGCTGTGACTGGTACAGGCGGCCCCCGAAAACAATCCCTCCGACCATCACGGTGGGTGATGAAAAAGGCCAGATGACCACCGTGAAGCTCAAGGATGTGTCAGTAGTCGGTTCTTGGTAAGCAAAACAGGGTTGGGGCAATTCGCAAGGTGGTCCCCGCTGAGATGAACCCCACTCCTCCCACACTGCCCTGGCGACTTTCCGCGTAGCGAGCTACGCGTTCTGCCTGATTGAACAGCAAGGCGAACTAGACCTCTACGCCAGCTTCAAGACGGAGCCAGACGAATCACAGTTACGGGAGGAGGCAGACGGTAGGACGTCATCGCACCTAGCGCAAGTGGTTGCCATGTGCCACCACTCAAGTCAGAATGTGCTCAATGGAGTTTCGGTTAGGTCAGATTGAACATGGAAAGACTGCCAGCACGAGCGCAAAGTACAAGGGTGATCTTCGCCCTAGGTGTATCCGTCGCAGCGCCGCTCATCTCGCGCCTCCCCACTGGCATCAAACATCGCACCACGACTCCCCACTGCAGAAGCACCAACAACCGAGCTCCTTTCACTCCAGCGCGGCCCATGCCCTCCTGCGAGAAAGCGGTCGAATCCCACGCGAATCTGTTCTTGTGCCGGCGGCCTTCCCACACGCTCACCCTGCACCATCAAGCTTTCACTCGCAAGACATGATGGCTCCGCAGGCAAGGGCTCGCAGCCACTCAGACTGCAATAGCCAACCACTACACATCAGGCGTTGCTTGTGGCGTATACGACCGCATCAGAAGGCGTTCGATAGACTAGGCTCGCCCCCATCCCAAGCACAGCAGACCTGGGATGAACAACCTTGGAGCACGGGCTGAATTATGAGTTCTGTAGCAAGCAACGATTCCGCAGACCAAAAGAAAGATAGCGATCCCTACAGCGCCGGAGAACAGGGGCTGGGCTACATCTTCCAACCCCGCTTTGCGCTGTACCAGGCGTTAGAGCTTCCAGAGGACACCGCGATCCTCATAGAGAAGGAAGATGACCTCGATTTCCTGGAATCCTCCGGAAAGAAGACACTGGCCTCTCTCAAGCACAAGGCTGCTGGTGAACGCCTGACTGACCTGTCTGTCGACTTTTGGAAGTCGGTCAATATCTGGCTAACTCGCTACCTGGCCAATGGGCGGGTTGAGTCTGACTATCAGTTTTTTCTGTTCACCACCTCGTCCGTCGCACCGGATTCATTCTTGAGATTCTTTCTGTACGGCGCCAATACAACGGAGGCTCGGCCCAGCCTTTGGCAACTGACAGAGAACACGCTCGCCACCAGCAAAGCGAAATCGTTCACCAAGATCAAGGAGTTGCTCACGAAGCTGACAGCGCTGGAGAAAGAGGACTTCGTATCGAGAATCACGATTATTGACAGCACGCCTCGGATTGGCGATCTCCCAGCACTCATCAAAGCCCAGAAAATGCGGCCAATCCGTGCTGAGCACAGAGATGCAGTCTTTGAGCGCCTGGAGGGATGGTGGAATGACCTGATCATCCAGATGCTCTGCGAGCCGCAGAGCGAGCCCGCATATGCCCGGGACGTTTCAGAAAAACTGTTCAACTTCAGTGAAGAGTACAAGGATGACAATCTCCCGATCACCTTCGAGGACGCGACACCCATATCCCCCATTGATGTGAGCATCGATAACCGGCTGTTCGTTAGTCAACTCCGTGAGTTGAAACTAAGCCCCAGCCGCATTCGAAATGCGATCCTGGACTACTACCGAGCATTTGAGCAGCGCTCAGCCTGGGCAAGGCAGCGCTTGGTGGGCTCTGAAGAAATCATGAAGTATGAACGCCGGCTGACGAATGAGTGGGAGCGCACCAAAGACGTCCTATTCGACGATGATGCACTCGGTGCGTCAATCGAGGACTGCTCTGACCCGGAACTGATTACCGCTGCCAAGAAGCTGTATACCTGGGCTGAGACAGAAGCCCAGAAGCTTGATCACCTGAAAATCCGGGCACGTGTGACTGAGCCTTACGTACTTCGCGGCAGCTTTCAGATTCTCGCTAACAAGCGCCCCTATCCCACCGTTTACTGGCATCCACAGCTTCTGGATCGCCTATCCAAGGCTGCAGGAGAGACCGAATGATTCGCTGGGACGAGCGTCCGTTTGAGACCAAAAATCTGTTCAACCCTGCCTTCTGCGCGATTGTCTTGATCCGTGCGCTCAAGGCCTATGCGGTGATAGATCCCAAGGGGATGCCCTTTTCGATGTCACTGCTTGTATTGCCGCTTAGCCTCCACCACGAATCTCGAAACGCACTGCTCAAGCACTACAAGGGCTACCTGCTCAAAACGGTAGAAACCTACCCACAGATGCAAATCGGACTGGCAGAGAGGGTAACTGAAATGCTGCCGTTCACTTTCGAGGCATTTGCGTTGGCGCACCACACCGATTGCTTCGAGGTTACCCCGCAGGGACGACTCCTGCCGAAAGCCAGGAGGGTTAAAGCAGACATCGAGGGCACCGAGGAAACAGTCGCGTGCCAACGTACAGCGGCTCTGTTGGGGAGAGAGTTCGCCAAGATTGCAGACAGGGTTACGGTGTACACCGCTTTTGGAATTCGACCATGAAAATCAGCTCCATCCATGTATACAGCCACGATGGCCAGCGCCGCGATGTCAACTTTGAAATCGACGGACTCAACATCATTACGGGCCGCTCGTCGACAGGTAAATCCGCCCTTTCGGACATCATCGAATACTGCATGGGCCAATCCAACTTCAACGTTTCGGATGGTGTTATCCAAGACAAGGTATCCTGGTTCGCAGTGATCTATCAATTTCCGGACGTGCAGGTCATGGTAGCGAAGCCGGCCCCACGGTCAGGCGGCGCGAGCTGCAGCCTGGCCATGACGCGTACCGGGGAGTTCGTGCAGCCCCTTGAGTTTTCCGAGCTTGTGGTCAACACGGACGACGTCGCCGTCACCTCGTTGCTGTCACGCCAACTTGGCATTCCTGAAAACCGCACAGAAGTTGCGGAGGAGCACACGCGTAACAGCTACGAAGCCTCCATCAAGCATTCGTACTACTACCTCTTCCAAAGGCAGGGCCTAGTCACCAACAAGGATCAGCTTTTCTATCGCCAGAACGAGCCGTTCCAACCCCAGGCGATCAGAGATACGCTTCCCATCCTGCTCGGCGCGTCAACCAATGAGCGATACGAGCTGCAGACTAGGCTGCGGACAGCTCAGCGAGACCTGAGAGCCCAGACAAAGCTGCTTGAGCAGGCGAAGCAAGCCGTGGGCAACAACCGAAACCAGGCCATCGCACTGCTGACTGAAGCCAAGTCCGTAGGAATACTCTCTTCAGAGTCCCCCATTGGGGAGGTCGAGGAGATCATTGCCGCGCTCAAAACAGCAGCACAATGGACTCCCGCCAAACCGCACTCCCAGCCTGATGACAAGGTACCCAAGTTGGAAGTTGAGCTGGTCAAGCTGAGGAAAACCAAGCGCGAGATCAAATCCAAAATTGAGGCCGGCCAATTGTTCGAGCGGCGTGCCGGCGGCTTTCAGAGCGAGGCATCGGAACATATCGACCGCCTCTTATCCATCAAGTCGCTTCCGAAGAATGCAACAACAGGCGAATGGCAGTGGCCTTTTGCAGAAAAGAACTTGGCGATGGACACCCCGATAGCCCAAGCGCTCATCGGCGAACTGGCGTCTCTGGAGGCAGAAATGCAGACAGTGATGGGGCAACGTCCGCAGATTCAGGGCTACCTAGCGGAGGAAAACCAACGCCTTCAGGACACGACCAAGTCGATTGTCGAGAAGGAAGCGGAGCTGACAGCCGCCATCGCCGCCAATACGGTGCTGGCGAACGCACAGAAGCAAAGCGACGCCGCCAAGCATGTCGTGGGGCGCATCAGCTTTTTCCTTGAAGGCTTCGTCCCTGACAGTTCGCTGAAACAGCAAGAGGCTGACTATCGCCGTCGGGAAATGCGCGTTCAGGAGCTGGAAAAGGCGCTGGCAGATGTCGATCTGGATGACCGCCTGGCGTCGATCATGAACAGCATCTCGGCACAGTTCAATCTGTACAACAAACGCTTCGAATCTGAATTCAGTGCCTACCCTGCCCGATTCGACCTGAAGAAGCTGACTATCATTTTCGACCGCCCTGAGCGCTCTGTGCCCATGGCTCGGACAGGAGGCGGCGAAAACTACCTAGCCTATCATCTCTCCGCGCTGCTCGCTTTGCATTGGTACTGCGCCAAGAGCAATCGACCCATGCCGCGCTTCTTGTTGATCGATCAGCCGACCCAAGTGTATTTCCCCTCAGAGGAATCTTACAAAGCGGTCGACGGTACGGTATTGAACACCGAGCAATCCGATGCCGATATGGACTCGGTACGCAAGCTGTTCAACTTGCTATACCAGTTCACGGTCGAAGACGTACCAGGCTTCCAGATCATCATCACCGAGCACGCCAATCTACGGGATGACTGGTTCCAGAAGTCTCTGGTTGAGGCACCTTGGAGTAAACCCCCGGCGTTGGTGCCTGAGGGCTGGCCACTCAAGGGTGAAGTGACGTTCTGACGAGCTGTTGAATGCGCCGCTTCTCTTGGCGATAGGTACCAAATGCATCCACTTGAGTTGCATCGAACCTAGGCAAAACCGAAAGCTTGAGTGAGTCCTGGCCCCTCGTGCCAGGACAGCCTTCCACCAGGAGTTGCCATGACCCGTCTCCGCTTCATCCCCATTCAACTGACACGCTACCCACACACGAACGAAGCGCTGTTCGCCATTGCCCTATGGCCCGTATTGTTCGCGATCGGCTGCTGGCGAACGCCACAAATCGTCCAGTTTCTGAACGCTCAGGGGGTTGAGATCAGCATCCTGCAGGTCTTTCTGGCGGGCTTTGGCGCCTACCTGTTTCTGCTCGGTAAGCACCGCGTGTTCAACCACCGCTATTTCGAGCACCACGCAATCAATATTGCCTGGTACCGTCGACTGCGCGAGGTTGATCAGAACATGGTTGCAGCAGGCCTGGCTGGCACCGATACGCATAGGGCCGTGACGAGCGAGATGGCGCAGCTCCGCAAGCAATTGGGCTTCTTGGTCGATGCGGATAACTTCTATCGCAAGCTGAAAGTGTTGATCCGGGTAATGAGCTGGCTGCGCGGTAAGCTCAAGTAACTCAGTCATTTTCCCCCTGTAAAGTACAGTCCTGGTTCGCAGCACAGAGCCCGGCATCTTCGGTACACAATAAGGATGTTGGAGTACACGTCATGACCATCGAGCTAAACACCAAAGCCATCAGAGGGCTCACCCGTCTCGCGCTTCCAGCCGACGATGGTTACATCTATCGGCTTGGGGTCGCGCTGTACGGCTTTGCTTCCCTCAGCAGCTTCATGGCCGAGCTCGCTCACCATATGGATCCGCTCGTGAACCGCACTGAGCTTCAGGCAAGAACGGGCGGCGAGATCCTCAGCGAATTCCGCAAGTGCGTAAAGAAAGCTAAAGCAACAAAACCGGCGGTCGGGCCTACTGGCCGCGCCGCCGCTGACATGTTCCAAGCACTAAATACACGGCGTTCGGACATCATGCACGCCTACCCGATCACCAACCAAGCCAGGCAGCAAATTCTGCACCGTCGGCTGGACAAGAAAAATCGCTACTTCGAGGTCACCAACGAGATACTGGAGGAGTTCATCAGCAAGCTACATGACGTGAGCAGCTTGCTGTATGACATTCGCGCCATCATGAAGCCAGAGCTTGGCGACCGAGCAGCAGCTGCTAATCAGTGAGTAACCTGGATGCGTGCCCAGAAGCCTTGGACGCGGATAGCTTCAAGCTTGGCTTCCTGGCTAAAGTGGGATGTTACGCAGCAAACCCAGCCGCTAAAGGCATCCCAGCGCCTGAGCTGCTTGTTATCGCTTCAATTGCCACTCCAACCAAATGGCAGGAAAGCAAGCTGGCTACCGTCCAGGATGGAAATCTGATGTGACGTCTCATCACGTGCACTGTGCTGACTCGAAATCTAGCTATGATCAAAGCGAAGCGGCATCGGGCAGATCAGCGCAGGGACTTACTGTATGGCAAGGATTCGTCGGCTCCAGATCCAAAACTTTCGCTCTATTCAGAACTTGGACTGGACACCCTCACCCGGCTTCAATTGCTTGATCGGCCCTGGCGATAGCGGAAAGTCCAGTATTCTTGATGCCATCGATCTTTGCCTCGGCGCCCGACGCAACGCACCTTTCGGCGACACCGATTTCTACCAGCTGGATGTTGCACAGCCGATCCTGATCACGGTGACGCTGGGTGGCCTACCTGATGACCTGATCAACCTCGACAGTTATGGCGATTTCCTGCGCGGCTTCGATCACACGAACCGAACGCTAGAAGATGAGCCGCGTTTCGGTATCGAAACCGTACTGACTCTGCAACTCAAGGTCGAGAGTGATCTGGAGCCTTCCTGGCGGCTCTATTCTGACCGAGCGAGCCAGCAGGGCATTGAGCGAAACCTGGCCTGGAAGGATCGAGCACGCATCTCCCCCGCTCGCATCGGAAGCTATGCCAACACCAACCTGTCGTGGAGCCGTAACTCCATCCTCAACCGATTGACCGAAGAGCGGCCTGCGCTCGGTGGTGCCTTGGCAGAGGCCGCACGAGACGCTCGGAACGGTTTCGGCGTACAAGCAGGAGCTCAGCTTCAGCGGCCTCTGGAGATTGTGACGCAGACCGCCAACTATCTCGGCGTACCCGTTGGTGCAGCCGCCCAGGCATTGTTGGATGCCCATGCAGTCTCGATCGGTGATGGCGCCATTGCCCTGCACAACGACCAGGGCATTCCTCTACGATCGCTCGGCACCGGATCGTCTCGCTTGCTGGTAGCGGGCCTTCAACGCCAAGTCGCACAGGCAGCCTCCATCGCACTGGTGGATGAAGTGGAATTTGGCCTGGAACCCCATCGCCTGATTCGCTTCATGGACTCTCTCGGCGCCAAGGACACCCCAGAGCCCCTTCAGGTGTTCCTGACCACCCACTCCCCAGTTGCCCTGCGTGAACTGTCGGGGCATCAACTCTTCGTGGTTCGTCCACTACAGGGGCATCACGAGGTTCGCCAAGCCGGAACATCCGATGATGTACAGAGCACGCTCCGGGCTGATCCCGAGGCCTTTCTGGCCAAACGCATCGTGGTCTGTGAAGGTGCCAGTGAAGTGGGGCTGATGCGCGGCCTGGATCAATACTGGGGCACTCTCGGCAGGCCTTCCTTCCTCGCGCTGGGCGGAGCCTATGTCAACGTCAACGGCGGCAGCCCTGACAACTGCTACACGCGTGGCTCCGCTCTGCTGAGCCTCGGGTACCAGGTGCTTGTGATCGTCGATGCGGACAAGCCCCTAAATCCCGCCATCCAAAACGCTTTCCATCTGGCGGGAGGACAGTCTGCCACCTGGGGCCAGGACAGAGCCTTAGAAGATGAGCTGTTTGCATGCGTGCCGGACACCGCCATCGATAGGCTGCTCGAAAAAGCCATTGAGGTGCGTGACCGAGAGTTGGTAGCTGTCCATATACGCGATCGTTCGCAAAACAACCTGAATCTAGAGCAAATCGAGGCATTTCGAGCGCAAGGGGTGCCTTACGCACCAGGTACTCGAAGCTATCTAGGACTTGCTTCACGCATTCGCAAGAATGGCTGGTTCAAGTCGGTGACAACCTACGAGTTCATCGCAAAGCACATCATTGGCCCCAACCTGCAGGCGTCTCATCCCGACCTCCAAACGACCATCAACCGGATCAGAGGCTGGATTCATGCCGCCTGAAATCGCGCTGTTCGATTTTCCAAGAGGGTCGATAACGGCGCCGGCAGGCTGCGGCAAAACGCAGCTGATTACGGACACGTTGATTCAGCACACGGGGCCAAAACCCATTCTGATCCTTACCCACACCAACGCCGGAGTCGCAGCGCTGCGCGCTCGCATGGCCCGTGCAAGAGTGCCGCCCGCCTCATTTCGCATTGCAACGCTGGATGGCTTCGCCATGAAGCTAATCGGCAAATTTCCCGCCCGAAGCGGGCACAATCCAGCGATCATGCAGTTAGCCAATCGCGCCGCTGACTATCCTGCAATCCGCGCGGCGGCTATCGCGCTGCTGAGCGGGCAACACTTGGATCAGGTGTTACGGTCAACTTACTCGCACCTATTGGTCGACGAATACCAGGACTGCAACCAAGCACAACACATCATCGTCACCTGGCTCGCTGCCAGTTTGCCCACCTATGTCCTGGGCGACCCCATGCAGGCCATTTTCGACATCGCACAGAATCGCCTGGTCGACTGGAACACCGATGTCCTTCCACACTTCCCCAGGATTGGCGCCCTGGCCACGCCTTGGCGATGGCGCCTCGCCCATGCGGAGAACCTGGGGCTCTGGCTGCTTCAGATGAGAGAGCTGCTGGAAGCCGGTCGCCCAGTCGATCTGGCTGCAGCGCCCCACGAAGTTCAGTGGATACAGATCCACCCAGCCAATGCCGACGCGCAACGACGAAACGCTGCATTGACCCCGCTGCAAAACGGAGAGTCGGCGCTGATCATAGGGGATGCCAGAAACACGGCAGGCAGGCAGCGCCTGACAAGCCAGACACCAGGTGCAACAACGGTAGAGGCTGTGGATCTGCCCGACCTCATCACCTTCGCTCAGAGCTTCGAGCTGGCAGGGCCAACGTCGCTGAGCCAGATAGCCAACTTCGCCGGGAGCGTGATGACCGGTGTGGGCGTTAATGCTTACCTCACTCGGGTGGAAACCATCCGCAATGGTCGCAACCGCACACCACCAACAGTCGCTGAGTCCGTCGCGGTGACCTATCTGGCAGCCCCCAGTTTTGCAGGTGTGAGCGACCTCCTGCAGCAGCTCTCCCAGCAGCAGGATTGCCGCGTATACCGCCCGGAAATCCTTCGCTGCTGTATCGCCGCGCTACGAATGGCAGCATCTCACACGCACACCTTCCGCGAAGCGGCTATCCAGATCCGCGAGCGCAACCGGATGCAAGGGCGCCCATTGTCGCGTCGAGCAGTAGGCAGCACGTTGCTGCTGAAGGGACTGGAGGCTGATGTTGCGGTGATTTTGGAGCCTGAGCAGATGAACGCCAGGAACCTCTACGTTGCCATGACGCGTGGCGCGAGGAGGCTCATCGTCTGTAGTCAACACCCTATCCTGACGCCTCCCAGATAGCGCGATTTCACAAGGTTTGACAGGGAGCGATCGCATCCTATCGATTAGCCCGAAGCGAGATCCATACGGCAAGATCGGATGAAAAATACGCATCGCTCAGAATAGGCAGGCCCTGATGTTCGAAGACGACCCTGCGCAACAAATATTGCTGGAGGTGTGACCGAAGGCGGGAGCGTAGTTTGAGCATCTGGTCGAACGTGCCTTGGTTGCGCCAATCACGACAGCGTTGATAGACCGTTGACCAAGTGCCAAAACGCTCAGGCATGTCACGCCAGGCCGCACCGGAAGAGAGATCCCAGAGGATGCCATTGAGCATGAGCTGATCATCGGCTTTGTGGCGCCTGCAATGGCGAGGCGCGATAAAAAAGTCGGGGATCAACGCTCAGGATTCGACTGCAATTTCGTTTAGCCATCAGAAACCTTCACCAGCTGAAGTAGGAGTTCCATGGAATTCATACATTTACGCTTTCCGAAATAGTTTCGCCTAATTTCGTACAGAGCCTAGGCTGCACATTTGCGGATATAGGCTTCGCTCAGTCGATGAGCGAGTCGGTCAACCGCGTAAGGTTTTGCTCAAGCTCTTCGGCAAGCCAAGGAGACACTAGGTTTCCATGCATGACGCTGTTTCTCACCTTCTGCCAGACATTGAGATGTTCTTTATCAATCACCCCGTTCTCTACCAAAGGCTTGAGTCGATGAAGCACACCCTTCTCCCGGGCGCCTCGCAGTGAAGTCATGAGCCTTTGGCGAAGCTTGTCATCTCCCTCCCATTCTTGGACATGCACTTCCAGGCTTCTGATGGACGCCTCCCAAGTGTCGATGTTTTCCTTGCCCGAGATAACAGACTTCACCGGAGGGAACATCAGATTTGCCACACCTTCGATGACACTGGCAAGGGTCATACATAGTACCCAGTGCGAGCCAGTCGTGGCCTGGGCAATTTCCTGGTAGTACTGAGTGAGCTGATGAAGTGCTAGATCCGGTGCCGCCTTGTTCTGTCCCGCTCGGATAATCATGGACAGGATCTGGCCATAGAGCTCCCAGAAGCGCTCACTGTGCCATCGCTGGTCTTTGGCTATCAATAACGATGAAACCTGGGTGTCTGCAGTGTGATCTGAGACATTGCGCAAGGCGATTAGCGCAGATCCATTACCCATGTTGCGGGCCGTCAGGCGCGGATAAACCAATTGACCAAAAAGAAGGTTGAGCGGCTCTCCGACCCAATTCTCTAGGAACACGCTCAGGGAAGGCTGAAATCCAGATGCTGTAACCCATAGCCTTTCATCACCCCAGCTACGATGGAAGGCGACTGTCCCGCCCTCAACCTCGATCTGGTGTTGTTGATCTATCCTTTGCCTGGAAGTCGACTTGGGCGACTCTGCACTCTCGCGCAACGCTTTCCGGCTGAGCAGCGGAATAGGAACGCTCAGTTGCGCATCATAGACCACCTCCACCCCTGGCTCGGGATGTATCCTTGTCCCTGAGGCCATGGTCATGATTCCCTGAATGCTTCCTGAGAGCCGCCAGGTGCCCTTCGCAGTTTCACCGATCTGAACGTCTACCCAACCGCAGTTCCACTCTACGCCCTCATAATCAACCGCGAAGACTCTGAGCTGATCCAGATTGACGTATGGATTTTCGAACGCGAGCATGACGCGTTCAAGCGCCTTGGCTTCATCAGCCGGCGTCCCGTGCATCACAAATTCCATCTCAGTGCGTGACTTGATAGAGATGTGGCCAGGCCCGGTGAAAAGAGGTTCTTCTTGGTCGTAGCCTATAACCTGCATCGAGGGGCACTCGATGAGCAGTGGGAGATGTAAAAGTCGATGAGCCCAGCTATCTAAAGTTCGCATTCACTTTCCTGTGTAAGCAGAAGGTGACGCTTTTCAGCACCATCCTTGACCGATCTCACCGAAGGGACTTTGCCGCTTTGTCCTGTTCCCAATGGGTGATGTCTTCAACTTCGTTTGTCGCATCGGATCCGAGCATCAGGGTCTGCCGGGGGAAGAGCCCCAACAAGTGTGGCACCCGCGCAAAGTCCTGTACTGTCTCGGCCCACTCGTAGCTGTCCTCAAATGGGTAGTAGTTGACCGCGTGTACGAAGACGCCAAGCACAGAGGTTTCAGAGGCATCGTAGGCACCGATCTGGTCGACATTTTTGTCCCGGCGTAGCTTCTCGACCTCGATACCGTCACGAGTCTCAAACCAGACGTGCACCACGCCAGCGCGATCGGGAGGAATTTGGCTCACGCCGTCGTTGACCAGGCTCTTGAAGTGCTTGGAGCGTAACGAGAGTGAGTTCTCATGGTCGCAGCGCCATTGGGCACCTACGCAACTGGCGACGTCTTTGACAAACATGTTGAGGATGTCGTCATTGGTTCCAGGGCGAATGACCCGACTTGCGACAGTCGCGACGTTGCGCTTTTCGTTGCTATCGATGTCACCGAACACAAGCAGCTCTTGTTGCGGGCTATTGGGCCTAACAGAGAAATTCCGGTAGTGGCGTTTGAGCCCGACCTTGTCGATTACGCGAATTTTCGCGGTAATGGCCCCCACCCTCACCCCTTGCTCATCTGCCTTGATGGCAAGGTTCACCACCTTGATTACATCCTCTTCTGTGACATCTGACACTTTCTCATGGAACGTCAGATCAACGATCCTCCATGGTGCGGCTTTGAGCATGTAATGGCTCACCTGCGCCCAGATGTTGGCCCAAGCTTCCTCCTCGCCAAGCGAGTACTTTGTTTGTTTATCCGAGCGTTTACATTCAACGTAGAACTCCAGTTCACCTGATTTGACGAGCAAATCTGGCGACTTCTTCTTCCCGTTCGGCCACGTGATGCTGTTCTCTGGAATGAAGGCAACCTCGTAACCGTTTTTCAGGTAGAACGAGGCCGTCAGCAGCTCGAACAGCTGCGTTTCCGGGTTATTGTTGTTGGCCAACATCTTGTCTAGGACATCTCCAACGCTGGGTACGCTTCGGAGTTGCTCGGCAACGGCGCCGATGGCCATGGCGTAGGGAAAGACTCGTCTACTACTGTAAGCCGAATCACTGTAGGGAAAATCATGGGACAGGTACGATGCGAGGATGTACCAGTCGATATCATTTTCTGTCGGCGTGAAAAGCTGCGACTCGATCGGTAACTTGATATCGAATTTCGATTCTTTGTCACGGATGAGCTTCACATAGGCGGCTTTGCGCTCAGCCCAGCTCTGTGACCCGAGCCTGTCGACCAGGAGTTGGTAAAACGCCTTGGTTCTTGCTCGCTCAACCCGACTGACAACATCCATTGCGGTCTCTCCATGTTGGGAGTCTGGAGAGTAACCGGAAGAATAGCTATATGCCATCAAAGGCATCGTAATACCGTCCAGCCGCACGCAAAAATCAAGGTACGCTGGCCTTGCTTCAAAACATTTCAGGCATCAGCCCAATCAGCCACGTAGGCTCTGATCGGGCTTAGGAATCAGCTTAACAGACGAGGCAGCTTTCCACGACATCGGACCGTACTGAGCTTTAAGGCCAGCCCGCACCAACGTCGGGGTAAAGAACCCGTCTCGCGACCTGAGAGTATCCAGCACCAATGCGGGTTCGAGCCTGTCCATGAGACAGAACCTGAAACGGTACTTATATTTACCGAATCACCCTGGATTTCAGTGGTTTTCTCAAAAAACGAAAAACGACGCCAAAGCGTCTTATGCACAAAACGCAGGCAAAAAAAGCCACTCGTTAGAGTGGCTTTCTCTTTTATGCCTGGAGCGGGAAACGAAACGTGCATTGGACTGACCCAAGGCATCGATTTTCATATGGCGATTTGCCAATCGCCTGATCAACGCTCTCGCAAGCTTGAGTTTGCATACGCTTGCAGCGGGCTTAGGAAATACTCAATTACCCGCCGCTGATCAGTCTTGGCTTCTGCCGTCACAGACATCCCTGGAGAAAGCTCGATCGCTCTGCCATGCACGTTTACCGTACTACTCAACAGGCGAATTCTGCTGCTGTAAATAGGCCCTCGCTTTTCATCTTCCACGGCATCGTTTGAGACCGAAACAATTTCTCCTTCAACCGTTCCATACTTGGTGTAAGTGAAAGTCTCCACCTTGACGGTTACCGATTGTCCCGGTCGAACAAAACCGATGTCCTTGTTATCGAACATGGCTTCGACTTCGAGCGCCTGGCCACGGGGGGCAATGACCATTAACGGTTGAGCCGCCGTCACCACTCCGCCAACGGTGTGAATAGCCAATTGCTGAACAGTACCATTAACAGGAGCCGTCAGACTCATCAGGTGATTGCGCTGCTCTGCTTTCTTGAGCTCTTGGAGGAGCGATGCGGTTTTCTGCTCGGACTGCTGTTGAAGATCCAGCATAGTGCGCCGAGATTGAGCCAATACCATCTGACGGCGTCCCAGTGCTCCCCTCTTTGAGGCCGACACTTCAGCCAGCCGTGATCGCTGCACCGAGATATCGCGCTCCTGATCCATCATGGCTTGCTGTTTTTCAAGGTAGGCGTGTCTAGGCACATACTGCTGGGCAAGCATCTGCTGGTAATCCTCAGCCAATCGCTTGGTTATGGGCAGTGTTCTTTGCAATGCGATCAAAGCCGCTGTCACAGTTTGAATCTCGGCTCCACGCTGCTCAATTTCAGCATCAATCTGTTCCAGCGAGCTGCGCAGCTCTTGGTACTGGCCTTGCAACCAACGCTCAGCCGCATGCTCTTGCTCAGGCGCCGCGCCAGGAATCTGCCCGGCCAAAGAACCTGGCGCTTTCCCGGTTTGAATCGCGTCTATCAGAGCAGTTGCTCGAGAACTGTCGACAGCGGCCGCCAACAACTCGCTTTTCAAGCGTTTGATATCGGCACCGGTCATGTTGGTGTCCAACTCAACCAGCACATCGCCGGCTTTGACAGACTCGCCATCACGGACCTTGATCGCACGTATGACCGCTACCTCACTCGGCTGTATTGTCTTGCTCTTGCCGCTGGCCACGACCTTACCTGTTGCGGTGGCGACCACATCAAGCTGGCCAAAAACAGACCATGCAAATGCCAACAAGGCAAACAGCATAATGGTCCACAAAATGTAACGTGGCGCGGGATGTACAGGCTGTTCCTGTAACGCCAAGGCGGCGGGAAGGAACTGCACTTCGTGGGACATGCGTACGGGAGCATCCATTTGCTTACGCTGCCCCCAGGCCAGCTTCCAGGCTTGCCGATATCGTCGAACCAAGTCGCGACCCGCCGAGGGTTTGTTCATGGTTCTTATCCTTGCTGCAGAGTGTAAAGACGCGCGTACTGACCAGCCGGAAGCTCCAACAGTTCGTTATGAGTGCCCTGCTCTACAATCTGGCCGCGTTCCATCACCACGATCCTGTTCGCATCACGCACGGCAGAAAGGCGGTGAGCAATGATGATCACTGTGCGTCCTTTGCATATGGTCTGCATGTTCTGCTGAATGATGCGTTCCGACTCATAGTCGAGGGCGCTGGTAGCCTCATCAAAAATGAGCACGCGTGGGTTCCCGATCAATGCTCGGGCAATGGCTACTCGTTGGCGCTGCCCGCCCGACAAAGATGCTCCATGTTCACCCACGACGGTGTCGTACCCCTCCGGCAGCTCAAGGATGAATTCATGCGCGCCGGCCATTTTAGCGGCTTGCATGACCGCCTCGAGCGGCGCGCCAGGGTCGGTCAATGCAATGTTTTCGCGAATGCTGCGGGCAAATAGCATGTTGTCCTGCAATACCACGCCGATCTGGCGCCGCAATGAAGATACATCCGCCAAGGCCAGGTCCATGCCATCTACCAGCACACGCCCCCGCTCCGGCACAAACAGCCTTTGCAGCAGCCGTGTCAACGTGCTTTTACCGGAACCGGAACGTCCAACAATACCGATAACTTCGCCCGCGTTAATAACTAGGCTGACGCCTCGGAGCACCTCTGAACCTTCCGGCCTATATCGAAAATGCACCTGATCAAACTCGACATTACCCTTGAGCGTAGGCAATGCACTGCGGGTTGCCTGTGACATTTCTGTGCGACTATTGAGGATGTCACCCAAGCGTTGAACCGAAACGCCGGTCTGTTGGAAATTGGTCCATAGTTGAGCCAGCCGCATGATCGGCTGTGAAACACGACCGGCCAGCATATTAAAAGCGATCAGTTGACCCACCGACAGCTGCCCTTCAATTACCAGTCGTGCGCCCAACCATAGCGTCGCGACCGTTACCAATTTGCCAATGAGTGAAACACTTTCATTGGCAACGGTAGAAAGCGTCTGGGTCTTGAACCCTGCGGCGACGTAAGACGCCAACTGGTTGTCCCACCGGCGGGTAATCAGAGGCTCTACCGACATCGATTTGAGCGTATCGATACCGTTGATGGTTTCGACGAGGAACGCCTGGTTCTCCGCACCTCGGGCAAAGCTTTCATTCAACCGTGCTCGAAGCAGCGGCGTGATGAATAACGAAACAATGAAATAAAGCGGCAACGATGCCAGGACAATCAATGTCAGCCATCCACTGTAAAAAAGCATCACCGCGATGAAGACGAAGGAAAACAACACGTCCAACAGCAACGTGATCGCATTGCCAGTGAGGAAACTACGGATGTTCTCCAGTTCACGTACTCGCGCCACTGAATCGCCTACCCGCCGTGCCTGAAAGTAAGCCAGAGGCAGCGTGACCAGATGTCGAAACAAGCGCGAACCGAGTTCCACATCGATCCGGCTTGCGGTATGAGCGAAGACATAGCTGCGCAGCCCACTGAGTACCGATTCGAAAAGCATGATACCTAGCAGCCCCAGGGCGATCACGTCGAGTGTGGTCAGGCCACGGTGAACCAATACCTTGTCCATCACTACTTGAAAAAACAGAGGTGTCAGCAGTGAGAAAATCTGCAGTACGAACGACACCAACAAAACTTCTCCCAGCAGTTTTCTATATTTTACGATCGCAGGAATGAACCACGTGAAGTCGAACCTCGACAGCTCACCTGGTGCAGCGCTTTGGGAACGAACCAGGATCAACTCACCGCTCCATCGCTCCTCCAGCTCTCGACTTGAGATGACCAGGGGACGTTGCGAAAGAGGGTCGTGGATAAGTATTTTTTCCTGATCCACACGGGCAATGATGAAGAAGCTTCCGTCAACGGCACACGCGATTGCAGGCAACGGCGTTTGTGCAAGACGGTCTGTCTTGGTACGAACAGACTTGCCTTTGAGGTGGAGTTGACGAGAGGCAAGAAGGATCTCGGCCTTGGAGAAGTGCTGACCTTGCACGACGTATTCGTGCAATAGCTGCTCAGGTGAGACAACGACACTGTGAAAGCGCGCGAGCATGACCAGGCAAGCCAGCCCTGTATCAACGCTGCCTGAAGGCTGAGCGGCCCCTGAGTTCTGTTCTTGCATACGACTGCATCCCTGCGAGAAGTCTGGAAGTCCTGTTTGGCACCCTGGCATCGGGGTCCCGGATCATTGGTTCAAGCGTAACGTCTTTGATCGAGAGACCCGGCTCGATACTTAACGTTCAGTTAGCCGTATTTCATTCGGACCTGCAGGCAGTGGCCCGTGTAATTAGCTGTGGTCGGGAACAGGCTTGATCGTAGCAAGCGGTAACCCGCCTGCGTTGGAAATTATCAGCTCAGGCGGTAGAAAGTCACGGCGCGGGTTGTAGTCAGCCTTGAGGTACGTCGCCAAGCTTTGCAGATCTGAGGGACTTAATATGCCCGCTGCATGCTTCAAGCGCAGGTTGTTGAGAATGTAATCGTATCGGGCATTGTTATAGTCCCTCACTGAGTTATAGAGCAGACGTTGTGCGTTCAGCACATCGACGGTATTGCGCGTACCGATATCGGCCCCTACCTGTGTGGCTTTCAACGAGCCCTGCGCAGAAAGTATCGTTTTCTTGCGCGCACGGATCTGTTCTATGTCCGAACTTACTGCTCGATAAAAATTACGCGTTTCCAGTACTACAGTGCGGCGCTGACCTTCGCGTTGCTCCTCCACCTGAGTCAATCGCTTATAGGCTTCACGCGCCTGTGAACTGATACGCCCTCCACTGTACAACGGCACACTGACCTCTATTCCGATGGAACTCTGTACCACATTGTCCTTGTATCCATCACGACCAAAATCGCTGGGGTTACTGTAACCAAAACTATCGTTGTCGCCTTTGCGGTAAGACGCTACTGCTGCAACAGTCGGCGCATGGGCGGACTGTCGTTGCCTGACTGTGTCTTCGGCGGCCTCGACCGCGATATTGCTGGCTAATAATTTGAGGTTCTGTTGGACTGCTGAACTCACCCACTGCCTGGCATCTTCGGGCACGGGAGAAAGTACCGGTAACCGATGCGAGACGCCCTCGATACTCAAGTATTCATGATGGGTCAATCGAATGAGCTGCTCAAACGCATCATCAACTTTTCGGCTAGCCAGCTCACGGTTAGCCTGGGCGTTATCGTAAGCAGCCTCCGCATCGAGCACATCGGTGATGCTGGACAGGCCTCCTTGCAAACGACCACGGGCCTGATCCATCTGCTGCTTCAGCGCAGCCTCCTCAGCTTCTGAAGCCGCGTGATTATCAGAAGCGCGCAGCGTTTCAAAATAGACTTCAGCCGTTTTCAGAATCAGTTCTTGTTCAGTCGCTGACAACTCCAACTCGGCCTGGTAGGTCGTCGCCTCTGCCACTTTCAAACCGAACCATGCCTCAGCGTGAAACAGGGGTTGTCTCAGGTTCGCCTGATAGGTGCTACCACTACGCGCGCGCGTCAATTCAGGCGCATCACGTTCAAGACGGGTGGACTCGAACGTCGCGGTAGAACTGACAACGGGCAGTAAGTTAGCGCGTGCTTGCGGGACTGATTCTTGCTGGGCTTCAAACCCAGCGCGCGCCGCTGCCAACTCTGAGTTGTGCAGTTGCGCCCGTCGATAAACCGCCATCAGCTCGGCTCGATCAGGCTCACTGCCCGTCTCAGCTGCCGCCATCACTGTCACAGGCAGCAGCCACACAAAAATCCAGGCAGCATTGACGCGACTCATAGGCAAATCCTTTTGCGAGGCATCGACGATAGGCAGGCATTGAGCACGAGAGCTCAATGCCAATCAAAGCTATGTCCGACTCAAAAAAAGGTCAAGCCTGGTTACCTCAAAAGGGTAATGACAGCCATCAGTGACATACCGCGCACCTTACACGGGACCTACTGACAGAGGCAGGTCCAGCGGAACTGGCCTGTTGTATTGATTCAAATCTTGCCCAGGACCTACAGGTACGAACGCGGCCATTGCATCGATCAGCAACTGGGTTTGCCCAGTGAACGCCGCCAGCCTGGTTGCTCCGACGCCTTCATCTCCGGTAATGGACATTTCCTCCAACGCCTCGATCATGAATTGATCCGATAGAACGATATTACTTTCTGCAATGCGCGAATCCACGAAAACGAAGCCAGCGTCACTCATCGCTTTACTATTAGACGGTACTGCCCCAGTGGTTATTTTTCCGGCGACATCGGCACCGTTCCAAACGACACCATTCGCAAACTCAATTTTTTCCAACTTGTATCGATCGTCACTTGAAGTGAACCAGTTCTGCACCGTGATCTGGTCGCTGCCGTTGCTATGGCTGAGGATCACATGGTTGCCTGAGCGCGACACCGTTATGTCAGCCGCGCTTATCCCCGCGCCGAAACGCAAGACATCGACGTTGCCGCTGTAGTACGCCGCATCATCATTGATGATGTCCTGACCATCGCCCAGTCCAAACAAATAGAGGTCAGAACCGCTGCCACCGTTGAGCACATCATTGCCGGTGCCGCCGATTAATTGGTCATTGCCGAAGCCGGCATTGAGCACATCGTTCCCCGCTCCGCCATTCAGTACATCGTGTTCCGAACCGCCGTTCAACGTATCGTTGCCACCCAGGCCGTTAAGTGTCTGGTTGCCAGTAGAAGGACCGGTCAGTACGTCATCCGCGCTGGTGCCTGTTGCAACCAGCAACGCAGCCGCCGCTTGAGCGCCGGCCCACACGGTGCCGTCCGCAAACTCAATGCGCTCCAGCTTGTATCGATCGTCACTTGAAGTGAACCAGTTCTGCACCGTGATCTGGTCGCTGCCATTGCTGTGACTGAAGATCACATGATTGCCTGAGCGCGACACCGAAATATCCGATGCACTTATTCCCGGCCCGAAACGCAAGACATCGACGTTGCCGGTGTAGTACGCCGCATCATCATTGATGATGTCCTGGCCATCGCCCAGTCCAAACAAATAGAGGTCAGAACCGCTGCCACCGTTGAGTACATCATTGCCGGTGCCGCCGATTAATTGGTCATTGCCGAAGCCGGCATTGAGCACATCGTTCCCCGCTCCGCCATTCAGTACATCGTGTTCCGAACCGCCGTTCAACGTATCGTTGCCACCCAGGCCGTTAAGTGTCTGGTTGCCAGTAGAAGGACCGGTCAGTACGTCATCCGCGCTGGTGCCTGTTGCAACCAGCAACGCAGCCGCCGCTTGAGCGCCGGTCCACACGGTGCCGTCCGCAAACTCAATACGCTCCAACTTGTATCGATCGTCGCTTGACGTGAACCAGTTTTGCACCGTGATCTGGTCGCTGCCATTGCTGTGACTGAAGATCACATGATTGCCTGAACGCGACACTGAAATATCCGCAGCGCTTATGCCCGTTCCAAAGCGTAAAACATCAATATTGCCGCTGTAATACGCCGCGTCATCATTGATGATGTCCTGACCATCGCCCAGTCCAAACAAATAGAGGTCAGAAC
>NZ_JBZXDZ010000003.1:0-227087 GCF_058725305.1 Pseudomonas sp. DW-iso3
CCAGCTCGGCGAGGCCTTCGGCGACGTCGAGTTTGTCCAGGGCGGCCTTGGCGCGCACGATGGCGGCGGAGTCACTGGCGGTGACGGCGCGGGCTTCGAGGGCGGCTTTGGCGCCGTCACCGTCGAGGCGGTCCATGTTGGCTTCGGTGGCGTGGCCGGCGTTGGCGCCTTTGGTGGCTACTTCGCCTTCTTCTTCTTTGTCGAATTCGTCCCAGCTCAGCATGACGTGTCGTCTCCTGCGTGAGGGCTCAAAGGTGCCCGTGTGAAACCGGATGGTTGGGTGTTCACACGGCCCTGAGGCCGCGGTGGATCTTAAGGAATCGTTTGTTGCAGCTAGCGCACGCATTAAACGGAATAGGGTTACGGGTGCTCTGCGTGAGGCTTGAGGTGCGGAGCGGTAGGTGCTTGCTCCAGCGGGAGGCCTCAGGTCTGGCTCTTCATCCCAGTGTAAAGGGATATTGCAGGCCCGATTTACACGCGCATTATAGGGAAAAAATCGGCTTTGTGTTGTGGCGGATGGTCACGGATCGCAGACAAAAAGCCTGCTTTTCAAGCCAAAGCGCGGGTTTGCTGGGGTTGGCCGGAGGGACGAGCGGCAGGATTTTTTTCGAGGGGGCGCAGCGAGGGGAGGAGGGGCCCGGTTCTTTGCCGCAAGAACGATTTCTTGCGGCGAATAAGATCGGGTTCAGGTCAACCTAATCAGGTAATTAGCCGTTAGAACAACCATTGCCCATCACATGGTAATTAAGAATGTGACGCTGACCTTGTGAGTCTTCATATTCCATCTTCACCGGTACAACTTCACACACTTCCGGAATACTGCTCATGGACACTACTTTGGCAACATCCAAGTGGGTGCTGTAAGTGTAATCCTCAACGATCGGGGTGTTGCGGCTAGCTACGTCAGTCGGGGCTTCGTCGGCCAGGGCGGCGGTGACGCACAAGCTGCTGAGGGCCATAACTACTAAAGCTTTCATTTCTCTATATACCTTATTCAGGGCGAGTGGGGTCACGGGGCCCTTGTGAGGCCACGTGTGTAACTTAGGGTTGGAAAGTTCGGATTAACGTTGCCTTCGTGGGGGCTGTTGCGTTGTTAATCACAGTGTCGTGTTGACGGAGTTGATTTTAGGCCTGCGGGTTATATTCATATACCCGTACTTTTGATAAACACTATTGGCGGTTTTTGTAACAATCCCGTGGTAAAGCTTTTTTCACACAGCTGCGAAGCGCCGCAGCCCGCGGGCTAGAGGTGTAGACGGCGATATCAGGGCAATTTGTAGGGGCTTGTTACTACCATCGTCGAATGGTTCTATAGGTCGGCCCCGGCTACAACAGGGCCATACAACAACAACTATGTCACCGAGGTAAGAAAGATGAGTGCGGCTTCCCTGTACCCCGTCCGCCCCGAAGTAGCAGCCAACACGCTGACCGACGAGGCGACCTACAAGGCCATGTACCAGCAGTCGGTGGTCAACCCCGATGGCTTCTGGCGCGAGCAAGCCAAGCGCCTTGACTGGATCAAGCCTTTCACCACGGTGAAGCAGACCTCGTTCGACGATCACCATGTCGACATCAAGTGGTTCGCCGATGGCACGCTGAACGTTTCCTACAACTGCCTGGACCGTCACCTCGCCGAGCGCGGCGATCAGGCGGCGATCATCTGGGAAGGCGATGACCCTTCCGAAAGCCGCACCATCACCTACCGCGAGCTGCATGAAGAAGTCTGCAAGTTCGCCAACGCCCTGCGCGGTCAGGATGTGCATCGCGGCGACGTGGTGACTATCTATATGCCGATGATCCCCGAAGCCGTGGTCGCCATGCTGGCCTGTACCCGCATCGGTGCGATCCATTCCGTGGTGTTCGGCGGTTTCTCGCCGGAGGCCCTGGCCGGTCGCATCATCGACTGTAAGTCGAAGGTAGTGATCACCGCCGACGAAGGCATCCGCGCGGGTAAGAAGATTCCGCTGAAGGCCAACGTCGACGACGCCCTGACCAACCCGGAAACCAGCAGCATCCAGAAAGTCATCGTGTGCAAGCGCACCAATGGCAACATCAAGTGGAACCAGCATCGCGACATCTGGTACGAAGACCTGATGAAAGTGGCCGGCACTGTGTGCGCGCCGAAAGAGATGGGGGCTGAAGAAGCGCTGTTCATTCTTTATACCTCTGGCTCAACCGGCAAGCCTAAAGGCGTGCAGCACACCACCGGCGGCTACCTGTTGTACGCAGCCCTGACCCATGAGCGCGTGTTCGACTACCGCCCAGGTGAAATCTACTGGTGCACCGCCGACGTCGGCTGGGTCACCGGCCACACCTATATCGTCTACGGGCCGCTGGCCAATGGCGCGACCACGCTGCTGTTCGAAGGCGTGCCGAACTACCCGGATATCACGCGGGTGGCGAAGATCGTCGACAAGCACAAGGTCAACATCCTCTACACCGCACCGACCGCGATCCGCGCGATGATGGCTTCGGGCACCGCTGCCTGTGAAGGCGCCGATGGCAGCAGCCTGCGTTTGCTGGGTTCGGTGGGCGAGCCGATCAACCCGGAAGCCTGGGACTGGTACTACAAGAACGTCGGCCAATCCCGTTGCCCGATTGTCGATACCTGGTGGCAGACCGAAACCGGCGGCAACATGATGAGCCCACTGCCGGGCGCCCATGCGCTTAAGCCGGGTTCGGCGGCGCGTCCGTTCTTCGGCGTGGTGCCGGCATTGGTGGATAACCTGGGCAACCTGATCGAAGGGGCTGCCGAGGGCAACCTGGTGATCCTCGATTCGTGGCCAGGCCAGGCGCGGACGCTGTTCGGCGACCATGACCGTTTCGTCGACACCTACTTCAAGACCTTCCGTGGCATGTACTTCACCGGTGACGGTGCGCGTCGTGATGAGGATGGCTACTACTGGATCACCGGCCGCGTGGACGACGTGTTGAACGTGTCCGGCCACCGCATGGGTACCGCCGAGATCGAAAGCGCCATGGTTGCCCACCCGAAAGTCGCCGAAGCGGCGGTGGTGGGTGTGCCGCACGACATCAAGGGCCAGGGCATCTATGTGTATGTCACGCTCAAAAATGGCGAAGAGCCGAACGAAGCCCTGCGCCTGGAACTGAAAAACTGGGTGCGCAAGGAAATCGGTCCGATCGCTTCGCCGGACGTGATCCAGTGGGCACCGGGCTTGCCGAAGACGCGTTCGGGGAAAATCATGCGCCGTATCTTGCGCAAGATTGCCACGGGCGAGTACGACGGGTTGGGCGACATTTCCACCTTGGCGGACCCGGGTGTGGTCGCGCATTTGATTGAAACGCACAAGACCATGAACGTCGCGTAAGGCGGGTTGATGGGACAGAGCCCCATTCGGTGTGAGCCGAGTGGGGCTTTTTTGTGGGATCTGGCAAACGCTTGAAATCCCTGTGGGAGCGGGCTTGCTCGCGAATGCGGTGTATCAGTCAAAGATGTATTGACTGACCCGCCGCATTCGCGAGCAAGCCCGCTCCCACATCGGGAGGGTACTGCGAGCAGGTATCGGTTAGTGATCTGAAAGACCGGTATAACCTGCAACCCAATAAATATCGGTTTCTCGCGTAGGAGGTTTCTGAATGTTACCGTCGAACGCAAATGTGTAACCCCACGCCCAAACCTGAGGCAAAGGGCTACGCCTATGCCCCGAAAAACCGCGTTTTAGACGCTCCAAGAAATAAGATTAAACGCCAGACTTGCCGTGCTAGAAGGGTTTGCGAATAATAGGCCCGCAACTTGCAGCATCTACAGGTTTAATGTCTTTTGTCTCTGCATAAAATTCAGAGGCTGTCAATGAGCTGGAACCGCTTTCTCGGTGCTTCTGTAAATTGTTGTCGCATTGAGGAAATATCGGCTTCCGGCCTGTCGTTAGAATGCCGATCACTCGCTCGTCGTCTCCAGTATGTCGCTGGTGTGGGACGCAGCACCGCAATTCGGTTTCCCTTACGCCGCATCGTGGGCCATGGCTCATACTGCTGTTTTGCCCTATACCGATGGAGTCCCAAGATGAAGAAACTCGTGCTGTTGGGCGCCCTGGCGCTGTCCGTGCTGTCCATGCAGGCTTTCGCTGAAGGCAAGCCTCTGAAAATTGGTATCGAAGCGGCTTACCCTCCGTTTGCCTCCAAAGCGCCCGATGGCAGTATCGTCGGCTTTGACTACGATATCGGCAACGCCCTGTGCGAAGAGATGAAGGTCAAGTGCACCTGGGTCGAGCAAGAGTTCGACGGCCTGATCCCCGCGCTGAAAGTGCGCAAGATCGACGCGATCCTGTCGTCCATGTCCATCACTGACGACCGCAAGAAGTCCGTGGACTTCACCAACCGCTACTACCTGACCCCAGCGCGCCTGGTATTGAAGGAAGGCACCGCCGTCAGCGACAGCCTGGATGAACTGAAGGGCAAGAAGATCGGCGTACAGCGCGGTTCGATCCACGATCGTTTCGCCAAGGAAGTCCTGGCGCCTAAAGGCGCAACCATTGTGCCTTACAGCTCGCAGAACGAAATCTACCTGGACGTGGAAGCCGGTCGCCTCGACGGCACCGTGGCTGACGCGACCCTGCTGCAGGAAGGTTTCCTCGATACCCCGGCTGGCAAAGGCTACGCGTTCACCGGCCCAGCCTTCACCGACGCCAAATACTTCGGTGACGGCATAGGCATCGCGGTACGCAAGGGCGACAAGGAAAACCTGGACCGTATCAACGCTGCCATCGCCGCGATCCGTGCCAATGGCAAGTACAAAGAAATCGAGAAAAAGTACTTCAACTTCGACATTTACGGCCCTGAAGCCCAGTAAATCGTCGCAGCTGTCTGTCCGAAATGGCGCAAGCAACAGAATTCCTGAGGTTTGCGCCATTTTTTCATCCCCCTTTTCGAGGACCTGAATCATGTTGAAAGGCTACGGGGCCGTCATCCTCGATGGCGCATGGTTGACGCTTCAGCTCGCCTTGTCGTCCATGGCCTTGGCCATTGTTCTGGGTCTGATCGGGGTCGCGTTACGCCTGTCGCCGGTGCGCTGGTTGGCCTGGCTGGGTGACTTGTACTCCACGGTGATCCGCGGGATCCCCGACCTGGTGCTGATCCTGCTGATTTTCTATGGCGGCCAGGACTTGCTCAACCGCGTCGCGCCGATGCTCGGCTACGACGACTATATCGACTTGAACCCCTTGGCCGCCGGTATCGGCACCCTGGGTTTCATCTTTGGCGCCTACCTCTCGGAAACCTTCCGTGGCGCCTTCATGGCCATTCCCAAGGGTCAGGCCGAAGCCGGCCTGGCGTATGGCATGAGCAGTTTCCAGGTGTTTTTCCGGGTGATGGTGCCGCAGATGATCCGTCTGGCGATCCCTGGCTTCACCAACAACTGGCTGGTACTGACCAAGGCCACTGCGCTGATTTCGGTGGTGGGCCTGCAAGACATGATGTTCAAGGCCAAGCAGGCGGCAGACGCCACCCGCGAGCCTTTTACCTTCTTCCTCGCAGTGGCGGCGATGTACCTGGTGATCACCAGCGTGTCGTTGCTGGCCTTGCGTCATCTTGAGAAGCGCTACTCGGTAGGCGTAAGGGCGGCTGATCTATGATCTTCGACTACAACGTCATCTGGGAGGCCATGCCGCTGTACCTTGGCGGGCTGCTGACCACCCTGAAACTGCTCGCCATCTCGCTGTTCTTCGGCTTGCTCGCTGCCTTGCCTTTGGGCTTGATGCGCGTGTCCAAGCAGCCGATTGTCAACGGCGCGGCCTGGCTCTACACCTATGTGATCCGTGGCACGCCGATGCTGGTGCAGTTGTTCCTGATCTATTACGGCCTGGCCCAGTTCGAAGCGGTGCGCGAAAGTTTCCTGTGGCCGCTGTTGTCCAGTGCCACGTTCTGCGCGTGCCTGGCGTTTGCGATCAACACCAGCGCCTACACCGCCGAGATCATTGCCGGCAGCCTCAAGGCCACCCCCAACGGCGAGATCGAAGCGGCCAAGGCGATGGGGATGTCGCGCTATAAGCTGTACCGCCGCATCCTGTTGCCATCGGCCTTGCGTCGGGCGCTGCCGCAGTACAGTAACGAAGTGATCATGATGCTGCAGACCACCAGCCTGGCCTCCATCGTCACCCTGATCGACATCACCGGTGCCGCGCGCACGGTGAACGCCCAGTTCTACCTGCCGTTCGAAGCCTATATCACCGCCGGTGTGTTCTACCTGTGCCTGACCTTCATCCTAGTGCGCCTGTTCAAGTTGGCCGAGCGCCGCTGGCTGAGCTACCTGGCTCCACGGAAGCACTGATATGGAACGTGTCGATCACCTGTTGCCCTGGGGCCACCTGGGGTGCGAGCGCCAACTGAGCGTGTTCCGTTTCGGCCAGGGCGAACGCAAGGCCTATATTCAGGCCAGCTTGCACGCCGATGAGTTGCCGGGGATGCGCGCCGCGTGGGAGCTGAAGAAGCGCCTCACCGAACTGGAACAGCAAGGTGCGCTCAATGGCGTGATCGAGCTGGTGCCGGTCGCCAACCCGATGGGCCTGGGCCAGTTGCTGCAAGGCAGCCACCAGGGCCGTTTCGAAGTGGGCAGCGGCAAGAATTTCAACCGCGATTTCGTTGAGCTGAGCGAGCCGGTGGCCAAGTTGCTCACGGGCAAGCTGGGGGATGATCCTCACGCCAACGTGCGCATGATTCGCCAGGCGATGACCGATGCGCTCAACGCATTGCCCGAGCCGAACAGCCAGTTGCAAGGCATGCAGCGCATCCTGCTCAGCCACGCCTGCACCGCCGATGTCGTGCTCGACCTGCACTGCGACGCCGAAGCCGCGCTGCACATGTACGCATTGCCCCAGCACTGGCCGCAGTGGCGTTCGCTGTCGGCGCACCTGAATGTGAAAGTCGGCCTGCTGGCGGAAGACTCCGGCGGCAGCTCGTTCGATGAAGCCTGTTCGCTGCCGTGGCTGCGTCTGTCCCAGGCATTCCCCGAGGCGCAGATCCCGCTGGCCTGCCTGGCGACTACGCTGGAATTGGGCGGTCAGGCGGATACGGGACGTGACGAGGCGATCTTCCACGCCGAAGGCATTCTCGCGTTCCTCGCCGAGCAGGGGTTGATCAAGGGCGAATGGCCCGCGCCACAATTCGAACCCTGTGAAGGCCTGCCCTTCGAAGGCACCGAATTACTGTTTGCGCCCCACGCCGGCGTGATCAGCTACCTGCGTAAAGCGGGTGAGTGGGTCGAAAAAGGCGAACCGATTTTTGAAGTGATTGACCCCTTGGAGGACCGCGTCAGCACCCTTTGCGCGGGCACCTCGGGGGTGTTGTTTGCCGTTGAACGGCTACGTTATGCCCAAGCGGGTTTCTGGCTGGCCAAGGTGGCGGGGCGCGATGCGCTGCGTCACGGGCGCTTGCTCAACGACTGACCACCTGTTTCTGTGAGAACCGACCGCATGTACAAACTTGAAGTCCAAGACCTGCATAAACGCTATGGCAGTCATGAAGTGCTCAAAGGCGTGTCCCTGGCTGCTGCAGCCGGTGATGTGATCAGCATCATCGGTTCCAGCGGTTCAGGCAAAAGTACCTTTTTGCGCTGCATCAACCTGCTGGAGCAACCCCACGCCGGCAAGATTCTGCTCAACAACGAAGAGCTGAAGCTGGTGGCCAACAAGGACGGCGCCATGAAGGCCGCCGACCCCAAGCAACTGCAACGCATGCGTTCGCGCTTGTCCATGGTGTTCCAGCATTTCAACCTGTGGTCGCACATGACCGCGATTGAAAACGTGATGGAAGCGCCCGTGCACGTGCTCGGCGTGTCGAAGAAAGAAGCCCGTGAAAAGGCCGAGCACTACCTGGCCAAGGTCGGCGTGGGCCATCGTAAGGATGCGTTCCCTGGCCACATGTCCGGCGGTGAGCAGCAGCGCGTAGCCATCGCCCGGGCCCTGGCGATGGAACCTGAGGTGATGCTGTTCGACGAACCCACCTCGGCCCTCGACCCGGAACTGGTCGGTGAAGTGCTCAAGGTGATGCAGGACCTGGCCCAGGAAGGCCGCACCATGGTGGTGGTGACCCACGAAATGGGCTTTGCCCGTGAAGTCTCGAACCAACTGGTGTTCCTGCACAAAGGTATCGTCGAAGAGCGCGGCAACCCGCGTGAAGTGCTGGTGAACCCACAATCGGAGCGCTTGCAGCAGTTCCTCTCGGGCAGCCTGAAATAATCAAGACTGCTTTGTGCACTGAAGTAGTGCATGCTCGGCAGTCTTCAGGTTGGCCGAGGCCCCCTGTGGGAGCCGGCTTGCTCGCGAAGCGGAGTGTCAGTCGATACATGTGTAGCTGAAGTACCGCCTTCGCGAGCAAGCCCGCTCCGACATTTGGATATTCATCAGCTTTAAAGATTTGTGTTGGTTTACGGGCTAGCATTAGCCCTTGTCTTCATTACGTTACTCGCTTCGGATAGCACTCCATGACCGCCCATAAAATTGGTTTCCTGATTTGGCCCAGCACAAAAGCCCTGACGCTTGCGCTGGCTGAGGAGGCCTTGCGCGTTGCCCAGCGGGTGCATCCGGACGTGGTCTACGAGCTGTCGTTCCTGCAAGCCGAGCCGTCCACCGAGGGCGCCTGGCAACTGCCGGGCGAGCCGTGGGGCGGTAAGCTGGAGGGCTTCCAGAAGCTGTTCCTGCTGGCGGACGAACCCCCCGCGGTCATCGCCTCCCCATTGAGCACCGCCCTCAAGCAACTGGTTCGCGCCGGATGCGTGATCGGTGGCTTGTCGGCTGGTGTGTACCCGCTGGCCCAGCTCGGCCTGCTCGACGGCTATCGTGCCGCCGTGCACTGGCGCTGGCAGGACGATTTTGCCGAGCGTTTCCCCAAGGTCATCGCCACCAGCCATTTGTTCGACTGGGACCGCGATCGACTCACCGCCTGCGGTGGCATGTCGGTGCTCGACCTGCTCCTGGCAGTGTTGGCCCGTGATCATGGCGCCGAACTGGCCGGTGCGGTCTCCGAAGAGTTGGTGGTGGAACGCATCCGTGAAGGTGGCGAACGCCAGCGCATTCCGCTGCAAAACCGCTTGGGATCCAGCCATCCCAAGCTGACCCAGGCCGTGCTGCTGATGGAAGCCAACATTGAAGAGCCGCTGACGACCGACGAAATCGCCCAGCATGTGTGCGTGTCGCGACGACAACTCGAACGGATCTTCAAGCAGTACCTCAATCGCGTCCCCAGCCAGTACTACCTGGAGCTGCGCCTGAACAAGGCCCGCCAGATGTTGATGCAAACCAGCAAGTCGATCATCCAGATCGGCCTGTCGTGCGGTTTTTCCTCAGGGCCGCACTTCTCCAGCGCCTACCGTAATTTTTTCGGCGCCACCCCTCGTGAAGACCGCAACCAGCGCCGTAGCAGCAGCCCGTTTGAGTTGTCGTCGGTACCGTCCGAGCGCGGTTGATCGACAGCGGGGTCTTATTCCTCCATCGGCTCTGGTGAACGGGGCCTGACCAAAGGACTGCCGTTCTCATCCAGCCCGGCTGCGGCCACCGCTAAGTCGTCACCGGTCAGCAGGTAGTAGTGCCTGAGCGTATCCAGGCTCGATGCCGACAAGGGGTTGCCGCTGATGTCTGAGTCGGTGTCGAGCTGCGTGGCCAGCTGCAGAAAGTCTGCAGGAATCTCTTCGATCAAATTGTCGCTCAAGTCCAGGCTGCGCAACTCGTGCAAGGCGAACAGCCCTTGTGGGAGGTGGGTAATGTCGGTGTCTGGCAGGTACAGCGTTTCCAGTTCGGTCAGTTGACTGACGTCAGGCGTGAGGCCCAGCCGGTTGCCACCCAGGTCCAGGTACGCCAGTCCGCTCATCCATGACAGGGCGTGGACACTGGTGGGTGTCAAGCGGATAGCTGACTCGGTCAGGCTCAGGGCGTTGAGCGCTGGCAGGCTGAGTGCGGTGAGGGGAATTTCGCCCAGACTGAATCGTGTGATGACCAGGCTCCTGAGTTTGGGGAAGCATTTGAGCAGTCCGTCGATGCGGGTGGTGGTGCCATTGCCTTCTAGGTCGAGTGTTGTCACATGGTCGAACCGGGCGCTCAGTTCGGGCAGCTCGCCCAGTATCGGCATTTCAAAAGTCAGCTTATGGGTCGGCCGAACGTCGTCATTGTTGTCGTCCAGTTCGCTTTCGCGGCGCCAGGCTGCTTCAAGCACCGTTTTGAATGCACGGCGATTAAGCTGATCCTGTGCCCGCGTTTGTTCATCCAATGGTGTGTCCACGACGGGGTGCCGTTCTGGGACATTCACCACCCACTCTTCTAGGTCAGTGCGCAGTTGTGCGTATTCGGTTTCAAGTTGTTCGATGGCAGGCTCTGCCGCGTCCAGGTCACCGGGCAGCTCGAAAAAGAAGCGGCTGGCTTCGTGTTCGGTGAAGGTGGGGTACAGCGCTTTGATCCTTTCTCGCGACGTCGTTGGGGCATCGACGCGCCAATGCTCGCCAGTGCGTTGGCAATGGCGTTTGATCTGCATCAGTCCCGAGCGGTTCAGCGGGTTGCGGGAGAGGTCGAAGACGGCGGTTACTGAGTCGGGGAGCCTGAACGCGCTGTCGGGAATCTGGGTGATCAGGTTGTTGCTCAGGTTGACGCGTTGGCGCTCCACGGCCTTCAGCAGGCCGTCGGGGATTGCCGTCAAGCCGGTGTCTTCAAGTTCGATGCTGGTAAGTCTGGGCAGCGCGCTGAAATCCGGCAGTTGCCCCAGAGCGGTGTTATGGCTCAAGTCCAGTGTTGCCAGCTCGCTCAGCGTGGTGAGTGAGGCGGCACTCTCGGTTGATAAGGTGAGCGCGCAACGGGGCAGGCGCAAGGATGACAGTTGCGGCAGGTCCCATACCGAAGCAGGGATATCGCCCATCACATACCCCTCGATGAATAAGTGGTTAAGGGTCGGGAATCCTCTGAAAAAAAGCGGCGACTGCAACGGGAATGGACCCTGCGCGCCCTTCAGGTGCAATGAAGACACGTGCCTGAACACGCCGCTGTCGAGTGACGGGAAGGTGCCAGTCACAGGCTGCGGGCTTTCCACGGTGAACGTGGAAATGGCCTGTGGGTTGCTCGTATCCAATGCACCTTCTCGGCGCCAGCACGCTTGGAGTTCCTCTTTGAACGCCACTCGCCGGGCTTGCTCCTCCGGTGCGGGGGCCTGTCGTGCCCACGTATCAAGCCCGTCGGACAGGTCGGCATATTCGACTTCCAGCCGTGCCAGTTCGATCTGACCTATTTCAATCGTGCCGGGCAGGCCAAAGAGAAAGCGGTTGACTTCGTTCACGCTAAAGTCCGGGAAGAGCGTGTTGACGCGCTGAATATCGATTGCCAGGGCATCGACTTCCCAATAGCGGCCTGTTCGCTGGTAATAACTTTTTACCTGCTCCAAGGTCGCTCGCGACAGGGGATTGCCCGAGAGGTCGAAGGTGGCCGAGGTGTCGGCGGGCAGGTCGAACAGCGCAGAAGGCAACTGCGTGATCCGGTTTCTGGACAGCACCGCCAGCTCCAGCGATGCTCGACTGAGCAGCCCGGCAGGGAGGTTGGAAATACCGGTCTCGGACAGGTCCAGAGCGCGCAGATCAATCATGCGTTCAACGCTCGGAGACAATCCCAGCGGGTTGCTGTACAGGTCCAGGGTTCGAAGTCTATTCATGGCTGTCAGCGTATTCAGGCTATCGGGCGTCAGGGTGATAGCGCAGTTGCTGAGGATCAACGTGTTGAGGCGCGGCATTGCGCTGAGAGTGGCTGGCAGCTGACCCAGTTGGGCATGGGTGATGCTGAGGTGGCGAATGTTCGGAAAGCTGCGCAAAAAAACATCGATATTAGTCAGTGCTGTCTGGTTGCCACTGAGTTCAAGGAAGGAAATATGCTCGAAATTGGCCGGCAGCGCCGGTAGCTCCCCATACAAAATAGCGTGCGATTTGAGTGTCTGACCGTTTTGGCTGGGATGCTCGAAGTAGGCGTCTGTTTCGGTTTCCCGGCGCCAGGCGCTTAAGAGTTCACGCCAGAAAAGGACGCGGTTTTGCCGCATGTCACTGTATTCCTGACGGCCCATGCTCACCTCGGTGCCCGGATAGCTGTGCGGGGGGCGGGCGGCCCAGTCGGCCAGGGCACGATTCAGATGCTGAAACTCCTGGCGCAGGGCCGTTAATGTCGCAAAGGCTCCGCCCGGACGGCGCTCCAGCGTTTGGATCATCTCGCCGATCTGTTCATCGGTGTGGGCTGGATACAGTTCCCGTGCCAGCGCCTGCAGGTCGTGCTGTTCGGCCGGTGCCGCCGGGTAGTTGTCCAAGCCCAGCAGGCGCAGGTGGGTGCGGGTGTCGGTGGGCGCGCGTGTGGGTTCGGCGGTGATCAGCGTACGCAACGGCGCGCGTTTCAGGGCATGGGTGCGCAGGGCCAGCCTTAAAGCGGGGCCTTGGCCGATGTGCAAGCCCAGGGCGTTGCGCTCGGCATCGGGGAGGGCCTGCAGCACCGCGTTGTACAGGTCGGTCGCGCCGGACAGTTCGCCGCTGTCGTCTTGCGGGGTGTAACGCCCGTCGGGCGAACGGACCAGGGTTCGTTTGATGCGTGCCTTCGGTTTGCCGATGGCATCCAGGAGGGCGGCCTCGGGCGTGGAGCTTCTGATCTCAATGCGCAGCTTTTTTCCTGCCCAGCCAGGCAATTTCTCCAGGGAGTGCAAGGCCAGTCGGTGGGTGTCGAGGGTCTCCGTCGAGTCGAGGTACAAGCCGTCGTAGGCATGGTTCACCCTGGCTTCATCCCGCAGCGATTGGGCCAACTCGCTCAAGCGCACGGGGATCTTGCCTTCGTCAACGGCCTTGAGTTCCTGGCTGTTGGCGGTGTCCAGCAGGGCGTCGGCTGCGGTGAGCGGCAATCCGGGTGTGTTGTCTATCATGGCCCGTTGGCGAGGGGTGATAGGGCGCTCCAGCTGTTGGTAGCGGGTGTCGAACAGTTCAGCTCGATGCGATTGGGCCCGCCCGGCCAGTTGTTTCCTGAGTTTAAGCGCGCGATTTTTCAGGGAGGTGACCGGGTCGCCGAATGCTTCCCCCAGCAAGGTTTTGCGTTGGGGCTCATCCAGGGCCTCCAGCAGCGTTTCCAGCACGACATCTTGTTTCAGCTGGGCTTCGTGTATCTGCACCACACTGGCGTTTTTTTCGCCGGGCAGCTCCCAGGCGGTTCTGCCGTTTGAGTCAAGGAAACGCAGGGTCTTGGCTTTTGGCCAAAGCTCCAGGTTGGCCAGCAGGTGCAGTTGGGACTGCGCATCGGCCCGTCGGTAAATCGCCGGATCATCGCTGTTCATTTGATCGATGAAGTCCTGTAACGCCTGGTCGATCCGGAAGCGATCAACGGTGTCGGTCAGCAAGGGGGGCGGCTGATGCTGGTTGACGTACATCTTGCGCAGCGCACCTTCGCGGGTGCCGCTGATACGACGAGCAGCGACCAACTGCTCATCACTGAGCCCGGCGGTTCTAGGACCTTGGCGTTTCATGAGGGTGGTGCTGTCCCAGCTCAGCGGCGTGTCCAGCTCATTTAGCCAGGCGCCCTTGTCGTTGCTCAGCAGGGGTGGGCGGTAGGCATTGCTCCGGGTGGGATGTTGCAGGTAGCGCTGCTGGGTGATGGGATCGGTCTCGACCATGAAAGGTTTGTCCGCGAGCAGCAGGATGTTTTTACCGTTGTAGGCATGCAGCCCTTGGGCGTTTGGGTAGGAGTGGCTCGCCAGTCGGAGGTCGTGGGCGTAGGGCGCGAGGTCGGGTTTCCAGAGCCGCGTCTTGCCATCGGGTAGAGCGACAGGCTTGAAACTGTCGAAAAACTTTATGGCATCAGCGGGTAATAGCGTGCGCAGGGCGCTCGCGGCAATGGGCGCACCCGCGATGAACAGGCCCAGTTGTATCCCTTGCTCTACGAATGACAGCAAATGTGCGAACGCCTCGGTCACGTCGCCCACCGCCCAGTCGATGACCCATTCGAAGGCCTCGTCCAGCATTTGGTAGGCGCTGTAGCCAAGCATCAGCAAACCCACGGGCGGCACAAACGGGGCGACGATGAGCGCCGCGATTTGCAGGATCGCCGAGGCGACTTTCTGCACGATGGCCCAGCGCTCCCAGCGTACTCGCTGGTCGACGCTGGCGGTGGACACCGCGATGGCGCGGGCATCGCTGAACACCTTGCTGAGTTTTGTCTGAAACAAGTGGGTGAACAGATCCCCACTGATCGCAGTGGCGCGGAATGCCAGGTGCGGCTGGTCGATGGGTGTTTCGCGCCAGGACGGCAGTGGATCGCCGCGGGTGTGCGGGTGCCAGGTGACCTTGGACAGCCTGCGGTTGAGGTCGGCGAAGAAGAGGCCGCGTTCTTCGTGGCTGATGAAACGGCTGAAGAATTGTTGATACTCGGCGCTGCGCAGGTTGTTGCCCAGGGCGGTCATGAAGTCGACAAGAGTGGGGTACTGCTTGAGCGGTGCGTAAGGGTCGTCGGGGATATAGGCGATAACGCCTACGGGATGCCGGCTGCCGATGTTCTCGGCAAACAGCACGATGCCGGTGAGCGCCGTCGACATGATGCTCAGGTTGTAGCACTGCAGTGGGTAGCAGGTGCTTGGGTTGTCGTCGGTGTTGAGCAGGCGCTGCAACCGTGTGACGGACTGATCATCGTGCAGATCGCCTTTCATCCAGGCCATTTTCAGCGCGACGTTCAAGTCTGCTGCCTGGCTGTGCTTGAGCTTCAGTTGCAGGCTGGCCATGGCCAGCGGGTTGTTGAAGTCAAAGAACTGCTCAAGGTAGCGTTGGTACTTGGCGCCGATGTCCAGCTCGCGGCACAAAGCGGTGAACTGCGCCACCATGATGCGTGTGTCGAGCGCAGGCAGCGTGTCGAATTGGCCGGTGCTGGTGGGCTTGGTGATGAAGCCGGATGACGCTTCAAATACCTCGCCGGCTTCGAAGTTGTGCAGGGCCGCGTCCAGCAATGACACGGTCCAGGTTCTTGCCGCGCCTGAGCGCACCGAGAACCATGGGATCGTCAGGGGAATATAAAGGCGCAAATACGTGGTCTCGACGTCACGTTCGATGCCAAAGCGCCGTTTGAGTAACTGCGCGAGCAGGGGCGCCCCGAATGCCTGCGGCGATTTCAGGGTGCCCATGGCCTGATCCACCTTGGATTGTGCCTCCCAGGCACGACTCACTCGGTTTTTCAGGGTGTCATGAGCGTCGGGGGACGCGGTTTTGTACCACTGCGGAATGCTTGGCTTAACGTTGTTCAGCGCTGTGCGCTTGGCCGGGGAAAGGGTGGGCAGCCACGCGGGCACGGCTTGCATGAGGATATCCTGGTGCAGGTCGCGATATGCCGACACGTCCGGGAGCTGAATGGGTGAGGTCACTGGAATACGCCTTTGCGTGATGAACAGGCGCAGTAGCAGAACAATTTCGGCCAGTCGGCCGGAGGTAGATAGATAGCCGGCTGCCGATTACATTGCCGCTATCCTGCCCGACCACCTGCCGCTGGGACACGCGAGCGTTTAAACTGCGCCATTGCGACGCTATTTGTCGCATTGGCGTAAACCCGCCAAAATCGCGGGTTGGCGCTATAAGAAGTTGTCGCTTGGCGGCAAGGCCGCGCTGAAAACTGTCCTTACAATCCCTGCATCGCCCGCCAGTTCCAGGCAGGCGTTCCTCTTCAGGAGACTCCGATGTCCGTTGAGCAAGCCCCGGTGCAACGTGCCGATTTCGACCAGGTCATGGTGCCTAACTACGCACCGGCTGCATTCATCCCTGTGCGTGGCGAAGGTTCGCGCGTATGGGACCAGGCGGGTCGCGAGCTGATCGACTTTGCCGGCGGCATCGCGGTCAACGTATTGGGCCATGCCCATCCGGCGCTGGTCGGTGCGCTGACCGAACAGGCCCACAAGCTGTGGCACGTCTCCAACGTCTTCACCAATGAGCCGGCCCTGCGCCTGGCCCACAAGCTGATCGACGCCACCTTCGCCGAGCGTGTGTTCTTCTGCAACTCCGGCGCCGAGGCCAACGAGGCCGCGTTCAAGCTGGCCCGTCGCGTGGCGTTCGACCGTTTCGGCAGCGAGAAATACGAGATCATCGCGGCGCTCAACAGCTTCCATGGCCGTACCCTGTTCACCGTCAACGTCGGTGGGCAGTCCAAGTACTCCGATGGTTTCGGTCCTAAAATCACCGGTATCACCCACGTTCCTTATAACGACCTGGACGCGCTGAAAGCCGCCGTGTCGGATAAGACCTGCGCCGTTGTATTGGAACCGATCCAGGGCGAAGGCGGCGTGCTGCCGGCCGAACTGGCTTACCTGCAAGGCGCCCGCGACTTGTGCGACGCGAACAACGCGCTGCTGGTGTTCGACGAAGTGCAGACCGGCATGGGCCGCAGTGGCCACCTGTTCGCTTACCAGCACTACGGCGTGACCCCGGACATCCTCACCAGCGCCAAGAGCCTGGGCGGTGGTTTCCCGATCGCGGCAATGCTCACCACCGAAGCGTTGGCCAAGCACCTGGTGGTCGGCACCCACGGCACCACCTACGGCGGCAACCCGCTGGCGTGTGCGGTGGCCGAGGCGGTGATCGACGTGATCAACACCCCTGAAGTGCTGGCCGGCGTGAATGCCAAGCACGACCTGTTCAAGGCGCGCCTGGAGCAGATCGGCAAGCAGTACGGTATCTTCACCGAAGTGCGCGGCATGGGCCTGCTGCTCGGTTGCGTGCTGAGCGACGCGTTCAAGGGCAAGGCCAAGGACGTGTTCAACGCGGCCGAGAAAGAAAACCTGATGATCCTGCAAGCCGGCCCCGACGTGGTGCGTTTCGCGCCGAGCCTGGTGGTGGAAGACGCGGACATCAAGGAAGGCCTGGACCGTTTTGAACGTGCTGTGAAGACGTTGACGCAAGCCTGATGGACCGATCGGTGCCTGGCGATCAGGCGTCGAGCAAAATTCTATAGGCCGGACCGAGTCAACTGTGGGAGCTGGCTTGCCTGCGATAGCATCACTTCGGTGCAACTGACAGACCGAGGTGCCTGCATCGCAGGCAAGCCAGCTCCCACAGGGATCTGCTTGCACATTGAAATGTGTGTGAACTTGGATCTCGTGTCCGGCATTTTTTCCTGTGAGTTTTTCGAGTTAAGGAGTGACACCATGCTGGTGATGCGCCCCGCGCAAATGGCTGATCTGGGCGAGGTACAGCGTCTGGCTGCGGACAGCCCGATTGGTGTCACCTCCTTGCCGGACGATGTGGAACGACTGAGCGACAAGATCGCCGCCAGCGAAGCATCCTTCGCCGCAGAGGTCAGTTTCAACGGCGAAGAGAGTTATTTCTTCGTGCTCGAAGACACCGAGACCGGCAAGCTCGCCGGCTGCTCGGCCATCGTCGCCTCGGCTGGCTACTCGGAACCCTTCTACAGCTTCCGTAACGAGACCTTCGTGCACGCCTCCCGCGAGCTGAAGATCCACAACAAGATCCACGTGCTTTCCCAGTGCCACGACCTTACCGGCAACAGCCTGCTCACCAGTTTCTACGTGGTGCCGGAGCTGGTGGGGTCGCCGTGGTCGGAACTCAATTCCCGTGGCCGCCTGCTGTTCGTCGCCAGCCATCCCGAGCGCTTTGCCGACTCTGTGGTGACCGAGATCGTCGGCTACAGCGACGAGAACGGTGACTCGCCGTTCTGGGACGCCATCGGCCGCAACTTCTTCGACCTCAATTACGCCGCCGCCGAGCGCCTGTGCGGGCTGAAAAGCCGCACCTTCCTCGCCGAATTGATGCCGCATTACCCGATCTATGTGCCGCTGCTGCCGGACGAAGCCCAGGAAGCCATGGGCCAGGTACACCCGCGTGCGCAGATCACCTTCGACATCCTCATGCGTGAAGGCTTCGAGACCGATCACTACATCGACATCTTCGACGGTGGCCCGACGCTGCATGCACGGGTCTCGGGCATTCGCTCGATTGCCCAGAGCCGCGTGGTGCCGGTGAAGATCGGTGAGATGGTCAAGGGTGTCGGCCGCCAGTATCTGGTGAGCAACGCACAGTTGCAGGATTACCGCGCGGTGATGCTGGAGCTGGACTATGCGCCCGGCAAGCCGGTGACGTTGGACCTCGCAGCGGCCGAAGCCCTGGGTGTTGGCGAAGGCGCGAGCGTGCGCCTGGTAGCGGTTTAAAAAGAGAGTTTCGCGGGTGGCTGACAACAGCGGCCCGTCTGAGGAGATAGCATGATCGTTCGTCCCGTACGCAGCAGCGATTTACCGGCCCTGATTGATCTGGCGCGCAGCACCGGCACTGGCCTCACCACCTTGCCGGCCAACGAGGAGCGCCTGACCCATCGGGTAGGCTGGGCCGAGAAAACCTTTCGCGGCGACGCCGGGCGTGGTGATGCCGACTACCTGTTCGTGCTGGAAAACGACGAAGGTCGCGTGGTGGGGATTTCCGCCATCGCCGGCGCCGTTGGCCTGCGTGAACCCTGGTACAACTTCCGGGTCGGCCTGACGGTCAGCGCCTCCCAGGAGCTGAATATCTACCGCGAGATCCCGACGCTGTTCCTGGCCAACGACCTCACCGGCAATTCCGAGCTGTGTTCGTTGTTCCTGCACGCAGATTACCGCACCGGCCTCAACGGCCGCATGCTGGCCAAGGCACGTCTGCTGTTTATCGCCGAATTCCCGCACCTGTTTGGCAACAAGATCATCGCCGAGATGCGCGGTGTGTCTAACGACGCCGGGCGTTCGCCGTTCTGGGAAAGCCTGGGTCGGCACTTCTTCAAGATGGAATTCAGCCAGGCCGATTACCTCACCGGTGTGGGCAACAAGGCGTTTATCGCCGAGCTGATGCCAAAGTTTCCCCTGTACAGCTGCTTCCTGTCTGAAGACGCGCGCAATGTGATCGGCAAGGTCCACCCGGACACTGAGCCCGCCTTGAGCATGCTCAAGAGCGAAGGCTTCAGCTACCAGGGCTATGTCGACATCTTCGACGCGGGACCTGCGGTGGAGTGTGAAACCACCAAGATCCGCGCCGTGCGTGACAGCCAGTCGCTGGTGTTGGCCATCGGTACGCCGGGGGACGATGCCACGCCGTTCCTGATCCATAACCGCAAGCGTGAAGAGTGCCGCATTACCGCCGCACCGGCCCGTCTGGCGGCAGGCACGCTGGTGGTCGATCCACAGACCGCCAAGCGCCTGCAACTGGTGGTGGGTGATCAAGTGCGTGCCGTTCCGTTGTCCGCTGCTCGGGAGTCGAAATAATGAATTCGTTGTATATCGCAGGGAGCTGGCTGGCCGGCCAGGGTGAACTGTTTGAATCGCGCAACCCGGTGACCCAGCAGGTGCTGTGGGCCGGCAATGGCGCCACCGCCGAGCAGGTCGAATCCGCTGTGCAGGCCGCACGCCAGGCGTTCCCTGCGTGGGCCAAGCGTCCGCTGGAAGAGCGCATCAGTGTGCTGGAGGCCTTCGCTGCCACCCTGAAAAGCCGTGCCGACGATATCGCCCGTTGCATCGGGGAAGAAACCGGCAAGCCGCTGTGGGAGTCGGCCACCGAAGTCACCAGCATGGCGAACAAGATCGCGATCTCGGTGCAAAGCTACCGTGAGCGTACCGGCGAGAAGAGCGGCCCCCTGGGCGACGCCACTGCGGTGTTGCGCCACAAGCCGCACGGTGTGGTGGCAGTGTTTGGCCCGTACAACTTCCCTGGCCACTTGCCGAACGGGCATATCGTCCCGGCCTTGCTGGCGGGCAATACCGTGCTGTTCAAGCCGAGCGAGCTGACCCCCAAGGTTGCCGAGCTGACCGTGCAGTGCTGGATCGAAGCCGGATTGCCGGCAGGCGTATTGAACCTGCTGCAAGGCGCGCGGGAAACCGGCATCGCGTTGGCGGCCAACCCAGGTATCGACGGGTTGTTCTTCACCGGTTCCAGCCGTACCGGCAATCATCTGCATCAGCAATTCTCCGGGCGTCCGGACAAGATCCTGGCCCTGGAAATGGGCGGCAACAACCCGCTCGTGGTCGACGAAGTGGCCGACGTGGATGCAGCGGTCTACACCATCATCCAGTCGGCGTTTATCTCTGCCGGCCAGCGCTGCACCTGTGCGCGCCGCTTGCTGGTGCCGGAAGGCGCCTGGGGCGACGCATTGCTGGCGCGCCTGGTGGCGGTCAGCTCGACCATCGAGGTGGGCGCATTTGATCAGCAACCCGCGCCGTTCATGGGCTCGGTGATCTCCCTCGCAGCGGCCAAGGCCTTGATGGACGCTCAGGAACTGATGTTGGCCAATGGCGCCGTGGCGCTGCTGGAGATGACCCAGCCCCAGGACCAGGCCGCGTTGCTGACCCCTGGCATCATCGACGTGACCGGCGTCACCGAACGCGAAGACGAGGAGCTGTTCGGCCCCTTGTTGCAGGTGATCCGCTACGCTGATTTTGAAGCGGCGATTGCCGAGGCCAACAACACCCAGTACGGCCTGGCCGCTGGTTTGTTGTCGGACTCCGAAGCGCGCTACCAGCAGTTCTGGCTGGAAAGCCGCGCCGGTATCGTCAACTGGAACAAACAGCTGACCGGCGCCGCCAGTACCGCGCCGTTCGGTGGGGTGGGGGCGTCGGGCAACCATCGCGCCAGTGCGTATTACGCCGCGGATTACTGCGCGTACCCGGTGGCCTCGCTTGAGACCCCGAGCCTGGTATTGCCAGCCACGCTGACCCCGGGCATAACACTGGTCTAAAAATGTGGAAGCGGGCTTGCTCGCGAATGCGGTCTGTCAGTTGATGTATGAGGTGACTGGTGCACCGCTTTCGCGAGCAAGCCCGCTCCCGCATTGGATCTGTGGTGTGCTGAAGATTGCCTATAAAAACAGATGTTCGTGGAGCCTCGCCGATGAAATCCTATGAAGTCAATTTTGACGGTCTAGTGGGGCCGACCCATAACTACGGCGGCTTGTCCTTCGGCAACGTCGCGTCCCAGAGCAACAGCCAACAGCATTCCAACCCCAAGGAAGCGGCGTTGCAGGGCCTGCAAAAGATGAAAGCCCTGATGGACATGGGCTTTGTCCAAGGTGTGTTGGCGCCTCAGGAACGTCCTGATGTGGCTGCCTTGCGCAACCTGGGTTTCAGCGGCAGCGACGCCCAAGTGATCCAGCAGGCGGCCAAGGATGCGATGCCGTTGCTGGTCGCGAGCTGCTCGGCGTCGAGCATGTGGGTGGCCAACGCCGCCACCGTCAGCCCAAGTGCCGACACCTTTGACGGACGCGTGCATTTCACCGCCGCCAACCTCAACTGCAAGTACCACCGCAGCATCGAACACCCGACCACCAGTCGCGTGCTGGGGGCGATGTTTGCCGATGATAAACACTTCGCCCACCACGCCGCGTTGCCGGCGGTGGCGCAATTCGGTGATGAAGGCGCGGCCAACCACACACGCTTCTGCCGTGAATATGGCGAGGCGGGCGTCGAATTCTTCGTGTTTGGTCGCAGCGCGTTCGATCCCCGTTACCCGGCGCCGCAGAAATACCCTGCTCGCCAGACGCTTGAGGCGTCTCAAGCCGTCGCACGTTTGCATGGCCTGAAAGATGACGGCGTGGTGTACGCCCAGCAGAACCCGGCGGTGATCGATGCCGGTGTGTTCCATAACGACGTGATCGCAGTGGGTAACGGTGAAGTGCTGTTCTATCATGAGGATGCCTTTCTCAATACCGAACAGATGCTCGCCGAACTGCAAGGCAAACTGGGCAAGTTGGGCGGTAACTTCCAGTCCGTCTGCGTACCCCGCGCTCAGGTCAGTGTCGAAGACGCGGTACGTTCCTACCTGTTCAACAGCCAGTTGCTGAGCCGCGCCGACGGCTCGATGCTGCTGATCGTGCCGGAAGAATGCCGCGCCAACGAGCGCGTCTGGCAGTACTTGCAAAGCCTGACCGCGACCGGTGGCCTGATCCGTGAAGTGAAGGTGTTCGACCTCAAGCAAAGCATGCAGAACGGCGGTGGCCCGGCGTGCCTGCGTTTACGTGTGGCGTTGAATGAAACGGAACTGGCGGCGGTGAATCCAGGCGTTATCATGACCGCGCCGTTGTACGACACGCTCACCCAGTGGGTCGACAAGCACTACCGCGACAGCCTGCGCGAAACCGACCTGGCAGACCCGCAATTGCTGTTGGAGTGCCGGACGGCATTGGATGAACTGACGCAAATCCTTAAACTGGGCTCGGTTTATCCTTTCCAGATCAATTAACGCCACCTTCTTTTACGACCTATGGCTGAGAGCTAATTTATGACCACCGACACCCTGAAACTGATTCTTGAAGACACCGACGGCACCCAGCTGGAAACCTCCTGCACCCGCGTCGCCGTGGTCTGGCAGGGCAAGGAAATCTGGATCCAGCACGATGGCCGTGGCCAACTGCTGATCGGCGTGGACGTGGAAGAAGGCGATGCCGAGTACGCCAACCTGCTGATGCGTCCACTGGCCACCAACCTGATGAGCCTGCAACTGGAAATGGAACCGGCCGACGTTGAAGGTGATGACGACGATCACGTCCACGGCCCAGGCTGCAACCACTAAGGAAGCTGCGTATGCTCGCCCTTGGCAAACTGCTTGAACTGACCCTCGCCGGTCGCGAACCGGCGCAAAAAATTCAACTGACTGTCGACGGCGTGCAGATGCGCTGGCTCAGCGAGGGCGCGCTTGAAGTGCGCCCGCCTGAGGCGAAGGACAACGGCAGCGACCTGCTGCTGTCGTCCGGCATCCATGGCAACGAAACCGCGCCGATCGAGCTGCTCGACCGCCTGTTGCATGGCATTGCCCGAGGGGAGATCAAGCCCCGCACCCGTATTCTGTTCCTGTTCGGCAACCCTGAGGCCATGCGCCGCGGCGAGCGTTACCTCGAACTGGACGTCAACCGGCTGTTCAACGGCCGTCATGAAAAAAACATCGGTCCCGAAGCCATGCGCGCCGCCGAGCTGGAGCAATTGGCCCGCAGCTTCTTCAGCCTGCCTGGCCGTTCGCGCCTGCATTACGACCTGCACACCGCCATCCGTGGCTCGAAGATCGAACAGTTCGCCCTGTACCCCTGGAAGGACGGTCGCCAGCATTCTCGCCACCAGTTGGCACGCCTGAACGCTGCCGGCATGCAAGCGGTGCTGCTGCAGAACAAGACCTCGATCACCTTCACTGCGTTTACCTATGAGCAACTCGACGCTGAGGCCTTTACCCTGGAACTGGGCAAGGCGCGGCCGTTCGGGCAGAACCAGGGCGTGGACGTCTCTCGCCTGGAAACCCGCCTGAAGCAGCTCATCGAAGGCACCGAGCCCGAAACCGAGAGTCTGGATGGCCTGCAACTGTTTGCCGTCTCCCGTGAAGTCATCAAGCACAGCGATGCCTTCCTGATGCACCTGCCCGCCGATGTCGAAAACTTCTCGCCGTTGGCCCAGGGCTACCTGTTGGCCGAAGACGTGGCCAAGACCCGCTGGGTGATCGAGGAGGAGGGTGCGCGCATTATCTTCCCCAACCCGAAGGTGAAGAATGGCTTGCGCGCGGGCATCCTGATTGTGCCGACCACCGAGGCAGGCCTGGCTTAAAGCGCATGCCTGGACGATGAGCGCAGGTTTCAGAGGGTGTAGTGCTCACTCAGCAAGCGCGGCGGCAAGCCCAACTCCCTGCGCAAGCCGTTCTCGCTGAACGGTTCGGGGTTGGTCGTGGTTGGGGCGGTGGCCGGGTCGTTATCGAAGTCGAACGGTTCGGCGGACGTTGGCAGGCCCAGGGCTTGAAGTTCTTCGTTGGAAACCTGAATACGTGCTTGGTTGCCGTCCGCGGCCGCCTCACTGAACCCGTGCAGTCGCGTGCCGGTAATGTGGTTATACGCGTGGCATAGCTGGTGGAACAGCGCGATGATGCTGGGTTGATGGGAGCGGGTGTCAGTGGTGTTCAACCCTATTTGCCCTCCATAAGAGGGCGTGCCTGGATGGCCATTCTCTATAAACGCACCGTCGCGGGTCGCGGGGTCAGCGCTGAACCTGGTGGATGGCGTGTCACTGAGCTCATTGATCGCAACCGGGATACCACTCTCGAGCGCCGCCCTCTGCAGCACGGCCAGCAGTTGTCGGCCGGTCGGGGAAGTGTTCAGCAGCCGCAGGTCATCGTTGATGCGCTCAACGAACTGCGGGCTACCTACGACCGTCACTCCGCTCTCCTGGATATTCCCGGGCTCGACCTGAAGGTTGCCCGTCGCCGGTTCGCCAGGGGCAAACGCGTTCAGTCTGTCCCACTCCTCTGATGAGGTCGGGAACTTGATGGACAGCTCGGTCAGGAGGCTGTGGTACGTCATGTCATCAGGCTTGAGCAAGGTGACTTCATTCCTTCCTTCACCGGCAAAAATGACGTTGGTAGCGTCGCCGGCTTCGATGTGGTCGTCGCCTGGGCCGCCACTGAGAATGCTGTGGCCGTGGCCGCCGATGATGAAGTCATTGCCGTCGCCACCATCGATGAAGGAGGCGCCGGCGGCGACTATTTCATCGTCCCCTGGACCACCATACGCAGTGATGTTGGCATCAAACTTCGCCAGGATCATATCGTCGCCGGGCCCGGTTTCGATATGGCTCGACCCTTGGAAGACCGTCACGCTGTCATGACCCGGTCCGGTAGAAATGTTGGCAAGGGGAGCAGTGCTGATCACAAAGTCGTTGCCTTCGCCGGTGTCAACGATGACGGGGTTTTCGATCCTGTCATCGATCTGCACAACGTCTGAGCCGCCCTGAGTGATGACCACCAACGCCTGATCCCGGCTGGCGGGGATGATGCAGTACTTTGCGTCGTTGACCTCAAGCGTGACGGTCGTGGACGGCAGCGCGGCGTGTGACCGGTTGACGGCAATCGTGTGAATCGCCCCCGATTCGGGCACATACTTTCGCAGAACAATGACGTCATCGTGGTCCTGCGTGGTGACTATCAGTTGATCCGCATCTGCGCTCACCCTGCGTTCGATCGTCAGTTGGTTGCTCGAATGCAGCAGCACCTCAATGCTCCCCTGTGCGTCAGGATGCTCGTTATTGCTGGGGGGGACAGGTCTCTGCCCCCAGGCTGCCCCATGAATGATCTGGAATCCCTGGGCGGTTATCTGGTTTATTTCCAGTTCGTATTGGCCTGCAATGGTCATGCGAAGATCTCCCTATCTAACAAGTAATGTCGCCGGTACGGCGCGTCAGCGTTACTAAATAGAAAGGCGCAGGGGGCAGGGGGGTAATTAATTAGTGCGAAGCCAGACCCCAATAAAAAAACGCCCCGGCAAGAGCACTTGCCGGGGCGTTTCTTTGACGGGCTGAGGGGGTCAGACGGCCAGTTTTTGCTCACTGCGACGGATCGCGCGCACCTTGTGCAGCGTGTCGGCGCAGGTACGTGCAGCTTCCTGGCCTTTGTGCACAAAGTGCTCGTAGAAGAAGGTCTGGTGTTCGCTGCCGGCGTGGAAGTGATGCGGGGTCAGGGACACCGAGAACACCGGCACTTCGGTTTCCAGCTGAACCTGCATCAGGCCGCTCACCACCGATTGGGCAACGAATTCGTGGCGGTAGATGCCACCGTCGACCACCAGTGCGGCAGCAACGATGCCGGCGTAGCGACCGGTCTTGGCAAGCAGCTTGGCGTGCAGGGGCATTTCAAAGGCGCCGCCGACTTCGAAGAAATCGATGTCCGATTCCTGGTAGCCCTGGGCGATCATTTCGGCGAGGAAGCCTTTGCGCGATTGGTCGACAATATCCTTGTGCCAGCAGGCCTGGATAAACGCGACGCGCTCGCCGTGGTGGTTTTTGCTTTTGCTATCGATTGCGGTAGGTTGCATGTTCTGACTCCTGTTTAAGAAAAAAACAGGGCGTTATGAATCGAATGGGATTTAAGGGTACGCGAACACAATAGGTGCGCGGCCCTTAGGTGCCAATCCCGTTCTCTCTTCATCCGGACTATGACCGTCGGCCCCGGGATCACACCGGGTCTGCTGACCTTGCCGCCGTCCTGCAAGAGCAGTTCGAGGCGCCAAGCGCTCGCGGGCTATACACATTGCGTGTAATTACCGCCGGTGGGGAATTGCACCCCGCCCTGAGAACGTTGCCGCCAGAACCCTGGCGGCGGAGAGTTTTTAACATGGTTTTTCAAAAACTGCACGATCGCTGTATCGATAAGCTATATCGGTTTGTTTGGTTGGTATTCGATTGAGCAACGATGGGGCTTGATATTCCGAGGCTTTGCCCGCAGTAATCATCGATACAAGAAATTTAATACTTCTCAGAGGCTTGTTTCATGTCTGTGATCGACCTGCGCAGCGACACCGTGACCCAACCCACCCCCGGCATGCGGGACGCGATGGCCACCGCCGTCAGCGGCGATGACGTGTATGGCGAGGACCCCAGCGTCAATCGCCTCGAAGCCGAACTGGCCAAGCGCCTGGGCTTTGCCGCCGCCTTGTTCGTGCCGACGGGCACCATGAGCAACCTGTTGGCGTTGATGGCCCACTGTGAGCGCGGCGAGGAGTACATCGTCGGTCAGCAGGCCCATACCTACAAATACGAAGGCGGTGGCGCGGCGGTGCTCGGTTCGATCCAGCCGCAACCACTGGAAGTGCAGGCCGATGGTTCGCTGGACCTGGACCAGGTGCTCGCGGCGATCAAGCCCGACGACTTCCATTTCGCCCGCACCCGTTTGCTGGCGCTGGAAAACACCATGCAAGGCAAGGTATTGCCGCTGGATTACCTGGCAAAGGCGCGGGCGTTCACCCGTGAGCATGATCTGGCCCTGCATCTGGATGGCGCGCGGCTCTACAACGCGGCGGTCAAGCTGGGGGTGGATGCGCGCGAGATCGCCCAACATTTCGATTCGGTGTCGGTGTGCCTGTCCAAAGGCCTGGGCGCACCGATTGGCTCGGTGTTGTGCGGTTCCACGGCGTTGATCGCCAAGGCCCGGCGCCTGCGCAAGATGGTGGGTGGTGGCATGCGCCAGGCCGGTTCACTGGCGGCGGCCGGGTTGTACGCCTTGGATCATCAGGTTCAGCGTCTTGCGGAGGATCACGCCAATGCCCACTGGCTGGGCGACGCCCTGCGCCAGGCCGGTTATGAGGTGGAGCCCGTGCAGACCAACATGGTCTATGTGCAGATCGGTGACCAGGCCCAGGCCTTGAAGGCGTTTGCCGCCGAACGCGGGATCACGTTGAGCGCCGCCCCGCGCCTGCGCATGGTCACGCATTTGGATGTCAGTCGGGCGCAGATCGAGCGCGTCGCGCAGACATTCGTCGAATTTTCGCGGAAATGACAGTGCAGACCGTCTAATTGAACGTTTCAATCGTATAAACACGCTGTACCACCGGCAAAGGGCCGATATAATGCGGCCCTTTGCCGTCGCTCCGTCTGATGATGTTGCGCACTGGCCTTTGGCCGCAGCCTCCGTGGAAGAACCTAATGAAAAGCGCAGAAATCCGTGAAGCCTTCCTTCGCTTCTTCGAAGAGCAAGGTCACACCCGTGTCGCCTCCAGCTCCTTGATCCCAGGCAATGACCCAACCCTGCTGTTCACCAATGCGGGGATGAACCAGTTCAAGGACTGCTTCCTGGGCCAGGAAAAGCGCGCGTACACCCGCGCCGTCAGCAGCCAGAAATGCGTCCGCGCCGGTGGCAAGCACAACGACCTGGAAAACGTCGGCTACACCGCCCGTCACCACACTTTTTTCGAAATGCTCGGCAACTTCAGCTTTGGCGATTATTTCAAGCAAGACGCGATCAACTTCGCCTGGACCTTCCTCACCGGCGTGCTGAAGCTGCCCAAGGAAAAACTCTGGGTTACCGTCTACGCCAGCGATGACGAGGCCTACGACATTTGGACCAAAGAAGTCGGCGTACCGGCTGAACGCATGGTGCGCATCGGTGACAACAAAGGCGCTCCATACGCCTCCGACAACTTCTGGACCATGGGCGATACCGGCCCGTGCGGCCCTTGCACCGAGATCTTCTACGACCACGGCGCCGACATCTGGGGCGGCCCACCGGGCTCGCCAGAGGAAGACGGCGACCGTTACATCGAGATCTGGAACAACGTGTTCATGCAGTTCAACCGCACCGCCGACGGCGTGTTGCATCCGTTGCCAGCGCCGTCGGTGGATACCGGTATGGGCCTGGAGCGGATCAGTGCGGTGATGCAGCACGTGCATTCCAACTACGAGATCGACCTGTTCCAAAGCCTGCTGGCCGCGGCGGCCAAGGCCATTGGTTGCACCAATGAAGACCAGGCCTCGCTGAAAGTCGTGGCTGACCATATCCGGTCCTGCGGCTTCCTGATTGCCGACGGCGTGCTGCCGTCCAACGAAGGCCGTGGCTATGTGCTGCGTCGCATCATCCGTCGTGCTTGCCGTCACGGTAACAAGCTGGGTGCCAACGGCAGCTTCTTCTATCAGATCGTCGCGGCCCTGGTGGCCGAGATGGGCGAAGCCTTCCCGGAACTCAAGCAGAACCAGGCGCATATCGAGCGCGTGCTCAAAGCTGAAGAAGAGCAGTTCGCCAAGACCCTGGAACAGGGCCTGAAGATCCTTGAACAGGACCTTGCCAACCTGCAAGGCTCCGTCGTGCCGGGCGACGTGGTGTTCAAGCTCTACGACACCTACGGTTTCCCGATGGACTTGACCGGCGACATCGCCCGTGAACGCAACCTGACCCTCGACGAGGAAGGTTTCGAACGCGAGATGGAAGCCCAGCGTGTGCGCGCACGTTCGGCCAGCTCGTTCGGCATGGACTACAACAGCCTGGTCAAGGTTGACGTGGCCACCGAGTTCACCGGCTACAAGGCCACCCGTGGTGCGGCCAAAGTGGTTGCTCTCTATAAGGAAGGCCAGTCGGTCGACGTATTGAACGAAGGGGATGACGGCGTGGTGGTTCTGGACCAGACGCCGTTCTACGCCGAGTCAGGTGGCCAGATCGGCGACTGTGGTTTTCTTGAAGCCTCGTCCGGACGTTTTGACGTACGCGACACCACCAAGACGGGCGGCGCGTTCCTGCACCACGGTGTGTTGGCGTCGGGCAGCCTGACCGTCGGTTCGCCGGTCGAGGCGCAAGTGGACGCCGATGTGCGCCACGCCACCTCGCTGAACCATTCGGCCACGCACTTGCTGCACGCTGCGCTGCGCCAGGTACTGGGCGAGCACGTCCAGCAGAAAGGGTCGTTGGTCGACAGCCAGCGCCTGCGCTTCGACTTCAGCCACTTTGAAGCGATCAAGCCGGAGCAGATCAAGGCCCTGGAAGACATCGTCAACGCCGAGATTCGCAAGAACACCGCAGTCGAAACCGAAGAAACCGATATCGAGACCGCCAAGGCCAAGGGCGCCATGGCGCTGTTCGGCGAGAAGTACGGCGACAGCGTGCGCGTATTGAGCATGGGCGGCGATTTCTCGGTAGAACTGTGTGGCGGTATCCACGCCAACCGTACCGGCGACATCGCCCTGCTGAAGATCATCAGCGAAGGTGGCGTGGCGTCCGGTGTGCGTCGTATCGAGGCAGTCACCGGCGCTGCGGCCCTGGCCTACCTCAATGCGGCTGAAGAACAACTCAAGGAAGCGGCCAGCCTGGTCAAGGGCAGCCGCGACAACCTGATCGACAAACTGTCCGCTGTGCTGGAGCGCAACCGCGCGCTGGAGAAACAGCTGGAGCAGTTGCAAGCCAAGGCGGCCAGCGCGGCAGGCGACGATCTGTCGGCTTCTGCGGTGGACGTCAAGGATGTGAAAGTCCTGGCTGCACGCCTGGACGGTCAGGACGGCAAGGCGCTGTTGGCTTTGGTCGATCAGTTGAAGAACAAGCTCGGCCGCGCAGTGATCCTGCTCGGCGGTGTCCATGAGGATAAGGTCGTTCTGGTTGCCGGCGTAACCAAGGACCTGACTGGCCAACTCAAGGCCGGTGATTTGATGAAGCAAGCCGCCGCGGCAGTGGGCGGGAAGGGCGGTGGTCGTCCGGACATGGCGCAAGGCGGTGGTGTCGACGCCGGTGCCCTGGACGCAGCCCTGGCCCTGACCGTGCCATTTGTCGAGGCAGGTATTTAAGGCATTGTTAACCGGCCCGTGATCTAGTCACGGGCCTGTTCGGTGCTGGTTGATTGAATATTAGGCGCCCCTTTACGGGCTGAGGCGGCTTAGAAATGGCTTTGATCGTACAGAAATTTGGAGGCACCTCGGTCGGCTCTGTCGAAAGAATCGAGCAGGTGGCCGACAAGGTTAAGAAATTCCGCGATGCCGGCGACGACCTGGTGGTAGTGCTGTCGGCGATGAGCGGCGAGACCAATCGCCTGATCGATCTGGCCAAGGCAATCAGTGGTGATCAACAGCCGCTCCCGCGTGAGCTGGATGTGATCGTGTCCACCGGCGAGCAGGTGACCATCGCCTTGCTGGCCATGGCGCTGAACAAGCGCGGTGTGCCGGCGGTGTCCTACACTGGCAGCCAGGTACGCATCCTTACCGACAGCGCGCATACCAAGGCGCGCATTCTGCAGATCGACGATCAGAAAATCCGTACGGATCTGAAAGCCGGTCGCGTGGTAGTGGTAGCGGGCTTCCAGGGTGTGGACGAGCAGGGCAACATCACCACCCTCGGCCGTGGCGGTTCGGACACCACCGGCGTGGCGCTGGCAGCGGCGCTCAAGGCCGATGAATGCCAGATCTACACCGATGTGGACGGTGTCTACACCACTGACCCGCGTGTGGTGTCCGTGGCTCAGCGCCTGGACAAGATCACCTTTGAAGAGATGCTGGAAATGGCCAGCCTCGGTTCCAAGGTTTTGCAGATCCGTGCGGTGGAATTCGCCGGCAAGTACAACGTTCCGCTGCGCGTATTGCACAGCTTCAAAGAGGGTCCGGGCACCCTCATTACTATTGATGAAGAGGAATCCATGGAACAGCCGATCATTTCCGGTATCGCTTTCAACCGTGATGAAGCCAAGCTGACTATCCGTGGCGTGCCGGACACCCCGGGCGTGGCGTTCAAGATCCTGGGCCCGATCAGCGGCGCGAACATTGAAGTCGACATGATCGTGCAGAACGTTTCGCACGATAACACCACCGATTTCACCTTCACCGTGCACCGCAACGAGTACGATGCGGCGGAGCGGATCCTGCAGAACACGGCGAAGGAAATCGGCGCCCGTGAAGTGGTCGGCGATACCAAGATTGCCAAGGTGTCGATCGTGGGTGTGGGCATGCGTTCCCATGCCGGCGTTGCCAGCCGTATGTTCGAAGCCCTGGCCAAGGAAAGCATCAACATCCAGATGATCTCCACTTCGGAAATCAAGGTCTCGGTGGTGATTGAAGAGAAGTACCTGGAACTGGCTGTACGCGCGCTGCATACCGCTTTTGAGCTGGACGCTCCGGCCCGACAGGGCGAGTGACGAAGTGCCAGAAAGGCGCGGTTTACCGCGCCTTTCCTTTTTTTGTAGGGCGCATGTTCTTTTGCGTGCGCTCGACAATACTTAGGCGGTAGGACTATGGCCTTTGGGTTGTAGGTCGAAGGCCTTTTTTTTGCAGACTGTTGTTCCTGAACTGAAATGCGTGAGGAGAAAGGTATGCTGATTCTGACTCGTCGTTGCGCAGAAAGCCTGATTATCGGTGATGGCGAAATCACCGTGACCGTGCTCGGCGTCAAAGGCAATCAAGTGCGTATCGGGGTTAACGCTCCGAAAGAGGTGGCGGTACACCGCGAGGAAATCTACCTGCGGATCAAGAAAGAGAAGGACGAAGAACCAAGCCTTTAATTTTTATCGTTTTTTATGTTTGCAAACGGGGATGAACGTGGTTAATATACGCCCCGTGTTGCGGAGAGCTGGCCGAGTGGCCGAAGGCGCTCCCCTGCTAAGGGAGTACACCTCAAAAGGGTGTCGGGGGTTCGAATCCCCCGTTCTCCGCCATTATTTGCTTAGTACGTTGCAATCTGGTTTTTTCGGTAAGTTGTTGAAACTAAACGAAAAAATAGCTTTACATAGAGATTGAACGGCCTATAATGCGCGGCAACAAATGCACTCGTAGCTCAGCTGGATAGAGTACTCGGCTACGAACCGAGCGGTCACAGGTTCGAATCCTGTCGAGTGCACCATTTAAGAGTCAGTTGCAGCAATGCAGGTGATTCGGTTACAACCAGTTGTGATCTGGTCTAAAAACACAATCTGCACTCGTAGCTCAGCTGGATAGAGTACTCGGCTACGAACCGAGCGGTCACAGGTTCGAATCCTGTCGAGTGCACCATACAAACAAAAAGCCCGCCTAGTGCGGGCTTTTTGCCGTCTGGGGTTTGTGTAGGATTTTTCGTTTTTCTCTCGCCTCCATGTGTTTTCCTTCCGCACTGCGTCGTCGCAGTTCATAGATGCAGCCAATGCTCAGCTTTGGCTCGCAAGCGCTTGTTCTTTCCAGTTTTTTGACGTTTAAAGTGGCCGGGCGGTGTATCATTGCGCCCGTCAGCCCCGCCGGGGCTTGTGGAATGCCTCCATGGACTTACCCAGTAGTTACTCAGTACCCCGTTTTACCAATCATGAATTGACTGATTGATCCTTCCGGCGTGCCCCGCTGCTGGGAGTGGAGTTCGCCTATGACCGAAGTAGAAGTAAAGAAAACACAAGAAAGCCTGCAGGATCGCCTGGCTCAAGTCATCGAGCTGCTGCAGCGCCAGCGTGTGGTCGAAGACCTTACGCATCGCCAGGATGGCCCGAACAACAACCTGGTCGAAAACCTGGTTCACCGGCAAAACCTCGTTGAGCTGCAACGCAAGCTCGACGACCTGCACTCCGCCGACGTCGCCTACATTCTCGAAGCCTTGCCGCTGGACGATCGACTGACCCTCTGGCAGTTGGTCAAGGCCGACCGCGACGGCGACATCCTGCTCGAAGTATCCGACTCGGTCCGTGAAACCCTGATCGCCGACATGGACGATCACGAGCTCTTGGCGGCGGCCAGGGAGATGGACGCCGACGAACTGGCTGACCTGGCCCCCGAACTGCCCCGTGATGTTGTCCATGAGCTGATGGAAGCCCTCGATGGCCAGCAGCGTGAGCGTGTGCGCTCCGCGTTGTCCTACGACGAGGACCAGGTCGGCGCCCTGATGGACTTCGAGATGGTCACCATCCGCGAAGACGTCAGTTTGGAAGTGGTCTTGCGTTACCTGCGTCGTCTCAAAGAGTTGCCGGGTCATACCGACAAGCTGTTCGTGGTCGATTACGAAGGCATTCTCAAAGGCGTGTTGCCGATCAAGCGCCTGCTGGTCAACGACCCTGAGAAGAAAGTGGCCGACGTCATGGCCAGCGACCCGGTGAGTTTCCATCCGGATGAAGACGCGTACGAGGCTGCTCAGGCGTTTGAGCGTTATGACTTGATCTCGGCGCCGGTGGTGGACAAGAACGGCAAGCTGATCGGTCGTTTGACCATCGATGAAATGGTCGACCTGATTCGTGAAGAGAGTGAGACCGAAGTCCTCAACATGGCAGGTTTGCGTGAAGAGGAAGATATTTTTGCCTCGGTTTGGCGTTCCCTGCATAACCGTTGGGCGTGGCTGGCCATTAACCTGATCACTGCCTTCATCGCGTCGCGGGTTATTGGACTGTTCGAAGGTTCGATCGAGAAGCTGGTGGCGCTCGCAGCGCTCATGCCGATTGTGGCCGGGATCGGCGGCAACTCGGGTAACCAGACGATTACCATGATTGTGCGTGCCATGGCGCTGGACCAAGTGAGTACGGCGAACTCGTCGCGCCTGCTGCGCAAAGAGTTGGCGGTCGGCCTGATCAACGGCCTGGTGTGGGGTGGCGTGATCGGTGTGGTGGCCTACTTGCTGTATGGCAGTTGGTCGCTCGGCGTGGTGATGACCGCCGCCATGACCCTCAACCTGCTGTTGGCCGCGCTGATGGGGGTGTTAATCCCGATGACCCTGGCCCGCCTTGGACGCGACCCGGCAATGGGCGCCAGTGTGATGATCACGGCCATGACCGACAGTGGTGGCTTCTTCATCTTCCTCGGCTTGGCAACGATCTTCCTGCTCTGATTCCATCCAGCGGGGGCAAATCTGCCCCCGCTTCACACCCTTTTCCCGAATGGCATGCAAAAAAAAGCCAGCACATGGCTGGCTTCGGCTTTCAGTTGCAAATCAATTGGCTTCTGCGGCCGCCTCAACGTCGTGCGCGATAAGCGAGACGAGAGCATTTTGCTGGCGGTGGGAGAGCTGACGAAAACGCTGCAGCAGTTCGCGTTCGTGCAGCGACAGCTCGGGGCTGTCCAGGCGCATGCTCAACTCGTCGCCCAGCGCACCTTCCTGAATGAGGCTTTGTTCCAGGCGCGCGATGATTTCGGAGTTCATGCTGCGGTGATGATTGCGAGCCACCTCGGCAATGCGTTCCCGCATTCCGTCTGGCAGACGTACGACGAACTTGTCAGCCGTACGGCTGGAATAAATTGCCTGTTTCAATGGGCGCATATATTTAACCGGTTAGTTCAGGGGAGCGGTTTTTGGAATTGGCCGCAAGATGAGTGTTAAGACAAGGCTCACGACCAAAGTTCAACCTGAATTGCAAAGAGGCCGCATCATGCCTCAGATTTGACATTTCCTTGGCGTCAATTCTGTGACAAATATTGAACTGCCTAAAGGCTTTATGCCAGCACTCATTTGCATTTTTGCGGACTGGTTGGAAAACTTTGCCACCCGTGAAGCTTCACGGGAACTTCCTGTAAGTCCATGCCACCACAGGGTTTGAGGCCGCATATCCTATAGCAAAGTGGCCTTTTGCCCTTAACTTTAAGACTAGTGGCAATTTGCCGATTAGCGAGGCTGAGGCGACATAAGGTAGGGGGAGGGGCAGGGCGTTAGCGCAGGACTGGATCGAATTTGATGCGTCGACCCATGATCAAGGTGAGCAGCGATAGGCTGGCGAACACGCCGCTGGCAATGAAGGCCGTCGTTTGGCTGTCTGAGGGTTCGGCGTTCAAGCCCAGAATGCCTGTTACGGCGGTCAGGCACAAAAACAGCCAGGCAAATTTGTTCATCAGAGGTTCCTCAGAAAACCCAGTGTTCAGAAGCGGGTGCGGACTGAGTGTCTTGGGTCAGGCGTACAGGCGATTGCGCAGTCGGTGTCATCACCGCCAGTTGCGGGCGTTGTTGCAAGTGATGGGGCACTGCCTGGCTGATCTGTGCGGGATCGTTGCTGCCTGTCGATTGAAAATGAAACATCAGCAATGCAGCCAAGGCTACGGTGTTGAGGGCTAACAGAAGGGCACTGTTCATGGTCATGTTCTCCGCTTAACGCCGTGGCTTATTGGGTTTGTAGGAGAACTGTTGCAGGTGTCGTGCCAATCTAATAACTCAATAAAATCAGATAGTTGAGTCTACTTTAAAGCCCTGAAAGGTTGCAATTTGCAATGGTGGCGTTTTGGTGGAGTGCATTTTGCACGATAGGTTCAAGGGCCCGTGTTTCCGGGGCCGATTCACGATTAATCAGGCAGTTATCGGCCTACACTCAAAAAGCCCACGGACGACATGACAAAACCCACCTCGGCCGTTAACATGCACGCCGTCCGTCGCCACACTCACAGCACGACGGCTGTCATTTGTCCCAGTAGCTCAATTGGATAGAGCATCCCCCTCCTAAGGGGAAGGTTGCAGGTTCGAACCCCGCCTGGGACACCATATATTTCAAGGCTTTCAGTCGTTAGCATGAAATGATTAGAAGCTTCGTGGGTGCAGAGCGGGTGCAGGCGATAGCTTTAAAATAAAGAACGTTGCCGCTCATGTTTGCACTCTGAAGGCAGATGTAGGGGCGGACCCGCCTGATGCACCACCTTCTTTCCCCCGAATTAAAAGGGGAAAGCGCTCCTTAAAGAATCTGTCCTTGGCCTGAAAGTCGTTTTTGTCATGAATTCCGCATTTGCACATGGCGGGAAGGGTCTAAATGGCAACAATCAGGAATCGCTGCGGGTATCAATAGGAAGCGAAAGCCCCCAGTACAGGGACCCCCAGCCCAGCGCAAAACCTTCAAAACCAAATCCGACGCCCAAGCCTGGGCTTGCATATCGAAAGCGCAATCTACAGGGGTGTTTTTTGTCTATCTTGTCGAGGCAGAACGCATCGACCTTCACCAACTCATTGGTGGCTACTTTTCCGAGATTGCTCCGAAGCATACAAGCGCTTGCTCGGAAGCCAAACGCCTGGAAGCGCTCAAGCGTCATAGTGATGGCGACACGCTTCGTTGCCACCCTAAGCTCTTCGGACTTTGCCCGTTACCGTGACGAGAGCCTGAAGATCCGGAAAGGCAGTACAGTAGAGTGTGAGCTTGCCTTGCCCAAATGCGTGACTGAAGCTACCCGCCGCTATTGGGGAATTCATCTGTCATAGAAATTGGTCAGCATAGTCAGCCGTCCAAGCTACGACGACGAACGCTCGCGACGGCTCGATCCAAATGAAGGACAATACGTCCTCGGCGTTTTAGAGCTTCGTGAGCGATGTGTGACCGCACCTATGCCGAGGCCTCGCACAATCCGTGGATACGGTCCTTCGTTCAATCGGCAATTGAGACCGCTATTCGCCGTGGCGAGTTTTTGAGCTGCGTTGGAAGCATGTGAATCTAGATCGCAGGACCTCGCCATCTTCCCGCGACCAAGAACGGACTGCCTATAGCCGTCTCTCTCCCACTAAAGGTTATTCATCTGCTGAAAGATCTGCCGCGTTCGTTGTGCGATCGAGTCTTTCACACCACTGCTGATGCCCTCAAGAGGGCCTTCAAGCGCGTTTGGAGCAAGTAAGAGCGATATACTTAGGAGTTTGCGAAGGCGCTCTGATAAGGGCCCTGGATGACTTTCTGCTAATCTGCGCTTTCACGACCTAAGCCATGAGTCCACCTGCCGGCTTGCGACAAAGCTGCCAAACTTAATCGGGCTTGCCAAAGTGACGGGACAGCGCGAGGTGTATAAGTTGAAGCTTTACTACAACATCACCGTGGAAGAGCCCGTGCCGAAGCAAGCTTGAGAATCAGACGATAATTTCACGCCCTAGGGAGCGCGCCAACTGCCTAAGCTCTGATCAGTTCGAGCACGGTTTAGCGCTGACTCCTCGCATTCCCCCTGCTTGAGTTCCCCCCACCAAATTCCGAACACGTGAAAGAGAGAAAAATTAAGCGCTGCTGAAGGCGGATTGAAAATTGACTCGATCAAAAATTCATATCCGCCGCAAAATCTAACCAGCGAGTGCTATTTACTTCAGCTTCTGACGATGCTTATAAGGCCTGCGAGCCGAAGGCTGGCTCGGTTTTTGTTTTGCCGCGCTTCTCAGTACCCTCTCTCGCTCAGGTACAAAATTCCCTAGAGCCTTGAAGGTGAACATCTCTTCTTCCGGCATACCCAGTGAATAAAAATCTTTTTCTCTTTCTTCTTCAACCTTCAAATACTTAATAAACTCTTCGACTCTTTCTAGCCTCACCTGAACTCGAGCGACACGATCCCCCTTTGTAAACAGGCCGTATTCCTTTTTTGCAGCCTCTGTTAAGTAATTGCTCGTTTGTTCAGAATAAATTCCGCAATCCGTACACACCAGGTCTAGATACGCAAAGTAAAATGCCAGCTCATTAATCATATACAAACCGTAGTTTGTGATTTTTACACTATCAACGTTTTCAGTGTACTGATCCAAGCGATTGTTAGACTCTACAAAGCCGTGTTTCAATAACACGTCCATGTTTTTCTCAAAATCCTCGAGCATATTAAAAACTTCCGCAAAGTACGAGCGTAACTCTGCAATAGAAAGATAAGATGGCGTAGAGGAGTCTATTGTTTTGGCGAGTTTTCGTAAGATTCTGAGAGAAGTAAAGTGCGAGCTGTTTCTGTTCGATCTCAGCTGGTATATGTTGGGAATGTCACTAAGGTTTTCATCATAAAAATAGCGTGTCGGAATCATTACGGGCTTGATTACCTGATGTATCTGAAAGCTCCATGATCCAGCAGATATCATTTCATCAACGTTGGTGTAACCTGACAGCAAGAAACTTCTGAAAAGATCCAATGAGAGCCTGATATCACCATGAGCACAAGCCGAAAGAAAATTATTCAGTGGTGATAAGTCATTTGAAAATGTTTTATTTAAAATTTCAAGGTATGTGCAGCAGTCAGTTATAAATTTATCATCAGAGATATCTATTATGGCTTCTCGTCTTGTCTCGTCTTGAAGCAAGCTTGCGGTATATTCTAATCGTTTTTTAAAAACCTCAGCAGGTCGCGGCGAGCTTATGTGAAACCCAGAGTTCTGGAATGCATCAAGTACACCATGGATTTTAGAGTTATAGAATCGCTCCTCCCTCATCGATATTAGAGTTGTGCACCCAAGCTCTTTAGATATTTCTTGAGCCGATGAGAAGCAAAAATCTTGAATCAGTGTTGAGTATTGGTCGGTGTTATCAACAACAATAATTATCCCTTTATCTTTCTCGCTCCAGTACTCGACAATTTTCTTGGCGCAATATTTTTTGTCTAGCTTCCAATCAGAAACAAGTTGATTAAGCTTTATGTTGAATGCTTCAGATTGCTCGCTGAGCCCCGATAGATCCTGCTTAAGAGCAATCTCAAATCTATCTTTAAATAGGGAGTTAACAAGTTCTTCTCGCGTTGAGCTCAACAAATTATCTGTATCAATTTCGACGATTAAAGAGGCCCAAATCAAATCGCGAATGACCGTTTTGTCTTCCGGAACTTTAAGTAAATCAACAATGGCTATTACTGCATGATCCTTCAACCATCTTGGTGGATTGTGATGAAGCAACCTCTTGATGAAAGTTGACTTACCTGCGCCTTTACCGCCAAAAAGAACCAGTACATCACCTTGCTTTTTATTTTTCAAATTTTTGGTGAGTTTTCCTCCCAGTCTGCCGCCTTTGCCCGTGTCGTCTAATTGTTGGATGTTGTGCGATTCAAGGTAGGGAGAAAGTGAGTCATGTAAAATGCTACGCATTCCTTCATGGGTGCTCTGATAGTCTCTTTGAGATACATAGCATCGCTCCATGAACTCAGTGTCATGGTCCGTAATTACACCAAAATAATAACTAGCGATAGGCCTCAAAGATGTAGCAAGTCTATTGGCTGTAATTGTATGAGAGTACGATGGGATTTTCTCCTTTGGAAAAAAAACCCCTCTATCCTTCGGGTGGGCGCTATTTAGAAGTGTAGAAAGAGTTGCATGCTCATTAACGGCAATGAACGAGAAGTTGTTAATTGCCTTTGTATACTCAACTTCAAAATAGCTAAGGCTTCTGATAACAAATGCTTGAAGTGACTCCCACTTCTTGCCTTTTTCAAAGCTTTTAAAAAAAATCCACTCATGCCCGTTTGTGATGCAAGCAAACTCGGAACCACTATCAAAACAATATGTTCTGACCTGGGTCATTGCTGCCTTAATGTTTTTATCTGTTAACAGCTTGCTTATTTGTATAAAGCAAGATGTTTCGCCGTTTTTGTGCGGTATTGGTAGTTCAAAAAAAACGCCTTCTTTCTTCGCCTCAATAAAAAGCAGGTCATCTCCATTAGCCTTTTTAAACACATAATCAGCATAACCGCCATGGATGTGTTCTTCATGAAACACCCTATTCCTAGGCCAAGAAAGTAAATCATGTATGATGAAGTCTATTACCTTATGGCGCGTGTCCGCCTCATTGAGTGCTCGACATTCAGTTTCTTTGATGATTGATCCCAATGTTTCTATAGGCTCGTTCATTTTTTATGCTTTGCTCTGTGGTTGGCCGCTAAAAATAACTCAGTAATCTGCATTGGTGCCACACATTTGCCACCTTCGCGCTGTTAACCGCCGCGAAAACCTACTTACTCCGCTGCCACAATCCTTTGATTTACCCGCTAATCCGAGCTAACGCATTGATCCTAAAGGCTGACTTTTAGGGCTCCGAAGCCAATGGGAGTGGGTTCGAACCTCGCAGGGCGCACCAAAATGAAATTTCTGGTTGTCTCCCTATGACGTACGAAACGTGCCGCAAAGCCCGCCCTGTGTGCGCTTTGTTGTTTCTGCTGCTTTACGTTCATCGCCCCCATCACACCTGGCTGCTCACACAGCGATTTTTCTTCACCCATGGAATATATGGAACGTCAATCTACCTTGGCTTGGGGCAGCCCCATCTGGGGTGCTGCCATCTTGTGAATCCGAGCAGCCTGTAACCTCATTACGCTCAGAGAAGTCCCCGGTCTAGCCGACAATCTAGCCCTGAGTAAAGCCGTTAGCGTTCGCGGCAAGGTTTGAGCAGTCTCGTTACGTCTAGACGACGGGCCTTCCAACAGGTAAAACGTATCAAAAAGCCACTACAGGGACTGTGCATGAACTCTTACCAAGCAATCGTGGAGTGGGCGGCAAACGACCTGCCGGAATGGGAGGCAGACCTTGTCCGTCGGCTTTTACAAGAACCAGCGTTAAGCCCCGATCAGCTCGAACAAGTAGCGAAAAATGCGCTTTGCGCCTTCGGTATAAACGACCAAGGCGAAAATAAAGATTGCTCTCCGCCCGTCTATGAGCTGGACGGCCAAAATACCGAGACTTCCGACGAGCCTATAAAACTTTGTAGCATTGACCTTGTAGAGAACATTAACGCTATACATTCAGAAGCCGAGTTACCCTTTGGGCATTCTGGAATAACATTAATATATGGAGAAAATGGCTCCGGAAAGTCAGGATACAGCCGTATACTGAAAAACGCTTGTTTCGCAAAACATGTAGAAACATCACTGCTCAGCAATATTTATAAGCCAAAAACATCCAAACAATCCGCACGCATAAGTTTTCTAAAAAATGGCAATAGGGAAGAATGGATCTGGACCCCGGGAAAAAACCACGCTGAATTAGCGTCAATCAATGTGTTTGATACCGATTGCGGAAAAACCCTACTTGATAACAATAACCGCGTGACATACAAGCCACGAGGTGCAGATATTTTTGACCACGTATCCCAAGTAGTAGAAAGTGTAAAAAACAAAATTCAATTGAAGCTGCGAGATGCGAGTAAGCCTACTATAAAAGGTTTAGAAGACAACGTAGAGGCTCAAGCTTGGCTGGGCCGTCTATCGGACAAAACTAACACTGCCGATATAAAGAACAGCCTCAATTGGAGCCAACAAGACGCAACTGAGCTAGCGACCTTAACTAGCTCCATCGCCGATTACGAAAACGGCACGACCGTAAAAACCATAGCTAAACTAAATAAAATCTCAACGGAACGGCTACCAAGAGCGATTCAAAGACTAACGTCCGCTGCGAAAATATTAAACGAAACAAAATCATCAGAGATTACAGGTTTACAAGAGGCTGAAGCCGCTGCCAAAAAAGCCTACGACCTCTCCCTGATCACCTTGGACAAAGCTGATCCATTAGAAGGAGTCCATTCCGACCCTTGGAAAGAGCTCTTCAAATCAGCTCGAGAGTTTTCTATTTCCCATGCGTACACCAATAGTGAGTTTCCGAACACCAGTGACGACGCCCTGTGCGTTCTTTGCATGCAGTCACTTGACGACCATGCAAAAGATCGTCTTGAACGCTTTGAACGTTTTATGCAAGACAAGAGCAAAGTAACTTATGACCAAGCTTGCACCAATCTAAAAAATAAAAAAGATGAAATCTTCAATTTAGCTTTACCCGAGTCAGAGGCATACGAGCCTTTGTGTAATGAACTGGTCGAGATCTTAGGTTCAGACTTTGGTCTGGCTGAAGCCTTTCGCACCTTGAAGGCTAGACAAGATTTTTTTAAACCTGGTCAGACTACAGATATAGAATATAAAGGGCTTCCCATTTCCGGCGAAAATATAAACAAAAGCATCTCGGAAAGCCTTCAGAATAAATTGAAAGAGCTTCAAGAAAATATCGCCCCGGAAAAACATGAGCTCGACAAAAAAAGCCATGAAAAGAAAACTAACAAGAAATTTTTGTCAGACGCATCCGAAAAAATTATTAATTATATAGATAACCTCAAGCGCAACAAAAATGTCGAAGTTGCTACCAACTCTCTGCGACAGACAAAAACGCGATTCTCTAGCAAAGCTAAGTCAATTATCTCTCAATTAATCACACCTGACTTCATAAAAAATTTTACAGCAGAGCTGGATGAGCTCGGTATAGCGTTGGACGTCCAAATAGCTCCAATCGTCAGAGATAGTGATACGTCACACAGTTTTTCCATTGGTGCACAAAAGCCTGGGAAAGTTCTCAGCGAAGGAGAGCAAAAAGTAGTATCTCTTGCGGCATATCTTGCAGAGATAAAGACTTTCTCTAATTCGGCTCCTATTGTATTTGATGATCCTGTTAGTTCGCTTGATCACATTTATCGTGAAAAAATTGCTTCAAGGTTATGCAGGGAAGCACTAACAAGACAGTTGATAATATTCACCCATGATTTAGCGCTTATCATGGAAATCGATGGCAAGTGTGACGAAATGGCTTTAGAAATTAGTCATCGTCCCGCCGTCTCATCATTTACAGTTAGACGAAATGGCAGAGACTCTGGTTTTTGTCATGTAGAGGCGCCATGGCGAGGAATGAGCACAGCCAATAGAGCGCAGAACTTAGAGCAGGAACTAAACTCGTTCAAAGGGCTCTATGAAACAGATATGTTAGCCTATAATCATAAATCCGCTATGCTCTACTGCTTACTAAGAGAGGCTTGGGAGGCCTCAATTGAACAGGATCTGTTCTATGATATAGTCAGTCGAGGAAGGAATAGCGTTCAGACTACCAGGATTGGTCTCATCACAGTAGAACCAACGGATGCGACTAAAATTACTGCGAATATGTCGCTCTCTAGCAACTGGATGTATGGCCACCATAAATCAAGGGCGCTTTCAGAAAACAGACCGGCTCCACTTGAAATCAAAAACCATATTGATGCGTTGAGAGTTTTCGCGGCTGATATAGCGACTCGAAGGAAATCTGCGGATGCAACATTCAAGGCGTTAAAAAAAGCCCCTACCAGTGCAATTGGGTGATCGGAGTAGTAGCACCGGTGCAGTGAAAACTGCACCAGTGTATCCCTCTTGTTATATAAAAATGAAAATAAATATATTTCATTCGGACGAGTAAGGTTAGAAATTTCCCGAGACCATATAAATCAATAGCGCACACAATGCCTTCCCGGCCATTGCCGAAATAGTAACAGCAGCGTGGCGGCGCGCGAACAAAAAGGCCTCGCTCTGATTCCCCACGGCGGAGGCCTTTACGTTCGTTGATTAGCTAAGGTAGCCGATTTGGAGTTTTCTCTTTTGCAGATTACTTACTATTCACATCGCATCTTGCTCGCTTTCCGGTTCACCCTCCCCGGTGCCGTCCTCTTGAACGCGCACCCATTGACCGGAAAACATCGCCGAAACGCCGCAGTTCTGACTTGGAGCGGACGACGTAATTATTGCTGCTGATTTTCCGAGCACAACATCAAAAGTCTCACCATTAGGGTTTTTATGCTCATCTACAACCCGCATTGATGTGGATATTTTTTCATTTGACTGGATCCTAGATACAGTATTTTCCATGGCCCAAACATCGCATTCGTGATGAGTGCTAGTATCTACAGTCTGAATATGAACAACGATGGGTTGCACGGGATTACCAAACGCTAGCTCGTTCGCAACAAGCATTCTTCCAGCATATCCGCCTTCTTGGTATGAGAAGTAGGTGAGTTGCTGAGAAAGTGCAAAAGTGGAAACGCTTGATATTGCAACAACTGCGAGACACCTTGATATATACATACAAGCTCCTTGTTTGAAAAAAAACATCATGCTCTTGATCCCCCAAGCGCCGTGTTTAGCTTTGCCTTGGTGTTAGGTTATCGAGTTCGACATAACGATACTCAATAAAATATTTTGTCCGTCATCTTCGATACGCAAGAGTGGTAACTTTAATTCTGTACGGTAGCGGTTTTTAGAGTACTTTGAATATCAGTTTATGGCTTAGGTCCAGAAATCTTGGATCGATGGCCATGACTTGGGCATCAAGCTCGCCTAGCTGTTGCCCCTTGGCCATAAAATAAGTGCCCTCCATTTTAACTCTTTTACCATTCAGGGCTTTCATTACCTCCAGCTCCCTCCCATCAATCCCAGAAATTTGTGCGATCCCAATTCCGTATTGTTCACCCGTTCGACTTTCCGATTCAAAATACAGCCAGTCTTTCCACGGACCGATACCGAGCTTGATGTATCCTATAAAACGTCCGTTCTCTCTTTTGTATTTCTCAAAACCTTGTATCGAATACCCCGGCGTTGCATCAATTACATAATCACCATTGGCGATTGGAACGTCTATCGCAACATCATTTGCATACGCTATTGTTCTTTCAGAAACAGCGTCGGCCTTAATGAATGCGTTAGCAGTACCGGCACTCTTTAGGGAAATGGCATATTGTGTGAGGTTCAATTTTTGCATGAATAAAACATTCGGGCTGCCAGCAGTGCCACCAGATATACCGCCGGTTTTGAAGAAAACATACAGTGTCTCGTCCAGGCTATAACCAGCCTTAGCGAACGCTTTATTCATGTATTTTGCATACACATATGACTGTTCGGGAGTAGGGAATGCGGACTTCGCAACCCTGGACATGTCGTATTTAAAGTCATCCTCATAGTGATCCCTGAACTCGTTTACTACCTCCTGAGCCGCCGAGATAGTCAAGGGAGCAGGCGGCAAAGCAGCCTGAGACAATGAACATAGCAGTGTGAAGCAGAGAGTCACAAAACCCCTGAGCATATCTAATTTCCTTATCAGCATTAACATTGAATTTTTATGTAGCAGTGAAGTTGCATGGAAAGCAATCAGATGCGGGATCTAATCGCCTCTAAAGCCTAACACCAATTTTTTTGGCAATAGTTGCCCTATCGAAGGCAGAGAGGGTAGGCACCTGGCTACAACCGGAAGGGCCAGAGGCCAGGGTTTTTTCTGAAAGTTGATCATAAAACACCCAATGTCACGATTAGTGTGTTCACGATTAGATCACATCGGCACACGATATGGGAATGCCCTCTCCCTCCCTACGCCATCGCTTCGGTCATCGAGTACGTGAGCTTCGTCTTGCCACAGGCATGACCCAAGAAGCCTTCGCGGACAGGTGTGGCTTCGCTCGTACGTACATGTCGAGAATCGAAACAGGCGGTGCCAATCCAAGCCTGGATGCCATTAAGACGCTTGCCGATGCTCTGAATGTCGAGCTGTCAGCTCTATTCGCTGATCTTTAGTTTTTTAGCTTGAACAGTTCCTATTTTTTATGTGAAGTCTAAGTTAACTAAGCTTGCCATGTTTCTCATGCCGTATTTTTTACGGAAAGCAGAACTAAAATTTCCAAAAGTAAAGTTGTTTTAGATGGTGATGAGGCTCAAATATCATTGCTTTGCTCTGAGATATATTCAAGCTACGTTAGCGTCACATTTCTGAGCTAGTACGGATATGGGGGTGGCTTAAAATAAAACTGTAAACAATGATTACGCCATCAAGAGTAGTAGTCATGAATAAGCAGTGTCTGGAATGCAAGAGGCTTATAGAAAGCGGCTCTAAACAAGACAAAAATAAAATTTACTGTAGCAAAATTTGCAATAAATATTTTAATCGAAAGAAAGCAGCTCTTAAGAAACGTTCAGCAAAGCGGAAGTCGAATTTAAGGCTTAATAGAGAATTTCTTTATCTAGTAGGCCAATGTAAAAGAGCGAATACGGTTCAAATTCTTCATGGTCATAGCCTAGAGACGTTTATAGAAACTATGGACCTTGTTATAAATAAGCCAAAAGGGGATGTCGAGCTTTGCCACGTTTGCCCTGTAAAGGGTAAAGAATTCATTGGTCTGTTTCATTGTAAAAATTTGTTTTATGGCGGAGCTCATCAAAACCGTAAATTTGGGAATAAATACGTAGCTGGCGGACTCGCGATTTCCAAAAATGACCTTGAGCCGAAATGGAGTATACCTAAAGGAATGAAATCTGATGATGTCTTAGTTTTGATTGAGAAATACCTTGGTGACGTACTTCTGAAATACCTCGAAATACGATCTGTACGAAAATCGAGAAAACTTTCCACAGTAAATAAGATCTTGGGCATCGACTCTTCTTTGGATTTTGACATGCTAATGGGACGAAGCCTAAAAAACTTGACGGAGCAATGGGGCAATATCACCCGTACTAGGCCTTACATTTTTAACCCAGGAAAGGAATCAAAGTTTTTAGCTTACATGGATAGTATTAGTCGATTCATTAAATACAATAAGAAAAGCCGTAAAATGCTTAAAAGTATAAGATGTACAATGGTCATCGGCTATATGGCATTGGAACGTGCAAAGCAAAGCGCTACCTACAACAAATTGTTCTATTGTAAATACGAGCATTTAATTCGTATCAAGTACGGCCAGGCTATGCTTAAAGATCCCGAATCATGGTCTGTTTTCAAAGATCTCATGTACGACACCGCGTTTGATGTGCTCCATGGAGCAGTTCTAGATACGAAAAAGTTTAGACGGTTGGTGAAGTCCTATCTGAAATTTCCTGATAGAGCATGGGTAACTGAATAATACTAGTCGGATAATGCGCTGGAAACATGTGCCATCTTAGTTTTGGTATCTAAGTAGAAGACTCCGCAGACCGCTGACGGATCTCGCCCGCGTTAGCCTCAAGACCCGACGATTCGAGCAGGTCGTCGAGGGCTAGGTGAACTCTGTCGCTAGAGATGTCATGCTTTTCATCGATGAGTTGCTCAAGGGCGTTCTTTCGCGAGAAAGACTTTGCTCGCTCTTGCACGTTCGTGACGTGCAGCAACTCGGCCAAATGAGCCGGGTCTACCTTAAACCGTCCGACAACAGCATTTGGTGTGGGCTCGGGCGCTCGGGTGCGGTCGCTCCCGACATCGACAAATCGCTGCATCGCACGATCGACTCGATAGGCAGTACTTGCAGCGGTCACAGATACGCGGCCAGTACAAGCTGAAAACAGCGCTCCTTGCCCCCTATGCAAATCCAATGATGATTAGGTAAACGGTTTATCTCGGGGAGGGGCTGAGCCCAATTGTCTGCATTTTTTTAACATAGTGGTGGTTATGGAGGCATTTCGCTATTCTAAATAAATGGTCAATTCACTATGGACAAGGATCAGTAGAGATGAGGAATCCGGGGCGATTCAGATGTCATGGTGATGTTATTATCTCAATGCCCTTCTAAATTTAACGGCACGAGCTATTTATAGTACCTGGTTCGTAGTGCCCTGCGATCCATGACGAGACCCAAGGACGTGTGTGAGCCGTCAGCATTATCCCGGAGAATTCAACATCGAAGCGCTCACGGAGTTTCCCGAAGGCAATCTACCCATTGTCGAAGTAGCCATTTCACCGCTCGGCCTGTATGCCTGGATAAAGCTCACAGCAAACCTTGTATGTCTAGCATCGAAGTCGGCTATCACGCAGAAAAGCCATCAAACTGCTTATAAAAAAGCTAACCAGCTTTATACCGAGAAAAATACAGGGAGAACGGCATGGCCACCCAAACAATTCAGCAACTGGCGACCATTACTGACGCAGCTCAGTTTGAACGCATTGCTACATCGGTGCTTCGCTCTGCTGACCCTGACCTCTATGCGAATCTGTCGCATCAGGGGGTAAATACTGATGGTAAGACTGTAAAGGCGCCTTTGGATAACTTGGGCTGGGTCACCATTGATGGAGAGTCCATGTTTGTTGCTGGGGCACATACAACATCAAGCCGAGATGATCTTGAAAGAAAGTGGCTGCACAACCCCTCTACCGTGAAGCCCCGTAAACCAAATGGCAAACCAACACAGCCCCCCGGGGATTTGGTCAAGGCACTCGCGGAGATTGTAAAGCTACGGGAGCAGCACCCTAATTTGAGGGCGACGTTAGCGTTGACTTGCAATAGAGAGGAGCCGACGGTAGTCCGCCTCAAAGCTCAAGCCCTCGCCAGTGCCCACAACGTCACTCTTGATGTTTGGTCAGTGTCGAGAATTGCACAGTATTTGGATACGACATCAGAAGGACAAGCGATACGCCGTGCCTATCTTGGCGTGCAGCCAAACTTGCTGTCGATGGGCGAACTGCTTCGAATAGGTAGGTTAAGTCTGAATGCGCGGCTGCCGGCGACGAATAGAGATGCCTTGGTTTCTCGAGAACAAAGTTTCGCAGGCACGGGCCATTTACTGCTCGCTGGCGCTTCTGGTATGGGCAAAACCACTATCTGTTTCGAAATCCTGCATCAGGCTTTAGTTGAGGGGCAGCCAGGCATCGTGCTGAGCGATCAAACAGTACGTGCCGCTGGTTCTATAGAAGAAGCAATCGATATCGAGCTCCGACGCTATCTCCCTGAGTTGGAGCCGCTTGCAGGTTTTAAAGCACTTGAACTAAGTAGCGAGCTGAAGCCATTTGTCGTTGTAGTAGAGGACATAAGCCGCGCTGAGAATACTGTGAGCTTGATGAATAAGCTGGTTGCTTGGGCGTTGCGAGGAAGCTCTCAATCCGATAGTCACCCGCTCCGGAAATGGCGCTTACTTTGTCCAATTTGGCCAAAGTTTTTAGCGGGCCTGGAAAGTAAAGAAGAGCTAACAAACGGCGGGATGGTTCATGTAGTAGGTCTTTATTCGACAGAAGAGGCTTTAGAAGCAGTGCGGCTCCGAGGCTTGGCATTGGGGTATCCGCAAAATGATCTATCAGCTGCAGCAGTCGCTCGTGAGCTGGGTCACGACCCTCTGCTAATTGGACTTTACGATTTTGCCCATTCTGCGCGGGCACAAGACGTAATTGCGCAGTATGTTAGCCGTGAGTTAGATAACGTGGCTTTGTCATCTGAACTGACCGCGACTGACCTTGAAAACGCCGTGAATGCACTCCTTTCTGGGATGTTGCATCAACGTTGTCTGGTACCAACTTGGCGCGAAGCACAAGCTTGGTTGAATTCCTATGATCTGAGCGCTCTGCGATATCTCGTTGCCAAAGGGGGAGTTTTGCGATTAAGCAAAGCGGGTGGGTCAGAAGTCATTGAGTTGCGACATGGACGCATTCTACACACGCTGCTCGCCAACTTCATCGCCACCCAAATAAATGCTGATCATCAAGCTGCCTATCTTTCAGATCCCTACTTTGCGGAGTTCGTGGGCACTGCTGCTTCGCTTACGGCCCTCGACCCAAACCGTTTGTATGCTTTGATGTCCGAAAGTCCGCTGGTCGCCTTTCATGCCTTTAAGAATTCTGTACAGCGAAAGAGCGATTATACTGCTCATACAGCGTCTGTTATTGATGCTTGGATTAACATGGCAGCCACCCGGACCAATGCATACTACAGCCGGCGAGCACGTGGCTTGCAAATCCTTTCCGAGATTGACTCGCCAGATGTCCTTGACTTGACGTACATGTTCCCGCAGGACGATTTTAATCCATATATGTACGAGGCTCAGTTCCGCAATGGGAGCTTATCAGCAGGTTTAAATTGGGTCTCGAGTTACTCTTTCGGGGTGAATGTCAACGGCAGAGATAAGCTCGTGGAACATGTTCGTAATAAATATGGCCGCGGACTTGAGCGGGCCATTGAGAAAGTCCTGGTAGATCCGGAGTCGTCGATTTTCGATACGAAAAGTAGTGCACTGTATTTAGCCGGATATCTTGCGGAGCCAAGACTCTCGGCTGCTGTGCGTACAGCATGGCGACAATTAGATCCTGAAAAGCGGGATTTGGAAGCTTTTTTATGGGCCGCTGCGCATACCTGTGGTGATGAAGTGGCTACCACGCTTGGCCCCGTATGCGATGCTTGGGAAGCTCTACCGGAACGAGAAGATAGCGTTTTTGGCAAAACGAACCGGACTTCATTGGCCGCTCATGGCATCTCTTGGAAGTTTCGTGATCATGTCCCTCGCGCCGCGTTGCCATACTTTGTATGGCGAGCCAAACAATCCGAAGCTCTAGAATGGCCCATAACCTACATGCTACGCGGGGTTGATGACCCTATTGCACTCCAACACGGGGTCGAATACGTTGCCGGGCGTACGCGAGAATCGGCTGGAACTGGCGGATATGTTGACCACTTTTTGAAGGACGAGTGGCGTCGTCAGACAGAAAAAGATGGACGGGTCATGTCCATTGAAAGCAAGCAGCATCTAGCTAACTTAGCGATGAATCTCGATAACGACCCCTACCTCCGCAAGTCCTCATTTTCCCTTTGGGAAGTTTGCGTTGCTCCGGGAGATCTCGATATTGCGCGTAATGTTAAAGTCGGTGATGTACTTCACGATGCTGCGGTCTGGGCTCGAGCGCGAAGAGCTGATTTGTCGGTAATTCCGGAATTGTTGAAGAAAATTGAAGAAGATCCAAGTTATTGGTGGCAGGCAGGAAGATACATCTGGACGGTTGAGCTCACTGCGGCGCTCGAAGCATCACTTCATGCTCTTGAAGAGTCCACGTTAGAGGAGGACGAGAATGGCCTTTGGATGTTTCCTGAGCTTGTCTTGCGACTCGACTCCGTTACGGCGGAACGATTGGTCTTAAATTCTTGGTCAAAAATTCAATGCATTCCAGAGTTTGTTCACGTAGCTCTGTGTTTGGCGACACCCAAGCTAGTTAATCTCGCCAACATGGCCATTGCGGAAGCCGCTGACCCCCATAAACTTTTGGAACATTTTCCTTTTACCGCGGGCTTGTTTATGTCTAATCGTCCTGTACTCACTCGAAGTGCACAACTAGACGCGCTTCGCCCCCATCTAAGCTTACTTTCGGAAAGTGATATTTTTGTTCTGTGGGAAACCTGCAACAAAAACAACTGGCTCCAGTTTCGAAAACAAAATCTAGACCCTATCCTGTTTGCGTTGCGCTCTCCTAAGTCAGCAGCCCTATTGAATCGTGAATCCGTAGACATGTCGGATATTGAAGAGGCTCTGGCCGGTACGCGTTTTTGGCACGACCAATGGATTGAAAAACAGGCAAGGAATGGGGTTGAGCGTGAGAAAATATTTCCTGCGCTTCTTCAGTGGGTAAAGAGCAAAGGCACTGTGGAAGCTCTATCTATAGTAGACCCAATATTTTCTTCGGAAGCTAACCGGACGCAGTTTGCGCAACTCAAAGAAATCAGCGCTTTTATCGAAGGTGGGGATTCGATTCTAGACAAGATCAGATTTGAAGTGTTTCACAGAACTTTGAAGTGACGAACGGCTTTGCGATCGGCTGAGTAGGGATAATGAATCCAAGTGGGTGAGCTGGAAGAGTGCTGCTGAACAGGCTAAGGGATCGCAAGCGGTATCAGTGTGCTGCGTCGCTAACCCATTTCCAACTATCAAATAAGTCTACCTTTACGAGAATTGCTGGAGCAGCGAGGGTGGCTATCATATAGGTATTGGCAGATCTCCAAATGATAGATTATCATTGGACTATCTATCTATATGTCTTAATGAGAGCTTTTCTGCATGGTCCTTGCACACCTCTATCTGAGAGCGTCTACACAATATCAAGATGCGAACCGGGCCCGCGCTGCTTTGCTGGCTTTCGCGGCGAGCCGAAATTACGTGGTGGCTGGGATCTATGCCGACAATTTCTCCGGTACCAAATTACAACGACCTGAACTCCACAGGCTGTTGACTTGCGCGGAGCCTGGGCATGTTTTATGTGTTGAATCGGTGGATCGTCTGTCCCGGCTCAGCCAAACGGATTGGGAAACCCTAAAGGGGACGATTAATTCAAAAGGTTTGAGGTTGGTAGTGGCCGACCTGCCTACTAGTTGGGAGCATCTGAACGAAGGTTTCAACGGTCACAGCGACATTGCAGGCTCTGTAATGCATGTGATCAATAACATACTCATTGATCTAATGGCGACGATGGCCCGTCTTGATCAAGAAAAACGCGTCGAACGGATCAGACAAGGTATTGCCAACAAGAGAGCGGCTGATCCCTTTTGGAAAGCGGTGGGGAAACAGAAGAACATTGAGAAATGGCAGCGGGTTGAAAAGCTTCTCAAAGGTCAATCGGCCTCAAACATGACAGTCAAAGAGATTGCCGAAGCTGCGAACGTCGGAGAAGCCACGGTTTACAGAATAAAAAAAGAGCTCAGCTCCTCATCGTCTTATGGTTAGATGCGAAATTGCACTCCACTTGGACTACCCCCGCTCCCGTAGACATTTTCCAGCCTCAAAGTGAGGCATGTTCAAAGGCCTCAGGACTGACGCCGCCCAGGTGACTGTGACGACGCGTTCGGTTGTAAAACGCCTCAATGTAATCGAATACGTCGGCACGGGCCATGTCCCGGGTTTTGTAGATCCTCTTGCGGATGCGTTCTTTTTTCAGGCTACTGAAAAAAGACTCAGCCACGGCATTGTCCCAGCAGTTTCCTCGGCGGCTCATACTCGGCTCGAGGTGGTTGACCAGACAAAACGTTTCCAGTCATCGCTACCATATTGGCTACCCTGGTCCGAATGCACGATGACTCTGGTTTTGGGTTTACGGCGCCATACCGCCATGAGCAGCGCGTCCAGCGCCAGCTCCTTGCCTAGCGTTGGCTTCATTGACCAGCCGACCACCTTGCGAGCGTAGAGATCCAGTACGACAGCCAGATATAGCCATCCCTGCCACGTTCGGATGTAAGTGATATCGGTCACCCAAGCCTTATTAGGGGCATCGACAGTGAAGGCCCGGTTAAGTCGATTGGGGGCAATGATCGATGGTCTGCCTTTGATTGCGCGCGGGGCTTTATATCCTCTGAGCGCCTTGATTTTATTGGTGCGCATCAGTGCCGCGACACGGTGCTTGCCGCAACTTTCTCCAGCCTCGCGCAAGTCAGCAAACACCCGCCGTGCGCCATACACACCTCGACTGGCCGCATAGGAGTCGCGGATCAGCCCTAACAGCCGACCATTCTCTTTTTCGCGGTCAGAAACAGGCTTGTGTAGCCATTGATAGAACCCGGCACGAGCAACTTGCAAAACCCGGCACAGCGTAGTGATCGCGTATTGATGCCGATGCTCGTTCATAAAGCGGTATTTCACTCGGGTTCCCTGGCGAAGTACCGCGCTGCTTTTTTTAATATGTCGCGCTCTTCTTCCAAGCGTCGCATTTGGGCTCGCAGCCGCAAAATCTCGCTTTTGGCTTCGAGCAACTCGCTGGCCTGTTTCTCGGTTTTGTCAGGCGTCACGGCTTTGACCCATTTGTAGAGGCTGTGGGTCGAAACGCCGAGGCGCTCGGCTGTTTCCGCAACGGAGTATCCGCGTTCAATAACTTGCCTCACGGCTTCTGCCTTGAATTCCGGCGTGAATCGTTGGGTGCTCATAAACTTCCTCCTATGCTCAAAGCACAGGCTGGAGATGTCTACGATGCCGGGGGCAGTCCAGGCTACTATGGTGCTGACCGGTGGACAGTTCACCAGAAACAGACCTTGGATCGAGCGGACCAACTAATCGCGCTGCTGCAGTCTGATGACATCGTGCCGGGAGCCATTGTCAGGTTGAGGTGTGACCAGGAGTTCAGCCCGCTGAAGCGAGAATTAGCGGCAAAGAGTTCGCAACCCAAGCTTTCGGAAAGTGTGGAAGGCGAGACGCATCACGCATTAGGGGAGAGCCATGGCAAAACACCTGACTGAGATAGATATCGAAAAGATCCTATACGCGCTGGATGGCTGGCAGGGGCGGCTCATATCGGAAACCTTGTGTGACTCATTGCTTCCGCTGATTGGCACGCGTCCAACACGTCAAACACTGAGTGCCTATGTGAAAATTCAAGAGGCCTTCCAGCATAAGAAAGGCAGAAGCGATGTTATGAATGACAAAGCCAAGGTGCCACCTTCGCTCACAGTGGCCGCGCAGCGTATCAAGCGTTTGGAGGAGGAAAACGCGAGGCTTAGACATGAAAATGAACGCCTGCTGGAGCAGTTCGTCATCTGGCAATACAACGCATACTGCCACGGCCTTACGAACCGGCAGTTGGCCACACCACTACCGAAGGCCAGGAGGGGCTCCTCAGAGGGCTAGCCCTAAGGCTTAATCTTGCTCGCTAGGTGTCGAGTTAGTGAGTGCTAACAGCGAAACCAGAGTGGCAGTGCCTTTTTACAAATCGCGAAGCAGCATTGCACTTGACCATCTGTCGCACTCTATCCATACCTACGAAAGTGGCAATTGGGTAATGTTGTCGGTCACATGAGAAGCTGGAAGGCGTTAGTGATAATGAACGCTGGACGGTCGAGTGTATCGATGCAGGGTATGGAGCTGTGAAGTAATCGTGGGGCTGCCGCTAGATCTGCTGGAAAAATGGGTCTACATGTAGGCGATGAATTGACAGTCGAGTTTGTGGACGATGCTATGGTCCTGACGCCGAAGCTCTGTTCCCCTTTGCCGTAAACTGGCTTTTGCATGGCATTCAACTCTGAGTTGAAGTCGATTAGTTCCCGTCTCGATTCTGTGTCGATTCCGGCCTGTCACGTTCAGCAGGATACGGGGCTGCGTGAAAGCGCACGAAATGTTTGGCAGTCTGCGTTGCTACGTTAAATCTACTGGCGTATTGGTTAGTCAACAGACCTGAAATTTACTTATGAGCGCGATTTTCTTTCCGCTGCTGACTGCCGAACGTGCTCTAAACCGTTTTCAAATAGCCTGGATCGGTTTCTGCCGGTGGTCACCGGCAACTATGGGTTTGAACAATCCAGCTATTGCTGTGACAAAGCCCCAACCAAGAGAAGCAGTTCGCTGAGCGCTCTTCCTGGATGAGAATAGCTGACCCCCTCAGCATATTCAGCTCAAAAAGGTCGAAAATCAGTACCTATCCTGGATCGGGCTGTTTGGGTTACCATTTATCCCGTAGCCCTTGAGGCACTTGCAAATCCCGGGCTTTGAACGGGATTTTGCCTTTGCGTAATTGCATGGACTTGACCAGCCGTTTGCACAGGACTCGACCAGCCCGTTGATCTCTATGACTGAGCTAGACTTGACCCAAGCAAACTGCGGCGACAGGCAAAAAATCGGCCAAAAGTGGACGTATGTAGCTGGGGCGCCCCGGTTTTAATCATCCGGTTCACCTAGTCTGTGTTTTTTTCACATTGCGATAGTAAGCTTTTCAATGTTGTCGCTCCCAACCAGATTGTTTAACGCTTCGAGGGCGGTTACCAGCATGGTTTGCGTGTCTTGCACTGCGAGCCGAGTCATGGGCGTGAGATGGAAACATAGAAGAGGTTGCGGGCACGATAAAAGCCCTTCGTATTCTTGCTATTCCACGCTTTTGTCTTAACTAGCTCTGGTAGCTAATGCGAGTTGTAGTGATTCCAGACCCCTCCCAGAACCATGCACCATTACCCGATATTGAGAGATGAAAGCGAGAGCGCTGCGTTTTCTATTTTTTTGATGCTCACATATCACATGCCGAGCTCTTTGCGTACCAGTTGTTGGCGCTGATTGAAAACTGACCCACCCTGCCGATTGAAAATTGACCCAGGACGGATTGCTGATTTCTGTCCCAGCAATTGTGGATAAGCTTAGCAGCAGTGTTCCGATTAAAGACGCATCAAGCCCCACCGCATGCAGCAGGGCATTTATGGTGCGGATCAAAATGGCTCATCGTCCTCGATATCATTTCCGTCCTTTCGCTTTCGTTCGCGTGTTTTGATCTTTGTCTGGGCAGCCAATGTGCTGTGTTGCAGGCGGTAAGACTCGTTGCCTGTTTCAACGATATGGCAGTGGTGTGTCAGCCGATCCAGCAGCGCCGTAGTCATTTTGGCGTCGCCAAACACACTCGACCATTCCGAGACGCTCAGGTTGGTGGTGATAACCACGCTGGTGTGTTCGTACAGTTTGGACAGCAGGTGAAATAACAGGGCACCGCCGCTTTGACTGAAGGGCAAATACCCCAGCTCATCGAGTATCACCAGGTCTGTTCGTAGCAGTCCATGGGCGATTCGGCCTGCCTTACCATCGTACTTTTCACGCTCCAGCAGATTGACCAGATCCGCCGTGGAGAAAAAGCGAACGCGTTTGTTGTGGGCCGTAATTCCGGATACAGCCGAGGCACTGGCCAGGTGTGTTTTCCCGGTTCCAGGGCCGCCGATGAACACGACATTCTGCGCGGTTTCAGTGAACGCTAAGCTGGATAGATCGCTGACCAGCCGGGCATCAGCGCTGGAAGCGCTGAAGTCAAAGCCAGCTAAGTCACGGTGCATGGGGAGTTTTGCCATGTTCATCTGATGATTCACCGAGCGCACCGCGCGATCTGCATGTTCCTGCTGAAGCAGATGTTCCAGCAGCCATTTCGATGAAGCCGTCGACGCTGTTCCTTGAGATACCAGTTCTTCCCAAGCACTGGCCATGCCGTGCAGGCGCAGTTCTTTGAGTTCAGTCATCAGGTCACGCATTGCGATTCTCCTCATCGGTCGTACGGAGCCGGTCGTAGCGCGCCGTATTGGCAACAGGCGCGACCTTGAGTTGCAGGCTGGTTTCTACACAGGGAGGTGGTGCGGTGGAGGTCAGGCGGGCAAGGACATTGAGGATGTGATCGGCGCTCAGACTTCCCGATTCAAGTACCAGCTCCACCGCCACCAGCACAGGTTCGAGACCCGCAATTGGCACAGCAGCCAGTACCTGCATCATGATTCGATCACCGTTGGTGTGACGCCTCCGCCCTCGTTTGAGAAGCCGTAACGGTTTTGGCAGATCAGCAAATGGCGCGCCATTGCGCAGTGCACCAGGCTTGCGTTCGATGAGTGGGATGTAGTGCTGCCAGTCAAAACTGACCTGATCTCGATCAAAGAGGCGCTCATGGCTGGCGATCACCGTTTCGTCGGCAATGACCACGATCCGCGAAGGGTACAAACGGCTGCTGACCCACTGACCAACACGCTCGCAAGGCACCGAATAACGATTGCGCGCCACGCTGATCAGGCAGGTGCTAGAGACACGGACGGTGCGTTCCACGTAGCCATCAAAGACCGTCGGCATCGGCATCATTTCAGCCTGCTCCAGCTCCAGGACTTCTGCCACCGTCAAACCGTTGTACTGCGGATGTACAAGTTCGGCCCAGAGCGTACGACAGCGTTGGCCGAGCCAGACGTTCAGCTCCTCGAAGGTATGGAACATGCAGTTTTGAGCATCGAGCCAGATTCGTCTCCGGCTGTCCTGCACGTTCTTTTCGACGATGCCTTTCTCCCAGCCAGAGGCCACGTTGCAGAAGTCCGGATCGAACAGATAGTGCGCGCGCATCACGGAAAACCAGGCGTTGACCGTGCGGCCTTTGCCTTTGTTGACCTTGTCGACAGCCGTTTTCATGTTGTCGTAGATGCCGCGACGTGGCACGCCACCCAACGCTCCAAAAGAACGGGTATGGGCATCAAACAGCATCTCGTGGCCTTGGCTGGGGTACGCAACCAACCAGAGTGCGCGACTGGCGCACAGCTTCATGTGGGAGACCTGGATACGTCGAAACAGGCCACCGATCAGCAGACTCTCTTCGCTCCAGTCAAATTGAAACGCCTCGCCGAGCGCAAAAGTCAGCGGTACAAAAGCGCGTAAAGACTTGCCTTGCTCACCTCGCCAAGAGCGTACAAACGCCGTGAGCTGGCTGTAGCCGCCGTCGTAACCCTCGGCCTTGATCTGCTCGAAAAGAAAAGCGCTTTGGCGCTCCTGCGGTTGTGTTTTGGCCGGAACGAATCGGCCTTGAGCGCCTGTTCCAGCGTCTCGTGGAAAGGGCTGAGTTTGTTGAAGGTTGCGCACCGTTGGTACGCCGGCTGAGTGGCTTCGGGCGCTCTGACCCATTTTCGGATGGTGTTTCTAGAAAGCCCGGTACGCTTGGCTATCTGATGCAACGAGAGCTTGTCGCGGAAGTACATCCGCCGGATTTTCCCCAACATTTCCATGCTGATCACCCTGTGTTCTCCTGCTCAAAAAGTGAGCAGAAGCAGTTGAACACCTGGGTCAGTTTTCAGTCGGCAGAACAGCCTCTACTGGGTCAGTTTTCGGTCAGCGGCAACATGCGCTCCTGCTGAAGCTGATTAACCTAGCGGCGCAACGCGGACTCAACCACACCAAGCGAGCGGCTGGCTTCGATATGGCTATAGCCTTGATCGAGCACTAGGCCTGCGGCCTCGCGTTTGAATTCAGCGGAAAAAGAACGACGTTGTTTGGTCATCAGACACCTCTATCTGGCGAGCATTCTCGCCTAAATGGGTGTCCGGTTTCATTAGACCACTACAGTACAGTTCGCATATTGCTTCCTGCTTGACTAAGTTGTACGGGTTAACAACTGTCCATAATTCGCACAGTCCACCTATCTGCGTCAATGTGAGGGCGCGATATCAAATTTTTAGACATGGCCCGAAGAGATCGAGCTTCGCGGCGCAGTTGTTCTATGATGCACACGATACTACTAGCTTCTGTATGGTTAAGCTTGTGTAGGATGTCAAGAAGATCTGTTGCGCAACTTTCATTTATTGCGGCTGATTCAATAAGATGCAGTTGTATGTTTTGAATGTCTATCATCGACTGCATGGATATAACCTTAGTCGTCGGTATTTAAGTCTGAAGCTGATATTAATCTTTCCGGTTATGCGCATGCATCGTCTATAGGACTAGTCTGATTTTTCCGAGCGCTGGGTTACTTGTATCTATGGCTGATGTAAATCGTCACCGAGCCGCAATCATCACAGCCAAAATTGGGCAAATGATCAGTCCGTGCGACCTACCTAGCAGGATGTAAACGAGTATTCCGATGCCGCGTTCAACCCAGCATGCTCGTCGAGTAGCATTTATCTTGCGAGGCCTAGCCGCCGGATAGGCATATGCTCGATAGAGGAGGCTCTCCTCAAAACCAACCGACTTGATTGAAAGCCAATGCGCGCAAGCAGGGCCTAATGCCGGAAACGATATTTTTAGTCCCAGTCTTATTTTTTTTTGTGAAGGGGGAGATAAACTTGATTGGAGGCAGTAAACACGGAAACTATTTTATGCGATTGAATATAATTGCGCCCAGCACGTTTGCAGCATTGCGCGTCGTTATATTGGCGGCGAACGGAGTTCCTGCTCAACGTATGAGGAGCATGCTTAAGGCTAACGATATTAAGCTTTTGGCTAGCTTCGCCACACTGGGCGAACTGGAAGTTTATTTGAGTAGAAACTCTGTCGATGTGATCATTTGCCAGATTTGTCCCGATTGCGATGCTGGCTTGTTGTTGTTGAGCGTGCTAAATCGCATGCATCAAAGCGGTAAGTTGGAACGATTGCCCAGCCTGTTCTGGATGGGTGAGACGTCAATTATCGCGCTTGCGCGCCCAGGCGATGATAATCGCGCGTTTGAGCTCTCCGCAATTGGGCAAGCAGCGAGTATCAAGTGCATGGGCGGGGTGGCTATTACTGCGTTGGAGTCCCTCGCGCGTCTGGCCAAGGCCGCAGATATTCATGTGGAAGTCCTCCATCAATGTGGTGCAACAGCCTTGAGGGATGCCTTGCAGGCGGCGCTGCTGATCCATGCTAAGAACGATGCAGAGCCTGTTCAAGCGACTTTCGATTCATTGGCCGAAGATGAAATTATCACTGCCCTTACTACTGGGGAAGGGTTACGTTTCGTGTTCCAGCCACAATTCGATCTATTGACTCGGCGCGTTGTCGGGGCTGAAGCACTGGTACGGTGGAAGCATCCGCGATTTGGTGACATCCCGCCCTCCGTGATGATCCCATTGGTTAACCGGTTGGGGTTGGATCTTTTGTTATTTAGCTTGGTGGAGATGTGGGCAATCAAGGTCATGCTCGCGCTCAAGCAAGAAAACTGCTGGATTCCCATCGCTGTCAATGCTTCGGCGAAGACGCTCTGTACGCCGCAATTCGCTGAGCGGCTGGCAGCGCGCATGCGTGGAGTCGGTTTGCCGACACGTTTGTTGAAGCTAGAGTTGACGGAGGACGTGCCCGAGCCGGACGAGCTATTGCTGTCCGCCGCGTTGGCTGCTATCAGAGCCAAGGGCTTTCAGATATCACTGGATGATTTTGGCGTTGGGGCGGCAACGATGAACCTGCTGGTCAACACTTCATTTGATGAAATGAAAATTGATGGGTCATTTGTCCGGGCTCTTGGAGAACACTCGTCCTCGGGCAAGGTAATCAGTGGTCTTGTCAATTGGGCGCGGCTGCTGACGTCGAATGTAGTCGCTGAAGGTATCGAAGATGAATCGACGATTCCCATGTTGCATCAATTAGGTTGCCGAGTTGGCCAAGGGTATGCCTTGGCGCGTCCCATGGAATTTGATGACTTTATCATTTTCATGAAGAAACGGATGTAATCATCGAGTGTCGTTGCGCTTTCTTCACTCTAGATAAAAAGTCTGGGGAAGTTCAACTCTATCCAATTCGCCATCCATGCCAGACCCGCTCAAGTACTGGCAGATGTCGAGTCGCGCGGTTTGTGGCTCGTGGTTACCTGCCGCCGAATGTCGTTGCCATACATGCAGAGAGCGGAAGCGCTGCTTGCTCTCGGGATGGCAGGGTAATTGCTTGCGGTTGGAGAAGGCTGAAATAATAATTGACTTGGTTTTGAGGGGCGGGCAGTCGGACGATTGGTTTAGACAAATTCAGTTGTGAGATGCATAAGTTTACGAAGCAGGGAAACTAAAAAGCTTCTAGTGCACCAGCTTGCCTATCTACAACTGCGGCTTATACTCGTTTGAACGCTGTGCGTTGTATTGCTTGTATTTATCCTTTTGACAGCGATGTACGTGCTGGGTTGAGTGAGTTAAAACGCGATGAAATCTATACGTGTTGCGTTATTGGATGACCATGCTGTTGTCAGGCATGGGTTGGTGGAGGCTCTGGCGGCTGAGACGGATCTGAAGGTCGTTGGCGTTTATGGAAGGAGTCGCGATCTTATCGGCGGGCTTGCTGAGTCCCCTGCGGATATTCTGATTCTGGATTTTTCGCTGGGTCCAGACGAACTGGATGGCGCCTCGCTCATCCGTGCTGTGCGGGTTAAATACCCCAGTTGCCAAGTCTTAGTGCTGTCCGCGCACCACGATCCAGCGACTGTCAGCCTTGCTATGCGTATCGGTGCTCGGGGCTTCGTTGGCAAGGGTGAGGATATGCAGCAGTTGCTCAAGGCGATTCGTCAAGTAGCGTCCGGTACGGTATACCTCAGTTCGGTCATGACCTATCGTTTGGCTGAAGCGGTCACCAGCGAGCCGCCCAAACAGGTAATGGGCACGTCGGACGCCTTCGCCCAGGCAGAACTCAGTAGCCGTGAACAGGAGGTTATTCGTTGTTACTTAGCGGGTATGACGGTGAGTGAAATTGCCAAGAAATTCAATCGCAGTCTCAAGACCATCAGTGCTCAAAAAGCGTCGGCGTTTCGCAAGCTTGGCGTGACGTCGAACAACGAACTTTTTAAACTCAATAAAATCATCAGCCCGCTATGAGGGGAAACGTGCGCAGGGCGCTGATGCTGTGGCTGCTTATGTGGACTGCGCCTCTGATTCAAGCCAATCCGATCGAACTCAGCCCGGAAGAACGTAGCTGGATCGCCCAGCATCCGATATTGCGGGTGGGGGTTGACGAGCGCCTGGTGCCTTTCGAGTTCCTCGTGGGAGGCGAGCTGAAAGGGCGGGCAAAACACTACCTAGAGTTCGTCACTCTCGCCACAGGGCTACAATTCCAGTACGTGCCAGGCAAGAACACGTCGGTCCGTCAGCAAATGCTCCTCGACGGCCAGGTTGATCTACTTTCTTCCTACCTGCAATTCGAATCCCAGTCTGACAATCCCGCGATCAAAACGCTTGTCTATAACACCACCTCCCCGATTATCGTTACGCGTGTTGATCGTCCAGACATCTTCGAACTTGATCAATTGCACGGTAAGAGCGTGATGGTTCCGGATGTCGAGCACTACGAGCGTATGTTTGCTGAGCGGTCGATTGATGCCCGCCTGATAAAGAGTATATCGGCGGAGGAAATGTTGAACAGGGTCGCAGATGGCAGCGTCGATGCGGTGGTTGCCACTGAAACGTTCCTCATGCCGTATCTGTATCGGCAGTTTCAGGGGGTGCTGGAGGTTTCCGGGGTGGTTGGGAGTCAACTGCTGTTGGTGAGTATGGCGGTCCGTGCTGACAATACGCAACTGGTGTCGATTCTCGAGAAAGTACTGAGGTCTGTTTCGCGAGAGCAACGTAAGGCGATGTATGAGAAGTGGTATCACGACCTGAACGTGGATGAGCCTACGCTAATTAGTATCAGCAGCCATTATTTGCACGCCCTGATCCTGGCAACCCTGGCATTTGTCGGCTTGGTGGTATTCGTGTTGCGTGGCTACCGCCACTGGCGCAGAGCGGCGCATAGCGAGCAGGACAAAACGAGGTTGCTGCGCCATATAAATCGTGAACTTCGTTCACCCATGAATGCCGTGCTTGCCGCGATGGAATTGTTGTTACATTCCCGGCTCGATCCCCAGCAGTGGCACTTTTGCAATTTAGGAAATAGTAGCGCAGCCGGATTGAAGCGCGTGCTGGATGACGGTTTGAATGTCTTGGAAACTTCAGGACGGGGCTTGGCTGGACAGCTGGAGGTCGAACCTACCGAAGTTGGGGCATTGATGGAGGGGGTGGTGGGGCTGCATCGTCTACGGGCGCAGCAAAAGCAATTGAAACTCGAGCTGGATGTCCCTGCGCATTTACCTCTGTTGTTACTTGACGGTTCACGGCTGACTCAGGTCATCCACAACCTGCTTTCCAACGCGATCAAGTTCACTGAAACCGGCGGCGTACAGGTAGCGGTCAGCCTGCTGCGTTCTTTAGATAACGTTCAGAGTCTGCAAATCGTCGTCCGCGATACGGGCGAAGGTGTGTCTGAGTCGACAGGGGCGTTGTTGTTCCAGCCGTATGCGCAAGCCCGGCATGACAGGAAGGTTGGCGGTACCGGACTCGGTCTGGTTATTTGCCAGCAGATAATCAGTGCAATGCAAGGCATCATGACATTCGATAGCAAGCAGGGGGTGGGTACTACCGTAACGCTTTGTCTGCCCGCGGACTTTGCAGCTGAAACGGAGGAAATGTCGAAAGCACCTGGCATGCTGACACCGCTATCCCTCGGTGGTCTGTGGATCTTGGTGGTGGAGGACACCCGTGCCAATCGGGAGGTGTTGCTGGCTCAGATCAGTGGTCTGGGTTGTTGCCCAGTGATTGCGCCCGATGCCGCGCAGGCGAAGGCCCTGTTCAAGGATCATGACTTCGACATGGTACTGATGGACTGCGAACTGCCCGATCAGGATGGTTACAGCCTGACTCGCGAGCTGCGCGCCGTCGAGTTGCGGCTGGGGCGAGTGCATTGTCCGATCATCGCGATTTCTGCGTCGACGGGTGGCCCGCATGCTAGACGCTGCTGGGAGGCTGGAATGGATGAAGTTCTGAGCAAACCTATCCGCCTAGGAGAGCTGAGTGAGGTCATCGAGCGCTGGTGCGATGTTCGCCTGACGTTGCCGGGGCCGATTGCGGCCGCACCTTTGCGGATGTCGGCCGAAGTGAGCGAGGAAATGGCCGGGGACCTGGGGCATCTCATTTACGCCGTGGCGTTATGTGATCGTCTTGAAGCACTGCGCTTCGCCCATCGACTGCGCGGAGCAGCATTGATTATGGAATTGTCGGCGCTGGGCCATGCTGCAGGGCAGATGGAGGAACTGTTGCGCGAAGGCCGAGGTTGGGACGATCCCTCATACGCTCGGGCGCTGCAATCAGTCGTTCAACATTGGCAAACCGCGAGCGACGGTATGCCACTAGATGTGCTCCGTCTTTCGTCGATTAGCTGTAGGGGGGGGGCGTGAATAGGCGATTCCTTTGGTTGTTTGTGCTGGCGTCATTGGCTGTTGCGGGTAGCGTCCGTGCGGAAGTCGACCCCGTGCCCATGATTTTGAGTCAGGAGGAGCGGGACTGGATCTCTGCCCATCCAGTGCTGCGCGTCGGGGTCTTCGATGACCTTCAGCCATTCGAGTACATGAGCGGCGGTGAGCTGCGAGGACTGTCCGCCAAATACCTGCGGCTGATTGAACGGCGTACCGGTTTGCAATTCGAACCGGTCAGGACCACCACGCGCAGCCTCCGAAAAGACCTGCTGCTCAGTGGGGAAGTGGATGTCTTGTCAGCGCGGCGCAGTTTTGTCGAACCCCAAGTGGATCGCGGAATGCTCTACACACAGCCCTATAACACCAGTTCGACCATCCTCGTCAGTGGCTTTTCTGACAATCCTTTTGTGGGGCTGGAGCATTTGGCCGGTAAGCGGCTAGTCATGCTCGACCGTGAAGGCTATGCCTCTTTTCTCAAAAGTCAGATTCCTGGAGTAACGGTGATCAGTGCCAAAAACGCGATGGACATGTTGGCGATGGTCAATCACGGAAGCGCCGATGCCGCCATTGCCTCTGAGTGGTTGGTTATTCCTTATTTGTCACGCCAATACAAAGGCGTATTGCAGATTTCGGGCGTGGTTCCTTCGTTGCACAGAGGGGTAAGCATGGCCGTGCGTGATACTGATGTCATATTGTTTTCCATCTTGGATAAGGTGCTAGCCTCCATCAATCCAGATGAGCGTAAGCTGATTTACGAAGAATGGCTGGCCGAACTGGATGTTGATATTCCGACTATTCAAGCCATTACCGAGCATTACAAATCGGAATTGTGGCTTCTGCTGGCCATCGCGCTATTGCTGCTGATGTTGGCCTGGCAAAGCCGTGTTCAACGTATACGTGCTGCACGTGGAGAGCGGGATAAAGCAATGTTCCTCGCGGTGATGAGTCATGAGGTGCGATCGCCCATGAACGCTGTAATGGCTGCGATGGAATTGTTGCAGCTCACGCCGCTCGATGAGCACCAGCGCAAACTCGCCAGCCTCGCCATCAGCAGTGCTCATACCTTGTTAAGTTTGGTGGATGATGTGCTTGATATCTCCAAGATGGAGGCCGGAAAGCTTCAGCTTGACCCTGAGCCCACGGATCTTTGGGAGCTTGCCAAAGAGGTGGTCGAGAGCCTCCGGGAGTCTGCCGAGGAAAAAGGTCTTGACCTGACACTGACCGGGAACAGCCAGTTGCCGTATCTGATGCTGGACAATCGTCGTGTTGCCCAAGTGCTGCGGCACCTGATTGCCAATGCGATCAAATACACCGAGTCCGGAAGCGTCCAAGTGCAGTTGCAGAGTTTGGGTGGTGCAGGAGAGGACGAGCAAGTACTTGTTAGAGTCGTTGATACAGGTGTAGGGCTGTCCAGGCAGGCACGGCGCTCGCTGTTACGACCGTCCTGGCGCTTCAAACAGCCGTCTAGGCGCATGAGAGGCACGAGACTGGGGCTGGTGCTTTGTCGACGGCTGGTAAGCCTAATGCAAGGCCAGCTAACACTCACTAGCAAGCTGGGGAAGGGCTCTCAGATAGATATGATACTGCCGTGGACTCTGGCTCCGTGTGTCGATACGGTCTGCGGCAGCGAGCAGATGCAGACTTTGATGGCTGATACCGTACTGCCCCTTGGCGTGCATGTACTGTTGGTCGAGAAGCCGACCTTACAACGGCAGACGTTGGTCGAACTGCTCCAACGCTCTGGGTGCGAAACGTTGATTGCGGACGATGCAGGTCAGGGGCTGGCGCTATTGTGTAAGCACGAGTTTAGCCTGGCATTTCTGGACTGGGGCTCGCTGGACGGTGGCGCCGCAAGCCTGGTCGAGGCTTTGCGCGAATGGCAGCATCAACGGCAGCGCCCCAACCTTCCTATTATCGCCTTGTGGGAGTCTACTGAGAATGAAAGCTTGGAACACTGTTTCGATGTAGGGGCGGACGGCCTGTTGATCAAGCCCGTCCAGTCAAGCCAACTGGAGCAAATCATCGCGTTGTGGTGCAATGTGCCGTTGACGCCAGAGGAATCCACCCAATGCGGCGAGTTCGAAACAACAATGCTCTATCCTGATCTGCGCGCGCATATCAACAACCTCATCGAAGCGTTGGCGATGCATGACAAGAGCCGGGCTTCACAGGTTCTGCATCAATGGCGCATAGCGCAACCTGAAGTCTTCGCGCGTCTCACCCTCGCCCTCGAAGCGATCGACCGATTGTTGAGGGATCGCGTCGATTGGCCTGCTGAGGACTTTGTGCCGCCACTGCATCTGTTGCTCACGCAGTGGACTGAGCTGTGTAGCGCCGCGCAGGTGCCAGGAAACATGCCTGCTCCTTAGAGGTGTCGAGGTACGCCCGCGCATAACTCATACTTTGCATGAGTAGTGCCGATCATAAAGACGTATTGCTTGAGAACATGCGAGGAGTGCTGATGTACAACTCGTTATATCGAGCGTGGCAACCGTTTCTCGCTGTATGGTTTTTCACGACCGCCGTTCGCGAGTATTTGTCTGCGTCCGGCCAAGTCATCTAGCCGGCGCCGCAAAGAAGAAGTAAGAAGCCGGTAAACACGCTCTTTGCACCATTAATTCTGAACATGTCTGGACGATTTGGCCGGACGGATTTAACGCATCTAGTCTGAGAGTATTGCATGCTGTTTAACAAGGTGCTGCTGGAATCGCTTGGCGTAATCGTCTCCCACGGCAGAGATAACGCGTGGCCTGTTTGCCAGTGACGCTCGCTACGCTGATGCGCGGGGAAGATTGTCGAAGATCGGATCGGATACGACCGACCTCAGCAAGTCGATGTAACTAAACACAGGGGCAAAAACTGCGTCGACCGTACCGAATGCCGATCCTGAAAAATAGGGTACTTGATCAAGCTTGCCCCCAAACTGCTGCAATTTATCTCGCAAGGAAACTTCTTGCCGTTAGCAATCGCGAGATCTTTGGCGTTCAGGAGCTGCCAGGAATCCGCGAGCGCCGCGCCGCCAAACTCTACTCAGGCACGCTGTTGAGCGCGGGAGCGCGCGTCGTCTGAATGAAGGCTGACACCATCCTGCGTTTTCGTTGAAGTATTCGCAAATGGCCGTGCTCTTGAACATTAGCGTGTTCGCCCTGCTTGATTAAACAGTTTGCCACTTATGCGGGAGCAACCGATCGATCTCGCTCACTCGCTGAATAGGCAGGCGTGTGAGAACGTCTTTCAAATATGCATATGGATCATGTCCATTCATGCACGCAGACTGGATCAAGCTCGTGATTGCCGCCGCTCTTTTTCCGCTACTTAGCGATCCGGCAAACAACCAGTTCGAGCGTCCAAGTGCCCACGGTCGGATTCGGTTTTCGACCGTATTGTTGGCAATAGGCCCCGCCCTGTCATCAAGGTAGCGGGTCAGCGCTATCCAGCGTTTAAGGCTGTAATCTAGGGCTTTAGCCGCCGCGGTTCCGTTCGGTACCAGATTTCGCTGGACCAACATCCAGTCATGCAGTGCCTGTATTGGCAGTGAAACCTTTTCTTGGCGTATTCGCCAACGATCCTCATCACTCATGTCTCGCGCATGGCGTTTAACTTCGTACAAGCCGCCAATCAAATGCAGAGCCTGTTCGGCCAACTGGCTTTTTTTCGCCACATGCAGAACGAAAAACTTGCGGCTGGTGTGAGCCGTGAAGCCGATTTCGGGTCATGCCTTTCTCGAAGTCGGTTTTGCAGTCTGCAAAATCGTCGCACACCAGCTTGCTGCTCTAGGAGCTGCTGAGGTTACGCGCATGATTGCAAGGCTGGAGATGGTCGTGCCGGGTTGCAGGCATTCCTGAACAACTTGGGCGTTGAACTGTTTGTGGTAAGAGGTTTGTTGCCGCATGGGAGTCCTGACGTTAAGGGCTCTCACGTCCGCTTAAAAATACGCGGACATCATCGCCTTTAATGCTGTTTTTTTGAACGTGATTTAGTCGGATGCTCACGAGTATATATAAAAATAATATGAAGTTTGAGTGGTTCTGTTTTTTAGGAGTAGTCCTATTGAAGAGTTAATATATTAATGCTTGCTGGGTGTTGGGCGCTGTTTTGTCAATATTTTCGAGTTGTTGTTTTTAGGAGCGCTCCTATTTTATCCATATGAGATCAGCTCTAGTATTGCGCCTGCAACAGAACAGGAGTGTCTCTGCTATATAGGCCTCCACTTAAATTATGAATGTAGTTGTTTCGGAGTATTTTCATGAAATATACAGCTTGCGCTCTTGCCATGCTGGTCGCTGCTACCATCACCTCCGCTGCAATGGCTGCGGACGGCACTATCAATTTCAACGGCGAGCTCAAGGCAGAGACGTGCCAGGTCTCGGTGAACGGTGGCGGTAACTCGACCGTCACTCTGCCGACGCTTGCTACTTCGGAGCTGGCTGAGGCTGGAAAGGTGGCAGGTCTCACCGCTTTCAATATCAAGCTCAATAACTGCTCTGCCGCACTTAAGACGGCAGCTGCGTTCTTCCAGGCTGGCGGCACCGTCGATCCTGCCAACGGTAACCTGAAGAACTCGGGTAGTGCTACCAAAGTTCAACTGCAGCTGGTTGATGCTACTAATGGCAAGCCGATTAAAGCGGGAAGCGGGGAGCAGTTAACCAACACCAGTCGTATAGCTCTTGATGAGAAGAGCATGTCGGCGGACCTGCCTTATGCGGTTCAATACTTCGCGCAAGCAGCTACCGGCCCGGGCACAGTGGTGAGTTCTGTAACTTACAACATCGATTATAAGTAAGTTGCAACAAGGGGCATGCACGCTTTGCGACTAAGGTGTGCATGTCCTGGTAGCGACGGGGCAATTCCATGATTCGTTTAGTTGTACTCATGCGCCTGCTTTTTGTGGGCTTGGCAGCACTTGAAGCCGCTCAGGCATCTGCGGGTGTGGTGATTACCGGTACCCGGCTGATTTACCCGGCTGGTCAAAAGGAAATAACGGTCAAGCTCGACAATGCGGGCACGCAGCCTGCATTGACCCAATCATGGCTGGATACCGGAAATGTCGAATCGACGCCTACGCAGTCCAAGGCCCCGTTCCTGATCTCGCCTCCTGTGGCGCGCATCGATCCTGGTAAAGGGCAAACGTTGCGGGTGATGTTCACTGGCGCTGCGATGGCACAGGACAAAGAAACGGTGTTCTGGCTCAACGTCCTGGATATCCCGCCTAGGCCGCAAGACGGTGGTGACATGAATATCCTCCAGATGGCGTTCCGCTCGCGGATCAAGTTGTTCTACCGACCGGAGAAGCTGGTGGGTACTGCCAGCGATGCGATTGAACAGGTCCAATGGCATGTGGTTCCTGGCCGCAACGGCCAAGGGTGGGAGCTGCAGGCGTTCAATCCGTCGGCTTTCCATGTCTCGCTGATAGAGCTCGAGCTTGTCGATGACGATAAGCGTGAACGCAGCGAGGACGGGATGATCGCGCCAGGTGAGACGCGTGCTTTTCCACTGTTGACACTCAAGGCCCGGCCGGGAGCTGCCGCTCACGTCCAGTTCAATGCCATCAATGACTACGGCGCTCTGGTTCCTGTCCGCAAGGCGCTCAGTTCTCAGTAATCCTCAACGATTTTTAAGCGCGAGCCAATTATGCATAAGCCATCCCTTCCCAGGGCTCTGCCGGGGAAGCGCTCCCACTTCGCCTTGAATCCGCTAAAGGCTTCGGTCTTGAAGGGGCTTTTCATCAGCGTAGGCGCCTGCTACGGGCCGTTTTTGGTGGCCCAGGAGGTGCAGTTCAACGATGCATTCCTGCCCGAGGGCTCGCGCGACCTGGATATCAGCGCTTACCAGACAGGTAACCCGGTGATGCCGGGAGTGTACCGCGCTGACGTGGTACTCAACGGGCAGTTGAGCTTTCGTCACGACATTCGTATCGAGGCTCAACTCGATGGTCGCAACCCCGTGGTTTGCATGAGCCGAGAGCTGCTGGAGCGTCAAGGCTTGGAAATGACCAAGCTGGCGGCCGAGGCCGTCCTGGCGCTCGACAATGAGGGGTGCCCGGCATTGGGGCGTTTGGTACCAGGCGCCACCGCGAGTTTTTCGCCCGAGAATCAAACGCTTGAACTCAGCATCCCTCAAGTTTCACTCAAGCGTAATGCACGGGGTTATGTCAGCCCGGAGTTGTGGGACAGTGGGGTCACTGCCGGCCTGCTCAGCTACAACTTCAACAGCAATCGAAACCATACGCGCAACGGCGACTACGACTCTGCATACTTGGGGCTCAATGCTGGCCTCAATCTGGGGGACTGGCGCCTGCGTCATAATGGTTCGATGAGCTGGCGATCCCGCCAAGGAAATGACTACCAGGCGCTGAACAGCTATGCCCAGCGCGATGTTACGGCATTGAAAAGCCAGTTGACGGTTGGCGAGTCCATCACCAGCGGGGAGCTCTTTGATACGTTGTCATACCGCGGCGTGCAACTGGCCAGTGATGATCGTATGTTGCCCGACTCTTTGCGCGGCTACGCGCCGGTCATTCGCGGTATTGCGCGGACCAATGCACGGGTAGTCATCCGCCAGGGTGGCAATGTGCTGACGGAAACCACCGTAGCCCCTGGCGCTTTCGTCATCGACGACCTGTATGCCACAGGGTACGGCGGCGACCTGGACGTGAGTGTGCTCGAAGCGGACGGTAGCGAGCAGAGCTTTACAGTTCCCTATGCATCGGTCAGCCAACTGCTGCGGCCTGGTACCTCGCGCTTCAGCCTAACGGCGGGTCAAACCCGAGACAACTACATCAACGAACAGGCTCGTCTGCTGCAAGGTTCGCTGCAATATGGTCTAAACAACACGTTCACAGGCTTTGCGGGCGTACAGTCAAGCGAAGAATACCTGGCAGTGCTATCGGGCTTGGCTTTTGCTACCCCTATTGGCGCGATGGCCGTGGACATGACTCATGCCCAGACCACATTGGCGAGTGGCACCGCCAGAGGCCAGAGCCTGCGGCTGACTTATAACAAGAACATTCTTAGCACTGGCAGCAACTTCTCGGTGGCAGCCTACCGGTTTTCCACCCGTGACTACCTTGACTTCACCAATGCGGTGCAACTACTGGATGCTGAGCGGAGCGGCGGGGACGTCAGTCAGTTCGGGCGCCCGCGAAGCCGCTTTTCAGTGACTGCAGACCAAAGCTTGGGCTCATGGGGACAAGTAGCGGTAAGTGGCTTCACGCAGAACTACTGGAACTTGCCAGGCAGTGATGTGCAGTACCAACTCAGCTACAGCAGACAGTTCGATCGGTTGGCCTTCAGTGTGAACGCCAACCGCAGTCGCAGGGGGCTGGGCGATATGCAAAACAGCTTCTTGCTGACGGTGAGCATGCCGCTGGAGTTTGGCGCTTCGGTCTTCAGTCCGCAAATGACCGCTCAAATCGGCCGAGATGCACAAGGCAATTTCGATCAGCAGGTCGGGATCACTGGTTCCGCTGGTGAAGACCGTCAATTCGGTTATGGCGCGAATTTTAGCCACGATGGCGCGAGCCAGACGAAAAGCGCTTCGGTCAACGGCCAGTACGCGGGCGCCCAGTCCACCCTAAACGCTTCCTTGGGGCGTGGTGCCAACTATACCAGTATGTCGCTGGGAGCCAGTGGCAGTTTGGTTGCCCACTCCGGCGGCGTGACGCTGACACCCTATCGCGGCGAAACCATGGCGATCGTCAGCGCGGCGGGCGCCGTAGGGGCGAAGGTAGCCGGATATCCAGGTCTCAAGCTGGATGGCAACGGCAATGCCGTGGTGCCCTACCTGCGCCCTTATCAACTCAATGAAGTGGGCATTGATCCGATTGGTAGCTCGCTGGAAGTGGAACTGAACGAAACCAGCCTGCAAGTGGCTCCGCGTTCCGGCGCCGTGGTGCACCTGCAGTACACCACCACCAAAGGGCGTGCGGTGTTGCTCAATGTACGCCTGGACAATGGCAGCAGTTTGCCATTCGGTGCCAGCGTGGTGGACGCAGAGGGTATTTCGGTGGGGACGGTGGGGCAGGGCGGGCAATTGTATGCGCGGATAAAGCCCGAGACCCGGCAACTGCTGGTCAACTGGGGAAGCAAAGCCCAACAACAGTGTGCGCTGGTAATTCCCCCTGCACCTGACAAGGAGCAGCAGCTTCAACAACTGGACGCTGTTTGTGCGGCCGGCAAGCAGGTAGCTGACGGCGCTTCGGCTCATACTCGAAAGACTCCTTTACGAAATGCGCACTTGTAGTTGAAGAGATCGCGTGCGCGGAGCCGATGTTTTATGCGAGTCCGGCGAATATGACGTTCGAATGCAATAACACATGTAGTCCCGCCCTCTGAAAGTAGAGACAGGGTGGCATCTGGAAGTGTCACTGAAATTTCAGGTCATGTATCAGTGCGTGCTTATTCTCGGAATTTATTGGGCACTCAGTAATGCGAAGGTTTACGTCCGGAGGATTTTATTATGAGGCGTTCAGTTTGGATTAAGGCGATATTTTTGTTTGTCATGGGGTGCGCAGTGGTCAATGGAGCTATGGCTCGCGTTATTTGTACGAGCAACGGAAAAATGCAAGTTGAGATGGCGTTGAATGTACAGGGACTTGACGTCGGGCCTAAAGTGGGGTTGGGAAGTGAAGTCTATAGTCAAGAATACAAGCATCGGAGAGATTCCCCAAGTTTGAACTGTATATTTGACAGGGCGGACGAGACCGTGGAAGTGTATTTTGTGCCGACAGATGTTGCCAAGGTCGATGGTGTTTTCCCTGGGTACCAAAAAATCTACAAAACCAATGTGGATGGATTAGGGGTGTCTTTCATTAATATCTATACTCGAAGAGATGCATATGATTCAGAAACGCTGAGCATGTCGAGAGATTTTGTAGATGCTAGTACTGAAGGCAAGTGTAAGGCAAAAACTCTGTGCAAGTTATTTTATGATCCGCGAATTAAAGTTGTTTTTGTGAAAACTGGTAGCGTGAAATCAGGTCGGGTTACTAATGTTCCTGATCTTATAATGAGATTCCAATCAGAAACGACGCAGCAAATTTTTAGGCTCGTAGTTGAGCCGAATATTTCGGTTTTATCAAAAACCTGCTTGGCAAATCCTGTAGAAGTTGACATGGGGGTGCACTCTGCCAGAGTCTTTACCGGCATCGGCAGCACTGCGTCTTCTAAAGATTTTTCAATCGAGTTAACGAATTGTCCTGCCTTTAACGGGCCGAGTAAAAATACTTTGAAGTTTCGCATAGATTCAGTCCTGCCTGCACTCAACGCGAGTAACGGTGTATTGCGTCTCGACGCCTCCGCTTCCACGGCTGGGATGCGCGCCGCATCGGGTGTGGGTATCCAGATCGTCACGACCAAAGACAGCCCGTTGTTCTTGGGAAAGGACCAAGATAGTGGTCTTTTCCTTAGAAGCACTGAAGCAAGCTATTCAATTCCCCTGCGTGCCCGTTATCTGCAGACCGAGAGCAAAGTGACCCCTGGTCCTGCCAAGGCCACTGCGAACTTCACGATAATTTATCCGTAATAAGTAGTGCGCCAACTTAGCGATAAAAATAAAAAAACGGAGTATGTATGAAAGGCAAAGCCAGTATGCTGTTTGTTCTAATTGCATCGTCCACGCTATGTGTCGCTTACGATATGGCAAAGGCAGGGGCCCAGGTGCAGATGAATACTGCCGGGGTTGACAGTGCAGTTTTCAAAAAAAGATATTCGCGTGTTGTATTGTTTGGCGATAGTCAGCTCGATGTCGGTAATATCACTAAGAGTTTTCTCGTCAACGGCCTCCCTTTAGCGTTGCCACTCGGTGCGCCTTTCACGCCGGGTGCTGGTAATTTTGCGCAGCAACTGTTGGGTGAGCCGTTTATTAACGCAAACCCTATGTACTGGACAGACAGCTTTATGCTGTTAAATAATAATTTTAAAGTTGAGGTTGTCAGTAAGGGGGGTAAGCAATCCATAAAAAATGATGCTCATGTGAATATGGCGCAAGGCGGTGGCAAGCTGGTTTCGACGTTTCCTGGCTCCAATAAGGATATTCAGAAAGCCATTGCTGGCCAAGGGGTGAACGCATTCATTGAGGGATTATCATTTGTTTTCAAGATCGGCGCTAAATTGGGAGCTGATATATTCATAGATGCTACGCTCAAGAAGATGGATGAGCGAAATATTACGTTGATAAATAAAATTACAGAGCAACCCAAGCGCTTCAGCGAAGGCGGAGGAGTTTTTAGTGTCAATGATTTAGCCATTGTCATGGCTGGCGGCAACGACGTTATTGAACAAGGCTACACCGGTGCCAGGTCGCCAGTTATTGCTAAGAGAGAATTGGCAGACGGTAGGCAGAAACTTCTGGCCGATATCATTGACCTAGGTGCAAAAAATATTCTGTTCGGAAATATCCCGGATATCAGGTTGACGCCGACACTGCTGAATTGGAAAAAGGGCGAAAAAAACGCTCTTCATCTCGGTGATGCGAATGATGCTAAAAGTGCCTGGACCAACATCTCACATATAACAGACGATATCAATGCCAAAACCACGCCCATGGTACTAAGCGCGTTGTTACGACAGCCCGGGGTTACGATCACACTGTTCGATACATTCAAAATGCTTGGGCATATCGCCAAGCAGGGAGAGCGATATGGTATCGATGGAGATCTGAAGTTGTCGTGCAACGCAGTAACCGAGTGCAGGGGGGGCGTGGATGCCAAAGAAGACCGATACCTCACTCAGGATGACCTTCATCCGAGTGTCAATACAAGTAGGGTTTTCGCAACTGCCTACACGGATTACTTGCGAGCGCCTTTGACCCCCCTGCTCAGCCGGGTGGACGCACCAAGCAGAAGATACAACGCTTATTTCGACGCGTTTGTCGACATAACCGCTGTGCAGGAAAATGACAAGGTCAGGCACCAAATCAAGGGCGGCCTTCTGGACCTTAGCCTTCAACAAGCTGCGGACGCTTTGTCACGTGAAGTTCGTATCGACGGCGGCGTGTTGTACTTTGATAGTGCTGCCGAGAACCTCAATTCGAATAGCTATACTCAAGCGTTCACTTCTGACTTGTTGATCGGTGCAGAGGAGGGAAAAGGTGGCGCGGCTATCGATGTGGCGAACAAAGATGCCACCTTGACGTACAGCGGCAACGCCTCGGGCGGGGCGCTGTTGAAGAGTGGTTCTGGCCGCCTGATGTTGAGCGGGAACAATAATGTCATGGCTCTGCAAGTCAATGACGGTGTCTTGCAGATTGGCGACGGTACCGACAGAGGGTGGATAGATAAGCCTATCTACAATTACTCGGTATTGGAGTTCAACAGGAGTGACAACCGGGTATTCGAGAGTGAAATCCATGGCATCGGTACACTCGTAAAAGCGGGAAGCGGATCATTGAACCTGACCGGCGAGGTGATTATGGATGGGCGTGCTGAGGTGAACCGCGGCGGGTTGGGGCTCAATGGGCAGTTGTCAGCTGTCGATGTCAACGTCAATGAGGGTGCCTTCGTGTACGGTTCGGGCGCGGTCAGGTCGATAACGCTTGCGCACGGTGCGGCAGTAGCCCCCGGTAATTCCATCGGAACGTTGAAGGTGTCGGGAGACGTGATTTTCAATAAGGGGTCTATGTATAAGGTGGAGGTCAATGCTGCGTCTCTGAGTGATCGCATCGAGGCAGGCGGTACTGCGTATATCAGAGGGGGCGAGGTTCAAGTCGATGCCGAAGCAGGTGATTACAACTTCGAAACCACATACAGGGTCCTGTCGGCAGAGAAAGGTGTGGAAGGGCGTTTCGATAGCGTCACGTCGAATTTTTCTTTCCTTGAACCCAGCTTGAAATATGGTCTTAACGCTGTGGCTTTGTCTCTGTTGCGTAACGATGTCAGACCTGCTGACCTATGCACAGGGGGGGACGGCAAAGCAGCTTGTGGACAATTGCTTCCATCGGCCGTAGCAACGCAGGTAACTCCAACGGTAAACGCGCGGCAAGCTGCCGAATCAGAGGCTCCAAGGGGGGCGCAAGCGCCGTTGGTAGATGTTGCGAGTGATGTTGAGCCTGAAGCCGTAGCGGTAACGGCTCCCTCCCAACCTGAAGAATCGGCCATGCCTGCTGCTCGAGCCCCTAGGCCCATCAGCGAGGCTCTTCTGAACGACGGCGAATCCGGGCTACTGACTCTTGAAAACCGAGTGGTCCTCGGGATGTCACGCTCCGAGTTTATGGCGTTCTCGAAGGCACTGCCGGGAGATATCCACCCCACTCTTGCCACGGTTCTGGATCAGGGCTCATCCCATACTCAAGCGTCGGTCACCCATCGTTTGTATGAAACTCGCAGGGGGTTGATGGGGGGCGGGGCCTGGGGGCACATGTATGGTTCCGAGGGTTCGGCGAGAAGCACCCGTGGTATTGCCAGCCTGAGCCGCAATAGCGAGGGTTTCGTTCTCGGAACCGACGTGGAGATCGAGGACATCAGCATTGGTGTGTTCGGTGGGTACCAGAAGACTTCGATATCGCAAGCATTCGCCTCAGCCGATGTTGAAACCTACGACCTCGGGATCTATGGCGCCAAGCGCCATGACGCCTTGACTGCGAGCCTGGGTGCAAATGTGGCGTGGCACGATGTTTCTACCAAGCGGCGGATTCATTACAAAGACCGGGTTTCGACACCTGAAGCCAACTACCATGGAACCACGCTGCAGCTCTTCACGGAACTGGCTTACGACCTGGACTTGGGGGGAGTGAGTGCCGAGCCTTACGTCGGGCTCTCATATGCGCGTCATGATCTTTCCGGTTTCTCCGAGAAAAAAGAGCTGTTCTCTTTGAAAGGCAAACGCGAAGTTCAAGAGGCCTATGCCGGCACACTGGGCGCGCGGGTCAACTATCCTGTTCAGCTCAGCGAGGAGGTGACGGTGAACTTCCAGACTGGCGCAGCCTGGAAGCATGCCCTATCGGATATTTCCACCCAGACGAAAATGCAGTTCCAATCCCATGGCGAAGATTTTGCGATCGCTGGGCGGCCTTTACAGCGGAACACCTTGCGACTGAACGGAAACATCAACGTTCAAACCAGGCATGGCCTGTCGATGGGGCTGGATTACTTGGCCGAACGAGCGCCTGGTATGCGTGACCAGTCCATTTCGTTGTCTGGTTCGTGGACGTTTTGATGCAATCGGGCTAGCTTCTAGCCGAGCTTTCCTCGTTGCTAAAGCCGGCCGCGAAAGCGAGCCGGCCCGACAAGGGGCAGGGGCGCAGTTCAAGTTGGATGAGGTGCTGTGCACCTAGATCTGAAGGTGCTGCCTACTCAGCATAGGCAGCATCTTCAGACATAGTCTCTTTCACTGGCGTTTCGCCGTACCAGCTCGATAAACTTCATATCCAAGCCGCAAGTTGATGTTCGATGCTGTCCTCCCGACTTCTTTCTTGAGCTAGCTCCCTCATGGTGTGACCCGATGCCAAAGTTGAAAAAGTCTATCTCTCCGCCAGTGCTTGCGTAATGACTCGATCTCCATTGGAGTGACATCTCGCCGAGTACCAAGGTCAGAGGTACGAAGGCCCGTAAAGATTTGTCTTGCTCGCCGAACCACGAGTGAACAAAAACGATTAGCTGTCTGTAACCGTCGTTATACTTCGCACTCTTGATCTATTTAAGAATGCTTTGGCACTTCTAAGATTGTGCTCTGCCCGAAACCAATCGGTCATGAGCGGTTGCACAAGCGCTTTGTGAAATAGATTGCGCACCGTTAGTAAGCCGGCTTAGTGGTTTTGGGCGCTCTGACCCGTTTTCGAATGGTTTTTCTCGACAGCAAGATGCACTTGGCATGCCTGATGCGGCGAGTCGCGGAAGAATTATTCGCCGGATTTCTCCCATCATTTCCATGCTGATCGTGTGTTCGCCTGCCCGGAAATTGAGCAGAAGCAGTTGAACGTTTGCGTCAGTTTTTATGACCAGAACAGTTTTTACTCGGGTAGTTTTCGGTCAGTGGCACGAAATGAGGTGCCAAAAAATTAAGGGCACTGAAAAACTCAATGCCCTCATCGATATCAGCGTCAGAACTGGAAGCTGACCCCCAGGTTGAGCGCATTGCTACTATCCTGGCGGGATACTTGTCCGGTGTAGTTCAGCGACACCAGACTGTCTTTGGTCAGGTTAATTTCTGCCGAGGCCTTGACCACCGCACCGTCTCGGGACGCTTGCACACTACTCACTCCAAACTCGGTATCACTGCCGATTAATTTCATTGTTTTTGTGCGGTCAGGTTCTTTGTACTGATGCTCCCATCCCAGCTCACCGCGGAGCCTCACCGAGCGACTGGAACCCACGGGTAACTGAACATGCCCGCGCAGGCCTGTCGTGGAGACGATAGCGTCATGACTTTGCTTGCCAGAGCGCAATGCTGCTCCTTTTCCATTTTCCTGGAACGAGTCGCTCTGGAAGTTAACGTAAGCCATATTCGCAAAAGGCTCCCAGCCTGACCACGCAACATAGCCAACCTCACCAAACACCTGATCCGTACGTGCCTTGTAGGCGGCTTTTGGATGAGCCGATTGATTGCCGTAGCTTACGTGACGGGAAGTTTCAATGTGATGCCATGTCGATGCTCCGCCGAACCGTAGTGCAATGCTTTCGAAGCGTTTCCCACCATAGGCCGACAGGTGATAGTTGTCTGCGTCGGACGACTTTTTGGAGGTCCCCTCCAGGCGAGTCTGGGTATATCCCGTCGCCCCGCCGAATCGCCATTCGTCTGCGATATCAGTGTCCAACCCCAGCAGGACGCCGGTAGTAGATGAGCTGAAGGCGGAGGCGTTGTGATCGGACTCATACTGTGTGCGACCTCCAAGCAACTGCACCCAACCGCTGCTACTGTTATCGTCATGAATCTTGCCTTGCCGTCGCAATGCTTGTGCTTGTTGCAAGCGAGCATTGGTCGCATCCCGTATATAATGACTGTCAGCGACCTGTGCTGCGGCGACATCAGCATGAACCTGGCCGTCCAGCTGTTTGAATGCCTGACGAGCCTGTTCGGCGCTATGGGAAGTCAACAGGCTCTCATACACCGGATTTCCCAACGATAATGGCTCAATCGCGGTTGCGACAGCACGCTCATTTTCGCTCTGAGCCACACTGGCAAAGCTGATACTGTTTCGATCGATAGCGACGCTCAGACTGGTCGCTTTCGGGCCGGATTGAACATCTGGCGCGGAAGGATCAAGCGCAGCTGGAATGAGCTGTTGCTGTGTCCCTGATTCGGTAATCCGAGTGTTCACGAACAGGTAGTCAGGCGTGACGGATGAAAACTGACCCACTATTCCCTTTTCGGCTGTAAGAATATTGAAGGTCTGTCCAACCAGCGTTTTGGCCTCATCCGCTGTGAGAAGGTTGGTGTGATTCTCCAGAGAGACTCTTATATTACCGCCATTTAGCGTCACAACCCCACTACTATCGACCCTATCGCTGCGTCCGTCGGGACCGACTTCCACTTTATAAACCGAATTCGCATCGAAAGTTACATTTCCGGTGCGTAGGGTGCCTATGGAGTTGCCCGGCGCTATTATACCGCCAGACTTGATAACTAAATCACCCAGGGTGCCGATACCACTGAGTTTAGCGCCCTCGCCTACGGTTACTGTACTTTGCAGGCGGGCGAGAGGGTGGTCGCTGTCACCGATGCTCAGATGCCCCGCACTGACCAAGGTTTCACCGGTATAGCTATTTTGTCCATTGAGAGTGAGCTTCCCATTGCCTGTTTTGCTCAACCTTCCCAGCCCTGTGATGGCGCCGTCATAATGTGTAACGTCAGCCTGATCCACAGTCAGTGTACCCGTTCCAAGCTTTAGGCTGCCTCCTTTTCCTTCAAGCCTCGAAGCTGTCAGGTCAAATCCATTGAGGTCAATCGTACCTCCATTAATGGTATAGGCAGTATTATTCACAAAACCACCTGCAATGTCGGACCTGAGAATGCCCTCCTCGATAACTGTTCCTCCCGTATAGTTGTTCGCTGATGAAAATCGTAGTGTTCCTGCCCCCAATTTCGTGAGGCTTCCCGAGCCTATCAAAGTTTGATTTGCAGATACCTCGCGACCAAGTTCCGTGATATCGATCCAGCCGTTCTGCTCAAGTATAATTGTACGGTCGAGACTGGACATTGAAGTGCCAGCTACCTTCAATCCACCGTTGGTCAAGAGCAATTTGGCGTTACGTCCCCCCAATGCTTCATCTTCATCAACAATCAGTAGCCCGTCGTCTTTTACAAGTACTTCACTGATAAAGGAATGATCATCAATACATAGATCCTTAACAGCTTGTGTGAAGCGCGCGTCATCGCCCTTGCAATTGAGAATGGTTTTCTTCTCTTCTACATCCAATTTCCTAAATACGAAATTGTCTTCGCTATCTATGATCTGCCCAATTTCAACATCGTCGCGATAATTGTTACGTGTGAGATAATACCTTTTATTTCTACCTGAAAAGTTGTAGGCCTCCTTCCCCCATACCATTCTTGTTTTACTCTCGCCGCTCCCCTCATATACTTCAAGGCTCGGTCCAGTCCAGCGCAGGTTCTGTGCCACGGGTTCATGGTCGGAGAGTGAGTTGCCGTTAGCATCACGGGCGAGTTTACTAAGATTGCCCGTTGGTTTACCATCGTCAGCAATCTCTATCCATTTTGCGAAGGGGTATGACACAAGGATGTGATCGAGTGTCGCCCGGTCCCAGCCTGTTGAAGTATTAGTTGACATTTCGCCATCACTCGGCCAGGTAGCGCGCTCGTCCTCAGCTTTACTCGGTTGGTACTTCTCCTTATTTTCATTAAGGCGGAAGATTTTATATTGCTTTTTGAGAGTGCTTATTGTGACCGGATAATTGCTTTCGACAGGGTAATTCTCATCCTGTAATATACTTTTTTTTCCGGAACTCCTTATATCGCTTCGCAAAGCTGTTGCCCAATTCGACCATGACAATTGATCAATATTCTTGGCAATATGGTATTTCTGAATGACTGGCCTATAGAGCTCCTTATCGCCAAGGTATTCATACGCAAGCTTTCTGTACAGCTCGCTTCCACCAGCATTTTCAATCACTCGTAATTGCTGATCCTTACTGTGCAATCCCCGCTCAGAAATTTCTCCCGCATTAAAGTCACCCAGCAAAACTATCGGTATATTGCTGGCCTTCGAAGCGTCGTTGAGTTTTTTTGCCTCAGCCAGACGGCGATCAAACCCATCGCTGTGGTCTAAATGTATGGCATTTACAATGGATTCAGGAAAGCCATTACCCGGAGTAATGCGAATAGAATCTCCAGGTTCATCAACAGAAGGGACCGTAGAAAAAATACTTCCCGTACCCTTCTCCTTTCTTATGTCTTCATCCTGGTTCCTTCTTGCCTTAACGAAGCCACTCTGTTTTAAATTGGACTCATTTAGGGTGTCAATCGTATTGCGCTCGAATTCATATATGTATTTGTCGCTGCCAATCTTCATGCTCGTCTTATAGTTGACGCGACCATTGTTGAAAAGTTCGGGGAGAACCACAATGTCTGGCAGAACTTTGTGAAATAAATTTTTTGTAGTCTCTGCGTATTTACGACTCTCTACACCGTCTTCTTGTGGGGCCCACATTCTGGAATTCTCGTGTCTATTCCATATGTTGAATGTCATGAATTTTATGGAGAAGTTTTTTGAAGGTGTTTCTTCAGCAAGGACTGTTGGTGTAAGTATTGTAATATTGGATGCTATGGTTGCCAATATTGTTGATTTTGAGAAAAATTTTTTATATATTTTTTTCATGTGGTCCCTTGTGTTTTTAATTTGTTTTTTTTGTGCAATTGTCTGCGGAGTCTTATTTCGACATCAGAGACAATCGCCAATAATGCAATTGAAAAGCTATAGGAGTACTCCTAAAACGATCAGCAAGCTGCGGCGGCGAGGCGGTTTTTCCAACACTTTCAAAGTTGGTGGATCTCTCAGCCAGAACGAGATGCGTACCCGCCGACCAAAATGTCTTTCTGATCCCAACGCATAAGGCGATGGAGCCCACCTAAATTAAGCGGACGCAACTACCTCTTAAAGAGGTTCTGAAGTAGCCATGTGTTTCTGGCTGACGTCGGCCACCGCCAATTTTGAGAGTGGCGAGTCGATCCAAACACTTAAATTACTCACTAATTGTTGGTCTATTCGTTGCGAGCATCTCGCAGCGGTTATTCCCCGAATTACAGTCGCACCTCTCATGCATGGCTTATTAACTGTTCGCGAGCCATCCATGGATTCGACAGCACAAACAGTGTTATCAGCTATGCTGTGTTATTGACCTGATCACGGAACCGCGTCTTCACATAGCCGCACTGGCGCTTGATCACCCGGAACGGGTGTTGGACCTTCGCTCTTATCTGCGCCTTGGCATTTCGATCTTGCATTTGGCTCTGCCCACAACGCTGCGGTAGCCCAGTTTTTGGTAGGTGCTGTGCCGGGCTTCTATCTGCCAGATAACCAGGTGACCTTCCTGCTATGGGGGAGTGGGACTTATCCAGTCCGGTATAATCGGCATCGGCACAGACTACGTTTTCGTCTCCGTGCAGCACCTTATCGACCTGCGTGACATCTGTCATATTGCCCGCAGTAACGACCACGCTGCGCTCTTGGTTCGTAATTGCATGGACTTGACCATCCATTTGTATTCGACTTGACCAGTCATTTGTACGTGATGTGACCAGCTTGTTGGGGGGCGATGACCAGTTGAATCCACAGCCGATGGATGCCAGTCGTCACCGGCAGCCGTCGGTCAAAAGCGGACAGTTAAGCAGGGTTAGCAGCCCTTCCTTGACGCTTGAACGCGTCTACAAAAGCAGGGTGATTCAAGCTCAACGTTTTGCAGCAGGTGATCGGTCTACCCCCAGAGACCGGTACTGCGGACATTGTGCCTATATGAGCATTTGTGACAGCATCGCCCGATTAACATCAAGAGCTTCCTGCGATCGTCATGGGACAATCAATCCGAAGACTTGTCAGTGGCCAGGGCTGAGATGAGGCGGTACCCAAGCCACCATTACACAATGATAGTTGTGGTTATGTCGTACATTAACTTGCCCAGTGATCAGGGACGTTGACGAGACGGTGCTTCGGGCAGCAGTACGCAAGTGCATACAGGAAGAACGCGTAGGGCCGATTCATGGCCTTGGTCTCAGTAACTGTGGGCCCTACGTGGCCACCAAGCACCATGGGTTCCAACAAGCGATCGCTGAGTACATCAAGGCCAAGCCTGTAGTGGTCAGCTACCACGCGCGCGATGCTATTGACTGTCTGAATCGCCCCGGGTTTCGTAGACACCTCTTTGCCTTAAACTGAGGCCAATTAGGAGGTGCCATGAGCAACCCGCGTTACCCCGAAGAATTCAAAATCCAAGCAGTCAATCAAGTGACCGAAAAGAAGCTGCCTGTCGCTGAGGTAGCGGCCCGTCTCGGCGTGTCGACGCATAGCCTCTATGCCTGGATAAAGCGCTACAGCAAACCTCAAGAAGAACGGCAACAGGATGATGATCAGCACGCTGAGCTGCGTCGTCTGCGAGCGGAACTCAAGCGCGTCACTGAAGAGCGAGACATATTAAAAAAGGCGGCCGCGTACTTTGCCAAGGAGTGCGGCTGAAGTACGCCTTTATAAAGCAGCGCGCGGGCGACTATTCGATTCGACGGCTTTGCCTGACGCTGAAAGTCCATCCCAGCGGTTATTACGCCTGGCTGTCTGAGCCGCAATCTGTACGCGCCAAAGACGACCAGCGACTGCTGGGTTTGATCAAGCATTCCTGGCTGGAGAGCGGCGGCGTTTATGGCTATCGCAAAATCCACGACGATCTGCGCGAGGTCGGTGAGGATTGTGGTCGTCATCGTGTGGCGAGGCTGATGCGTCTTGAAGGTCTGCGTTCTCAGACAGGTTATCGACGCCGCCCTGGAAAGTACGGCGGTAAGCCGGCGGTCGTCTCACCCAATTTGCTGAAGCGCCAGTTCGATGTCGTGGAACCCAACAAGGTTTGGGTAACCGACATCACGTACATTCGTACGTATGAAGGCTGGTTGTATTTGGCGGTGGTACTGGATCTGTTTTCTCGGCAGGTCGTTGGCTGGTCAATGAAGTCGCAGATGACCAGTGATTTGGCTATTGATGCGTTGTTGATGGCGGTTTGGAGGCGTAAACCGAAGCAAGAGGTGATGGTTCATTCCGATCAAGGCAGCCAGTACAGCAGCTCCGATTGGCGCAGCTTTTTGAAGGCAAACAATTTGGTTGCCAGCATGAGTCGCCGAGGCAACTGTCATGACAACGCCGTGGCCGAGAGTTTTTTCCAGCTTCTGAAACGGGAACGGATCAAGCGAAAAATCTACACCACGCGGGAGGATGCTCGGAGTGATGTGTTCGATTACATCGAGATGTTCTACAACGTAAAACGCCGCCATGGTTTCAACAATCAGCTGTCACCGGTAGAGTTTGAAAAGCGTTACGCAATGAGCTTGCAAGGTGTCTAGAGAATCCGGGGCGATTCAAAATGATTGGTCAAGTCCATGCAATTACCCAGTTAGACGTGTCAACAGCGACCTTAAACGTTGAGGTCGCTATTCACGTCCGTCACAGTCTTACCTTCAATGAACCGGTCCTTCAGTAACCTTGGCGGGTTACTACCTCAATTCTGTGAGCACCGAGGCGCCGGAGGGCTTCCAAATCTGCTAATAGTACAGTTCCTGGCAGCACCAATATGCCAAGCAAATTTCCAGTAAAATCCACTATACGAAGGTTCATCGGCTGTTTTCCTGGGCCCGTCGTTTGATGAACGCTTCTAGTGTTTTTACGCGCACCAGCCTCCGGCGGCCCAGCTTGAAAGTATGAATCTCCCCATTAGCAATCATTTCGTAGAACATGGATCTGGCGACGCCGATCAAACGGGCGGCGTCTTCCACCCCGACTGATATCGGATCTAGAGAGCTATTTTGGTTCATTGAACGGCCTATGTGGCTTCAGGACGCAACGGGATGTTGCATCAGTGGTGCCACAATAAATGTGGTGCCACATTTATGTCAACACATTTTCATTGTGTGTCCGTGTGTGATGTGGCAACCTTGCCGAAATCCACAGGCGTCTGGAGTTCGACGATGGCAGTCAGGAAGAAAGCAGAAACAATTCACCTGCGCGTTAGCGCCACCTCAAAGGCTTGTCTTGAAGGGTTGGCCAATGCGATGAAGAAAACCTCAACGCGTGTGCTTGAAGATTTGATTTTCGAAGCTGCGGCAAAATTCAAGGTTCAAGAAGTCGATGTAGATGTCGACGAGCGTGTTTTGAATGGTGGGGATTGGAGGTTGCTAGAAGCTTTGCGGTTGGCTCATTTACCTGATGAGCAGATACTCAAGAAACTGCGGACTTATTTTTTAGCAGGTGAAGCGTTGAGCCCGAAGGACTACATGGTTGTCGAAGCCATCCTGTGGTCGTCGGATGTATTTTCTGGGGATACAGAGATCTTTCCCAAGTCGGAAGGTGTTATCAAATACACGAGCGAGTATAGAATTCCAAAAGTTGATCTGAATACGATCAATCGGTTGATGCCGTCGCTCGAGGACTATGCTGAATTTCGGATTAAGAATAAGTCGGTATCAGCATCTTTTGGCGAATATCTAAAGATGATAGAGCCAAAGCCTTAAAAGCATTCAATTCAGATTAGCTCGACAGCCGCTGCTTTGGTTCCGGGTGCCAAGTGTGCGTAACGCAATGTCATCTTTATGTCGCTATGGCCTAGCAGATCCCGCACTGTGTTCAGCGGCACTCCGGCCATCACCAGTCGTGATGCGAAATCGTGACGCATGTCATGCCACCGAAAGCCTATCACCTGGGCTCGTTCGAGTAGTTTGAGCCATGCGCTTTTGACGTCTTCAAAGCGGCCGCCTTCTCGGTTTGCAAAAACATAGGGGCTCGCACCTGATTGCTTTTTCCATTCTACAAGGACGGTAAAGACTTCCGTATTCATTTGAATGTGACGTGTATCGCTGGTTTTTGTTGTGTTGCCAGTGACAGTAATGGTCTTTGTGTCGAAATTTACCGAGGACCATTTGAGGTCAAACAGCTCCCCACGTCTCATGCCAGTCTTCAGCGAAACGATAATCATCGGCTTCAGGTGATCCGTGAATTGTAGGTCTAGGAAGCTCTGCATTTGCTCCTTACCTCTGTACTCTCGACATTTGTTTGCTCTTTCACGTTCACGTCGCATTTCGTCTTGGCGTGCATCTAATGCCGCGCGCAGGCGTTTGTCCTCGTCTACAGACAAATACCGTACCACTCCGATGGAGTCGACTTTTCGCTGCTTCAGTTTTGCCATTGGGTGGGCGGTGATGTATTCCCATTCTAACGCCCGGCTAAACACGCCACTGATTGAGCCCATCTTGCGATTGACAGTCGAGGGCTTGTTGCCAGCTTGCATCCAGGTGGTACGGATCTGCTCAAGGTCGCGACCGGTGATTGCGTTGATCCGCTGAGCCATGATGGTGTCGAAATTGTTGTCTAAAGTGTGCAGCGTTTTTGCGTGGCCCTTGTGGTGAGTCTTGAACCACGGCATATATGTGTCGTCGATGAACTCGCGTAGCGAGGGGAGGGCAGTACCTTTTCTGCCGTGGGTGACTGCAAGAGGCTCGCCGTGTTTGCGCGCTTCATATAGGTACTGAGTTGCTTCCTGCCGGGCTTGGTCGAGCGTAAGCATACCGACTCGTCCGAACGCCTTTTTCCGACCGCGTCCCCACCTGACAATATACGACTTGGCTCCGGCTGCCGTGACACGCACGTGTAGGCCTATCACGATGGTGTCGTGTACTTCGTACTCCTTGCCGGTGACTTTCAGCGAAGACAGTATTTTGCCAGTTAGTTTTTCTTTCACCTGATTTCCGTGGGTGCAATATGGGTGCAAAAAACACTATACGGATCTGTCTCCTTGGACGCAATCGGACTGAAATCCCCGTAATTACAGGCGCTACCCTTTGGTTGTTAGGCTAGAATTGGCCCTCCTAAGGGGAAGGTTGGCCGTTCGAACCGGCCCTGGGACACCAGATACAAGGCCCCGCACAGTTCCTTCTGGCGGGGCTTTTTTGTGGGCGCTTTCCGAAGATGAGTCGAACCTTGCCTGGGTTCTGGGTTCACACCACTGGCATCGTGTATTTATAGCAATCTGTGTATCCCGCGAGCAGCCGGACAGCGTCTGAGTCTTTAAGCAAAATAATCCCCGGAAACAGCGCCTACCGCCTGTCCGGACCCAGTCACCCCGGACTATCATGCCGATAGCCCTGTCTCTCACCGCAAGGAGCCGCTCGGAACGCCGATGCGCCAGATCTGGAAATCTTTTCGAGCCCTTTATTTCGCCTCCTTGATGATGCTGATCGGCTCCGGCCTGCTCAGTACTTATCTGGCATTGCGCCTGGCGGCCGACCACGTCGACAGCCTGTGGGTCGGTGCGCTGATGGCGGCCAACTATTTTGGCCTGGTCCTGGGCGGCAAGATCGGGCACCGCCTGATTGCCCGGGTCGGGCATATTCGTGCTTACGCCACCTGTGCCGGGATCGTCGGCGCGGCGGTGTTGGGCCACGGCCTGGTCGACTGGTTGCCGGCCTGGATCGTGCTGCGGGTAATCGTGGGCCTGGGCATGATGTGCCAGTACATGGTCATCGAGAGCTGGCTCAATGAGCAGGCCGACGCCAAGCAGCGTGGTGTGGTGTTCAGCGGCTATATGATCGCGTCCTACTTGGGCCTGGTGCTCGGCCAACTGATCCTGGTCATGCACCCTCAGCTCGGTCTTGAATTGCTGATGCTGGTCGCGCTGTGCTTTGCCCTGTGCCTGGTGCCGGTGGCCATGACGCGACGGATTCACCCGGCGCCTCTGCATCCTGCGCCGATGGAGCCGCGCTTCTTTATCAAGCGCGTGCCGCAGTCGCTGAGTACTGTGCTTGGGGCGGGGTTGATCGTCGGCTCGTTCTACGGTCTGGCGCCGCTGTACGCTTCTCAACAGGGCTTGACCACCGAGCAAGTGGGCCTGTTCATGGGTAGCTGCATTTTTGCCGGGCTGGTGGTGCAGTGGCCATTGGGCTGGCTGTCGGACCGCTATGATCGCGCGCTGCTGATCCGCTGCTTTGCCCTGTGCCTGGCAGTGGCGGCGTTGCCGCTGGCGATATTGACCCAGGTGCCGCTGGAAGTGCTGTTTGTCGCAGGCTTCCTCTGCTCCCTGGTGCAGTTCTGTCTTTATCCGCTGGCGGTAGCGTTCTCCAACGACCATGTGGAAGGTGATCGCCGTGTATCGCTCACGGCCATGCTGCTGGTGACCTACGGCGTCGGCGCCAGTATCGGGCCGTTGCTCGCCGGTGTGGTGATGAAGCTGTTCGGCAGCCAGATGCTGTATGCGTTTTTCAGCCTGTGTGCGTTGATCCTGGTGTGGCGTATTCGGCCCAAAGCGGTGACCAACCTGCATCAGGTGGACGATGCACCGTTGCACCACGTGGCGATGCCCGACAGCATGTCCAGCTCGCCGTTGGTAGCGGCACTTGATCCGCGGGTGGATGAGGCGGTGGTGCAGGAGCAAATGCAAACTGCGGTCCCGGAACCTGAGCCGGAAGCCGAGCCGGCCCCAGAAGTGGAGGAGCCAGCCTTTGTCGGGCCGCCTGAGCCTGTGGGGCCAGACGAGCATCCTCACGACTTGAGCAGGGCGCGCCCCTGAATGCAAAACGGGCAGATCCCATCAGGATCTGCCCGTTTTTTTTGCCGCGATCGTTAAGTGTTAAAAATCGTCGTCTTTGTCGAAGCGACGTGCTTCGCGTTGCAGTTGGTACACGAACCGCTCGACCTGGCGCTGCACCAAGCCGCTCATGTTGTGGAAGCGCACGCCGGCGAAGGTCGTGTTGATCTTCTCTTCGAAATGCAGGTAACGCAGTTCGACAGCGGTGGTCATGCTGCCAAAGGGCAGGGCGGCGATAAAACGGTCATAGACCTGGCCCAGTTGCAGTCGCTCGGAGATATCCCCTTCAAAGCGCAATTTGCAGCCAGTGGCGGAAATATCCAGCAGCTTGCCGCTGATAGGCGCCTTGAGCTTCTCGCCACCCAGCTCGATGTTGACCAGTTGTGCCAGCTTCAAGGCGGCGCGGAAGGCATTGCGGCGCTGATGGTAGACCACTTCGTCGGGCATGTTGCCGGTGTAGATGCGGTGGCCGTCCTTTTCGCTGATGCTCAGGCTGCCGTTGCTTTCCCAGGCAACGCGTACACCCTCGTGGAAGCCTTCGATGCGGAAGGGTTCACCGTTTTCCAGGTAGCGTTCGCCGTCACGGGGGATCATTTCATCCAGGGCCAGGGTGCCGCTGTCCCGATTGACGTCCACCAGGTAGCTCTGGAAGCGCTGGCTGCGTTCATGGAAGGTGATGATCAGCGGGTCATGGCTGTCTTGCAGCATCCGCAAAGTGCTGGCGATTTCCAGAGGGGTGGTGAGGACCTTGGGTGGCTGCGGAGCATCTTCCGCATTAAGGGCGTTGAACACGGTTCTTCCATCTCCAGACAAAATACGACTACACGCAAGAGCGGGCATTTTGCCAGTATGTGGCGCGCCTTGGATAGGTCGCGCTGTAATCCGGCGTCAGGCTTGGCTGCGGGTGCTTGGCTTGACCAGGCGCGAGGTGGAGCCTTGAGCGTTGTAAAGCGCCGGGGGCTCGCCGCCGTGAAGTATGCGCAACTGGTTGGCGGTCGTGGCTTGCTGAAGCTGGATCGACTGACCGTTGAGCAGGTTGGCTTCCTGGCACTGGGTGAGCAATTGATTGAGTTCTTTGCTCTGGGCCAGCAATTGATCGCCAACCGTGGAGTGGCTGGCCAACTGTGCCAGGCCGTCATGGTCTGCCGGCAGGCCCAGGCTGGTCAGGATCTGGCTGCGTTTCTTGCCGTGCTGTTCCAGCAGGACAATCAGCGATTGCTTGCGCGCCAGGATTTCTTCCAACAGGGGCATGTCTCGGCCGTAGAGGGCCAGGGATTCCTCCCTGAGCAGCTCGAGCAGCTGTTGTGTCGGCGCTAGATCATCAATGATCAGTTGAAGCAGATTTTCGTCGTGATGCATGGCTGGCCTTGGGGTTTAAGCGTCCAAAAGCCCGGCGCAGGCCTTTGCCTAGCGCTCGGCTTCGAAATTAAGCAGCTTGCTGGCTACACGGTTGCTGTCGACTTGATAGCTGCCATCGGCGATTGCCTGTTTCAATTCGGCCACACGGGCTTTATTGACCACCGGTTGATCGCGCAGCGAGTCAGTGACCTTCTGCAACTGTTGAGCCTCATTGCTCAGGTGTACGGATTCCCCGCTCTGGCTGGCGCTGGCCTGTTCCGCCTTGGCAGGCAGTGGCTGGGCCTTGGCTTCTACGCTGTCCTTGGTGCCAGTAGCTCGCGTAGGGGCCGACGTGGTCGGGGTGTTATTTAAACGACTGAAATCGATGACCATGATCAAAAAACCTCTGGGTATTTGGACGCTTGCCATGTTTTCGGCCATACCCGGACAAACTTTAGGCGCGAATGACAATAAATCTCCGCACGGCACTTCTCATGCACAGTGTAGGAAAACCCAGCGTCCTGTACCAGTAATCTATAACGCGACCTCGACTTGCCCAGGGGCTGTCACCCGCGCTTTGATCACGCGGTTGGAGTTGAGGTTCTTGACGCGAATCTGTTCGCTCATGCCGCCGTTGGACAGCGCTTCCCCCGGCATCTTCACTTGAAGCGCACCGCTGCTGGCGGAAATCACCACTTGGTCGCCCTTGCGAATCACCTCGGCTTGCTCAAGATGCACCAGAGTGATGACTTGGTCAGTGACCACTGGTCGGGTCAATTTTTGCCCGATGGCCTGGTCGAGGGACGTCAGGTAGCCCTGGCTGATCATGCTGATGTCGCGTTCGCGTAGTACAACGTCCTCAAAATCGATGATCCCGGTGCGCTTGAGTGGGCGAGCCACCACCACTACATCACGGAACAGCTTCACCTGGGCCGGCACGAACACCGTCCAGGGCGAGGCGCCGTCGCAGCGCACCTTGACCGTCACCCGGCCAATCGGCTGAGCGGGGCTTTCCAGGGTGGCTGTCAATTCCTTGTCGCACTTTGGCATGCGCAAGCGCGGGTCCAGTTGGTTGACCTGGATTTCATAACGCCCCGGTGTCTGGGTGGTCGCCAGATAATCTTCTACAGTGAACTCAAGAAAGCCTTGGGTGACGCCGATAAGTAGATCAGGCAAGGTGACGTTGTCCGCACGGGCCGTAGTGCCCAGGCCTAGGGCAAGCAACACCAGCGGTGCGCAGAGCAATCTGCGAAACCGTGTCAGGATGGGGCGTCGGGAAACTGTCGTTTTAATATCCATGACCAATAAATAGCAAAGGCCGTGCCGTTTAGCGTTGGTGCGCGTCACTGCCCTTATAGGTATGGCCAAAGGTTCAGCGTGGGAGTCAAGGCATGGCAGGAGTAATGGATTCAGTAAACCAGCGCACACAGCTGGTAGGGCAGAATCGCCTGGAGTTGTTGCTTTTTCGCCTGGATGGCAAGCAGCTGTATGGCATCAACGTGTTCAAGGTGCGGGAAGTGCTGCAATGCCCCAAGTTGACGATCATGCCCAAGTCCAGCCCGGTGGTGTGTGGCGTTGCCAACATCCGTGGTGCGACGATCCCGATTCTTGACCTGGCCCTGGCCACGGGTTCGGCAGGATTGCAGGACCGTGAGAGCCCGTTCGTTATCATTACCGAGTACAACACCAAGACCCAGGGTTTTCTGGTGCGCTCGGTGGAGCGCATCGTCAACATGAACTGGGAAGAGATCCATCCGCCGCCCAAGGGCACCGGTCGCGATCACTACCTCACGGCGGTGACACGGGTGGATAACCAGTTGGTGGAAATCATCGACGTGGAGAAGATCCTCGCCGAAGTGGCGCCGACCTCGGAAACGATTTCCGTGGGGGTGGTGGACGCCGAAACCGCGCACAAGGCCGTTTCCCTGCGGGTGCTGACGGTGGACGACTCCTCGGTGGCGCGTAAACAGGTGACCCGTTGCCTGCAGACCGTCGGCGTGGAGGTAGTGGCCCTCAACGACGGTCGCCAAGCGTTGGATTACCTGCGCAAGCTGGTGGACGACGGCAAGAAGCCGGAAGAAGAATTCTTGATGATGATCTCCGACATCGAGATGCCGGAAATGGACGGCTACACCCTCACGGCCGAGATACGCAACGATCCACGCATGCAAAAATTGCACATCATCCTGCATACTTCGTTGTCGGGGGTATTCAACCAGGCGATGGTCAAGAAGGTCGGTGCCGATGACTTCCTGGCCAAATTCCGTCCTGATGACCTGGCATCCCGGGTAGTCGACCGGATCAAGGCAGCAGATCACGGCTAGGGGGCATTTCCCCTGGCGGTCACACGATTTAAGAGGCGGTATCATTGTCTACGGGTAATTTGGATTTCGAGCAGTTCCGGGTCTTCCTGGAAAAAGCCTGTGGCATATTGCTCGGTGAAAACAAGCAGTACCTGGTATCCAGCCGTCTCAACAAACTGATGGAGCAGCAGGGCATCAAGTCGTTGGGTGAGCTGGTTCAGCGCATCCAGGGGCAGCCGCGCAGCGGGCTCAAGGAGATGGTGGTCGATGCCATGACCACCAACGAAACCCTGTGGTTTCGTGACACCTACCCCTTTGAAGTGCTCAAGAACAAAGTGCTGCCGGAGGCTATCAAGGCCAGCCCGGGCCAGCGCCTGCGGATCTGGTCGGCCGCCTGCTCTTCGGGGCAGGAGCCCTACTCGATTTCGATGTCCATCGATGAGTTTGAGCGGACTAACATGGGCCAGTTGAAGGCCGGAGCGCAAATCGTCGCCACCGACCTCTCCGGCACCATGCTCACCAATTGCAAGACCGGCGAGTACGACAGCCTGGCCCTGGGCCGTGGTTTGTCCCAGGAACGCCTGCAACGTTACTTCGACCCGAAAGGGGCTGGGCGTTGGGCGGTCAAGGCGCCGATCAAGAACCGTGTGGAGTTTCGCTCGTTCAACCTGCTCGACAGCTACGCCAGCCTGGGCAAGTTCGACATGGTGTTCTGCCGCAACGTGCTGATCTACTTCTCGGCCGAAGTGAAGAAAGACATCCTGCTGCGCATCCATGGCACGCTCAAGCGCGGCGGCTATCTGTTCCTCGGCGCTTCGGAAGCGCTAAATGGTCTGCCGGACCATTATCAGATGGTGCAGTGCAGCCCTGGGATCATTTACCAGGCCAAATAGTACGCAAACCTAAATGTGGGAGCGGGCTTGCTCGCGAATAAGGTCTGTCAGTCATAGATAAGTTGACTGCTCCACCGCATTCGCGAGCAAGCCCGCTCCCACATTTGTTTTGCGGCAACCCTCCCAATAGCGGCAACCCCCCATTGCCGCTTTACTGGCGCCACGCGGAAAGCGTTTGCCGCTTTTCTGGCATTGCCACCCGGCAATCTCCCCTCAAGCCCTTGATTTACTGGCCTTCAGTAGATTGGCATGCACCTTGCTATAACCCAGTTAACGAACAGCAGGTCAGCCCTTAAAGGTTTCCACCATGAGCATCAGCTTCGATAAAGCGCTCGGTATCCACGAACAAGCCCTGGGCTTCCGCGCCCAGCGTGCCGAAGTCCTGGCCAACAACATTGCCAACGCCGACACCCCGAACTACAAGGCTCGGGATTTGGACTTCTCCGCCGTGCTCGCTGCACAGCAGGACAAGACCAAGAACGGCACCTTCGCCTTGAACATGACCAACAGCCGTCATATCGAAGCGCAAGGCCTGAGCAATGGTGACGAGTCGCTGCTGTATCGCACGCCGATGCAGCCGTCGATCGACCAGAACACCGTCGACGCGCAGCTGGAGCAATCGGCCTACGCCGAGAACTCGGTGAACTTCCAGGCCAGCTTCACCCTGCTTAACAGCAAATTCAAAGGGCTGATGTCAGCCCTGCGTGGAGAGTAAGCCATGTCCCTGTCCAGTGTTTTCAATATTGCCGGCAGTGGCATGAGCGCGCAGACCACGCGCTTGAACACCGTCGCCAGTAACATCGCCAACGCCGAGACCGTGTCTTCGAGCATTGACCAGACTTACCGCGCCCGTCACCCGGTGTTCGCCACCATGTTCCAGGGCGGCCAGGCAGGTGGCAGTGATTCGTTGTTCCAGGACCAGGGGGCCGCAGGCTCCGGCGTGCAAGTGCTGGGTGTGGTCGAAGACCAGAGCAACCTTGAAGCCCGCTACGAACCCAACCATCCCGCCGCGAACGAAAAGGGTTATGTCTATTACCCGAACGTCAACGTGGTCGAGGAAATGGCCGACATGATTTCCGCCAGCCGCTCGTTCCAGACCAATGCGGAAATGATGAACACTGCCAAAACCATGATGCAGAAGGTCCTGACCCTGGGTCAGTGATAAGGGGCGCCAAATAATGGCCATCGTTGATACGAGTAACAACACGCCAGTCCAGGACCTTTTCAATTCCAAGGTCAAAACTGCCCAGGACAACAGCAGCGTCACTGATGCTGCCAATAAGGCCACGGGCAAACAATCGCTGGGCAAGGATGCGTTCTTGCAGCTGTTGGTCACCCAACTGAAAAACCAGAACCCGCTGTCGCCGCAAGACAACGGCGCGTTCGTGGCCCAACTGGCGCAGTTCAGCAGCCTGGAAGGCATCAACACCCTGAATGATTCGGTGAATGCGATCTCCAGCAACTTCAGCTCGTCGCAAGCGCTGCAGGCGTCGTCGCTGGTCGGGCGCTCGATCATCATCCAGACCGACAAGGCCATGGTTGATACCAGCAAGAGCATGACCGGATCGGTGGATGTCACAGCGGCGACCGGCAATGTCTCCGTCAAGATCACTGACAAAGACGGCAATGTGGTGCGCACCATCGAAATGGGGGCCCAGAGCGCCGGTACCCAGAGCTTTATCTGGGATGGCAAAAACGACAAGGGTGAGGTCGCTCCTGCGGGCACCTACACCTTCAATGCCACCACCAAGAACGACAAGGGTGATGCCGTCGCCCTGAGCACTTCGCTGCCGGCAACGGTAACGAGCGTGACCTTGAGCAAGACCGGCGGCGAAATGCTGCTGAACCTGGCAGGCGGCATGGGCAGCGTCAAGCTGTCGCAAATTCAGACTATCGGTACATAGAGCCGGCTAAATACGGCAGAGGGAGAGAAACATGTCTTTTAATATCGGCCTTAGCGGGCTCTATGCGGCCAACAAACAACTGGACGTGACCGGCAACAACATCGCCAACGTGGCGACCACGGGCTTCAAGTCGTCCCGTGCGGAGTTCGCGGACATTTACGCCGCCTCCAAACTGGGCACCGGCCAGAACAGCATCGGCAACGGTGTGAACCTGGCGGCCGTGTCCCAGCAGTTCACCCAGGGCGACGTCAATGGTAGCGGCGGTATCCTGGACATGGCGATCCAGGGCGGCGGCTTCTTCGTGCAGAAGGGCAGCGACGGTTCGCTGGAATACACCCGTAGCGGTGCCTTCCGTGCCGACAAAGACGGCTACATCACCAACAACACCGGGACTTCGCGCCTGCAAGGTTATGCGGCGGATGCGGACGGCAAGATCATCAAAGGCGGCCTGACCGACCTGCAACTGAACCTGTCGAACCTGCCGCCAAAGGCGTCCACCAAGGTAGATTCCACCAGTAACCTGAACTCCTCGGAGCCGGTGATCGACCAGACGGCCAAGCCGTTCAACCCGAACGACACCAGCACCTTTACCACCCAGTACAGCACCACGTTGTACGACTCCCAGGGTAACGCGCACCCGATGGTGCAGTACCTGGTGAAAACCGACGGTAACAAGTGGAACGCCTACACCCTGATCGATGGCCGCAACCCTAACGGTTCGGCGCCAACCGGCACTCCGTCGACCCCGCCAGTACCGTCGGCACTGACCTTTGATGGCAATGGCAAGCTGACCAGTGTCGTGACCGGCGGTGTGTCCGACAAGACCCTGACCATCACCGGTTGGGTCCCTGGAACTGTGACTGATGGTGTGTGGAAGGCCAACGGCGCCAATGCCAACCCGACCGGTATCGCGGTCAACATGGCCAACATCACCCAGTACAACTCGGCCACCTACCGCAACCCACCGGTCACCGATGGCTATGCCACCGGCCAGATCACCGGCCTGAAAATCGACGGCAACGGCGTACTGTTCGCAACGTTCAGCAACCAGCAGAGCAAGGCCATCGGCCAGATCTCTCTGGCCAGCTTCAACAACGAACAAGGCCTGCAGCCTGCCGGCGGTACCTCCTGGAGAGAGACCTTCGCTTCGGGCCAGCCAGGTTACGACACCCCGCAAGCGGGCACCCTGGGTTCGATCGTGGCCAACTCACTGGAGAACTCCAACGTCAACCTGACCAACGAGCTGGTAGACCTGATCAAGGCCCAGAGCAACTATCAGGCGAACGCCAAGACCATCTCCACCCAGAGCACCATCATGCAGACCATCATTCAGATGACGTGATGCGGTAGTGCTCTATAGAAAGCCCCTCGAAAGAGGGGCTTTTTTTTGCGTGTCATTTGGCCTTAGGACCTTTCCCACCGTTGCTGTAGTCAGGGGATGACGCGCGACTACCGGAACGTATCACATCGCTCCTTCCACTCATTCAGGCGTAGGCCGTTTGGATCATATGGGGAGGGTTTGGTATGTGGAGTTCGTCAGCATCCGCCCAAGAGGCTGGAGGTGCACGTCGCAACGTTGCCTGGGGTGGGAGTTACCCGGTAGATGCACGTCGTTCGGACACTACAACGCAGGACGTAGGGTCCAATAAACAAGCTATCAGTCAGTTGCTCAAAGAAATTGAAGATGCCGAGAAAACGTCAAAGAGCCAGGTCGTACGGGATCTGCGTGACAAGCTGAATAAAGTACGAGGGGAACTGGGTGACGAGAAATTCAAGGAGGTCCTTGAGGAGCTGAAGAAAGATAAGGCTGATGCCTGGTGGGCGTGGCTGAAGGCCCTGTTTCCGGATCTATTTCCAGATGATTCGCCTTTGGAGCCGCCCTCTCCAGCACCCTCTCCACGTGGAGGCGGAGGGGGTGGAGGAGGCGGAGGCGGCAATAGAGTCAACCCGCAAGGCTTTGGGCCCGCCGACGTCATGAGCAACAAGCCCATTACCGAGGGTGCTAAATATTTCAACTACAAACCTGACAACAGTAACCCAGGTAAAAAGCCAGACAATATCTGGAGCGGATTCAGCCAGGGGCCTGATGGAAACTGCGTGACTGTTTCGTCAATCAAGGCCGCGATGATGCAGTTCGGGCAGAAACCCACCGACGTGTTCAAAGAGGTGAGGGAGACGGGCAGTGGCTATGACGTGACCATGCGAGATGGGGTCAAGGTTTCTTTTACTAAAGATGAATTGAGGCAGGCTGCCACTCAAGCTCGTTTCAAGGGAGATGATCCGCAGATGATCACGGACGCCAACTTCATGTATGCAGCGAGCGCGAAGCGGGCACAGATGGAAAACAACGATGGCACGGCGGGGCGAAGCTTCCAGGCTGCAATGAACAGCCTCAACGATGGTGAGGGCTCGCGCGAGGGGCTAAACCGCTTGGGTCTCAAGGGGCACTACAGGCCGGCGACGGACTCTGATTTGAGAAGCAGCAAGGTGGGGACGGTGGAGTACGGAGGCCATTCGATGGCGGTGATCGATGGTCGAATTGAGTTGTGGGGTCGACGCGGTGGGGTGCCCCAGTCGGGTATGGCGACCGTGTTGTTCTGAGGTTCCGGTCTTTCGTCCTGGCCAATAAAAACCCCCGATAAACCCCAGTGAATCCGGGGTATATCGGGGGTTTTTCAGTTCCGGGTGATTAAACCCGGAACTGCCTCAGCTTATTGGCAAGCTTCGCAATCCGGCTCGTCAATCGCGCAGGCCTTTGGCACTGGCGCCGGGCCGGCTGGCGCTGCAAGCACCGAATCATCACCGTGGTTGCCACCGCTGGAAACAGCGTTCAGCTTACCGGTGTTGATGGTCGACTTCTCGGTGCTGGTCGCGGCCAGGGCGCGGAGGTAGTAAGTGGTTTTCAGGCCACGGTACCACGCCATGCGGTAGGTCACGTCCAGCTTCTTGCCCGAAGCGCCGGCGATGTAGAGGTTCAGGGACTGGGCCTGGTCGATCCACTTCTGGCGACGGCTGGCGGCGTCAACGATCCACTTGGTGTCCACTTCGAAGGCCGTCGCGTAGAGCTCTTTGAGTTCTTGCGGGATGCGCTCGATCTGCTGCACGGAACCGTCGTAGTACTTCAGGTCGTTGATCATGACCGAGTCCCACAGGCCGCGGGCTTTCAGGTCGCGAACCAGGTACGGGTTGATCACGGTGAATTCGCCCGACAGGTTCGATTTCACATACAGGTTCTGGTAGGTCGGTTCGATCGACTGCGATACGCCGGTGATGTTGGCGATGGTGGCGGTCGGTGCGATGGCCATGATGTTGGAGTTGCGAATACCTTTCTGCACGCGGGCACGTACCGGCGCCCAGTCCAGGGTTTCGTTCAGATCAACGTCGATGTACTTCTGGCCACGGGCTTCGATCAGGATCTGTTGCGAATCCAGCGGCAGGATGCCCTTGGACCACAGCGAACCCTGGAACGTCTCGTAGGCGCCGCGCTCGTCGGCCAGGTCGCAGGAAGCCTGGATCGCGTAGTAGCTGACCGCTTCCATGGACTTGTCGGCGAACTCGACCGCAGCATCCGAACCGTAAGGAATGTGCTGCAGGTACAGCGCGTCCTGGAAGCCCATGATGCCCAGGCCCACTGGACGGTGCTTGAAGTTGGAGTTCTGCGCCTGTGGCACCGAGTAGTAGTTGATGTCGATCACGTTATCGAGCATGCGTACTGCGGTGTTGACGGTGCGCTCCAGCTTGGCGGTGTCCAGCTTGCCGTTGACGATGTGGTTCGGCAGGTTGATCGAGCCCAGGTTGCAAACGGCGATCTCGTCCTTGTTGGTGTTCAAGGTGATCTCGGTGCACAGATTCGAACTGTGGACCACGCCCACGTGCTGCTGCGGGCTGCGCAGGTTGCACGGGTCTTTGAAGGTCAGCCATGGGTGGCCGGTTTCAAACAGCATGGACAGCATTTTGCGCCACAGGTCTTTGGCCTGGATGGTCTTGAACAGCTTGACCTTGCCTGGGTATTCGGTGAGGGCTTCGTAGTACTCGTAGCGCTCTTCGAAGGCTTTACCGGTCAGGTCGTGCAGGTCCGGGACTTCGGATGGCGAGAACAGGGTCCATTTGCCGTCATCGAAGACACGCTTCATGAACAGGTCAGGGATCCAGTTGGCGGTGTTCATGTCGTGGGTGCGACGACGATCATCACCGGTGTTCTTGCGCAGCTCGATGAACTCTTCGATGTCCATGTGCCAGGTTTCCAGGTAGGCACATACAGCGCCTTTGCGCTTGCCGCCCTGGTTGACCGCAACGGCGGTGTCGTTCACGACTTTCAGGAAGGGCACAACGCCCTGGGACTTGCCGTTGGTGCCCTTGATGTACGAACCCAGTGCACGCACCGGGGTCCAGTCGTTGCCCAGGCCGCCGGCGAATTTGGACAACATGGCGTTGTCGTGGATCGCGTGGTAGATGCCCGACAGGTCATCCGGCACGGTGGTCAGGTAGCAGCTGGACAGCTGTGGACGCAGGGTGCCGGCGTTGAACAGGGTTGGGGTCGACGACATGTAGTCGAAGGACGACAACAAGTTGTAGAACTCGATGGCACGGTCTTCTTTCTGCTTCTCTTCAATCGCCAGGCCCATGGCCACGCGCATGAAGAACACTTGCGGCAGTTCGAAGCGGATACCGTCCTTGTGGATGAAGTAACGGTCGTACAGGGTCTGCAGGCCCAGGTAGGTGAACTGCTGGTCACGCTCGTGGTTGATCGCCTTGCCGAGTTTTTCCAGGTCGAAGGTGGCCAGGATCGGGTTCAGCAATTCGAATTCGATACCCTTGGCGATGTAGGCAGGCAGGGCCTTGGCGTACAGGTCGGCCATTTCGTGGTGGGTGGCGCTGTCGGCGACTTTCAGGAAGCCCAGGCCTTCGGCACGCAGGGTGTCCATCAGCAGGCGCGCGGTCACGAACGAGTAGTTCGGCTCGCGTTCAACCAGGGTACGGGCGGTCATCACCAGGGCGGTGTTGACGTCGGTCAGGGCCACGCCGTCGTACAGGTTCTTCAGGGTTTCGCGCTGGATCAGGTCACCGTCGACTTCTTCCAGGCCTTCGCAGGCCTCGGTGATGATGGTGTTCAGGCGACCCAGGTCCAGCGGCGCAAAAGTGCCGTCGGCCAGGGTGATGCGGATCGATGGGTGAGCCTGTACGGCGGCTTCTTCAGCCGGGGCACGTACAGCGCGCTCCTTGGAGCGGGCATCACGGTAGATCACGTAGTCGCGGGCAACTTTCTGCTCGCCGGCACGCATCAGGGCCAGTTCGACCTGGTCCTGGATTTCTTCGATGTGGATAGTGCCGCCCGAAGGCATGCGACGCTTGAAGGTCGCGGTGACTTGTTCGGTCAGGCGGGCAACGGTGTCGTGGATGCGCGACGAGGCAGCAGCGGTGCCGCCCTCAACTGCAAGAAACGCTTTGGTGATGGCGACGGTGATTTTGTCATCGGTGTAAGGGACGACAGTGCCGTTACGCTTGATCACACGCAATTGGCCGGGTGCGGTGGCTGACAGATCCAGGTTCGAATCGGCGGCCTGCTGCACGGAGCCTTGCGGGTTCTCGCGAGTTGTGTCGGTTTGCATGGGGGGTTGTCTCCACGTTCTATATTTGATTGCGAGTGCCAGGCTCTTCCTGCAACACCCGTACCGTTTTCCATATCGGGGATGGGAAACAGCTGCCATCCGCGTGAGCGGTTTGGTCTACTGAAAATCGGTTGGTTCCATGCTGCGGTAGCAATAAAACGCTTGAATTTCTTGCCACTTGTGTGGTTGGGCGCTTTCTTGAAAAACCCCACATGTAGGGTCTTATTCAGTGCCGAGGTACAAGATAATGCGTTTTTGAGGGGTTAGCAACGCAGTAACCTGTGGATAACGCTGTGGGTAAAATGTGTAAGAAAGGTTGAATGGGCGTGTAGGCCGCATTGCTGCTGGATTACGCCGTTTGTCATTAATTGTTTCGGGCTTAAAACAACCTGCCCATTTTCGAAGGGCGCGAACCCTATCACAAAAAAACGCGATCACCGAATGGATTTCCCGGCTTGTGTTTGAGGGCTGGCCCGTGGCTACAATCGACCGTATCGGGCTACGCAGTTACCCAGATCATGCCCGCCTTTTATGACAGACATTGAGGTCACCCGTGGAGCAAGAAGCCTGGCAGGTATTGATAGTCGAAGACGACCAGCGACTGGCCGAATTGACCCGTGAGTATCTGGAGAGCAATGGCCTGCAGGTGTCCGTGGAAGGCGATGGCGCCCTGGCAGCGGCGCGCATCATCGCCGAACAGCCGGACCTGGTGATCCTCGACCTGATGCTGCCCGGCGAAGACGGCTTGAGCATCTGCCGCAAGGTGCGCCAGCGCTATGACGGGGTGATCCTGATGCTCACCGCGCGTACCGATGACATGGACCAGGTGCTGGGCCTGGACATGGGAGCCGACGATTACGTGTGCAAACCCGTGCGCCCGCGCCTGTTGCTGGCACGCATCCAGGCCCTGCTGCGGCGTAGCGAACCGACCGAACCGGTTGCCGTGGAGAACCAGCGCCGCCTGCAATTCGGCCCCTTGGTGGTAGACAACGCCCTGCGTGAAGCCTGGCTGAACAATGACGGCATCGAGCTGACCAGCGCCGAGTTCGACCTGTTGTGGCTGCTGGTGGCCAATGCCGGGCGCATTTTGTCCCGCGAAGAACTCTTCATCGCCCTGCGCGGCATCGGCTATGACGGTCAGGACCGCTCCATTGACGTGCGTATCTCACGCATACGCCCCAAGATAGGTGACGACCCGATCCACCCGCGCCTGATCAAGACCATCCGCAGCAAAGGCTATCTGTTCGTCCCCGAAGCCGCCGCCGACATGCCGCTGTGAACTCGATCTTCCTGCGCATCTACGGTGGCATGTGCGCGGCGCTGATCCTGGTGGCGCTGCTCGGCGTGCTGGCCCTGCACCTGCTCAACGAGGTGCGCAGCGGCCAATACCGCGAGCGCCTGGCCCACGGCACCTTCGCCTTGATGGGCGATAACCTGCAACCCATGAGCCCCATCGAGCGGCAACGGGCCCTGGCGGTGTGGGAGCGTTTGCTCGGTATCCCGCTGGAACTGCGCCCCCTGGCCGATGCGCAACTGGATTTGAGCCAACGCAATCGCCTGCAACGCGGCCAGGTGCTGGTGGAGCAGACCGGGCCCCACGCCGCGCGAGTACTGCGTTTGGTCAATGATCAGGCGCAGCTTGTGCTCATGGGGGAAGTGCAGCAGATCAGCGAACAGCTGGCGCGTGCGACGATCTACCTGCTCGCCGACGAGCTGGTGCGCTTCCCCGTGGCTGAACAGCCGCAGCGCCTGGCGGATATAAAAGAAGCCAAGGGGTTTGGCTTCGATATGCATTTGATGACCCTCGACCAGGCCGACATGGACGAAGACCAGCGCCGCCGCGTCTCTGAAGGCGACACGGTGATGGCCCTGGGCAAGGGCGGCGACTCGATCCGCGTGTTTGCCGGCATGGTCGGTACGCCGTGGGTGCTGGAACTCGGGCCGCTGTATCAAATGAACCCTTACCCGGCGCAATGGTTGATCCTGATTACGTTGATCGGCCTGACCCTGATCGGTTTGATCGTCTATCTGTTGGTGCGCCAGCTTGAACGGCGGCTGCGCGGCCTGGAAGCCGCCGCCACCCGCATCGCCAAGGGCAACCTGGAAGTCCGCGTACCGGCCCGTGGTGCTGACTCGGTGGGGCGCCTGGCCGCCGCCTTCAATGGCATGGCCGAGCACTTACAGCAGTTGCTGGCGATCCAGCGTGAACTGGTGCGCGCGGTGTCCCACGAATTGCGCACGCCGGTGGCGCGCTTGCGTTTCGGCCTGGAGATGGTTGGTGATGCCACCACGGCCGAGGCGCGGCGCAAATACCTGGAAGGCATGGACAGCGATATCCAGGACCTCGATGGCCTAGTCGATGAAATGCTCACTTACGCGCGGCTGGAACAAGGCTCGCCAGAGTTGAATTTCCAGCGGGTCGACCTCGATGCGCTGCTCGATCAGGTCATAGGCGAATTATCGCCACTGCGTCCGCAGGTCAGTGTAAGCCGGGGCATTTGCCTGTCTTCGGCCCATTGGGATGATGCCTGGGTGGATGCTGAGCCACGTTACCTGCACCGTGCGTTGCAGAACCTGGTGAGCAATGCCATGCGTCATGCCCAGGGCCACGTGTTGATCAGTTATCAGGTGGGCCAGGTGCGCTGCCGCATCGATGTCGAAGATGATGGGCCCGGTGTGCCTGAGAGTGCCTGGGAGCGCATTTTCACGCCATTCCTGCGCCTGGACGACAGCCGCACCCGTGCCTCCGGCGGGCATGGGTTGGGGCTGTCGATCGTGCGACGGATTATCTATTGGCACGGCGGGCGGGCGTTGATCAGCAAGAGCAACAATTTGGGTGGGGCGTGCTTCAGTCTGAGTTGGCCGAGGGATCAGGAGAAAACCTAAGCCTGGATGGCGACCAGGCTCAGCAACTGCCCATCATTCACCGAAAACTGCGCGTGCAGCTCTTTGCCGTGGCACCACTCGCTGGACAGGTCTGTCAGCAACCGCAGCCGTAACTGGCCCGCGTCGGACCACTCCAGCATTTCGGCATGCTCAAAATAGAAGCGCTTTTGCACGATCGGGTACAGCGCCTTGAACAGGCTCTCTTTGGCCGAAAACGTCAATGTCACCAGCTGTGCGATCTGTTCTCGCGGCAGCGTCGCCATCCGTTGCAGTTCATCGGCCGTGAGGATCTCCCCAGCCAAGCGCTCCGCCCGCTCCAGTGTCAGCACATTCTCCAGGTCCATCCCCAGCCCGCGCCATTGCGCCGTGTGCGCGACAATCGCGGCGGCATGCCCGGTGCTGTGGGTGATGGAGCCACAGATATGCGCAGGCCACACCGGCGCACGGTCTTCACCGATGGCGGGGATATAGTTGAGGTGATCCAGCTGTTTCAGCGCGGCGCGGGCGCACAGTCGGCCGGCCAGGAACTCGGCCTGACGCTTGGCCACCGAGCGCTGGATGCTGGCCGGAGGCGGCACGGCGCTGCGCTGGAAATCGCCGGCCGTCAATAAAGCCGGATCAAAGCGGGTGCTGAGAAACACCGTACCCGGCAAGGGGACGGGCAGCGGCCAATGGGCGTCGAGTGGGGTGCAGCAAGCGGGTAGGGAATTCATGGGCGGTATTTTGCCGAGTTGATGGGCAACAGGATAGCCCGCTGCGGTTCAGGTGAGGTTCAGAGCCTGTTCAGGGGGAGTTCAGGGGCGCCTGCGTAGTCTGGGACTCACACAAAGGCAACAGCCAAACGCATAGAGGTATCACCATGACTGCGATCAAACAGCTGATGTTGGCGTTAACCATGCTCAGTGCCACCGCCGGGGTCCAGGCCGCCGACGGTGCCTTCGCCGCGTTCGGCGGTGAGAAAACCAAGAAATCCAGCACCATGCTCCAGCGTGTCAGCTTCGAAGAAGTGGGCAGCCAACCCGCGCCCTGGGGCCAGTCCCTGGGCCTTGCAATCCCGCAGCCGGGCTACCGCGCCGGTTATGAACACCTGACGGGTCAGTTCAATGGCACTAAACTGCGCCCGCAAGACCTGCAGGGCCGCTATGATATCCCTCTGTCGGACAGTTGATTTGCCTTGGAGAGCTTTATGAAATTGCTGGTGGTGGAAGATGAGGCGCTGCTGCGTCATCACCTGTTTACCCGCCTGACCGACAGCGGGCATGTGGTCGAGGCTGTGGCCAATGCCGAAGAGGCCCTGTACCAGACCGGGCAGTTCAACCATGACCTGGCGATCATCGACCTGGGCCTGCCCGGCATGGGGGGGCTGGACCTGATCCGCCAACTGCGTACCCAGGCCAAGACCTTCCCGATCCTGATCCTCACCGCGCGTGGCAACTGGCAGGACAAGGTCGAAGGCCTGGCAGCCGGTGCTGATGACTATGTGGTCAAGCCGTTCCAGTTCGAAGAACTGGAGGCGCGGATGAACGCCTTGCTGCGCCGCTCCAGCGGGTTTACCCAGTCGACGATTGTTGCGGGCCCGTTGCTGCTGGACCTCAATCGCAAGCAGGCGTCCCTCGACGAACAGCCCCTGGCGCTGACGGCCTACGAATATCGGATCCTTGAGTACCTGATGCGCCATCACCAGCAGGTAGTCGCCAAGGACCGCTTGATGGAACAGCTCTACCCGGATGACGACGAGCGTGATCCGAATGTCATCGAAGTGTTGGTCGGCCGGCTGCGTCGCAAGCTGGAAGGCCCGGCCGGGTTCAAGCCGATCGACACCGTGCGTGGCCTCGGCTACCTGTTCAACGAGCGCTGCCGTTGATTCGCTCGCTTCGCGTGCGCTTGATGCTGGCGGCCGCCACCCTGGCCGTGCTGTTCATGCTGGGCTTGTTGCCCGCCATGCAAGGGGCGTTCAGCCTGGCGTTGCAGGATTCCATCGAGCAGCGCCTGGCGTCGGACGTCACGACGCTGATCTCTGCCGCACGGGTTGAAAACAACCGCCTGCTGATGCCGGCGCAATTGCCGGACGAGCGCTTCAACCTCACCGACAGCCGCCTGCTCGGCTATATCTACGATCGCGAAGGCCATCTGGTGTGGCGTTCGCGGGCGACCAAGGAAGAAAACATCAACTACAAGCCGCGCTACGACGGGCGCGGTAACGAATTCGCGCGGATCCGTGAGGCCAACGGCCAGGAATTCTTCGTCTATGACGTCGAGGTCCGGCTGCTGGGCGGCAAGAGCGCGGCGTTCAGTATTGTCGCCCTGCAACCGGTGCGCGAATACCAGTTGACCCTCGAAGGCCTGCGCGAAAACCTCTACCTGGGCTTCGGCGCAGCGTTGCTGGTGCTGTTGACCTTGCTGTGGCTGGGCCTGACTTGGGGCCTGCAGGCCCTGCGGCGCCTGAGCCAGGAACTTGACCAGATCGAAGGTGGCACCCGCGAAAGCCTATCCGAACAACACCCCCGTGAATTGTTGCGCCTTACCGGTTCCCTCAACCGCTTGCTGCACAGCGAACGTGAGCAACGGGCGCGTTACCGCGACTCCCTCGACGACCTGGCCCACAGCCTGAAAACCCCGCTCGCGGTACTTCAAGGTGTGAGCGAAGACATGGCCCAGCGCCCGGAAGACCGCGACCAGGCCTGGGTGCTGCAATCGCAGATCGAGCGCATGAGCCAGCAGATCAGCTACCAACTGCAACGCGCCAGCCTGCGCAAGAGCGGCCTGGTGCGTCACCAGGTGCGCCTGGAGCCGGTGTTGCAAAGCCTGTGCGATACGCTGGACAAGGTCTACCGCGACAAACGTGTCACGGTGTCCTTTGAGCTGCCGGAAGAGTGCGACGTGCCGATTGAGAAGGGCGCTTTGCTGGAGTTGCTCGGCAACCTGCTGGAAAACGCCTACCGCTTATGTTTGAGCGAGGTGCGCATCAGCTTCGCGGAAAACCTCGAAGGCAGCGAGTTGTGCATCGAGGATGATGGGCCAGGTGTGCCGCCGGATCAGCGCGCCCGGATTCTGCAGCGGGGCGAGCGGCTGGACCGCCAGCATCCGGGGCAGGGGATCGGCTTGGCGGTGGTCAAGGACATCATTGAAAGCTACGGTGCACGGCTGACCTTGGGCGATTCGCCTTTGGGCGGGGCGGCGTTCAAGATTCATTTTCCGGCCTTGTGATCGTTACTGGCCGTGCGGGCCTCCTCGCAGGCAAGCCAGCTCCCACAGTGGATGGGGTTCGAATCACAATGTGTAAACCCTATCCACTGTGGGAACCGGGCTTGCCCGCGATGGGGGTCTTCCAGGCCATACAGCTCTAACTCTCTTGGGCCCGGTAAGCCCCCGGTGTCAGCCCCGTCCACTTCTTGAACGCCCGATGAAACGCCGACGGTTCGGAAAAGCCCAACTGCTCGGCAATCTCCTGCAGCGACAAGTCTGCGCGGCCCAAATGATAGATGGCGATGTCCCGCCGCAGCTCATCCTTGAGTGCCTGAAAGCTGGTGCCTTCTTCACGCAAATGCCTGCGCAGGGTCTGGGGGCTGATGTGCAAGTGCTGGGCGACGGCTTCCAGGTCCGGCCAGGGACTGCGGTCGCGGCTGAGCAAGCGGCGTAGCTGGCTGCTCAAGCTGTCGCCTTCGTCCGGCCGCGACAGCAGATCGGCGGGGGAGCGTTCCAGGAAGTGCTTGAGCGTGCGTTCATCCTGCAACAGCGGCAGGTTCAGGTAACGCGCGGGAAACACCAGGCTGCTGTTCGGTGCACCGAATACCTGGGCACAGGGAAACAGCAGGTCATATTCGCTGGCGTGAGCCGGCTGCGGGTAGCTGAAGGTGGCCTGGTGCAGCCGGATGCGTTGGCCGATCAGCCAACTGCCCAGGCGATGCCAGATCACCAGCAGGCACTCGCTCAAGAAATGCTCCGGGTCCCATAGCTGCGAGTCGTCTAGGCTCAAGCGGGCCATTTCGCCTTCGCGTGTCAGCTGCCAGCGCGGGCCTTGTGGGAATAGGCTATAAAATAATAAGCCGCGTTCCAGAGCCTTCTCCAGCGTGCGGCAATGGATCAGCGCGTGGCACATCATGGCGAAAGTGCCGCGTTTACTCGGACCGTCGGCGAACCCCAGGTATTCGTCGTCCAGCGCCAGCCAGAGCATTTGCAGCAAACGAGTGAACTGCTCCGGCGCGATGCGGGCGCGGGGTTCGGTCAGCAGTTCCGGGGTGATGCCCACTTGTTGCAGCAGGCCCGAGTAGTCATAGCCGGCCCGACGCGCCCCGCCGAGGGCCGCACGGGCGTAATGGCTGGCGATGGTACGTTCACGCATGCGGAGGCCTCGTCCATGGAGGGGCCGATGGTAGCCAGCCCCGGCTGCGGTCACAAGGCGGATATCCGCCAAATTGTAGGACGGGATGGGTCGAGTGGGCGGAAATCCGCCACTTGTTTCGCTGCCTGGGAGGGCGTCTCAAAACGCCAGGCCCTGATGTCTAAGGGCCTTCAGGGCTTTTCAGCAAAGTGGCACGGCGTTTGCGATAGGGATTACAGCGCAGGCTTGTTCCTACAGGGCTCGCAAACAACAAATCCCTCCAGTGCAGGAGGGTTCGCAATTCAAGTGTCGTGGGCAATGGCGGATATTTGCCACACGGGACGATTGAGGAACTTTGCAATGACGACTCGTCAGCCAATCTACAAATCCCTGTACTTCCAGGTGATCGTTGCAATCGTTATCGGTATTTTGCTCGGTCACTTCTACCCGCAGACCGGTGTGGCCCTCAAGCCGCTGGGTGACGGGTTCATCAAACTGATCAAAATGGTCATCGCCCCGATCATCTTCTGCACCGTTGTCAGTGGCATCGCTGGCATGCAAAGCATGAAATCGGTGGGCAAGACCGGCGGCTACGCGCTGCTGTACTTCGAGATCGTGTCTACCGTTGCGCTGCTGATTGGCCTGATCGTGGTAAACGTCGTGCAACCGGGTAACGGCATGCACATCGACGTAGCGACCCTGGACGCCTCCAAAGTGGCGGCCTACGTCACCGCCGGTAAAGACCAGAGCATCGTCGGCTTTATCCTCAATGTGATCCCTAACACCATCGTCGGCGCCTTCGCCAACGGCGACATCCTGCAAGTGCTGATGTTCTCGGTGATCTTCGGTTTCGCCCTGCACCGCCTGGGTGCCTACGGCAAGCCGGTGCTGGACTTCATTGATCGCTTCGCCCACGTGATGTTCAACATCATCAACATGATCATGAAGCTCGCGCCAATCGGTGCCCTGGGCGCCATGGCGTTCACCATCGGTGCCTACGGCGTAGGTTCCCTGGTGCAGCTGGGCCAGCTGATGATCTGCTTCTACATCACCTGCCTGCTGTTCGTGCTGGTGGTTCTGGGTGGTATCTGCCGCGCCCACGGTTTCAGCGTGATCAAACTGATCCGCTACATCCGTGAAGAGCTGTTGATCGTTCTGGGTACTTCGTCTTCCGAGTCCGCACTGCCACGCATGCTGATCAAGATGGAGCGTCTGGGCGCGAAGAAATCCGTAGTAGGCCTGGTGATTCCAACCGGCTACTCCTTCAACCTCGACGGTACTTCGATCTACCTGACCATGGCTGCCGTGTTCATCGCCCAGGCGACTGACACCCACATGGACATTACCCACCAGATCACGCTGCTGCTGGTGCTGCTGCTGTCCTCCAAAGGCGCTGCAGGCGTGACCGGTTCGGGCTTCATCGTACTGGCTGCCACCCTGTCGGCCGTAGGCCACCTGCCGGTTGCCGGCCTGGCGCTGATCCTGGGTATCGACCGCTTCATGTCCGAAGCCCGCGCACTGACCAACCTTGTCGGTAACGCCGTTGCCACCATCGTTGTGGCCAAGTGGGTCAAGGAACTGGACACCGACAAGCTGCAAAGCGAGCTGGCGTCCGGCGGTACCGGTATCTCGGAAACCCGCGAACTGGATGACCTGGGCGTGGCCGAAGGCCCTGCACCTGTCGTCAAGTAAGCCGCTGCTGGCGTGAACTAACGCCGACAGCAACGTACAAACGCCCCGACTGGTTCGGGGCGTTTGTGTTTCTGGCGCATTACTTTGGCAGCTTTTGTTTTACAGTAAGTGAATAGGTTGTAACGCTTGCAGGAGGTTATGTGGACAGTGTGGATTTGAACGTCCTGCGCAGCGTGCTCGAATGGCGCCGTGCCGGGCAGCGAGTGGTGTTGTACAGCGTTGTCCAGACCTGGGGCAGTGCCCCGCGTCCACCGGGCGCCATGCTGGCGCTGAGGGGGGACGGGGTGGTGATCGGCTCGGTGTCGGGCGGCTGCATCGAGGACGACTTGATTGCACGCCTGCAGGATGGCCGGTTGCCTGCAGACGGGCCGCCGGTCCAGTTGGTGACCTACGGCGTTACCCGCGATGAAGCCGCGCGTTTTGGCCTGCCCTGTGGGGGCACCTTGCGCCTGACCGAAGAGCGTGTGCGCGACTGGGCGTGGGTGTCGGAACTGCTGGGGCGCTGTGAAGATCATCAGATCGTCGCACGTGAGCTGGACCTGGCCAGTGGTGACGTCACCTTGAGCAGTGCAAGCAAGACCGATGTGGTCACCTTCGACGGCGAACGCCTGCGTGCCATCTACGGCCCGCGCTGGCGCCTGCTGTTGATCGGTGCCGGGCAACTGTCACGCTACGTGGCGGAGATGGCGCGCTTGCTGGATTTCGAGGTGTTGATCTGCGACCCGCGTGATGAGTTCGTCTACGGTTGGGAAGAACAGCACGGCCGCTTTGTGCCGGGCATGCCCGATGAGGCTGTGCTCAACATCCAGACCGATGAGCGCACGGCCATTGTGTGCCTTACCCATGACCCGCGCCTGGATGATATGGCTTTGCTGACGGCGCTGAACTCCTCGGCGTTCTACATCGGCGCCCTGGGGTCGCGGGTCAACAGTCAGAAGCGTCGGGAAAACCTCGCCGCGCTGGGGTTATCGGCGGAAGCGATCGCCCGCCTGCATGGGCCGATCGGCTTGCATATCGGCAGCCACACCCCGTCGGAGATCGCGTTGTCGCTGATGGCGGAAATTGTCGCGATCAAGAACGGTGTGGCCCCGATGCAGAAGAAGCCATTGCCGGTGGTGGCTGAGTGACAGTCACTGCGATTGTGCTCGCGGCGGGGCAGGGCAGTCGCTTCCGCGCCGTGGCGGGGGCTGGCCAGGATAAGTTGCTGGCTGATTGTGTGGGCTTGGATGGCATGACGCGGCCGGTGGTCGAGCAGGTGCTGGTGAATCTGCCGGCTACTGTGGTTGAGCGTTGGGTGGTGACGTCGCCGGACCGTCATGAAGTGATTCGTTTGGCCGAGGCCTGCGGTTGCAAGGTCCTGCTGCTGCGCTCAGCCGGCATGGGCGACAGTATTGCGGCGGCGGTTGCAGCCAGTGCTGCGGCGGACGGCTGGCTGGTGGTGTTGGGGGATATGCCGTTTATTCGGTCGTCGAGCATTGAGCAGGTGATCGATGGGCTGGAGGAGGGCGGTATCAGTGTGCCGATGCAGGATGGGCAATATGGGCATCCTGTGGCATTTAGCCAGGCATTTGGGCCGGGGCTGATGGCGTTGACCGGTGATCGTGGGGCCAAGCCGTTGTTTGCGCACGCTGCAGTGAGGCAGGTGCAGGTAAATGACCCCGGCGTGTTATGGGATGTCGACCTGCCGCACTCCCTGAGTTTCACCTCGGGCTAAATGTGGGAGCGGGCTTGCTCGCGAATGCGCTGGGTCAGTCACTGCAGCTCTGCCTGACCCGGCGCATTCGCGAGCAAGCCCGCTCCCACCGTGAATCTACGATATCTACAAGATGGTTATAAAAAAGCCCCGCCTGATCACTCAGGCGGGGCTTTTTAGTCGCTGCTGGAATCAGGCGAGAGGTTTGCTCTCGTGCTCTGCTTCCTGTGCCGCGGCAGCTGCTGCGGCTTCAGCTTCCTTGCGACGACGACGCACTTCACGTGGGTCGTTCGGGGCACGGCCGTTTTCGGTCAGTGCACTGACCGGGGCTGCTTCAACCACCGGTGCTGCCACTTCGGCAACTACCGGAGCTTCAACCACGGGCGCAGGTTCTACGACCGGAGCAGGCTCAACCACTGGGGTTGGCTCGGCGACCACGACTTCGGCAACCGGCGCTGGCGCTTCTTCCACCACAGGGGCAGGTTCTGACGCTTCAACCGGTGCGGCAGGCTCGGCAGTCCATTGGAAGGCGGTCTGTTCTTCACGAACTTCGCGTACTTCTGGGGCTGCTTCGACAACCGCTGCTTCGACCACTGGCTGAGGCTCAACCACTGGCGCTTGTTCAACCGCTGCCACTTCAATTTCTGGCTGGGCTTCTTGAACCGGGGCAACTTCCACTTCCGGAACAGCCGGCGCTTCGATTGGGGTGGTGGCTTCGACAACCGGTGCTTCGACAGCCGACGCTTCTACGACTGGCGTTTCAGCAACCGGCGCTTCAACAGCAGGTGCTTCAACGGCTGGCGTCTCGGCAACCGGTGCTTCCACGGTGACGGTGTCTTCGACCGCTGCGGTAGCGCGTTCAGCCTGCTCGTGAGCCTGGGCTTCAGCCGGTGCGCTGATGACCGAGCTGGCAACGGCAGCGGTAACGGCCAAGCCGGCAGCCAGTTCGGCGCCAGTCGGTTCGCTGGTAGCGGCTTCTGTGTTTTCGCCGGTCTCTTCCGAGCCTTCGATCACGTTGCCGTTGGCATCACGTTGACGCTCACGACGGTTGCTGCGACGACGCTGACCACGGGAGCGGCGGCGTGGACGATCGCCTTCGGCGCCTTCCTGACCGTCTTCCTGCAGTTGCTCTTCGCCGGTCAGTACCTCTTCTTCGCTGGCAGCAGCCGCTTGTTCGGCACGTGGTTGACGCTCTTCACGCGGGGCGCGAGGTTGGCGTTCTTCGCGTGGCGCACGCTCTTCACGCGGCTGGCGGGCCGGGCGTTCTTCAGCAGCAACGGCAACACCGGCAGCGGCTGGCGCGGCGTCCAGCGGCTCGCGCAGTTCACGCACGCGTTCTTCGCGCTCGCCACGTGGCTTGCGATCTTCGCGTGGGGCACGTGGAGTGCGCGGTGCGCGCTCTTCACGCGGTGCACGTTCTACGGTCGGGGTTTCTTCACGGGGTTCGCGAGGTGCACGCTCTTCGCGTGGGGCGCGTTCTTCACGCGGCGCACGTTCTTCGCGCGGCTTGCGCTCTTCGTCACGGCGGCCGTTGCGGTTACGGCTCTGCTGACGACCGTTGCGACGCTCTTCGTTGCGCGCAGGACGCTCGGTAGCCGGTTTTTCGACCACAACCGGAGCAACAGGCTCTTCCTTGGTGGCGAACAGGCTGACCAGCGACTTCACCAGGCCTTTGAACAGGCTTGGTTCAGGCAGGGCGGCCGGTGCGGCAACCGGAGCGGCGACTTCGGTCGGCACCGGAGCGTTGGCGCGAGCCGGCGCGGTCTTGACCGCGGCTTCCTGGCGAACCAGGGTGCGGGTCGCGGCGGCTGGCTGGACTTCTTCCACTTCGGCTGCGGCAGCGGCGATTTCGTAGCTGGACTGGCCGCTGTGGGCTTCCGGGCTGTCGTCGCGCAGACGCTGCACTTCGAAGTGCGGGGTTTCGAGGTGATCGTTCGGCAGGATGACGATACGGGCACGGGTGCGCAGTTCGATCTTGGTGATCGAGTTGCGTTTTTCGTTGAGCAGGAAGGCGGCAACCGGGATCGGCACTTGCGCGCGGACTTCGGCGGTGCGGTCTTTCAGGGCTTCTTCTTCGATCAGGCGCAGGATCGCCAGGGACAGCGATTCAACGTCACGGATGATGCCGGTGCCGTTGCAACGCGGGCAGACGATGCCGCTGCTCTCGCCCAGGGAAGGACGCAGGCGCTGACGGGACATTTCCAGCAGGCCAAAGCGCGAAATGCGGCCGACCTGTACGCGGGCACGGTCAGCTTCCAGGCATTCGCGGACTTTCTCTTCCACGGCGCGCTGGTTCTTGGCAGGGGTCATGTCGATGAAGTCGATCACGATCAGGCCGCCGATGTCACGCAGGCGCAGCTGGCGGGCGATTTCTTCAGCCGCTTCCAGGTTGGTCTGCAGGGCGGTTTCTTCGATGTCGCTGCCTTTGGTCGCACGCGCCGAGTTGATGTCGATGGACACCAGGGCTTCGGTCGGGTCGATCACAATGGAGCCACCGGAAGGCAGTTCGACCACGCGCTGGAAGGCGGTCTCGATCTGGCTTTCGATCTGGAAACGGTTGAACAGCGGGACGCTGTCTTCGTACAGCTTGATCTTGCTGGCGTATTGCGGCATCACCTGGCGGATGAAGGTCAGGGCTTCGTCCTGGGCTTCAACGCTGTCGATCAGCACTTCGCCGATGTCCTGGCGCAGGTAATCGCGGATGGCGCGGATGATCACGTTGCTTTCCTGGTAGATCAGGAACGGCGCGGAACGATCCAGGGACGCTTCTTTGATGGCGGTCCACAGTTGCAGCAGGTAGTCGAGGTCCCACTGCATTTCTTCGCTGCTGCGGCCCAGGCCGGCAGTGCGAACGATCAGGCCCATGTCGGCTGGTGCAATCAGGCCGTTCAGCGCTTCACGCAGTTCGTTGCGCTCTTCGCCTTCGATGCGGCGGGAAATGCCGCCGGCACGTGGGTTGTTCGGCATCAGGACCAGGTAACGGCCGGCCAGGCTGATGAAGGTGGTCAGGGCAGCGCCCTTGTTGCCACGTTCTTCTTTTTCTACCTGGACAATGACTTCCTGGCCTTCGCTCAGGACGTCCTTGATGTTCACGCGGCCTTCAGGGGCTTTCTTGAAGTATTCGCGGGAGATTTCTTTGAGGGGCAGGAAGCCGTGGCGCTCGGAGCCGAAATCGACAAAGGCAGCCTCAAGGCTTGGTTCGATGCGAGTAATACGGCCTTTATAGATGTTGGCCTTCTTTTGCTCGCGTGCACCGGATTCGATGTCCAGGTCGTAGAGGCGTTGGCCATCTACCAGTGCAACACGCAACTCTTCGGGTTGAGTTGCGTTAATCAGCATTCTTTTCATGTTGTACCGTCGGTTTCCGGGCTGCCGGAAACGGCGTTCGGCACACACGACTTCTCACGGTCGGTGTCAGGTGCGTCAAGAGTGGTTGGCCACTCCAGTGTCCAGCAAAAACCAGCCAATTGGGCCGGTATCGCGACGGACGCGTCCTGCTTGTTAGCGGTGGTGACAAAGGCACCACTTCAACAAAAGCTAAGGTCAGGAGGAGGAATCAACCGGCGACTGTGGACGAGATGAAGCGTCTAAATATAAGCCTAGTGCTACACGGTCCGACGGTTGTGCATCTCCACCCTACACGTATCCCTGATAATTCGGGTGCTGCCGCGCGCAGAATCCGCAGCGGGTTGGCATTTACCGTGTTCTCCAATGGGGAGTCCACGCTCATGGCTAAACAAGACTAGGTGTGGGCGGTTGCGCTCTCACTCAGCTCTTAACAGGCGTTGTTTCCGAAGTATTCGCCGTGGTCTGGTTCAAGACTGACTGCACTTTGTGAACTGGCCGTAAATATCGGCGCGGAACGCGAGTATTCACTCTGCTTTCTGCACTCGCTTCAGGCCTCATGTCACCTGCGCTTGTTACAATCTTGAGCCTTCCAGGGTGGCGAAAGCCCCGTAGGACGGCCTCGCGTCCTGATGAATTGCGATGGTCAGGGCCGGCAGTTTGCCGCATGTCCTCTGTCCAGGCCGCTTTTGGCGGCGTTCGCGACTATAGCAGCAATGATTAAGTGCTTCAATTCCATAAAAAATTGTTATCATCGCCGCCATGACGACTACCGCCCCCCAGACCCCCAGCGTCCAGCTGCTCGAGGTCTCGCCGGAATATGCCGGCCAACGCATCGACAATTTTCTCCTGGCCAGGCTCAAAGGCGTGCCCAAGACCTTGATTTACCGCATCTTGCGTAAAGGTGAAGTGCGGGTGAACAAAGGCCGGATCAAGCCCGAGTACAAGTTGCAGGCGGGCGATATCGTCCGTGTGCCGCCGGTTCGCGTGCCTGAGCGTGATGAGCCCGTGCCATTGGCCCAAGGCTTGTTGCAGCGCCTTGAAGCGTCGATCATCTTTGAAGACAACAAGCTGATCGTGATCAACAAGCCCTGTGGCATTGCGGTTCACGGCGGCAGCGGCCTGAATTTCGGCGTGATCGAAGCCTTTCGTCAGTTGCGTCCGGACGCCAAGGAGCTGGAGCTGGTCCACCGCCTGGACCGTGACACTTCCGGCCTGCTGATGATTGCCAAGAAGCGCAGCATGTTGCGCCACCTGCACACCGCCCTGCGTGGCGATGGCGTGGACAAGCGCTACATGGCGCTGGTGCGCGGCAACTGGGCCAGCTCCATCAAGAGCGTCCGCGCGCCGTTGCAGAAGAGCAACCTGCGTTCCGGCGAGCGCATGGTGGAAGTGGACGAAGAGGGCAAAGAAGCCCTGACCCTGTTCAAGGTGCTGCGCCGCTTCGGTGACTTCGCCACCATGGTCGAGGCCAAGCCGGTAACCGGCCGTACTCACCAGATTCGCGTGCACACCCTGCATGCGGGCCATTGCATCGCTGGCGATACCAAATACGGTGACGAGGATTTCTCCAAGGAAATCCGTGACCTGGGCGGCAAGCGCCTGTTCCTGCATGCCTACATGCTCACTGTGCCGCTGCCCGATGGTGGCGAGTTGAAGCTGCAGGCGCCGGTCGATGAGATGTGGGCCAAGACCGTGGAGCGTTTGAGTGTCGCACCTTGATTACAAACTGCTGATATTCGACTGGGATGGCACCCTGGCCAACTCCATTGGCCGGATTGTCGAATCGATGCACGCAGCGTCGACCCGCTCGGGCTATGCGCCGTGCACGGATCACGCAGTCAAGGGCATCATCGGCCTGGGCCTGCCTGAGGCGATTCGCACCTTGTATCCCGAGATCAGCGACGCTGAACTGGTCACCTTTCGTGATCACTACGCCGATCACTACATCGCCCTGGAGGCCACGCCTTCGCCCCTGTTCGACGGTGTGGTGCAGTCCCTGGAGGCGTTCCGCGCCGAGGGTTATCACCTGGCGGTCGCCACCGGCAAGGCGCGTCGCGGGCTGGACCGGGTGCTCAAGGCTCACGGCTGGGAAGATTATTTCGATATCACCCGCGCCGCCGATGAAACTGCCAGCAAGCCCCACCCTCTGATGTTGGAGCAGATCCTGGCCCATTGCGGCGTCTCGCCACGCCAGGCGCTGATGGTGGGGGATGCTTCCTTCGACCTGATGATGGCGCGCAATGCGGGCATGGACAGTGTGGCGGTCAGCTATGGTGCCCAGGCTGCCGAGGCGTTGCAGCAATACGAGCCGCGTCTGACGATTGATCATTTTTCCGAATTGCAGGCCTGGCTCAGCCGGGCCCAATAAGTCTTTGTTGGGGTTGATGGCATGAGTGACGAGTGGAAAGCGCCCGAAAAGGCTGAAAACAGCGATGATAAAAGCTGGAAGCTACTGGAGAAGACCCTCCTGGCCAGCGTCCAGGAACAGCGTCGTGCACGGCGTTGGGGGATATTCTTCAAGCTGCTGACGTTTATCTGGCTCATCGCCATGCTGGCGCTGTTCAGCCCGTTGATGGACATGGAAAAAAGCGCTACCCGGGGTGCCAACTACACCGCCCTTATCGAAGTGCGCGGGGTGATTGCCGACAAGGAGCCCGCCAGCGCCGACAATATCGTCAGCAGCCTGCGTGCCGCGTTTGAAGACCCCAAGGTCAAGGGCGTGATCCTGCGCATCAACAGCCCTGGCGGGAGTCCGGTGCAGTCCGGTTATGTGTATGACGAGATTCGTCGCCTGCGTGCTCTGCACCCTGATATCAAGCTGTACGCCGTGATTTCTGACTTGGGTGCTTCGGGTGCCTATTACATCGCCAGTGCCGCTGACCAGATCTACGCCGACAAGGCCAGTCTGGTGGGTTCCATCGGTGTGACGGCGGCCGGTTATGGCTTTGTCGGCACCATGGAGAAGCTGGGGGTGGAGCGTCGTACCTACACCTCGGGTGAGCACAAGGCATTTCTCGACCCGTTCCAGCCACAAAAGGCAGATGAAACCCAGTTCTGGCAGGGCGTGCTCGACACCACTCATCGCCAGTTCATCGCCAGCGTGAAGCAGGGGCGCGGCGACCGCCTGAAGGATAAGGACCACCCCGAGCTGTTCTCCGGTCTGGTGTGGTCGGGCGAGCAGGCGTTGCCGCTTGGCTTGATCGACGGGCTGGGCAGTGCCAGTTCGGTGGCGCGGGATGTGATTGGCGAGAAGGAGTTGGTGGATTTCACGGTTGAGGAATCGCCGTTTGATCGGTTCTCCAAGAAGCTCGGAGCGAGTGTGGCGGAGAAGCTGGCGCTGTATATGGGCTTCCAGGGTCCGACTCTGCGCTGAAATCCTGAGGCTGGCATCGCTCAAAATGTGGGAGCGGGCTTGCTCGCGAATGCGGTGGTTCAATCAGCACATCAGTGACTGATACACCGCATTCGCGAGCAAGCCCGCTCCCACAATTGGTTTTGTGGTGGGCTTAAGGGATCTGCACGCCTTCGACCAGTAGCATGTCTACTAGGCGGATCAGCGGTAGGCCGATAAGGCTGGTTGCATCCGGCCCTTCGGTACTCTGGAACAGGCTCACACCCAGCCCCTCAGCCTTGAAGCTGCCCGCGCAGTCGTACGGCTGCTCAATCCGCAGGTAGCGCTCAACGCGCTCAGCGTCCAGCTCACGCATGTGCACAGTAAAAGGTACGCAGTCCACCTGGCAGTGCCCTGTCTTGCTGTTCAGCAGCGCCAAGCCGGTGAGGAAGCTGACACGCTTGCCGCTGGCGGCCAACAGTTGTTCGCGCGCGTTCTCGAACGTGTGCGGCTTGCCGATGATCCGGCCGTCGAGCGCAGCCACCTGGTCGGAGCCGATAATCAAATGCCCAGGATGGCTGGCCGCAAGCGCGCGTGCCTTCTCTTCGGCCAGGCGCTTGACCAGCTCAATGGCGGATTCATTCGCACGGTGGCTTTCGTCGATATCCGGCGAGCTGCAGATGAACGGCAGGTGCAGGCGGCTCAGCAATTCCCGGCGATAAACCGAGCTGGATGCGAGTAATAAAGGCAGCATGGGCGTCTCCTCAGGGCAGCCGGGGATTCTAGCGGGGTGACCGGCTGACGCACAGGGCTGAATTTCCTTTGACATGGCTGGGTGCATCCCTATAATGCTGCGCCTATGTTGAATGACCCGATTCCACCTCACGTTGACCCGCGCAAATTGGCTGATCGTGGCACTTCCCTTCAAGGTGAGTTGCTGCTGGCCGATTTGGAGAGACTCTGCGACCCGCTTTCCGACACTGTCGGTAGGGTGCAGGCCAAATTCGTTTTTGAACGAGATGAACGTAAGTCTGTGGTAATCCACAGCTTTATCGACACCGAAGTCAAAATGGTTTGCCAGCGTTGTCTTGAGCTGGTCACCCTGCCGATCCACAGCGAGTGCAGTTATGCTGTGGTGAAGGAGGGTGCGAATACCCAGTCGTTGCCGAAAGGTTATGACGTGCTGGAACTGGGCGAAGATCCTTTGGATCTGCATGCACTGATCGAGGAGGAGCTTCTGCTCGCCTTGCCCATTGTGCCTGCTCATCATCCGGAAGAATGCCAGCAGCCGGCGGGCCTCGATGACGAGCCCGAACCGAGCGAGGACGAGGTAACGCGGTCCAACCCGTTCAGTGTATTGGCGCAGTTAAAGCGTGACCCAAACGTTTAGGAGTTAATCAATTATGGCTGTTCAGCAGAACAAAAAATCCCGCTCCGCCCGTGACATGCGCCGTTCGCACGACGCTCTCGAGGCAAGCACCCTGTCCGTAGAAAAGACCACCGGTGAAGTTCACCTGCGTCACCACGTATCGCCAGAAGGCGTATACCGTGGCCGTAAAGTGATCGACAAGGGCGCTGACGAGTAATCACTTGTCTGCTCTAGTCATCGCGATAGACGCAATGGGCGGGGACTTCGGTCCCCGCAGCATTGTTCAGGCCTGCATTGCCAGCCTGTCCGCTACACCCTCGCTGCACCTGACCCTCGTCGGTCAACCCTCCCTCCTTGAAGAACTGATTGCCAGCCATCCGGCGGTGGATCGCGCGCGCCTGACGATTACGCCGGCCAGCGAAACCATCACCATGGATGACAAGCCGGCGGCGGCCCTGCGTGGCAAACCCGACTCTTCGATGCGGGTGGCGCTTGAGCTGCTGCGTGATGGCAAGGTGCAAGCCTGTGTCAGTGCCGGCAACACCGGGGCTCTGATGGCGCTGTCGCGCTTTGTGCTGAAAACGTTGCCCGGCATTGATCGGCCGGCCATGGTGGCGGCGATTCCGACGCAGAAGGGCTATTGTCAACTGCTGGACCTGGGCGCGAATGTCGATTGCAGTGCCGAGCACTTGTTCCAGTTCGCCGTGATGGGCTCGGTGGCCGCCGAAGCGCTTGGCGTGGCCCGCCCGCGGGTGGCCTTGCTGAATATCGGTACCGAAGACATCAAGGGCAACCAGCAGGTCAAGCTTGCTGCTACGTTGTTGCAGGGTGCGCGCGGCTTGAACTACATCGGCTTTGTCGAGGGTGACGGCTTGTATCGCGGTGAGGCGGATGTGGTGGTGTGCGACGGTTTTGTCGGCAATATCCTGCTCAAATCCAGCGAAGGCCTGGCGACCATGATCGCCACGCGCATCGAGGCGTTGTTCAAGCAGAACCTCGCGTCGCGCCTGGTCGGCGCCCTGGCGCTGCCGTTGATGCGCCGCCTGCAGGCCGACCTGGCGCCAGCGCGGCATAATGGTGCGAGTTTTCTGGGCTTGCAGGGCATTGTGGTGAAGAGCCATGGTTCTGCGGGCGTTGAAGGCTTTCAAAGCGCGATTGCGCGGGCCCTGATCGAGATCCAGGAAAACCTGCCGCAACGCTTGCACGGCCGTCTTGAGGACCTGTTGCCTTAGGCGAATCGGCTCGGGAGTGCTTAAATGTGACCGGCCAGTTCAATTGACCATCCAATCTGTCAGTTTCGTGCACTCCCACCGTAGGCGTGCGCATTTTCGACGACCAGATCATTAGGGGCTTGTTACATGTCTACATCCCTCGCATTCGTCTTTCCAGGGCAGGGTTCGCAGTCCCTCGGCATGTTGGCCGAGCTGGGCGCGCAATACCCGCTGATCCTGGACACCTTTAAAGAAGCGTCCGACGCCCTGGGGTACGACCTGTGGGCACTGACCCAGCAAGGCCCGGAAGAGCAGCTCAATCAAACCGATAAAACCCAGCCGGCCATCCTGACCGCTTCGATCGCCCTGTGGCGTTTGTGGCTGGCGGAAGGCGGCGCGCGTCCGGCATTTGTCGCGGGTCACAGCCTGGGCGAATACAGCGCCTTGGTGGCAGCGGGCAGCCTGACCCTCGGTGAGGCGGTCAAGCTGGTCGAGCGCCGTGGCCAACTGATGCAAGAAGCCGTTCCGGCCGGGCAGGGCGGTATGGCCGCTATCCTGGGCCTGGACGATGCCGTGGTGATCGAAGCCTGTGCCGAAGCGGCCCAGGGCGAAGTGGTCAGCGCCGTGAACTTCAACTCCCCTGGCCAGGTGGTCATCGCCGGTGCCAAGGCGGCGGTCGAGCGTGCCATCGAAGGCTGCAAGGCCCGTGGCGCCAAGCGTGCGCTGCCGTTGCCGGTGAGCGTGCCGTCGCACTGTGAGCTGATGCGCCCGGCAGCCGAGCGTTTTGCCGAGTCCATCGCCGCCATCAACTGGCAGGCACCGCAGATCCCGTTGGTGCAGAACGTCAGTGCAGCCGTGGCTGCCGACCTCGACACTCTCAAGCGCGACCTGCTGGAGCAACTCTACAAGCCCGTACGTTGGGTTGAATCGGTCCAGACCCTGGCGGCCAACGGCGCCACCGAGCTGGTCGAGTGCGGTCCGGGCAAAGTCCTGGCCGGCCTGAACAAGCGGTGCGCCGACGGCGTGTCGACTGCCAACCTCAATACCCCGGATGCCTTCGCTGCCGCTCGCGCGGCACTGGCCTAATCCCCGAACTAAGGAGAAGCCTGCATGAGTCTGCAAGGTAAAGTTGCACTGGTTACCGGCGCAAGCCGTGGCATTGGCCAGGCGATCGCCCTGGAACTGGGCCGTCAGGGCGCCGTTGTGATCGGCACCGCTACGTCCGCTTCGGGCGCCGAGCGTATCGCCGCGACCCTGAAGGAAAACGGCGTGCAAGGTACCGGCCTTGAGCTGAACGTGACCAGTGATGAGTCCGTGGCTGCCGTACTGGCCGAGATCACCGCACAGTTCGGTGCGCCGGCGATTCTGGTGAACAACGCCGGTATCACCCGCGACAACTTGATGATGCGCATGAAAGACGACGAGTGGTACGACGTGGTCGACACCAACTTGAACAGTCTGTTTCGCCTGTCCAAGGGCGTTTTGCGCGGCATGACCAAGGCGCGTTGGGGTCGAATTATCAATATTGGCTCCGTAGTGGGTGCCATGGGCAACGCAGGCCAAGTAAACTACGCCTCTGCCAAAGCCGGTCTGGAAGGTTTCAGCCGTGCATTGGCACGTGAAGTCGGCTCGCGGTCGATTACGGTCAACTCGGTGGCCCCAGGGTTCATCGACACCGATATGACCCGCGAACTGCCAGAAGCACAGCGTGAAGCCTTGCTGACGCAGATTCCGCTGGGCCGTTTGGGCCAGGCTCAAGAGATCGCGAATGTGGTCACTTTCCTGGCATCCGACGGTGCGGCATACGTGACTGGGGCTACAATCCCGGTGAACGGCGGGATGTACATGAGTTAAATTGTGACGGATCGCTTCAAAAAAATGTCATACGAGCTGTCTAAAATCCGTTATAAAGCTGCAACTTAATTTATAGGCAGGTGGCCGACCGGGTACAGGGTGAAGCTTTCAGTTGAAAAGCTGAAATGGCTTTCTATACACTTACCCACTGGCCAGCTGCCTGAATTTGTCCATTAGGAGTTAAACAAGGTATGAGCACCATCGAAGAGCGCGTCAAGAAAATCGTCGCCGAGCAACTGGGCGTTAAAGAAGAAGAAGTGGTCAACACTGCTTCCTTCGTAGAAGACCTGGGTGCCGATTCCCTTGACACCGTTGAGCTGGTGATGGCTCTGGAAGAGGAATTCGAGACCGAAATCCCGGACGAAGAAGCTGAAAAAATCACTACTGTTCAAGCTGCTATCGACTACGTTACTAGCCACCAGGCGTAATAGTTTGTAGTCGTCGTTTGCTTTCAGGGAAAAACCGCACTGCTGTAACGGCGTGCGGTTTTTTCTTTAGCCCTGATCAAAAGTAAACGTTGAAGCAAAAGTGTCGTCATTAGAAAAAGGAGAGTGCTGTGTCGCGTAGACGCGTCGTAGTCACCGGTATGGGTATGTTGTCGCCACTGGGCACGGATGTGCCGAGCAGTTGGCAGGGCATTCTGGCTGGCCACAGTGGTATTGGTCTGATCGAACACACGGACCTTTCTGCCTATTCCACCCGTTTTGGCGGCTCGGTAAAGGGTTTCAATGTCGAGGAATACCTCTCGGTCAAAGAATCCCGCAAACTCGACCTGTTCATTCAATACGGCCTGGCAGCCGGTTTTCAGGCAGTGCGTAATGCCGGCCTGGAAGTCACCGACGCCAACCGTGATCGCATCGGCGTGGCGATGGGTTCGGGTATTGGCGGTTTGACCAATATCGAAGAAACCAGCCGCACGTTGCATGATTCCGGCCCTCGTCGAATTTCACCGTTCTTCGTCCCGGGATCGATCATCAATATGATTTCCGGTTTCCTGTCGATCCACCTGGGCGCACAGGGGCCTAACTACGCCATCGCCACGGCGTGTACCACTGGCACGCATTGCATCGGCATGGCGGCGCGCAACATCGCCTATGACGAAGCCGACGTGATGATTGCCGGCGGCGCCGAAATGGCGGCCTGCGGCCTGGGCATGGGCGGCTTCGGTGCCTCCCGGGCGCTGTCGACCCGTAATGACGAGCCGAGCCGTGCCAGCCGTCCATGGGACAAAGGCCGTGACGGTTTCGTACTGTCCGACGGTGCCGGTGCGCTGGTACTGGAAGAGTTGGAGCACGCCAAGGCGCGTGGTGCCACGATTTACGCCGAGCTGATCGGCTTCGGCATGAGCGGCGACGCTTACCACATGACCTCGCCACCGTCCGACGGTGCCGGTGCTGCGCGTTGCATCACCAACGCCCTGCGCGACGCGAAGGTCAATGCGGACCAAGTGCAGTACATCAACGCCCATGGCACGTCGACCCCGACCGGCGACCTGGCTGAAGCCGAAGCCATCAAGTCGGTGTTCGGCGAGCACGCCTACAACCTGGCGGTCAGCTCCACCAAGTCGATGACCGGCCACTTGCTGGGCGCAGCGGGCGCGGTCGAGGCGATCTTCAGCGTCATGGCCATCAAGGATCAGGTCGCTCCACCGACCATCAACCTGGATGAGCCGGATGAAGGCTGTGACCTGAACTTCGTGCCTCACGAAGCACAGCCGATGCCGATCGACGTGGTGATCTCCAACTCGTTCGGTTTTGGTGGCACCAACGGTTCCCTGGTGTTCCGCCGGTTCGCCGAGTGATGCACAGCTGGGTCGACGGTCAGCCAGCGGACAGCGTGCCCCTGAAAGATCGCGGCCTGGCGTATGGTGATGGGCTGTTCGAGACCATCGCCGTCAGGGCCGGGCAGCCTGTGCTGCTCGACCGCCACCTGCAACGCCTCGATGAGGGGTGCAGGCGCCTCGCCTTGGTTGCGGATCGTGAATTGATCCGCAGCGAAGTGCTGGCCTATGCCGCCGCCCTCGGCGACGGTGTTCTCAAATTGATCCTGACCCGCGGCGACAGCCTGCGCGGTTATGGCATCAACCTCGGCGCTCCGGTGCGCCGCATCTTGCAGGGCAGTCCGCCTGCTACCTATCCCCACGCCCATGCAGCCGACGGCATCCGTCTGTTCGCCTGTGCGACCCGCTTGGCCGAACAGCCGTTGCTGGCCGGTCTCAAGCACCTCAATCGCCTCGAACAGGTGATCGCCCGCGCCGAGTGGCAAGACACTGAGCACGCTGAAGGCTTGATGCTGGATGTGTCCGGCCGCGTCATAGAAGGCGTATTCAGCAACCTGTTCCTAGTGCGCAACGGCTTGTTACTAACCGCTGATCTGACCCGTTGCGGCGTTGCCGGTGTGATGCGCGCCGAGATTCTGGCGCAGGCACAAAGCCTGGGCATCCCGGTGGCCGTGGCCGACATCGATCTTGAGCAGGTGCAGCAGGCCGACGAAGTCTTTGTGTGCAACAGCGTTTATGGCATTTGGCCGGTGCGCGGGTACGCTGCGATGAGCTGGCCGGTTGGGCCGCTCACCCGTAAACTGCAGGCCATTGTTCGCGCGCTATTGGAAATTTGAGTTGATACGAAAACTGGTTGTACTGCTGCTGGTCGGTCTGTTCTCGGCGGCTTTGCTGTTGGGCTATGGCGTCTGGAAATTCGACGCTGCCTTGAAGCAGCCCTTGAACCTGACCCAGGAGCAATTGCTCGACGTGCCGGCGGGGGCAACGCCCACAGGCACCTTCAATCGCCTGGAAGCCGATGGCGTGCTGGATGGCGCCTTCTGGTTGCGCCTGTACTGGCGCTTTAACCTCGACGGCCAGCCACTGCACAGCGGCGAATACCGCATGACCCCCGGCATGACGGCGCAGGGCTTGATCGGCCTATGGCAGCGTGGCGAAGTGGTGCAATACAGCCTGACCCTGGTCGAAGGCTGGAACTTCCGCCAGGTGCGCTCGGCCCTGGCCAAGCATGAAAAGATCGTGCAGACCCTCGCAGGCCTGAGCGACACCGAGGTCATGGACAAGCTCGGTCACCCCGGCGTGTTCCCGGAAGGTCGGTTCTTCCCTGATACCTACCGCTTCGTGCGTGGCATGACCGACGTCGAGTTCCTGAAAAAAGCCTACAACCGCCTCGACGATGTACTCGCTCAGGAGTGGAGCAAGCGTGCCGCCGATGCGCCGTACACCGACCCTTATCAAGCGCTGATCATGGCCTCCCTGGTGGAGAAAGAGACTGGCGTGCCTGAAGAGCGTGGGCAGATTGCCGGTGTCTTTGTGCGTCGCCTGAAGGTCGGCATGTTATTGCAGACCGACCCGACGGTGATCTATGGCCTGGGCGAGCGCTACAACGGCAAGTTGACCCGCGCTCACCTCAAGGAAGCCAATCCCTATAACACCTACATGGTGGCCGGCCTGCCGCCGACGCCCATTGCCATGGTCGGGCGCGAGGCGATCCATGCCGCGCTTAACCCGGTGCCGGGCAGCAGCCTGTATTTTGTCGCGCGGGGTGACGGCAGCCATATTTTCTCCGATGACCTGGATGCGCATAATGCCGCCGTGCGGGAGTTCCAGCTCAAGCGCCGGGCCGATTACCGCTCCAGCCCTGCGCCTGCCGTGAAGCCTGAGGAAGACGCAACGCCTGCGGTGGATGTGCCCGCGCAAGCGCCGGTTGAAAAGCCGACCGAGCCTGCGCCGGACACCGCCGCCCCGCAAAGCCCGCAATAATTCTGACTAAGGACTGCCTGTGACTGGCTTGTTTATTACCCTGGAAGGCCCCGAAGGCGCCGGCAAAAGCACCAACCGCGATTACCTGGCCGAGCGTTTGCGCCACGAAGGTATCGAAGTGGTGCTGACCCGCGAGCCCGGCGGCACGCCGCTGGCCGAGCGTATACGCGAGGTGCTGCTGGCGCCGGGTGAAGAGCAGATGAACCCGGATACCGAACTCCTGCTGGTGTTCGCCGCCCGTGCCCAGCACTTGGCCGAAGTGATTCGCCCGGCCCTGGCGCGCGGTGCCGTGGTCATCTGCGACCGATTCACCGATTCCACTTATGCCTACCAGGGCGGTGGCCGAGGCCTGTCCCTGGAGCGCATCGCGACGCTCGAAACCTTCGTCCAAGGCGACCTGCGCCCTGACCTGACCCTGGTCTTCGACCTGCCGGTGGAAGTCGGCCTGGCCCGTGCCAGCGCCCGTGGTCGCCTTGACCGTTTCGAGCTCGAAGGCCAGGCCTTCTTTGATGCGGTACGCACGGCGTTCCTCAAACGGGCTGCGGCCGAACCTGCGCGTTACTACCTGCTGGACGCCGCCCAACCGCTGGCCCAGGTGCAGCACGCCATCGACGGCCTGTTGCCCACACTGCTGGAGCGCGCCCGTGGCTGAAGCCTACCCGTGGCAGGACAGCCTGTGGCAACAACTGGCCGGCCGTGCCCAGCACGCCCACGCCTACCTGTTGCATGGGCCGGTGGGTATCGGTAAACGTGACCTGGCCGAGCGCCTCATGGCTAGCCTGCTGTGCCAGCGCCCGGTCAACCTGGAAGCCTGCGGCGAGTGCAAATCCTGCCTGCTGCTCAAGGCCGGCAGCCACCCGGATAACTACCTGTTGGAACCCGAGGAAGCCGACAAGGCGATCAAGGTCGACCAAGTGCGCGACCTCGTCAGCTTTGTGGTGCAGACCGCGCAGATGGGCGGGCGCAAAGTCGTGTTGATCGAGCCGGTGGAGGCGATGAACATCAACGCCGCCAACGCCTTGCTCAAGAGCCTGGAGGAACCGTCCGGCGACACCGTATTGTTGCTGGTCAGCCACCAGTCCAGCCGCTTGTTGCCGACCATTCGTAGCCGCTGCGTGCAGCAGGCGTGCCCGCTGCCGAGCGAGGCGATGAGCCTCGAATGGCTCGCGCAGGCGTTGCCGGCGTGCAGCCAGGATGAACGGGTCGAGCTGCTGACCCTGGCGGCCGGCTCGCCCCTGGCGGCGGTGAAGCTGCAAGCCCAGGGCGTGCGTGAGCAACGCGCGCTGGTGGTGGATGGCGTGAAGAAACTGATCAAGCAGGAAGTGTCTGCCACTCAACTGGCCGAAAGTGCCTGGAAGGACATTCCCCTGTTGTTGCTGTTCGACTGGTTCTGCGATTGGTCGAGCCTGATCCTGCGCTACCAGCTGACTCAGGATGAAAGTGGCCTGGGCTTGCCGGATATGCGTAAGGTGGTGCAGTACCTGGCGCAGAAAAGTGCCCAGGACAAGGTGCTGACGATCCAGGACTGGATCCTCGCCCAGCGCCAGAAGGTGCTCGGCAAGGCCAACCTCAACCGCGTGCTGTTGCTCGAAGCGCTGCTGGTGCAGTGGGTCGGCTTGCTTGGCCGCCGTTAAATTCCGTGGCCGACAGGTGTATCGTCGGTCAGACACTTTTCGTGACTGAAGTTGTAGAGCCTTATGCTAGTAGATTCCCATTGCCACCTCGATCGCCTCGACCTGGCCCAACACGGCGGTTCCCTTGATGCGGCCCTCGACGCTGCGCGCCAGCGTGGGGTAGGGCATTTCCTGTGCATCGGCGTCAGCGCGCAAAACGCGGCTGACGTCAAAGCCCTGGCTGATCGCTATGCCGATGTGGATTGTTCGGTGGGTATACACCCGCTGGACCTCAAGCCCGGTGAAGCGCCTGCGCTGGACTGGCTACTGGCTGAGCTCAATCACCCGCGCGTGGTTGCCATCGGCGAAACCGGCCTGGATTATCACTACGAGCCCGAAGCCGCCGAGTTGCAGCAGGCCTCCTTCCGTTTGCACCTGCAAGCCGCCCAGCAAACCGGCAAACCGGTGATCGTCCACACCCGTGGCGCCCGTGCTGACACCCTGTCCTTGCTGCGCGAAGCCGCGCTGCCCCAGGCCGGCGTGTTGCACTGCTTCACCGAAGACTGGGACATGGCCAAGGCGGCCCTGGACCTGGGGTTCTACATTTCCCTCTCGGGCATCGTCACCTTCCGCAATGCCGACGCCCTGCGTGATGTCGCGCGCCAAGTGCCGGCCGACCGCCTGCTGGTGGAAACCGACTCGCCGTACCTGGCGCCCATTCCTCATCGCGGCAAGCCGAACCTGCCTGAATACGTGCGCGATGTAGCGGATTACCTGGCGATGTTGCGCGGCGAGTCCTACGAGCGCTTTGCCGAACAGACTACCGAGAACTTCAAACGCCTGTTCCCGCTGGCTCATGTAACCGTTTGACGCGGCCACATCGCAGGCAAAAAAAACCCGGCTTCTGGGGGGGGAATCCGGGCTAAGACCATTAGGAGTAAAACAAGGGTACGCGGTCCGTTGGTACCCAGGTCGGCGCTTCACTTGGGGGAGATGTCGCGCCGACAGTTGAAGTATTGATCAGTATCCGATTCAGTCCAGTCGCGGCTGATCGTTTTTTAAACAGATTTGGAATACGCGCGCTTCGCTTGAGTTCTCATCGGACAGGAGCACGGTGGCAGTTTTTGCGTGTTATTTCTGACTGGGATCCATGAAATCGTTGGCGCACTGAAAGTAAAGTGCGTTTCGGGTTCACATAGGCATTGCCCAGCGACCGTTCAGTCGGGATAATCCCTCGTACCGGGTAAATCGTATCGCCGCGTATCCGTGGCCCTGCGTTACCCTCCCTATTTTGACCTTTGCAGACCTCTTCCTCATGCACAAAGAACCCCGTAAGGTCCGTGAGTTTCGCCGCCGTGAGCAGGAAATTCTCGACACCGCACTCAAGCTGTTCCTCGAACAGGGTGAAGACAGCGTCACCGTCGAGATGATCGCGGATGCCGTGGGTATCGGCAAAGGCACGATCTACAAGCACTTTAAATCGAAGGCCGAAATCTACCTTCGCCTGATGCTCGACTACGAGCGCGATTTGAACGAACTGCTGCATTCGGCCGATGTGGACAAGGACAAGGAAGCCTTGTCCCGCGCCTACTTCGAGTTCCGTATGCGTGACCCGCAGCGCTACCGCCTGTTCGACCGCTTGGAAGAGAAGGTGGTCAAGGGCCATCAGGTACCGGAGATGGTCGAGGAACTGCACAAGATCCGTGCTTCGAACTTCGAGCGCCTGACCCTGTTGATCAAGGGCCGCATCAGCGAAGGCAAGCTGGAAGACGTGCCGCCGTATTTCCACTACTGCGCCGCCTGGGCCTTGGTGCACGGTGCCGTGGCGCTGTACCACTCGCCGTTCTGGAGCAATGTGCTGGAAGATCAGGAAGGTTTCTTCCAATTCCTGATGGACATCGGCGTGCGCATGGGCAATAAGCGCAAGCACAGCGCTGAGCAGCCACCGGCTGAAACGCCCGCCACGTAATGATTTGCTGCCACGCGTAGTACCCCAGGAATATACTCAGGCATGGACTCTTGCTAAAAGCTGATTTATCAGTCAGCTTTTAGCGCGCCCGAATCATCCTCTGCCGGAGTGATCCATGATCGTTGATCGTCAAGGCAGGCGTTTTCGCAATTTGCGGATCAGCCTGACCTCAGCCTGCAATTACGCGTGTACCTACTGCGTGCCTAACGGCAAGCGGCTGGTGGCTGCCCAGGACGAACTCTCGGCCGAGGCCATGGCCCGTGGCGTGGCTTACCTGATCGAGGCGGCGGGCATTGAGCGCCTGCGCATCACCGGCGGTGAACCGCTGGTCAGCCCCAAGCTGGAAGCCTTCATGGGCGCCGTCGGGCAGATGGGGCTCAGTGACATCAGCCTGACCACCAACGGCCAACTGCTGGCGCGCAAACTGCCGCTGCTGGTCGAGGCCGGGATCAAGCGCATCAACGTCTCCCTCGATACCCTGGATGCGGACGCCTTCCGCAGCATCGCCCGTGGCGGCGACCTGGCCACCGTACTCGACGGCATGGACCAGGCCCGTGCTGCCGGGATCAAGATCAAGGTCAACATGGTGCCGTTGCGCGGCCAGAACCTCGACCAGGTAATGCCGCTGCTCGAATACTGCCTGGCGCGCGGTTATGAACTGCGCTTTATCGAGCTGATGCGCATGGGCCACCTGGCCAAGGACTCCAACGCGTTCCTGCAGCAATTTGTCAGCTTGCAACAGCTGTTGGGCCTGATCGGCGAACAGCATGAATACTTGCAAGCCAGCGCGCCCATTGACGCGACGGCGGTACGTTATGAAATACCTGGCAAGGGCTACTTCGGGGTGATTGCCAACGAAAGCGTGCCGTTCTGCCGTACCTGTTCGCGGTTGCGGTTGTCGTCCACCGGTTGGCTGCATGGCTGCCTGTCGTCGAGCAATCGTCACTATGTCGGCGACTTGCTGGACAAACCGCGCCACCAAGCGCTGCCAGCGTTGCAGGGCCTGTTGATGAAGGCGTTGGGCGACAAGCAGGAAGTTGCCTTCTCCGGGGGCGCGACCATCATGAAGATCATCGGCGGCTAGTCTTCCAAGCTGGCGCAGAACCTGCATCTCACGCCCATTCGCCGGTTTTCCGTCACCGGCTTCTGGAGGATTAGGATGCGTAGTCTGGTTTTGTTGCTGGCGTCGTTGACGCTGAGTGGTTGCATGACCGTCAGCGATATGGCCGAAGGCACCCGCTATCAGATGAGCGATGCCGGTTTGCTGGATCACAGCGATACCCGTCGCACCGCCTCGGTTCGCATACAGCCGGATTCTTTCGTGTTTATTGCCCAAGGCGCCTTCGTACCGCCGGGTAGCGCTTATCCGCGTCCGAACGTGGTGGCTGAGGAAGCCTTCAACGGTTTCATCGAGTATTTCCCAATGGTGCGTCGTGCCCGTCAGCCAGAAGGTCTTGAGCAGGCAATGTCCGAAGCCCGTGCGGCCGGCGCTCACTATCTGCTGTACTGCCGCTTCGCCAAGGCGGATGACCGTATCGGCAATGCCGATGAGTGGTCCGATCAGGAAGCTCTCGACCGTGTCGGGCTGGACAGCGGCGTCATTCAGATCATGTTGATCGAGACCAGCACCCAGTATTTGATTGATACTGCACGTATTCGCAGTCGTGGCGGTTTACTGACGTTCCACGACAACAAGCCAGAAGATCTGATTGCCCGCCCGCTGAGGCAGTACGCCCGCAGTCTGCTGGGTATGAGTGATCAATAAGCACCAGGAGAACGCTATGACCGATTCCGCCAAGGCCAACGATCTGTTGGCCCAGCTGCCCAAGGGCAAGGGACCGGCGCCGGTACATCTGTGGAACCCGGACTTCTGCGGCAACATCGACATGCGCATCGCCCGCGACGGCACTTGGTTCTACCAGGGCACGCCGATCGGGCGTAAGCCGATGGTCAAGCTGTTCTCCAACATCATTCGCCGCGATGGCGATGACTACTTCCTGGTCACTCCCGTGGAAAAGGTCGGCATCAGCGTCGATGATGCGCCGTTTGTCGCGGTTACGCTGGAGGTCGAAGGGCAGGGCGACGGCCAGGTACTGCGCTTCACCACCAACGTGGACGATCAGATCGAAGCGGGCCTTGAACATCCCTTGCGGGTGGTGATCGACCCGGTTACCCAGGAACCTGCGCCCTATCTGCGGGTGCGCACCAACCTCGAAGCCCTGGTGCATCGCAATGCCTTTTACCAATTGGTGGAGCTGGCGGTGAGCCGTCCGATCAATGGTCAGAACTGGCTGGGTGTCTGGAGCGGCGGGGAGTTTTTCCGTATCGGCCTGGAACCTTGAGGCCGGTTTTTTTATTTCCCTGAAATAATTCGCTTGCTGGAATCGGGCACTTTCGGTTATCAATTTGTACATGATTAGACATGTCCGATTTGATAAGAAAAAACGCGTCGTCGACGAGCTCATCCGCCGTATCGAAGGTGGAATGATGGCCGACGGTTTCCTGTTGCCGGGCGAGCACCAACTGGCCGAAGAATTTGCGGTCAGCCGTGGCACCCTGCGCGAAGCCCTCGCCGAGCTGAAGCGGCGCAACTACATCGCCACGCAGAGCGGCGTCGGTTCCATCGTCACCTTTGACGGCATGGTGCTCGACCAACGCAGCGGTTGGGCCCAGGCCCTGGCCGACACCGGAGCGCGGGTGAACACTGACATCCTGCGCCTGGAAGCGGTGACCCGCCCCGACCTGTTCAGCCGCTTCGGCAGCGACCAGTTCATCGCCCTTGATCGCCGCCGCCGTACCACCGATGGCACGTCGGTATCCCTGGAACGCTCATTGATGCCCGCGTCCGGCGGCCTGGAAAGCCTGCCGACAGTCGGCCTGATCGATGACTCCCTGACCATCACCCTGGCCGCCTACGGTTTTATCGGTGCCGAAGGTGACCAGTGGATCGGTGCCGAACCCCTCAGTGACGAAGATGCCGAGTTGCTCGGCCGTCCCGCAGGCACAGTGTTTCTCAAGGCGTCACGAACCACCTATGACCGTCGCGAGCGTTTCATGGAGTATGTGGAAAGCTTGCTCGATCCTCTGCACTTTCGCCTGCACCTCCAGTTTGGACGTTCGACATGACCTCGCTCAACCACGCCATCGGCGCTTTCTACGGCCTGGCCTTGGGTGATGCCCTGGGCATGCCGACCCAGTCCTTGAGCCGCGAGCAAGTCCGCGCGCGTTTCGGCGGCATCACCGGCCTGGAAGATGCCGACGCCGACCAGCCTATCGCACCGAACATGCCCGCCGGTTCCATCACGGATGACACCGAGCAGGCGATCCTGGTGGGTGAGTTGCTGGTCGAAGGGCAGGGCGTCATCGAACCGACGGTGCTTGCCCAGCGTTTGATCGAATGGGAAGCGGTGATGCGTGCCAAGGGCTCGCAGGATTTGCTCGGCCCCTCGACCCAGCGTGCGATCAGCATGATCCTCGCCGGCCACACCCCGGAAGAGTCCGGCCGTTACGGCACCACCAACGGCGCTGCGATGCGCATCACGCCGGTAGGCATTGCCGCCGATGTCAGCGACCCGGCGACATTTATCCAGGCGGTGATCCAGGCCTGTCAGGTGACCCACAACACCACGCTGGGAATCTCCAGCGCGGCGGCGGTGGCGGCGGTGGTATCGGCCGGTATCAACGGCGTGGACCTGGGGGGAGCGCTGAACATCGGCACCCAGATTGCCCAGCAGGCGGAAGGTCACGGTCACTGGGTTGCCGGCGGGCGTATCTCCACCCGCATCAGTTGGGCGCGCACGTTGAGTGTCGGCAGCGGCGACAAAGCCCTGTTCGCCGACCTGCTGTACGAATTGATCGGTACGTCCGTTGCGTCCCAGGAGTCGGTGGTGGTGTCGTTCGCCCTTGCCCAACAAGTGGCGGTGGGTGAGATGAGTGCGTTGGAGGCGTTGTGCCTGGCCGCCAGCCTTGGCGGTGACACTGACACGATTGCCGCCATTCTCGGCGCCATGCTGGGTGCGTGCCTGGGCATGCAGTGCTGGCCTGACGCGATGATCGAGCAGGTCAAACAGGTCAATGGCCTGGATTTGCAGCCGCTGGTTCTGGGGCTGCTCAAATTGCGCTGAACACCACAGAGCAAAAATCTGGGCGCTGGCTTGCCTGCGATATCAGTGTGTCATTCATTGATGCACTAACAGGTTGACCGCTATCGCAGGCAAGCCAGCTCCCACACTGATTGCGTCGAGTCAGGATGACCGGTTAACGCTTTGATTCTCTGCCACAACCACAACAATACAGGCACTTGGAGCACCCCTCATGAGCACGACTTCTTCCGGCCAGAGCGCCGGGCAATTGGAAACACGCGGCATCGAACCGGTCCCAGAAGGCGAGTGCAACGGGCACCCGCTGCAACTGTTCTGGGTGTGGTTCGCCGCCAATATCAGCATCCTTGGCTTACCGCTCGGCGCCACGTTGGTTGCGTTTCGCGGCCTGGCGATCTGGCAGGCCATTATCGTGGCGATCCTCGGCGCTGCCGGGTCGTTCGCGGTGGTGGGCATCATCTCCATCGCCGGTCGTCGTGGACGCGCGCCGAGCCTCACCCTTTCCCGCGCCATCTTCGGCGTGCGTGGCAATATCGGGCCGACGCTGGTGTCGCTGATGTCGCGCCTGGGCTGGGAAACCGTCAACACCACCACGGCCGCCTTTGTACTGCTGTCGTTGTGTTCGATCCTGTTTGGTTCGCCGGTCGAGGCGAAAAGCGCGCCGGTGCTTACCCTGATCTTTATCGCGATCTTCGTGCTGCTGACCCTGTCGGTGTCCGGGCTGGGCCACGCCACCTTGCTGGTGATCCAGAAGTGGGCCACCTATGTGTTCGGTGCCTTGAACATTCTGGTCGGCGGCTTCCTCTGCGCGACCATTGATTGGAGCGCGGTGTTCAACGCGACCCCGGCGCCGCTGAGCGCGATGATCATCGGCGTCGGCACCATGGCCGCCGGCACCGGCATTGGGTGGGCGAATGCCGGTGCCGACATGTCGCGCTACCAGCACCGCAGTGTCACCGCCGTGCGCCTGGTGGCATCGGCCGCGTTTGGTGCAGGCATTCCGCTGGTGTTGCTCATCACCCTCGGCGGTCTGCTGTCGGTGGGCAACAACGACCTGGCCTCGGCAACCGACCCGATCGTCGCGATCCGCGACATGCTGCCGACCTGGATGGCGGTGCCGTACCTGATCACCGCGTTTGGTGGGCTGCTGCTGTCCAACAACCTGTCGGTGTACTCGGCAGGCCTCACGACCTTGACCCTGGGCTTGAAGGTCAAGCGCGTGCATGCGGTGATCGTCGACATCGTGGCGATCTTCGCCGGTTCGATCTACTTCATGCTGATCGCCGACAGCTTCTACGGCCCGTTCATCACCTTCATCTCGTTACTGGCCGTGCCGATCACGGCGTGGGTCGGCATTTTCGTGGTTGACCTGATCCACCGTCACTACTACAGCCCCAAGGACCTGCTGGACGTGAGCCCAAGCAGCGCCTACTGGTATCGCGGCGGTGTGGAATGGCGTGCGTTCGGCGCCTGGGCTGTGGCGATCGTGCTGGGTTTCAGCTTCACCACCATTGGCACCACCGCCGAAAACATCTGGTTCGCCGGGCCTTTGTCCGACTCCTGGCTGGGCCACAACGGTCTGGGCTGGATCGTCACCTTCCTGGTGGCCGGCGGGATTTATGCAGTACTGGGTGGCGCAGCTGACCGTCGCCCGGCTTTGGTAGAGCGTCCTAATGTCTAGATTGCTGCACACCGGCCAGGTCATCGTCGACTTGGTCATGGCCCTCGATACCTTACCCGCCACTGGTGGCGACGTGCTGGCGCAATCGGCCAGCTTTGAGGCCGGCGGTGGCTTCAACGTGATGGCCGCTGCTCGGCGTAACGGGCTGCCAGTGGTCTATCTGGGGCGTCACGGTAACGGGCGCTTTGGCGACCTGGCCCGTGCAGCGATGCAGGCCGAGGGCATTGAAATGGCCCTGGCCGCCAGTGCTGGCAAGGACACCGGCTTGTGTGTGTCCCTGACCGAAGCCACCACCGAGCGCACCTTCATCTCCCACATCGGTGCCGAAGGTGAGCTGAATGCCGAGGACCTGGCCAGGGTTGTGCCGCAGCTTGACGACTATGTATACGTCAGCGGCTATAGCTTGCTGCTGGAGGGCAAGGCGCAGCCGCTGATCGATTGGTTACTGGCGTTGCCACGGGAGATCGTGGTGGTGTTCGATCCAGGCCCGCTGGTGAAGGCACCGGACTCGGCCTTGATGCGCACGTTATTACCGCGTATCGACATCTGGACCAGCAATGGCCCGGAAGCCCTGGCCTTTACCGGTGCATTGGATATCGCCGCCGCGCTGCCCGAGCTGAGCCAGCACCTGCCCGCCGAAACGCTGCTGGTGGTTCGTGATGGGCCCAATGGCTGCTGGGTAGGGCGAACGGGCTCGGTTGAGCATGTGCCCGGCTTCAAGGTGCTGGCAGTGGACAGCAATGGCGCCGGGGATGCGCATGCGGGGGTATTTATTGCTGGCCTGGCGAAGGGGCTGAAGCCTGCTGAAGCGGCACGTCGAGCGAATGCAGCCGCAGCCTTGGCGGTAACACGCTGGGGACCTGCAACGTCTCCAGGCACCGCCGAAGTCGACGCACTTCTTACCGAATAAACACACCAAAACCTGTAGGCACCGGCTTGCCCGCGCCTACAGGTTTTTTGTTCAACCGGCTTTGCGCAGTGCTTCGATCAATTGATCCTTGCGCATGCTGGATCGGCCCGGTATGTCCTTGGCCCGCGCTTCTTTCAGCAGGCTTTCCTTGGTCTGGGTCGCCAGCGAAGCGCGGCTGCTGCGTGGGTGGCCCTCACGGGTGGCCGCGGCACGCTTGGCTGATGCTTGCCGGTCCGCGGCTTTCCTGGCCGGCGCTTTGCGCTGACCCGAGCCGCCGGCCTTTTCGCCCCCGCCGGACTGCTTGTTCACGGTGGCCCAGGCACGGGCTTCAGCTTCATCCTTGGGTACGCCTTTGTGCTCATAACTTTCTTCGATACGAGCAGCTTTGCGCTTCTGTGCGGCGGTGTATTTGGCTTTGCTTCCAAGAGGCATTGCGATACTCCTACTGGCCCCGGCAGCGGGGCCAGACCAGACAAAAATGAATTACTGCGGGCCTGCACCGTCGAGCTTGCGCGCCTCATCCACACCGGACGCGGTCAGCTTGATCGGCAAGTTCAACGAATATTCACCGGCGTCGTCGGTGGTCACATGCCCATCCTTGATCAACCCACGGTCCTGCAGAAACGCCAAGACACTGGCGACCTCTTTTTCGCCGCGGTAGTTATCCAGCACCTCCTTGCCCAGGCCTTGCGGGTGAGCGTGAAGCAGGCGGGTGAGGACTTCTTTTTCAAGGTTTCTATCGACGTTCATGCGTACCTCTTCATTGGGAGATGATCGGTGTTCGTCTAGCGTTCGATGGATCAAGGCGCAGGTTGCTTTGGTGCACCTGGGACGTTGGAGTCATCGCCCTTGTTGATGTTGGGCTGATTGATCGCCGGGCCCATTTTGCCGTTACCGACGGCAGCAGGCGCTTGGCGTTGGGTGTCATTGCCTTTGGTGCGCGGGTCAGCGCCGTTATCGATGACCGCACCACCGTTGGTGTCCATGCCGGTGCCCATGGACTTCTGCGACTCGGTGGTGGCGTCAGGCGTTGGATCGGTCGGTCCGGTGGTCGAGCTGGCGGCGAAGGCGCTCAGCGACGCAGCAGACAACAGGCCAGTGAGGGCGAGGGCGGCAAACTTGGAATTTTTCATGAGGGTGTCTCCATATGATTAATGTCCTTACCTACTATTGGTCAGCCCTCGTTTCGTGTTCGTGCCTTGATGGCGACGAACGGTCTTGTGTCACCTGTAAGATTTTGTGTGCCGGTAACCGCGAAAATGCGCTGCAACTCGTCATGAAAGCGCCTTAGTATGTGTGCTTTGAAATTGCCAAGGCTCGCCCATGACCATCGAGATTCGCCCCGCCGTGCCCAGCGATGCTGCGCAGATCCTGACTTTCATCACCGAGCTTGCCGAGTATGAGAAAGCCCGGCATGAAGTGATCGCCAGCGTGGTGGATATCGAGCGCAGCCTGTTCAGCGAGGGCGCCACGGCCCATGGCCTGATCTGCTTGCGCGACGGCTTGCCGATTGGTTTTGCGGTGTTTTTCTTCAGCTATTCGACTTGGCTGGGCAGCAACTGCCTGTACCTGGAAGACCTTTATATCAACCCGGAACAACGCGGCGGCGGGGCGGGCAAGAAGCTGTTGCGCCACTTGGCGAAGATTGCTTTCGATAACGGCTGCGGGCGCTTCGAGTGGAGTGTGCTGGACTGGAACGAACCGGCGATTGCCTTCTACAAATCCATCGGTGCCCAGCCGCAGGAAGAGTGGGTGCGCTATCGCATGGAAGGCGATGCGCTGCGGGACTTCGCCCTGGGCTAGCACCGTTCTGTAAACACTGAAGATCAAAAATGTGGGAGCGGGGCTTGTGTGGGAGCTGGCTTGCCTGCGATAGCATCACCTCGATGCAACTGAAGAACCGAGGTGCCTGTATCGCAGGCAAGCCAGCTCCCACACGGGCCCGCTCCCATATTATTTTTGTGACTGTGCTCAATATATGGGATGAGAATTTATATATTGAGATATTTCAAATGATGGGTTTATAGTCGCCTGCATCAGCACTCACTACCAAAAATAAAACAGGTGAAGCGATGCAGGCACAACCCTTGTCACTCCCCGCCGTGCCCGAGCCAACCTATGGCGAGCGGCTCAACGGCAAAGTGGTGATCATCACCGGCGCCGCCCAGGGCATTGGCGAGGCCATCGTCGCGTGCTTCCAGGCCCAGCAGGCGCGGTTGATCATTGCGGATATCCAGGGCGAAAAGGTCGAGAAGGTTGCCGCCCACTGGCGTGAACGCGGCGCGGACATCTACGCGCAAGCCGTCGACATCACCTCAAAAGATCAATGGCAGGCGCTGGTCAATCTGGCCATCGAACGCTTTGGTCGCGTGGATGTATTGGTCAATTGCGCCGGGGTCAACGTGTTCCGCGACCCGCTGGAAATGACCGACGAAGATTGGCGCCGCTGCTTCGCCATCGACCTCGACGGTGCCTGGTTCGGCTGCCGCGCGGTGTTGCCGCACATGATCGAGCAAGGCATCGGCAACATCATCAACATTGCCTCCACCCATTCCAGCCATATCATCCCCGGCTGCTTTCCCTACCCCGTGGCCAAGCACGGCTTGCTCGGCCTGACTCGCGCCCTCGGCATCGAATACGCGCCCAAAGGCATCCGCGTGAATGCCATCGCGCCGGGCTATATCGAAACCCAGCTCAACGTCGACTACTGGAACGGGTTCCCCGACCCTCACGCCGAGCGCCAGCGCGCCTTCGACCTGCACCCGCCCAAGCGCATCGGCCAGCCGATCGAGGTGGCGATGACGGCACTGTTCCTGGCGACCGACGAGGCGCCCTTTATCAATGCAACCTGCCTGATGATCGATGGCGGGCGTTCTGTGATGTACCACGACTAAAGCGTTTTCCAATAACAAGAAGGAGGTGGTCCATGTTCAAGAAGACTCTAGGCACCCTGGCGCTGGCCATGGCGTTCAGCAGCGTGGCGCTCGCCGAGGAAGTGAAGATCGGCTTCCTGGTCAAACAGGCTGAAGAACCCTGGTTCCAGACCGAATGGGCCTTCGCCGAAAAAGCCGGTAAGGACCAGGGCTTCACCGTGATCAAGATCGCCGTGCCTGACGGTGAGAAGACCTTGTCTGCCATCGATACGCTTGCCGCCAACGGCGCCAAGGGCTTTGTGATCTGCCCGCCGGACGTGTCCCTCGGCCCGGCGATCATGGCCAAGGCCAAACTCAATAACCTCAAAGTGCTGGCGGTGGACGACCGGTTTGTCGACGCCAAGGGCAAGCCCATGGAAGACGTGCCCTACGTCGGCCTCGATGCCTACAAGATCGGCCAGAAACAAGGCGAAGCCATGGCCACCGAAGCCAAGCATCGCAACTGGGACTGGAAGGACACCTACGCCGTCATCAACACCTTTGACGAGCTGGAAACCGGCAAGAAACGCACCGACGGTTCGGTAGAAGGCCTCAAGGCCGCCGGTCTGCCCGCTGACCACATTCTGTTCAGCGCGCAGAAAACCCTCGACGTGCCCGGCAGCATGGACGCCACCAACTCGGCCCTGGTGAAACTGCCCAGCGGTGCGAAAAACCTGATCATCGGCGGCATGAACGACAGCACCGTGCTGGGCGGCGTGCGGGCCACCGAAAGCGCCGGGTTCAAGGCGGCCAACGTGATAGGCGTCGGCATCAACGGCACTGATGCGATTGAGGAACTGAAAAAATCCGACACCGGCTTCTACGGCTCGATGTTGCTGAGCCCTGACGCCTCCGGCTACAAGACTGCCAGCGCGATGTTCGAGTGGGTCACCCAAGGCACCGAGCCGGCCAAGTTCACCGCCCTGGACAACGTGACCCTGATCACCCGCGCCAACTTCAAGGAAGAGTTGAGCAAAATCGGGCTGTGGAAATGATCGGCGCGGCCTTGCGTTTCAACGGCATCGGCAAAGAATTTCCCGGTGTGAAAGCCCTGTCGCAGATCAGCTTTGAAGCGCGGCCGCGCGAGGTGCATGCGTTGATGGGCGAGAACGGCGCGGGCAAGTCGACGCTGCTGAAGATCCTCGGCGGTGCCTACCTGCCCAGCAGCGGCACGTTGCAGATCGGCGAGCAGACCATGGACTTCAAGTCCGCCGCCGATAGCATTGCCTGCGGCGTGGCGGTGATCCACCAGGAGTTGCATCTGGTGCCGGAAATGACCGTCGCTGAGAATCTGTTTCTTGGGCATTTGCCGACGCGCTTCGGGGTGGTCAATCGCAGCCAGTTGCGCAAGCAAGCGTTGGCCTGCCTCAAAGGCCTGGCGGATGAAATCGATCCGGATGAAAAGCTCGGTCGGTTGTCCCTTGGCCAACGCCAACTGGTGGAAATCGCCAAGGCACTGTCCCGTGGTGCCCATGTGATCGCCTTCGACGAACCCACCAGCAGCCTGTCGGCGCGGGAGATCGACCGTTTGATGGCGATCATCACGCGCCTGCGCGATGAGGGCAAAGTGGTGCTCTATGTGTCGCACCGCATGGAAGAAGTATTCCGCATCTGCAACGCGGTGACAGTCTTCAAGGACGGCCGTTATGTGCGCACCTTCGACGACATGAATGCGCTGAGCCACGACCAGTTAGTGACCTGCATGGTCGGTCGCGATATTCAGGACATCTACGATTATCGACAACGGGAACAAGGCGAAGTGGCGCTGAAGGTCGAGGGTTTACTCGGGCCAGGCCTGCGTGAACCGGTGAGCCTGAACGTGCACAAGGGCGAGATTCTCGGCCTGTTCGGATTGGTCGGGGCGGGGCGCACGGAGCTGTTTCGGCTGCTGAGCGGTTTGACCCGTAGCACCGCTGGAAGCCTGGCACTCTGCGGGCAAACGCTGCAATTGCGGTCACCCCGCGATGCCATCGCCGCCGGCGTGCTGCTGTGCCCGGAAGACCGCAAGAAGGAGGGCATCATTCCGCTGTCCAGCGTGGCCGAGAACATCAACATCAGCGCACGCGGTGCCCATTCCACCTTTGGCTGGCTGCTGCGTGACGGCTGGGAAACGACCAACGCTGATCGGCAGATCAAGGCGATGAAGGTCAAGACCCCTAACGCCGAACAGAAAATCATGTACCTCTCCGGCGGCAACCAGCAGAAGGCCATTCTCGGCCGCTGGCTGTCGATGCCGATGAAGGTGCTGTTGTTGGACGAGCCGACCCGAGGCATCGATATCGGCGCCAAGTCGGAGATCTACCAGATCATCCACAACCTCGCCGCCAGCGGTATTGCGGTGATCGTGGTGTCCAGCGACCTGATGGAAGTGATGGGTATCAGCGACCGCATCCTGGTGATGAGCGAGGGCGCCTTGACCGGCGAACTGACCCGCGATCAGGCGGACGAAGCTCGGCTGTTGCAACTGGCTCTCCCGCGTTCGCGGGCTTGAAGAACTCGAGGTGAATGATGTCTGAGGTAAAAACTGCAAAGGGCTTCTGGCCGGGTTTCAACCAGCGCAAGTTTCTCGATGACTGGGTGATGTTGCTCGCTGCATTGAGCATCTTTGTGCTCAGTGCGTTGTTTATCGATAACTTCCTGTCGCCCCTGAACATGCGCGGGTTGGGCCTGGCGATTTCCACGGTGGGCATCGCTGCGTGCACCATGTTGTTCTGTCTGGCGTCGGGGCATTTCGACTTGTCGGTGGGCTCGGTGATTGCCTGTGCCGGGGTGGTCGCGGGCATCGTGATCCGCGACACCGACAGTGTGGTGCTCGGCGTGTCCGCCGCGCTGGCCATGGGGCTGGTGGTGGGGCTGATCAACGGTATTGTCATCGCCAAGCTGCGCATCAACGCCTTGATCGCAACGTTGGCGACCATGCAGATCGTGCGCGGCCTGGCTTACATCTTCTCCAACGGCAAGGCCGTCGGCGTGATGGACGAAGGTTTCTTTGTGTTCGGCAACGGCCAGCTGCTGGGCGTGCCGGTGCCGATCATCATCACCGTGCTGTGTTTTGTGTTCTTTGGCTGGCTGCTCAACTACACCACCTACGGGCGCAACACCATGGCCATCGGAGGCAACCAGGAAGCGGCGTTGCTGGCCGGGGTGAACGTCGATCGCACCAAGATCATCATCTTTGCCGTGCACGGCCTGATCGGCGCTTTGGCCGGAGTGATCCTCGCCTCACGCATGACCTCGGGCCAGCCAATGATCGGCCAGGGTTTTGAGCTGACGGTGATTTCTGCCTGTGTGCTGGGCGGGGTGTCGTTGAGCGGCGGCATCGGCATGATCCGCCATGTGATTGCCGGGGTGCTGATTCTGGCGATCATCGAGAATGCGATGAACCTGAAGAACATCGACACCTTCTACCAGTATGTGATCCGGGGTTCGATCCTGTTGCTGGCGGTGATCATCGACCGCATGAAGCAACGCTGACGTCCTGCCATGTGACGATCAACATGCGGGAACTGGCTTGCCAGGCTGTGCCAGCCTACAAATTTACTGACTGACACTCCCTCATCGCAGGCAAGCCAGCTCCCACAATGGATCTCCTCTGTTCTGGAGGATGGTATTTGCCATAATGGCGCCGTTTTCGTACTTCCCAATAGGCCCGATATGCAGGAAAACGCCCACACCCCCGTCAAAGACGCTGCCCCCACCGGCACCCAGACCCTGTTGCGTGGCCTGGGCGTGGTGCAAGCGGTGGCGGCCGGTGCGCGGGATCTGAAAGAGATCGCCAAGCGCATCGGCACCACCCGCAGCACCACCCACCGCCTGGCCAGTTGCCTGGTGGAGGAGCGTTACCTGCGCGTGGTGCCGCAGGTCGGTTACCTGCTGGGGCCGAAGTTGATCGAGCTGGGTTTCCAGGCGCGGGAAGAACTGCCGCTGGTGACCTTGGCCATCCCCTATCTGGACGAGTTGTCGGCGCTGACCGGCGATACCATCCACCTGGCGATCCGCGAATACGACGATGTGCTGTACCTGCACAAGAACCCCGGTCGCAATGGTCCGGAAATGCGTTCGCGGGTCGGCCATCGCATGCCGCTGGCGCGCACCGGGATCGGCAAGGCATTGCTGCTCGATGACAGCGTCGCAGAGTGGCAGCGCCTGTACGAAGTCAGCTTGCCGGCGGGTGGTAAAAGTCAGCAATGGCCGCAGCACCCGGAGCAATCCTGGGCGCAGTTCGAGCAGCGCATGCATGAATACGTGGTGGGCGGTTATGCGTTCGACCTGGAAGACAACGAACCGTCGATCCGTTGCGTGGCGGCTCCGGTGCGCGATGCCAGCCGGCGAATTATCGCCGGCATCAGCATCGCCAGTACCGTGCCCTACATGCCGTTGGAGAAAATGGCCGAGCTGATCCCTGTGGTCAAACAGGTCGCAGCCCGGCTGTCGGCGGAGTTGGGGGCGAAGGCCTGATCAGGCCTTCAGGGTCGCCATGTCGATGACAAAGCGGTACTTCACATCGCCGGCGATCATGCGGCTATAGGCTTCGTTGATGTGGCGGATGTCGAGCATTTCGATGTCACAGGTGATGCCGTGCTCGGCGCAGAAATCCAGGACTTCCTGGGTTTCGGCAATGCCACCGATCAAGGAACCGGCCAGGACTTTGCGGCCCAACACCAGCTTGGCCGCGTTCACGGGCGGGTCCACCGGTTCGATCAGGCCGACCAGGATGTGCACGCCGTCAAAGCGCAGCACGTCGAGGTAGGGGTTCAGGTCGTGTTGCACCGGGATGGTGTCCAGCAGGAAATCGAAGCTGCCGGCGGCGGCTTTCATCTGGGCTTCGTCGGTGGACACGATCACATGATCGGCGCCCTGGCGGCGGCCTTCCTCGGCCTTGCTCGCCGAGCGGGTGAACAACGTCACTTGCGCGCCCATGGCCTTGGCAAACTTGATGCCCATATGGCCCAGGCCGCCCATGCCGAGTACACCGACTTTATCGCCGGCCTTCACGCCGTAGTGCTTGAGCGGCGAGTAGGTGGTGATGCCTGCGCACAGGATCGGCGCGGCGCTGGCCAGGTCGAGCTTGGCCGGGATCTTCACCACGAAGTGCTCGCTGACCACGATGCTGTCCGAGTAGCCACCCATGGTGTTGCTGCCGTCGACGCGGTCCGGGGTGGCGTAGGTCATGGTCGGGCCTTCGAGGCAGTATTGCTCCAGGTCCGCTTGGCAGGCGTCGCAATGACGGCACGAATCGACCATGCAGCCCACGCCAACCAGGTCGCCGACTTTGTGTGCGGTGACGTTGGCGCCGACGGCGGTTACCTTGCCGACGATCTCATGGCCGGGCATCAGCGGGTACACCGCGATGCCCCACTCGTTGCGCGCCTGGTGGATGTCGGAGTGGCACACGCCGCAGTACAAGATCTCGATCGCCACGTCATCGGCGCGTGGGCTGCGGCGCTGGAAGGACATGGGGGCGAGGGGCGTGGTGGCCGACTGGGCGGCATAACCGATGGCGGTGTACATGGGGGAAACCTCGCTAAAGCAATGACAGGTGAGGCGGCGCATTCTCCGCGCCAGCCCTGGCTACGGCCATGGTGATTGCTCCGAGTCTCATGCCTATTCGTCCGGGAGTGCCCCGTGTTTGGGCCTATGTGACGCCAGACCTGCGATGATGTTCTCATCCCTTTTTCGCGAAGCTTTTTGCCATGTTGCTCACCCGCCATCTCGACGCCAACGCCACACTGGTTGCCTTGATTGAGGGGCTCACGCCCTGCGACGGTTTTTCCCCCACTAACCTGCCCGGCGTTCAAGTGCTGCGCGCCAGTTGCGACGTGGCGCGCGGGCCGCAGATCTATGAGCCGAGCCTGATGTTCGTGGCCCAGGGCAGCAAAGTCGCCTACCTGGGGCCTCGTACACTGGAGTATGGCGCCGGGCACTACCTGATCCAGGCAATGCCGGTGCCGTTTGAGTGCGAGACGTTTGCCATGGCGCCGGATGCACCGCTTTTGGGTGTGACGGTGGGCATTGATCGCGTGGTGTTGGGCGAACTGGTGATGGCCATGGGCATTCAGGCCGGGCCGCCGCCGACGGCGCAGACGCTGGAGTCGATGAGTTCGGTGGTGCTCGATGATGCCATGCGCGGGTGTGTCGAACGGCTGCTGCAGTGCCTGCACGATCCGCTGGAAAGCCGGATCATGGGCCCGGCGCGGGTACGCGAATTGTTGTTCACCGCGTTGCGCGGGCCGCAGGCCGATGTGCTGCGTGCGCTGGTCGAACAGCAAGGGCAGTTTTCGCGGATTGCCACGTCGTTGAATCACCTGCACGCCCATTACGCCGAGCCGCTGAATATCGAGACGCTGGCGGGCTATGCACACATGAGCGCGTCGACTTTTCATGAGCACTTCAAGCGCTGTACGTTGTTGTCGCCGGTGCAGTATCTGAAGCGTTTGCGCTTGCTCAAGGCCCAACAGTTGCTGCTGGTGGAAGGGATGGGGGTGGCGCAGGCGGCGCATAGCGTGGGGTATCAGAGCACGTCGCAGTTCAGCCGGGAATATAAGCGCTACTTCGAGCGCAATCCCGGGGAGGAGCGGGCGGCCTGATGACTTCAGGCACAACACACTCAATGTGGGAGCGGGCTTGCTCGCGAAAGCGGTGTATCAGTCAGCAAACTTGTATCTGACCCACCGCCTTCGCGCGCAAGCCCGCTCCCGCAGTTGATGTGTGTTGGCCATAAAAAAGGCTCCCGTTCGGGGAGCCTTTTTGTTCAAGCAACGGACTTACATGTTCGGGTAAGTCGGCCCACCGGCGCCTTCCGGCGTGACCCAGGTGATGTTCTGCGAAGGGTCCTTGATGTCACAGGTCTTGCAGTGCACGCAGTTCTGGGCGTTGATCTGGAAACGCTTCTCGCCGTCTTCCTTGGTGATCACTTCATACACGCCCGCCGGGCAGTAGCGCTGCGCCGGTTCATCGTAGAGTGGCAGGTTGGTGCCGATCGGGATGCTCGGGTCTTTCAACTTCAAGTGGCACGGCTGTTCTTCTTCATGGTTGGTGCCGGAGATGAACACCGAACTCAGCTTGTCGAAGCTCAGCTTGCCGTCGGGTTTCGGGTAATCGATCTTCTTGCTGTCTTTCGCCAGCTTGAGGCAGGCGTAATCCGGCTTGGTGTCGTGCAGCGTGAACGGCATCTTGCCGCCCAGGATGTTCTGGTCGAACCAGTTGAAGCCGGCGCCGATGATCGGGCCGAACTTGTGCATCGCCGGGCCGAAGTTGCGGCTGGCGAACAGTTCTTCGTAGAGCCAGCTCGATTTGAAACTATCGGCGTAAGCGGTCAGCTCATCACCGCCTTCGGATTCGGCGAACAGGCGGTCGGCCACGGCGTCGGCGGCGAGCATGCCGGACTTCATTGCGGTATGGCTGCCTTTGATCTTGGCGAAGTTCAGGGTGCCGAGGTCGCAACCGATCAGCGCGCCGCCCTTGAAGACCATCTTCGGCAGCGAGTTCAGGCCGCCTTTGCAGATGGCACGGGCGCCGTAGCTGATGCGCTTGCCGCCTTCCAGGTACTGGGCCAGCACCGGGTGATGCTTGAGGCGCTGGAACTCATCGAAGGGCGACAGGAAGGTGTTGCTGTAAGACAGGTCGACGATCAGGCCGACCACCACCTGGTTGTTTTCCAGGTGATAGAGGAACGAGCCGCCTGTGTTTTCGGCGCTCATGATGTCCAGCGGCCAACCGGCGGTGTGCACCACCAGGCCAGGCTGGTGCTTGGCTGGGTCGATTTCCCAGATTTCCTTGAGGCCGATGCCGTAATGCTGGGCGTCGGCGTCGCTGTCCAGGTTGAAGCGCTGGATCAGTTGCTTGCCGATATGGCCACGGCAACCTTCCGCGAACAGCGTGTACTTGCCACGTAGTTCCATGCCTGGGGTATAGACGCCTTCTTTCGGATTGCCTTCGCGGTCGACGCCGAGGTCGCCGGTGATGATGCCGCGGACCACGCCGTTTTCGTCGAACAGCGCTTCCTGGGCGGCGAAGCCTGGATAGACTTCCACACCGAGGTTCTCGGCTTGCTGGGCGAGCCAGCGGCACAGGTTGCCCAGGGAAATGATGTAGTTGCCTTCGTTGTGCATGGTCTTGGGCACAAAGAAGTCAGGCACCTTGGTGGAGGCTTCGGGGCTGCGCAGTACATAGATGTCATCGCGCACCACCGGGGTGTTGAGCGGGGCGCCGAGTTCTTTCCAGTCCGGGAACAGTTCGTTCAGGGCGCGTGGTTCGAACACGGCACCGGAGAGGATATGCGCGCCGACTTCGGAGCCTTTCTCGACCACGCAAACGCTGATTTCCTTACCGGCTTCGGCGGCCTTTTGCTTCAGTCGGCAGGCGGCAGACAGTCCCGCCGGGCCAGCGCCGACGATGACCACGTCGAATTCCATGTATTCGCGTTCCACAGGCTATCTCCTACTCAAGGCTCAACAGGCTTTTTTTTCTAATGGGTGGAGGTTCGGTGTCGTCTTGCAGCAACGGCAGGACCCACCTTTCTCTCTAGGTGGCGCATTATATCTACACCACTGTCAGCGTCCAATACAAACGTTTGTTTGAATTGCCCGCAGGCTAGGTAAATCAAAGTGGTGCGGCTTATGACTGGCTATTTTGCCGTATTGACCAGAATAGGTGTTCCGGTCAATATACGGTCGGTTTTGCGCTAACCGTAGGCAGACTGCAGGTTTCAAGAGCACGTCCAAAAGCAAGACAGGTGGCGCGCGTCCAGACAATGGCGCGCAGTTTACACGCTGCGATAAAGAATGACCTCTCAGTCACTGCTGACGAACGGTCACCATTTCCCGTGAGCAAGGTCATCCGCCGACGTTTTTGGAGGTGCCCTTGTGTGCCGATGAGCATCAACCGCCAGGTTCGCCTAGGCGACTTTCTTTTCACCGGAGAGTAACGAGGAATCCATGAAGGTTCTTGTAGCTGTCAAACGCGTTGTCGATTACAACGTGAAAGTTCGCGTTAAAGCGGACAATTCCGGCGTCGACCTTGCTAACGTCAAGATGTCGATGAACCCTTTCTGCGAAATCGCTGTGGAAGAAGCCGTCCGCCTGAAAGAGAAAGGCGTGGCGACCGAAATCGTCGTGGTTTCCATCGGTCCTACCACCGCTCAAGAGCAGTTGCGTACCGCCCTGGCACTGGGCGCCGACCGCGCCATCCTGGTCGAGTCCGCTGAAGAGCTGACCTCCCTGGCCGTTGCCAAGCTGCTCAAAGCCGTTGTCGACAAGGAGCAGCCTCAGCTGGTGATCCTTGGCAAACAGGCCATCGACAGCGACAACAACCAGACTGGCCAGATGCTGGCTGCGCTGACCGGTTACGGCCAGGGCACCTTCGCTTCCAAAGTCGAAGTGAACGGCGACAGCGTAGCTGTGACCCGTGAAATCGACGGCGGCGCGCAGACGGTTTCCCTGAAACTGCCAGCCATCGTCACCACCGACCTGCGTTTGAACGAGCCGCGCTACGCGTCCCTGCCAAACATCATGAAAGCCAAGAAGAAGCCGCTTGAGTCCCTGACTCCGGATGCCTTGGGCGTTTCCACCGCCTCTACCAACAAGACCGTCAAGGTTGAAGCACCGGCTGCTCGCAGCGCGGGTATCAAGGTCAAGTCTGTTGCTGAGTTGGTCGAGAAACTGAAAAACGAAGCGAAGGTGATCTGATCATGACTATCCTCGTAATCGCCGAACACGATAACAAGGTGCTGGCCCCGGCCACCCTGAACACCGTGGCCGCTGCCGCTAAAATCGGTGGCGACATTCACGTGCTGGTTGCCGGCCAAGGCGCTGGCGCCGTGGCTGAAGCCGCTGCCAAAATTGCTGGCGTGAGCAAAGTCCTGAACGCTGACAATGCCGCCTACGCGCATCAGCTGCCGGAAAACGTTGCGCCACTGGTTGCCGAGTTGGGCAAGAGCTACAGCCACATCCTGGCTGCCGCTACGTCCAACGGCAAAAACATCCTGCCACGCGTTGCTGCGCAGCTGGACGTTGACCAGATCTCCGAGATCATCTCGGTCGAAAGCGCTGACACCTTCAAGCGCCCGATCTATGCCGGTAACGCCATCGCGACCGTACAGTCCAACGCTTCGGTCAAAGTCATCACCGTGCGTGCCACCGGTTTCGACCCGGTTGCCGCCGAAGGTGGTTCGGCGACCGTTGAAGCCGTTGCCGCTGCTCACGACGCTGGCACGTCCAGCTTTGTTGGCGAAGAGCTGGCCAAGTCGGACCGTCCAGAGCTGACCGCTGCCAAGATCGTCGTTTCCGGCGGCCGTGGCATGCAGAACGGTGACAACTTCAAGCACCTGTACGCCCTGGCCGACAAGCTGGGCGCTGCGGTCGGCGCTTCCCGCGCGGCCGTCGACGCAGGTTTCGTACCCAACGACATGCAGGTCGGCCAGACCGGCAAGATCGTTGCGCCACAGCTGTACATCGCCGTTGGTATCTCCGGCGCGATCCAGCACTTGGCGGGTATGAAAGACTCCAAAGTGATCGTCGCGATCAACAAGGACGAAGAAGCGCCAATCTTCCAGGTGGCCGATTACGGCCTGGTGGCGGACTTGTTCGAAGCCGTCCCTGAGTTGGAGAAGCTGGTCTAATCTAGTCGCTTCACTTATAAAGAGCCCGGTCCTTGTGACCGGGCTTTTTTTTGACTTGGAGACACCCGCCATGGAATTGCGCCCCTGGGCTGTACTGATGGGCCTCACATTACTGCCTGCGCTGTCGTTGGCCGCCGGCAAATGCGATCGCCTGGTGATCACCGGCAGCCCGGATGCACCGCCGTTGCTCTGGCGCGACCCGCAAGACCCTACGCACCTGATCGGCGCCACCGCCGATGTATTGCAACAAGTGGGCAAGGACCTCGGGTTGAAAATCGACCTGCTCTACGGTGGCAAACGCTCCCTGGCCCTGGAGGAAGTGCGCAGCGGGCGCATGGACATCCTCGCCGACGCGCCGCTGAACCTGGGTGAGCTGGAAACGCTCGACTACATCCACCCGGCGCTGGTGCAACTCGACTACCTGGTGTGGACGCGCAAGGATTCGGCGCTGGACTATGCCACCGCCGCCGACCTGCACGGGCACACAGGCGCGGTGTCAGAGCGCGCGCGGTTGAGCGCGGCCTTCGAAACCTTCGCCAGTGAGCAACTGAGCCTGGAACGCCTGCCGTCGCTGACGCCGGCATTCCAGAAACTGCTGCTGGGTGAGGTGGACTACGTGCTGGCCGGACGTTATTCCGGTATGGCCATCGCGCAGACCTTGGGCATGAGCAACGACCTGGTTGCCCGGGATATACCCATCGACCAGCCGGGCCTGTACCTGGCGATTTCCCATAACTCGGCCTGCAATGATCCGTGGCTGCGCGGACAGCTGGCCAAAAAGATGACAGAATTGCCCGCGTCCGGTGTGGCGCAAGCTGCGTTGCAGAGCAATCTGGAACGCTGGAAAGCGCAATTGCAGCAACCCGTCGGCACCCCAACAAAGTAGGGATTTTCAGTGACTTTTCGACCTCTTTTCGCGGCCCTCGCCGTTGTCGCTCTGGCGGGATGTGCAGCCGATCCTGCGCCGAATGAACAAATGCGCCTCACCCAGCAAGCCTTGGAGCAAGCCAGTGCCGTGGGTGCCAACGCGGATGAATCGCCTGAATTGAAACTGGCCGAAGCCAAGTTCGCCCGGGCCAAGTCGAGCATGGCCGACCAATCCTACAAAAACGCGCGCATGCGTCTCGAACAAGCTGAGCTGGATGCTCGCCTGGCCGAGGCCCAAGTGCTGACCCGCAAGAGCCAGGAACAATTGGACGTACTCAACACCCGTATCACCCGCCTGCGCAAACAACTGCAGTTGGGAGAAGCCCAATGAGCCGGATGATCCGCGGGTTGAGCTGTGCGGTGCTCCTGGGCACCGCCGTGTTGGGCGGTTGCGCCAGCCACCCCGACAGCGAGCAGGCCTTGCAACAGGCGGGTAACGACTTCCAGCAGGTCAAGGAAGACGCCAACGTGCTGCGCTTTGCGCCCAAGGACGTGATCCGCGCCGGTGAGTCCCTGGCCCGCGCCGACCGCTTGTCCAGCTACTGGGGCAGCGGCGCCGACGTGGTGCATTACGCCTACCTGAGCCAGCGCTACAGCGCCATCGCCCGCGAGCACACCGAACAGGCGCTCAACCAGGAGCGTGGCGCCAAGCTCGAACTGGAGCGCCAGCGCCTGCAATTGGCCCTGCGGGAAAACAAGCTGATCAGTGTGCAGCAACAGGGCAAATGGCTTGAAGAGCAGATCGCCAGTTTGGCCACTACCCAGACTGATCGCGGCCTGGTGATGACGCTGGGCGATGTGCTGTTCGATACCGGTGAAGCAGAGCTGAAAAACTCGGCCAACCGCACGGTGTTGAAAATCGTACAGTTCCTGCAACTCAACCCCAAGCGCGTGGTGCGCATCGAGGGTTACGCCGACAATACCGGCGGTGAGCGGGAAAACCTCAAACTGTCCCGCGACCGCGCGCAGTCAGTGGCGGATGTGCTGGTAGACCTGGGGATCGACGAAAAACGCATCCAGGTCGAAGGCTATGGCGACCAGTATCCCGTCGAAGCCAACGCCTCCGAGCGGGGCAGGGCGCAGAACCGTCGGGTGGAAATCGTGTTCTCTGACGAGAAAGGCCAGCTCGGCGCCGCGCGTTAGGCGCTTGGCATAGATCAACATGTGGGGGCGGGCTTGCTCGCGAAAGCGGTATATCAGTCGATATTTCATTGGCTGACAAACGGTTTTCGCGAGCAAGCCCGCTCCCACGTTCTTTCGAAGTAGCCCCACAACTCTGTACGCCACCCTTACAGTTTTTACTGTCACTCCCGCCCGCGCTCGACTATTGTGGCAACTGTCCCCGTACACTTCTAAACTGTGCCGGTATGTTTCACACAAAAATAAAATACCCGTGAAATCGAGTGCTGCGTCATGACCAATCTGTTGCTTTACCAACGTATCGCCCAGCAGCTGGCTGAGGATATCCGGCGCGGTGTCTATCAACCGGGCGAGCGCGTGCCTTCGGTGCGCAAGATGAGCTCGCAGTTGAACGTGAGTCACGCCACGGTGTTGCAGGCCTACGCTAACCTGGAAGACCAGGGGCTGATCCGCGCTCGGCCGCAGTCCGGCTATTACGTGCACCAGACACCCGCACTCACCGCGCCGACGCCGGACATCGCGCGTGTCGAACGCCCGGGTCTGGTCACCCGCAGCAGCATCATCCAGCAGGTACTGGGTGAGTCGCGCCGCGAAGGTGTGTTCCCGTTGGGCGCCGCCGTGCCGAGTGTGGATTACCTGCCGGTACGCGCGCTGCACCAACAGTTGGCCAAGGTCACGCGCTTCCAGAGCCCACGGGCATTCAGTTACATGTTCAGCCCCGGTTTCGAGCCGCTGCGCCGCCAGGTGGCGATCCGCATGCGCGATGCCGGTGTGGTGGTGGACCCTTCCGAAGTGGTGATCACCCACGGTTGCGTTGATGCCCTGCAGATGTCGCTGCGGGTGTTGACGCGGCCTGGCGACCTGATTGCCGCAGAGTCACCGACCTATTACGGCTTGCTGCAACTGGCCGACCTGCTCGGCCTCAAAGTCATCGAGATCCCCAGCGATCCGTCCACCGGCATGAGCTTGGAGGCGCTGCAATTGGCGGCCAACCAATGGTCGATCAAGGCGCTGGTGTTGACCGCGCGGCTGAGCAACCCGTTGGGCGGCACCATGCCCGAAGAACGGCAGAAACAGTTGCTGCGCCTGGCGTCGGACTTCGATATCCAGATTGTCGAGGACGATATCTACGGTGAGCTGATGTTCGAATTGGGCCGCACCAAGGCCCTGAAGGCCTATGACCGCCTGGATCGAGTGATCTATTGCTCCAGCTTTTCCAAGACGCTGTCCCCCGGCGTGCGCATCGGTTGGATGATCGCCGGCAAGTACCAGCAGGAAATCCAGCGCTTGCAGATGTTCAGCACCCACTCCGCCTGCAGCGTGACCCAGATGGGCGTCGCTGCGTACCTGGAAAACGGCGGCTACGATCGCCACCTGCGTTACATCCGCCAGGAGTACCGCAAGAACCTCAGCGCCTTCCAACTGGCGGTGCAGCAATATTTCCCGGAAGGCACACAGATGACACGTCCGACCGGCGGTTTCATCCTGTGGGTCAGTTTGCCCGGACGGGTCAACACCCAGGAACTGCACGTACGCGCACTGCAACAGGGCATCAGCATTGCACCGGGGCTGATCTTCAGTAACACCGAGCAGTTCAACCACTGCATTCGCCTCAACTGCGGTACGCCGTGGAACCGCGAGGCAGAGCGGGCGCTGATGACCTTGGGGATGCTGGCAAGCCAGTTATGCCAGGAAACCGCAGCCGGACTGTGACGCACGGAAAGGGGACAAATCCTATAGCAAGCTAATCACCGCGCTTGTCATGCCGCGCACAACAAGCGAGCATATGGCCCTCTGCCGTTAATGCTGTAGGCAATATGACTTCGATTTTTCGTGCGGTTTTCGTGATTGGCCTGATAAGCCTGTGCAACGTCGGCACTGCGCTGGCGGCGGCCCCTGTGAGCGAAACCAAGCCCGCCGCCAGTACCGAGCAGAAGCCCCCGGCGAAAAAAACGGCCCCCGTAAAAAAAGCGCCAGTGGTGAAGAAACCCACCGCCGCCGCCAAAAGGCGGGCGGCCACCAAGGCCAAGGCGTCCCGCGAAGTGGCGCAGACACAATTGCCACCGGCACAGTTGGACCTGTCGCTGCCTTCTGACATGGTCAGGCACTTGCAACCCATTGGCACCATGCCCAAGCCGAAAAGCGTGCCCCTGCTGCCGCCGATGTTTGGCGAGAAACCTACGGACAACAGTGCATTCCAGATCAACGGCCGCCTGCTCAGCAATGAGATGAGGCTGCAATTGCGCAACGAAGAGCGGCGCGATGTGGAAGGTGCAGCGCTGGATTTCGAGTTCAAGCAGTAAACTTTTCCCACAAAGGTGACGTCGACCGCCGACCATGTGTCGGAGACTGATCAGTCACTTTTGTTTTCTGCGAAAAACCACTGTTAGGCCATTTTAAAACGGCTGTTTTAGGGCGTACCCTAGCCCGGCCATCCACATTGAGTCGTCGAGGACCTGCTGGTCATGAATTGCCGTGAAGGCTGTGGCGCGTGCTGCATCGCCCCCTCCATCAGTTCGCCATTACCCGGAATGCCACAGGGCAAACCGGCAGGCGAACGCTGCCTGCACCTGTCGGTCGAACAACTGTGCCTGCTGTTCGGTCAGCCGGAGCGACCGGCGGTATGCAGTGATTTCAAGGCGAATATCGAGGTCTGCGGCACCGACCAGGCCGATGCGATCCGTTTGATCGGCTGGTGGGAGCACATGACGGCGGCTTGATGGGCTTTACTATCGGAACTTCAACAATAAGGAATACAACAATGGGTTCGCTGAAACGAATGGCTGTGTTGTGCGGTTTTACGGTGTTGTTTGCTGCCACTGCCCAGGCTGAGGACTGGCAAGTCGCCAAGGACGAAGACGGTATCAAGGTGTCCCTGAGCGAAATTGCCGGCTCTAAATACAAGGCGTATCGCGGTGTAACGGTGATCAAGGCGCCAGTGGCAAAAGTCGTCGCCCTCCAGGAAGACGTAGCCGGTGCCTGTGCCTGGATCCACGAGTGCAAGTCCCAGAAGCTGGTCGATAAGAAAGGCGACGAGAGTTGGACCTACACCCAATTCAAAGCCCCGTTTCCCGTGACGGACCGTGATTCCTACCTGCATATCACCACGACCAAGGCGGCCGACGGCACGCTGACGCGTAAGCTGGAAGGTGTGCCGACCTACAAGCCTGAAGAAAAAGGCTACGTACGTGTCGCCCAGGTCGACGGCTTCTGGAAGCTGGTGCCCAAAGGCGACAACCAAACCGAAGTCACCTACCAGGTGCACACCGAGCCAGGCGGCAGCGTGCCATCGTGGCTGGCCAACAAGTTCGTGGTGGACGCACCGTACAACACCTTGAAAGCCTTGAAAGAACGCGCTGAAAAGTAAGCGCAGTTGATCAGGTGTCTCCTACCTTGGGTGGAACGTTTGCCGAGCCCCCAAGGTCCAGATAGAAGTAAGCCCACACACGGGTTTTATCGAGGAGGCACCGATGCAAAAGTGGCAGATTACCTTCGTTGATGATCACGGCGTGAAGTCCGTCGAGCAGTTCACCTGCGACCAGAAGCCCAGCCTCGAAGATGCGGCACACATGATTCGCAACAAGTTGGTGCCCGTTGCCGCCGAACTCGATCTCAACGACTTCGAAGGCCGCCAGCCCGAACCTACGCTCAAGATCCTCAAAGACCAGAACGGTATCCAGATTCTCGACATCTCTCCCGCCGCCTGAACATTCCCTGTACACCCTTAAAACCCCTCTGGTGGAGGCGAAAGCTTCGCGCTACTCTGCAAGGGAGATCAGCGAATGAATCGCTAGGTTCTGGTCTTGTCAGCTACATGCTTGTTTTCCAGCGGTGAAGTTATTGCCGTAGTTCCCACGCCAGTAAGGCGTGGGCTTCGGGAAGCACGGAAAGTCTATCCATCAATTCGAGGAGCACTTTTCATGAGCACAGCCTATCAAGAAGACATCAGCACCAACGTCCTGCGCCGCATGAAAGAAGGCGGTTTCGACTTCTCGCGTTTTCACCCCATCGAGTTCTACGCCATTTTCCCGGATGAGGAACGTGCGCGCAGGGCTGCGGGTGAGTTTCGTGGGGAATCCCTGAATGCCCAGGTCAGTGCGCGCGACGACGGCGCCTGGTACCTGGAGCTGAGTAAAATCATGTCGGCCACCTACGATGGCATAGGAGACTTCGAGCAGGACTTCGGGGCGGTGGTCGAGCCGCTGGGCGGGATCATCGAGGGATGGGGCGTGAAGCAGGAGGTGCGTGGGTTACCCATGTAGCAGCAGTTTATGAGCAGCACAGCGTGTCGGCTGACCTTTTGGGTCGGCCGATTTTGTTTGTGCAGCATGCTCAACATCGCCCTCGCTGCTACATGTTTCAGGGCGCAAAAAAAACCACCCAAGAGGGTGGCTTAAAGGGAAGAGCGGTTCGCTGAAGCGCTAGGACGTGTCCTGTTCAGCAGATGGGCCGATTATCCGCAGACTTGGCCAGGCAGTGAAATCAACTCTGACTATGCTGTTGATAGTCAAAGCCCGCATTGCGATGAAGCGTCGGGCGGTGCACCGGGCATTCTGCGCACCAGGACGGTGCGACTGGATTCTGGTTGTAATTCAACTCACTGATTTTTAAGTGTTTATGCCGCTGGCACGGGCCTTGCGATGGTTCTTTCGCCCGGGTGACAAGGAGTTCGGCATGATCCGCACTTATTACGATGAAATGTACGATGGGGCAGGCCAGGTCCGGCCTCATTACCGCGAGTTCGCGCGCTGGTTGGCCGACACCCCTGATGATCTGTTGGCCCAGCGCCGACGCGAGGCCGATTTGCTGTTTCACCGCGCCGGGATCACCTTCACGCTTTATGGCGACGAGCAGGGCACCGAGCGGTTGATTCCTTTCGATACCATCCCGCGCAGTATTCCGGCCAGCGAATGGCGGATTGTCGAGCGCGGCTGTATCCAGCGGGTCAAGGCGCTGAACATGTTTCTCGCCGATCTGTACCACGAACAGCGCATCATCAAGGCCGGAATCATTCCCGCCGAACAGGTGCTGGCCAACGAGCAATACCAGTTGGCGATGCAGGGCTTGGACCTGCATCGTGACCTTTATTCCCACATCTCCGGCGTCGACCTCGTACGCGATGGTGACGGCACCTATTACGTGCTCGAGGACAACCTGCGCACACCGAGCGGCGTGAGCTACATGCTCGAAGACCGTAAGATGATGATGCGCCTGTTCCCCGAACTGTTCGCCGCCCAGCGCATCGCGCCCATCGACCACTACCCCAACCTGTTGCTGGACACCTTGAAAAGCTCCAGCCCTCTGGATAATCCCAGCGTGGTCGTGCTGACGCCGGGCCGTTTCAACAGCGCGTTCTTCGAACATGCCTTTCTCGCGCGAGAAATGGGCGTGGAACTGGTGGAGGGCGCCGATCTGTTCGTGCGCGATGACCGTGTCTTCATGCGCACTACCGACGGGCCCAAGGCCGTGGACGTGATCTACCGCCGTCTCGATGACGCGTTCCTCGACCCATTGGCTTTCAACCCGGCGTCCATGCTTGGTGTGCCGGGCCTGCTTGCGGCCTATCGCTCGGGTAATGTGGTGCTGGCCAATGCGATTGGCACCGGCGTGGCGGATGACAAGTCGGTATACCCTTTCGTCACCGAGATGATCCGTTTTTACCTGGATGAAGAACCCATCCTGAAGAACGTTCCGACGTTCCAGTGCCGTAAGCCCGACGAACTGTCCCACGTGCTGGCCAACCTGCCAGACCTGGTGGTAAAGGAAACCCAAGGCTCAGGCGGCTACGGCATGCTGGTGGGCCCAGCGTCCACCGTTGCGGAAATCGAAGCCTTCCGCGCCCGTATCAAGGCCAAGCCCCACGCCTATATCGCCCAGCCGACCCTGTGTTTATCCACGTGCCCGACCTTTGTCGAAAACGGCATCGCGCCGCGTCATATCGACCTGCGCCCGTTTGTGTTGTCCGGCAAGGAAACCCGTGTCGTGCCTGGCGGCTTGACCCGAGTGGCACTGCGCGAAGGCTCGTTGGTGGTCAACTCGTCCCAGGGCGGCGGCACCAAAGACACCTGGGTGGTCGAGGACTGATGCCATGTTGAGTAGAACTGCCTCGGATCTGTACTGGATGTCGCGCTACCTGGAGCGTGCGGAAAACCTCGCACGCATGCTCGATGTCAGCTATTCGCTGTCGCTGATGCCCCAGGACGGGCGTGGCGATGGCCTGCACGAACTGGCCATGCCGCTGTTGATCACCGGCACCCTGGAGGATTACCACGAACGTCACGGTGAGCTGCACGCCGAACGCCTGTTGCACTTCTTTGCGCTGGATGCTGCCAACCCGGCCAGCATCTACAGTTGCCTTGGCGCCGCGCGGGCCAGCGCCCATGCAGTGCGTGGGCGAATTACCGCCGATATGTGGGAAAACATCAACGCCACCTGGCTGGATATTCGCGATATCGCCCAGCAGGGCTTGAGCCGCTATGGCATGAGCCGGTTCTGTGAGTGGGTAAAAGAGCGTTCTCATCTGTTCCGCGGCGCCACCTACGGCACCATCATGCGTAACGATGCATTTCGCTTCATTCGCCTGGGCACTTTCATCGAGCGTGCCGACAACACGCTGCGCCTGCTGGACGCCCGCTATGAAATGGCCGGCGACCGTGCCGACGCCGTCACCGATGGCACAGCGCACGCCTACTATCAGTGGAGCGCCTTGTTGCGCGCGTTGTCGTCGTTCGAGGCCTACACCGAGATCTACCGCGATGCGCCCGGCGCGCGGCAAGTCGCCGAGTTGTTGCTGTTGCGCGCCGATGTGCCGCGCTCGCTGCGCGCCTGCAGTGAAGAGATCGACCAGATCCTGGCCAGCCTGCCCGGCCTCAACGGCCGGCCGGCCCAGCGCCTGGCCGCCGAGATGGACGCGCGCCTGCGCTTCACCGCCATCGATGAAATCCTCGAGGAAGGCCTGCACGCCTGGCTGACCGACTTTATTCCCCTGGTCCGCCAATTGGGCGACGCCATCTACAGTTCCTACCTGGAGGCGGCATGAGACTCTCCATCAGCCACGAAACCACCTACCACTACGAAGACCAGGTGCGTGCCAGCATCCAGTACTTGCGCCTTACGCCCCACGACAGCGAGCGCCAGCGCGTACTCAGCTGGCAGCTCGACCTGCCGCGCCCGGTGCGTGCCCAGGTGGATCCGTTCGGCAACATCCTGCATGTGCTGACCTTGGATGAGCCCCACGACGCCATCATCATCGGCGCCCGTGGCCAGGTGGACATCGACGAATTGCGCGAGGCCGAACATGAGAGCCAATCGGCGTTCCCGTTTCTGCGTTGCACCCGCCTGACTGAACCTGACGAAGCCTTGCGCGGTTTTGCCGACCAGCAGTGCCATCAACGTCGTGACCGCACCGCGTTGATCGACCTGATGCATGCGCTCAACCAGGCGATGGTCTACACACCCGGCGCCACCGAAGTCGACACCTGTGCCGCCCAGGCGTTCGCGGGTCGTGCGGGGGTGTGCCAGGATCACACCCATGCATTCCTGGCGTGCGCGCGCAGCCTGGGGATCCCTGCGCGGTATGTGTCGGGGTATTTGTACAGTGAGGACAGCACGCACCTGGCCAGTCACGCCTGGGCCGAAGCCTGGCTGGATGACGCCTGGTACAGCTTTGATGTGACCAACCAGCTGTCACGGCCGGAGCGGCATTTGAAACTGGCGGTGGGGTTGGATTACCTCGATGCCTGCCCGGTACGCGGCATGCGCCGTGGCGGTGGGCATGAGCAGATGCATGCCAAGGTGTTTGTGGCGCCGACCCCGGTGATCGCCGTCCAACAGCAATGATCTCCAGAGCGGAGCGTTCCCCCCTCAGTGGGAGCGGGCTTGCTCGCGAATACGGTGGGTCAGCCACACATTTATTGACTGACACACCGTATTCGCAAGCAAGCCCGCTCCCACAGAGGGAATGCGCCAAGCTTATGGCTGCTTACGCCCTGCCATGTGTTTCAAATACCCCACCAACAAATCCAGCTCACTGTCCGGCAACACACTGGCCGCAAACGCCGGCATCTTCGCCTGCGGCCAGTGCCGCAAACTCTGCGGGTCACGGATGTAGCGCTTGAGGAAATCGGCGCCGAAATACTCGGTGGGGTTATACGGAATATTCAAATCCGGCCCCACCTGCGCATCACCGGCACCATTGAGCCGATGACAGGCCAGGCAGTTCTTTTGGAACACTGCAAAACCCTGATTGATCGGGTCGTTGGCCGCCAGTTTCGGGTCAGGCAATAACGCCGGAAAGCGCTCCGCCACGGTCTTCAATTGCTTGATCCTGGAGATCTGGAACGGCCACTGCTCAGGGCTGATGTGTCCGGCTTGCGGATCGGTCCATACCAGGTAGAACGGTCCCGCACTCGGTTTGCCTTCCGCCAATGCCGGCCAGGGTTGCGCAGGATCTTCCACCGCCAGCCAGGCGCGTGCGCCGTGGGTTTCCAGCAGTGGCGCGGCCGTGAGTTCGGCGGCGAACCCATCCAAGGCAATGGCTTGCAGGTGGCTCTCAGGTTTCAACCCCGGCAGCAGCGACGCCAAAGGCACTGCGCGATAGCTCATAGTGCGCTTGTAGGAAACGTCATCGACGATTTGCACCGTTTGCACCTGGGGATGCGTGAGCAGGTCATCGGTCTGCCACGTCTTGCTGGTGTGGTCGAGTTCGAGAGTCAATTGTGCTGCCGAAGCGGGAAGAGCGATCAGCAAGGCGAGGAGGGCGAAGATCGATTTCAAGAGGGAGGCCCGGTGTGAAGTGGCGATGACGCTCACGATACCGGAAATCGGCGCGCAAAAAGGCAGCCCCTGCAGGACCGCTATGCGCAATGTCCCGGCAGGTGCTGCCAAAAGCTGCAAACCCGGTGCTGTGAAGGCACTGAATGTAGGCGTTGAGGGGTCACCCAATGACCTTGGTCAGGTTGGGCAAAATCAGAATCAGTGTGGTGGCGAACAGAATAAGTCCCGCCTGACGTACTTTCGAATGTTTAAACATGGCTGACTGCCTTTTGTTGTTATTCCTGAGCGTCAAATGCATGCCGGTGTCTTTCAGTATGGCGAGATGACGTGTCGCTTTTCTTACAGCCGCTCCAGCAAAACCCGGCAGCAGCCTCCTACTGATTCAACCTTAGAGCCCTCGTTCTTCGTGGCTTAGACTCATTTCATATCAGCTAATAAGCATTTCTGCTTAAAAAGGCATGAGGCATATCGCCATCTTGGCGCCAATGCCTTGGCTAGACAGCTAAAACGATTAACCCGGCAATTCGCTTAGGAGACTACCGTTCGTCCGAGCGAGGGGGTCAAAAGCAATGAGCGCATCCGTCATTGAAACCGTGTCAATCGGGCCTAAGGTAGAGGCACACATGCACAGCGGTTCGAGGACGTCATGACCCAAGCTTTGATCTTTGATGCGATACGCACGCCCCGTGGCAAAGGCAAGGCCGACGGTGCCTTGCACAGTGTCAAACCGGTGAACCTGGTGGCCGGCCTGCTTACGGCATTGGCCCGGCGCAGTGACCTCGACACCCACCAAGTGGACGACATCGTGCTCGGCTGCGTGACCCCGATCGGCGACCAGGGCGCCGACATCGCCAAGACCGCCGCCCTGGTGGCGGACTGGGACATCAGCGTCGCCGGCGTGCAGATCAACCGCTTCTGCGCCTCGGGCCTGGAAGCCGTCAACGTGGGCGCGATGAAGGTGCGCTCCGGCTTCGAAGACCTGGTGGTGGTCGGTGGGGTCGAGTCCATGTCCCGCGTGCCCATGGGCAGCGACGGTGGCGCTTGGGTACTCGACCCGCAGACCAATATGCACAGCCATTTCACCCCACAGGGCATCGGCGCGGACCTGATCGCCACCCTGGAAGGGTTCACCCGCGACGACGTCGACGCCTTTGCCCTGCATTCGCAGCAGAAAGCGGCCAGGGCCCGTGCGGACGGTTCCTTCAACAAGTCGCTGATCGCGGTGCAGGACCAGAACGGTATTGTGCTGCTGGACCATGACGAATTCATCCGCGGCGACTCCACCCTGGAAGGCCTGGGCAAGCTCAAGCCCAGCTTCGAAATGATGGGGCAGATGGGCTTCGATGCAACCGCGTTGAGGGTCTACAGCCATGTGGAGCGCATCCACCATGTGCACACACCGGGCAACAGCTCCGGTATCGTCGATGGTGCCGCGTTGATGTTGATCGGCTCCGAGGCCAAGGGGCGCGAGCTGGGCCTGCAACCCCGCGCGCGTATCGTCGCCACGGCGGTCACCAGTACCGACCCGACCATCATGCTCACCGGCCCTGCGCCCGCCACGCGCAAGGCCCTGGCCAAGGCTGGCTTGCGAATCGAAGACATCGACTTGTTTGAGGTCAATGAAGCCTTTGCCTCGGTGGTGCTCAAGTTCATCAAGGACATGGGCATCGACGCGGCGCGGGTCAACGTGAATGGCGGCTCCATCGCCATGGGCCACCCACTGGGCGCCACCGGTTGCGCGATTCTCGGCACCTTGCTCGACGAACTGGAAGTGCGCCAGCAGCGCTACGGCCTGGCCACCTTGTGTGTCGGCGGTGGCATGGGCATCGCCACCATTATCGAACGCCTCTGAGCCCAAGGAATTTGTCATGACCCAAGCTATTCGTTACGAAAAAGGCCAGGACGGCATCGTGGTGCTGACCCTCGACATGCCCGGCCAAAGCGCCAACACCATGAACGGCGCGTACCGCGAGGCCATGGCGGCGATGGTCGAGCGTCTGGAAGCGCAAAAAGATGACCTTGCCGGCGTGGTAATCACCTCGGCCAAGAAGACATTTTTTGCCGGTGGCGACCTGAATGAACTGATCAAGGTCGACAAGGCCCACGCCAAGGATTTCTACGACAGCGTACGGGAACTGAAAGCGCAACTGCGCCGCCTGGAAACCCTCGGTAAACCCGTGGTGGCCGCCATCAATGGCGCGGCGCTGGGGGGCGGCTGGGAGATTTGCCTGGCGTGTCATTACCGCGTGGCGCTGGACGACAAATCGGTGCAGCTTGGCCTGCCGGAAGTCACCCTGGGCTTGCTGCCGGGCGGCGGCGGGGTGGTGCGCATGGTGCGCATGCTCGGGTTGGAAAAGGCTTTGCCGTATTTGCTCGAAGGCAAGAAAGTGCGGCCGCAGCAGGCGCTGCAAGCCGGCCTGGTAAATGAGCTGGCGGCGGATCGCGACGAGCTGTTGGCCAAGTCCCGCGCCTGGATCCTGGCCAATCCGGACGCCAAGCAACCGTGGGACAATAAGGGCTACCAGATCCCAGGCGGTACACCGTCGAGCCCCAAAGTGGCGCAGATGCTGGCGATTGCGCCGTCGATTCTGCGCAGTAAGACCCAGGGCTGTTTCCCCGCGCCCGAGAAGATCCTCTGTGCCGCCGTCGAAGGTGCCCAAGTGGATTTTGATACTGCGCACCTGATTGAAACCCGCTATTTCACCGAACTGGTGACGGGGCAGGTGGCGAAGAACATGATCGGCACGTTCTGGTTCCAGCTCAATGAGATCAACGCGGGTAGCTCCCGGCCGCAAGGTTTTGCGCCGTACGTCACGCGCAAAGTCGGCGTGCTCGGCGCAGGGATGATGGGCGCAGGCATCGCCTACGTCAGCGCCAGCGCAGGCATCGAGGTGGTGCTCAAGGACATCAACCTGGCGGCCGCCGAGAAGGGCAAGGCGCATTCGGCGGCACTGCTGGACAAGAAAGTCAGCCGTGGGCAACTGACCGCCGAACAGCGGGAAACCTTCTTGGCGCGGATTCATCCTACGGCCACCGATGAAGACCTGGCCGGTTGCGACCTGATTATCGAAGCGGTGTTCGAAGACCGCGAACTCAAGGCCAAGGTCTCAGCCGCCGCGCAAAGTGTGGTCGGTGCCGACGCCGTGATCGCCTCCAACACCTCCACCTTGCCCATCAGCGGCCTGGCCACGGCAGTGCCGGATCAAACCCGGTTCATCGGTCTGCACTTCTTCAGCCCGGTGGACAAGATGCCCCTGGTGGAAATCATCAAGGGTGCGCGCACCAGCGACGAAACCCTGGCCCGTGGTTTCGATTTCGTACTGCAAATCAAGAAAACCCCGATCGTGGTCAACGACAGCCGTGGCTTCTTCACCTCGCGGGTGTTCGGCACCTTCACCAACGAAGGTATCGCCATGCTCGGCGAAGGCGTAGCGGCGCCGATGATCGAGACTGAAGCGCGCAAAGCCGGCATGCCGGTAGGGCCGTTAGCGGTGTCGGATGAAGTTTCCCTCAGCCTGATGAGCCATATCCGGCAGCAGACGGCGAAGGATCAGCAGGCGGAAGGCAAGGCCGTGCCGACACATCCGGCGACAGCGGTGATCGATCTGCTGGTCAACGAATACCAGCGCATGGGCAAGGCGGCGGGCGGCGGCTTCTATGACTATCCCAGCGGCGGGCACAAGTACCTGTGGCCGGAGCTGAAAAGCCGCTTTGAACGGCCCGACCAACGTATCTCGCCACAGGATGTGCGCGACCGCCTGCTGTTTATCCAAGCCATCGAGACCGTACGGTGTGTGGAGGAGGGGGTGTTGATGTCCACGGCGGACGCCAACGTGGGGTCGATCTTCGGCATTGGCTTCGCGGCCTGGAGCGGTGGCGCGTTGCAGTTCATCAACCAATATGGGCTGAACGACTTCATTGCCCGCGCCCGCTACCTGGCCGAGCAATATGGCGAACGCTTCATGCCGCCCGCGTTGTTGCTGGAGAAAGCCGCGCAAGGTGACGTGTTCCGGTGACTAAGAGGGGCTTGCCTTGAAGGGGCATTTCAAGGCAGGCTCTGGGGTGTGCAATATTCCCATCACCGTGTCAGGTATTTTTTATGTCGCTACGCGTCTGTATCCTGGAAACCGATATCCTGCGTCCAGGCTTGATCGATCAATACCAAGGGTACGGGCAGATGTTCAAGCGCCTGTTCTCCAAGCAGCCCATACCCGCTGAGTTTGTCGTGTACAACGTGGTGAACGGCGAATACCCGTCGGACGATGAAGTGTTCGATGCCTACCTGGTGACCGGCAGCAAGGCCGATTCCTTTGGCACCGACCCATGGATCCAGACCCTCAAGACCTACCTGCTCGAACGTTACGAGCGCGGCGACAAGCTGCTCGGGATCTGCTTCGGCCACCAACTGCTGGCACTGTTGCTCGGCGGCAAGACTGAACGCGCCGGCCAGGGCTGGGGCATGGGCATTCACGACTACAAGCTGGATGCCAAGACACCGTGGATGAGCCCTGAAGTGGAGGAGCTGACGCTACTGATCAGCCACCAGGACCAAGTCACCACGCTGCCGGACAATGCCACGGTCATCGCCTCCAGCGCCTTTTGCCCGTTTGCCGCGTACCACATCGGCGACCAGGTCCTGTGCTTCCAAGGTCACCCGGAGTTTGTCCACGACTATTCCCGCGAGTTGCTGGAGATTCTGCAGACCACATTGGGCGAAAAGGTCTACACGAACGGCGTGGCCAGCCTGGAGCGCGACCACCACGGCGCAACCGTGGCGGAATGGATGATGCGTTTCGTGGCGCACAAGCCCGAGGCCCAGGTTTAAAGCCAGCCCGAACGCTTGAAACTGGCCCACAGGCTGGTGCAACCCACCGCGATAAACCCGAGCACCGCAAAATAGCCGTAGTGCCATTGCAGCTCGGGCATGTTCTGGAAGTTCATCCCGTAGATCCCTGCCACCGCGGTGGGGAACGCGAGAATCGCCGCCCATGCAGCAAACTTGCGCTGCACCACACTCTGGCGCGACGCCTCCAGCAGTACACCGATCTCGATGGTCTGGCTGGCGATATCGCGCAGGGTGGTGAGATCTTCCATCTGCCGTGTCACGTGGATCTGCACATCACGGAAATACGGGCGCATGTTTTTGTCGATGAACGGGAAGTTGAGTTTCTGCAGCTCCTGGCTGATCTCCACCATCGGCGCCACATAGCGCTTGAGCCGCAACACATCGCGACGCAGGCCGTGAATCTTCTGGATATCCCGCTCGCTCAGCGAACTGCACAGCACATTGCGCTCCAGCTCATCGATCTCGGCATGGATCGCCTCGCTCACCGGTTGGTAGTTCTCGGTGACGAAATCCAGCAGCGCATAGAGTACGAAATCTTCCCCATGCTCCAGCAACAGAGGCCGTGCCTCACAACGCTGGCGCACAAAACCGTAGGACGCCGAGTGCCCGTTGCGTGCGGTGATGATATAGCCGTTGCCGGCAAAGATATGGGTCTCGATAAACTCCAGCTTGCCGTTTTCGCGCACCGGTGAGTAGGTGACGATAAACAGCGCATCGCCGAAGGTTTCCAGCTTCGGGCGGCTGTGTTTTTCCAGGGCGTCTTCGATGGCCAATTCATGCAGGTTGAACTGGCGTTGCAGGTTGGAGAGCTCCTGAGCGTCAGGCTCTTCCAGACCGATCCATACAAAGTGGTTGGGTTTGGCGGCCCAGGCCGCCCCTTCATCGAGGGTGATATCCGTGACTTTCTTACCGGCACTGTAGACAGCGGCCGCAACAACTCTACCCATGGTGCTGATCGCTTCTTATTGGGAGGACAGGTGTTGGGCAGCTTAGCCTGAATGGCGTTCCGTTGTAGCTACCGTTGCGGCAAGCTTTTTTGTGGTGAACGAGCTTGCTCGTGCTGGGGGGCGAACCGCTCCAAAGCGTTAAAGAGGGCCCGGTGCCAATTCGCGATCCATCTCCTCTATGCACGCCTCCATCTGCGCATGACACGCCTGCATCAACGCGGGGATGTCATCCGGAGTCATCCCGTTGGTAGGAATCGGCGGCAATGACCGTATGAGCACATCCCCACTGTTCCAGCGATTGAGCTGCATATGTGTCACGTAATTGCTGACACACACCTGCACGATCGGCACACCGGCCGCAATCGCCATATGGAACGCGCCTTTCTTGAACGGCAGCAACCCCTTGCCCAAATTGCGCGTGCCCTCCGGGAACACCCAGATCGACGTGTCCTCATGTTGCAACGTGTGAGTGGTGGTGAGCATCGCACGGCGAGCCTTGTACGCATTGCCCCGGTCGATCAGCACGTTACCCGCCAGCCAGAACAACTGACCGAACAGCGGCACCCATTTCAGGCTTTTCTTGGCGATACACACGGTGCGGTAAGGCACCACGTTACCGAACATAAACAGGTCATAGTTGGACTGATGGTTGGCGATAACCACGCAGGTGCCGGGCTTGTGGCGCAGCGAGTCCACATCGGCCTTTACGTTCAGCCCCAGAATCCACATGGCCGGCAGCGCGTAGAGGCGAGCACACAGGCGACTGTTGTCCGGGTTGAACGGTCGACACAGACCGACCAACACGCCCAGCACACCGGCGACCATAAAGTGCAGGCCCATCAACAACATACGCAGCAGAAAAAGCATCGACACAGCCTATCCGGACAAAAGGTGGCGCAGTGTACGGATGTGCACTGTATTCGGCAATTAGCCCTGTAGAGGTAGGAGATAAGCGATGTTTAAGAGCATGTTTCAGCATCTACCGACACGGGCAGGCTAGAGCGGCTCGATAAGATTCGGATTTGTTTGTAAGAAAAAGCCCGACTCAAGGTCGGGCTCTGGCGTATCAAGGGCAGGACTTAGCTCAGGATATGCCCCTGGTCCTGGATGATTGCATCGTCCAGGGCTTCCAGCAGCGCTTTGCGCACCTTCAACTTGGTGTGTTTGTGAGCATTCATGTTCAATTTCTTCAACTGACGCGCCGCTTCCAGGGCTGCCGCATGCAATTCTTCCGGTGCCACCACCTTGTCGAGGAAACCGGCTTGCAACGCGCCCTGTGGGTCAAACATCTCGGCATTGATCACCGAACGATGGAACGCCGACTTACGCAGACGATCCCGCGCCAGCTCGATACCGGCGTGGTGCATGGTCATGCCGATCGCCACTTCATTCAGGCCAATGCTGAACGGGCCTTCCACGCCAATCCGATAGTCTGCTGACAACAGCAGGAACGCACCCTTGGCCACCGCATGCCCAGGGCACGCCACAATCACTGGAAACGGGTGCGACAACAGACGGCGTGCCAAGGTCGAACCGGACGTCACCAGGCCGATCGCCTCTTTAGGGCCGGCGGTCATCACCTTCAAATCATAACCACCCGACAGAATCCCCGGCGTGCCGGTGATCACCACCACCGCCCGGTCCTTCTCCGCCTGATCCAGCGCTTCATTAAACGCACTGACCACCGCCGGAGAAATGGCATTCACCTTGCCGTTGCTCAAGGTCAGGGTCGCGATACCGTCTTCGAGGTGGTAGGCAATCAACTCACTCATGACGCGGTTCCTTGTAGGATTTTTTATAGAAGGCTAGCTAATAGACGTGCATGCGCAGACGTTACCCACCACGCCCGCCCCGGTAAAGCGCTGTGACTGACTGCCCAGTCAGACTTTTCCCGCATATAGGCGTTTGAAAAGCCGGGGGCAGGGCGCAATCACCGCCCCAGACCCATCCTGCCGATGCCTGAGAATGGCACAATCACCGCCCCTTGCCGGGCGTGGATCGGCATAACCGGCTAACCGCATGAAAATTCTGAAAAAAACCTTTGCCATCAGAAAGGCTTTCGACTACATTAGCGCGCCTCGACAGACTGAACTGGTTTGACGGGATACGGTGAAGTGTCCGAGTGGCTTAAGGAGCACGCCTGGAAAGTGTGTATACAAGAAATTGTATCGAGAGTTCGAATCTCTCCTTCACCGCCAAATTACGAAAACGCAAACCCCTGATTTTCCTAGAGAAAGTTGGGGGTTTGTGGTTTTTGGCGCCTGAAAAATAGCCCCATGGGACCACCATGGGAATGGTGCGCCTTTTTGGTGCATAAATACTGAGCCCATGGACTCGAACGTCCTCGCTTGCGCCAAGAGTCGGTTCGGTCCCACGTGAGCTAGGCTTTCCGCACCGCTCATCAACGACGAATGCCAGTTTGATAAGGCGTCTCTGAAGTTCGTGAGGCCGAATTCCCCACTAGCCCCGCACCAAGCTGTGCAGGCCGTAGAATCAAAAACTGAGTCCTTCTATGAACAAGATGAGCCTACCACCTTTAGTAGGTGAAATCCGCGATGGCAAACTCACGTGGCAGCGCCTCGATAACTTGAATTACGAGTTAATTGGTTATTTTTTGTCCTGCCATCTCATCATTGAGCACTACCTTGATGAGTACCTAAAGTCCCAATACTCCAAACTGGACTGGGATTCCTCTAGGCAGTCGTTTGGGCAAAAAGTCTCGCTTCTTGCTTCAGATGGTTATCCGGAGAAGTACAACTCCATTCCCGCTATCAAGCATATGAACAACCTTCGGAATAAGCTCAGTCACAATATCGACTTCAAAATAGGTAGTGTTGAGTTACTTCCGCTCTCTCAATACCTGAAGAAAGCCTGCGGGCCGGAGTACGTGGAATCAACCCAGCCTAAAGAAATTCTAGAGATGTTTACTTCACTGGTGTGCGTTTGGTTTGCCTCTAGAATCAGCTTTAATGCCAATCAGACAAAGTAAAATAGGGGCTGAGTTCAATCTTTGTACGGCAGCTTTCATTACTGTGGGTTGCCTCATCCATTGTCCCTATACAACCGACCGCTTCGGTCGATCGTGGCATTTGCCGACGGGTGAATAGAACGCCGCTTATGTAAAAAAGCCCCCACACTTAGACTTGGTGTGGCGGCCTTTTTGTGTGCCCTCGTAAACCAGAACCCCCTGGATTGCTATTCCGAAGCCAGGGGAACTGGTCGCTAAAGCTCTAAAGCGACCTGCAGTATTTTCTAGGGTAGCGGAACATCCATTCGCCGGCCTATGACATCCAGCAAGTCACACCCGTCGCGCATTGGAATTGAGCACAGCAAGGCAAAGTCGCTGAGTACCACCGCATCGCTGCCTATCTCACTACGTAGCGCAAGATTCTCAAGCACCTGCGTCACCGAGCGGATTCGATAGTTCGCGGCATCAAGAAGGATTTCCAACGGGACGGTTGTGTCGACGAAAAGGGCGGGTGTGGCGCTGTCGTTGCTGGTGAGTGCTATGTATTGGTTCATGCCTTAAGTCCGTTCACTTAGAGGATGTGAGCCACGCATTTGTCGCCAAACAAAAGGTGGCAGCTGTACGCAGGTTGGCGAACCGGGACAAGAACGGACAAAGACCGGCAGACCCGAAGGTCTCCCACGCACAGCTACCATGAAGCAGCTTATTGCGTGCAGGGGCATCCCGCAAATCTGCCGGGAAGCTTTTGCCATCTTGTAGTCGAGTCGCCAAACCCGGTCGCCCTGTGAGCGACCGTTGGACTATAGGCGGGGTGAATTTGAAGTGGGAGAGTGGCGCTTCTGAATAGGCCGTAGGAAATTGCCCAAATCAATTATCAGGGCCAGTACAGCCGATTCAGTGGATATACACCCGGCCTATTTTCTTCACGCTCAACCGTCGCAGGTTAAGGTGTCTCTTCCGTATTCAATAACGGCCCAACCGACCCAAATGGATAGCTGCCCATTCCGATGCGCAACGGCGCTATCGGGTTCGCTGCGGCGCCTATCAGCAGTACATTGTCGATGACAATGGTTTCCCCTGGCGCACGGTTATCCGCTGCGACGATAAGGTAGTAGGTTCCGCTGTTTTTCACCGTGCCTTTCAAGACCTGGCTGATGACCCCCACGATGCCAGACGCCTTGCCAAAGCCTTCAGCCTGCACATTGCCTTGGGCGTCCATCAGGATCAAATAAGGGTTCAGGGCGTATTTGCTGAATCCCAGGCACGCGTTGACGCACCAAGAGTTAACGTCGATATGGAAGGGTTTATCTTTTATTAAGGCTACGCTGAATAATCGGTAGTTCGACGGGATCCCGTTGATCAGGATGCGCGGTTCTTCGGCCGTGATCTTCCACTGGGGCGGCCGCCACCCTGGGTCGATCGGCATGGGCACCGCTTGAGTGTTACGCATGGCCTCAGAGGGGGTTCGCGCTAACGGCGTGCTGCTGTTTTTGACTTGTTCTTCAAACAGTGTTGTCGGATTGCTTGAACAGGCGGTGATTAACAAACAGCACAGCAATAGAAACAGACTCCGCATTCGTACTTCCCTGTCATTGTCGTTTTCGAGAGGGCAAGACTACCACCCCGCGCGTCAGGCTTGTACGTACACCCAAGCCCTCAACCCCACAGCCACCCCCACCTTTTGACTGCACCGCGTCAGATATGCAGCCACGCCAGGCTGCCCAATACCACTGCCACACCCGCTGCCGCATACGACAGGCGCTTCAACCATTCCCGCCTCGTCAACAACGTAATCGCCGCCAACGAGATCGCGATCTGAATCGCGGTCATTGCCTGGGCCCAGCGGTGATGCTGGTGCAGTGCCTGTTCCGATTTTTCATCCCATTCCTTTGAGGTGGCTTCAAGCGTTTCGGCTTGTTTGCGCACGTCTTCCTTCTGGCGCTTGTAGCGTTCGAGCTCGTCCTTGTAATGCGCTGCATCCACGCCGGGAATGTGAGTGGCCAGTTCCGCAAGGTTCTGCCGGCTGGATTTGGCCTGGTAATAGTTCCACTGGTTCGCGGCTTCGGTCTTGATGATGGCGGCGTTGTTTTTGTCCATGGCCGCTTCACTTTCGGTGGAGCCGGCCTGGTAGCTGAGCATGGCGCCGAGAGTCGCCATGAGGGCGGTCATCACGGCGATGCGGCTGGCGAAATTGTCACCTCGCCCGTGGGCATGTTCGGTGGTGTGCTCGAGGTGTTTTTCGTGGGGGCTGGGGACTTCGAAGGCTTCGGACATGGTGGCGTCTGTGAAGGGACTGAGGGAGTCTGATTCTTCACCAGTGAAGCTGTCTCAATCCTGTACGTAACGCTGCAAACCTTCCACCAGGGCGTCGAACATTACGCGGCAGCGCGGGCTGTTGCGCAGGTCTTCGTGCATCGTCACCCAGGTGTCCAGCCTGAGTGCAACGCCTTCCGGCAGGACTCGGCGCAGGCGTGGGTCGCGCTTGGCCAGTTGGACCTGGCAGCCGCCGATGCCGGCGCCGGCGCGGATCAGGGCCAGTTGCGCCAGGTCGCTGTCGCTGCTGCAGGCGAAGGTGCTGCGTTCGAAGCCCTTGATGGCCAGGCTGCGGATAAACGCATTTTCCTGATCGAAGCCGATCACTGAGTGGCTGGCCAGGTCTTGCATGTGCAGGGGCGTGCCGTGTTTTAGCAGGTAATCATCGCGGGCATGCAGGCCGATTTCGATCAGGCCAATGCGTCGCGCCAGCAGTTGTTCCTGGCTGGGACGGACCATGCGCACGGCGATATCGGCTTCCAGTTGCAGCAGGTCGCTCAGGCGGTTGGTCAGGACCAGTTCGACCCTGAGGTGCGGGTGAGTCTGGCGCAATTGCGTGAGGATCGGCGGCAGCACTTCTACGCCGACCACTTCACTGGCGGACACGCGCACCACGCCGCGCACGTCGTCGCCTTGAGAAGAGGCCGCACGTTCAAGCGCCGCTGCCGTGCGCTCCATGGTTTCGGCGTGGGCGCGCAGGGTGCGGGCCAGTGATGTGGGCAACAAACCGTTCGGTGAACGGGTAAACAGCACCACGCCCAGCGCCGTTTCCAGCGCGGCAATGTGCCGTCCGACCGTGGGCTGTGTAATGCCGAGCTGCCGTGCGGCCCCCGACAGCGATCCCTCCCTGAACACGCCGAGGAACGATCGGTAAAGCTCCCAACCAATAGTCGATGCCATGCATAAATGTATAGCGACTGCATTGTGTTCGGCAATTTATCTATAGCGAGACTGCACACAAAATGGCCACACCAACCACTGTGGGAGAAGGCCATGAAAAAGGTTCTGGTACTGGGTGCAACCGGCGGGATAGGCGGTGAAGTGGCGCGACAGCTGAGTGCTGCAGGCTGGGAAGTGTGTGCGTTGACCCGTGATGTCGACAGAGCCCGCAGCCAGAACGCAGCGTTTACCTGGGTTGAAGGCGATGCGCTCAATCGTGATGCGGTACTGGCGGCTGCCCGTGGGTGCGCGGTCATCGTGCACGGAGTCAACCCACCCGGTTATCGCAATTGGGCGGAGCAGGTGCTGCCGATGATCGACAACACCATCGCAGCAGCCCTCGTCGAAGGCGCCACTATCGTATTGCCCGGCACGGTCTATAACTACGGACCGGATGCATTCCCGGTGTTGCACGAGGATTCACCTCAGCACCCGCAGACCCGCAAAGGCGCAATCCGCGTGCAATTGGAGCAGCGCTTGCTGGACGCCTCTCGTCAGGGGGCGCGGGCGCTGATCGTGCGCGCCGGGGACTTTTTCGGCGCGCGGGTGGCTAACAACTGGTTTGCCCAGGGTTTGGTCAAGCCCGGAAAGCCGGTGCAGGTCGTCAACTACCCAGGTGCCCCGGGTGTGATGCATCAATGGGCGTATCTGCCCGATGTAGCGCGCACGATGGTCGAGCTGATTGAGCGTCGAGCAACCCTCGACGCCTTCGCCTGCTTCCACATGGCCGGGCACGTGGATGCGGATGGCACACAGATGGTCCAAGCGATTCAGCGCGTAATGCTGCGTAGGACGGGACATCAACCGCGCGTCAATCGTTTCCCGTGGTGGTTGCTGAAAGTGGCAGCACCCTTTGTCGTCACCCTGCGCGAGATGCAAGAGATGCGCTACCTGTGGCAAACCCCCTTGCGCATGGATAACCAACGCCTGTTGGCGGCCCTGGGCCATGAGCCGCATACGCCGCTCGAAGCAGCGGTGGAAGCTACGTTGGCCAACCTTGGTTGCTTGCCTGCGCACGCCTGATCAAGCACGCATACACCGCGATATTGACCAGCAGCACCACCGTCCCGAGCGCCAATTGAATCCCAGGGGTCAGCCCCGCCGGGTAGATCAGCGTGAGGATGTAATGCTCGACAAAACCACCGCCGTAACCGTCTTGTCCGGCGAGGTGACGAAGCAGGTTCTCCCACCGGGTCAACGGGCAGGGCAGGTGCAGCACTTCCACCGCCACGCCCCAGGCGGCCGCCGGCAAATGCAGCCAGATTACCCGGCGCCACTTGAGCGCGAGCAAGCCGCCAAACAGCACGAACAGGATAAAGGTGAGGTGAAACAGCACCAGGCTGTCGGCAGCGAGACGGAAGAGCATTGCGGGTACTTCGAAGGGAGGGGACTACAGTCTAAAGGGTTGCTTGCCGGCAAGCGTGGCCGTTATTGTGCTGAATCCTTTTAGTCCTCTCCCAAGGTTCTGTTGCGATGAATGCACCGCGTACCGCAGTCGGTCCAATCAAGGCCGTGATTTTCGATATGGACGGGTTGTTGCTGGATACCGAAGGCATCTACACCGAAGTTACGCAGATCATCGCCGAACGCTACGGCCGTACCTACGATTGGGGCATCAAGCAGCACATCATCGGGCGCGGTGCCCAGGACTTGGCTGACTACGTGGTGAAGGCGCTGGATTTGCCGATCACACCGGCGCAGTTCCTGGAAATACGCGAGCCGCTGATGAGCGAGCGCTTCCCCAAGGCATTGGGCATGCCTGGCGCTGAAGCTTTGGTGCGGCACTTGAAAGCGCACAATATCCCGATTGCGGTGGGCACCAGTTCGTCGCGCAATTCGTTCGGCCACAAGACCACGCTGCACCGCGAATGGTTTGGCCTGTTCGATACCATCGTCACCGCTGACGACCCGGAAGTCGGTGCCGCCAAGCCTGCGCCGGACATCTTCCTCACCGCCGCCCGCCGCCTGGGCGTTGCGCCCGAGGACTGCCTGGTGTTCGAAGACTCGCCGTTTGGCGTCACCGCCGCCAAGGCCGCGCACATGACCGCCATCGCCGTGCCGGATGAAGCCATGGCCGACAGCAAGTACCACCATGCCGACCAGATCATCCGCAAGCTCGCGGACTTTGACCTGGCGGCCTATGGCTTGCCGCCCCGTCCCTGAATCAAACACGGTCAACCCTGTGGGAGCGAGCTTGCTCGCGAAAGCGGTGTATCAGTCGATGTATTCAGTGACCGATATTCAGCCTTCGCGGGCAAGCCCAATCCCACAGGGTTTTGCAGTGTTTAAGAAATACTAGGCGCTGAAGCCACCATCGATGGTCAAACTGGCACCTGTGATGTAACCCGCTTCCGGCCCTGCGAGGTAAGCCACAAAGCTGGCGATCTCTTCCACATGCCCGTAACGCCCCACCGCCATCAGCCCGATCAAGCTTTCGGCAAAATCGCTGTTCGCCGGGTTCATATCGGTGTCCACCGGCCCAGGCTGCACGTTGTTGATGGTGATGCCGCGTGGCCCCAGATCTCGCGCCAGGCCCTTGGTCAACCCCACCAGCGCCGCCTTGCTCATGGCGTACGGGCCGCCACCGCCAAACGGCATGCGCTCGGCATTGGTGCTACCAATGTTGATCACCCGACCGCCGTCACCCATATGCTTGGCCGCTTCCTGGGTCGCGATAAACACGCTGCGTACGTTGATCGCCAACGTCTGGTCAAAATCTTCCAGCCTGAAATCTTCCAGCGGCGCGATGGCCAGCACACCGGCGTTGTTCACCAGAATGTCCAGGCGACCAAAGGCTTCGACGGTGGCGTTGACGGCGTTGCGGATCGCCCCGGCATCGGCGCTGTCGGCGTGGATCGCCAGGGCTTTGCCGCCTTCGCTGATCACGCTGTTCTGCAGTTCTTCAGCCTTGGCGACCGAGCTGACGTAAGTAAAGGCGACTGCTGCACCCTGCGCCGCGAGGCGCTTGACGATGGCGGCGCCGATGCCGCGAGAACCGCCTTGGATCAAGGCGACTTTGCCGCTGAGGTTCTGTGTGGTCATGTCGATCTCCTAGCTGTTCAAGGCGGGATGCCTTGTTGTTGGGGCCGAGTATCGACCTCGCCAGTTCCTCCCGGTAGACCGTGATTGCTATAGTCTGTGTAAACCAAAAGTTTAGAGTGAGTCGATATGGAGAGCTTTGGCAGTATCGAATGCTTCGTGCGCAGCGCTGAAGGCGGCAGCTTTGCGGAGGCTGCCCGGCACCTGAGCCTGACCCCGGCAGCCGTCGGCAAAAGTGTCGCCAAGCTGGAGGCGCGCCTGGGGGTGAGATTGTTCCAGCGCAGCACTCGGCGTCTCACTCTGACCGAAGCCGGAAAACTGTTTCTGGAAGAGGTCAGCGGTAGCCTCACCACCATCCAGAACGCCATGGCCAACCTGGCGAGCGCTGAAGGGCGGCCGGTAGGGACGCTCAAGGTCAGCATGGGCACCGTGTTTGGCAATCGCTATGTGGTGCCACTGCTGGGGGAGTTCATGCAGCGCTTTCCAGACATCAGCCCGGATTGGCATTTCGATAACCGTCAGGTGGACCTGATCGGCCAAGGTTTCGATGCGGCCATCGGCGGCGGTTTTGAACTGCCCCAGGGGGTCGTGGCGCGCAAACTCACACCGGCACATCGGGTATTGGTGGCGTCGCCGGATTACCTGGCGCGACGCGCGCCGGTATTGACCCCAGAGGACTTGGCGCGCTGCACGGGGATTCTCATCCGCTCCCCCCAAACCGGCCGCGTACGCTCCTGGCAGTTGACCAGCACCGAGCGTGAACACCGCCCGCTGGTGCTTAAGTCGAGAATGACCATGAGCGACTCTGAAGCTGCCTGCTGCGCCAGCGCGCAGGGCCTGGGCATCGCCCTAGTGAGCATGCCCATGGCCGTGCCGTTTCTGGACAGCGGCGCGGTGGTGCGGGTGCTGCCCGACTGGTACGTCGACGACGGCAACATCTCCATTTACTACGCCGAACATAAACTGCTACCCGGCAAGACCCGCGCGTTTGTGGATTTCATCATCGAGCAGTTTGCCGAACAGCAGTTGAGCCAGCGTTTTAACGCGGCCAGCCGATGATTTTTTTCGGCCTTGGCGTCGCATAAGTCCTGATCTTCGACGTCGACAACCCCAACCGCACCAGCGATTCGGCGATGGTCACTGCGGCGGTTACGCCGTCCACCACTGGCACGCCGGTGCGCTGGCGGATCTGCTCGTCCAGCCCGGCCATGCCGCCGCAGCCCAGGCAGATCACTTCAGCCTTGTCTTCGCTGATGGCCAGTTCCGCCTGGCGCACGATGGCTTCCATCGCCGCCCGCGGGTTTTCTTCCAACTCCAGCACTGCCATGCCGCTGGCCCGTACCGAGGCACAGCGTTGATACAAGCCGGCCAGTTTCAGGCGGTCTTCGATCAGCGGCACGGTGCGGTCCAGCGTGGTCACCACCGAATAGGCATGGCCCAGAAACATCGCGGTACTGGCGGCCGCTTCGGTGATGTCCACCACCGGCACGTTGAGCAACTCCTGCAAGCCTTCGCGGCCGTGCTCACCGTAGCCGGCCTGGATCACCGCGTCGAACGGCTGGTCGTAGGCCATCACGCGGTCCATCACGGCGATGGCCGCCAGGTAGCTTTCAAAGTTGCCTTCCACCGACTCCGCGCCGAAGTAGGGCGTGAGCCCGACAATCTCAGTGCCCGGCGCAGCCACAGCCCGTGCCTGCTGGGCGATGGTTTCAGTGATGGATTCGGTGGTGTTGACGTTGACCACGAGGATACGCATGGAGTGTCCTTGATTAATGACTGACGTTATCGACTGCAATGCTTTCGCCGCTGACATCGGCGTAGAACGGCTGACGCTTGGCGATCAGCAGGTAGAGCAACCCTGCAATACCAGCGCCAAACATCCAGGAAAACGGTGAAACACTGGCGAAACCGGGCAGCAGCGCCAGGAGAATGGCGATCACGGCTGCGGGAATGAATGCTGCCACCGCGCGTAAATTGACCCCACGGCTGTAGTAATAAACGCCATTTGGGTCTTCGCTATACAGCTGCAACACGTCCACCCGGCTTTTACGGATCAGCCAGTAATCAACCATGATCACCCCATACAACGGCCCCAGCAGGGCACCCAGGCCGGAGAGGAAATACACAATCACCAACGGGCTGTTGTAGAGGTTCCACGGCAGGATCAGCACCGCCACGGTGGCACTGATCAACCCCGCGCGGCGGAAGTTCAGGTACTTGGGCGCCAGGTTGCTCAGCACAAAGGCTGGTGCGACGAAGTTGGCCATGATGTTCACTGCCACGGTAACGATCAGGAACGCCAGGCAACCGAGCACCAGGAAAAAGGTGCTGGGAATGGCCGCGATGATTTCAGTGGGGCTTTCGATCACCCGGCCGTTAAGCTGGAATTGCCCGCCGCACAGCAGCACGGTGATCGCGGCAAACACCAGGATATTCACCGGCAGGCCCCAGAAATTGCCGACCTGGATGGTCTTGCGGCACGGCGAAGAGCGGGCGAAGTCGCAGAAATTGAGGATCAGCGTGCCGTAGATCGCCAGCCACAGCGCGCCACCGGCAAAGATATTGCGCCACATCTCGCCGCCGCTCAGCGGGTCGCGGATCGACCAGGCGATGTTCCCGCCCGTCTGGAAGTACATCCAGCCGGCCAGTGACGCTACCGTCAGCAGAATCACCGGTCCGGCGAAGCCTTCGTAGCGGCGCACCATCTCCATGCCGTAGGCCAGGATCACCAGCTGCACCAGCCAGATCGTCACAAAACAGGCCCAGCCGAGGGACGACAGGCCCAGGATCGAGTTGTGGTCATAGTCGGCAAAACCTGGATGAATTGCCGTCAGCAACACGCGGAAAACCACCGAGGCCAGGTAGGTCTGGATACCGAACCAGGCAATCGCAATCACTGCGCGGATCAACGCCGGAATCTGCGCGCCATGGATGCCGAAGCTGATTCGACTCATCACTGGGAACGGCACACCGGTCTTCTGCCCCATATAACCCGACAGGTTCATGAAGAAGTACACCAGCGCCGCGCCGATACCCAGGGACAACAGAATCTGCCAACCGCCCAGACCCAAGGCATACAAGCCAATGGCGAAGGAATAGTTGGCGATGTTGTGCACGTCGTTGGTCCACAGTGCAAAAATGCTGTAGCGCCCCCAGCGTCGGCCTTCGACCTTGGTCGGGGCCAGGTCTTTGTTGTGCAGCCGTGGGCTCAGCACCAGGGGGCCGGGGCTTGTCGCTTCGGGGTTGAGGGGCGAGGAGGGCAGATCCAGTGCGATATTGTTCGAGAGGCTTGGACGCATTCCGGCAGGCTCCAGCGCATCGGCAGCCAGGCCGCAGATGGCAAAGTGTATGTATGTTTTGTATTTATTGTATACAAAGCGCATTTCACCTTAAGCCACTTACGTGCCAGTTTTTGATCTATGAAAGCTGGAGGTAATTTCCTTTTTGCATGTTCTCGAAATAACTATCTGAATTACAAACGATATAAATTGACCGTTTGAACAGCTATTTATTTTGCTGTGGGAAGCGTGCGATGCACGGTGGGAAACTGCGGGCGGATAGAGGTGTTACGTTAGGGTGCGGATCACAGGAAATTGCACACATAAATGCCACCTATGGTTACATCTGTGTGTACACCTTCAGCGTTAAACACATAACAAATGTGGGAGCGGGCTTGCCCGCGATGACGGAAAATCAGTCACGCAGATAGCGACTGATCCACCGCGATCGCGGGCAAGCCCGCTCCCACATTGATTACTTGATCGCGAAGCCCTTAGGCCTTGCTGATGATGTTCCCGGCATGCAGGCCGCATTCCTTCTGCGTGGCTTCTTCCCACCACCAGCGACCTTCGCGTTCATGCTGGTTTGGCAGCACCGGCCGGGTGCAGGGCTCGCAGCCGATGCTGATAAAGCCGCGCTCATGCAGGCTGTTGTACGGCAGCTCCAGCATGCGGATGTAACCCCAGACTTCCTCACTGGTCATCTGCGCCAGCGGGTTGAACTTGTACAGCGTGCGTTCCGGGGTGGAGAAGGCTGTGTCAATTTCCAGCGCCGCCACTTGGCTGCGGGTACCGGGACTCTGGTCACGGCGCTGGCCGGTGGCCCAGGCATTCACGCCTGCGAGTTTGCGGCGCAGCGGCTCGATCTTGCGCACGCCGCAGCATTCGCCATGGCCGTCCTTATAGAAGCTGAACAGGCCCTTCTCTTTGACGAAGGGTTCCAGCTTGCTCTGGTCCGGCGAGATCAGCTCGATGTCGATTTTGTAGAACTCGCGTACCTGCTCGATGAACCGGTAGGTCTCCGGGTGCAGGCGGCCGGTGTCGAGGCTGAATACCTTGACGTTCTTGTTCAGCTTCCAGGCCATGTCGACCAGCACCACGTCCTCGGCACCGCTGAAGGAAATCCACAGGTCATCACCGAACTGGCTGAACGCCAGCTTGAGAATATCCTGGGCGGATTTGTTGGCGTAAGTCGCGGCGAGTTCAGCGACGTCGAAGGCTTGGTTCATCAGGACGGTTCCTACAGGTCAGTGGCGCTGAGCGCTCTATAGGGGAGCGATGGTATCAAAATCCGCTCTGCGTTGCGGCGGTGAGCTTGAATCGCTAGAGTTCGGCAGTCCTTTTGCTCGCTCAACCAACAAACTACAAATGGGAGTGTCTTGTGGAAATTGCCTGTCTCGACCTGGAAGGGGTGCTGGTTCCGGAAATCTGGATCGCCTTCGCCGAAAAAACCGGTATTGAATCCCTGCGGGCGACTACCCGGGACATTCCCGACTATGACGTGCTGATGAAGCAACGCCTGCGCATCCTCGACGAACACGGGCTCAAGCTCGCCGACATCCAGGCAGTGATCGCCACTCTCAAGCCGTTGGACGGCGCCATCGAATTCGTCAACTGGCTGCGCGAGCGCTTCCAGGTGGTGATCCTGTCCGACACCTTCTATGAATTTTCCCAACCCCTGATGCGCCAACTGGGTTTCCCGACCCTGCTGTGCCATCGGCTGATTACCGACGACACCGATCGCGTGGTCAGTTACCAACTGCGCCAGAAAGATCCGAAGCGCCAATCCGTGCTGGCCTTCAAGAGTCTGTACTACCGGGTGATCGCCGCCGGCGACTCTTACAACGACACCACCATGCTGGGCGAAGCCGACTGTGGGATTCTGTTCCATGCGCCGGAGAACGTGATCCGCGAATTCCCGCAATTCCCGGCGGTGCATACGTTCGAGGATCTGAAGCAGGCGTTCATCAAGGCGTCGAATCGGCCGTTGAGCCTGTAGGTTTTTCGCCAAGGCTGGTGGCCCCTTCACAGGCAAGCCAGCGCCCACACGTGAACAGGTTTACACGTCAAAATGTGGGAGCCGGGCTTGCCCGCAATGAGGTCCTTACAAACACTGTAATTTCAGACGCCAGCCAGCAAGCGCTCATAAGGAATACTTAAGCCTTCATGCAGGCGCTTGATCATCGACAAGCTCAGCTTGCGCTTGTGATTCAATACTTCGGACACACGCCCGCTTGTCCCGATGAAAGGCTCAAGATCCCGAGCGGTCATGCCCAATTGCTCCATGCGAAATTTAATCGCTTCCACCGGATCCGAAGGTGGCATTGGATAATGTTCTGCCTCGTATTTCTCTATGAGGACTGCAAGAATTTCGAGCTCGTCACCTTCCGGTGAGCCGACTTCGGCTCCCCATAGCTGCTCGACGCGCGTGAGTGCCGCGGTCAGGTCTTCCTGGGAATGTATAGGTTTGATGTTCATCACACGGTCTCCGCGTTGATCTGGTCGTACTGCGCATGCGTCCCCACGAAACGTATGAACCCAAGCTGGCGCTGATAATCGATCGCCATGATCACTCGATATTTGTTGCCGCCCACGTTGAAGGCAACCCTGCCACCTTTCAGGATACTTGCCGCTCTAAGCTCTGCTTTGAGTGCTTGCGGCGTTGGGTAAGTGGCTTTCTCCAAATGACGGTACAGTTCGACCAGCGGTGTTTTGGCGTCGGAACAAGCTGAGTGGCTTTCCCAGAATATTCGTAGGGTTGAGAGAGCGATTATGCGCATCGCTTCATCCTCCCAATTTGGGAGAATATAGGCGCGGTTGGATCGAGATGCAATCTCGGAAACAATTTCTTAAGAGTAAGCAGTCGGTTCATGTGATCCCTCACAGACGGCTAGTGGACGGTCCGAGCCGGACGCTATCGTCCAGCTCGAATGTCGTCCATAGACGTTCTGATTCAGGTTTTTTCCTGCCGGGCGGCTTTGCGTCCGAGAGCCAGGAGGGGCTTGGCGACTACAGGTTTTCCAAAGTGTGTAACAACACCTTCACCTTGGTCAGCGACTCCTGGTACTCCGCTTCCCACTGCGAGTCCGCGACAATCCCGCCGCCCCCCCAGCAACATACCTGCCCATCCTTGACCAGCAGGCTGCGGATGGCGATGGAGCTGTCCATCTCGCCACGCACGTCCAGGTACACCAGCGAACCGCAGTACAACCCGCGTCGCGTCGGCTCCAGCTCGTCGATGATCTGCATCGCGCGGATCTTCGGCGCGCCGGTGATGGAGCCGCCGGGAAAGCTGCCGGCGATGAGGTCGAGGGCGTCTTTGCCGTCGGCCAATTCGCCGATAACGCTGCTCACCAGGTGGTGCACGTTGGGGTAGCTTTCCAGGTTGAACAGTTCCGGCACGCTCACCGAGCCGGTGCGGCAGGTGCGGCCGAGGTCGTTGCGCAGCAGGTCGACGATCATCAGGTTTTCGGCGCGGTCTTTGGGACTGGCCAGCAGTTCGGCGGCGTTGGCGGCGTCCTCTTCGGGCGTCAGACCGCGTGGGCGAGTGCCTTTGATGGGGCGGGTCTCGACGCGGCGCTCGCTGACATGCACGAAACGCTCGGGCGACAGGCTCAGCACCGCGCCGTCGTCCGGCAGGCTCTGGAACCCGGAGAACGGCGTTGGGCAGGCTTCGCGCAGGGCGCAGTAGGCGACCCAGGGATCGCCGACACACGACGCACGGAAGCGCTGGGCAAAGTTGACCTGATAGCAGTCGCCGGCCTGGATGTAGTCCTGGATGCGCACGATTGCCTGGCGGTAGGCCTCACCGGTGAGGTCCGGGGCCATGGGGCCGTTAAGTTTGAAGGTCGCCGCGTTGTCGGCTACCGGCCGGCCGAACAGCGTGATCAAGCGTTGCCGCTCTGTCTCCGCCAGTGCGGGATGAAACACAAGCTGGCTGGTCCGGGCCTGATGATCACTGATCAGCGCCCAGGCATACAGCCCGAAACGCGCATCCGGCAGGTGCAGATCGTCCACGGCAAGGTGTGGCATTTGCTCAAGGTGCCGGCCGAAGTCATAGCTCAAATAGCCGATCAGGCCGCCGGCAAACGGCAGTTCACACCCGGTGGGCAGGTCTGCTTTCCCCAACTGGGTAAGGCTTTTCCGCAAGCGTTGCAGGAAGTCACTACCACTTTCGTCAGGTGAAACCGTCAAGGTTGCACGTGGCCAGGCACTTAACACGTCATACCGCCCACGCTCGGCTGCCGGTCGCCCGCTATCCAGCAGCACCGCGCCAGGCGCATGGCGAATCGCCGCAAAATACTCGGCGGGGTTAGCCCGATAGGGCAGCGTATATACGGAGCAGGTCGACATGCGGGGTGGATCAGCTAATGGCGCGGGGGAGGGGATTGTAGTCCCCTGTAGGATTTGCTCCTAGAGGGGATGTCGGGGATAAGGCGATGAAAAGTCGCGTTAACCTTCTACGGGCGGAATATGCCCAAACATTTCCTGCGCAAACTTCACCCGCTCCTCCGGCGTTTCCGTCACGCCAGCGGCGTTCAGCTCTTCCAGCCGCGCCTCTACTGCATGAGTTCGCAGGGTCAAACCGCAGTCGTTGGCGATCTGGATATTCAGCCCCGGCCGCGCATTCAGCTCAAGAATCAGCGGACCTTTTTCCTGGTCCAGCACCATGTCCACGCCGATGTACCCCAGCCCACACAACTCATAGCAACCCGCCGCAAGCTTCATGAACCCGTCCCAGTTGGGCAGTTGCACGCCATCCACCGCGTTGGTTGTGTCGGGGTGTTTGGTGATGATGTTGTTGAGCCAGGTGCCGCGCAGGGTCAGGCCCGTGGCGAGGTCCACACCCACGCCGATGGCGCCTTGGTGCAGGTTGGCCTTGCCGCCCGATTGACGGGTCGGCAAGCGCAGCATGGCCATCACCGGGTAGCCCATCAGCACGATAATGCGGATGTCCGGCACGCCTTCATAGCTGATGCTCTTGAAGATCTGGTCAGGCACCACGCGGTACTCAATCAACGCGCGGTCGCGGTGGCCGCCGAGTGAATACAGGCCGGTGAGGATGCTGGATATCTGATGTTCGATCTCTTCGTGGCTGATGATCTTGCCGGACACCGTGCGATAGCGCCCTTCAAAGCGGTCCGCCACCACCAGGATGCCGTCACCGCCGGCACCTTGCGCTGGTTTGATCACGAAATCGCTGCGCCCGCCGATGATCTCGTCGAGCTTGTCGATTTCCTTCTCGGTGGAAATCACCCCGTACATTTCCGGCACATGGATGCCGGCCGCCAGTGCGCGTTCCTTGGTGATGATCTTGTCATCCACGATGGGGTACAGGCTGCGCTTGTTGTACTTGAGCACGTAGTCGGCATTACGCCGGTTGATGCCCATGATTCCCCGCGCTTCCAGCGCCTTCCAGGTCTTCCAGAAACCGAACATTACTGGTCAGCCTTCAAGAAGGCCTTGAAACGCACCAGCTCGGTCAAGCGGTAGCCGCGATAACGACCCATGGCCAGCATGAAGCCCACCAAAATCAGCAGGATGGCCGGGAAGGTGAATACAAAGTAGATCAGCTCCGGCACGCTCATGATCAGGTGCGCCAGGGACGCGGCGAACAGCGTGCCAATCGCCACCTTCAGCGCATGGTTGGCGCCACGCTCTTCCCAGGTGATCGACAGGCGTTCGATGGTCATGGTCAAGATCACCATCGGGAACAGCGCCACCGACAGCCCGCGCTCCAGCCCCAGTTTATGGCTGAACAGGCTGATGGCCGCGATCAGCACTACCACGAACGTCAGCACCACCGACAGTCTTGGCAGCATCTGCAGCTTCAAGTGTTCCAGGTACGACCTGAGGGACAGCCCCAGCGCCGTGATAATCGTAAACAGCACAATCCCGAAGCCCAACTGCGTCTCTCGGAACGCCAGGGCGATCAGCACCGGCGTGAACGTGCCCAGCGTCTGCAAGCCGATCAGGTTGCGCAGGATCAGGATCACCAGCACACCGATCGGGATCATCACCATGATCATGAAGGTCTGCTGGGTTTGCAGCGGCAGGCCATACAGCGAGTATTCGAGGAAGTTGGCGTCGGTGTTCTCGTCGGTCAGCTTGGCCAGGCGAATGGCGTTCATCTCGCTGTTGTTCAGGCTGAAGGTTACCGTGGCTTTCTTGCCGCCATCGACGGTGATCAGGTTTTCATCGCCGGTCCACCACAGCAGGCGGTCGGCGGGCAGGCCTTGTTCGCCGGTTTCCGGGTTGAAGTACAGCCAGTCATTGCCGTTGAAGCTGCGCAGCCACAGTTCCGGGGTTTGCGGCTGGTCGGCGACCAGGCGGATGGTGTGGACCTTTTCCACCGGCACGTGGGCGATGGACAGCAGCAACTCGACGATCTTGGCCTTGTGCGGCGTAGACGGATCGCCCGCCAGCAACAGCTTCACGTTGTCATCGTTGAGGTTGTTGGTGCGCTTGATGGCTTCGCTGATAAACGTCTCGACGTCGGCCGAGTGCTGGCGGATCGGCGCCAGCAGGGCTTCGGCAGCGATCTTTTCCGGGCCTTCCACGGCAATGCTGTCGCGGAAGGTCGGGCCCTTGATCTTGACCTTTTCACCGCTGTAACGCTTGGTGAGGACCAGGCGGTAATACAGGGTCTGGTTGCCCTTGGCGCGGCGGGCCGACCAGGTCACCTTGCGGTTGCCATCGGTGCGGTTGACGCTCACGCCGTAGTTGTTCGAGATGAAGCTCTCGTTGAGGCTGACGAAGTCGCGGCTCAGGGGCGGCACGAACATCTGGATCTTCACCGGGTCTTTCGGGCTGGCGACGAACTCGACCTTGGCGTCGATGTTCCACAAGTCGTCGGTGGCGTCCTCGGTGACGGGGATCCCCAGCACGAAGATCTGGTAAGCGGTGACCGAAATACCCAGCACCACCAGGATGGCGATCAGGATTTTCAGGTGCAGGGTCAGAGAGCGCATTCGGTTTACTCGGCGGTATGAGCGTCGGCGGCGCAGGCGGGTTTGCCTGCTGCGTATTTAAGACTGGGGTCGACCAGCGCATCAAAGCGTTTCAGCGCTTCGGAGCCGATCAGCAGCGGGTATTGGAAAGCGCTGCGGTCAGTCAAGTTCACTTCGATGCTGCGTAAAGCAGTGCCCATGCAGATATCCAGGGCAATCACCGGACGGGCGGTGTAGTTCTTGTCCTCATCGGGGTCGTAGTCACCGGCGCGGCGCTTGATCTTGCTGACGCGGGCCAGGGGGCGTTCGATGGGGTGGGAATGGGCGGTGTCGATGGCCAGGTAGAAGCGCACCCAGGATTCGCCGTTGCGCTTGAAGCGCTTGATATCACGGGCACTGAGGGAGGCGGTCTTGGCACCGGTGTCCAGTTTGGCGGCGACTTCCAGGTCGATCCCGGCCAGTTGGGCATATTCGTTGAGGCCATACACGGTCTTCTCGGCGGCAACGCCAAGGCCCGGTGCGGTCAGGAGGCAAGTCAATAAAAGGAAGGGCTTGAGTCTCATAAATCCCGAGGCGGTGCAGTGCGATGTTCAATTCAAGGCGACTGGCATTACTGCGCAAGCTCCCTCGTGCGCCGTTTCATCTCGCGATGTCAGGCAAAAGTGGCGTGCATTCTAACATGATGCTTTTTTGGCGCCAGCGCTGGCAGGCGGCCATGCTCTGGAAGAGTGCAACAGCGGTTATTAGACGATTGTCGACAATGTGCATTTATTCTTTGACTATCCAGGGCTGATTGGCTAGTTTTTGCGGCATTGCTTTTAAAGGTGTCGACAATATGCTGGATCAGCTGGAATCCCCAGTGGTGGCGCAAGACGATTCCCAGACCATGTCCGAGAACGTCTTCCGGCGTATCCAGGCCGCCATCGTCAAGGGTGAGATCGCGCCCGGCAGCAAGATTTCCGAGCCGGAACTGGCGCGCACCTACGGCATCAGCCGTGGGCCGCTGCGCGAGGCGATTCACCGCCTGGAAGGCCAGCGCCTGCTGGTGCGCGTGCCGCATGTCGGCGCGCGCGTGGTTTCGTTAAGCCATGCCGAGCTGGTCGAACTCTATGAAATCCGCGAATCCCTCGAAGGCATGGCCTGTCGCCTGGCCGCCGAGCGCATGACCGACGCGGAAATCGAAGAGCTGCGCCAGGTGCTGCACACCCACGAACGCGACGAAGCCTTCCAGGCCGGCCTCGGTTATTACCAGCAGGAAGGTGACTTCGACTTTCATTACCGGATCATTCAAGGCGCCGGTAACCGTACTCTGACCCAAATGCTCTGCGGCGAGCTGTACCAATTGGTGCGCATGTACCGCATCCAGTTTTCCGCCACCCCCAATCGTCCACGCCAGGCCTTTGCCGAGCACCACCGCATTCTTGACGCGATTGCCGATCGCGACGGTGAACTGGCCGAACTGTTGATGCGCCGGCATATCGGCGCGTCAAAACGCAACATTGCCCGTCACTTCCCGGACGGTACTGCCCAATCACGAGGTGAATGATGAGTTCCAATAATAAGACGACTCCAGGCCAGCGTTTTCGTGACGCGGTCGCCAGCGAGCATCCTTTGCAGGTGGTCGGTGCGATCAACGCCAACCACGCTCTGCTGGCCAAACGCGCCGGGTTCAAGGCGATCTACCTGTCGGGTGGCGGCGTAGCTGCCGGTTCCCTCGGCGTGCCGGACCTGGGCATTACCGGCCTGGATGACGTGCTGACCGACGTACGCCGCATCACCGACGTGTGCGACCTGCCGCTGCTGGTGGACGTCGACACCGGCTTCGGCTCCTCGGCGTTCAACGTGGCGCGCACCGTCAAGTCGATGATCAAGTTCGGCGCGGCTGCGATCCATATCGAAGATCAGGTGGGCGCCAAGCGCTGCGGTCACCGTCCGAACAAGGAAATCGTGTCCCAGCAGGAAATGGTCGACCGCATCAAGGCCGCCGTGGATGCGCGCACCGATGACAGCTTCGTGATCATGGCGCGCACCGATGCCCTGGCCGTCGAAGGTTTGGAGTCAGCCCTGGAGCGCGCCGCCGCTTGCATCGAGGCCGGCGCCGACATGGTATTCCCGGAAGCCATCACTGAACTTGAGATGTACAAGCTGTTCGCGTCCCGTGTGAAAGCGCCGATACTGGCCAACATCACCGAGTTCGGCGCCACGCCGCTGTACACCACCGAACAGTTGAAATCTGCCGATGTTTCCATCGTGCTGTACCCGCTCTCGGCCTTCCGCGCCATGAACAAGGCCGCCGAAAATGTCTACACCGCGATCCGTCGCGACGGCACCCAACAGAATGTGATCGACACCATGCAAACCCGCATGGAGCTTTACGATCGCATCGATTACCACACCTTCGAGCAAAAGCTCGACGCGCTGTTTGCAGCCAAGAAGTAACAAACAGCCTCCCTAATAAATTCAAGATTGGAGAACCGACATGGCTGAAGCAAAAGTATTGAGTGGGGCCGGCCTGCGCGGCCAGGTGGCCGGGCAGACCGCATTGTCCACCGTGGGCCAGGCCGGTGCCGGCCTGACCTATCGCGGCTATGACGTGCGCGAACTGGCCGCCGATGCGCAGTTTGAGGAAGTCGCCTACTTGCTGCTGTACGGCGAATTGCCGACCCAGACCGAACTGGCCGCCTACAGCGCCAAGCTGAGCAAGCTGCGCGACCTGCCGCAAGCGCTGAAGGAAGTCCTGGAACGCATCCCCGCCGACGCCCACCCGATGGACGTGATGCGCACCGGTTGTTCGTTCCTGGGCAACATCGAACCTGAGAAAGACTTCAGTGTGCAGCGCGACGTCACCGACCGCCTGCTGGCCGCTTTCCCGGCGATCATGTGCTACTGGTACCGCTTCAGCCACGACGGCAAACGCATCGACTGCGTGACCGACGAGCCTTCCATCGGCGGCCACTTCCTGCACCTGCTGCACGGCAAGAAGCCGAGCGAGTTGCACGTCAAGGTCATGAACGTGTCGTTGATCCTCTACGCGGAACACGAATTCAACGCCTCGACCTTTACCGCGCGGGTGTGTGCTTCGACCCTGTCCGACCTGTATTCCTGCGTCACTGCCGCTATCGGCTCCCTGCGTGGCCCGCTGCACGGCGGCGCCAACGAAGCGGCGATGGAGATGATCGAGCGCTTCTCATCCGCTGAAGAAGCGGTCAAAGGCACTCTCGGCATGCTGGCGCGCAAGGACAAGATCATGGGCTTCGGCCACGCGATCTACAAAGACAGCGACCCGCGTAATGAAGTGATCAAAGGCTGGTCGAAAAAACTCGCTGATGAGGTGGGTGACAAGGTGCTGTTCCCGGTCTCTGAAGCCATCGACAAGACCATGTGGGAACAGAAAAAACTGTTCCCCAATGCCGACTTCTACCATGCCTCGGCATACCACTTCATGGGTATCCCGACCAAGCTGTTCACCCCGATCTTCGTCTGCTCACGCCTCACCGGCTGGGCCGCGCATGTATTTGAACAGCGCGCCAACAACCGCATCATCCGTCCAAGCGCCGAATACACCGGCGTAGAGCAGCGCAAGTTCGTGCCAATCGAACGTCGCTGAATGGAGAAACCGCTGATCCCGGGGTGAAACCGGATCAAAAATGTGGGAGCGGGCTTGCTCGCGAAAGCGGTGTGTCATTCAAACACATGGCGACTGTTAAACCGCCTTCGCGAGCAAGCCCGCTCCCACCTTTTGATCGCATTGCCTCCCAGGATCCGTGGGCTCCTTTTGCAACCACCGTGACCGAGTCCTGACGATGAACACTGAATTCCGCAAACCGCTTCCCGGCAGCCGCCTGGATTACTTCGACGCCCGCGCGGCGGTCGATGCAATCAGTCCCGGCGCCTACGCCACGTTGCCTTACACCTCCCGCGTGCTCGCGGAAAACCTGGTGCGTCGCTGCGACCCGGCCACCCTCAACGCGTCCCTGAGCCAACTGATCGAGCGCAAGCGCGACCTCGACTTCCCGTGGTTCCCGGCGCGTGTGGTGTGCCACGACATCCTCGGCCAGACCGCCCTGGTCGACCTCGCCGGTCTGCGCGATGCCATTGCCCTGCAAGGCGGTGACCCGGCGCAGGTCAACCCGGTGGTGCCAACCCAACTGATCGTCGACCACTCCCTGGCCGTCGAAGCCGGTGGGTTCGACCCGGACGCGTTCGAAAAAAACCGCGCCATTGAAGACCGTCGCAACGAAGACCGTTTCCACTTTATCGAGTGGACCAAGAAGGCGTTCAAGAACGTCGACGTGATCCCGCCCGGCAACGGCATCATGCACCAGATCAACCTGGAGAAAATGTCCCCGGTGATCCAGGTGCGCGACGGTGTGGCGTTCCCGGACACCTGCGTCGGCACTGACAGCCACACGCCTCACGTAGACGCGCTGGGCGTGATCGCCATTGGCGTCGGCGGCCTGGAAGCGGAAAGTGTGATGCTCGGCCGCGCCTCATGGATGCGCCTGCCGGAAAGCGTTGGTGTGGAGCTCACCGGCAAGCTGTTGCCGGGTATCACCGCGACTGACATGGTGCTGGCGCTGACTGAGTTCTTGCGTAAACAGAAAGTGGTCGGTGCCTGGCTGGAGTTCTTCGGCGAAGGTGCTTCGGCACTGACCCTGGGCGACCGCGCAACCATTTCCAACATGGCCCCGGAGTACGGCGCCACTGCGGCGATGTTCTACATCGACCAGCAGACTATCGCCTACCTCAAGCTCACTGGCCGTGAAGACGAACAAGTCACCTTGGTGGAGCAATACGCTCGCCACACCGGCCTGTGGGCCGATGATCTGAAAGGTGCGCAATACGAGCGCGGCCTCACTTTCGACCTGTCCAGCGTCGTGCGCAACATGGCCGGTCCAAGCAACCCGCATGCCCGCGTTGCCACCAGCGACCTGGCGTCCAAGGGCATTTCCGGTCAGTGGGATGAAGTGCCGGGCCAAATGCCCGACGGCGCGGTGATCATCGCAGCCATCACCAGTTGCACCAACACCAGCAACCCACGCAACGTGATTGCCGCCGGCCTGCTGGCGCGCAATGCCAACAAGCTGGGGCTGACGCGCAAGCCGTGGGTCAAATCGTCCCTGGCACCCGGCTCGAAAACCGTGGCCATGTACCTGGAAGAAGCGGGCCTGGGTCATGAGCTGGAAAAACTCGGTTTCGGTGTCGTCGCATTTGCCTGCACCACCTGCAACGGCATGTCCGGTGCGCTCGACCCCGTGATCCAGCAGGAAATCATCGACCGCGACCTGTATGCCACCGCCGTGCTTTCGGGTAACCGCAACTTCGACGGGCGTATCCACCCCTATGCCAAGCAAGCCTTTCTCGCCTCGCCGCCGCTGGTAGTGGCCTATGCGATTGCCGGCACCATCCGTTTCGACATCGAAAAAGACGTGCTCGGCCTCGACGCCAACGGCAAGGAAATCCGCCTGCAGGATATCTGGCCGAGCGACGAAGAGATCGACGCGGTGGTCAAGGCCTCGGTCAAGCCGGAGCAGTTCCGCGCGGTGTATATCCCGATGTTTGCCATCCACGAAGACACCGGCCCGAAAGTCGCGCCGCTGTATGACTGGCGCCCGCAAAGCACCTACATCCGTCGCCCGCCTTACTGGGAAGGCGCGCTGGCCGGTGCCCGTCCGCTCAAGGGCATGCGCCCGCTGGCGGTGCTGCCGGACAACATCACCACTGACCATCTGTCGCCGTCGAATGCGATCATGCTCGACAGCGCCGCCGGCGAATACCTGGCGAAAATGGGCCTGCCGGAAGTCGACTTCAACTCTTACGCGACGCACCGTGGCGACCATTTGACCGCGCAGCGCGCGACCTTCGCCAACCCGAAACTGTTCAACGAAATGGTGGTTGAGAACGGCAAGGTCAAGCAGGGTTCCCTGGCGCGGATCGAGCCGGAAGGCCAGGTCACGCGGATGTGGGAAGCCATCGAAACCTACATGGAGCGCAAGCAGCCGCTGATCATCATCGCCGGCGCCGACTACGGCCAAGGCTCGTCCCGTGACTGGGCGGCCAAGGGCGTGCGCCTGGCGGGTGTGGAAGCGATTGCCGCCGAAGGTTTCGAGCGCATCCACCGCACCAACCTGGTGGGCATGGGCGTGCTGCCGCTGGAGTTCCTGCCAGGCACGGATCGCCACACCCTGAAGATCGACGGCAGCGAAACCTATGACGTGGTGGGGGCACGCACTCCGCGTGCGCAGTTGACCCTGGTAATCAACCGCAAGAATGGCGAACGTGTCGAAGTGCCGGTGACCTGCCGCCTGGACACCGCCGAAGAAGTGTCGATCTACGAAGCGGGCGGCGTGTTGCAACGTTTTGCCCAGGACTTCCTGGAATCGGCAGCGACGGCCTGAGAGGACACCATGGCACACGTAGCGCAAATCAAGATACCCGCCACCTACATGCGTGGTGGCACCAGCAAGGGCGTGTTTTTCAGCCTCCAGGACCTGCCCGAATCGGCGCAGGTGCCGGGTGCTGCGCGCGACGCCTTGCTGTTGCGGGTGATCGGCAGCCCCGATCCCTACGACAAACAGATCGACGGCATGGGCGGCGCGACATCGAGCACCAGCAAGACGGTGATCCTGGCCAAAAGTACCCGCGCCGATCATGACGTGGACTACCTGTTCGGCCAGGTCTCCATCGACAAGCCCTTCGTGGACTGGAGCGGCAACTGCGGCAACTTGTCGGCGGCGGTCGGTTCCTTTGCCATCAGCGCCGGGCTGGTCGACCCGGCCCGCGTCCCCCACAACGGCGTGGCGGTGGTGCGGGTGTGGCAGGCCAATATCGGCAAGACCATCATTGCCCACGTGCCAATCACTGACGGCGCGGTGCAGGAAACCGGTGATTTCGAACTGGACGGCGTGACCTTCCCGGCCGCCGAAGTGCAGTTGGAGTTCATGGACCCGGCGGCGGAAGAAGAGGGCGGCGGTGGTTCGATGTTCCCCACCGGCAATCTGATCGACGACCTGGAAGTGCCCGGCGTCGGCACCTTCAAGGCCACGCTGATCAACGCTGGTATCCCGACGATCTTCATCAACGCCGAAGACCTCGGCTACACCGGCACCGAGCTGCAAGGCGCGATCAACAGCGACCCGAAAGCCCTGGCCATGTTTGAAACCGTGCGGGCGTATGGCGCCTTGCGCATGGGCCTGATCAAACACCTGGACGAAGCCGCCCAGCGTCAGCACACCCCCAAGGTGGCGTTCGTGGCCAAGCCTGCGGACTACGTGGCGTCCAGCGGCAAGGCAATCAATGCCGGGGATGTCGACCTGCTGGTGCGCGCACTGTCCATGGGCAAGCTGCACCACGCGATGATGGGCACGGCGGCGGTGGCGATTGGCACAGCGGCGGCGATTTCCGGGACTTTGGTCAACCTGGCTGCCGGAGGTGTGGAGCGCAACGCGGTGCGGTTCGGGCATCCGTCCGGCACCTTGCGCGTGGGCGCTGAAGCCACTCAGGTCAACGGCGAATGGGTGGTGAAGAAAGCCATCATGAGCCGCAGCGCGCGCGTATTGATGGAAGGTTTCGTCCGCGTTCCCGGCGACGCTTTCTAAGGTTCGATACTGCTCCCACAGTGGGGGCTTCTATCCCAAGGCTGGCGATCAGACCGGCCATGACCCCATCAACCGTTAGCCCGAGGACTGTCACCCCACCTACCTTTTGGAGAACTGCCATGAGCGCCAACGTCGACCAGAACAACCGCCCGGACTACGACCAGGTTCTGCAGGATATTGCTGACTATGTCCTCAACTACCGCATCGACTCCCGGGATGCGCTGGACACCGCCCGCAACTGCTTGATGGACACCCTGGGCTGTGGCCTGTTGGCCCTGCGCTTTCCCGAGTGCACCAAGCACCTGGGGCCCATCGTCGAGGGCACGGTGGTGCCGTTTGGCGCGCGGGTGCCGGGCACGTCGTTTCGGTTGGATCCGGTCAAGGCCGCGTGGGACATCGGCTGCATCGTGCGTTGGCTTGACTACAACGACACCTGGCTCGCTGCCGAATGGGGTCACCCCTCGGACAACCTCGGCGGCATCCTCGCTGTGGCTGATCATCTGTCGCAAAAGCGCGTGGCCAATGGCGACGTGCCGTTGACCGTGCGCGCGGTGCTGGAAGCGATGATCATGGCTCACGAAATCCAGGGCGTAATTGCCCTGGAAAACTCTTTTAACCGCGTAGGCCTCGACCATGTACTTCTGGTGAAAGTCGCCTCCACGGCTGTCACCGCCAAGCTGATGGGCGCCAACCGTGAGCAATTGCTGGCAGCCTTGTCCCATGCGTTTGTCGATGGGCAGGCATTGCGAACTTACCGGCATGCGCCGAATGCCGGCTCGCGAAAATCCTGGGCGGCGGGGGATGCGTCGAGTCGCGGCGTACGTCTGGCGGATATCGCCATGCGTGGCGAGATGGGGATTCCTGGCGTACTGAGCGCGCCGCAGTGGGGGTTCTACGACGTGCTGTTCAGCCACACCAACAAGGACCTGGCACTCAAGCCGGAGGATAGACGCGCGTTCAGCCTGTCCCAGCCTTACGGCACTTATGTGATGGAAAACGTACTGTTCAAAATCAGCTTCCCCGCCGAATTCCATGCGCAAACGGCCTGCGAAGCAGCGGTGACATTGCATCCATGGGTGAAAGATCGTCTGCATGAAATCGACCGCATCGTGATTACCACCCATGAATCGGCGATTCGCATCATCTCCAAGGTCGGCCAACTGGCCAACGCCGCTGACCGCGATCATTGCCTGCAATACATGACCGCCGTGCCGTTGGCGTTCGGCAACCTGGTGGCCGAGCAGTACGAAGACGAATTCCACGCCGCCCATCCGATCATCGATCAGTTGCGCGACAAGATGGTCATCGTCGAAGACCCACGCTACAGCCGCGAATACCTGGAGGCCGACAAGCGTTCCATCGCCAATGCGGTGCAGGTGTTTTTCAAGGACGGTAGCTGCACGGAACAGGTGGCGGTGGAATATCCGATTGGCCATCGCCGTCGTCGGGTGGAGGGCATTCCGTTGCTGGAAGACAAGTTCAAGGCCAACCTGGCGACGCGGTTCACCGGGCAGCGCAGTGCCGAGATTTTTGCACTGTGCAAGGACCAGGCACGGCTTGAAGCAACGCCAGTGAACCGCTTCGTGGACCTGTTCGTGATCTAGCAGACACCCCGTATTCATCTGTGTAAACCCTATGAATGTGGGAGGGGGCCTGCCCCCGATAGCAGTGGGGCAGTGCCCGCTGCCTCAACTGACAGACTGCAATCGGGGGCAAGCCCCCTCCCACAGTTGACCGTGTTCACTCGAATCGCAGGATTACCCGGCGGTTATGCTTGCTCTTCTTCTCGATCTTCTCGCAGAACACCCGGCCGATTTCTTCGGTGTTGATCACATGGGTGCCCCCACACGGCTGGATATCAATGCCGGCGATTTCAATCACCCTTACCGACCCCTGAATCACCGGCGGGGCCACGGCCTGTGTGCGGGTGATCTGTAGCAGAGTCGAGTATTCGGAAGCCGGCATCGACAGGGTTTTCACCGGGTGGGCCTGTTCGATCAGCGCATTGAGGTCGCGGGTGATGCTGTCTTTATCGAGGGTCATTTCCGGCAGGTCGAAATCCAGTCGGCCCTTGTCCGCACTGATGCTGCAGCCGGTGACCGGTGCGTCGATGATCGAGCACAGCAGGTGCAGGCAGGTGTGCATCTTCATGTGCTGGTAGCGCCGGTCCCAATCGAGGCCTGCATCTACTTGTACGCCTGCAGTCAACTGCGTGGGGCAGTGTTCCACCTGGTGCCAGATGATCGAGCGCAGTACCGGATCGCGCACAGTGCCGGTGACCTCGACTCGCGTACCGTCCGCCAGTGTGAAATGGCCCGTGTCGCCTGGCTGTCCGCCGCCAGTGGGGTAGAACAACGTGTGCTCCAGGGCGATGCCGTGTTCGCTGACGGCAATCACCCGGGCGCTGAAGGCATTCTGGTAGGGCGCGCTGTCGAACAGCGCCAGGGTTTCCATGGTGTGCACGGACATGTTCAACCTCCGACAATCAGTGGGCTGGCTTGCAGCAGGGAGCGCACCATTGCACTCAAGCCAGGGGGGGAGAGCAGGGTAATTTCAAATTCCGGGCCGCAGACTTTCAGGTTCAGCGGCAAGCGCGGTAAATGGCTGCCCGACTCGACGCGATGCAAGCGAAATTGCAGGTGGTGGCGCTCCTTCACCGTGGGCTCCAGCATCAGCCCCGGCAAAGGGTGGAAGTCGGCGTCCAGCACTGTCACCTTATGGCTGGCGTTGATCTCGCCCACCACATGCAATCGCTCTTCCAGGGCGAAGGCTCCGAGGTAGTTGCTGTGGTCCGATTCATCGTTTTTTTGCAGCTGGATCTGGTTCACCACCTTCACCTTGGTGCCGGCGGGGACGTCCTGGGTGATCACGCAGGACGGGCTTATAAACACGTTATCGCCGATCAGCACATAGCCCAGCACGCGGGCACCGGAGCCTACCTCGACGTTGTTGCCCAGGCGTGGGTGGCGCTTGCCGTCGGGGTTGTTGGCGATGCCTCGGGCGCCCAGGGTCACGCCGCAGAGGATGTAGCAGTCGTTGCCGATCTCGCAGGTTTCGCCGATCACCGTGCCGTAGCCGTGGTCCAGCACGAAGCGTCGGCCGATGCGTGCCGCTGGGTGAATCTCGGCACCGGAAAGCACCTTGCCCTGGTTGCTCAGCTTGAGGGCAATGCGCGAAAACACACTATTGGTCTGGTTCGGGAAATGCCACACCAGGTGCGCCAGACGATAATACAGTACCGCCTTGAACGAGGCGTAGGACTCCAGGATTAAATCGCCGCGGCCGCGTGAGGCCGGATCACGGTAGGCATAGGCGATCAGGTCCTCAGCCACCGCCTGGGCGGCGTTCTGGATCAGCGGGGCCAGGTGCGGTTCCAGTTGTTTCATTTGGGCGGGTGTGAGGGTCTTGATGAGGTGGGTAAGCAACTCATCGTGCAGCTGTTGCATGTCGATAAAACCGCCCATGGGGGCACCCCCGCATTCTGGTTGGCTGGACACCCGTTTATTCGAAACCGGGCAGGTAGCTGTCGGCATTGTCGTAGACCATGGTCAGCACCACCGTTTCGGGTGGAAGTTCGGGGGCGAGCCTGGCGATGGCCACCATGTTGGCGGCGGACGACAGGCCCAGGCTGATGGCGTCGGTGCGCATGATGCGTTTCATCATGTCGATGCAGTCCTGGCGCGAGACCTTGAGCATGCCGTCGATCACGTCCAGGTTGAGGATGCTCGGGATCAAACCGATCGACAGGCCCTGGATGTGATGCGGCGCGTGCTGGTTTTTCAGCAGGTCGCACTCTTCCGGTTCCACGCCCATGACGCGCAGCTCCGGCCAGGCGGTTTTCAGGGTTTCGCCGATGCCGGTGATATGCCCCCCAGTGCCGATGCCGCAGACAAAGTAGTCGGCGCGTTTCTCGCCAAAGGCACGCAGGATTTCCGGTGCGGTGGTGTCGCGATGGGTCTGTGGGTTTGCGCCATTGCGTTGCTGGTTGAGCATCACGTAGCTGGGGTTTTCCAGCTGCAGTTCCATGCACTTTTCGCCATGGGAATTGTTACCCAGGCGACTGTCCGACAGCACCACCTTGGCCCCATATAAACGCAGCAGCTTCTGCTTTTCGGGGCTGTAGTTATCGGGGATCACCAACACCACTTTGTAGCCCAGTACATTGCCGGCCATCACCAGGCCGATGCCGGTGTTGCCACCACTGGGTTCGATGATGGTCTGCCCGGAATCGCGGATCAGCACGCCCCGGCGCTCGGCGTCGAGGATCATGCCCAGGGCGATGCGCGCCTTGTGGCTGCCACCGGGGTTAAGGGACTCAAGCTTGGCGTAGACCTCGATGCCGAGGTCTTCGGAAAACTGCGCCAGGCGCACGATCGGCGTTTGGCCGATCACGTCGAGAATGGAGTTATGCAACATCATTCAGCCCTCGCCTCAATACAACGGCATGTCGGGTTCGACATCGCGAACCCAGTGCTTCATGCCGCCCTGCAGGACTTTGGTATTGGCGAAACCGGCTGCCAGCAAGGTACTTGCGGCTTGCTCCGCGCGGGTGCCGGCGTAGCAAATCAGGTAGTGGGTGTTGTCCCGGCTGAGGCGGTCCAGGTGGCCGTCCAGCTCGGCCAACGGGATATGCACCACGCCCGGCAATTTGCACACTTCCAGTTCGCTGGCGTCGCGCACATCCAACAGCACATCGGCGCTGCTGTGGTGTTCGAGTACTTGTTTGAGTACCTGCGGCTTGATATAGCGCTCTTCGGCCAGCGACGGTGGGCTGGGCATGGTATCTGCGCAGGCGGCCGGTGCCCGGGTCTCGCTGTGGCGCAGCGCTGAGCAGCACGGGCAGTCGGCGCGGCGCTTGAAGCGGATTTCACTGAATTTCATCGCCAGCGCGTCGAAGCGCATCAGACGACCGGATAACGGTTCACCAATACCGATCAGTAGCTTGATGGCCTCGGTGGCCTGGATCATCCCGACCACACCGGGCAGCACGCCGATCACCCCACCGGCACTGCAATTGGGCGCGAGTTCTGCAGGCGGTGCGCTGGGGAACAGGCAGCGGTAGCACGGCCCGCCTTTGTAGTTGAGCACGCTGATCTGCCCGTCGAAGCGGTAGATCGCGCCGTACACCAAGGGCTTACCCAGTTGCACGCATGCGTCGTTGACCAAGTAGCGGGTATCGAAATTGTCGGTGCCGTCGATCACCAGGTCGTAGGCGCCCACCAGCTCCAGCGCGTTGTCGGCGTTCAGGGCGGTGTCGTGGGCGTTGATCTGAATATGGCGGTTCAGGTCCTGCAAGCGCTGCCTGGCGGATTCCACCTTGGGCATGCCGAGGGTGCTGTTGCCGTGGACGATCTGGCGTTGCAGGTTGCTGCTTTCGACCACATCGAAGTCCACCAGTCCCAGGGTGCCTACGCCGGCAGCCGCAAGGTAAAGGCTGATGGGCGAACCCAGACCGCCGGTGCCGATGATCAGCACCTTGGCTTTCTTGAGGTTCAACTGACCTTCGCGACCCACGCCTGGCAGGGTGATGTGGCGCACATAGCGTTGTACTTCTTCATTACTCAGCGCGTCGACGTCCATGCCGCCGGACGTGGCCAGGAGCACTTCGATTTTGGCTTTTTCCGGCAGTGGGTCATCAGCACCGATCAATGCTTCCTCGGCAGTGAACAGGAAGTGCTCCTTGAGCTGGTGGTTTTTTTCGTGAAACAGGTGGGGGCGCAGCTGCGGGTGACTGCTGCAGAGGTTTTCAATGACTTCGCGCAATGTCGATCCGGAGCCCTCAAGGGTCGATTCCGGCAGCTTGGCCACGCGAACCAGAATGTCGGGGAAAGAGACAGCGTTCATGGACAACTCCGTGTGCAGGTCGTTGAAAGGTTGAAGAGCGAAATGCTTGCCATCCCAGGCAAACAGCTTGGAGCCCAGCGCCTGGCCCCGGCGAACGTCGACCACCAGGTAGCTGACGGGGTAGATCGGCTCACCCATGAACAGCGCCTTGTCTTGGTCTTCGTCGCTGAAATAGGCACCCACATCCGGGTGCGAGTGGTAGATCACCACCACTGGGTTGTCGCTGCGAAACGCCTTGTTCATCAGCAGGGTGTCGGCCACCGAAAACGTGTAGCCGTTGGCCGCGCTGCGCGGGTACATCTCGGGGTGCTTGCGGTGCAGCTCATTCTGGATATTGCTGCCCAGGTACACGCTGCCGTCGGCGAAGACGAAGCCACAGCATTCTTCGGGGTAGCTGCGGCTGGCGTGGGCGTAGATCTGTTCCAGGGCTTTTGGGCGGAGGACGTCCATGTTTCTCTCGCAGGGTTGTAGAAGGGTCAATTTTTCTTGGCCAGGAGTTTTTCTACCGGCAATTTGGTGATCGCAAAACCGGCCAGCAGGATGGCCGAATACAGCATCAGGTCGCGGGAAATCGATACGCCTTCGTACCAGGCGCCGATGATGACCGCGAACACCGGAAAGATGATGAACACAAACGACAGGATGATCGGGCTCAAGCGCTTGAGCAGCATGAAGTAAACGATGAAGCCGCCCACCGAAGCCACCAGGCCCAGGTAGAACAGCGCGCCCCAGGAACGGAGAGTGATGGCTTCGAAGGTCGGCGTTTCAAACCACAGTCCGGCGACGAACAGCATCAGCCCGGCAATGCCGATGGGCAGGGTGTTGTAGGTGATCACACTGATCGCGCTGCCTTTCTGCTTGGTAATCACGTAGCACAGGGCATGCATGATCGCGGCGGTGAGGATTGCCAGTACGCCGAAGAACTCCGCATGGTCCAGGTGCAGGCCCTGGCTCTTGATGATCATGTAGAGGCTGCCGAAACCGATGCCGATGCCAACCACCTGGGAAAGGTAGATGCGCTCGCGCAGGAACAATGCGGAGAAGATCAGGATGAACACCGGCATGCAGCTGAACAGCAGCGCCGTAAGGCCGGACGACACGTGCATCTCGCCGTAGTTGAGCAGGTAGTAGGGCACGCTGAAGTAGGACAGGGTCACGAACACGAAGAACCAGCGGCTTTCACGGGGGAACAGGATCGGCTCGCGACGCACCATGGCAAAACACAGGAACAACGGGAAGGCGATCAGGAAGCGCAGACCGGCGGACGTCAGTGGCGGCACGCTCTCCACCGCGATCTTGATCCCCAGCCACGTGGTGCCCCAACTCAGGCACACGATCAGGAACATCACGCTGGTGATCAGCCCGGCCAACCACTGTTTTTGGGTTTTGGTCTTGGCGGTGTTTTCGAGAACGGCGGACATTGGCATCGTTTATTGCTTCCCTGAGCCGGAATTGAACTCTATATTGAGCTTGTAATGAGTTGTAAAATTCGGCGATTGAACCCGTAAAAGCACACTATTAGGGCGAAAGATGGCTGTCAAAACAAATATTGACATGGTGTCAATTATGCGTGAGGGGTTGTCCAACGGTCAGGGCGTGAAGTACAAGCGCCTGTCCGATGTCATGGAACGGGGCATCCTTGAAGGCTTGATTGAACCAGGACGAAAACTGCCGCCCCATCGGGTGCTGTCCGACAACCTGGGTGTGACGATCGGCACCATCAGCCGAGCCTACGGCGAACTGGAACGCCTGGGGCTGGTTGTGGCGCGCGTCGGTGACGGCACCTTCGTGCGCAAGCGTGGAATGGAGCGCCAGCGCGACGAAGGCTTTCGCAATTTCAGCGAAGAGCCGCGCCAGTACTTCGACATGAGCCGCAATATGCACATTCCGGGTCAAGAGACCGTTTTCCTGGCCCAGAGCTTCCAGACCCTGTCGACCAACACCAAATTCCTCCAGGACATCAGTGCCTACACCCCGGATGCCGGCCTGCCGCGCTACCGTGAAGCGGGCGCGCAATGGCTGGTGCAGCGTGATTTTCACCCGATCCCCGAACAAGTTATTTGCGTCAATGGCGGCCAGCACGGCTTGCTGTGCTCGATGATGGCGCTGTTGCGGGCCGGCGATACGGTGGTCACCGAGCAACTGACGTATCCGGGCCTGATCACCGCTGCGCGGATGCTGGGTATCCGGTTGATCGGCCTGGAGATGGACGAAGAAGGCGTGTTGCCGAGTGCGCTGGACGAAGTCTGTCGAAATCACCGGGTTTCAGCGCTGTACTGCACCCCGACTATTCAGAACCCCACCACGGCGGTACTTTCGGTGGCGCGCCGCGAAGCATTGGTCAAAGTGTGTCGCGAGCACAATCTGCTGATTCTTGAAGACGAAGCCCACGGTGTACTGGTCGAAGACCGGCCGCCGCCCCTCAGTCATTTCGCCCCGGAACGGACGATTTTGATCAGCAGCCTCAGCAAAGCCGTGTCAGCCGGGCTGCGTGTGGGCTATGTGCATGCGCCACCGGCGTTGGTCAGCCGTATTTCGGCGGCGCTGCGTTCGACTTGCTGGATGGCCACGCCCGTCACCCTGGAACTGGCTACCCAGTGGATCGAAAACGGCACGGCGGAATACCTGTTGCGCCAACAAATCAACGAGATCAGCCGACGCAAAGCCTTGGTGCGCGACTTGCTGACCGGGCTGGAATACCGCACCCACCTCAACAGCCCACATTTCTGGATTGAAGTGCCGGAGCCGTGGCGAGCGTCGGAAATTGAGGCGGAGCTCAAGCAGAATAATTACCTGATCGCCACCGCCGAGGCGTTCGCCGTGGGACAGACGGCGGTGCCGCAGTTCATTCGGGCGAGTATCTGCAATACGTCGGGGGATGATCAGTTGCTGAGGGCGGGGTTTGATGCGCTGGCGACCGCGTTGGGGCAGGGCGGTGGAAGGTTTCACCTATAACTGCGTGATCGTTCTTCGCGAGCAAGCCCGCCCACATTCGACCGCGTTGTAGGCTGGAGCACGGTCAAATGTGGGAGCTGGCTTGCCTGCGAAGGGCCGGTCCGGACGACACAACTATTTGAATCTACGCTCCACGCCTTTCTCCACCAGAATCTTCGCGGAAATCTCTTCCACCGAAAAATGCGTGGAATTGATATGCGCAATATTCTCGCGGCGGAACAGATTTTCTACTTCGCGGACTTCGAACTCGCACTGTGCATAGCTGGAATACCGGCTGTTGGGCTTGCGCTCATTGCGGATCGCCGTCAGCCGGTCCGGGTCGATGGTCAGCCCAAACAGCTTATGCGAATGCGCACGCAGGGCGGCCGGCAGCGTCAAATGCTCCATGTCGTCTTCGGTCAGCGGGTAGTTTGCCGCGCGGATGCCGAATTGCATGGCCATGTACAGACAGGTGGGCGTTTTGCCGCAGCGGGACACGCCCACCAGGATCAGGTCGGCCTTGTCGTAGTAGTGGGTGCGGGCGCCGTCGTCGTTGTCGAGGGCGAAGTTCACCGCCTCGATACGCTCCATATAGTTGGAGTTGTGCCCAATGGAATGGGACTTTCCTACCGAGTACGACGAATGCTCACTCAGCTCTTGTTCCAGTGGCGCCAGGAATGTCGAGAAAATGTCGATCATGAAACCATTCGACGTTGCGAGAATCTCACGAATGTCTTGATTGACGATGGTGTCGAAAATGATCGGACGAAAACCGTCTTTTTCAGCCGCCAGATTGATTTGTTGTACCATGGCCCGCGCTTTATCCACGCTGTCGATGTACGGCCGCGTAAATTTGGCGAAGGTAATGTTTTCGAACTGCGCGAGCAGGCTTTGACCCAATGTTTCGGCTGTGATGCCCGTGCCGTCGGAGATAAAGAAAGCAGATCGTTTCATTTGAGCCCTGGGCCTTAAGCTGATGGCGAATCTTGGATATGATAGGCGCGATTTTGCCGTCCCGCAGTGGGCCGCATTCTCACTTATTTTCCAGGTCCAGGCCACAAGCGCTGGTACTCGCTCCTACTGAGCAGCCGGCGTCCTGAGCTTTTCCAACACAGTTAGTGGAGAGATCACCTTGGTAGAGTACGTAGTTTCCCTCGATAAGCTCGGCGTCCATGATGTAGAGCACGTGGGGGGCAAGAACGCATCCCTCGGCGAGATGATCAGTAATCTTGCAGGCGCTGGTGTGTCGGTGCCCGGTGGTTTCGCCACCACGGCCCAGGCTTACCGCGATTTCCTCGAACTGAGCGGCCTCAATGCTCAGATCCACGCCGCGCTGGACGCCCTGGACGTCGATGACGTCAATGCCCTGGCCAAGACCGGTGCCCAGATCCGCCAATGGATCATGGAAGCCGAGTTCCCAGAGAAGCTCAACGAAGAAATTCGCACCGCCTTCGCCACGCTGTCGGCCGGTAACCCGGACGTCGCCGTTGCCGTGCGCTCCTCGGCCACCGCCGAAGACTTGCCGGACGCCTCCTTCGCCGGCCAGCAAGAAACTTTCCTGAACATCCGCGGCGTGGAAAACGTGATCCGCGCGGCCAAGGAAGTATTCGCTTCGCTGTTCAACGATCGCGCCATTTCCTACCGCGTACACCAGGGTTTCGACCACAAGCTGGTGGCCCTGTCTGCCGGTGTGCAGCGCATGGTGCGTTCGGAAACCGGCACCGCCGGCGTGATGTTCACCCTCGATACCGAATCGGGCTTCCGTGATGTGGTGTTCATCACCGGCGCCTACGGCCTGGGCGAAACCGTCGTACAAGGCGCGGTCAACCCCGACGAATTCTACGTACACAAGGGCACCCTCGAAGCGGGCCGCCCGGCCATCCTGCGCCGCAACCTGGGCAGCAAGGCCATCAAGATGATCTACGGCGACGAGGCCAAGGCCGGTCGCTCGGTGAAAACCGTTGAAGTCGACAAGGCTGAACGCGCGCGTTTCTGCCTGACCGACGCTGAAGTCAGCGAATTGGCCAAACAAGCGATGATCATCGAAAAGCACTACAAGTGCCCGATGGACATCGAGTGGGCCAAAGACGGTGACGACGGCAAGCTGTACATCGTGCAGGCCCGTCCGGAAACCGTGAAGAGCCGTACCTCGGCCAATGTCATGGAGCGCTACCTGCTCAAAGAAACCGGCACTGTGCTGGTGGAAGGCCGTGCCATCGGCCAGCGTATCGGTGCCGGCAAGGTGCGGATCATCAAGGACGTGTCCGAGATGGACAAAGTCCAGCCAGGCGACGTACTGGTCTCCGACATGACCGACCCGGACTGGGAACCGGTGATGAAGCGCGCCAGCGCCATCGTCACCAACCGTGGCGGGCGTACCTGCCATGCGGCGATCATCGCCCGTGAACTTGGGATTCCTGCGGTCGTGGGCTGCGGCAACGCGACCCAACTGCTCAAAGATGGCCAGGGCGTCACCGTTTCCTGTGCCGAAGGCGACACCGGTTTCATCTTCGAAGGTGAGCTGGGCTTCGATATCAAGCAAAACTCCATCGACGCCATGCCGGACCTGCCGTTCAAGATCATGATGAACGTCGGCAACCCGGACCGCGCCTTTGACTTCGCGCAGTTGCCGAACGCCGGTGTGGGCCTGGCCCGCCTGGAGTTCATCATCAATCGCATGATCGGCGTGCACCCCAAGGCCCTGTTGAACTACGACGGCCTGCCGCTGGACATCAAGGAAAGCGTCGACAAGCGCATCGCCGGCTACAACGACCCGGTAGGTTTCTACGTCGAGAAACTGGTGGAAGGCATCAGCACCCTCGCGGCGGCGTTCTACCCGAAAAAGGTCATCGTGCGCCTGTCGGACTTCAAGTCCAACGAATACGCCAACCTGATCGGCGGCAAGCTCTATGAGCCGGAAGAAGAAAACCCGATGCTGGGTTTCCGTGGCGCCTCGCGTTACATCAGCGAAGCGTTCCGCGACTGCTTCGAACTGGAATGCCGCGCCCTCAAGCGTGTGCGCAACGAGATGGGCCTGACCAACGTCGAGATCATGGTGCCGTTCGTGCGTACCCTGGGCGAGGCGAGCCAAGTGGTCGACTTGCTGGCTGAAAACGGCCTGTCCCGTGGCGAAAACGGCCTGCGCGTAATCATGATGTGTGAACTGCCGTCCAACGCCATCCTGGCCGAGGAGTTCCTGGAATTCTTCGACGGTTTCTCCATCGGCTCCAACGACCTGACCCAGCTCACCCTGGGCCTGGACCGTGACTCCGGGATCATTGCGCACCTGTTCGACGAGCGAAATCCTGCGGTCAAGAAGCTGCTGGCCAATGCCATCCAGGCCTGCAACAAGGCCGGCAAGTACATCGGTATCTGCGGCCAAGGCCCTTCCGATCACCCTGACCTGGCCAAATGGCTGATGGAGCAGGGCATCGAAAGCGTTTCGCTGAACCCCGATTCCGTGCTGGAAACCTGGTTCTTCCTGGCGGAAGGCCAAGCGTCCGCCTAAGACCGTCACGTCAAAAGTGCCGGTCACCCGTTGTGGGTGACCGGCATTCTTATCTGTGCAGGGCGGAATTCCTTCTGGACGCCGCCCTTTTTTGTGCAAGAGCATTATGCAAAGCAGCAGCAACCTGTTTCCCGTCGCCCTGATCAGCGCTGAACGTCGTGGCGACCTGAGTGAAGACGTGTACCGGCTCAAACCCGGTAACAGTCCCGACGGCACCGTCGAGCTGGCGGTTACCCGTTTGGGCCTGGCCGATGTCCCGGAAAACCGGGGCATCCCGGTCATTTTGTTGCATGGCAGTTTTTCCAATCGGCGTTTCTGGTACTCGCCCAAGGGTATCGGCCTGGGCGCTTACTTGGCGCGCGAGGGGTTTGATGTCTGGATCCCGGAAATGCGCGGCCATGGCCTGTCCAAGCGCAATCATGACTACGCGCGCAACCGCGTCGCTGACTATGCGCGTTACGATTTGCCGGCCATCGGCGCATTCGTGCGTGAGCAAAGCGGGCAGATTCCCCATTGGATCGGCCATTCGCTGGGCGGTACCAGCTTGGCGGCCGCTCTTGGCGGGCAGCACCTTGGTGCGCCGGCTGTGGCGTCGGTGGCGCTGTTTGGCTGCCAGGTCAGTCGCACTCATTGGCCGTTGAAACTGCCACCGGTGGAGTGGACAGGCCGCTTGCTGTTGAAACGCTTCGGCGAGGTCTCTGGCTCGCGCCTGAAGCGGGGCCCCGAGGACGAACCGGCGGGCGTGATGATCGAAGCTATGCGCTGGAATGGCCTGTTTGGCCGCTTTGGCGAAGGCAAGAATGATTGGTGGAAAGGCTTGGCCGAGGTCGATGTGCCGCTGTTGGCCGTCAGCGCAGCCGGGGATCATCAAGACCCCGACTGGGCCTGTCGCAAGCTGTTCGAGCAAATGGGCTCCGAGCACCGTCAGTACCTGTGCCTGGGCCGACAACAAGGCTTTACCGGGGATTTCGGGCATGTGGAGATGCTCGTCAGCAAGGCTGCCCAGTCCGAAGTGTGGCCGTTGGTGGCGCAGTGGCTGAAAGATCCGCTCACACCGCTGTCAGGCGCACAGGCCGAGGTGCAGGCCGCGGTTTGAGGCGGTGCTCTGCCAAGGGCGTTTCGCTTGTGTGTGGTTGCGGCTAAGATATGACGCGTTAAACGCTTCTGGTCATATTCAGTCGCGCAGTGGCTATTGCGTTGCGGCGAGGCGGATGGGATGTTTCGCACCTGCTTGGGCTGGCGCTTCTTTCGAAAGACACTTCTTTGACAGAAAGGAATTTTTCAATGAACCATTACGTGACCCCCGACCTGTGCGACGCCTACCCAGACCTGGTGCAGGTGCTCGAACCGATGTTCAGCAACTTCGGCGGCCGGGACTCCTTCGGCGGCGAGATCGTCACCATCAAGTGTTTCGAAGATAACTCCCTGGTCAAGGAACAAGCCGATCAGCCGGGTGCCGGCAAGGTGCTGGTGGTCGACGGCGGTGGTTCCCTGCGTCGCGCGCTGCTGGGCGATATGATCGCCGAGAAAGCGGCGAAGAACGGCTGGGAAGGGCTGGTGATCTACGGTTGCATCCGTGATGTTGACGTCATTGCCCAGACAGATCTGGGCGTACAGGCCCTCGCCAGCCATCCGATGAAGACTGACAAGCGCGGTATTGGCGACCTGAACGTGGTCGTCACGTTCGCAGGTGTGACCTTTCGTCCGGGTGAATACATCTACGCCGATAACAATGGCGTGATCGTTTCCCCCAGCCCGCTGAAAATGCCTGAATAAGACAGGGGTAAGGATGTTCGAGGAAGAAAACGCGCAATGGGGCCTGGTGCATGCCCTGGTGCTGGACGGTAAAGGCGGTGCGCGTTCGATTGCCCGGACTGAGCTCGACGAATTGCAACTGCAGCCCCAGGAAAGCCTGTGGCTGCATTGGGATCGCAGTCACCCGCAAACCCAGACCTGGCTGCGCAAATCCAGCGGCTTGAGCGAATTTGCCTGTGACTTGTTGCTGGAGGAGAACACCCGCCCGCGCCTGTTGGCGCTGCCGGACTCCGAATTGCTGCTGTTCCTGCGCGGGGTCAACCTCAACCCCGGTGCAGAGCCGGAAGACATGGTCTCGGTGCGCATCTTTGCTGCCGCCAGCCGCGTTATTTCCCTGCGCCTGCGGCCGTTGCGCGCCACTGACGAGCTGTTGGTGCAATTGGCGGACGGCAAGGGGCCTAAGACCGCGTCGGAACTCATCCTTTATATGGCGCAGTACCTGACCAATAAAGTGCAGGATTTGGTCTCCGACCTGTCTGAAATCGTCGACGCAGAGGAAGAAAAACTCGATACCGACGAACGGTATACCCCGGAACATGGCAGCGTGCTGCAGATCCGTCGACGAGCCGCAGGGCTGAAGCGATTTTTGGCGCCGCAACGGGATATTTTTGCCCAGCTCACGCGGATCAAATTGCCGTGGTTCTGTGACGACGATGCCGACTACTGGAACGAATTGAACAACAGCCTGACCCGCTATCTGGAAGAGCTCGAATTGACCCGAGAGCGCGTGGGGCTTGTGCTGGAGGCTGAAGACCGGCGTTTGAGCGTGCGCATGAATCGCACCATGTACCGCTTCGGGATCATCACCGGGATCTTTCTGCCGATGAGTTTTTTGACCGGTCTGCTGGGGATCAATGTGGGGGGGATTCCGTTCTCCTCCAGCCCCTATGGATTCATGGTTGCGTGCCTGTTAATGGTCTCGGTGGCGCTCGGACAATGGTGGCTTTTTCGACGACTGCGCTGGGTTTGAGCTGAATATGACCTGAACGTAGGAAGGGGCGTATGTGACCCCAATAATTTTACCCTCGTCTTTTAAAACACTTGCGAGAGGTTTTTATGCACGATCCGTTCGAACAGTCTTTGCGTGACATGCTCAATGCCTCGCCGTCCAACCGCGACGACGATGCTTGCCTGGGCCGCGTGTTGAAAACCGCCAACCGTCAGGTGGGGGCGGGTGACCTGTTCGGTCTGCTCGGCCGTTGGGTGCCGGCGCTGATGATGGCCCTGAACAATGGTTCGGCCCATGTATCGCCCGTGTCCCGTCGTAAATCTCTTGCTCGCACTGCTGATAAGGCTGATTGAATATGGAACTTGATCTCTGGACCCAGAGCCTGGTCACCGCGATGACCGCATTGTGGACCAAGGTGGCGAATTTCATTCCCAACCTGTTTGGTGCCCTGGTGCTGGTGTTGCTGGGCTTTGTCGTGGCCAAGTTGCTTGACACCCTGCTGTCCAAATTGCTCGCAAAACTGGGCCTGGATCGCTTGATGGCAGGCACCGGCCTGACCAAGCTGCTGGGTCGCGCAGGGCTGCAGGTGCCGATCTCCACCTTGATCGGCAAGATCGTTTATTGGTTTGTTTTGCTGATTTTTCTGGTTTCTGCGGCTCAATCGCTTGGACTTGAGCGAGTTTCAGCTACGCTCGACATGCTGGCGCTGTATTTGCCGAAGGTTTTCGGCGGCGCGCTGGTATTGCTGGTAGGTGTTTTGCTGGCGCAACTGGCCAATGGGCTGGTGCGCGGCGCTGCCGAAGGCGTGGGTTTGGATTATGCTGCCGGCCTGGGACGAATCGCCCAGGGACTGGTGATCATCATCAGTATTTCGGTCGCGATCAGCCAGTTGGAGGTCAAGACTGACCTGCTCAACCATGTGATTGTGATCGTTTTGATTACCGTTGGTCTGGCCGTTGCGCTGGCCATGGGCTTGGGAAGCCGGGAAATTGCCGGTCAGATTCTTGCGGGAATCTATGTGCGTGAGTTATATCAGGTTGGGCAACAGGTGCGTGTGGGCGAGGTCGAAGGGCAAATTGAGGAGATCGGTACGGTCAAGACGACGGTGCTGACCGATGACGGAGACCTGGTGTCGCTGTCCAATCGGATTCTCCTGGAGCAGCAGGTCAGTAGCCGCTAAACCGGCAAACCCTGCTAATGTACGCCGCCGCTGGCCCGGCTGACCGGGTTGTGGCGGACATTGACCTGACTGTCGGCACGACTTGTTTTGAATAAAGCCCAAACGTTGTCCACGCGCTATGACCCCCGTGAGCTCTCTGATGAGGAGTTGGTCGCGCGCTCGCACACGGAGCTGTTTCACGTAACTCGCGCGTACGAAGAATTGATGCGCAGATATCAACGCACTTTGTTCAACGTTTGTTCAAGGTATTTAGGGAACGATAGAGATGCGGATGATGTCTGTCAGGAAGTGATGCTCAAGGTGCTGTACGGCCTGAAGAACTTCGAGGGCAAATCGAAGTTCAAGACATGGCTATACAGCATCACGTACAACGAGTGCATCACGCAGTATCGGAAGGAACGGCGAAAGCGTCGCTTGATGGACGCGTTGAGTCTTGACCCCCTTGAGGAGGCGTCTGAAGAAAAGGCGCCGGCACCCGAGGAGAAGGGTGGACTTGATCGCTGGTTGGTGTATGTGAACCCGATTGACCGGGAAATTCTGGTGCTACGATTTGTCGCAGAGCTAGAATTCCAGGAAATCGCTGACATCATGCACATGGGTTTGAGTGCTACAAAAATGCGTTACAAACGTGCTCTTGATAAATTACGTGAGAAATTTGCGGGCGAGACTGAAACTTAGTGCGTGGCAAATATCTCTTACGTGTAGGCAAGTTCTGTTAGACTTGTCGCCGAGTTGTCCCCCGGTTTGTGGGACTGCTTTACAATCACCAGATGGGGATTTAACGGATGAAACTGAAAAACACCTTGGGCTTGGCCATTGGTTCTCTTATTGCCGCTACTTCTTTCGGCGTTCTGGCACAAGGCCAAGGCGCAGTTGAAGGCGAGCTGTTCTACAAGAAGCAGTACAACGATAGCGTCAAGCACATCGAAGACGGCTTCAATCCTGGCGCTCGCATCGGTTACTTCCTGACCGACGACCTGTCCTTGAACCTGTCCTACGACAAGACCAACCACACCCGTTCGAACGACGGTACTGGTAACCAGAAGATCAAAGGCGATACCGGCAGCCTGGTTGCCCAGTATCACTTCGGTCAAGCTGGCGTAGACAGCCTGCGTCCATACGTAGAGGGCGGTTTCGGCCACCAGAGCCGTACCAACGTTCAAGCTGACGGCCACAGCGGTCGCGACCAGACTACCTTCGCTACCGTTGGTACTGGCGTGAAGTACTACTTCACCAACAACCTGTACGCTCGTGCCGGTGTTGAAGCTGACTACGGTCTGGACAACGGCAAGTGGGACTACTCCGCACTGGTCGGCCTGGGCGTGAACTTCGGCGGTAACGCTGGCGCAGTTGCTCCAGCTCCTACCCCAGCACCAGCTCCAGAGCCAACTCCAGAGCCAGAAGCTCCAGTTGCTCAGGTTGTTCGTGTTGAGCTGGACGTCAAGTTCGACTTCGACAAATCCGTTGTTAAGCCTAACAGCTACGGCGACGTGAAAAACCTGGCCGACTTCATGGCTCAGTACCCAGCTACCAACGTAGAAGTTGCTGGTCACACTGACTCCGTAGGTCCAGACGCTTACAACCAGAAGCTGTCCCAGCGTCGTGCTGACGCTGTTAAGCAAGTCTTGGTTAAAGACGGCGTTGCTCCTAGCCGTATCACCGCAGTAGGTTACGGTGAGTCCCGCCCAGTTGCTGACAACGCAACTGAAGCTGGTCGCGCTGTTAACCGTCGCGTAGAAGCGTCGGTTGAAGCTCAAGCTCAGTAATTACTGAGTGGTAGAAAAAAGCCCGGCTTAGGCCGGGCTTTTTTTTCGCCTGTGATTTGCCTCAGGCGCTCACGGCCTGAGCGAGGCAAGCGGCCTGGCCTGGGGCTGCAACACGGCCAATCACCAGGATGGCCGGGCTTTTCAAGGCAAATGCCTGTGCATCTTCGTGCATACGCCACAGCGCGCTGCGACATTCCCTTTGCTGGGGCAGCGATGCGTTCTCGATCATCGCCACTGGCATATCCGCCGCCATCCCGCCGTCCAGCAGTTGCTGGCAAATTTCCTCCAGCTTCGCCACGCCCATGTACACCACCAGGGTTGTCCCACCTTCTGCCAGCGCACGCCAATTCAGGCTGCTGTCGTCCTGGGTATGCGCCGTGACCAGCGTCACGCCCCGACTCACGCCGCGCAAGGTCAGTGGCACCGCGCAATTCGTCGCGCCTGCCAACCCTGCGGTAATGCCGTTGACCAACTCCACCTCGACGCCCCGTTCACGCAACCACATCGCCTCTTCACCGCCGCGTCCGAAAATGCACGGGTCGCCGCCTTTGAGGCGTACCACGCACTTGCCCTGGCGCGTATAGCGCAGCATCAGCCGGTGGATGAAATCTTGCGGGGTCGACCGGCAGCCACCGCGTTTCCCCACGGTGACCACCCGCGCGTTCGTGCAATGTTCCAGCACGGCCGGGTTGACCAAGTCATCGATCAGCACCACATCGGCCTCACGCAGGGCGCGTACCGCCTTGAGGGTCAGCAACTCCGGGTCACCCGGACCCGCGCCCACCAGCCAGACTTTTGCATTCATAGGGTGTTCCTCGTCCAGGGATGACATCAGCGGTGAAAGAGTAAGTACAACAGCACCAGATTGATCAACAGCGAAAGCAGCGCCAGCGTGCGCCAGACCTTCAAGGGTTCACGCTCCAGCAATGGCTTGGGGCGAACACTCAGTTCCTGCCGGTCAGCCTGTTCCAGCACGCGCAACCACTCTTCGGCGGTTTCATAGCGATGGGCTGGATGGGCGGCCACGGCCCGTTCCAGGCTGAGGGGAAGCCAATCCGGCAGGTCGGGGCGGTAGCGGCTGGCGCTGACAGGCTGAGTGAACCGGGGCCGTTGGAAGGCCTCGATTTCGCCGTAGGGGTAATGTCCGGTCAGCAGGTAATACAAGGTTACGCCTACGCTGTATAAGTCCTGTTGAGTCGTAGGACGCTCGCCGTTGAAGGCTTCAGGTGCAATAAAGCTAGGCGTGCCGGGCAGCGCATGGACGTGGTCTTCAGACAGGCCTGGGCAATACGCCAGGCCGAAATCCAACACACGTAATTCGCCGTCTTCCCCCAGCAGCAGGTTTTCGGGCTTGAGGTCGCGATGCAGGATCTGCCGACGGTGCAAAATGCCCACGGCCCGCAGCAGACGTTCGGCTATTGCCTGCCATTGTGCCAAGGGCAGTGGGCCTTGACGCTGGAACAGTTCGGCCAGGGTCTCGCCCGAATACTCACGCATCACATAATACAAATGCTGACGCCCGCTACCGGCATGGACCTCAGGGAACGCCCGCCCCGCAACCCGCCGCAGAAACCATTCCTCCGACAGTAAGGCCTGGCCGGCGTCGTGATCATCGTCGCGGCTCAAGGGCAGGGTTTTCAGCAGCCAGGGTTGCTGCTGGGCATCGCGCACGCGGTAGAGCAATGACTGCCGGCTCTGCGCCAATACGCTTTCCACCTGCCAGCCTTCAAAGTGTTGCCCGGTTTTCAACAAGGGCGGCAGTGGCCATTGCTGCAACTGCACCAGCGCATCGCCGAGGGTGGCTGCGCCGAGGGCGTCGATACGCACGAGCAGCGCGCTGGCATTGTCCTGGCTGCCTGCCAGGTGCGCGGCATTCACCAGGGTGTTGACCGCCAATTCCATGTCTGTTTGTTCGCGCAAAATCGTCTGGATACAGGGATCACCCAGGGTTGCCCACACGCCATCACTGACCAACAGGAAACATTCGCCTTCACGCAGCTGACCGTCGAGAAAATCCACCACCAGATGTTGATCCAGGCCAAGGGCGCGCTTGAGCACGTGCTGCATGCCCGGTTGCTCCCACACGTGATCCTCGGTGATGCGCTGCAATTGGCCGTCGAACCAACGATACGCCCGACAATCGCCGACATGCGCCAGGGTAAAACGCTGGCCGCGAAACACCAGCGCACTCAGGGTGGTCAACAGAGGCTGGCCACCGCCATTGGCTTGCAGCCAGCGATTCTGTGCCAGTAGCAACCGCTCCAGGGCCTGGGCCACGCCCCAGGTTTGCGGCGTGGCGTAGTAGTCCAGGGCCAGCGCCTGCAAGGTCGAGCGCGCAGCCAGGCCGCCGTCGGCGCACTGGCTCACCCCATCGGCGATGGCACATAAGTAGCCTTTGCTCGCCGCCAGTTCGGCCACAGGCGTGACCACCCGCAGCGCGTCCTGATTTTCCGTCCGTGGGCCGATGACACTGGCCTGGGCGACGCTCAGTTGCAGGCTCATCAGACCCGCGCAGCCGTGACGGCAGCCGAGCCCCAGGTGGTTCTCCAGCGACGCTTCACGCCGTGCAGGCCGAACCAGGCCAGCACGCCCAGGCTGGCGAACAACCACAACGCCAGCTGATAGCTGCCGGTGCTTTGCTTGATTGCACCCATGCCCGCCGCCAAGGCAAAGCCGCCGATACCGCCGGCCATGCCGATCAGGCCGGTCATCACGCCGATTTCACGGCGGAAACGCTGCGGTACGAGTTGGAACACTGCGCCGTTTCCTGCGCCGAGACCCAGCATGGTGCAGACGAAGAGCGCGAGCGCAGCAACGGGACTCGGTAGGTTGAAACCCACCGCTGCGATACAGATCGCCGCCACGCTGTACATGCCCAGCAGCGTACGGATCCCGCCGAAGCGGTCCGCCAGCGCGCCGCCCAGTGGGCGCATCAGGCTACCGCCAAACACACAGGCGGCGGTGTAGTAACCAGCGGTCACCGGGCTCAGGCCGTATTGGTCGTTGAAATAACCGGGCAGGGCGCTGGCCAGGCCGATAAAGCCCCCAAAGGTAACGCTGTAGAAAAACATGAACCACCAGCTGTCACGGTCGCCCAGGGCCTTGAAGTAGTCGGCCATGGACTTGGCCTTCGGCCGTTCTGGTGCATTGCGCGCCAGCCAGGCAAAGACAATCAGGGTCAGCACCAAGGGGATCAGCGCGAAGCCGAACACGTTGCTCCAGCCAAAGGCGGCCGCCAATACCGGTGCCAGCAACGCGGCGAACACCGTGCCGGAGTTGCCCGCGCCCGCGATGCCCATGGCTTTGCCCTGGTGTTCCGCCGGATACCATTGGGAGGCTAGCGGCAGTGCGACCGCAAACGATGCACCGGCCATGCCGAGAAACAAGCCCAGCAACAGCGCTTGTTCGTAGCTGTGGATCCCAAGTTTCCAGGCGCCGAACAGGGCGCAGATGACAATCACCTGGCCAATCAGGCCGGCCGTCTTCGGCGACAGCTTATCCGCCAGCATGCCCATCAGAAAGCGCAACACCGCGCCCGCGAGAATCGGTGTAGCGACCACCAGGCCGCGTTGTTGAGTGGTCAGGTGCAGGTCGGCGGCAATCTGCACGGCCAGTGGGCCCAGCAGGTACCAGACCATAAAGCTCAGGTCGAAATACAGGAACGCGGCAAACAGGGTCGGGGTGTGCCCGGATTTCCAGAAGCTTGATTTCATCACGCACCTCAACGGTTGGGAGTCTTGTAAGAAGGCCAAAACGAAAAAACGCCGCCACCGGGTTCGCGTGAGCAAACCGGGTGTGCGACGTCTTTGTCGTGGAGGGGCAACCGCCGTTGGCTACCTGTGATCAATCCTTAGCAAGAGCTGCGCCACATCAGCCAAGCAGCTCACTCATGGCGATAATCTGCTCTGCCACCTGAATCAGTTTCTGCTGGCGGCTCATGGCTTGGCGGCGCATCAGGGTGTAGGCCTCTTCCTCATTGCAGTCCTTCATTTTCATCAACATGCCCTTGGCCAACTCGATGCGCTTGCGCTCGGCCAACTGTTGGTCCCGCGCGTGGAGCTGCGCGCGCAAGGCCTGATCGCTTTCGAATCGGGCCATGGCCACGTCAAGGATCGGCTGCAGGCGCTGGGCCTGGATGCCTTCGACGATATAGGCGCTGACGCCGGACTTGATCGCCTGGCGCATCACGTTCGGGTCGTGTTCGTCGGTGAACATCACGATGGGCCGGGGTTGGTCACGACTGACCAGCACCACTTGCTCCATTACATCGCGGCCCGGTGACTCGGTATCGATCAGGATCACATCCGGGCGCACCGTTTCGACGCGCGCGGGCAGGTCGATGGTCAGGCCCGACTCATCGATGACGTCAAAACCGGCTTCGATCAGCGCAGTCCTGAGTCGGCCTACTTTGCGCGGCGTGTCGTTGATCAGCAGGATTCGCAGCATGGACGTCCTCCTGTCAGCGCAAGGCTTGGCGGTGGGTGGTATCGGCCAGGGCGTGCAGGCGGAAACTGCGGGCATAGTCGGCGGGGTCGGAGCCGTCCCAGACTTTGCCGTCGATCAGTTGGCTGCTGCGCATGTCCGGGTGTTTTGTGGCGATACCCAGCGCATCGGCGGCCTGGCGATACAGCGGCAGTTGCTGCACCTGGCGCGCAACGCCGAGGTAGTCGGGGTCTTCGCGCAACAGACCCCACCGCCGGAACTGGGTCATGAACCACATGCCATCAGAGAGGTAGGGCAGGTTCACTTCACCGTCGGCAAAAAATCGCAGCGCGTGGGGATCCTGCCAGTGATTGCCCAGGCCGTCGTCATAGGCCCCCAGCAGGCGCGGCTCGATGCAGTCAAGCGGGGCGTCGAGGTATTCGCGGCCACTGAGCAATTGTGCGGTGGAGCGGCGGTTTTCGCTGCTTTCTTCGATAAAGCGGCTGGCCTCCAGGATCGCCATCACCAGCACGCGTGCAGTGTTGGGATACTGGTCCACGAAAGCCTGAGTGCAGCCGAGCACCTTTTCCGGATGATCCGGCCAGATCGCCTGGGTCGTCGCCAGGGTAAACCCTTGGTTCTGCTTTACCGCGCTGGCGCACCAGGGCTCGCCGACACAAAAACCATCGATGCGTCCGGCTTGCAAGTGCGCAACCATTTGCGGCGGCGGGACCACCACGCTGTCCACGTCCTGCAACGGGTGAATGCCCTGGCTCGCCAGCCAGTAATACAACCACATGGCGTGGGTGCCTGTGGGAAACGTCTGGGCGAAGGTCAGTTTTGTTCGGCTTTGGTGCACGTGGCGATCCAGTGCCTCAGGAGTGATCACCCCTTGTTGCTGCAAGCCGCGGGACAGGTTGATGCTCTGGCCGTTCTGGTTGAGCCCCATCAGCACGGCCATGTCGGTGGGGGCGACACCGCCGATGCCCAAGTGCACGGCGTAGATCAGCCCGTACAGGCTGTGGGCGGCGTCCAGCTCGCCGCTGACCAGTTTGTCGCGCAGGTTGGCCCAGGACGTTTGGCGCTTGAGGTTCAAGGTCAGGCCGTAGGGTTGAGCGAAGCCCTGGGTGGCTGCCACCACCATTGAGGCGCAGTCGCTCAAAGCCATGAAGCCCAGGTCGAGACTGCTTTTTTCCGGTGCATCACTGCCGTTGACCCAGGCCAGCGGGTCGTTCATCGGGCTGTTGCCATCCGAATCGTTCATCAACACCTACCTTTTCTTTCAAAAAAAAGCGTCGTTCCCTCAGATGGCGGTGTAAGCCAATGCGGGTAACGACGCCTTTGTCCGTAAGCTCGCTCCGCCATTGGCGCGTGCTCTGATACAGAGTTCATAGCAAGGCACATGCCACGGGTGAGTGGGCCTGGAAAGTCATCAACTTTTCATCAAGATTGAAAGCGGGCGGGCTCTCAGTATGGCCACACCTTCAATGCCCGATCACCCAGGAACTCCCCACGGTGCACGCCGACTTTCTCGCGACGATTTCCTTCCGCCGGTACTGCCGTTGGATGCTGTTTTCTGCGCTGTTGCTGGGAAGTGCGCTGGCCTGGGGCACGCTTTACCAGGCTCAGGACGAAAGTCTGTACACGGTGCTCACCGCACTCTCGGAGCCACTGGGGTTACCCATCGTCGTCAGTCGCGAAGTCGCACGCAAACGTCTCAGCGCCGCCCTGGATTTCAATGCGCCACAACAGACCCTGGAGGCGCTTGCACTTCAACAAGGGTTGATCTGGTACAGCGACGGGCAGGCGCTGTACGTCTATGACGCGGGCGAAGCCAAAAACTCTGCGGTCACCTTGCGACACATTTCCGTCGACAGGCTGCGTAGCCTCATGCGCCGCTCGGGCCTCGATGAGTCACGCTATCCCTTGCGGGAAAGCGGAGCGCGCACGTTCTATGTGTCCGGTCCACCGAATTACATCGATCAGGTGCTGCGTCTGGCCCAGTTGATGGACCGGCAAAGAGCGGAGTTGCGGGTAGGCGCTCAGTCCTTTGCCGTCGTCCAGGTGCTCAATACCGATGTGGCAGACCGGCAGTACGGTACGCGCGCTAACCCGGTCACCGTGCCGGGGATGGCGTCGATGATCGAAACCTTCCTGGCCGGCGAACACAAGGGGTTGCTCTCGGACAAGAGCCTCGGCGTGATCGCTTACCCGGATAGCAACAGTCTGTTGATCAAGGGCAAGCCGGCCCAGGTGAACTTCATCCAGAAACTGGTGGCGGAACTCGACATCCCCAAGCGAGCGATCGAGGTCTCGCTGTGGCTGGTGGATGTTGAGCGCGAAGAATTGAAGAAGCTGGGCCTGGCCTGGGACGAAGAAACGAAGGCATCGACCACGCGAGTCCTGGCTCCTTTGGACGATAGCCACCTTATGGCAAAGGTCGGTGCATTGGAGAGCCGTCGACGAGCGAAGGTAACGACCCTGCCGGTGATCCTCACTCAGGAGAATGTGCCGGCGGTGTTCCAGGACAACCATACGTTTTACCTGCCACCCCGCGGAGATGATCGCGCTGACTGGAAACCGCTGCGTTATGGCACCCAGGTCAGCGTACTGCCGCGTTTTGTCGAGGCTAACCAGATCGAGATGCGTCTTGAGGTGGAAGAAGGGCGCCTGATGAGTGAGGCGAGCCAGCGTGAGAAAAACGCGGCGGTGAGGCAAGTCGGCATCAACAGCGTGGTCCGAGTGCCTCAGGCCAGGCGCCTGTGGCTGGGGGCGTTTCAACGGGAATCAGAAGGGCGGGGGGCTGGTCGTCCGGCCCAGGCGCGCCTGTTTGTGATCCAGGCCACGGCGGTGGGTAGTGAGTCGAAGGGGCTGGAAGAGGCGGGAGGACCACCGCCCATGACTGCGGCGCAATATGAGCGTGTCCAGCGTGCGTTTGTAAGGCCGCAGCGCGATGTCTCACCGTAAACAAGGTGTTAACCCATGCATCTGGAAATTCTTCTACAGGAACAACTGATCAGCCGCAGGCGCCTGGCAGCCTTTGCGCCCGGAAAGGTGTTGCCGTTGATGCCAGAGATCATCCACTGCGTGGAGGTTCGGGTGAATGGGCAATTACTGGCGTTGGGCGAGTTGGTGCAGTTAGAGGACCGGCTAGGGGTTGAACTGCATGAGGTGTATCAGACGTGGCTGCCTGGAGGAGCAGGGTAGCGAAACCTCCTACAGTGCTTTTTCAAACGCCGCCTGATGTATGGGTTTTTTCCTAGGGCGAGCCATGAGGCAGGTTTTTACAGTGGTGACATGGGCACATGGGCCAGTGATTGGAATGAGGACGTCAATGTCATTAGTCGGAGGTCGGGGTAGCAATGGCTGTCAAGGATGATGGAGGGGCGACGATTACCCTGGTTTTTGCGCGTTGGAAGCTGCATGACCACGGTCGCCTGACGGGTGAAGGGTCGGATGTGCAGTTACCCCCTAAGGAATGGCAGGTGTTGCGGCTATTGTTGGTGTCTGGTGGTGCCTTGATGACCAAGGATCGCTTGCTGGAACTGGGCTGGCCGCAGGGGGAGGTTGCCGAGGAGTCGTTGACGCGCTGCATTTATTCGCTGCGCAAGTACCTCGGTGCCGACAAGGGGTTTATCAAGACGATCTACGGCCGGGGGTATCGCTTTATCTGTCCGGTGAGCACAGTGTCGGGTTGTGCGGAACAAGTGTGTTCGGCCTGCGGCCACGTCAGCCAGGGTGTGTTGAAACGTGGCTAGGTTCTGGAGGAAGGGCTTGTTGCTGGGCGCTGTGATGGTCAGTAATCAGGCGTTGGCCTACTGCTGGGAGGAGGCCGCCAGCCACTACCAAATCGAGCCGGAGTTGCTGCAAGCAATCGCCGTCGTGGAGTCGGGTAATCGTGCGCAAGCGATGAATCATGCCAACCGTAATGGCACCCGGGACATCGGGCTGATGCAGATCAACAGCATTCATCTGCCACGTCTGCTCAAGCAAGGTATTACCGAGGACCGCTTGATCAATGAGCCATGCTTGTCGGTTGAGGTGGGGGCTTCGATCCTGGCCGAGTTCATTCAGCGTTTTGGTTACAACTGGACAGCTGTGGGTTCCTATAACGTGGGAACAGGCGGCGGGCCCGAGCGTGAGGCGCTGCGCCTGCAATATGCACAGAAAATCTGGGCGTATTACGAGCAGTTGGTCGCGCACCGTTACTGACATTGAGGTTCACGCCTCGCGCGTGCCCTGTCACCCCGGCTATAATCGCCGCCACCTTTCGCCGCCTTCGAGTCTAGCCCACCCATGTATACCCTGGCCCGCCAGCTGTTGTTCAAACTCTCCCCGGAAACTTCCCACGATCTGTCCCTGGACCTGATCGGTGCCGGTGGACGCCTGGGGCTCAATGGCCTGGTATGCAAGGCACCGGCGAAAATGCCGGTCTCGGTGATGGGGCTCGATTTCCCCAACCCGGTCGGGTTGGCGGCTGGCCTGGATAAAAACGGCGCGGCCATCGATGGCTTTGCACAGCTGGGTTTCGGTTTCGTCGAAATCGGCACCGTGACCCCGCGACCGCAGCCGGGCAACCCCAAGCCGCGCATTTTCCGCCTGCCGGAAGCCGAGGCGATCATCAACCGCATGGGCTTCAACAACCTGGGCGTTGATCATCTGCTGTCGCGGGTTCAGGCGGCGAAGTACAAGGGCATCCTCGGTATCAATATCGGCAAGAACTTCGATACGCCGGTCGAGCGTGCCGTCGACGATTACCTGATCTGCCTGGACAAAGTCTACGCCCACGCCAGCTACGTCACGGTCAACGTCAGCTCGCCCAACACCCCGGGCCTGCGCAGCCTGCAGTTCGGGGACTCGCTCAAGCAACTGCTCGAAGCCCTGCGTCAGCGCCAGGAAGACCTGGCCGTGCGCCATGGCAAGCGCGTGCCGCTGGCCATCAAGATTGCCCCGGACATGAGCGACGAAGAAACCGTATTGGTCGCCCAGGCCCTGGTGGATTCGGGCATGGACGCGGTGATTGCGACCAACACTACCCTCAGCCGCGTAGGTGTCGAAGGCCTGGCCCATGGTGACGAGGCGGGCGGTCTGTCGGGTGCTCCGGTGCGCGAGCAAAGCACTCATATCGTCAAGGTGCTGGCCGCCGAACTGGCTGGACGCTTGCCGATCATCGCCGCCGGTGGCATCACCGAAGGTAGGCACGCGGCCGAGAAGATCGCCGCGGGTGCCAGCCTGGTGCAGTTGTACTCCGGTTTCATTTACAAAGGGCCGGCCCTGATCCGCCAGTCGGTGGATGCGATTGCCGCCCTGCGCTGATGCTTCTCATGTCGGAGTGGTCGTGTTCGCGAAAGCGGTGATTCAGTAACAGATAGGCTGGCTGACCTACCGCTTTCGTGAGCCCGCTCCCACACAGATTATTCTCCAGCCAATAAAAAGGGCTCCATTAAGGAGCCCCCTGGGCCGAAGCCCGCCGCCCGGATGGGGCGTGCATGGTAAGTCGTTACATATTCAGAAATGGTGATGTCGGAATTAATTGCCCTTGATTAGCCGACGGCGTGAAGTTCGTTGAGTCTGTGGATGCCCGCAGTGCCAGTCATACCGTCCCAGTTGTCGCCGCGTCCTTCTCGCCAGCCGTTGATCCAGGCTTGGCGTACCGACGGTAGAGTAAATGGGCAAAGCTCACGGGATTTGCCATGAACGCCATATTGATATCCGCGTAAAAATGCTCTTTCCAACGGATCACGCTTAAGTCTTCTCATAGGGTGTTTCCCTCACTTGTTGACTGTCTTGATATCCTTCGGCCTCGTCTGAGGCCGGGCAGAGTTTTTCTGCCGTTGGTGGGCTCGCTGCCGGCGTGGCGAGCCTGAGTGTCGGCGTCGTTACGGCGCCAACCTGTGTTGAGTTCTAACCAATAGGTCACATGGATTCAATGATCGTTTTGTCATAAGCACGTAACGATAACGATGCTATAGCCATAAGCTGGGATGGCTTTTCGCCCCATTTGTTGGGCAAAGCCAGCTATGATGCACCCTGCATAGAGGATGGGTTTAATCCTTTAGTGAGAATACCCGCCCGTTGCAGTCGGTTATTATTCGACGAAGGGTCGGAATATTTCTTTTTGTTACGGCTAATTGTTTATCTGCCCCGTCAATAAAGGCCCAAGCGCCTGTTGGAAAGGGGTGGGACGGCACATTCGTGCCACGCGAGCACTCTTCAAGAAAAGTGCTTGATTGAAAACCGAGCCGGCGATGCGTCGCCCGTTCATTTATTGCTGAAAAGCCTGGAATGCCCCATGTCGGACCGTTTTGAACTCTTCCTCACCTGCCCCAAGGGCCTCGAAGGCCTGCTGATCGAGGAAGCCGTCGGGCTTGGCCTTGAGGAAGCCCGTGAGCACACCTCGGCCGTGCGCGGCATGGCCGACATGGAAACCGCCTACCGCCTGTGCCTCTGGTCGCGCCTTGCCAACCGCGTGCTGCTGGTACTCAAGCGCTTCCCGATGAAGGACGCCGAAGACCTCTACCACGGCGTCCTGGACATCGAGTGGGCCGACCATATGGTGCCGGACGGTACCCTGGCGGTTGAATTCAGCGGCCACGGCTCGGGCATCGACAACACCCACTTCGGCGCGCTGAAGGTCAAGGATGCGATCGTCGACAAGCTGCGTACGCCGACCGGCGAACGCCCGTCCATCGACAAGATCAACCCGGACCTGCGCATCCACCTGCGCCTGGACCGTGGCGAAGCGATCCTGTCCCTCGACCTGTCCGGCCACAGCCTGCACCAGCGTGGTTATCGTTTGCAGCAGGGTGCTGCACCGTTGAAGGAAAACCTGGCGGCCGCGATCCTGATCCGTGCCGGCTGGCCGCGCATTGCTGCTGAAGGCGGCGCGCTGAGCGACCCGATGTGCGGCGTGGGCACCTTCCTGGTGGAAGGCGCAATGATCGCCGCCGACATGGCGCCCAACCTGAATCGTGAACTGTGGGGCTTCACCACCTGGCTTGGGCACGTCCCGGCGCTGTGGAAGAAACTGCACGCGGAAGCGGCTGAACGCGCCGCCGTCGGCATGAACAAGCCGCCGCTGTGGATCCGTGGCTACGAAGCCGACCCACGGCTGATCCAACCTGCGCGCAACAACATCGAGCGCGCAGGCTTAAGCCATTGGATCAAGGTGTACCAGGGCGAAGTCGGCACCTTCGAGCCACGCCCGGACCAGAACCAGAAAGGCCTGGTCATCTGTAACCCGCCTTATGGCGAGCGTCTGGGTGACGAAGCCAGCCTGTTGTACCTCTACCAGAACCTCGGCGAGCGTCTGCGCCAGGCGTGCATGGGCTGGGAGGCGGCGGTGTTCACTGGCGCGCCGGACCTGGGCAAGCGCATGGGCATTCGCAGCCACAAACAGTATTCGTTCTGGAACGGCGCGTTGCCGTGCAAGCTGCTGCTGATCAAGGTCAATCCGGACCAATTCGTCACCGGCGAGCGTCGCACCCCGGAGCAGCGCCAGGCTGAGCGTGAGCAAGCCGCTTACGATCAAGCCCCGGCTGAGCCGCAGGAGCGCCAGTACAACAAGAACGGCAACCCGATCAAACCCGCACCGGCCCCTGTCGTCGAGCAGGCGCGCCTGAGCGAGGGCGGGCAGATGTTTGCCAACCGGCTGCAAAAAAATCTGAAGCTGCTAGGCAAGTGGGCCAAGCGCGAAGGTGTGGATTGCTACCGTGTGTACGACGCCGACATGCCGGAATACTCCATGGCGATCGACCTGTACCACGATTGGGTGCACGTGCAGGAATACGCGGCGCCGAAATCCATCGATCCGGAAAAAGCCTCCGCGCGCATGTTCGATGCCTTGGCGGCGATTCCCCAAGCGCTGAACATCGACAAGAGCCGCGTGGTGGTCAAGCGTCGCGAGCGTCAGAGCGGTACCAAGCAGTACGAGCGTCAGAGTGCGCAGGGCAAGTTCACTGAAGTCAGCGAAGGCGGCGTGAAGTTGCTGGTCAACCTCACCGACTACCTGGACACCGGCCTGTTCCTCGACCACCGTCCGATGCGCCTGCGCATCCAGAAAGAAGCGGCCGGCAAGCGTTTCCTCAACCTGTACTGCTACACCGCGACCGCCAGTGTGCACGCGGCCAAGGGCGGTGCACGCAGCACCACCAGTGTCGACCTGTCCAAGACCTACCTGGACTGGGCGCGTCGCAACTTCTCTCTCAACGGTTTCTCCGACAAGAACCGCCTGGAGCAGGGTGACGTGATGGCGTGGCTGGAGGCCAGCCGCGATGAGTTCGACCTGATCTTCATCGACCCGCCGACCTTCTCCAACTCCAAGCGCATGGAAGGCATCTTCGACGTGCAACGAGACCACGTGCAGTTGCTCGACCTGGCCATGGCCCGCCTGGCACCGGGCGGCGTGCTGTATTTCTCGAACAACTTCCGCAAGTTCGCGCTGGAGGACAACCTCAGCGAACGTTATGCGGTCGAGGAAATCAGCGACAAGACCATCGACCCGGATTTTGCGCGCAATGCGAAGATCCATCGGGCATGGAAAATCACCGCACGCTGATCGCCCCCTGTAGGAGCGAGCTTGCTCGCGAAAAACTCACTGTCGACGCGTTTTCATGAATAAACGCGGCGTCTTCAAGTTATTCGCGAGCAAGCTCGCTCCTACAGTTCTTTTGGCTGGTCAAATACGGGGCTGATGGCTATAACTTAAGGTCCAGCCAAAGTGACACCCCCGCACGCTGGCGTTGTGAGTGTTGCCTATGCCGTTGCAAGCCGTCCGCCCGAAAATCCTAGGCTTTATCAGTGAGCAGGCGTCGGCTTGGCTGGTGGCAATAGTGGTGTTACTGGCAGGGTTTACCTTGACGGCGATTGTCGCCTGGGCAGCTTCCGACCTCTATCAGCAGCAGGTGCGCCAGCGCTTTCAGTTGCTGGTCAATGAGCGCTACACCCGCCTGCAGGAGCGTTTCGAAGACCAGGAGCAACGGCTGAACAGCCTGCGGCGCTTCTTCGTCAACTCCGACACTGTGTCCCGCGAAGAATTCGACGGGTTTGCCCAGCCCCTGTTGCTGCGTGCCCGCGCTTACTCCTGGGCGCCACGGGTGTATCGCGAACAGCGCAGCCAGTTCGAGCAAGACGTATCCAGCCAGCTCGGCACACCCTTTGTCATCCGTGAGTTGAATTCGGCCGGTGAGCTGGCCCCAGCGCCCGAGCGCGACGAATACGTACCGGTGTTGTACAGCCAGACTCAAAGCTTGTTGGGCGCGCCCTTCGGCTTTGATCTTCTGGCCCAGCCCCTGCGGCGTTCAACCCTTGAGCGTGCACAAAAGACCGGCAGGCTGGCGGTGTCCCAGCCCATGCAATTGGTGGGGGTGGAGCCGGTCTATGCCACTGGGGTTTTACTGGTGGCGCCGGTCAGCCACCTGGGCACTTCTGATCAGTCCCAGCACGAGCCCTTTGGTTATGTGATGGCCGTGATCAGCATGCGCCAGCTGGTGGCAGACGGTTTGCCCAAGCCCGACCGGGACAACCTGGTGATGCAGATCATCGACACGTCCGACCTGCAGAAGCGCGTGCTCTTCGAGTCCAGCAATGTGGTGGGCGACAGCGACCTTGTCGGCGCACGTCGTCTGACGCTGGGTGACCACGTGTATGCCCTGAATCTGCGCCCGAGCCAGGTATTCGACCATGCCAACCACTCCTCGCTGAACACGATCCTGTTCATGGGCGGCCTGCTCAGCCTGCTCCTCAGTGCTTTGCTCTATGTGCTGGTGAGCCAGCGTCAGCGCGCATTGAAGCTGGTGGAGCAGCGCACTGCCCAGTTGCGCCTGCGCGAGCAGGAGTTGCGCGGCGCCCATGGCCAATTGCGCAGCGTGCTGAATGCCGCGACCCAGGTGGCGATCATTGCCACCGACCTGCGCGGCGTCATCAATACCTTCAACGCCGGTGCCGAGCAGATGCTGGGCTTCAAGGCCGAGCAAGTGGTGGGCACGCACACCCTGGAAAGCCTGCACGTGGCGGCGGAGCTGGAAGCGCGCTCGGCGAGCCTGAGTATGGCGTTGGGCAAGCGCATCCCGGCGAGCCAAGCCATGCTGGTGGAAAGCCCTGACAACCTGCATGAAGCCCACGAGTGGACCCTGATCCGCGAGGATGGCAGCCAGTTGACCGTCAACATGCTGGCCACGGTGTTGCTGGACGACCATGGTTTATGGATCGGCCACCTGGCAATTTACCTGGACATCACCGAACAGAAACGTGCCTACGAGGCATTGGCGGCCCGCGACCGCCTGCTCAAAAAACTCAGCGCCCATGTGCCCGGAGGGATCTTCCAGTTCACCCTGGAACCCCAGGACAACTGGAAATTCATCTATGCCAGCGACGGCATGCGCGACATCTATGAAATCGAACCCAATATATTGCAGCAGGATGCGAAGCGGGTCTTCGAGCGTATCCATCCGTTGGATGCGGAGCGGGTGCGTGCTTCGATCCGCTTGTCAGCGTTGCAGTTGAGCCATTGGCGCGAGGAATACCGCGTGGTGTTGCCGCAGCGGGGCCTGCGTTGGATTCGGGGTGAAGCGACCCCGGAAGAGTTACCTACAGGCGGTACGTTGTGGCATGGGTACGTGTCGGATATTTCCGATCTCAAGCGGGTGGAAGAAGAACTGCGTGCGCTCTCCATCACCGACTCCCTGACCGGAATCCATAACCGACGCTACTTCCAGGATCGTCTCAAGGCGGAGATGGTGAGGCTCAACCGCACTTCGGGAAACTTGTCGGTGATCATGCTTGATATCGATCACTTCAAACGCATCAACGACCAGCACGGGCACGCCGTCGGCGATGGCGTATTGCAGGAACTGTGCAGGCGCATCAGCCAGCGCCTGCGCCGCACCGACGTGTTCTGTCGCCTGGGCGGCGAGGAATTCATGGTGCTGTGCCCGCACACCGATGGCGAACAGGCCTACAGCCTGGCCATGGAATTATGGGCGTCGCTGCGCAGTGCGCCGATGGACCCAGTCGGTATCGTCACTGCCAGCTTTGGCGTGGCCAGTTGGCGGGTCGATGAAGGCATCGACGGGCTGCTGTTGCGCGCCGACTCGGCCGTGTACGTCGCCAAGCTGGCGGGCAGGGACCGGGTGGAAGCCGAGCGCTTGCGTGCTTGAGACCGCCGCAGGCCAATGTGGGAGCGG
>NZ_JBZXDZ010000003.1:227187-667617 GCF_058725305.1 Pseudomonas sp. DW-iso3
GGGAGCGGCCGCCACTGCCTTAGGCTGGCGATACAAATCCAGCAGCACCTGATCCAGCACCGACGAAGCGCCCCATGGCTTTGGATCGTTGAGGATCGCCACCACGGCCCAGGTATTGCCATTGTTGTCACGGCTGAACCCGGCGATGGCACGTACGGTGTTCAACGTACCTGTTTTGACGTGGGCTTCGCCGCGCATGGCGGTGGTTTTCAGGCGTTTGCGCATGGTGCCGTCGGTGCCGGTGATCGGCATCGAGCTGATGTATTCCGCGGCGTAAGGGCTTTTCCACGCGGCTTGCAGCATGGTCGCCATTTCGCGGGCGCTGACGCGTTCGGCACGGGACAGGCCGGAACCGTTCTCCATCACCAGGTGCGGCGCGGTGATGCCTTTCTTCGCCAGCCACTGGCGCACGACGCGTTGTGCAGCCTTGGCATCGTCGCCATCGGCATCGTTGCGGAACTGCGCACCCAGGCTCAGGAACAACTGCTGGGCCATGGTGTTGTTACTGTATTTATTGATGTCGCGGATGATTTCAGCCAGGTCCGGCGAGAACGCCCGGGCCAGCACCTTGGCATCCTTGGGCACTGGCGCCTGGATATCCCGGCCCTGGATGGTGCCGCCCAATTCCTTCCAGATCGCGCGCACGGCGCCAGCGGTGTAGGTGGCGTGGTCCAGCAGCGACAAGTAGGTCTGCGAACTGCAGCCATCGGCCAATTGGCCGCTGACCGTGACCGTCACGCTGCCATCGGCGGCGGTGACCGGGTTGTAGCGCACGTCGCCGGTGCACTGCTTGGCGTTGGAGACCTTGACCTGGTTGTCGATGCGGATGCTGGCAATCGGCGGCTCGACCGACACCAGCACCCGGCCGGAATCATTGCGGGTCACAAAACGCAGGGCTTTGAGGTTGACCAGCAGCGCGTCCGGCTTGACCAGGAACGGTTTGTTCTCATCGTTGCCGTCGTCATTGAATTCCGGCAACAGCGGCTGGTTGAAGAAACTGCGGTCCAGCACCAGGTCGCCGGTAACTTGCTGCACGCCGTTGGCGCGCAGGTCGCGCATCAGCAGCCAGAGTTTTTCCATGTTCAGCTTGGGGTCGCCGCCGCCCTTGAGGTACAGGTTGCCGTGCAGCACGCCACCGCTGAGGGTGCCGTCGGTATAGAACTCGGTTTTCCATTGGTGGTTGGGGCCGAGCATTTCCAGGGCCGCGTAGGTGGTGACCAGCTTCATGGTAGAGGCGGGATTCACCGAGACGTCGGCATTGAAGACGGTAGGCGTACCCGGACCGTTCAGGGGGATCATCACCAGGGACAGCGCTGTGTTTTGCATTTTGGCTTTGGTCAGCGCCTGTTGAACACTCGGCGGCAGGGTGGTGTTGACGGGGGCAGCGGAGACGGAAAAGGCCACTGGCAGAATAAGGCCGGCAAAAAAGATTGAACGCAACGATTTGATCATAAGAAGTAAAACCCTACTGCTGAGGAGGGTGAAAAAGTTGAGGGGGAAATAAGAAAAATCCCTCAATGGTCATGAAAGTGTCGGCATTATGCCCCAAGGTAGAGTCACTTGTAGCTGAACCATAGCGGGTATTCGGCGTTTTTTTTACAGGCATTGTGCCGCCTGTCCCAGAGAGTCGGGCAATCGTCGCCTTAAACTGCTAAAGTGCCGCCCGTTATTACTTATGAGGATTGTTCCAATGGCGACTAACCGTTCCCAGCGTCTGCGCAAAAAACTGTGCGTTGATGAATTTCAAGAGCTGGGTTTCGAACTGAACCTGGACTTCAAAGAAGGCCTGAGTGAAGAAGCTATCGACGCTTTCCTCGAAGCATTCATCAAAGAAGCCATGGAAGCCAACGGCCTGGGCTATGTTGGCGGTGATGACTACGGTCTGGTCTGCCTGCAGAAGCGTGGCTCGGTCTCCGAAGAGCAACGTGCTGCTGTTGAAGCCTGGCTGAAAACCCGTTCCGAGCTGACCAAGGCTGAAGTCAGCCCGCTGCTGGACGTGTGGTATCCGGAAAAGCCGATCAACGTGGCTAAGTGATACTAAATAAAACGGCGACCTGAGGGTCGCCGTTTTTTTATGCCTTGCGCCAATTCAGAATCAGCAGCGTCAACACCCCCGCCACAATCCCCCAGAACGCCGACCCGATGGAAAACAGTGTCAAGCCAGACGCCGTGACCATAAAGGTGATCAGCGCCGCTTCCCGTTCCTTCGGCTCATTCATGGCGATGCTCAGCCCATTGATGATCGAGCCAAACAACGCCAGGGCCGCAATCGACAGCACCAGCTCCTTGGGCAAGGCTGCGAACAACGCCGCCAAGGTCGCGCCGAACACCCCGGCAATCCCGTAGAACACCCCACACCACACCGCTGCTGTGTAGCGCTTGTTACGGTCTTCATGGGCATGCGGCCCGGTGCAGATGGCCGCACTGATCGCTGCCAGGTTGATGCCGTGGGAGCCGAACGGCGCCAGCACCAGGGACGCCAGGCCGGTGGCGGTGATCAAGGGGGAGGCGGGCACGTTGTAACCGTCGGCCCTGAGCACGGCGACGCCGGGCATGTTCTGCGAGGTCATCGCGACCACGAACAGCGGAATGCCGATGCTGATGGTCGCCGCCAACGAGAAGTGCGGCGTTGTCCACACGGGCGTTGCGACTTCCAGGTGAAAACCGCTGAAGTCCAGCAGCTCCATCAACCCCGACAATGCGGTGCCGATCAGCAGCGCGGCCAGCACCGCATAACGGGGCGACAGGCGCTTGATCACCAGATACGTGAAGAACATCCCCAGCACCAGCCCGGTGCGATGCTGCGCGGCGACGAAGATCTCGCTGCCGATTTTGAACAGAATCCCTGCCAGCAAGGCGGCCGCCAACGATGCCGGGATGCGCTTGACCAATTTTTCAAAGCTGCCGGTCATCCCGCAAATCGTCACCAGCACGGCGCAGGTGATATAGGCACCGATGGCCTCGCCATAACTCACACCGCCCAGGCTGGTGATCAGCAGCGCGGCACCCGGTGTCGACCAGGCAATGGTGATAGGGGTGCGATAGCGTAGCGACAGGCCGATGCTGCACACTGCCATGCCGATGGAAATCGCCCAGATCCATGACGAAATCTGCGCCGTGGTCAAACCGGCGGCTTGCCCGGCCTGGAACATCAGGACCAGGGAGCTGGTGTAGCCGGTCATCATGGCGATGAAGCCAGCGACAACGGCCGACGCAGACGTGTCGGCCAGCGGGCGCAAAGGCGCTTGGGTGGCGTCGTTCATGAAGAGGTGTTCCTTTTACCTGGGTTTTAGCCGGTGACGGCGCGGATTCAAGCCTAAACTCAAACGTAACGACTCATTGCAATACAGCCGACGGCGCAAACAGCCGTACAGTGTGTTGGCGCACTGGGTTGTGTACAATGTGCCCTGTTTTTAGGTGATACTTGCCAGCGACCCGCTGTTGCCGTATTACCGTTAATTCGCCGCCGTTCTCCAAACCCGAGTGCCCATGAACGAACAGTTGCAACCTCTCAAGAAACAACCGCGAGCCGGCAAGGCCGGTCGCAGCGGAACCCAGGACGATATCGTCTACGCGCATATCTTCGAAGCGATCCTCGAACAACGCCTGGCACCCGGTACCAAATTGAGTGAAGAGGCACTGGGCGAAATCTTCGGCGTCAGCCGCACCATCATCCGCCGCGCCCTGTCGCGCCTGGCCCATGAAGGTGTGGTGCTGCTGCGGCCCAATCGCGGCGCGGTCGTGGCCAGCCCGAGCGTCGAGGAAGCACGCCAGGTATTTCTCGCGCGGCGTCTGGTGGAGCGGGCAATTACCGAGTTGGCAGTCCAGCACGCCACGGCCGACCAATTGGCCGAGTTGCGTCAGATGGTCAACGACGAGCGCGACAGCTTTTCCCGTGGCGATCGCGGCGCGGGTATCCGCCTCTCCGGTGAATTCCACCTCAAGCTGGCCGAAGCGGCGAAGAACGCGCCGCTGATCAGTTTCCAGCGTAGCCTGGTGTCCCAGACTTCATTGATTATCGCCCAGTACGAAAGCGGCAACCGCTCTCACTGTTCCTACGATGAGCACACCCAGTTGATCGACGCGATCGAAGCGCGGGACGCGGCGTTGGCGGTGAACTTGATGATGCATCACATGGATCATATCGACAGCAAGCTCAACCTTGACGAAGAGAGCGCGTCGGATGATCTGCATGCGGTGTTCTCGCACCTGTTGCAGACCAAGAAGCCAGGGCGCTCCTCGGTAAAACTGTAGTTACCCTGGTTCACCTGGGACTAAAAATGTGGGAGCGGGCTTGCTCGCGAATGCTGAGTGTCAGTCACCCGATGTATTGACTGATCCAGCGCATTCGCGAGCAAGCCCGCTCCCACATTTGGTTCCGGCGTGCTTCAGATCAGCGCTGATGCACCAACTGGCCGGCCGCATAGGTCTGCAACACCGTCCGATCATCCCCCAGCGTCATCAGCACGAACAACGTCTCGGCAATGGTCTTCGCCTGCTTCAAGCGATAGCTCAGCAGCGGTGTCGCGTTGTAATCCAGCACCAGGAAGTCCGCATCAGTGCCCGGTTGCAGCGTGCCGATCTTGTCTTCCAACCGCAGCGCCCGCGCACCGCCCAGGGTGGCCAGGTACAGCGACTTGAACGGGCTCAAGCGCGCACCCTGCAGTTGCATGACCTTGTAGGCTTCGTTCAGGGTCTGCAGCAGCGAGAAGCTGGTGCCGCCGCCCACGTCGGTGCCCAGGCCCACATTCAGTTTGTGCTTCTCGGCCATCGGCAGGTTGAACAAGCCGCTGCCGAGGAAGAAGTTCGAGGTCGGGCAGAATGCGACCGCCGAGCCGGTCTCCGCCAACCGCGCGCACTCGTCATCGCACAGGTGCACGCCATGGGCAAACACCGAGCGTTCGCCGAGCAATTTGTAGTGGTCGTACACATCCAGGTAACCGTTGCGCTCCGGGAACAGTTCCTTCACCCATTCCACTTCCTGCTTGTTCTCGCTGATGTGCGTCTGCATGTACAGGTCTGGGTATTCGCCCAGCAGTTGCCCGGCCAGTGCCAGTTGTTCCGGCGTGCTGGTCGGCGCAAAGCGCGGCGTCACCGCGTAATGCAGGCGGCCCTTGCCGTGCCAGCGCTCGATCAGCGCCTTGCTTTCCTGGTAGCCGGATTCGGCGGTGTCGGTCAGGTAGTCCGGCGCGTTGCGATCCATCATCACCTTGCCGGCGATCATGCGCAGATCGAGTTTCTCAGCGGCTTCAAAGAACGCGTTCACCGATTGCGGATGCACGCTGCCAAACACCAGCGCGGTGGTGGTGCCGTTGCGCAGCAGTTCCTTGATGAAAATATCCGCGACTTCTTCGGCGTGGGCCTTGTCGGCGAACTGGCTTTCGCACGGGAAGGTGTAGGTGTTGAGCCAATCCAGCAACTGCTCGCCATAGGCGCCGACCATGCCGGTTTGCGGCAGGTGGATGTGGGTGTCGATCAGGCCGGGGGTGATCAGCGCGTCCTGGTAGTGGGTGATGTCGATATCGGCAGGCAGGGTCGGCAGCAAGTCGCTGGCATGGCCGACAGCGCTGATCTGGCCGTTTTCGATCACCAGCAGGCCGTCTTCGAAATACTCATAGGAGGCTTCGATCCCCACTTCAGCAGGGTCGGCGATGCTGTGCAGGAGGGCGGCACGGTAGGCTTTACGCGTTAAAGGCATGGCGATCTCAATTCAAATGGCTTGGCTGCGGCGTGAAGCCGGCAGCAGTTTGGCAATAGGTTCGGCGCTGGCGGTGTGCTGGCCGAAATTGGCGTTATAGGTGGCGATGATTTCGCCGGCGATGGAGATGGCGATTTCCACCGGCAACTTGCCCTTCACCTCGGTGAGGCCCATGGGGCAGCGCATCCGTTGCAAGTGCGCGGTGTCGAAGCCGCGATCTCGCAGGCGGTGTTCGAACTTGACGCGTTTGGTCTTCGAACCGATCAGGCCGAAGTAGGCAAAGTCATTGCGTTTGAGCAGGGCGGCGGTGAGTTCCAAGTCCAGCGCATGATTGTGGGTCATGACGATGCAGTAACTGCCCACTGGCAGGTCAGCAATTTCGTCGACCGGCTCTTCGCTGACGATTTTACGCACGCCCTGGGGTATATGTGCCGGAAACTCCTGGTCACGGGAATCGATCCAGCGCACCCGGCACGGCAGGCTGGCCAGCAACGGCACCAGTGCACGGCCGACATGGCCAGCGCCAAATACCGCGATCTGCGCCTGCACTTGGCCCATGGGTTCGAAGAGCAGCACGGTCACGCCACCGCAGCACTGACCCAGGCTGGCGCCCAGGCTGAAGCGCTCCAGATGAGTGTTCTGCTGACCGCGTACGAGCATGTCGCGGGCGATCTGCATTGCCTTGTATTCCAAGTGCCCGCCACCGATGGTGTCGAAACTCTGCGCGGCGCTGATCACCATTTTGGAACCGGCATTGCGTGGCGTGGAGCCGAGCTCTTCGATGATGGTTACCAGGACGCAGGGTTCGCCCCTGTTTTGCAGGTCGGCGAGGGCGCTGATCCAGTTGTTCATGTCTACCTCAACCTTTCTGTTGTCAGTTCGGCCGTCTTCGCAGGCACGCCAGCTCCCACATTTGATGGGGTTCACACATCAAAATGTGGGCGCCGGGCTTGCCCGCGATGGCAGCGCCTCGGTCTAGAGCGAAGCCATCTCGGTTTCAATCTCAACGGCCCTGGCCGCATTCAACTGCCGCATCTGCTCACACCCCCACAACACCCGCTCCGGTGTCGCCGGCGCATCGATCTTGGGCTGATGGCGATAGTCACCCAGGCTCGCCACCGCATCCTTGATCGCGCACCACGACGCGATGCCGAGCATGAACGGCGGTTCGCCCACGGCCTTGGAATGGAACACCGTGTCTTCCGGGTTCTTGCGGTTTTCCACCAGCTTCACCCGCAGGTCCAGCGGCATGTCGGCCACGGCCGGGATCTTGTAGCTGGCCGGGCCGTTGGTCACCAGCTTGCCTTTGTCGTTCCACACCAGTTCTTCCATGGTTAGCCACCCCATGCCCTGGATAAAGCCGCCCTCCACCTGGCCGATGTCGATGGCCGGGTTCAGCGAGGCGCCGACGTCGTGCAGGATGTCGGTGCGCAGCATCTTGTATTCGCCGGTCAGGGTGTCGACGATCACTTCGCAGCACGCCGCGCCGAACGCGAAGTAGTAGAACGGCCGACCGCGCGACTGGCTGCGGTCGTAGTAGATTTTCGGGGTCTTGTAGAAGCCGGTGCTCGACAGCGAGACCTGGGCGAAATACGCCTGCTGGATCAACGCCTCGAAGGTGAGGATCTGATCGCGCACGCGCACATGACCGTTGTGGAACGCCACATCCGCTTCGCTCACGTCGTATTTGCGTGCGGCGAACTCCACCAGGCGCTGCTTGATGGTTTCGGCGGCATTCTGCGCAGCCTTGCCGTTCAAGTCGGCACCGCTGGAAGCGGCGGTCGGCGAGGTGTTGGGTACCTTGTCGGTGTTGGTGGCGGTGATTTGAACGCGGTCGATTTCCACTTGGAACACTTCGGCCACAACCTGCGCGACCTTGGTGTTCAAGCCCTGGCCCATCTCGGTGCCGCCGTGGTTCAGGTGGATGCTGCCGTCGGTGTAGATATGGATCAGCGCACCGGCCTGGTTGAGAAAGCTGGCCGTAAACGAAATGCCGAATTTCACCGGGGTCAGCGCCAAGCCTTTTTTCAGGATCGGGCTATGCGCGTTGTACAGGCGGATCGCTTCGCGACGCTCGGCGTATTGGCTGCTGGCTTCAAGCTCGGCGGTCATCTCTTCGAGCATGTTGTGCTCGACGGTCTGGTAGTAGTGCGTGACGTTGCGCTCGTTCTTGCCGTAGTAATTGATCTTGCGCACCGCCAGCGGGTCGAGGCCCAGATGGCGGGCGATGGCGTCCATCACTTCCTCGATGGCGACCATGCCTTGCGGGCCGCCGAAACCGCGATAGGCGGTGTTGGACGCCGTGTTGGTCTTGCAGCGATGGCCGTTGACCGTGGCATCGCCCAGGTAATACGAGTTGTCGGAGTGGAACATCGCGCGGTCGACAATCGAGTTGGACAGGTCCGGCGAACAGCCGCAGTTGCCCGCCAATTCCAGGTTGATTCCGTGCAGGCGGCCCGTGTCGTCGAAGCCCACGTCGTATTCGATGTAGAAGGGGTGGCGCTTGCCGGTCATCAACATGTCTTCGACACGCGGCAGGCGCATCTTGGTCGGTTGGCCGGTGAGGCGCGCGACCACCGCGCACAGGCACGCCGGGCTTGCGGCCTGGGTTTCCTTGCCGCCGAAACCACCCCCCATGCGACGCATGTCCACGACGATTTTGTTCATCGACACGTCCAGCACTTCGGCCACCAGTTTCTGCACTTCGGTGGGGTTCTGCGTGGAGCAATAGACGATCATGCCGCCGTCTTCGGTGGGCATTACCGAAGAAATCTGGGTTTCCAGGTAGAAGTGTTCCTGGCCGCCGATATGCAGGGTGCCTTGGATGCGGTTTTTCGCGGTCGCCAGTGCGCCTGCCGAATCACCGCGCTGATGGGTGTGGCTGTCGAGCACGAAATGCTTCTTGCGAAACGCCTCGACCACGTCCAGCACGGGTTCCAGGTCTTCGTATTCGATCACGGCGGCCATCGCGGCTTTACGCGCGGTTTCGAGATCGCGGGCGGCTACCGCCAGCACGACCTGGCCGACGAACTGCACCGTATCGATCGCCAACAATGGATCGCCCGGCATCAATGGGCCGATGTCCTTCAAGCCCGGCACGTCTTCATGGGTGATGACAATCCGCACGCCTTCAAAGGCGTAGCAGGGCGCGGTGTCGATGCTGATGATCCGGGCATGGGCACGGTCGGACATGCGCGCATACAGGTGCAATTGGTTGGGGAATTCCAGGCGGTCATCGATGTACTGCGCTTCGCCGCACACATGTTTGGCGGCGCTGTCGTGCTTGACGCTGCGGCCCACGCCAGAGGTGAGGTCCTGTGCGAACAGCTCGGCGAGTTCGGCCTGGGTTTTAACGACGGCGTGATGGTTAGACATAAGCGGTCACCCGAGTCTCGATGTGCGGCGTTTGCAGTTCGATGAAGTATTTGCGCAGCAGGTTCTGGGCGCTGAGCAGTCGGTATTCCTTGCTGGCGCGGAAGTCCGACAGCGGGGTGAAATCCTCGGCGAGGGCGGCGCAGGCCTTTTCCACGGTGGCGCAGTTCCAGGTGGCGCCGACCAACGCCGCCTCGCAGTTCTTGGCGCGTTTTGGCGTGGCGGCCATACCGCCGAACGCGACGCGAGCCTCGCCGATCACACCGTTATCGATCTTCAGGTTGAACGCGGCGCAGACGGCGGAAATATCATCGTCCAGGCGCTTGGAGACCTTGTAGGCACGGAACAAGGCGTGGCCCTTGGGAACGATGATCTTCTCGATGAACTCGCTGTCCTGGCGCGCCGTGACGCGGTAGTCGATGAAGTAATCCTCCAGCGCCAAGGTGCGGCGGGTTTCGCCCTTGCACAGTACGATCTGCGCGCCGAGGGCAATCAGCAGCGGCGGCGAGTCACCGATCGGCGAGGCGTTGCCGATGTTGCCGCCCAGGGTGCCCTGGTTACGGATCTGCAGGGAAGCGAAACGGTGCAGCAGTTCACCGAAGTCCGGGTATGCGTGGTGCAGCGCGGTGTAGCAATCGGAGAGGGCGGCGGCAGCGCCGATTTCCAGGCGGTCGTCGAAGTCGTCGATACGCTTCATTTCTTCAATATTGCCGACGTAGATCATCACCGGCAGCGTGCGGTGGAACTGAGTGACTTCCAGCGCCAGGTCGGTGCCGCCGGCCAGCAGCCGGGCTTGCGGGTAGGCGTCGTAGAGATCGGCGAGGTCGGCGACGGTCAGCGGCACCAGGCAGCGCTTGTCGCCGCTGTTGAGTTCACCGGTTTGCGTCGGCGCAATGGCCTTGAGGCGGGCGATGGTCTCGGCTTGGCGGCTGTCGAACTGATCCTGGGGTTTGTTGCAGCAGGCCTGTTCGGCGGCGGCGAGAATCGGGCGATAACCGGTGCAGCGGCACAGGTTGCCGGCCAGGGCTTCATGGGCCTTTTGGTTGTCGGGGGCGTCGCTGTTCTTTTGCAGGGCGAACAACGACATCACGAAACCGGGGGTGCAAAAGCCGCACTGCGAACCGTGGCATTCGACCATGGCCTTCTGGACGCTGTGCAGTTGACCCTGGTGCTTGAGGTCTTCGACGCTGATCAGTTGCTTGCCGTGCAACGACGACACAAAGGTCAGGCACGAATTGAGACTGCGATAACGAATCTGCTCGGCGCCGGTGTCATCCGTGTGCAGCTCGCCCACCACCACAGTGCAGGCACCGCAATCGCCGCTGGCGCAGCCTTCCTTGGTACCGGATTTGCCCAGGTGCTCACGCAAATAGTTGAGCACAGTCAGGTTGGGGTCCAGGGCGTGCTCGCTACGGAGTTCCTGGTTAAGTAAAAACTGGATCACGGAAGGCCTCGCAGACTCATTATTGTTGTTAACCGCTTTGCGCCGAATCTAGTCATGTCTGACTTTTCGGTCAACGATTTTCTGACCAGAAGGTCAAGAAAATGCGGTCGCAACACTTTCAATTATGGTCCAGTCTTCTGGAACCGGCGTTTTTAGGGGCTTCTGGGTGTTCATCTGTGCTTATTCCGTGCCAAATTCTGAAAGGTGGGCGTAGCGCCATCAGCCAGCCAATGCGCTACACTGCCGCGCTTGTACCGATAGAAGATTTTGAAGGTAAAACATGACGTTCAAGGCGCCGGACAGTCTCGCCGAGCAAATTGCTCACCACCTCGCCGAACGCATCATTCGCGGCGATCTCAAGCCTGGAGAGCGGATCCAGGAGCAAAAGGTCACGCTGGCGCTCAATGTCAGCCGTGGCTCCGTGCGCGAAGCCTTGCTGATTCTCGAACGCCGCCACCTGATCGCGATCCTGCCGCGCCGTGGCGCCCACGTCACAGAGCTCACTGCGCACAAGGTGCAGAGCCTGTGCACCTTGATGGGCGAGCTGTACATCCTGCTCGGCAATGCGGTTGCCCAAGGCTGGCAGACGCAGGCCGACATGGCGCCGTTCGTGCAGATCCAGCAGCGCCTGGTCACCAATTTCGAGCGTCAGGACATCCGCGCCTTCGTTGAAGAAAGCTTCAATGTAATGCGCGCCGCCTATCCTTTCGCTAACAACCCGTACCTGCAGGAAACCGTCGAGAACCTGCAACCGGCGATGAACCGCGCCTATTACCTGGCGCTGGATCAGCGCAAGGCGTCCATGAGCGAGTACCTGGCGCTGTTCGAGCAACTGCTCGCCGCGGTACTGGCCCGTGACCTGCCGCACATTCGTCAAGTGCTGTCGACCTACGGCGAGCGCAGTTGCGCGCTGGTCATCGCTGCGTTGGCGGACGCCTAAGCGTGCGGCTCAAGTGCATCAAACTGGCGGGGTTCAAATCCTTCGTCGACCCGACCACGGTGAACTTCCCCAGTAACATGGCGGCGGTGGTCGGGCCCAACGGTTGCGGCAAGTCGAACATCATCGACGCCGTCCGCTGGGTGATGGGCGAGAGCTCGGCCAAAAACCTGCGTGGCGAGTCGATGACCGACGTCATCTTCAATGGATCCACCAGCCGCAAGCCGGTGAGCCAGGCCAGTATCGAACTGGTGTTCGACAACTCCGACGGCACCTTGATCGGCGAGTACGCGGCCTACGCGGAAATCTCGATCCGCCGCAAAGTGACCCGCGACAGCCAGAACAGCTACTTCCTCAACGGCACCAAGTGCCGACGCCGCGACATCACGGATATTTTCCTCGGCACCGGCCTCGGCCCGCGCAGCTACTCGATCATCGAGCAGGGCATGATCTCCAAGCTGATCGAAGCCAAGCCCGAAGACCTGCGTAACTTTATCGAGGAGGCGGCCGGCATCTCCAAGTACAAGGAGCGCCGCCGCGAGACCGAAAACCGTATCCGCCGCACCCATGAGAACCTCGCTCGCCTGACCGACCTGCGCGAAGAGCTGGAGCGCCAGTTGGAGCGCCTGCACCGCCAGGCCCAGGCTGCCGAGAAGTATCAGGAGTACAAGGGCGAAGAGCGCCAGCTCAAGGCGCAATTGTCGGCTTTGCGTTGGCAGGCGTTGAATGACCAGGTGGGGCAGCGCGAAGCGATCATCGGCACCCAGGAAATCAGCTTTGAAGCCCTGGTGGCCGAGCAGCGCAACGCCGACGCCAGCATCGAACGCTTGCGTGACGGCCACCATGACCTGTCCGAACGCTTCAATCTGGTGCAGGGCCGCTTCTATTCGGTGGGCGGCGACATCGCCCGCGTCGAGCAAAGCATCCAGCACGGCCAGCAGCGCCTGCGTCAGTTGCAGGATGACTTGAAGGAAGCCGAACGCGCGCGGCTGGAAACTGAATCGCACCTGGGCCACGACCGCACCTTGCTGCTGACCCTCGGTGAAGAGCTGGACATGCTCACCCCCGAACAGGAAATCACCAGCGCCGCCGCCGAAGAAGCCGCTGCCGCGCTGGAAGAATCCGAAACCACCATGCACGGCTGGCAGGAGCAATGGGACACCTTCAACCTGAAGTCTGCCGAACCACGGCGCCAGGCCGAGGTGCAGCAGTCGCGTATCCAGCAGCTGGAAACCAGTATGGAGCGCCTGGCCGAGCGCCAGCGTCGTCTGCAGGAAGAGCGTGTGTTGCTTGCCGCCGACCCGGAAGACGCGGCGATCATGGAATTGAGCGAGCAGCTGGCTGAAAGCGAAATGACGCTGGAAGAGCTGGAAGCCAGTGAAGAGCAACAAGTGGAGCGCCTGGAGCAATTGCGTCAGCAACTGCAACAGGCGACCCAGGCACAGCAACAGGCCCAGGGTGATTTGCAGCGGCTCAATGGCCGCCTGGCGTCCCTGGAAGCCTTGCAGCAAGCCGCCTTGGACCCCGGCACCGGCACCGCTGAATGGCTGCGTGACCAGCATTTGGCCGAGCGCCCGCGCCTGGCGGAAGGCTTGAAGGTCGAGGCGGGTTGGGAGTTGGCGGTTGAAACTGTCCTCGGTGCCGATCTCCAAGCCGTCTTGGTGGATGATTTTGGCGGCTTCGACCTGGCCGGTTTTGCCCAGGGCGATTTGCGTTTGCTCAGCCCTGCGGCGGATGGCACGCGGGTGCCGGGCAGTTTGCTGGATAAGGTTGAGGCGGCGATTGATCTGTCGCCGTGGCTGGGCCAGGTCAAACCGGTTGAATCACTTGAGCAGGCCCTGGCCCAGCGCGGCCAACTGGCGGCCGGCGAAAGCCTGATCAGCCGCGACGGCTACTGGGTCGGCCGCCATTTCCTGCGCGTACGCCGCGCCAGTGAAGCCGAAAGTGGCGTCCTGGCCCGTGGCCAGGAAATCGTCAATCTGATCGCCGAACGCGAAGAGCGCGAAGCCACCCTCGAAAGCCTGGAAACCGAACTGCAAACCCTGCGCGCCACCCAGCGTCAGCAAGAGACCGGCCGCGAACACCTGCGCCGCCTGTTGCAGGACGAAGCGCGCCAGCAAGGCGAATTGAAAGCCCAACTCTCCGCGAGCAAAGCCAAGGTCGAGCAATTGACCTTGCGCCGCACCCGCCTCGACGAAGAAGTCGCCGAGATGGGCGAGCAGCGCGCCCTGGAACACGAACAGATCGGCGAAGCGCGTCTGCACCTGCAGGAAGCCCTCGACAGCATGGCGCTCGACACCGAGCAGCGTGAATTGCTGCTGGCCCAGCGCGACAGCCTGCGCGAACGCCTCGACCGCGTGCGCCAGGAAGCCCGTCAGCACAAGGATCATGCCCACCAGTTGGCGGTGCGCCTGGGTTCGCTCAAGGCCCAGCACGCGTCCACGGCCCAGGCCCTTGAACGCCTGGAGATGCAGTCCGAACGCCTCACTGAAAAGCGCGAGCAACTGAGCCTCAACCTGGAAGAGGGCGAAGCGCCGCTGGAGGAGTTGCGCCTCAAGCTGGAAGAATTGCTCGACAAGCGCATGACCGTCGACGAAGAACTCAAGACCGCCCAAATCGCTCTGGAAGACGCCGACCGCGAATTACGCGACGCCGAAAAACGTCGGACCCAGGCCGAGCAGCAATCCCAGCTGATCCGCGGTCAGCTCGAACAACAGCGCATGGAATGGCAAGCCCTGACCGTGCGCCGCAAGACCCTGCAAGACCAATTGCTGGAAGACGGCTACGACTTGCACGGCGTGCTCAATACCCTGACCGCCCAGGCCAACGAGAAAGAAGCCGAAGAAGAGCTTGAGCGAATTGCTGCGCGTATCCAACGCCTCGGCGCGATCAACTTGGCGGCCATCGACGAATACCAGCAACAATCCGAGCGTAAACGTTATCTGGATGCCCAGGACGCTGATTTGGTCGAAGCCCTGGACACCCTGGAAAACGTGATCCGCAAGATCGACAAGGAGACCCGAAACCGCTTCAAAGATACCTTTGATCAGATTAATAGCGGTTTACAGGCGTTATTCCCAAAAGTTTTCGGCGGTGGCAGCGCTTACTTGGAACTGACGGGCGAAGATCTACTCGATACAGGGGTAACGATCATGGCGCGGCCTCCGGGCAAGAAGAACAGCACCATCCATTTGTTGTCCGGCGGCGAGAAAGCCCTGACCGCATTGGCTCTGGTATTTGCCATCTTCAAGTTGAACCCGGCGCCGTTCTGCATGCTCGACGAAGTTGACGCCCCGTTGGATGACGCTAACGTTGGACGGTATGCGCGGTTGGTCAAAGAGATGTCCCAGACCGTGCAGTTCATCTATATCACCCACAACAAGATCGCCATGGAGATGGCTGACCAATTGATGGGGGTAACGATGCACGAGCCGGGCTGTTCGCGTTTGGTCGCGGTGGATGTGGAAGAAGCGATGGCGATGGTGGAGTCTTGATCCTTGTTGGGACAGAATTTTTATAGCGCGCGGTAAGACGCTTTACCGGTCTGGCGAAAGTGGCAAATGGACATATTTGTTCAAGGCTTTTTGACAGACGGTGTAAAGTTATCTTTGGTCGTGCTAGTTTAATGTCAAATTTTCGTATGCGTGGGCAAAACGTCAGTCAGAACATAGAGTTGGCGCCACGTTTTAAAGCGGTTTGCACGTTGCTAAACCCCTTATTTTTCAGCATTTTTTATTAGAGGCACGGGATTACATGGAAATCGGTCTGCGCGAGTGGCTGATCGTCATCGGCATTATTGTCATTGCCGGTATTCTTTTTGATGGCTGGCGCCGCATGCGCGGTGGCAAGGGCAAGCTCAAATTCCGTCTGGACCGCAACCTGTCCAACTTGCCTGACGACGACGGCAGCGCCGAGCTGCTGGGGCCGCCCCGTGTGCTGGATACCCATAAAGAACCGCAGTTGGACGAGCACGACTTGCCGTCCATGAGCGCGCCGGTGCGAGAAGCGCGCGAGCCGTCTTCCAAACGTGGCAAGCGCGCCGCGCCGGTGGTGGCAGAGTCACGTCAGGCTGATTTGGACCTGGACGTCGATGACGGCCCGAGCTTCAGCAGCCGCGACGATGATTTCCCGGACGAAAACGCTGGCAAGAACGCCCCGCGCCAATCCGTGAACGACCAGCCTGCCGCCGAAGAAGTGTTGGTGATCAGCGTGATCTGCCGCGACGCCGCCGGCTTCAAGGGCCCGGCTTTGTTGCAAAATATTCTGGAAAGCGGCCTGCGCTTCGGCGAGATGGATATTTTCCACCGTCACGAAAGCATGGCGGGTAACGGCGAAGTGCTGTTCTCCATGGCCAACGCGGTCAAGCCAGGCACCTTCGATCTGGACGATATCGACCTGTTCAGCACCCCGGCGGTGAGCTTCTTCCTCGGCCTGCCAGGTCCGCGTCACCCGAAACAGGCTTTCGACGTGATGGTGGCCGCAGCCCGCAAGCTGTCCCAGGAACTGAACGGCGAACTCAAGGACGACCAACGCAGCGTCCTCACCGCCCAGACCATCGAGCATTACCGTCAGCGCATCGTCGAGTTCGAGCGTCGCGCCCTGACACAGAAACGCTGAGGTTCGATCTTAAGCGTTGTCTGTAGAATCCGTGCACTAACATATTGAGCAGCTTCGGCTGCTCTTTTGCTTTATGAGAGAACACCCATGACCGCCGCCCACACCCGCATCCTCGAACTGCGCGCTGAACTGGATCAGCACAACTACCGTTACCACGTCCTCGACGAGCCGAGCATTCCGGACGCCGAGTACGACCGTCTGTTCCATGAGCTCAAGGCCCTGGAAGCCGAGCATCCGGACCTGGTCACGCGCGATTCTCCGACGCAGCGGGTCGGCAGTGCGGCGTTGTCGGCGTTCACCCAGGTCAAGCATGAGATCCCCATGCTCAGCCTCGGCAACGCCTTTGACGAAACCACCATGCTGGAATTCGATCGCCGGGTCACCGAAGGCCTCGACCTGCCGGCCGGCGATCTGTTTGGCGGTGGCGCGGCGGTGGAGTACAGCTGCGAACCGAAGCTGGATGGCCTGGCGGTCAGCCTGCTGTATCAGGACGGCGAACTGGTTCGCGGCGCCACCCGTGGCGACGGCACCACCGGCGAAGACATCAGCGTCAACGTGCGCACCGTGCGCAATATTCCGTTGAAGCTGCACGGCAGCGGTTGGCCGGCGAACCTGGAAGTGCGCGGTGAAGTGTTCATGTCCAAGGCCGGTTTCGAACGGCTCAACGCCTCGCAGCTGGAAGTCGGCGGCAAGACCTTCGCCAACCCGCGCAACGCCGCTGCCGGTAGTTTGCGTCAGCTGGATTCGAAGATCACCGCCAGCCGTCCGCTGGAATTCTGCTGCTACGGTGTGACCACTGATATCAGCGACACCCATATCGGCAACCTGCAACAGTTGCAGAAATGGGGCATGCCCATCAGCCGTGAGTTGAAGCTGGCAAAGGGCATCCAGGATTGCCTGGAGTACTACCGCGATATCGGCGAGCGGCGTAACAGCCTGCCATATGAGATCGACGGCGTGGTGTTCAAGGTCAACAGCATCGCTTCCCAGCGAGAACTGGGCTTCCGCGCCCGTGAACCGCGCTGGGCCATCGCGCATAAATTCCCGGCCATGGAGGAGCTGACTGAGCTGCTAGACGTGGAATTCCAGGTTGGTCGTACTGGCGCCGTCACGCCGGTGGCACGCCTCAAGCCGGTCAAGGTCGCGGGTGTCACCGTGTCCAACGCGACCCTGCACAACATGGATGAAGTGGCGCGCCTGGGCGTGATGATCGGCGATACCGTGATCATCCGCCGCGCCGGGGATGTGATCCCGCAGGTGGTCTCGGTGGTGCTTGAGCGTCGTCCGGAAAACGCCCGTGCGGTGCCGATCCCGCAGAGCTGCCCGGTGTGTGGTTCCCACGTGGAGCGTACGCAACTGGTCAAACGCAGCAAGGGCAAGGAAACCGTCAGCGAGGGCGCGGTGTACCGTTGCGTCGGGCGTCTGGCCTGTGGCGCGCAGCTCAAGCAGGCGATTATCCATTTCGTCTCACGCCGCGCCATGGACATTGACGGCCTGGGCGACAAAACCATCGAACAACTGGTGGATGAAAACCTCATCGGCTCGCCGGCCGACCTCTACAAACTCAAGTACGAACACATCATCGACCTGGAAGGCTTTGCCGACATTTCCAGCAAGAAGCTGATCACCGCCATCGAAAACAGCAAATCCCCGACCCTGGCGCGCTTTATCTATGCGCTGGGCATTCCTGATGTAGGCGAGGAGACCGCCAAGGTGCTGGCGCGCTCCCTGGCCTCCCTGGAGCGCGTGCAGAAGGCCTTGCCCGAAGTGCTGACGTACTTGCCGGACGTGGGCCTGGAAGTGGCGCATGAGATCCACAGTTTCTTTGAAGACAGCCATAACCAGGACGTGATCGGCGCGCTGCTGTCGCCGGAAGAGTGCGGCCTGCAATTGCAGGATCAGGGTGACCTGAGTGCCGAATTCGCCGCCAGCACCACCTTGGGCGGGTTGCTCGACAAGCTGCACGTCCCGAGCGTCGGCCCGGGCGCCGCGCAAAAGCTGGCGGACAAGTTCGTCACCCTCGAAGGCGTAATCAAGGCCGACTGGCTGGACATGCGCCAGGCCCTGCCGGAGAAACAGGCCAAGGCCGTGCGCGAGTTCTTCGATAATGCCGACAACGCCCACCGCGCCCTGGCCATCGAGCAGCAGCTCAAAGACTTCGGTATGCATTGGGACAGCGAGAAGAAGGTGGTCGAAGGCTTGCCCGAAGCCGGGCACACCTGGGTACTCACCGGTTCGCTGGAGTTGATGAGCCGCGACGTGGCCAAGGAGAAGCTCGAAAGCCTGGGCGCCAAGGTGGCGGGGTCCGTGTCGGCGAAGACCCACTGCGTGGTGGCTGGGCCGGGCGCCGGTTCCAAGCTGGCCAAGGCCAGCGAATTGGGCTTGAAGGTGCTGGATGAAGAAGCTTTCGTCACCTTCCTCGCCAGGAACAACATCAAGGTCTGAACCGATCCCACTGTAGGAGCGAGCTTGCTCGCGAAAAACTTGAGAGCGTCTCGATAAACCAGGAACGCTGCGTCATCGTTGACGTTCTTCGCGAGCAAGCTCGCTCCCACAGAAGCCATGTTGAACGATCGGTAGCGGGAAATGATCTAGTCTCAGTCACCCAGGGAGAGATCGCCATGTTCCGCTACTTCGAGCAACTCAGTTCGCGCATCGCTGCACCGTTCGTAGCCGGCACATCCCGCGACAGCAAAGTGTGGCAGTGCCGTTGCGGCCAATCGCTGTTCTTTCGCAACAGTCAATGCCTGGCCTGCCAGGCGCTGCTCGGCTACCAAGCCCAACAAAGTCGTCTCGCCTCCCTGCAACCCGGCCCCGTCGAAGGCACCTGGCTGCAGGACGGCAACCTCGACGCCGGTGCCTTCCGCCGCTGCGCCAACCTCGATACACCGGCCGCTTGCAACTGGCTGATCCCGGCCCACAGCACCGCGCCGCTGTGCGTGGCGTGCAGCCTGAACCGCACCATTCCTGACTTGTCGATCGCGCAAAACCACGAACGCTGGCGCAAAGTCGAAACCGCCAAGCGCCGCCTGGTAGCACAGCTCATTAGTCTGGGTTTACAAGTGGTTCCCAAAAGCGTCGACGAAGACACGGGCCTGGCCTTCGACTTCGTCGGCATCGACCTGGAAGGCAACGCGCCCATGACCGGCCACGCCAACGGCCTGATCACCCTGGACATCAAGGAGGCCGACGACGCCCACCGCGAGAAAGTCCGCGTACAAATGCGCGAACCCTACCGAACGTTGCTCGGGCACTTTCGCCATGAGGTCGGCCACTACTACTGGGATCGCCTGATCGCCAATACCCACTGGCTTGAACCGTTTCGCCACCTGTTCGGCGACGAACGCGCCAGTTACGCTGACGCCCTCGACCAGCATTACCAAAACGGCCCACGCCCAGACTGGCAGCAAACCTGCGTCAGCGCCTACGCCACCATGCACCCCTGGGAAGACTGGGCCGAAACCTGGGCGCACTACCTGCACATGATGGACGCCGTCGACACCGCCCTTGGCTTTGGCATGAGCGCCCGTGAGATGGACCTGGATTACCAGCCATTCCCGCTCACCACCCTGTACGACCCCGAACACCCCGGCGGCGTGGCCTTCCTGTCGTTCGTCAACGCCTGGATCGAACTGGCCGGCATGCTCAATGAACTGTCACGCAGCATGGGCCAACCGGACTTCTATCCCTTCGTGCTGCCACCGGCGGTGATTGCCAAACTGCACTTTATTCACTTGGTCATTCAGGAAGAAGGCGGCAGGGCCGACGAAGCCGTTCTTTTGTAGGCGCGAGCTTGCTCGCGAAGAGCGTCAACGATGACGCAGTGTTCCTGGTTTATCGAGGCGCTCTCAAGTTTTTCGCGAGCAAGCTCGCTCCTACAGAGAATTATGTGAATCCACCAGTCAAGTGCTTGAACCATCGAATATTTTTAATCCGCCGCCAACGGTTGTAACTTCCGATGAGATCGGTACAATGGCCCCGCTTGCCGAGAGGCAGGCGTCGTTATGGTGACCCCATCGGTCCCCCCGCAACGATTACCCGTGAACCTGGTCAGAGCCGGAAGGCAGCAGCCACAGCGGGAACATTGTGTGCCGGGGTGTGGCTGGTGGGGTTGCCTCCATAACGCTCTTCCTTGCAACATCTCCTCAAATTCAATTCAAAAAAATGCTTTCAAGCCATCTGCCATCGGGCAGTCCATGGCGGCATACTCCAGTGCCTGGCATCCGGAGACAACACACGTGGAAAAAGTCGACGACCTCACTCGCGAAAAACTGCGGGAGTGGCAGATGCGGCGCCTGGAGATCAAGGACCGCATTCAATCGCATCCTGAACAGACCCTGGAATTGTCGAGGGTGCTGGACCTCATGGACGACGAGCACGCGGAAATCCTCAGCCAGGCGGAAATGATCCGGTCTGCGGACGCGGCCCACGAGCCCGCACCGCCCGCCGAGGCCGTGCCGCCGCCCCTCACGGGCGCCTACACGCTGCAGTTGAATGTGGCCGCGCAAAGTGCCGAGGACCTGCGCCGGTTGCTGGATATGGCGGTCTTCGAACTCCAGCAGCAGGTCAATACGATGGCCGCTAAGGCTGACGCGGGTCCCCATTGCGGCGGTATGTCAGGCTCCCTGGGGGAGTATCGGTTTGAACTGGGCGGTCAGGGCAATGCCTGATTCCCTGGCGGCGAGGCACTATGCAACCGGAACATTTTGATTTATCCAGTCCTGTCTTCCTGCCCGTCACGGATGAAACCTGCACAGGCCTGCTCGGGGCGGACGGCGCCAAGACGCTGATGAGCCTGACAGACCCTGAGCTGGCTGCCGTGCTGGTCATCCAGAACCTGGCCCAGGCGGCGGAAAAAGACCTGACCTGCGCTGGCGCCGAGCGCATTTTGGCCAAGCTGCTCGACTGGGCGGTGGACAACCGGGCAGAGGGCGCCGCGACGTTGTTGTCCGAAGCCCAGCGGTTGTTCGATCCCCGCAAGCTGTACTTCGGTTTCAACGCCCTTAAAACGGTCAATCTGCGCCTGCTCTCGCCTGAAGAAGTCGCAGCGCGGGATTACCTGCTGCCCACCGGCAAATGGGATATTGGCTACAAGGTCCGTCATCTGCGCAGCAACGATCCGTTCAGCCAGCAGATGGTCACGCCCCGGCACCGCGAGCGCTGGCTCAGCCCGGCCCAGGACAAGCTGGTGCGGACCTTCCGCGCCAACCTCAACGAAGACCTGCATGTCCAAGGTTACGCCGGCATCGGTAAGAGCCACCTGCTGGGCGCCTTGATGGAGTGCCTGCGGCCCGCCCAGACCTTGATACTGGCGCGTACCGGGGCAAAGCTCGCCACCCTGCGTGAACGCATGGGTTTGGCCAGGGACAGCAAGACCGGCTCGACCTTTGCCGCCTTCGCCAAAGCGCTGTTACAGGGGCAACGACCCTCCGTGCAGGCCTCACCGGCCCGGTTGCCCGGCAAACACGAAGTGTCGCAGACCCTCAATATCCATGGCTGGCGCGGTCACGATGGCGCGGCGACGCTCGATATCTGCCTGAAGGTGCTCGACAGCTATTGCCATTCCAATCATCACAGCCTGTCGGCCCGGCACTTGCCGCATTTCAAGCAACCCTTGTCCAACGTGGATGCCCAGGCGTTGCTGGAGTACTCCAGCCGGTTGTGGACGTATCTGGACGCTAACCCGCAATGGGCCGGTCAGACGGCCTTCGCAGCGCTGTTGCTGATCAAGCGCGCGAGCCTCGATGGCTGCGAGGTGCCGCCCCGGTACACCCATGTGCTGATCGATGAAGCCCAGGACATTCCACCTTCGTTGTTGCAGATCATCGAACGCGGCCGCCAGGTGCTGATCACCCTCGGCGATGAGTACCAGCTGGCCAGCGGTGTGATGGTCAGGCGCAAGCGCGAAGTCCGGCACACCGACATCAATTACTCCGTGCGCTCGGGCCGCAACGTCGAGCGCCTGGTCAACCCGTTGATCAGCGTGCACTCGCAGAAGGGCAAGACGCCCTTCGAAGGCGCGCGGGATGCCGACGTTGGCATTGAGCATTACCCTCAGGGCTTCGTACCGCCGGAAGGCTGCGCGGTATTGACCGCGTCCCACTGGGACACCATGAAATGGGCGATTCAATTGCAGCAGGCCAACTGCCCGTTCGGTTTCTTCGACAGTGCAGCGCAGCAGGATCTCCAGCGCTTCATGATCAGCGTGATCGCGCTGTTCAAGCCGGAGTTCTACAGCAACGAGCACAACGACAATGGCGCCCATGCTTACTTCAGTGACATGGACGATTGGCAACAGGTGCGCGATGCCAGCCAGTACGACGAGTCGTTCCTGTGGGTCGAGAGCGAGCTGGAAAAAGGCTTCAACGTCGCCGATATCACGCGTTTGAACCGCCTGAGCGGCGTCCCTGGCAAACGCTGCCTGCTGATGCTGGCGGAGGAGGCGGGCGGCATGGAGTTCGACCGTGTACTGCTGACGCCCGAACTGCTGACCAACGTGAAATTCAAGGACGCCTACGCGTTCGACCAGCGGCTGTGTGCGGTATACATCGCCATTTCCCGGGCGCGGATGCAGCTTTACCTGCCTTACGATGTGGTCGAGTGGATTGATTTCCACACCTATCAGAAAACCCGTGAATTCCACGGTTACTGATTTAATTAATTCGGCTGTTTCACAACTTTCGGCGGTCGCTCTGGACAACCTAAAACCACCTTGTTAGTTTCCGCCAGCCACTTGTTTCAGAGTGTGACAAGGGTGCGGAGTTGATATTGAAGTGCCATCACTTCTTTAACTAACAAGGATGTCTGTGATGAAAAGCCTGCAAGGGTTGCCCCGTCTTATCAGTGCTTCGGTAGGCGCGCCCGGTAAAGCCCGCAACTTGCCCGCCGATGTGCAGTGCATTCAGTATTTATTCAATCTGATCATTCCCAAACTGGGCTTCCCACTGGCTGAAAACGGTAAGTGCGACGGTCAGTTGGTGCAGTGCATCAGCCAGTATCAGTTCCGTCACCTCAAATATGCGCACCCCGATGGTGTGATCGACCCGACCGGTAAAACCTTCAACAGCCTCATCGAAGAAGCGGTGAAGGTACCGGTGAAGGCGTTCCCGAGCATGCGTATCCCGACCTTCCTGAATGTGTTCGGCAATAACCAGGCAGATGCGGTGCAGGCCACGGTCAATGTGTACCTGGACCGCATGCGCGCGATGATCGAGGCCGAGAAACGCAACCGCCAATTGATGCTCCAGGCCACGTGTGACGGGGGGATGACCCTCAGCGAGACCGACTTCCAGAACGCCGCCACGCAGTTGGGTGGCGGTATTTCGGTGAACATCATCAAGGCCTTCGCCACCGTGGAGTCCGGCGGACGTTCGGGGTTCGGTCCGGCCAAATTGCCGGTGATCGCGTTTGAAGGGCACCTGTTTCGCAAGTACACCAAGCACATCTACGACCAGGCGCACCCGCTGCTGTCCTACCCCTACAAGAAAAAGGCCGGGCCGCAGTGGCAGACCAATAACAAGGACCAGGCCAAGGCCTGGGAAACCATGGCCACTGCCTTTGCGCTGGATCAGGAAGCCGCGTTGATGTCGGCGTCCTGGGGCATGTTTCAGATCATGGGCTTCAATTACGCCTCATGTGGTTACAAGACAGTGTTTGAATTCTCGGCGGCATTAAAAGTGAATGCCGGCAACCAACTAAAGGCGTTCCTTGGTTTTTGCAGCAAGAGCCCGGCGTTGATGAAGGCCATGAAAAGCAAAGATTTCACCAGCATGGCACGTAACTATAACGGCGAGGACTACGGCAACTATGACGTCCTTATGCAGAAAGCCTACGAGAAACTGGAAGGGAAAAAGTAAAATGATGCGTTATCTAGCAGTGGGTGTGTTGTCGTTGTGCGCCGTAGCCCCCGTCTTCGCCGGCTCGCCTGCATTGCATTCCGGCAAGTACGAAGGGCTGATGCTCGCGGTGACGCCCGAGCACCAGGTGGAAGGTTACTACTCGGAAGAAATGGGCGAGGGCGTGACCCGCAGCTGCAGTTTCTACCTGCAAGGCAAGCCCGCCGCGCTGACCACTTGGCTCGATGACGCTTATCCCGGCAGCGTGGCGCCTTCCTCCGACGGCGTGACCCTGACCGTGGCGCAAGGCCGCCAGCATCCCGGTTGCCTCAACGTGCTGATGCCGGAGATTGCCACCGGCCTGGACCTGACCCAGACCGCAAGCAAAAAATGGATTGGCTTGGTGAAGGTCTCCGCCGACAAGGCTTACCTGCTGAAAAACCCAAATGCCAAGCCTGCTAAACGCCCGTACATCGTCAAGAACGACGTGGTCGGTGTCCTGGCATTCAAGGATGGCTGGGCCCAGGTCGAGTTCATCAATGCCGATGATCGCTCGTTTACGGGGTGGATCAGCCAGGATCAGTACGCGCGGTTAGCGGCCCCCCAGAGCTGATCTCGACAACGATAACAATCTAAGTGTGGGGGCAGTCCCCACATGTTGGATCTTCATTAACCTAATGTTTCGCGCAGTAATCCGGCAAACGCATCCCGTGCCAGGTGCCGCTGCGTGTCCTTGTGCCAGAACAGCAGGTTTTCCACCGCCTGCAGTTCCTCGAACCGGTACGACGCCAGCTGGTTGGCCTGCTCATAGCGGGCCAGGATGCCTTCCGGTGCCAGCGCCACACCAATCCCTGCACTCACACAACCAATGATCGTGCCCCAACTGGCGTAGCTGGCGATGGCCGGTTTGAAGGCGTGGGGCTTGACCCAGTTTTCCAGCGCCGCCCGATAGGGACAGCCGGGTGGCCACACCAGGAGGGTGCGCCCGGCCAGGTCTTCGGCGCTGCGGATCGGCTCGCTGGAGGCGCTGGCGATCAGTACCAGGCGTTCGCTGTAGACCACGCTGTGTTCGAGCTTTGCGCGTTTGTTGCCGGCGGCCACCAGCGCCACATCCAGGCGATGGTGCTGCAGGTCATCGAGCAGCTCGCCCCAGGCACCGGTCACCAGTTCCAGGCTGACATCCGGGTAGCGCCGGTGATACTCCGCCAGCAGCGGCGGCAGGCGGCCACTGGCGCTGGACTCCACTGCGCCGATGCGCAGGGTGCCACGAGGAATGGCATTGGCGTCCACGGCGCGTTTGGATTCGTCCACCAGGGCCAGGATACGCTCGCAGTACTCCAGGAAAATCTCACCCGCCGCACTGATCGCCAACCCGCGCCCGGCACGGATGAACAGTGGCGTGCCCAACTCGCTCTCCAGCTGCTTGATCCGCGTGGTGATGTTGGACGGCACGCAGTGCAATTGCACGGCGGCTTGGGCCACGCTGCCGGTTTGCGCCACGGCTCGCACCATTTTCAGTTGGGCCAGTTCCATTGCTCAGTTCCAGTGATTTCAGAAGTCAGAAACGGTTAATTGTCCTACGCGTTGCTCGGGCCAAGACTGACAGCATTCCTTCTCAATATTCGGATGCCGTCGATGAACACCCCGTCCCCCCTGAAGCTTACGCTAGTCATCGCCAGCGTCATCCTTTGTTGGGCCTATTCGCCGATTGGCGTACACATGGGGCTGCACAGCTACGGCCCTGGTCAGCTGGCGCTGTTGCGGTTCTTGATCGCTTCGGTGTTCATGGCCGGTGTGGCGCTGGTGATGGGCATCGGTCGGCCACGCCTGTGGGATCTACCGTGGCTGCTGGTGTTGAGTTTTTTCGGGGTATTCCTGCACCACACCAGCCTCAATTACGGACAGCAATTCGTGACGGCGGGGGCGTCCAGCGTGCTCGCGCAATCGGCGCCGCTGTTCAGTGTGTTGATTGCGTTTTTCTGCTTGAAGGAACGGGTCAGCCTCTGGCGCTGGAGCTGTGTGCTGCTGGGGTTGCTCGGTGTGCTGGTGGTGATCTGGGGCGATCACGGGGTGGGGAATATCGACCCGCGCGGCTTGCTGCTGCTGTTGGCGGCGGTGTCGTGGAGCCTGTACTTCGCCATCCAGAAGCACTACGCCCACCGCTACAGCCCGCTGACGATGGCGTGCTACATGGTCTGGGGCGGCACCCTGATGCTTTGCGTGAACCTGCCGGGCCTGTCGTCTGCCGTGGTGCAAGCGCCGTTGCCGGAAAACCTTGCGGTGCTGGTGCTTGGGATTTTCCCCAGCGCCTTGGCGTACCTGGCCTGGGGTTATGTGTTGAAACATGTCGAGGTCAGCCGTGCCTCGGTGGCGATGTACCTGATCCCGCCCGTGGCCATGATGATGGCGGCGACGCTGTTGGGTGAACACATCACCCTGCAAGTGGTGCAGGGCGGTGTGATCGTGTTGGCCAGCGTGGCCGCCATCAGCCTGGAAGGGCGCTGGCGCTCAGTCGCTCAGGCAAAACGCGCGCAGCCGGTGGCCGTCGAGGTCCTGGGCGACGAAGGTGTAGCCGAAATCCAGGGTGGTCGGTGACTGGATGATCGTCGCGCCGCGCGCTACCCACTGGTCATGCAACGCGTCCACAGCGGCCTTGTCGGCCAGAGACAGGCCCACTTCACCCCCGCCGCCCGTGAGCTGCGCCGCCGGCTGCACGGTATGACGTGACCACAATCCCAGCTTCACGCCATTGTCGAGCATGAACAGGGCGAAGGTCGGGTTGAGTTCCACGGGCGGCTTGTCCAACAGGCGGCTATAGAAGTTGGCGCTGGTGGCCGGACTGTCGACGTACAGCAAAAAGTAATGGGCGACGGTGTGCATGTTGGCTCCTTGGAAGCGCGTGTTGTGAGGGGCCGAGTCTATAAGGCGGTGCTGTCAGTTCCTGTCAGGAGTCTCACCGGTGTGGAGCTGGATGATTTGCTCGATCTCGCCCGACATCTTCATCCGCAACAAGGTGCGCAGCGGTGGGGGCGCTGCAAGGCTGCCCGTGGCCATCATCCATAAAACGCCCAGGAGTGTGCGCCTAAGCTCTCCGGGTTCAGGCCTTTTTGGGGCCAGTCAGAAGGGCTTAGTCAGAATAGGCAAGCGTGCCGGATGCAATTTCCCCCTTGCTCCGCTAGCATTACCGGCTTCTGTTTCCCAGTTGCGACGGTTTTCGATGAGTTATCAGGTTCTTGCACGTAAATGGCGTCCGCGCTCGTTCCGCGAAATGGTCGGCCAGACCCATGTGCTCAAGGCTCTGATCAATGCCTTGGACAGCCAACGGCTGCACCACGCGTACCTGTTCACCGGTACGCGGGGGGTGGGCAAGACCACCATTGCGCGCATCATCGCCAAATGCCTGAACTGTGAAACCGGGATCACGTCGACGCCCTGCGGCACTTGTTCGGTGTGCAAGGAAATCGACGAAGGACGTTTTGTCGACCTGATCGAAATCGACGCCGCGAGCCGCACCAAAGTCGAAGACACCCGCGAGCTGCTCGACAACGTGCAGTACGCGCCGAGCCGTGGCCGCTTCAAGGTTTACCTGATCGACGAAGTGCACATGCTCTCCAGCCACTCCTTCAATGCTCTGTTGAAAACCCTGGAAGAGCCGCCGCCCTACGTCAAATTCATCCTGGCCACCACCGACCCGCAGAAACTTCCTGCAACGATTCTGTCGCGGTGCCTGCAGTTCTCCCTGAAAAACATGACCCCCGAGCGCGTGGTGGAGCATTTGACCCACGTGCTGGGTGTCGAGAACGTACCGTTCGAAGACGACGCATTGTGGCTGCTCGGCCGCGCCGCCGATGGCTCGATGCGTGACGCCATGAGCCTCACCGACCAGGCCATCGCCTTTGGTGAAGGCAAGGTCATGGCCGCCGACGTGCGCGCCATGCTCGGCACCCTCGACCACGGCCAGGTTTTCGACGTGCTGCACGCGCTGATCGAAGGCGACGCCAAGGCGCTGCTCGAAGCCGTGCGCCATCTGTCGGAACAAGGCCCTGACTGGAACGGTGTGCTTTCGGAAATCCTCAATGTGCTGCACCGCGTCGCCATCGCCCAGGCCCTGCCTGAGGGTGTCGACAACGGCCATGGCGACCGCGATCGCGTGTTGGCCCTGGCCCAGGCGTTGCCGGCCGAAGACGTGCAGTTCTATTACCAGATGGGTTTGATCGGCCGCCGCGACCTGCCCCTGGCACCCGACCCGCGTGGTGGCTTTGAAATGGTGCTGCTGCGGATGCTGGCGTTCCGGCCCGCCGATTCGGCCGATGCGCCGAGACAGCCGCTAAAGCCAGTGGGGATCAGCCAGGCCACAGTTGATTCCGCCAAACCAGTGGCTGGCGCGGCGGTGGTAGTGCCAGTGGTTGCTGCGCCTGCGCCCGTAGCACCTGTGCCAGAGCCTGTGGTCGCTGCACCCGTGGCCGAGCCGGAACCGGTTGTCGAGCCTGAGCCTGTCGTCGACCTGCCCTGGAATGATCCGGTTGACGCTGAAGTCGAAGCTGAGCAAGTGCCCGCCGTGGAGCCCGTGCTGGATACCACCGGCGAGCAGCCCGAGTTGACTCCGATGCCTACGCCGACCCCGGACAGCGTGGTGCCGGATGCCCCTGAATGGGTCAGCGCGCCGGTTCCCGAGCCGACCGTGGCCCAGGTGGAGGCGGCGACGCCGGGTATCGACCTCGACGACGAGCCGCCGCTGGACGAAGACTACATCGAGCCGGACATGGATTCGGCCTACAGCTACCTGGACGACCTGGCCAGCGAACACACCGCCGAGCCGGCCCCCGAGCCCGAGGCGGAACCCGCTGCCGCACCGGCGACCGGCCTGGCCCTGCAATGGCTGGAATTGTTTCCGAAACTGCCGATTTCCGGCATGACCGGCAGCATCGCCGCCAACTGCACCCTGATTTCCATCGACGGCGATCACTGGTTGTTGCACCTGGACCCGGCCCACAGCGCCCTGTTCAATGCGACCCAGCAACGCCGCTTGAATGACGCGCTGAACCAGTACCATGAGCGCACGCTGAGCATTACCATCGAGCTGATCAAGCCCGAGCAGGAAACCCCGGCCCAGGCCGCGACCCGCCGGCGCATCAACCGTCAGCGTGAGGCCGAGGACTCGATCCATGGTGATCCGCTTATCCAGCAAATGATGCAACAGTTCGGTGCGGTCGTCCGTCACGATACTATTGAACCTGTCGAAGCTCCGGTGCCTCAGGCGTCCTGATACCGGGCTACTAATTTGATCCACGTACTTTGAGGTGATTCCCATGATGAAAGGTGGCATGGCCGGCCTGATGAAGCAGGCGCAGCAGATGCAGGAAAAGATGGCCAAGATGCAGGAAGAACTGGCCAACGCCGAAGTCACCGGTAAAGCCGGTGGCGATATGGTCAGTGTGGTGATGACCGGTCGTCACGACATCAAACGTGTGAGCATCGACCCAAGCGTGCTGCCAGGCGTCGGCGAAGATGATCTGGAAATGCTTGAGGCCTTGTTCGCTGCGGCCGTCAACGACGCCGTGCGCAAAATCGAAGCCAACAGCCAGGAAAAAATGGGCGGCGTGACCGCTGGCATGCAATTGCCTCCGGGCATGAAGCTGCCGTTCTGATCCTGTCGCTTTAGCTAGACTACAATGCCAGGCCTCGTGCCTGGCATTTTTGTTTGTGCCAAATCTGATCGAACCCTGGCACAGCACGCATGGTCTGCACCCTATACCGATGGATTCGATAAAGGAGCCCTTTCATGCCTCAAGAACCGACCCTCAACCAGCGCATTGTCCTGGTCTCACGCCCGCAGGGCGCACCGACCCCGGAAAACTTCCGTTTGGAACGCGTGAATCTGCCGGAGTTGGCGAACGGCCAAGTCCTGCTGAAAACGTTGTACCTGTCCCTGGACCCCTACATGCGCGGGCGCATGAGTGACGCGCCGTCCTACGCAGCACCGGTGGAAATCGACGAAGTAATGACCGGTGGGGCTGTCAGCCGTATCGAACAATCGCGTAATCCGAAATTCGAAGTGGGCGATCTGGTGGTGGGTGCCACGGGGTGGCAGAGCCACTGCATCTCCGATGGCCGTAACCTGATGCCAGTGCCCAAGGGACTGGCCAGCCCGTCCATGGCCTTGGGTGTGCTGGGCATGCCGGGCATGACCGCCTACATGGGCTTGATGGACATCGGCCAGCCCAAGGCCGGGGAAACCCTGGTAGTCGCCGCAGCGTCTGGCGCGGTGGGTTCGGTGGTGGGGCAGGTGGCCAAGCTCAAGGGCTTGCGCGTGGTCGGGATCGCTGGGGGCGCAGACAAGTGCCGCTACGTGGTAGATGAGTTGGGCTTTGATGTCTGCGTCGATCACAAGAGCGCGACCTTTGCCAATGACCTGGCCCTGGCGTGCTTCAAGGGCGTTGATATCTATTTTGAAAACGTCGGAGGCAAGGTGTTCGATGCCGTGGTGCCGCTGCTCAATCCCAAGGCGCGCATCCCACTGTGCGGGTTGATCGCCGGTTACAACGCCCATGAAGCCCCCAGTGGTCCTGATCGCCTGCCAGCCTTGCAGCGAACGCTGCTGACCAAGCGCGTGCGCATCCAGGGCTTTATCGTGTTCGATGACTACGGCGATCGCCAGCCCGAGTTCCTGAGCGCCATGGCGCCGTGGGTGCGAGACGGCAAGATCAAGTTCCGCGAGGATGTGGTCGAGGGCCTGGAGCAGGCGCCGGAGGCCTTTATCGGTCTACTGGAAGGACGCAACTTCGGCAAGTTGGTCGTGCGCATTTGACGCTAATCCGGGGCGCGGGTATAAACCGCGTCTCGTTGTTTTGTCGGACCCTTCGCCCATGAGCTTCAGCCCCCTGATTCGCCAACTGATCGACGCCCTGCGCACTTTGCCAGGTGTCGGCCAGAAAACCGCCCAGCGTATGGCGCTGCAACTGCTGGAGCGTGATCGTAGCGGCGGCACCCGGTTGGCCCAGGCCCTGAGCCAGGCCATGACCGGTGTGGGTCACTGCCGCCAGTGCCGCACGCTGACCGAAGAAGAACTCTGCCCGCAATGCGCCGACCCGCGCCGCGACGACACGCTGCTGTGCGTGGTGGAAGGGCCGATGGATGTGTACGCGGTGGAGCAGACCGGCTACCGCGGCCGCTACTTCGTGCTCAAGGGCCATCTGTCGCCGCTGGACGGCCTGGGCCCGGAAGCCATCGGCATTCCGCAACTGGTGGCGCGCATCGAAGCACAGGGCACTTTTACCGAAGTGATCCTGGCCACCAATCCGACGGTGGAAGGCGAGGCGACCGCACACTACATCGCCCAACTGCTGACCAATAAAGGCCTGATCACCTCGCGCATCGCCCATGGCGTGCCGCTGGGGGGCGAGTTGGAGCTGGTGGATGGCGGCACGCTGGCGCATTCCTTCGCTGGCCGCAAACCCATCGCACTCTAAAGAACACCGCCCTACAAATGGGGGAGCAAACCAGCTCCCACTGTATTTTGTAGGGTGTTCAGTGTTTTGTCTTGCTTGATAACCAAGCAAGCGCTTGGTAAGTTCGCTCCATCTCGCCATGGAGCTTGCCGATGTCTGCCTATCAGGACTACTTCGACCCCAGCCACCAATTGGTCCGCGACAGCGTGCTTCGCTTCGTCGAGCGCGAGCTGTTGCCGGGCATCGAGCAGTGGGAGGAGGCGGAAAGCTTCCCCCGTGAGCTGTACCTCAAGGCCGGCGCGGCGGGAATCCTCGGCATCGGTTACCCCGAAGCGCTGGGCGGCAGCCACGAGGGCGATCTGTTCGCCAAGGTGGCAGCCAGCGAAGCACTGATGCGTTGCGGCTCCGGTGGCGTCGTGGCGGGGTTGGGGTCGTTGGATATCGGCTTGCCGCCCGTCGTCAAATGGGCGCGGCCTGAAGTGCGCGAGCGTGTGGTGCCGCAGGTGCTGTCGGGTGAAAAGATCATCGCCCTGGCGATCACCGAACCGGGCGGCGGCTCCGATGTGGCCAGTCTGCGGACCCGTGCCATTCGCGACGGCGAGCATTACCGCGTCAGCGGCAGCAAGACGTTCATCACCAGCGGCATCCGCGCCGATTTCTATACCGTGGCCGTGCGCACCGGCGCGCCGGGCTTTGCCGGCATCAGCCTGCTGCTGATCGAAAAAGGCACCCCCGGTTTTACTGTCGGCCAGCCCCTGAAGAAAATGGGCTGGTGGGCGTCGGATACGGCTGAATTGTTTTTCGATGATTGCCGAGTACCCGTAGGCAATTTGATTGGCGTCGAGAACATGGGCTTTGCCTGCATCATGGGCAACTTCCAGAGCGAGCGCCTGGCCCTGGCCTTGATGGCCAACATGACGGCGCAGATGGCGTTGGAGGAAAGCCTCAAATGGGCTGCTCAGCGCGAAGCCTTCGGCAAACCCATCGGCAGATTCCAGGTGATCAAGCATCGCCTGGCGGAGATGGCCACCGCCGTAGAGGTTTCACGGGAATTCACCTACCGCCAGGCGGCCAAGATGGCCGTGGGCATCAGCGTGATCAAAGAGATCTCGATGGCCAAGAACCTCGCCACCGACACCGCCGACCGCGTCACCTACGACGCCGTGCAGATCCTCGGGGGCCAGGGTTACATGCGCGGTAGCCTGGTGGAACGGCTGTATCGCGACAACCGTATCCTGTCCATCGGTGGTGGCACCCGCGAGGTGATGAATGAAATCATCAGCAAGCAGATGGGGTTGTGATCTGCGCTGTTCTTGTGGGCCTCATCGCGGGCAAGCCCGGCTCCCACATCTGATAGCGTTCACAGATATGAATGTGTGAACCCAATCAAATGTGGGAGCCGGGCTTGCCCGCGAAGAGGCCGGCCCTGGCAACCTTAACGTTCAGTCAATGCAAACTGCGTCAAACAAAACGTCGGAATCCCCATGTCTTCCAGGCGTTGCGACCCGCCCAGCTCCGGCAGATCAATGATCGCCGCCGCTTCGAAGATCGTCGCCCCCATGCGTCGTACCAGGTTCGCCGCCGCGATCAGGGTGCCGCCGGTGGCGATCAGGTCATCGAACATCAACACTGAATCGCCCTCGCACAGGCTGTCGGCATGCACTTCCAGGAACGCTTCGCCGTACTCGGTTTGATAACCCTCGGCCAAAACGTCTGCGGGCAGCTTGCCCTGCTTGCGGAACAGGATCAGCGGCTTGTTCAACTGGTAGGCGATGATCGAACCGATCAGGAAACCCCGGGCATCCATCGCGCCGATATGGGTGAAATCGGCTTCGACATAACGCTGGGCAAAGCTGTCCGCGACCAGGCGCAGCGCGCGCGGCGATTGGAACAGGGGCGTAATGTCACGGAAGATCACCCCAGGCTTGGGGAAGTCGATGACGGGGCGGATCAGGGATTTGATGTCGAACGAATCGAAGGTCATCGTCGAAGAGTCCTGGGGCTGGAAACGGACTCGAAGTATACCTGCGGCCTCGCCGGTTGGCGCGGCCGCAAGTGTCTGGATCAACCCTCCAGCGAACCACCCGCCAGCGCACACAGCTGGATCGGGTCGAGGATATGCACTTCCTTGCCTTCGGCGGCCAGCAGTGAGTTCTGCTGAAAGCGCGTAAACACACGGGACACGGTTTCCACCGCGAGGCCCAGGTAGTTGCCGATTTCGTTGCGCGACATGCTCAGTCGGAACTGGTTGGCCGAGAAACCACGGGCACGGAAACGCGCCGACAGGTTGACCAGGAAGGTGGCGATGCGCTCGTCGGCAGTTTTCTTGGACAACAGCAGCATCATTTGCTGGTCGTCGCGAATCTCGCGGCTCATCACGCGCATCAACTGGCGACGCAGTTGCGGCAATTGCAGGGCCAGTTCATCCAAGCGTTCGAAGGGGATTTCGCACACCGATGTGGTCTCAAGGGCCTGGGCCGACACCGGGTGAATCTCGGTGTCCATGCCCGACAAGCCGACCAGTTCGCTGGGCAGGTGGAAGCCGGTGATCTGCTCTTCGCCGCTGTCGCTCAGGCTGAACGTCTTCAATGCACCCGAACGTACTGCATAAACGGAATCGAACTTGTCGCCCTGGCGAAACAAAAACTCGCCTTTCTTCAACGGGCGGCCACGTTTAACGATGTCGTCCAGCGCATCCATGTCTTCCAAATTCAACGAAAGTGGCAAGCAGAGGGGGGCCAGGCTGCAATCCTTGCAGTGGGCCTGGCCGTGAGCGCGCAGTTTAACTGGCTCGGACATTTCTTAAATCCTTGTGGGAAAACACACATAAGACGTAAGGGTAACGCACTGGGGGCCAATCAGGCCAGCGTGTACAAAAAACCGCCAGCGGTATAAAGCTTTTTGTATCGGGGCCGATACAACAGGCATACCTATTCGTCGGAGCTCGGATCATGTCTGTTATTGCGGCCTACAACCCTGCCATTCGTATCCCGACTGTGCCGGACGCAAAGCCGATTACCGAGACCAAGGCAACAACACCGGTCATTGAAGCTGCCACTGAAACCAAAGTGGTTGAAGGTGTGACCGTGACTATTTCCGCCGATGCATTCAAGGCCGCAGGTGCGGCCAAGAGTTCCAATGCGGATATCGATGACAGTGGCCTGGACGACAACGTCAAGCAGGTGCTGAAAATGATCCGTCAGTTGAAACAACAGATTGCCGAAAAACAGGCCGAGCTGGCGGCCGTTGCAGCGGCCAATAACCTCTCCCCCGAAGAGGCCCGAGCCAAGACCAGTGCTTTGCAGAGCGAGATAAGCTCTCTGCAGGCGGGCCTGATGTCAGCTCAGGCTTCGTTGGCCAAGGCGATGAAAGGCATGAGTGCCGAGGACTCGATGAAAGCCGCCTCGCTGTCGATGTAAATCAGATCACCCGTGAAAATCGTTGCCTGTTCTGGTGTTCCAGATAGGCATCGAACACCATGCACACCGAGCGCACCAACAAGCGCCCCGCCGGCAGTACGCGAATGCCCTGGGCGTCGAGTTCGATCAGGCCATCCTCGGCCATCGTCTCCAGCTGCGGCCATAGTTCGTCGAAATACCCGCGAAAATCAATATTGAAGGCCTGCTCGATCGCTTCGAATGCCAGGCTGAAATTGCAGATCAACTGCTGAATTACCTCCCGCCGCAATCGATCATCCGTGGTGCACACCAGCCCACGGCTGGTAGCCAGCTGTGCGCCGGCCAATGCGTTCTGGTAGCCGTTGAGGTCGCTGCTGTTCTGGCAGTACAGGTTGCCGATCTGGCTGATCGCCGACACCCCGAGCCCGATCAAGTCGCAGTGCCCGTGGGTGGTGTAGCCCTGGAAGTTGCGTTGCAGGGTGCCTTCTTCCTGAGCGATGGCCAGCTCGTCGTCGGGCAGCGCGAAATGGTCCATGCCGATGTAACGGTAACCGGCCTGGGTCAGTTGCTCGATAGTGGTTTGCAGCATCAAGAGCTTTGAGGCCGGGGAGGGCAGGTCCTCGGTGTTGATGCGCCGCTGGGGCATGAAACGCTCCGGCAGGTGCGCGTAGTTGAACACCGACAACCGGTCGGGTTGCAGCTTGATGACTTCTTCCACGGTACGCGCAAAATTGATCGGCGTTTGCTTGGGCAGGCCGTAGATCAGGTCGATATTGATCGAGCGAAATTGCAGCGTGCGCGCCGCATCGATCACCGCGCGGGTTTCTTCCAGGCTTTGCAGGCGATTGACCGCCCGTTGCACCTCGGGATCGAGGTCTTGCAGGCCGATGCTCACGCGGTTGAAACCCAGCTCACGCAGCAGGCCCATGGTGGCCCAGTCGGCTTCGCGAGGGTCGATTTCGATGCCGTAGTCGCCCGAGTCGTCATCCAGCAGATTGAAGTGCTGGCGCAGGCAGCCCATGACCTGGCGCAGTTCGTCGTGACTGAGAAAGGTCGGGGTGCCGCCGCCGAAGTGCAGTTGCTCAACCCGCTGTTTCGGGTCGAGGTGGCAGGCCATCAGCTGGATTTCCTGCTCCAGGCGTTGCAGGTAGGCCTGGGCGCGACCCCGGTCCTTGGTGATGACCTTGTTGCAGGCGCAGTAGTAGCAGATGTTCGCGCAGAATGGCACATGCACATACAACGACAACGGCCGCGCGGCCTTGCGGCTGTCGCGCAGGGCGTGGAGCAGGTCGAAGGTGCCGACCTGGCTGTCGAATTGTACGGCGGTGGGGTAGGACGTGTAGCGCGGTCCCGCCAAGTCGTAGCGGTGAATCAGATTGGCGTCCCAACGAATGGCGTCGAGCATGCGGGCGTTCCCCCGGATAGGCTAGTGGGCCGAGTCTAGGGGCGTGGCGGGGATGGCATCTTGACTTGCATCAACGGGGAGCGGCGCTATGCCACATGGCGATTTAATGGCCCATTAGCCAGTGCTGGTGTGGACCGGGTAACGTCCAGATACCGAAAAGCATGACCAGCAAACCACCCGCCATCCGCACGCTGCGCTTTCGCAATAACGCCGTCACCCGTTCAGCGGCCAACCCCGTCGCCAGCAAGACCGGCCAGGTGCCCAGGCCAAATGCGAGCATCAGCAGCCCGCTGTCCCAGGCATTGCCTTGGCTCGCCGCCCACAGCAGGGTGCTGTAGACCAACCCACACGGCAACCAACCCCACAGCGCGCCCAACAGCAATGCGCGCGGCACGCTGGACACGGGCAGCAAACGGTTGGCGACGGGCTGTATGTAGCGCCACAGGCCGCGTCCGAGGCTTTCGATACGGGTGAGGCCACTCCACCAGCCGGCCAGGTACAAGCCCATGCAGATCAACAACAACCCGGCCAATACACGCATGAACAGGGCGGCCGGGCTGTTGGCGACTGCCCAACCCGCCAGGCCGATCAACACCCCGGCCGCGGCATAGCTGAAAATGCGCCCCAGATTGTAGGCCAGCAGCAGTTGAAACCTGCGACCGCGCTGTTCCTTGGGGATCGCCAGGGTCAGCGCACCCATCAGCCCGCCGCACATGCCCAGGCAATGGCCGCCGCCCAGCAGGCCGAGGATCAGTGCGGAGACCAGCAGGGGCGCCAGTTCAAGCATGGGGCGGGTCTTTAGGCGGTTGCTCGGGGTGGTTGGCTTCTTCGACGCCGGCCAGGTGGTTCGGGTCCTGATCGTCGAACAGCACGCTATGGGCGGGGCCGTCGAGGTCGTCGTACTGGCCGCTGTCCACCGCCCAGAAGAAGATGTAGATGGCCACGCCCACTAACAGCAGCGCCGCCGGAATCATCACGTATAAAGCTGGCATCTGCACTCCATGTCCGCTCGGCTCACACCGGCAGCGGGCGGGTTACTGAGGGGGCTCGGGTCGCCGGCGCGCTCGGCAGGCGAGTCAGGCGCAGGGCGTTGAGCACCACGGTCAACGAACTGAGGGACATGCCCACGGCCGCCCAGATCGGGGTGATCCAACCCAGGGCGGCAAACGGCAGCATAAGGCCATTGTACAGCCCGGCCCACAGCAGGTTTTCAATGATCACCCTACGGGTGCGCCGCGCCAGGGTGAAGGCTTGTACCAAGGCGTCCAGGCGGTTGGACAGCAGCACGGCATCGGCGCTGGTCTTGGCCAGGTCGGTGGCCGTGCCCATTGCCACGCTGATGTCGGCGGCGGCAAGCACCGGTACATCGTTGACCCCATCGCCGAGCATCAGCACCTTGCGGCCTTCCTTGTGCAGTTGTTGCAGGACTTGCAGCTTGTCATCGGGGCGCAGGCCGCCGTGGGCCTCATCGATACCCAGCTCAGCAGCGACACTGGCGACCATCGGCGAGCTGTCTCCGGACAACAACAGTGTGCGCCAGCCGCGCGCCTTGCACGCGGCCAGCAATGCAGGGGCGTCGCTGCGCAGGCGGTCGTCGAGCACGAACCAGGCCAGGGCGCCTTCGCGGTCGCCCAGCAGTAGCCACTGGCCCGACACTTGCGGTTCGGCAGGAATCGGGCAACCACTGAGTTCACACACAAAACCGGGTTGGCCAATGCGCAATACGCGCTCGCCGACGCGCCCTTCCAGGCCCAGCCCTGGCGAACTGATGACCTCATCAGCGGCCAGTGGCGCTCGCCCAAAGGCGCGGGCAATCGGGTGTTCGGAACGGTTTTCCAGGGCGGCGGCGAGGCTCAGGCACAGGTCGGTGCTCAGGGGGCCGAGGGGCCGGATGGCCCTTAATGCCAGGCGCCCTTCGGTCAGGGTGCCGGTCTTGTCGAAAATCACCGTGTCGATCTGGTTCAACCCTTCCAGCACATGGCCTCGGGTCAACAGCAGGCCGAGTTTGTGCAAGGTGCCGGTGGCGGCGGTGAGGGCGGTGGGGGTGGCCAGGGACAGTGCGCAAGGGCAGGTCGCCACCAGCATTGCCAGCACAATCCAGAACGCCCGCGACGCGTCCAGCTCCCACCACAGCAGGCCGATCAGCGCGGCGGCCATCAGCGAACACAACAGGAACCACTGCGCGGCGCGGTCGGCGATTTGCGCCAGGCGCGGTTTCTCCGCCTGGGCCCGTTCCAGCAGGCGCACGATGGCGGACAGGCGGGTGTCGTGGCCCAAGGCGCGCACTTCGACGGTCAGCGCGCCTTCGACATTGAGCGTGCCTGCCGTGACCGCGTCGCCAGCCTGGCGGGGTTGCGGCAGGTACTCGCCGGTTAGTAGGGATTCATCAATGCTCGATTGGCCTTCCAGAATCACGCCATCCGCTGGCAGCACGGCGCCCGGATGCACCAACACACGATCGCCCAGCGCCAGTTCGGGCAGCAAGATGCGTTCGCTCTGGCCGTCGGCCTTGAGCCGCAGGCACGACGCGGGCAGCAAGTTGACCAACTGCGCGGTGGCCGCGGCCGTGCGTTCACGGGCGCGGCGCTCAAGGTAGCGACCGGCCAGCAGAAACAGCGCGAACATGCCCACCGCGTCGAAGTACAACTCACCCACGCCGGTGATCGCGGTCCAGATCCCCGCCAAATAAGCACCGCCGATGGCCAGTGACACCGAAACGTCCATGGTCAGGTGGCGGGTGCGCAAGTCGCGCATAGCCCCCTTGAAAAACGGTGCGCAGCTGTAGAACACGATGGGTGTTGTAAGAAACATCGCCACCCAGCGCAGGATCACGTGCAGCTCCGGGCTGAGGTCTATATTGAATTCCGGCCAGGTGGCCATGGTTGCCATCATCGCCTGGAACCACAGCAGACCCGCCACGCCCAATTGGCGCAAGGCCAGGCGGTTTTCGCTGGCCAGTTGCTCGGCGGCGCGGTCCGGCTGATAGGGGTGGGCAGCGTAGCCGATATGGCGCAATTCGCTGAGCAGCTGGCTCAGCGGCAGTTGCCCGTCGGCCCAGCGCACCTGCAGTCGATGGTTGGACAGGTTCAACCGCGCCTCGGCCACGGCGGGCAGGCTGCGCAGGTGTTTTTCGATCAGCCAGCCGCAGGCCGCGCAGCTGATGCCTTCCATCAACAAGGTGGCTTCGGCCAGTTCGCCTTCGTGGCGCACGAAAGGTTTTTGCACATCGGCGCGGTCATACAGCGCCAGCTCGTCCACCAGTTGCACCGGCAATGCCTCAGGGTTGGCCGAGGCTTCGCTACGGTGCTGGTAGTAGCTTTCCAGGCCGCCGGCGACAATCGCTTCGGCCACTGCCTGGCAGCCGGGGCAGCAGAGTTCGCGGCGTTCGCCGAGGATCACTGCGGTGAAGCGGCTGCCGGGCGGGACGGGCAGGGCGCAGTGGTAGCAGGGGATCGGGCTGGTCATGGTTATGGATCTTAGTCGGCTGTGAGGGCCTCATCGCGGGCAAGCCCGGCGCCCACAGGGGACCGCGATCCAATGTGGGAGCGGGCTTGCCCGCGATGCGCGAAGCGCAGGTTCGTTACTTCTTCAGGTCTTCGGCACCCTGCAACGGTTCATCGCCCAACAGCAAGTCCTTGTCGTGGCTGACCTGTTCTTCTTCGAACATGCGCCAGGTGCGGTCGCCTTCCACGCCGAGCAACTCGACGAAGCGACGGCCTTCGACCTTGTCGGTGACTTGGCCGATGTAGCGGCCAGGCTCGCTGGCGCTGCGGGCCAGGTTGATCTTGCGATCCTTCTCCGGCTGGGTCGGAGAAATCAGGTTCAATTCCAGGGTAGTCGGGTTGCTGTTGCCGGTGAGGTTCACCTCGACTTCACCGGTCAGCTCATCCAGGTGCACCTTGGCGCGCAGTTGCAGGGTCTGGGCCAGCAGTTCGCGGTCCAGGGAGCGGTTGATGCCTTTGCCGGCCTCGTAGTAGTTGTCGTTGACCAGGTTGTCCGGGTTGTTCACTGCGATGGTCACCATGGATAGGGTCAGCGTCACCGAGCAGGCCAGGATGGCAATGATGATCCAGGGCCAGAGGTGCTTGTACCAGGGGCTTGCGGCAGTTGCTACGGACATTGTTCGGTTCTCTTGATTAACGAACTTGCGGGCCGATGAATCGGCTCTTGGCTTCAATGTGGACGCTGGCGTCATCGGCATCGGTGAGGATGAATTTCACCTCGTTGGTGCTCGACGGCAATTGTTCCGGCGCACTCGACAGCTCGACCGGCATGCTGACGATATCACCGGCAGCCACCTTGATTTCGCGGCGGCCTTGCAGCTTGAGGTCCGGCAGGCCGGCGGCGTCGAGCACGTAGGTGTGGTCGCGCTGATCCTTGTTCATGATCTTCAGGCTGTAGACGTTTTCGATGCGGCCTTCGGCGTTTTCGCGATACAGCACACGGTCCTTGCTCACGTCGAAACCCACCAAAGAGCGCATGAAGAACGCCGCCACCAACAGGCTGATCATCGCCAGCAGCACCAGTGCATAACCGATCAGGCGCGGGCGCAGCTTGTGGGTTTTCTGCCCCGACAGGTTGTGCTCGGTGGTGTAGCTGATCAGGCCGCGCGGGTACTCCATCTTATCCATGATGTTGTCGCAGGCGTCGATACACGCGGCGCAGCCGATGCACTCGATCTGCAGCCCGTCGCGAATGTCGATGCCGGTGGGGCACACCTGCACGCACATCGTGCAATCGATGCAATCGCCGAGGCCCTGGGCCTTGTAGTCGACCCCTTTTTTGCGCGGGCCACGCAGTTCGCCACGGCGTGGATCGTAGGAAACGATCAGGGTGTCCTTGTCGAACATCACGCTCTGGAAGCGTGCATACGGGCACATGTAGATGCACACCTGTTCGCGCAGCCAGCCGGCGTTGCCATAGGTGGCGAGGGTGAAGAACCCCACCCAGAAATACGACCAGCCATCGGCCTGGCCGGTAAAGAAGTCGAACACCAGTTCGCGGATCGGCGAGAAATAGCCGACAAAGGTCATGCCGGTGACAAAACCGATCAGCAGCCACAGCGTGTGTTTGCTGAACTTGCGCAGGAATTTGTTGGCACCCATCGGTGCTTTATCGAGCTTGATGCGCTGGTTGCGGTCGCCTTCGGTGACCTTTTCACACCACATGAAGATCCACGTCCACACGCTTTGCGGACAGGTGTAGCCGCACCACACACGACCGGCATACACCGTGATAAAGAACAGGCCAAACGCCGCGACGATAAGAATGCCCGAGAGCAGGATGAAGTCCTGGGGCCAGAAGGTCGCGCCAAAAATAAAGAACTTACGCTCCGGCAGGTTCCACCACACGGCCTGGTGGCCACCCCAGTTCAGCCACACGGTGCCGAAGTAGAGCAGGAACAGACCGGCACCACCGAGCATGCGCAGATTGCGGAACAGGCCGGTGAAGGCACGGGTGTAGATTTTCTCTCGCGAGGCGTAGAGGTCGACGGTTTTACTGTCGGAACCGTTTGTGTGTTTGGCAGGCGGGGTAACGTCATGTACCGGTATCTGGTTGCTCATCATTGCATCCCACGGCGGTGGAGATTTGCCTCGGCCAGTACGTGCCAACCGGGGTCAAATTAAGGGTGTTGCAGTGGCCTGATGATACGCCCCTGAGGGTATGTCAGGGGTGCGACCTTTGGTCGCGTTGGGGAAAATCAATTGATGGTGTACGTGATCTGGATCAATTGACTTGGCAAGTATGGACGGTTTTTGCGGGTAGGGCGGTCATTCGTCCCATGGGTTAATCAGTGAAACGCCGCTGGATTTGAAATCACTGACATTGCGCGTAACGACGGTTAACCCATGTACTAGAGCAGTAGCGGCGATCAGTGCATCGCTTTCATTGGCCCGGTCAGGAACATGCAGATGTGCACAGCGCAGTGCAACCGCAGCATCCACCGGCAGAATCCTGGCATCAAAAGCGGGCATTACATGGCGCTTGAGCCAGGTTCTCAGCACCTTCCCTTGTGCCGGGTCTCGGCGCTCAACACGCAAGACCCCGGTTTCCAATTCTTTCAGCGTAATCGCTGAAATAAACATGCGTGGAGCGATCACACTTTTGGCCCAGGCGACCACCTTTGCATCGGCGTGGGGTTTACGCAGTTCGGAGATAACGTTGGTGTCGAGCAGATACATCAAGAGAGGTCCACGGGTCGATGAGTGATCACGGCACGTTCGGTTTCGAAGTCGATATCGGCCGCTTCCGGCATCACTAGCAGATCAACGATATCGGCATTGAGCCCTGTCAGTTTCTGGTAGTCCTCAATACTTAGCAGTACATGGGCAGGCTTGCCGCGATCGGTGATAAAAACCGGCCCCTGGCGGGCGGCTTTTTTGGCACCACTTGTGTCTTGGTTGAATTCGCGGCTGGAAATGGTTGTGATGGTCATGAGGTGGCCCCCTCCGTCAGACTTCATGTAGTTACGTTACTACTTGGAAGTCGACGGCGGCAAGTCGGAGGCTACAAACGGTCATGTGCTCCAATTTGGACAGCTTCTGGGAGCCAGAAAGACCAAAGCCCCGCCAGCTTGCGCTGCACGGGGCTTTGGTCTTTTCGAGTGGTTACTGCTCTTCAGCCTTCTTATCCCCATGGGACAAGCTGTACACATACGCTGCCAGCAAGTGCACTTTGTCGTTGCCTTGCAGTTGCTCCTGAGCAGGCATCTGGCCCTGGCGGCCCCAGCGGATGGTTTGTTGCAGTTGAGCAAAGCTCGAACCGTAGATGAACGCGCCCGGATGGGTCAGGTCGGGCGCGCCCATGGCAGGGGTGCCTTTGCCGGCAGGACCGTGGCAGGCCACGCAGTTGGCGGCGAAGAGTTTCTCGCCGTTGGCCACATCGGCTTTCACGCCTTCGGGCAGCTTGCGGCCGTCGAGGTTGGTGACGACGAATGCCGCCACATCACTGACGCCTTGCTCCTTGAGGATATCCAGCCAGGCCGGCATCACCGCATGGCGGCCTTTCATGATGGTTTCCTTGATGGTGGCCGGCTCGCCCCCCCAGCGCCAGTCGGCATCGGTCAGGTTGGGGAAGCCATAGGCACCCTTGGCGTCGGAACCGTGGCACACCGAGCAGTTGGAGGCGAACAGGCGGCCGCCCATCTTCAAGGCTTGTGGGTCCTTGGCGACTTCTTCAATCGGCATCGACGCGAATTTGGCGAAGATCGGGCCGAACTTGGCGTCCGACTTGGCCATTTCCTTTTCCCATTCGTGCACGCCGGTCCAGCCGGTCTGGCCGTTGGCGAAGGGGGTTTGCTTGTCGTTGTCGAGGTAGCTGTAGCCCGGCAGCAGGCCCTTCCAGTTACCCAGGCCGGGGTACAGCGCCAGGTAGCCGAGGGCGAAGATGATGGTGCCGACGAACAGCATGAACCACCACTTGGGCAGGGGGTTGTCGTACTCCTCGATGCCGTCGAACGAGTGGCCGACGGTCTCGTCGGTTTGCTCGGCGCGCTGGCCCTTGCGGGTCGACAGCAGCAGCCAGGTCAGGGCGAAGATGGTACCCAGACTGAGGACTGTGACGTACAGACTCCAGAACGTAGTCATTCTTTGTTACTCCTAGAAGCTTGCTCGACGTGCTTGATGGCTTCGGGATCATCCGCAAAGGGCAGCAAGGTCGCGTCTTCAAACTCCGACTTGCGCTTGGGGCTGAACACCCACAACGCCAGGCCGATAAAGGCCACCATCACCACAACGGTGCCCAGGCCACGAATCATCCCGATATCCATGAAGAATCACCGTTTGCTTTTGATGATGGTGCCCAGGCCTTGCAGGTAGGCCACCAGTGCGTCCATTTCGGTCTTGCCCTTTACGGCTGCGGCTGCACCGGCGATGTCTTCGTCGGTGTAGGGCACGCCCAGGGTGCGCAAGACTTCCATCTTCTTCGCGGTGTCCTTGCCGTCGAGCTTGTTTTCCACGAGGAACGGGTACGCCGGCATTTTCGATTCAGGCACCACGTTGCGCGGGTTGTACAAGTGCGCGCGCTGCCAGTCATCGGAGTAACGCCCACCGACACGGGCCAGGTCCGGGCCGGTGCGCTTGGAACCCCACAGGAACGGGTGGTCCCACACGCTTTCGCCGGCGACCGAGTAGTGGCCGTAGCGTTCGGTTTCGGCGCGGAACGGGCGGATCATCTGCGAGTGGCAGCCGACACACCCGTTGGCGATGTAGACGTCGCGGCCTTCCAGTTCAAGGGCGGTGCGCGGCTTCATGCCTTCGACCGGCTTGTTGGTCACGTCCTGGAAGAACAGCGGAACGATCTGGGTCAGGCCGCCGATACTCACGGCGATGACCATGAAGAAGGCCAGCAGGCCGATATTCTTCTCGACTACTTCATGCTTCATCAGTGAGCTCCCACAACGGCGATCTTGGCGGCGGCTTCGGCTTCTGCAGGGTCGGAGGCACGCACGGTGCGCCAGACGTTGTAGGCCATGAACAGCATGCCGGCGGCAAAGAACGCACCGCCCAGGGCGCGGACGATGTAGCCCGGGTGGCTGGCTTGCAGCGCTTCGACGAAGGAGTAGGTGAGGGTGCCGTCATCGTTGATCGCACGCCACATCAGGCCTTGGGTGATGCCGTTGACCCACATCGAGGCGATATAGAGCACGGTGCCGATGGTGGCCAGCCAGAAGTGGGTGTTGATCAGCGCGACGCTGTGCATCTGCACGCGGCCGAACAGTCTGGGGATCATGTGGTAGATCGCACCGATGGAGATCATCGCCACCCAGCCGAGAGCGCCGGCGTGTACGTGGCCGATGGTCCAGTCGGTGTAGTGGGACAGTGAGTTGACGGTCTTGATCGCCATCATCGGCCCTTCGAAGGTCGACATGCCGTAGAAGGCCAGCGATACCACGAGGAAGCGCAGGATCGGATCGGTGCGCAATTTATGCCACGCGCCCGACAGGGTCATCATGCCGTTGATCATGCCGCCCCAGCTCGGCGCCAGCAGGATGATCGACATCGCCATGCCCAGCGACTGCGCCCAATCCGGCAGTGCGGTGTAGTGCAAGTGGTGCGGACCGGCCCAGATGTACAGGGTGATCAGCGCCCAGAAGTGCACGATGGACAAGCGATACGAGTAAATAGGACGTTCGGCCTGTTTCGGCACGAAGTAGTACATCATCCCCAGGAAACCGGTGGTGAGGAAGAAACCTACGGCGTTGTGGCCGTACCACCACTGGATCATCGCATCCGTGGCCCCAGCGTAGGCCGAGTAGGACTTGAACAGGCTGACCGGCAACGAGGCGTGGTTGACGATGTGCAGCATCGCCGTCACCAGGATGAACGCGCCGTAGAACCAGTTGCCCACATAGATGTGCTTGGTCTTGCGCTTGACGATGGTGCCGAAGAACACCACGGCATAGGTCACCCACACGATGGCGAGCAAAATGGCGATGGGCCATTCCAGCTCGGCGTATTCCTTGGTGGTGGTGTACCCCAGCGGCAGGGTGACGATGGCGCCGACGATGACCGCTTGCCAACCCCAGAAGGTGAAGGCCGCGAGGCTGTCGGAGATCAGTCGCGTCTGGCAGGTTCGCTGCACGACATAGTAGGAGGTGGCAAACAATGCACATCCGCCGAAGGCGAAGATCACCAGGTTGGTGTGCAGCGGGCGCAGGCGGCCAAAGGTTGTCCATGGCAAACCGAAATTCAATTCCGGCCAAACCAGTTGCGAGGCGATGAACACCCCGAGCCCCATGCCAAGGATCCCCCAGACCACCGTCATGATGGCGAACTGGCGGACTACCTTATAGTTATAAGCAGTCGGACTGATTGCTGTGCTCATTCTAAGGTTCCACGGTTTAGGTTTTTTTATAGGTAAAATCGGCCGCAAGTATGTAGAAAGCGAGGGGCCATTGCAACGCAATGGCTGACCTGTATCAATGCGTTCCACGCCAGATTCTGCGCCCTTTCCATGTTTGGCGTAAGGACAAAATTCGAAATCAAAAGCTGATCGAGTGGACAGGAAAATTTTGGGGTCGCAACGAATGCCGTCGCGTACGCCAGGATTGGTCCGCTTTGGGAACAAGCGTAGACCCGAAAGTGAGGGGGGGAAAGGTGGGCTTTGGAAGGGTGTGACACTTGGTCGCGTGCGAAGTCGAGCTGCCGCCCCATGGTGGGGCGGCAGTTCAGGGGTTACTCGGTCTGGCTTTCTGGCGTTGCGCCATCAGCGTTGTGGGACAGGCTGTAAACGTAGGCGGCCAACAGGTGCACCTTGTCATTGCCTTGCAGCACTTCCTGCGCCGGCATCTGGCCTTGGCGGCCGTGACGGATGGTCTGCTGCAACTGCGCGAGGCTGGTGCCATAGATGTAGCCGGCCGGTTTGGTCAGGTCGGGCGCACCCATGGCTTCCATGCCGTGGCCTTCCGGACCGTGGCAGGCAACACAGGTGGTGTTGAACGCCGTTTGGCCAGCCGCCAGGTCGGCAGTGCTGTCAGCCGGCAGGGGCAGCTTGGCCACGTCGTGACGCACATAGGCAGCGACGTTTTTCACACCTTCATCGCCGAGCATGTCACCCCAGGCCGGCATCGCCGCATGACGGCCGTTCAGGATGGTGGTCTTGATCGCCTCGGCCGAACCGCCCCAGCGCCAGATGTTGTCCGCCAGGTTCGGGAAACCAAACGCGCCCTTGGCGTCCGAGCCGTGGCACACCGCGCAGTTGGAGGCAAACAGGCGACCGCCCATTTTCAGCGCTTGCGGGTCTTTGGCGACTTCTTCCACGGGCATGGCCGAGAACTTGGCGAAGATCGGCCCGAACTTGGCGTCGGCCTTGGCCATTTCCTTGTCCCATTCCTTGGTCTGGGTCCAGCCGTCTTGATAGCCTGGCAACACGCCTTTCCAGTTGCCCAGGCCCGGGTAGAGGATCAGGTAGCCGACCGCAAACACCAGGGTGCCGGCGAACAGCATGAACCACCACTGGGGCAGCGGGTTGTCGTATTCCTCGATACCGTCGAAGGCGTGGCCCATGGTCTGGTCGACGCTGCCCTTGGTCTCGCCCTTGCGGGTGCCGACCAAAAGCCAGGTCAGGCCGATCAGGCTGCCGAGGGTCAGTACGCAGATCCATGTACTCCAGAATAGGGTCATGGCCGAGTGCTCCTTATTGCAGGCTCTTCTTGAGCGTCGGATGGAGAAGGTTCATCGGCGAAGGGCAGCAGGCGCGCCTGCTCGAATTCCGCATTGCGCCGGTTGTTGAACACCCACAACGACAGGCCGATAAAGGCGATAGCAACCACCAGCGTGCCGAGGCCGCGGATGGTGCCCGCATCGAATTCAAATCCCATGGCTCACCTCTTGCTCTTGATGGCAGTGCCGAGCACTTGCAGGTACGAGACCAGTGCGTCCATCTCAGTCTTGCCCTTGAGGCTGGCCACGGCACCATTGATGTCGTCGTCGGTGTACGGCACGCCGAGGGTGCGCATCACGTTCAACTTGGTCTCGGTGTGGCTGCTGTCGACGGCGGCGGTGACCAGCCACGGGTAGGCCGGCATTTTCGACTCGGGCACCACGTTGCGCGGGTTGTACAAGTGCGCGCGGTGCCAGTCGTCCGAGTAGCGGGCGCCGACGCGTGCCAGGTCCGGGCCGGTGCGCTTGGAGCCCCACAGGAACGGGTGGTCCCACACGCTTTCGCCCGCCACCGAGTAGTGGCCATAGCGTTCGGTCTCGGCGCGGAACGGGCGGATCATCTGCGAGTGGCACTGTACGCAGCCTTCGCGGATGTAGATGTCACGGCCTTCCAATTGCAGCGCGGTGTAGGGCTTCATGCCTTCCACCGGTTTATTGGTGACGTCCTGGAAGAACAGCGGGACGATCTGGGTCAGGCCGCCGATGCTCACGGCCAGCACCATGAGCAGCATCAGCAGGCCGACGTTCTTTTCAATCGTTTCGTGTTTCATCACAGACTCCTCAGGCCAGCTGCGCAGTGGTGGTGGCTTCGACGGGCTGCGCCGAACGCACGGTGCGCCAGGTGTTGTAAGCCATCAGGAACATGCCGCAGAGGAACACCGCACCGCCCACCAGCCGCACGATGAAACCAGGGTGGCTGGCCACCAGGGTTTCGACGAAGGAGTAGGTCAAGGTGCCGTCTTCGTTGATTGCACGCCACATCAGGCCCTGGGCGATGCCGTTGACCCACATCGAGGCGATGTAGAGCACGGTGCCGATGGTGGCCAGCCAGAAGTGCGCGTTGATCAGGCCTAGGCTGTACATCTGCTCGCGGCCGAAGACTTTCGGGATCATGTGGTACAGCGCGCCGATGGAGATCATCGCCACCCAACCGAGGGCGCCAGCGTGTACGTGGCCGATGGTCCAGTCGGTGTAGTGGGAGAGGGCGTTGACGGTCTTGATCGCCATCATCGGGCCTTCGAACGTCGACATGCCGTAGAAGGCCAGGGAGACGACAAGGAAGCGCAGGATCGGGTCGCTGCGCAATTTATGCCAGGCACCCGACAAGGTCATCATGCCGTTGATCATGCCGCCCCAGCTCGGTGCCAGCAGCACCAGCGACATCACCATGCCCAGGGACTGTGCCCAGTCAGGCAACGCGGTGTAGTGCAAGTGGTGTGGGCCGGCCCAGATGTACAGGGTGATCAGCGCCCAGAAGTGCACAATGGACAAGCGATAGGAATACACCGGACGCTCGGCCTGCTTGGGCACGAAGTAATACATCATGCCGAGGAAGCCGGCGGTGAGGAAAAAGCCTACCGCGTTATGCCCATACCACCACTGCACCATGGCATCCGTCGCACCGCCGTAGAGGGAGTAGGACTTGGTCAGGCTGACCGGGATTTCCAGGTTGTTGACGATATGCAGGATCGCCACGGTGATGATGAACGCACCGAAGAACCAGTTGCCGACGTAGATGTGCTTGGTGTTGCGCTTCATCACCGTGCCGAAGAACACGATGGCGTAGGCCACCCAGACGATGGTGATGAGGATGTCGATCGGCCATTCCAGCTCGGCGTATTCCTTGGAACTGGTGTAGCCCAGCGGCAAGCTGATCGCGGCCAACAGGATGACCAACTGCCAGCCCCAGAAGCAGAACGCGGCGATCTTCGGCGCGAACAGCCGGGTTTGGCAGGTGCGTTGCACCGAGTAGAAAGAGCTGGCGAATAGCGCGCAGCCGCCGAAGGCGAAGATCACCGCGTTGGTGTGCAACGGGCGCAGGCGGCCGAAGCTGGTCCAAGGCAAGTCGAAGTTGAGTGCAGGCCAGACCAATTGGGCGGCGAGAAAAACCCCGAGCCCCATGCCGACGATGCCCCACACCACCGTCATAATGGCGAATTGGCGGACCACCTTGTAGTTATAGGCGGTACTTAAAGTAGTGTTCATGGTTCCCCATCCACGGTTCAACCCAAGCAAGTGCGGCACTTGGGCTGGAGTTATAGGCAGACTGAATAGCGAGGCAAGCATGGGCAAAGAGCACAAGGCCAGTATTGACGGGGATCAATGGGCGCAGTGTGTGCGGGAACACGGCTGGTTGTGGGATGTCGCGTCGACGGTTGCGGGACGTGAACCTGTGACGCTGATCCTGGCCCACGGCGCTGGTGCACCGATGGACTCATCCTTCATGAACGACATGGCTGCACGCCTTGCCGGGCATGGGGTCAGCGTGTTGCGCTTCGAGTTTCCCTACATGGCTCAACGCCGTGTCGACGGCGGCAAGCGCCCGCCGAACCCGGCACCGAAACTGCTGGAAGCCTGGCGCGAGGTGGCGGCCGAGGTGCGACGTCATGTCGCTGGGACACTGGCCATTGGCGGCAAGTCCATGGGCGGGCGCATGGCCAGTTTGTTGGCTGATGAAGTGGGCGCCGATGGGTTGGTGTGCCTCGGGTATCCGTTCTATGCGCCGGGTAAACCGGAGAAACCACGCACTGAGCATCTGGCTGGGTTGAAGACGCCGACCTTGATTGTGCAGGGCGAGCGCGATGCCCTGGGGAATCGGGCGACGGTGGAGGGGTATGTGTTATCGCCGAGCATCGAGGTGATGTGGTTGGTGGCGGGGGATCATGATTTGAAGCCGTTGAAGGCCTCGGGGTTTACGCATGAGCAGCATTTGGCGGCTGCAGCGGCGAAGGTCGCTGAGTTTCTCGGCGCCTGTTAGGGACCCTTCGCGAGCAAGCCCGCTCCCACATTTGAATGCATTCACACATCAACATGTGGGAGCGGCCTTGCTCGCGAAAGCGGTCTACCGGTTAAACCGCTCCACCAGCGAATACTGGGTATTCGCCGTATGGGTCAGCTCTTCACTCAACTGCGCCGAGTTCATCGCCTGTTCCGACGTCTGGTCCGCCAACAGCGCAATCGTACTGATATTACGGCTGATCTCTTCTGCCACCGAGCTTTGCTCTTCGGTCGCTGCCGCGATCTGGGTAGTCATGTCGGTGATATGCGCCACCGCTTCACTGATGCCCACCAACGCCTGATCGGCCTCCATCACCCGCGCCACGCCTTCTTCGGCCTGGCGATGCCCGGCGTCCATGGTTTGCACGGCGGCGGCAGCGGTCTGCTGCAGCTTGGCGATCAAGGCATGGATCTGCCCGGTTGATTCAGCGGTGCGCTGTGCCAGTTGACGGACTTCGTCGGCGACGACCGCAAAACCACGGCCCATCTCGCCGGCACGGGCCGCTTCGATGGCGGCGTTGAGTGCCAGCAGGTTGGTCTGGTCGGCAATGCCTTTGATCACATCGACCACGCCGCCGATTTCATCGCTGTCCTTGGCCAGTTGGGTGACGGTCACACCGGTCTCGCCCACGGCCACTGACAGACGCTGGATCGCCTCGCGGGTTTCCCCGGCGATATCGCGGCCGCGACCGGTCAGGCGGTTAGCCTCCTGGGTCGCATCGGCGGTACGCTGCACGTGGCTGGCGACTTCCTGCGTGGTGGCTGCCATCTGATTGACTGCGGTCGCCACCTGTTCGGTCTCGACGCGCTGGCGTTCCAGGCCACTGGAGCTGTTATGCGCCAGGGTGTTGGACTGCGCGGCTTGGTCGTTGAGGTGTTCGGCGGTGTCCTGCAAGCGCGTCAGGCAAGTCTTCAGACGTGCCTCCTGGCTGAGGATCGACATTTCCAGACGCGCCTGGGCGCCACGGCTGTCGGTGTACATCTGCGCGATCAACGGGTCGGACGTGGTCTGCTCAGCCAGGCGCAGCAAGCGTTTGAGGCCGCGCTGTTGCCAACTCAGGCCCAGCAGGCCCAACGGCACCGACAACCCCGCCGCCAGGGCAAAGCCCCAGTGGGAGTTCAGCGACGCACCAATCATGAAGCTCAATTGGCTCACCAGGATAAACGGCAGCCAGTCCTGCAACACCGGCAGCCACTTGTCCCGTTGGGGGATCGCCGACTTGCCCTGGTTGATGCGGTGGTAGAGCGCTTCGGCACGGCGGATCTGCTCGGCGGTGGGCTTGATGCGCACCGATTCGTAGCCGACCACCTGATTGCCTTCGAAAACGGGCGTCACGTAGGCGTTAACCCAGTAATGATCACCGGTCTTGCAGCGGTTCTTGACGATGCCCATCCATGGCAAGCCTTGTTTGAGCGTGGACCACATGTGCGCGAACACCGCCGGCGGCACATCCGGGTGACGCACCAGGTTGTGCGGGGCACGCACCAGTTCGTCGCGGGAGAACCCACTGATCTCGACGAAAGCGTCGTTGCAGTAGGTGATCACGCCTTTGGCATCTGTGGTGGAGATCAACCGTTGCTGAGCGGGGAAGGTACGTTCGCGCTGGGTAACGGGTTGGTTATTACGCATGATTGTTCAATCCGCAAGGCTTTCAAGGGTTGTCGGCCGCAGCGGGCTTTTATTTAGCTTAATTTTGTAATAATCAGCTGGCCAGCATCGGGTAGGTAAACAACCCGAAGTGAAGCAGATTCAGGCCAAAGTGCGTGGCAATGGCTGCACCCAGTCCGCCAAAGCGATAAGCGAGGCCATAACCGACGCCTGCAATGCTCGCCAGCAGTACCCAATGCCAGCCTGCCCCAAAGTGCACCAGGCCAAATAGCAGGGATGCCAGCAGCAACGCGAGGTTTTCTCCATAGGGCAGGTGCTTGAAGCGCCTGCTCAAGCCGCCTTGGACATAACCACGAAACAGCGCTTCTTCGACAAGAGTCACCAGCAGCAAATTATTCAGCACCCATAACCAGGCCTGTTCCGGCCATTTCGGCGCCCAGGTGATCATCCCCAGCAAGGCGGCGCCGCCCAAGGCTGCGATGGCGGTGAGCGTCAAGGCGAGGGCGGCCACGCAGATCGATAAGCGCAGCGAACGCCGCGCCACAATCCACGGGCAGGCCAGCAGCAGCCAGAAGCCAATCAGCGGTTTGTCCTGGTTCAGGTACATCGAGAAGGGCACGGCATCGTCGGTAAGGCGTTGCGGAGCAATACCACGTCCGTTGTAGAAACCCGGCAACCAGTGCATCGCCAGGCCCAGGGCCAATACGATAAACAGCCCGTGACCCAGGTAGCGCGCCCACGGCGTGCGTTGCTGGCGTACGGCGTAGGCGGCGATCAGCAGCAGGGCGACGGACACGCCCGCCAGCGCCCCCAGCTGCCCGTAGATCAAGGCCAGCAGATAGCCGATGGAAAGAAGCGCCAGGTACAGCCAGGGCAATGCGATCATGGGGAGTCCTTGGAAAAATCTGGGCGGCATTATAGCGAGCCATCTCACAGGGCCCACATGAAAACTCCGCCATTCAGGGTGATTGCAAAACCTATCAACGGCTGGTTATAGTCCGAGTCTCTTCATCCCTTCACACAAGATCAGCCCATGTCAGCTCTCCAGCGCACAGCAGTAGTCGATTCAGCGGTCAACGCTGCAGTCGAGCCGTGCGGAGAAAAGCAGCCTGTGCAGATCAGTCACTACCCCCCACCTGTCAGCAGCACGCCGGTGTACGCAGTCGTATCACCGCCGGGTGTTGGTATTTCGGGCTGATCAGCTGATTGCTGTTCCCGTCTGCCCGCCTGAAAAAACCTTGAACTTCAGCTTTTGCTGAGTCGGCTTTTTTGCCTGATTACAGGTGGTAACCATGTCTGTTCTTTCGAAACAATCCGTGGCCGCGGCGGCCTCGACGAGCCTGTTTGTCCTGCTGTGGAGCAGCGGGGCGATCTTCTCCAAATGGGGCCTGGCCCACGCGTCCCCCTTCGCGTTTCTGCTCATCCGCTTTGCCATCGCTCTCGCGGGCCTGGTGGTGCTGATACCGATCCTCAAGCTGAAACTGCCGCGCCCCGGCAAGCCGCTGTTGTACGCAGCGGCGACGGGGTTGGTGTTATTGGGGGCCTACCAGATTTTCTATCTGTTGGCCCTGGACCTGAGCGTCACCCCCGGCGTGATGGCAACCATCATGGGCGTACAGCCGATCCTCACCGTGGTGCTGATGGAACGCCAGCGTTCGCTGCGCCGCGTGTTCGGGCTGGGCCTCGGGTTGGCGGGGCTGATCATGGTGGTGTATCAAGGCATCGGTCTGTCCGGCATGTCCCTGGCAGGCATGCTGTTCGGGCTGTTGGCCCTGGCCAGCATGACCTTCGGCTCGATCATGCAGAAGCGCATCACCGACAACCCCTTGGGCACGCTGCCGGTGCAGTACCTGGCGGGGCTGCTGCTGTGTTCGGTATTCGTGCCCTTTCAGCCGTTCCACTTTGAATACAGCAGCAGCTTTTACCTGCCGGTGCTGTGGATGGGGCTGGTGGTATCGTTGCTGGCAACGCTACTGCTGTACCGCCTGATCGCCCGGGGCAACCTGGTGAACGTCACCAGTCTGTTTTACCTGGTACCGGCGGTGACGGCGGTGATGGACTACCTGATCTTTGGCAACAGGCTCGCGATGCTGAGCGTGTTGGGGATGGGGTTGATCATTGTTGGGTTGGTGTTTGTGTTTCGCAAAGGTTAGGGACGCGTGCCCTCCTGTGTCGTTGTGGGCGCAGGAGGGCCGGGCCGGAGGGGCTACTGGCTCAGTGTCTCGGACAGGGATTTCACGTATTCGCGTAATTCCGGTACGGCCGTCGCTTCCCAGTCACGTGCCTGGAGGAAGGGGCCGACATAATACAGCCAGCTTGATTCTGTCCCGTCACACCCTACCAGAGCGCCGGAAGGGGCGATGGCCATGCTTGTTCCAAGTGCGTCCGGAATCAGCAGGCCGCCGATTCGCAGTGATTCCAGTAAGGGGTCGTCCAATTCTCGCAGGTCAAATGCCGGTGTCGTACAGTTGATCACTGCGCCGACTTCAATGCTTTCCTGGATGCAGGTGCCCCGGCGTTGAAAACTTACACTGACATGATCTTCATTGGGGGTGTAGCCGGTTACCCGTCCCGCAAAAAGTTTGAGTTTGCCTCTGGCGATCTCGGCCTGCAGGCGTGCTCCTGGCTGTGGGGCGCAACGGTGGCGATGAGTATCCCAGTACGGGCGCACATGACGCAAAAAGCGCTGTCGCTCGATAATGGGCAGTGCATGCCATAGTTGAGCCGTGGTTGACCTGAGCCCGCCGATGACGTCCCTCCAGTCCCCCCCGGTACGCGCTTGGTGCATGATTGCGTCACGGACTGTGCGCAGATAGTGACGGATCGTGCAGTTGTCTAACATTCGTCGGGACAGGTGTTCATCATAAGAAGGGCGTGCGTTCAGCACCCGATGAGGTTGTGGGGCGAGGCCTCGACGAGATACGGCATAAATCATTCCCTGATGCCCACGGTCACGCAGGTCAAGCACGACGTCCAGCATCGTCAGTCCGCTACCGATGAGAAAAATGGGGGCGTCCGAGCCGACATTGCTGAGTGCGTCGGCTTTCCAGGGGTCATGTATGTAGCGCGGGTTTGCGTAAAACAGTTGGTGCCCTGCTGCGCTGGACGGTTTTTGGCGGGCGCAGCTGCCGATACTCAAGACGACCTTGTCGACCTCCAAATGATCGCCGTTGTTCATGATTAAGCGCGCCCCATCACGCTCTGCGTTGGGTATCACCTCAACAACCTCGCCGATGACATTGTGCAGTTCGCAACCTTTAGCTGCGTTTTGCGAGGCGTTGCTCAACAATGACTCCAAATAGTCACCGTAAAGGCGTCTTTGCACAAAGGATCCGGACGTGATGTTGGAATCATGGTTCTTGGCGAACGCATAGAAACTGTCTTCATCGTCACTCAGGGCGTTCATTCTGCCCGCGGGGACGTTGAGTAGATGCGCGTAAGAGCGGGTTCCATAGGCAATGCCACGCGCAATTGCGCCAGGCCGGCTAATCAACAGGATTTTCTGTCGCGCGCCGGTTGGATTACGCAGTAAACGCACTGCTAGCGTCGAGCCGCAAAAGCCTGCACCAATAATTGCGATGGTCTGGGTCTTCATCCTTGCTCCAGTGTGGATGGGGGGGGGCTCACCTGACAACGTGAGACGTCCAATTTTTTTTGAGGGCGGGTGGTCCTGCAAGCGATGAGCGCATAGTGACGCGGATGGCGGCACCATTCCAGTGCTCAACGGGTAGGCTCGAGCGTTTATTGATAGGGGTCAATGGGCGTGCGGCTATATAGGGAATTAAAACTCAGAAGCTCGAATGATGTTAATGAGCCATATCGATCAAAAGTTAAGTACGTGCTTGGCTATAATTAGTGAACTTTCTTACAGGCCATGCTGTCACTGTTCCTTGGCGCCAAGTTAGTCATATAGCCCATAGCACAAAAATTCTTTCACGAGTAACGTCTTAGTAATAACCCGATGGATATTTCTGGGTGGGTTAAGCCGGCGATTTTCACCTTTCAGGCGCTCTAGCTTCAAGGTGTGTGCCATGCAGCCTTCCGGGCCGTGCCAGGCCTGACTATTACGCCCGACCATTGGTTGTGATACAAGATTGTACGTTCTGAATATAACTGCAATAATTCCAGCTTTCTTAGGGCACATACCGCAGATTCCTACAGGCGAGTAAGTGCGTTGCAGCGGGATATTTGTGTCTATTACTACATTGCATAGTCCTTCTCGTCTTCAACCAAGCGATGTTTGCGAAGCAAAAGTTGTCGTATTGATGTGTACGTACAACGGCCAGGCATTCCTTGCAGAGCAGCTTGACTCGTTTGAACGGCAGACCCATTCCAACTGGACGTTGATGGTGTCGGACGACGGTTCTCAGGATGGAACCCTTTCGCTGTTGGAAGACTACGGTCGCCGCTGGGGTCATGCTCGCCTGGGAATAATGATGGGGCCTAAGAGAGGATACGCTGCCAATTTCCTCTCGTTGACCTATCGAGTGGATGATGCAGATTTCTTTGCCTGGTCCGATCAAGACGACATCTGGAGCGAGGACAAGCTGGAGGTGGCGCTGGCGTGGTTGCGAACCGTGCCAACCCATGTGCCTGCGCTTTATTGCGGTCGTACTCAGTTGATCAGCGAAACGGGCGTGCATCTCGGCTATTCGCCGCGTTTTCGACTCGCTCCCGGTTTTGGCAATGCACTGGTTCAGAGTATTGCGGGGGGGAACACGATGGTTTTCAACAAAGCCGCTCGTGCGCTGTTGTGCGAGGCGGGCTACGACCTGAGTGTGCCTGCTCACGACTGGTGGCTTTATCAGTTGATCTCGGGGGCAGGCGGACGTGTTCACTATGATCCGCAGCCTAAGATGAAATATCGTCAGCATGCTGAGAATGTGATTGGTAGTAATGCTGGTTGGGCGGCACGATTAGTTCGATTGCGGATGGTTTTTCAAGGGCGTTTCCATGAATGGAATGACCAGAACATCCGGGCCCTCGATGCCATGCAACACCGTTTGTGCAAGCAAAATCAAGGGACGCTTGAGTGCTTCAAGCAAGCACGGACGCAGACCGTCTTTCGCAGAATCTCTGGTGTCTGGTTGGCGGGACTTTACCGGCAAACCCTGCTGGGGAATTTGGGGCTTCTGCTGGCAACTATAATGAAGAAGCTCTGAATTCTCTCGAGCGTAAATCCGCACATTCAGCGGATGAGCTTTGGTCAGCACGTCGTTGGCGACGGCCAATTTTCGGTGATTTTCGAGGGCGCTACGCTCTGCTTTTGCGATCATAGATAGGCACTTGAGTGCTAGAACTGTCCCGGTCCCTGTTTTCAAGTTAGCCAATATTAGAGTGTTCGATAATGCATCCAGTTGACGCGAATAAAAATGTAGTGATCGTTCTGGGGATGCATCGCAGTGGCACCAGCGCTATCGCTGCGGGGCTTGAGCAGCTCGGCCTGAGCATGGGAAGTTCTTTGTATCAAGGCGACGAATGGAATCCCAAGGGGTATTTCGAAGAGCGCCAGGTTGTCGAGTTCAATAACAGGCTGCTTGCCTTGCAGAACTGCCGCTGGGACTCCCCCTTGCCTCCAGTGTTGGGGAGTGGAGGGCAATGGGAGGCATATGTCGGTGAAGCTGTCGAGCTGGTCCGAGGTTTGTTTGGCGACGCGCCTGCCTGGGGATTCAAAGACCCACGGATGTGTCAGTTGGCCCCTTTTTGGGGGAGAGTGTTCTCGCAGTTGGAGGTCAAGCCGCAGCTGATGTTAGTGGTGCGTCATCCAGCCGAGGTAGTGCATTCGCTGGCTCGACGTGATGGCATTTCCGTTGAGCGTGGGGCCTGGCTGTGGATGACACATTTGCTTGGGGCCTTGGAATACTTAGATAACGCTGAAGACATGCGATTTTTCGCATTCGATCATTTGCTTTTGCAACCGGCCGACTTTCTTTCAGACGTCGCGAGCTGGCTTAAGTTGACACCCGCCCAAGACACCGTTGAGCGCTTCGCCGGCGACTTCATTGCACCAACATTATCCCATGGCTCGGACGCCCGACATCTGAGCCTCCCGGGGCTAGTTCTGAGAGCTTATGAGGCTGTGCATGGTGCTATCGAGGAGGGCATGACCCCCAGGGCCTTTCGAGAGAGTGCTCAGTGGATTCGTATAACATCTGAATTTCAGCGTGATATCATCCCGAAACTTTTGTCAGTACAAGCGTTTTACAAGGATGATCGGCAGCTTTCGACCTTAGAGTCCCGAATTGTTGCTTTGAGTGAGGGATTGGCAATGGCTGAAAAATTGGCAGTCGAACGTCTGGATGAGATGCAGAGACTCGATACTCAGCTTATTCAGACCAGTGATGCTCTGGCCCGCGCTGAACTGATTGTGTTGGAACAGCGGTCGACGCTTGAGTGTGCAAACGAGCAGCTCGGTAGCGAGCCTGTCGACCAGGCCACGGGCGCGCACTCGCCGTTGGCTGAATCTCAATTTCAGCGAGAAGCATCAGCGCAAATAGAAGCGCTTGATTGCCGTCTTCGCGACGCCGAAACACTTGCGGTTGAGCGTTTGGAGCACATAAATAGGCTTGATGCCCAATTGAGTCAAACCAGTGCCGCGCTTGACCGTGCTGAGCACATCGTGTCGGATCAACAGGCTGCGCTCGAGCGTCAAAACGACGCCTATACTCTGTTCCGTGGGGCTGAGTTGATCGCGATTGAACGTTTGGAACATATACAAAAGCTCGATGCTCAGTTGATCGAAATGAGTGCCGCGCTTTCCCGCGCCGAAGGCATCGTCGTTGAGCAACAGCAGGCATTCCAGCAAAGAGATGCGATGCAAGCAGGCTTACTGGAAGCAGAGAGACTTGCTTTTGAGCGTCTGGCAGAGATGCAGAAACTCAATGCTCAGCTTATTCAAACCTCGGATGCTCTGGCTCACGCTGAACGAATCGTACAGGAGCAACAGGACGCGTTGGAACGCGCATATTTACTGGTATCGCGTAGAGAGATGACGCCAGTAGGTGTGGCGGAGTCATTGCAAAACGCGACGCTGGACCCTCAAATTAAGTAGGTGGCTTTGGCTTATGTCAAAGAACCGTTGTGGTAGTGAGTTGATAGTGGAACCGATATACATGGATGTAGTTGATCCCAGCCTGCAGTATGGCAGCACCCAAGAAGTACTATCGACAACGTTAATCTGTCAGACAGACCATCTCGTACGCCATCCCAATGGCCTGTTCGGATTCGGATGGGCTCTGGATCATGAACATGTAATTGTTCAGGCCTACCTTCATATGCATTTTGCGGGTGGGCGGCTTGAGCGCGTTGCAGTATCTTTGGGCCGGTCGCGGGAAGACGTTGCCGCAGCGTTCCCTGGTAATGCCCAGGCGGCCAACTCTGGTTATATGGTAATCGCCGGGTGGGGAGCTGAAGCGCCCGAAAGGTGTGAACTCGTTTTTGAAATGCGCGCTGGCGTGATAGCTCGTCATGAGCTTGCTTTGCCAGCACACGACGCAGTGCAAAGTACTGAAGTGTCGCAGAGTCTGTATCTCGCTAAGCGAGCCTGGGCCTATCTGCGTCGAGGAAGTATCAAGACGCTGGTCAGAAAGTGCCTTCGATATCGTGGGCGAAACCCTACGCTGGTGAACTCTGACGAGACTGCTCTCGCGGCACGTCTGAAAAACCGCCCATGCCGCCTGGTGATCGATCATTCGATGGGAGGCGGAGCCAATCTGTTTCGCGAGCGCGTGGTTACTGATTGGCGATCCTCGGGCGATACCGTGATATTGCTTAGTTTTCGCGTTTCTTCCATGCAGACTTTTGTGGAAGTACGAGACCGCAGCGGAACCTATTCATGCCAATTGCCCAGCTTGGACAGCTTTGTCGAGGTGCTGGTGCGCATGGATCTTAAGCAAGTGTTTTTCAACTGCGCCGTATCTTTTCCGCATCCGCAAAGCCTTAGAACGTTCATGCTGGCGTTGAAGCAACGGACCAATGCCAGCCTGATCGTGGCCATACATGAGTACTTCCTTGTTTGCCCTTCGCATTTCCTGCTCGACGATGGTGGGCAATATTGCGGCATACCGTCTGTGTCGCGCTGCAATGCCTGTTTGAGCAATCATCCGGACGGATTCGTCTCCCTAACGGGGGAGCGCTCGATCGTACGTTGGCGTGAAATGTGGGGAGAGCTGCTGGATGCGGCCGACGAAATTCGCTGCTTTTCACAATCTTCTTGTACGTTACTTGAGCGTGCCTACCCGGGGATCGGGGGACGCGCGAAGCTCTTTCCTCATTATGTGGAGCCCCTTCGCGAAGTTAGCGTCCCCGCGCCGCCGCGAAAGTATCTGACGATTGGAGTAATAGGTTCGATCTCCCACCACAAGGGCGCAGGCATCCTGCAAGATCTGGCGGCGGCGATTCATCAAGTGGGCGCGCCGGTGCGAATCGTCGTCGTGGGAAGTGTCGACGCGCCATGCCACCCGGAAGTGGTGAAAGAAACAGGCCCCTATGCACAAGACGATTTACCCAAAATCGTTGAAAAGCATGGCATCAGCATGGCTTTTCTGCCTTCAATTTGCCCTGAAACATTCTCATTTGTCGCGCATGAAATACTGTCGATGAAGCTACCGCTGATCTGCCTGGACCTGGGGGCTCAAGCTGACCTGGTTCGCAGTCTTGAAACCGGCTATATCGCGACGCGGCAGGATGGCCCAAGCTTGCTTGAGGATATCCTGGCTTTTGAGCGTTCTCTTCACCCTTTAAGTATTAAGGTCATTTCTTGAAAAAAATACACGTTTACACCAGTGCCGCCTGTAACTACATTCCGAAAGTTCGAGCATTGGTAGAGTCGATCAAAAAATTCCATCCTGATTGGGTCGTGCATTTGGCTCTGTCGGATGAAGTGCCCGCCGGTCTGGATCTTTCCGCAGAGCCGTTTGATGAAATTCACCCGATCAGCAGCCTGGATATTCCGAATGCAAATGGCTGGGCGTTTTGTCACACGATCGTAGAGTTGTCGACAGCCATCAAGCCGTTCCTCCTGGCACGACTGCTTGATCGTCCAGATTGTGCCGGGGTCATCTACCTTGATCCAGATACTGTACTTTTTTCACCTCTGCATGATGTGCTGGAAGCTATCCAGCATTCAAATATCGCTCTGACGCCTCACCAGGTCACTCCAGAGCCAACGTTAGCCGCCATCATGGATAACGAGATCTCCAGCCTGAAACACGGCATTTATAACCTGGGCTTCCTTGCCGTTGCGCCAACGGAAATAGGTAAACAGTTCGCGAGATGGTGGTCAGACCGTCTTTATTATTTCTGCCGCGCTGAAATTCACAACGGCTTGTTTACTGATCAGCGTTGGATCGATCTGGTACCGGCTTTTTTCGAGGGTGTATGCATCCTGCGAACTTCGCGTCTGAACGTCGCCCCGTGGAACATTACAACTCGACAAATTACAGGTGAATTACCGGATAACGTCATGGTGGATGGACAGCCTCTCGGCTTCTATCACTTCACAGGGTTTGACAGTGGTGCGCATCGGACCATGGCGTGGAAAAACGCAGCTAACCAGCCAACGGCGCATGCGTTGATCAAATGGTATACGGAGACTATTGCTGACCTGGGCAAGGATCCTTTAAGCCAAGTGCCGTGGGCGTTCTCTCGTTTTGCAGACGGTACTGCTATTCCCAAGGCTGCACGCCTCATTTATCGAGAGCGACTGGACCTGCAGCAAACCTTTCCTGATCCTTTTGCAACCGAAGGCGGCGGTTACCTCGCGTGGTGGGAATCCCAGGGGCGTGTGGAGTTCCCGGCACTTTTTGATCCAGCCACTTCTGCAGCGGAGATGCTTCGGGTGACGTCTGCGTTGACGCCGGGTTATCAAGCAGGTGGGGTACCGGTTGTCTTCAGTTCCAGCCGTGTGCGTGAGCATTTGGGCCAAGTACTGGACGACCCTCGTCACGGAGTGTTGTTGGCCAAGCGTGCGTGGGAAGTGCTTCGCACGGAAGGTGTGCCGGGTATCGTCAAGCGCATTTCGCGATGACTCTGATTGCTTGAACAGGACTTTATGCAATGCCAGTAGCGGATGTTGGACAGCAGGCAAGTGCCAGTGCTGAAACAAGATGGACTGCACTTGTGTCGATGGATTCAGGCCGCGCGAGTCGTCTGGTCATTCTGATCACGTTTATGCTGGCCTGTGCGGCCATCGCTCTACATGTGCCAGGCCAGATTTCAATGGACACGAGCATTCAGCTTTATGAGGCCAGCATTGGGCAGTCATTGAGCTGGAATCCGCCTTTCATGTCGGCGTTGCTGCGCTGGCTTGGAGGTGGAGAGATTGGCACATCGATGATCGTGTTGATCAACGCTGTATTGCTCTATGGGGCGTTTGCGGTTGTTGCAATGACGCTGCTGCAAGTGCGGGCAAACCAAGGGGTATCCAGGATTGCTACATGGCGTGTAGCGCTTGCCTTATTGTTGATACTTAACCCTATAGTCTTTATTTATGTTGGGATTGTCTGGAAGGACGTACTGTTTGCCTCGTGCCTAACGGCCGCCTGCGCGTTTGCGGTTGCAGCAGGTGTAGGCTCATTCTTCCGTCGTTCTGTTTGTATTGCCCTATCAATACTCTTGCTTGCTGCCGGATACCATACCCGTCAACACGGTATGTTCATGGCCCCCATACTCTTGTTAGTACCCATTTTGGCATCGTGGTCCTTCATGCCAAGTAAGAAAATTCAGAGTGCACTCGTTGTATTCGTCCTTTTCTTTATTACGGTCGTCGGGTTCCAGCAGCAAGTCAATTCAAGTATTAAAGGGGCGGATGATCGCGCAAGTTCTGTGGGTTTTCGCGGCATCATGCAATATGACATTGCCGGTATCATCAGTGACTCCACGCGGCCCTACAGCGAGTTTGCGACGCCGATCAACGCTGAACAATATGCAGCCGTCCAATCTGCCTACAGCCCCGGCAGAATTGATTATCTGAGCATGAATCCCGTTGTCGGTGAGTGGATGGCAGGAATGCCTGGAGCGGCGCTGTCGCATGCCTGGTGGGAAATGATCAAGCAAAACCCGACCGCCTATATTCAGCATAAAGTAACGGCTTATGCCACATTACTGGGGCTTCGAGGCATTGAGGGAACGCTACCGGTGCATGTGGGTGTTGAGGGTAATAAGGCCTATCTTGAGTCGGTCGGTATCAAAACGGGTACCAACAGTCGTAGTCAAAAAGTCTATGATTTTGCCACCCGATTTTTTAACTGGCCTATTTATTATCACGCTTTCTGGCTGTTCGCACTCGTTGCCTTGGCTGTCATAGGGGCGCTTGTGACTCTGCCCAAGCCGTTTAAGGCAATGGGAGGCGTTATTGCTTTTGCGACGCTAGTATTTTATGGGGCTTTTCTTCCAACAACGTTGGCATCCGATTTCAGGTATCTGTTTGGAGCGATCCCCTTGATTATGGTACTTGGTGTAATGCTGTTGCTAGGCGCTGGAAAAAAGAAGGCTGTTTCAGGTTGAGTGTGTCTCAAGTCAGAGGCAGTTTTTGAAGGTGATTAATAATGAAATCAGTTAAGGCGATTATGGCGTTATTTGCAGCGGCATATCTCTATAATGAGCAGTGGTTGTTGGGTGAGCTTTTGTACTCTAACGCCCGCCCGAGAGCGATTATAGGGACGGTTTCATGAATCCTCATGCGCCTCAGCCCACTTCATTGTTGGCTTTGTTGAAGAGTCTTTGGTGGAACCGTCAATTAATTGTGCGTATGACAAAGCGTGAGGTGATTGGGCGGTATAAGGGCTCGTTTCTAGGGTTGGGGTGGTCGTTCCTCAATCCCCTTTTGATGCTTGCGGTTTACACCTTTGTTTTTTCGGTCGTCTTCAAGTCCAGATGGGGTGTAGCCGACAGCGGGGCTGAAGAAAGCAAAGCTATGTTTGCAGTCGTGCTCTTTGTCGGCATGATCGTATATGGGCTGTTTGCGGAGATTCTTAATCGGGCACCGGGTTTGATTATCGGTAACGTCAACTATGTAAAGAAAGTTGTGTTTCCTCTTGAGGTGTTACCTGTTGTTTCTGCGTGTGCAGCCCTGTTTCATGCTTTGGTTAGTTTGGCTGTCTGGGTGATCGCTTATACGGTGCTGGTCGATATACCTCATTGGCACGCACTGTTGCTGCCTCTCATATTGTTGCCGCTTTTATTACTGGCTCTCGGACTCGCTTGGTTTCTTGCGTCCCTCGGGGTCTTCTTGCGTGATGTGGGGCAGACCGTAACTATTATTACGACAGTTATGATGTTTCTTGCTCCGGTGTTCTTTCCTGTAAAAAATTTACCGGCTGAATTTCAACCGTTAATCATGGCTAACCCATTGACCTTTATCATCGAGCAGGCACGCGATGTTTTAATCTGGGGAAAGCTGCCTGACTTTAAAGGGTTATTGAACTATTCGCTCGTGGCGCTGGCTGTATTATGGGCGGGCTTTGCGTGGTTTCAGAAAATGCGAAAAGGATTTTCCGATGTGCTCTGATATTGCGATCGAAGTAAAAGGAGTGAGTAAGTGCTTCCATATCTACGATGCTCCCCGTGATCGTTTTTTACAGTTTTTCAATGGGAAGAGAAAGCAGTATTTTCGAGAGTTTTGGGCGCTGCGCAATGTATCGTTTGTTGTAAATAAGGGCGAAACAGTAGGGGTGATAGGGCGCAATGGCAGTGGCAAGTCTACACTCTTGCAAATTATCTGCGGCACCTTAACGCCAAGTGCTGGATCGGTCCTGACTACTGGGCGCGTCGCCGCACTGTTGGAGTTAGGTTCTGGCTTCAATCCAGACTTCAGCGGGCGTGAAAACGTCTATATGAACGCTGCAATACTGGGGCTGTCGAGAGATGAAACCGACGCACGTTTTTCTGAGATTGAAGCGTTCGCAGAAATCGGCAGCTTTATAGATCAACCTGTAAAAAGTTACTCCAGTGGGATGATGGTTCGCCTTGCGTTTGCCGTGGCAATCAATGTAGACCCGCAAATTCTGATTGTTGACGAGGCGTTATCCGTTGGCGATGAGTTGTTTCAGAGAAAGTGTTTTGCACGCATCGAAGCCATCAAGGCGGCGGGTGCTACGATTTTGTTCGTCTCGCATTCGGGGAGCGCAATTGTTGAGCTTTGTGATCGAGCTATTCTCTTGGATAACGGTGACAAACTCACAGAAGGCTTGCCAAAAAATGTAATAGGGAAGTATCAGAAACTACTGTATGCGCCCAGTGATAAGGTTGACGCGATTCGCGCGTCAGTTAGTGTTGGGGAGGGGACTTCGGCTGCAGGTGTCGCTGCCTCGCAGTCAGGCACCGCTTCAAGAAAAGCACCGGATGAATTGGATGAGTTTTTCGATCCTCATTTGAAGTCGCAAAGTGAAATGTCCTACGAGTCACATGGTGCGCTGATTCGAACTCCGCAGATCATTAACATGGCAGGCGAGCCAGTTAACTGTATAAAGCGCGGGCGCACGTATCGTTACACATACGAGGTTGGGTTTTCGGTTGCCGCAACTGCAGTTCGGTTCGGCATGATGATCAAAACCTTGGCTGGGGTTGAACTTGGCGGCGCGGCAACAGCCTTGCATGCCCAGGATGCTATTAGTTATGTTGAGCCCGGAGCATCGATTCGGATTGAGTTCGCGTTCGAGTGCAACCTGAACGCGGGGACCTATTTTCTCAACGCTGGTGTTCTGGGGGTGACGAATGGGGGGGAGACCTACCTTCACCGTCTCTTGGATGCTTGCTTGTTCCGAGTACTGCCGGGCCCAGATCTGTTGGCGACCGGTATCATTGATTTTAAGTGTGTCCCGGACGTTTTGATATCCAGCAAAAATGAAATCGATCGACTTGATCAATAACCTGCAGTGGATAATTCGTGATGAGCAGTAATGTGGTCTATCAAGTGTCGGCTGTTGATCCCGAACAAAGAGCGATTGCAAAGGGGCAGAAGCCTTTCACGTTATGGTTGACGGGCTTGAGTGGTTCGGGAAAATCGACGATTGCCAACGCACTTGAAGTTGCCTTGGTGCAGCGTAATAGGCACACCTACTTGATTGACGGCGACAATGTCCGCATGGGGTTGTGCCGTGACCTGGGGTTCAGTGACGCTGATCGTGAAGAAAATATCCGGCGAGTGGCAGAAGTGTCTCGGCTATTTATCGATGCGGGTCTTATCGTGATCACCTCGTTTATTTCGCCGTTTGAGCGGGATCGTGCTCTTGCGCGTGAAATTATTGGCGCTGGGGCGTTTATTGAGGTGTTCATTGATGCGCCTTTGTCTGAATGTGAGCGCCGGGATCCTAAAGGTTTGTATAGCAAAGCGCGTAAAGGTTTGATTAAAAAATTCACCGGTATTGATTCGGCTTATGAAGCTCCCCTTACACCGGATATTCGACTGAATACCCTTGAGACTGATGTGCCCACAGCCGTAGCGATGGTGATGGAGTATCTGCAGCGGCGAAATCTGTCATAACCGGTGATGGACTTTAGAGCCTGATGTGTGTCGCGAGTGTCTGAGTCTGTCGATCAGCGACACTGTCCTCTTCCTTTGCGAGGCCGTGCCGCTGAGTGCCACGATTCAGTTGTTATCCAGATCTGGCATTGGACTCATGGTGTGGCGTGTTCCTGTTTCGATTATGACGATTGCCACAGCGTCGGGTTTGTATTTCTCGATGAGATCGGTGCGAAAGAAGCCGTCTTGCAAGTGGGCCATTACTATCGTCTCGAAGTGCGTTTTAAGGAAAGGAAGAAGCTCCGTGGTAAATGAATCACGGAGTAAAAGGAGTGTTTTTCCCGTCTTTGCATCGGTGTGAAGTATTTGTGGTGCTACCCAGCTGTGGTTATCGCTCAAGAATGTCGTTTTGTCGGGGTCATGGGTAAGTGCCCCTGCAAATGTTACGCGATCATGTGGCACGAAATCCGCTATACCCAACATCAAGGATAAGTCTCTCGGTTGCTCTGAGCTTGGGAGATTCAGGGGTGTAAAAGCGGATAGGGGCAAGGGCGCCATTTCGGGGAAGTCCTGGGCCATGCGTGTCATCAGTTCTTTGTACCCAATATAGGCACCCAGTCCTGTCCAATGAGTGTCGTACTCATCATAGAGTTTTTGGTTGTTTTTCTCACTCAGAATCGCTTCGCGTGGGTCGACGATCTGGTCATACCCTGCGGCTTTAGTTGCACTAATGATCTTGTCAATTTCAGTTGTCGTTCGGTTGACCGGCATCCATTCAGGTCGGTGTTCGGGGTAGATATCTTCCTTGACGGGGGCAACCATAAAGTAGAACTTCGTGCCTTTACGTTTTAAGTACTCTACGCGTTGCTGGAAGCCTTTTACCCAGTTATTAATGCTTGTGTTATCCAATATCAGGCCGCCTGACATAATAGAAAGGTGAGTACCATCGTCATAAAACAGCCATCCGTGCTGACCTACGATTATTCTGCTTGTGCCAGAGTAACCAAGCGTGTACCTGAAAAAATTAAGACCGGAAATTAAGAAGTCACGCAGTGGAAAATTGTCCATGACATAGGCGTCAAGCTTTGCCGGCAGGGCGGACCAGTCGTTTAGGCTTTTTGGAAGTTCTGGGGCGACCGTGAGTACCCTGTTTTCTGCAATGCTGGGCTTATGCAGTTTTAACAGGGGAAAAAGGTGGAAGGCTGAAATGACCAATAATATTCCAACAATCAACGCTCGCCAATAAGAGGCCTGAGTCATCGGGTTGGAAGGCAAGACGTCACGATTAGAAGTGCTTTTCATAGCGGCGCCTTAGAACCGAAAGTAAAGGAAAGGGTTAAGGGAATTGCTTGCCAGCAGAAATACGCAACACACGAAACCGGTAATCAAAATAAGGGCTGGGAGCACATGAACATCTTGGGCATCGCGTCCGTGCATGCCAGGCTCGGTAGAGCCGCTGACGGCGGGAAGTTTTAATCGCCTGGAAAGCCATGGCACGACGGGGAAGGACAGGATTGTTCCCACTATTAACGCCAAGACGGTTTCTGGCGTCATCCAAATCATATAGGGTTGCCAAGCAGGTGCTTGAGCACCAAAGCCAGCCAACGCCTTTATGATGACCCATGCCTGATCAAAACTGTTTGCCCTGAAATATACCCATCCGATCATCACAACGATCAAGGTGTAGCAGCGTGCAAGTAGGGCGGGAGAGACGTCGAGAACCCGCTTCAAGAAAAGCCTTTCGAGAACGACAAATAGCCCGTGAAACATCCCCCAGAATACAAATGTCCATGCCGCGCCGTGCCAGAGACCGGTGACGAAAAAAACAATCAATAAGTTTCGAATGGTTGAATACTCACCACCTCTGCTCCCGCCGAGTGGGATGTAGATGTAATCCCGGAACCAGAAAGAAAGAGACATATGCCAGCGGCGCCAAAACTCGGTGATCGATTTGGATGAGTAAGGATAATCGAAGTTTTTCGGAAACCGGAAGCCAAGCATAAAAGCAAGACCAATGGCCATGTTCGAATATCCGCAAAAGTCGAAGTAAATTTGCAGGGTGTAGGCAAGTGTTCCTATCCAAGCTGTCACGGACGTCACATCTGCCGGCGCGAGGCTGAATAGGTGGTCGGCTGCGGGAGCGACCGAGTTTGCAATCATTACCTTCTGACAAAGCCCAACAATAAAGTACTGAACACCTAGGCCGAACATTGTGGCCCCGACCGTTCTGCTGCGAAGCTCCCCTTCAATGTCGGTATACCGGACAATTGGACCCGCCACCAAATGAGGAAACATCATGACGTACGTTGAGAGTCGGACCAGGCTGTTTTCAGGAGCAATTGTCTTTCTGTGAACTTCTACAAGGTAAGAAATTAGCTGGAATATGAAAAATGATATCCCCAGCGGCAGATGGATACCCAAATGCGGCGACTGAAAGCCGACAATACTGGAAAGGGTGTCTACAATGAACTGGCTATATTTGAAGAAACCAAGAACGATCACGTTGGCGGAGACAGAGAGGGCGAGTAGCCAGGTCCTGGTTTTTCCGTGGGTATCGGCTATTTGTTTGCCTGCCCAAAAGTTCATTAGCAACAGTGCAGCCAGAAGAAACAGGTAAAGTCCTTCTCCCCATACATAAAAAATGGCACTGGCTGTCAATAGAGTAGCGTTTCTCGCTCCTGTCAAATAGTAGAGCAATAAAAAAACAGGAAGAAAGTAGAAGATGAAGACAATAGAGCTGAACACCATTTTGCTGAAGCTTCCATGAGTGGTTTTTCGTGTGAATTTATCACAAAATTTCGTGCATTCATAAGATTTCAAGTGCCCCTATCTTTAGAATGCTACCCAGGCGATCTTGCAGTTGGTAAGTAGGTGGCCAGCGAGCTGTGCGCTGCGGGCTCAACGCGATGCTTAAAGTATCCAGGGAGTGGAGCGGGCATATCTCACGCTGTCATTCGCATGCTGTGTTTTGTGGGACGGACTTTTGGTGTCGAATCGTGTGTTTTTTGCTGGGCGCGAACGTGCTAAGATTTGCGCAATTTTTTGCATTGAGAGAGAGGGAGTGCTCGCGTGACTGATCAGCCTACCAAAATAGCAGTTCTGATCCCCTGCTATAAGGTGAAAAAACATATATTAGATGTTCTCCGCCAGATTGGGCCAGAGGTGTCTAAAATATATGTCGTGGACGATTGTTGCCCCGAAAACTCAGGGGATTATGTAGTTGAGCATTGTACAGATCAGCGCGTGACGATTCTACGCAACCCTATCAATCTTGGGGTGGGTGGAGCGGTCATGACGGGTTACAAGGCAGCTATTGCGGACGAGATGGACATTATCGTGAAAATTGACGGTGATGGTCAGATGGATCCGAGCCTGATAATCGACTTTGTTTCACCTATTATTGCGGGGCATGCCGATTACACGAAGGGAAATCGCTTCTTCGACTTGGAAAAAATTTCCGAAATGCCGAAAGTTCGGCTTTTTGGAAATGCGATCTTGTCGTTTATGACAAAACTATCCTCCGGTTATTGGAATCTTTTTGATCCCACCAACGGCTATACCGCGATCCACTGCGAGATCGCGAAGCACTTGCCGCTAGATAAGATCAGTCAGCGTTATTTCTTCGAAACGGACATTTTGTTTCGGCTTAATACCCTCGGAGGGGTGGTTGTTGACATTCCGATGGACGCCAAGTATGAGGATGAAGTCAGTAATCTGAAAGTTTCAAAGGTGATTGGTGAGTTTATGCTCAAGCACACAAGGAACTTATTTAAGCGTATTTTCTATAACTACTACCTGAGGGGCATGTCGTTGGCGTCGATTGAGCTACCCTTGGGCATTGTATTGCTCGTGGCAGGTTCTATGTTCGGTATCGGCCACTGGGCGGAGTCGCTACGTACGAATGTGCCTACCCCGGCAGGTACAGTTATGTTGTCGGCATTGCCTGTGATTATTGGTATTCAACTCTTGCTTGCGTTTATTGGTCACGATATATCTTCTGCTCCAACCAGACCTTTTCAGATTCTTAGAAGAAAGCATAAGTCGTTGAGTCAGCAATAGGCAGGATAGCACTGTTGCAGTTATTGGGTTTTTTATGAGACCTACAGTGGAAGGTTTTATTTAGGAAAGGCGAATGGGATGAAAGTGATCTGCGAGTATAAATGATTGACCAAGGTAAGGTCGATTTTTCAGCACCGCTTAAATTGTGTTTTTGTGGGGAAAGTTGATGAAAGGACTTAGAGATTTCTTGTTGGATCCATCACTCAGGATGTTGGATGTCGACGGCCCCGAACGCCCTCAGTTACACAGCAGGGTGCTTGAGCGCAAGTGGGCGCTCAAAGATGTCTTTGTTGAGTTTCATCACGCCTTTCACCGGTTAGTAGATCACTATTGCAAGGTCGCCGGCTTGGAAATTGAGTCTGACGCAGGTGTTGCGCCGATGCGCAATTCGTACCCTGAGGTATTGGCGACTGACGTGGTCTTTGGCGTACCTCTAGACCGGATGCTGAATGCATTATACAGACAAAATTGCTTCCATCACTTTGCTGATCCGGCACTTTTATTCACTGAGTCGCATCGTGCACTTAAACCAGGTGGTGGCGTTATTCTGATTGAGCCCCGCTATAAACTGTTTGGCGCCTTTATTTACAAACGGCTTTTCAAAAGTGAAGGGTTCGATACGAGTTATACTTCGTGGGGAGCGTCGTCAGTTGGGCCGATGAATGGTGGCAATCAGGCATTGACTTATAGTGGGCTTGTTCGTGATAGGCATGTGTTTGATTTTAAGTTTCCAGTGTTGGAAATTGCTCACCAAGAAGTGGGTGATAACCACCTCCGTTATTTGGTTTTCGGGGGGCGCAGTTTTCGTCAATTGCTTTCAAAGGCGTTAATCCCGCTCATTGAAAAGATTGGGCTATTGTTTCGTCTCGTTAGGAAGTTTTTTGCGCTCCATCATGTAGTGGTTATGCGGAGGATGGTTTGATTTTAATTCGTTATGGCGTTATTCAGGTATTTGCTTATGCGTTGGATATGGGCGTGTTCCTGTTGTTGCATTATGCTTTGAAGGATCAGCCTTTTTTGGCGAATGTTATAAGCAAAGGGGGGAGTGGTGTATTTTCGTTTTTTTTACACCGGCACTTTACATTTCAGTCCACCGAGGGGAGTGGTAGGGTTCAAGCGCTGAGGTACTTTGCGGTGCTCTCTCTTAATATCCCTATTGCGTCGGGATTGTTTGCTGCGGGTCTCTATTTTATCGATAACCCTGCATTGATGAAATTTGCGTCCGACGTAGCATGCGTTGCATTGACTTACTGGGTCAGCAAGTTTTTTATATTTCGTACGAGTAAACAAAAACCGTCACCGGTTGATCACGCTAAGGACTTATGACGATGAAGTTGCTCATTACCGGTGCGTCGGGTTATATCGGAGATAGGCTGGCGACTCTTGCATTATCCCGTGGGCATGAAGTGATAGGTGCTACGCGCCGTCCATGTTCCCTAGCCTTTACCTGGCTTCCTTATGATCTCTTGACGCCGCCGCCGGTGTTGCCTGCCGGAACGCAGGTGATTGTGCATTTGGCTGCCGACACTTCGACAGGTGGCCAGGTCCGCGCAGAAGACGAAGTCGCGGCTGCGCGTGGGCTGATCAGTCAAGCCAATGAACGGGAGGCCAGAATTGTCTTTATCTCCAGTCAAACGGCGAGCGCTGAGGCTTCAAGCGTTTACGGCTTGACCAAATGGCGTATCGAGCAAGAAGTGCTGGCGGCGGGTGGTGCAGTTGTTCGGCCAGGACAGGTCTATGGTGGGCCTGAGCGCGGATTGTTCGGTACCCTTGCCGGGTTGGTCCGTCGATCCCCTTTGATTCCTGCCCTTATTCCTGCACCTTGTGTCCAACCCATTCATGTTGACGATCTTGCCGCTTCCATACTGACCATTGTGGAGCGAGGTGACCTAAGTCTCCAGGTTTTCAATTTGGGGGCTGTGCAGCCTGTTTCCTTTACCTCTTTTCTTTTATCCATTGCCGCATACAGGACTCGTGTAGTCCGCTTACCGCTTCCTATACCCGTCGTATTGCTCAGGCTGCTTACCTTGGTTCTCGGGCGAACCTTGAGTGCGAAGCTGGGCTTGGAGCGAATTTTTTCGCTGATCAATTTGCCTCCCATGGAGAGTGCCCACTCTCTGCAAACGCTTGGCGTAAAACTGCGCCCGTTGGTTTACGGCCTGCATTCATCGGGCGATGGTAGGCGACGGCAAGTGCTTCAGGAAGCTTTCGTGCTATTGAGCTATCTACTGAAAAAAAAACCTCCCGCGAGTCTGCTAAAGCGGTATGCAAAAGCGCTGGCGAATGTAGGTAAGACTGAGTCGATTATCAATGTTCGGTTGTTGGTGCGTTGGCCCATTCTGCTGATGCTCCTCGATAACCAAGGTGTCCTGAAAGGGCCGGGTGGCCAGGAGTTGTCCTGGCGATTGCAGGTTGCACTCAGCGTTGCTGAAGCCAGCTCAGAGGGATTCCTGGTCTTTCTAGGTCTTTCTCAGCAACGAAATCTCTTTACCACGCTCATATCTCTGGGCGTAGTTTCTCTTAAAGAACTGGCGTGGCGCCCCCTGTCTCTGCTGGCTCGCCCCTTTGCTTACTTGCTGTTGCCTGGAAGAGAAAAAACGCGTGAAGCCTGAATTCGATGTGATCATTGTAGGCAGTGGGCCTGCCGGAACGTCGGCTGCTTTCCCGCTGGTTAAGGCCGGTCTGAGAGTGCTGATGGTTGATGCTCAGAGCGCTGCGGGTTCTGACGCTGCCCCCCCAGGTTCATTTCTCACCAGTCGGGCAACTGACGAGGACCAGTGGAAATGGATGATCGGTGAAGATTTTCACGCACTGAACCAGCTGGATGCAGTCTCTCCGAAGCTGAAGACACCGACCCACTCGCATGTCTTCCAAGGGTTCAGTGCCAGCAATCGTATTGAGACCGATAACTTCATCGGCGTCGGCTCATTGGCGACTGGTGGCCTGTCAAACGCTTGGGGCTGTGGCGTCGCGCGCTTGCCGGAAAGCGATTTCGCGGGTTTGCCCTTTGATTATTCGGAGCTCGAAAGATCCTACGAGACAGTATCTCGCCGAATGGGTATCAGTGGGCAGGCTGAGGATGACCTTGCAACCTACTTTGGCCTGGATGATTGGTCACAACCACCTCTGCCGCTGGACAGGCTGCATCAAAGGCTGCTTGATCGTTATAGTCGAAAGCGCTCCGAATTCCCTGGCCTTGGATTTCGTCTGGGACGTTCCCGGGTGGCTGCATTAAGTCAATCGCTCGGGGATCGTCAAGCGTGTGACCTGTCGGGTAACTGTTTGTGGAAATGTCAGAGTCAGGCGCTTTACAGCGCCTCACAAGAGCTTACCAAACTCAAGCAATATCCTGGGTTTAGACACATTCAAAACTTCCTGGTAACAGATCTGCACAAACAGGATGGATCATGGAGCATCGTTGACCAACGAACGTCTCATCGTTTCTCCTGTACCAGACTTTTGTTGGCAGCCGGAACGTTAGCCACCACCAGGCTTGCCCTCAAGCAACTGAATCATTTCGCCCCAGTACCACTGCTGTCGTCGCCAACAGCAGCTTTTCTGCTTTGGCTGCCGAGAATGCTCGGTACTTCCAGGGGCCCTGCATTTGGGCTTGGACAACTATCGTTTGCACTGGACGTGGCAAGTGGTGCGACGGCATTTGGTTCAACGTTCAGTACAACTGGGTTACCGATGACTGAGTTTGTCAGTCGGGTCCCCATGAGTAAACGTTTCAGCATCGAACTGCTTCGAAACCTGCTGAGTGCCTGCTTGGTGGGAAATATTTTTCTTCCAGGGCACTTGTCTGCTAATACCGCGCTGTTACGACATGACGGCGTGCTGAGTATTACGGGGGGGCTGCAGCCGGAATTACCGGCGCTGATGAAAACCGCTGAAGCGAAGCTGCGTCGTATTTACTGGAAAATGGGCGCGATCTTAATGCCTATGAGTTTCACTGTTGGCAAGCCGGGAGCGGATATCCATTATGCAGGCACTTTTCCGATGCGCCCGACTCCCACGTGTGGGCAGACGGATGCGTTCGGCGAGGTAGAGGGGCTCTTGGGGGTACATGTGGTTGACGGCGCTTGCCTGCCAAGTCTGACGGAGAAATCCCACACGCTGACAATCATGGCCAACGCCGACCGGATAGGGCGTTCAGTTGCAAGGCGATTGCAGATCTGAAGCCCTGCGTGGCTGTCCGCTACGTGTTGTCAAGCAAGCTCAGGTAGGGGGTATTAACTCACTACCTGCGCTTGCGGTTTGTTCAATCCACGCTTTTACTTTGAACAGTAAAACGTATCTCTCCAGCCTTCGCTATAGTCCACCATTGCACTTTCAACTTCTGGGTTTTCAGAAATGAACGTTTCCCAGTCGAACGTCTTTGTCGTGTATCCGAAGTGTTTGGCAATGAAGCGTACTGCGCTTCTTGATGGACGTCCGACGAGGGTCTGACCGTTTCGAGTCAGTGAGTCGGAATAGGCCATTTGTTGGTCATCCACCGGGTCAAGCAAAAGCTGAACGCCATACGGATTGGCGAATACTGCACGGGGATCACCATTTTTAACTTCTGGTAACTCATCGGCTCTAGGAGTGACCTCGGTGTCAATGACCACCAATATTGCCCCGGTACGTTCGATCAGGTCGAATAATTCGGCATGTCGAACAGTGTGGTAATAAAACCCCAGGCAAAACACGACATCAAATTTCTTGTTGCTGAGATGGTCGAATACATCACCGCACAAGAAATCATAGCGCGAGGGTTCAATGCCATACTCGTTAAATGTATCTATAGCGTTGTTGATCAGTTCTTGCCTGGGTTCAATGCCCGTTACATGAGCTGCACCCGCCTGCAGAGCCGCAAATGACCAGCGTCCGTCATGACTGGCTATATCAAGAACACGCTTGCCTTTAATGAGCGGGCCACTTTGTTCCATTATTGCGCGGTGCCGAGAGTTTAGACGGTGTGGGAATGGACTGGTTTGGCTGGTTTTATAAAATTGTGGGAAGTTATCAAAAAAGCCCATATGGCTCCCATGTACGCAACTCGATGAGAGTTGGCTTAAAATTGAACACGTCCAAGATAGTACACGACACGCCTCTTTACGGGATACCACACGCGAATTTATTCGTTTTTTGCGTGAGCTTTTCGCGTGCGATGTTTCCATGGCAACCATAAAGATGCCCAACTGGCCCACTCACGGTTTTTTCGGCCTCAACACCAACCACAACGCCCCCCCAATCAACACCCCCCCATACACATGCGCCATCGACAACGGCTCCCCCAGCAACAACGCCCCCCACAACACCCCAAACGGCGGAATCATAAACGTCACCGTCATCGACTTAACCGGTCCAATCGAGGTCAGCAGCCTGAAGTACAGGATGTAGGCAAACGCCGTACACACCAGCCCCAGCCCCAGCAACGACCCCCACACCTGCCATCCACCCCAGCTCGCCGGCGGTTGGCTGATGGCGCTGTAGGCAAAGAACGGCAGCAGGAACAGGGTGGCGCCAAGCATGCTGCCCAGGGCTGATAGGCGGCTGTCCAGCCCACCGCGCTGATCCAGCCAGCGCCGCGCCAGGAACCCGGCAAAGCCGTAACAGGTGGTCGCGAGCAAACAGGCCAGTGCACCCGTCAGCAATTCCAGGTCAAACGCCACCGGCCCGGCGCGGGTCAGCACGCCCACACCGAACAGTCCCAGACATACTCCTGCGATTTTCGACGGTGTGAGACGTTCGCTGAAGAACAGCCCGCCAATCAACACGCCCATCAACGGTGTGGTGGCGTTGAAGATCGCCGAGTAACCCGCCGGCAGCACCTGGGCCGCCACCGAATACATGGTCGCCGGGATGCCGGAGTTGATCACTCCCAATAGCAACACAGTCCTGAACTTGCCTTGAAAATCCCAGCTTACCCGCATCATCGCCAAAATCACTAGCAACCCGGCGGCGGCGATCGATACGCGGAAAAACGCCGTCGGCACCGTGCCGATCTCGGGCGCAATGATGCGCATAAACAGGAAACTCGCGCCCCAGATGGCGGCGAGCCCCAGCAAGTACAAGGTGTCGACAGGTCTCACGGAATGCTCCTACATCAATAAGGCGGCGAGTGTTACACGCCCCCTTTACTGATTACAGGACAAACCGCGCCACCAGCCCATTCAGGTCCACTGCCAGGCGCGACAGTTCCTGGCTGGCCGCTGACGTCTGGGTGGCGCCGGCAGCGGTCTGGGTGGACAGGTCGCGGATGTTAACCAGGCTGCGGTCCACATCGCGTGCCACCAGCGCCTGCTGCTCGGCGGCGCTGGCGATTACCAGGTTGCGCTGGCTGATCTGCGAGATGGCCGCGGTAATTTTCTCCAGGGCGCTGCCTGCGCTGTTGGCGCGTTGCAGGGTGTGGCCGGCCTGTTCGGCGCTGCTGTTCAGGGCTTCGACGGTGCCTTGGGTGCCCTGCTGGATACCGGTAATCATCTGCTCGATTTCTTCGGTGGAGTCCTGGGTGCGCTGCGCCAGGGAGCGCACTTCATCGGCCACCACCGCAAAGCCACGCCCGGCCTCGCCGGCGCGGGCGGCTTCGATGGCGGCGTTCAGCGCCAGCAGGTTGGTCTGCCCGGCGATGCCACGGATCACTTCCAGCACTTTGCTGATGTCTTGGGCCTGCACGGCGAGGCTTTCGGCCTTATTCGAAGCGCCGAGTACTTCGTCCACCAGGTTCTGGATCGACCTGATGGTTTCGCTGATCTGATAGTGGCCGTGCTTGCTGTCCTCGTCGGAGGCCTGGGATGCCTCGGCGCTGGACACCGCATTGCCGGCCACTTCGTCCACCGCTGCGCTCATTTCGGTCACGGCGGTGGCAGCCTGTTCGATCTCGTCGTTCTGCGCTTGCAGGTCACGGGTGCTTTGTTCCATCACCGAACTCATCTCTTCGGCAGCGCAACCCAGTTGCTGCGCCGACTCACTGATGCCGCGGAGGGTGCCTTGCAACTGCGCCTGCATGGTGGCCAAGGCTGTCAGCAATTGGGCGGGTTCGTCCTTGCCACTGACGGCGATCGGCTGGCTCAAGTCGCCGCTGGCAATGGTGCGTGCCACAATCAGCGCCTGGTCGAGGGGGGCGGTGATGCTGCGGGTCAGCAGCCACGCCAGCAGTAAGGTGGCGGTCAGCGCGAGCACAATGATCGAGCCGACGATCCACTGCGCGCTGGAATAGGTCTGTGCGGCTGAATCCACAGCGGTTTGCACACCGCTCTGGTTGAAGGTAATCATGTCCGTCAGGCTTTTGTTGAGGATCACACCCTGTGGCGCGAGGCGGCTGTTGAGCAGGTCGATGGCGTCTTGTTGCTGGTCCTTGTCTACCAGGGCAACGATTTGTCTGACAAGGCTCAGGTAAGCGTTCGCATTACCTTCGAGCTGCGTGAGCATTTCGCGCTCTTCATCGCCGCTGAGCAGGGTTTTGTGATGGTCGAGCAGGGTTTGCAGCTCGGTGTGCTGGCGGGTGATCAGGGCTTTGCTGTTGTCGCGGATCCGCGATTCGTCGGTGGTCGCCAGGCGCAATGCCTCCAGGCGGATGCTGGCGACAATGGCCGCGCTGTCGTGGATGTTCTCGATGCTGGGCATCCACGATGCTTCAATGACCAGCGCGCTTTGCCGCAACTTGGCCATCTGACCAAGGCCAAACATTCCTACAATCACCAGCAAGCTGGCCAAAACCCCAAAACTCAGACTGGCACGCAGACCGATCCTCATGTTCCTCAATGACATCTCAATGCTCCTTGGGCGATTAGAACCTGTTCCCGGATCGGTCTTCGGACCTTGTTAGGGTGGGAGAGGGCGCGCTATATATCAAAGTGCTATCACCGTGGTAATCAGGGTTTCCCTTAGTTGGATCCACAGCACTGCGCGGTAATCGCGCCCGGCGTTGCGCGCGGTTTTCCAGCATCAACCTGTCAGGTCCCGCCATTGCAGGGGTGTGAGTAAAACGCGAAGAGACTTCGGGGTGCGTTTATTGACCGAATGGTCGGATTTAGAAAATTGCAAATAAATGTACGAAATGAACGAAGTTGTACAAGGCAGTGCAAGAAATGACTCTTCTCCTGTTCTCGTACACTGGCTAAGCTCAGGGCATCCAGATGCCCGTTCGAGGTTTCCCGCATGTCGCAATCCGCCCTCGCTGTCGCCCAGATGATCCTCGATGGCTTCGACGATTACCGTGAGCACTTCCGCCAGATCACCGACGGCGCCCGCGAGCGTTTTGAGAGGGCTCAGTGGCAGCAGGGGCAGGCGGCGTCGGCGGCACGGATCAACCTCTATGAAGAAAAGGTCAGTGAAGTGACTGCGCGCCTGCGCGAACACTTCGATGACGGCACACTGCTTGATATCGACACGTGGCCCGTGGTGAAAAGCGCCTACATCGGGCTGATCGACCTGCGTTTCGACGATGAGCTGTCCGAGACCTGGTACAACTCGATCTTCTGCGGGCTGTTCAGTCATGACCTGATCAGTGACGGCTGCATGTTCATCCACACCACCCGGCCCAGCCTGCGCCGGGCACGGGCCGCGCAGACGCGCACGTACACGCCCGCCGGGAACATCCCGCAAATGCTCGCGCAGATCTTTGCCGACTACCGTTTCAGTGAACCTTACGCGGACCTGGCAAGCGACCTGCACCGCCTCGAAACCCAACTGCGGGAAAACCTGCCGGACTGGGTGTGCAAGGACCCGGACCTCAAGGTCGAGCTGTTTTCCTCGGTGCTCTACCGCAACAAGGGCGCCTACCTTGTAGGACGCATCTATACCCGCGACGAACAATGGCCGCTGGTGATTCCCCTGTTGCACCGTGAAGGGCAGGGCATCCAGATCGACGCGTTGATCACCGACGAAGCTGAGGTGTCGATCATCTTTTCGTTCACCCGCTCCTACTTCATGGTGGATGTACCGGTGCCGGCGGAATTCGTCGGCTTTCTCAAGCGTATCCTGCCGGGCAAGCACATCGCCGAGCTGTACACCTCCATCGGTTTCTACAAGCACGGCAAGTCGGAGTTTTACCGCGCGCTGATCAACCACCTGGCGACCACCGATGATCAATTCATTATGGCCCCCGGCGTGCGTGGCATGGTCATGAGCGTGTTTACCCTGCCGGGCTTCAACACGGTGTTCAAGATCATCAAGGACCGTTTTTCGCCGTCGAAAAACGTTAACCGCGCCACGGTGATCGAGAAGTACCGCCTGGTTAAAAGCGTCGACCGGGTCGGGCGCATGGCCGATACCCAGGAGTTCGCCGACTTCCGTTTCCCCTTGAGCAAATTCGAGCCCGAATGCCTGGCCGAACTGCTGGAAGTCGCCGCCGGTACCGTCGAAGTGGAAGGCGACACCGTGTTGATCCGCCACTGCTGGACTGAACGACGCATGACCCCGCTCAACCTCTATCTCGACAACGCCAACCCCGCCCAGGTGCGTGAAGCCCTGGAAGACTACGGCCTGGCGATCAAGCAACTGGCGGCGGCGAATATCTTCCCCGGCGACATGCTTTTGAAGAACTTCGGTGTCACCCGCCACGGCCGTGTGGTGTTCTACGACTACGACGAAATCTGCTTTCTCACCGAGGCCAACTTCCGCCACATCCCCGCGCCGCGCACCCCCGAGGATGAAATGGCTTCGGAACCCTGGTATTCCATTGGCCCGCTGGATGTATTCCCCGAGGAGTTCCCGCCGTTCCTGTTCGCCGATGCTGGCCAGCGCAAGCTGTTTGATGAGCTGCATGGCGAGCTGTACAACGCCGATTACTGGAAAGGGCTGCAGGAGGCGATTCGTGCCGGTAAGGTCATCGACGTGTTCCCGTACAGGCGCAAAGACCGCGATAACGAATGAGGGGCGCGCGCTTTGGCGGTTTTCTGCGACAATCCGCCCCCTGCATAAATAGACGACCTATACGTACCTGATGACTGATCAAGCGCCCGCTATCGACCAATTGCTGAACAACCTCGACCACGCCATGCTCGCCGACCGCCACCGCTTGCGGCGGCAGCTGCTTGAGCTGCGCAAGAAGCCCGACGAGGAAAAGTTGGCGCAGTGGGTTGCGCGCATGCAGGCGTCCTGCGCCCAGGTCACGGCGCGGCGTGCCAGCCTGCCGGTGATCCGTTATGACGACAGCCTGCCGATCGCGGCCAAGCGCGATGAAATCAAAGAGGCGCTGAACAAGCACCAGGTGCTGATCATTGCCGGCGAGACCGGTTCGGGTAAAACCACCCAGTTGCCGAAGATCTGCCTGGAAATCGGGCGTGGCCAGTTCGGCCTGATCGGTCACACCCAGCCACGCCGGATTGCCGCGCGTAGCGTGGCCAGCCGCGTCGCCGAAGAACTGGCCACGCCCTTGGGCGCGCTGGTCGGCTATCAGGTGCGCTTCGAAGACCAGAGTGACTCCAATACCCTGATCAAGCTGATGACCGACGGCATCCTGCTGGCGGAAACCCAGAACGATCGCTACCTGGAACGCTACGACACGATCATTGTCGACGAAGCCCACGAACGCAGCCTGAACATCGACTTCTTGCTGGGCTACCTGAAAACCCTGCTGCCGCGTCGCCCGGACCTGAAGGTCATCATCACCTCGGCGACCATCGACCTGGAGCGCTTCTCCAAGCATTTCGACGATGCGCCGATTGTCGAGGTGTCGGGCCGTACTTTCCCGGTAGACACCTGGTATCGCCCGCTGACCTTGGAACAGGATGAAGAAGGCAACCGCGTCGAGGACGACTTGACCGTTGACCAGGCGATCCTCGCCACCCTGGATGAAATCGCCGCCTATGAGCGCAGCGAACGGCGCAGCCCCGGCGATGTGCTGGTGTTCCTGCCGGGAGAGCGTGAGATTCGTGACGCTGCCGAGATGCTGCGCAAGGCCCAGCTCAAGCACACCGAAATCCTGCCGTTGTATGCGCGCCTGTCGCCAGCCGAACAGCAGCGCATCTTCCAATCCCACCCGGGGCGTCGCGTGGTGCTGGCGACCAACGTTGCGGAAACCTCGCTGACCGTGCCGGGCATTCGTTATGTGATCGACAGCGGCACCGCGCGCATCAGCCGTTACAGCTACCGCGCCAAGGTGCAGCGTCTGCCGATCGAGGCGATCTCCCAGGCCAGCGCCAACCAGCGTAAAGGCCGTTGCGGCCGGGTCGAGCCGGGCATTTGCGTGCGCTTGTACAGCGAAGAGGATTTTATCGGGCGTCCGGAGTTTACCGATCCCGAAATCCTGCGCACCAACCTCGCCGCAGTGATCCTGCAGATGCTGCACCTGCGCCTCGGCGAGATCACCGATTTCCCGTTTATCGAACCGCCGGACGGCAAGGCCATCAGCGATGGCTTCAACCTGCTGCAAGAGCTGTCGGCGGTGGACCGCAACAGCCAGCTCACGCCACTGGGTCGCCAATTGGCACGCCTGCCGGTGGACCCGCGCATGGGCCGCATGCTGCTGGAAGCCGCCAAGCTCGGCAGCTTGCAGGAAGTACTGATCGTCGCCAGCGCCATGTCGATCCAGGACCCGCGCGAGCGTCCGCCGGAACGCCAGCAAGCCGCGGATCAGGCTCACGCACAGTGGAAAGATCCGGATTCGGACTTTGCCGGGCTGGTCAATCTATGGCGCGGCTTTGAAGAGCAGCGCCAGGAACTCACCGCCAGCCCGCTGCGCAACTGGTGCCGCAAGAACTTCCTCAACTACCTGCGCTTGCGCGAGTGGCGCGATTCCCATCGTCAGTTGAGCCTGATCTGCCGCGACATGCAGCTGACGGTCAACAAAGAGCCGGCGGACTTCCCGAAACTGCACAAGGCGGTGTTGTCCGGGCTGCTCAGCCAGATCGGCCAGAAAACCGAAGACGGCGATTACCTCGGCGCGCGTCAGCGCCGCTTCTGGATTCACCCGTCGTCGGGCATCGGCAAAAAGCGCCCGCAATGGCTGATGACCGCCGAACTGGTGGAAACCACCAAGCTGTATGCGCGCATGGTCGCCAAGATCGACGCCGACTGGATCGAGCCGCTGGCTGGTCACCTGATCAAGAAAAACCACTTCGAACCTCATTGGGAGAAGAAGCGTGGGCAGGTCGTGGCCTTTGAGCAGATCACGCTGTTCGGGCTGATTGTGGTCGGGCGTCGCCCGGTGCATTACGGTCCGATTGACCCGGTGGTGTCCCGCGAGCTGTTTATCCGCGAGGGCCTGGTGCGTGGCGAGATCCAGTCGCGGGCCAAGTGCCTCACGGCCAACCAGCAACTGCTGGAACAGCTCGACGAGTTGGAAGCCAAGGCGCGCCGTCGTGACATTCTGGCGGATGAAGAAACCCTGTATGCCTTCTACGACGCGCGGTTGCCGGCGGAGATCCACCAGACTGCGACCTTCGACAGCTGGTACAAAATCAACAGCCAGAAAGACCCCCAACTGCTGATCATGCGCGAAGAGGACGTGCTGGCCCGCGAAGCCAGTGAAGTCACCGCCGCGCATTATCCGGACACCCTGCACCTGGGCGACCTCGAACTGGCGTTGAGTTACCACTTCGAGCCCAACCACCCGCGTGACGGCGTGACCTTGCGCGTGCCGGCACCGTTGCTGCCGGCCTTGCCACCCGAGCGTCTGGAGTGGCTGGTGCCGGGGGTGATCGAAGCCAAGTGCATTGCCCTGGTGCGCAACCTGCCCAAGGCCCTGCGCAAAAACTTCGTGCCGGTGCCGGACTTCGTCAAGGCCGCGCTGCAACGCATCGAGTTCGGCCAGGGTTCGTTGCCCCAGGCGCTGGGGCGCGAGTTGCTGCGCATGACGGGTGCGCGGGTCAGCGATGAAGCCTGGGCCGAAGCCGCGCAGCAGGTGGAAAGCCACCTGAAGATGAACCTGGAAGTGGTCGACGGCCAGGGCAAGTTCCTGGGTGAAGGCCGCGACCTGGCCGAACTGACCGCGCGCTTTGCCGAGGCCAGCCAGGCCGCGCTGGCAGTGCCGCAAACCGCGAAAAGCCAACAGCCGGTTGAAGCCAAGGTGTTTGCGGCGGTGGCGGAAAAGACCCAGCAGAAGATCGCCGGGCTGTCGATGACGGTGTATCCGGCGTTGGTGGAAGAAGGCGGCACGGTCAAAGAGGGGCGCTTCTCCACCGCTGCCGAAGCTGAATTCCAACATCGCCGCGCCTTGCAACGCCTGCTGATGCAGCAGTTGGCAGAACCGGCAAAATTCCTGCGCGGCAAATTGCCGGGCTTGACTGAGCTGGGCCTGATGTACCGCGAGCTGGGCCGCATCGATGCGTTGGTAGAAGACATCCTGCTGGCCAGCCTCGACACTTGCGTACTCGAAGGCGAAACCAACCTGCCGCGTGATGGTGCCGGTCTGGCTGCCTTGGCCGAGCGCAAGCGCGGCAGTTGGACCGAACACGCCGAGCGCCTGGCGCGCTTGACCCTGGATGTGCTGAAACTGTGGCACGGCCTGCAAAAACGCTTCAAAGGCAAGATCGACCTCGCCCAAGCCGTGGCGCTGAACGACATCAAGCAGCAACTGAGCCACCTGGTGTACCCAGGTTTCGTGCGGGAAACCCCGGCGCACTGGTTCAAGGAGTTGCCGCGTTACCTCAAGGCCATCGAGTTGCGCCTGGAGAAACTGCCGAGCCAGGTGCAAAAGGACCGGGTGTGGAGCGGCGAACTGGCCGGCTTGTGGACGCACTACGAAAACCGTCTGAAAAAGCATGCCCAGGAAGGCAAGCGCGATCCTCAGCTGGAGCTCTATCGCTGGTGGTTGGAGGAATACCGGGTGTCGTTGTTTGCTCAGCAACTGGGCACCAAAGTGCCGATTTCCGACAAGCGCCTGAGTAAACAGTGGAGTTTGGTGGAGGCCTGAGATCGTTCCCGGTCTCAAGGACGACGCAGGTCCAATGTGGGAGTGGGCTTGCTCGCGAAGGCGGTGTGTCAGCCATACATGTAGCGACTGACACACCGCCTTCGCGAGCAAGCTCGCCCCCACACTCGATTTAGGGTGCTCCGGTGAATGCAGTGTTTATTGGGGATATGGCGCCAAAACCCTGGGTTTGTGGCAAACTTCGCGGTTATAAATGCCGGGATCGTCGTGAAGGGCTGCGACGCGATGGAATAAAGCGATGCCAGTTTGATGTCCGCTGGGCGGGATCGAACTACTTATAGTTTGGTACGACGGTACCAATATCTTCTGCCTGACAGATTTAGAGGAACGACCGTGCATAACGTCGTCATCAGCGGCACTGGCCTGTACACCCCGGCCAACAGCATCTCCAACGAAGAGCTGGTGCAGTCTTTCAATGCCTACGTGCATCAGTTCAACAGCGACAACGCCGCCGCCATCGAGCGCGGTGACGTGCAGCCGCTGACTGAATCCAGCGCAGCCTTCATCGAAAAAGCCTCGGGCATCAAGAGCCGCTTTGTGATGGACAAGGACGGCATTCTCGACCCGCAGCGCATGGCCCCACGCCTTCCCGAGCGCAGCAACGACGAATGGTCGGTGCTCTGCCAGATGGCCGTCGGCGCCGCCGAACAAGCCCTGCAACGCGCGGGCAAGACCGCCGCCGACATCGACGGGGTGATCGTCGCCTGCTCCAACTTGCAACGTGCCTACCCGGCCATCGCCATTGAAGTCCAGGAGGCCCTGGGTATCGAAGGTTTTGGTTTTGACATGAACGTGGCGTGTTCCTCGGCCACCTTCGGCATCCAGAACGCGGCCAACAGCATCCAGCTGGGCCAGGCGCGGGCGATCTTGATGGTCAACCCGGAAGTCTGCACCGGCCACCTGAATTTCCGCGACCGCGACAGCCACTTCATCTTTGGTGACGCGGCAACGGCCGTGGTGCTGGAGCGCGCCGACCTGGCGACTTCCGAGCATCAGTTCGACGTGGTGAGCACCAAGCTGCTGACCAAGTTCTCCAATAACATCCGCAACAACTTCGGCTTCCTCAACCGCGCCGCGGAAGAAGGCATCGGCGCGCCGGACAAGCTGTTCGTGCAGGAAGGCCGCAAGGTGTTCCGCGACGTGTGCCCGATGGTGGCCGAGCTGATCGGTGTGCATTTGGAAGAAAACCAGCTGAACGTGGCCGATGTGAAGCGCTTCTGGCTGCACCAGGCCAACCTGAGCATGAACCACCTGATCGTGAAGAAACTGCTGGGCCGCGAAGCCTCGGTGGAAGAAGCGCCGGTGATCCTCGATACTTACGCCAATACCAGTTCGGCGGGCTCGGTGATCGCCTTCCACACCTATCAGGATGATTTGCCCAAGGGCTCCGTGGCGGTGCTCAGCTCGTTTGGCGCGGGCTATTCGATCGGTAGCGTGATCCTGCGCAAACGCTAAGACAATCGAGGTCTTGAATGGCAGCAGCGGACGACGCGCACCTGCTTGAACGGCTGCTCAAGGGTGAGCAGCGGGCCTACAAGGAACTGGTCACCACCTACCAAAGCGCCATGCGGGCGGTGGCCTACGCCATCGTCGGCCAGCGTCACGCCGACGAAGTCGTGCAGGACGCCTGGCTGTCGGTGGTGCGCAACCTGGCCAAGTTCGAAGGGCGTTCCAGCCTCAAGACCTGGCTGCTGACCATCACCGCCAACGCCGCCAAGGGGCGCTACAAGCAGAATCGTCGCGAAGTGTTGCTCGATGACCTGCCTTCGCCCCACGGTACCCTTGGTGATGACCGTTTCTCCCCCGATGATGGTCACTGGGCCGTTGCCCCCTACGCCTGGCACCAGGACACCCCGGAAGCCCTGCTGACCGAGGATGAACTGCGCAAATGCCTGGAGCATACGTTGCTGAGCTTGTCTGAGTTGCAAAGCAGCGTGCTGGTGTTGCGTGAGCGCCAGGGGCTGGAGTTGGAAGAGATTTGTAATCTTCTGACGCTGTCGCTCTCCAATGTCCGTGTGCTGTTGCATCGAGCGCGGCTTAAAGTCTTCGCCACGGTGGAGCATTTTGAGGAAACGGGCGAATGTTGACCTGTAAAGAACAAGTGGCACGTTCCAGTGACTATCTCGATGGGCAATTGACCTTTCGCGAGCGTCTGCTGGTGCGTCATCACTTGATGTTCTGCCCGAACTGTCGCCGGTTTATCCGCCAGATGCGCCTGATGCAGGCGACGCTGAAGATCATGCCGGATGAGCCGGTAGAGGGTGTGGAGGCCTTGGCGCAGCGTCTGGCTGACGAGCGGCTCAAGCATCACAAAGACGGGGAATAAGCAGGCTCGCGTGGGTAGAGCGAACGGATGATGGGGAGCGATCCACCCACGCAAGACGGGTTCTGCCACCTCGGGCCGTCCTGGCCCAAGGTTTTCAACACTGAGCGTTAGAACTTGGCTTCTGCATCGAGCTGCAGGGTGTTGGTGTTCGCATCACGCTGGGTGCGGCTGGCGTAGTCGGCCTTGGTCAGGAAGTAGGTGGCACCGAGAGCGAAGTTCTTGTCGATGTCGTAGCTGACCTTCATCTTATGCCCGCGCGAACCGGTGGTGCCGTTGGCGAAGTCCGAGTCGGTGAAGGAACCCACCACGGCATTACGTTGAATGTCGCGGTAGTTGTAGTCCAGGTTGAAACCGAACACCTTGGACTTGGCGCCGATCAGCCAGGCGGTGTCCTGGTCGGTCACGGCATCGTTGTTTTTCACGTACTGGCCGTAGAACGCCAGCGGTACTGCCAGGCCGCCGATGTCGGCTTGGGCAAAACCTTCATACAAACGGAACTGGTTGTCGGCCGAGTTACCGTTGACCGCCAGTGCGCAAGGCGTGGTGGTGGTTGTGCAACGGCTGTCCTTGTCGTTCTGGTAGGCGTAGACGCTGCCGCCCAGGGTCATTTTCAGGTTGTCGGTGACCGAAAAGCGCGTCCCCAACTGGCCTGAGGTCAGGCGCAGGTCGTGGCGGAATTGCACGCCGTCGCCGTCGACGTTGTCCTTGAGGTTGTAGTTACCGAGGCTGCCGAACAGCTCGGCACTGCTGCCCAGTGGGTATTTGTAAGTCAGGGCCAGGCCTTCAGGGTTGATGTCGCTATCCCAGATGACGTCGCCCATGCTCACCCACGGTTGCAGCATTTTGCCGCCGATCACGTGCAGGTTCTTGATCTGGTCCGGGTGATAGTCGATGTAGCCGAGGTCCAGCCAGATCGACTTCTTGTCGAAGTAGTTGTCCTGGTCCTGGTTGGTCGAACGAGCATCGTCGCTGCTGCCGGTGGCAATGCGGATGCCCGTGTCGACTTGCGAGTTGATCTCGGTGTAGGCGCCCAGGCGGGCACGGATGCGCTGACGGTCCTTGTCGCGGCCGCCATTGTTGGATTCGCCCTGGATCTTCACGGTTTCCTGGCGGAAACGTACGTCACCCTTGAACTGAGTCTTGGCCGCCCAGGCCAGCTTCTGGTCGAAGCTGCTCAGCTCGTTGGTTTTCTTCGCGGTGGCCGCGATCTGTTCGTTGGTCTCTTGTTGAGCTTGCCGTGCGATCTGCTGTTCTTTCTGGTCTTTGGCCAGTTCGCTTTGCAGTTCGGTGTACTGCGCTGCGGTGATCTGGCCGTTGGCCTTGAGCATGTCGAGCAATTTAGCGTCGACTGCAGCGCTGGCTGGAACGCTCAGGGCCAGTAACAGGCCGCCGCACAGAACCGCCGCAGTTTTAGTGGAAGCAAGACGCATATCAATCTCCGAAAGTGAGGAGGGATGGCTAACCATCCAGGACACAACCGACCGATGACGGACGGAAAAATAGCCGCCGGGTAGAACCAGGCGCTCTAAAAACAGGCGTCAGTATCACGATCGTTTATGACGGAGCAGTGGCGAAGTGATGTCATCTAGATGACAAATTTTTCATGTTCGGAACTATTGGTTTAGTGCCTTGTCGCGCGAAACGGGGGTGTGCCAAGGCCGGCAATCAGCGATACTCGCCAGGCTTTCACGCCCCCAAACCAGTGAGGATGCCGATGCCGTTGCAACGCCTGGACAGCCTGTCCGAAATCGCCCCGCAAACCTGGGATGCACTGGTGCCACAGGCCCAGCCGTTCGTGCGGCACGCGTTCCTGAGCGCATTGGAAGACAGCGCCAGCCTGGGCCCGCAATCGGGTTGGCAGCCGGAGCATTTGTTGCATTGGGAGGGCGATCGGCTGGTGGCGGCGCTGCCCAGTTACCGCAAGTGGCATTCCTACGGCGAATATGTGTTTGATCACGGTTGGGCGGATGCCTGCGAGCGGGCTGGCATTGAGTACTACCCTAAGTTGCTGACTGCCGTGCCTTTCAGTCCGGTCAGTGGGCCACGCCTGCTGGCGGCGAGTGCAGACGAGGGTTTCGAACTGCTGAAAAGCCTGCCGGGTTACCTGGAAATTGAAGGCCTCTCCAGTGCTCACATCAACTTCACTGACGAGCTGGCCGACGCCGCGCTGGCCCAACATCCGGGCTGGCTGCAGCGCCTGGGCTGTCAGTTTCACTGGCAGAACCGGGGTTACCGCGACTTCCAGGACTTTCTCGATGCGCTGAGTTCGCGCAAGCGCAAACAGATGCGCAAAGAGCGCGAACAAGTGGCGGGGCAGGGCATCGACTTCGAGTGGCTGCGCGGCCACGAACTGAGCGAGGCGCAGTGGGATTTTGTCTACGCCTGCTACGCCAACACCTACGCTATCCGCCGGCAATCGCCCTACCTGACTCGCGCGTTCTTCAGCCTGCTGGCCGAGCGCATGCCCGAAGCGATCCGCGTGGTACTGGCCAAACAAGGCGCACGCCCGGTGGCCATGGCCTTCAGCCTGATCGGCGGCGACAGTTTCTACGGTCGCTACTGGGGCTGCCTGGCGGAGTTCGACCGCCTGCATTTCGAAACCTGTTTCTATCAAGGTATGGACTACGCCATTGCCCACGGCCTGCAACGCTTCGACGCGGGGGCCCAGGGTGAGCACAAGTTGATTCGCGGGTTTGAGCCGGTGATTACACGGTCATGGCACTACCTGCGCCATCCGGGTTTGAAGAATGCCGTGGAGGATTTCCTCGAGCGTGAGCGGGTGGGGATCGTGGCGTATGCCGAGGAGGCGAGGACGGCCCTGCCTTATCGGCAGGTGTAACGCTCGGGTCCCGCTGTAGGAGCGTGCTTGCTCGCGAAGAACCAAGACCCCACGTAAAACCAGACCGCCCGCGTTATCCTTGACGTTTTTCGTGAGCACGCTCGCTCCTGCAGGGGGGGGCTAGGTCGGTTCCTCCTTGCCCAGCCAGCGGTAGGTGACACCACCGATTACCGCGCCCAGGATCGGCGCGAGCCAGAACATCCACAATTGCTGGATCGCCCACCCGCCGACGATCAGGGCCGGACCGGTACTGCGGGCCGGGTTGACCGAGGTGTTGGTCACGGGAATGGAGATCAAGTGGATGAGTGTCAGCGCCAGGCCGATGGCGACGGGCGCAAGGCCCGGCGGGGCACGGCGGTCGGTGGCGCCGAGGATGATCACCACGAACATGGCGGTCATTACCAGCTCACAGACAAACCCCGCCACCATCGAATAACCGCCGGGCGAGTGCTCGCCATAGCCGTTGGACGCCAAGCCCGACGCCAGTTCGAACCCCGGTTTACCACTGGCAATGAAATACAGCAGCGCAGCGGCGATCGTACCGCCGACCACCTGCGCCACGATGTACGCCGGCAGTTCCCTGGCCGGAAACCGTCCGCCCACGACCAGCCCTACCGACACCGCCGGGTTGAGGTGACAACCGCTGATATGCCCGATGGCGAACGCCATGGTCAGCACCGTGAGCCCGAATGCCAGGGACACACCCAACAACCCGATCCCGACTGCAGGAAACGCTGCGGCCAACACCGCACTCCCGCAACCGCCCAACACCAACCAAAACGTACCTAACCCCTCTGTGATTGAACGCTTGAACAAAGACATGCAACCCGTCCTTGATAGATCGCTCTACCGGATCTGTAAATCAGTGATGCTCCCTGCAGATTTACTTCAGCGCCCGTCTGGGCACTGCACTGATTACAGCACGGTTGCGGCACAAATCCAGAGCATGAAAAAGCGCCAGGGGCCGATGAGTTCGCAAGCCTGGCGCTGAGCGAATGTGGGAGCGAGCTTGCTCGCGAATGCGGAGTGTCAGTCACTGGATGTCTTGACTGATCCAACGCATTCGCGAGCAAGCCCGCTCCCACATTTTTGATTGTGTATAAGCTCGGAATTGTCAGTCGATACCGACAAACCCACCCGTCTGATGCTGCCACAACCGCGCATACAGCCCGCCATGGGCGAGCAATTCGGCGTGGCTGCCGCTCTCGGCAATCTGGCCTTTCTCCAGCACCACCAGGCGATCCATTCGCGCAATGGTCGACAACCGGTGTGCGATTGCGATCACCGTCTTGCCCTGCATCAGGGTTTCCAGACTCTCCTGAATGGCGGCTTCCACTTCCGAGTCCAGCGCGGAGGTGGCTTCGTCCATGATCAGGATGGGCGCGTCCTTGAGCAGCACGCGGGCAATGGCGATACGTTGGCGTTGGCCGCCGGAGAGTTTTACCCCGCGCTCACCGACATGCGCGTCCAGTCCGGTGCGGCCCTCGGAGTCCGACAGCAGCGGGATGAACTCATCGGCGCGCGCCTTGTGCACGGCGGCCCAGAGTTCTTCATCGGTGGCGTCCGGTTTGCCGTACAGCAAGTTGTCGCGGATCGAGCGGTGCAGCAGCGACGTGTCCTGGGTGATCATGCCGATCTGTTCGCGCAAACTTTCCTGGGCAACGTCGGCGATGTTCTGGCCGTCGATCAGGATGCGCCCACCTTGCAGGTCGTAGAGGCGCAGCAGCAGGTTGACCAGGGTCGACTTGCCCGCACCGGACGGGCCGATCAGGCCGATCTTTTCACCGGCCTTGATCTCAAGGTTGAGGCCGCCAATGATCCCGCTCTTCTTGCCATAGTGGAAATCCACCTGCTCGAAGCGCACTTCGCCATGGGGCACGCTCAGGCGCGGGGCATTGTCGCGGTCGATCACGGCCAGCGGCTGGGCGATGGTCTTCAGGCCGTCCTGCACCTGGCCGATGTTTTCGAAAATGCCGTTGACCACCCACATGATCCAGCCGGACATGTTGACGATACGGATCACCAAACCGGTGGCCAGTGCAATCGCGCCCACCGAGATCAGCGACTGCGTCCACAACCACAGCGCCAGGCCGGTGGTAGTGACGATCAGCAGGCCGTTCATGGTGGTGATCACGATGTCCATGCTGGTCACCACGCGGCTGGCCAGCTGGGTTTTTTCGGTCTGCTCGATGATCGCTTCCTTGGCGTATTCCTGCTCATAACGGGTATGGGCGAACAACTTCAAGGTGGTGATGTTGGTGTAGCCGTCGACGATGCGGCCCATCAATTTGGAGCGCGCTTCGGAAGAAATCACCGAGCGTTCCTTCACCCGTGGCACGAAGTAGCGCAGCGCCAGGCCGTAGCAAATGATCCAGGTCACCAGCGGGATCATCAGACGCCAGTCGGCTTCGGCAAACAGCACCAGGGAACTGATGGCGTAGATCGCTACGTGCCAGATCGCATCCACCGCCGCCACCGCAGAGTCGCGCAGGGAGTTGCCGGTTTGCATGATGCGCTGGGCAATACGCCCGGCGAAGTCGTTCTGGAAAAAATTCAGGCTCTGCTTGAGCACGTAACTGTGGTTCTGCCAGCGGATCAGGCTGGTCATGCCGGGGCTGATGGTCTGGTGCACCAGCAGGTCATGCAGGGCGCCGAAGATCGGGCGCAGCAGCAAGGCGACCACGGCCATCCAGATCAGCTCGGTGCTGTGAACCTGGAAGAAGTCTGCGGGCGGCGTGCCCTGGGCCAGGTCGATGATGCGACTCAGGTAGCTGAACAGCGCGACTTCGATCAGTGCACCGATCAGGCCCACCACCAGCAAGGCGGCGAAGTGCGGCCACACCTGGCGCAGGTAGTAGAGGTAGAAAGGCAGGACTTTGTCGGGCGGGGCGGCGCTGGGGGCGTCGCGGAAAATATCGATCAGTTGTTCAAAACGACGATAGAGCATTAGGTATGACCCGCGTGGCGGGCTCTCCTTTCAAATGCGCGCGCGGCCTTGTGGGCTGCGCGCGGAACTACCTGCTACCTCAGTCGATGCGCTTGGCCGACTTGATGTACACAGGATCGATTGGCACGTTCTGCATGCCCTGCTTGGTAGTGGTCTGCGAATTGACGATCACATCAACCACGTCCATGCCCTTGACCACCTTGGCGAATACGGCGTAACCGGCATCACGACCCGGGTCGAGGAAGGCATTGTCGGCGACGTTGATGAAGAATTGGCTGGTGGCCGAGTTCGGGTCATTGGTGCGCGCCATGGACAGGGTGCCACGTACGTTATGCAGGCCGTTGCTGGCTTCGTTCTTGATCGGGTCCTTGGTTGGCTTTTGGGTCATTGCCTGGGTGAAACCACCGCCCTGGACCATGAAACCTGGGATTACGCGGTGGAAGATCGTGTTGGTGTAGAAGCCGCTGTCGACATAGGCCAGGAAGTTCTTGGTGCTGATCGGCGCTTTGACCGGGTCCAGTTCGATCTCGATGTCGCCATTAGTGGTGGTGATCAATACGTGGGGCGCCTTGGCTGGCTCGGCGGCCATCAGGTTGGCGGCGAACAGAACAGAACCGGCAAAGAAGGCGATTTTTTTCAGCATGGGTCAGTGATCCTGGGTAGTGGTTTCGACTGTCTTTAGAAAATCGAGCAAGGTTGCGTTAAAGACTTCGGGTTGGTCCAAGGGCGTGGCATGGCGGGAATCCTCGATCACCACCAGTCGCGCATTGGGTAGCAGTTTTACATAGTTTTCTTTCTGCGCCACAGGGGTGTAGTCATGGTCGGCGCTGATGACCAGGGTTGGACAGGTGATTCTGGAAAGTCGTTCCTGCACGCCCCAGCCCACGATTGCATCGAAGCTGGCGAGATAAGCACGTTTGTCGTTTTTTGCCCAGCGTTCGGCCATCTTGCGGCGCAGGTCGGCCTGCTGCGGCTTGGGAAACAAGCGGTCGCCCAGCGCCTTACCAATGGTGGCCAGGCTGAATACACGTGCCAGGCTCCAACGTTTAGCCCATTGCCAGTAGTCATCGGCACTGCGCACCTTCACCTCCGGTGCGCTGTTGACGATGCACAGGCTCTTGACCTGTGCGGGTTCATCCACCGCCAGTTGGAATGCGATCATGCCGCCCATGGACAAGCCCACCACGTGGGCGGCTGGCAGGTCCAAGTGTTCGATCAGCGCCAGCAAATCCAAGGTGAAGCCCTGAATGCTGTAGCGTTCTCGCGGTTTGTCCGAGCGTCCGTGACCCCGTACATCCACCACGATCAGGCGGTAATGCCTGGCCAACACTGGAATCTGCAGCTCCCAATCCTGGCTGCTGGAGCCCAGGCCGTGGATCAGGATCAGCGGCGTACCGTGGCCGTATTCCTCATAGTGCAGGCTGCATCCTTCGTGGTCGAACCAGGCCATGCATGAACTCCGTTTCAGGCTTGCTGAGGGGCGGCGAAAGGCGCGTCCAGCGGGGCGGTGTCAAAGGTGCGCAGCAGTTCCACAAGGATCTGCGTGGCGGGCCCCAGGGGTTTGTCCTTGTTTGAGTACAGGAAGAACGTGGGGTGACGGCTGCCGCCCTGTTCCAAGGGGAGTTGCTTGAGCACGCCTTCGGCGAGTTCGCGTTCGATCATGTGTCGGGGCAGCCACGCAAAACCCAGGCCGCTGCCCACGAAGGCGGCGGCGGTGGCCAGGCTGCCGACGGTCCAGCGTTGCTCGGCGCCGAGCCAACCCACATCCCGGGGTTGCTGACGGCCGGAATCGCGGATCACCACTTGCATCTGGCTTTCCAGGTCCTGAAAGCTCAGCTCGCGATTCAAACGGTGCAAGGAATGCTCGGGGTGTGCCACGGCGACAAATTCCACATCGCTCATTTCCGTGCCCAGGTAACCCGGGATGCTGAAACCGGAAATCGCCAGGTCGGCTACGCCTTCCATCAGCAACTCTTCGACACCCGACAGTACCTCTTCACGCAGGCGCACACGGCAACCCCGGCTCTGCGGCATGAACGCGGTGAGCGCGCGCACCAGGCGTGCGTTCGGATAGGCCGCATCCACCACCAGCCGCACCTCGGCTTCCCAACCTTGTTCCATATGGTGCGCGAGGTCTTCCAACTGGCTGGCGTTTTTCACCAGTTGCCGGGAACGGCGCAACAGCACTTCACCGGCGTCGGTGAGTACCGCTTTGCGCCCGTCGATGCGCAGCAGCGGCACACCCAGTTGGTCTTGCATGCGGGCCACGGTGTAGCTCACCGAAGACTGCGAACGGTGCAGCGCTTCAGCCGCCTGGGCGAAGCCGCCATGGTCGACCACGGCTTGCAGCGTGCGCCATTGATCGAGGGTAACGCGGGGCGCTTTCAAGATGGGTTCCTCTTGTCCTAAGCTGACAGTCCTTATTGGAGACTGCCGAATGAGAAAATTCTGTTGTGTGTTGCTGGCACTGCTGCCGCTGAGCGCATTTGCCTACCCCATCGACGTGACCAAAAAGATCGACGGCGTCAGCATCGATTACACCGCCTCCGACGTGGACGGCGATATCAGTTCGATTCAACTCAATAACTACGGCAAGCAAGACGCGGTCTGCTCGGTAATCTTCACCAACGGCCCGGAATCGCCGCGTCGCCGTACGGTCACGGTGCCGGCGGGCAAAAGCACCAACACCACGGTCAAGTTCAACCGCGCCATCATCAAGATGCGGATCGCCCTGTCGTGTGCGCCGAAGTAACCGAGCAGCGGAGCATGCTCCGCTTATAAACAAATTTATAGATGGGTTATAGCAGTTTTTTGCGCTTTTTAATCGAATTGGCTATGTTTAATCTTCACTCCATCGCCTTACAGCAACTTCTGATGGAGCCTACAACGCCATGTCCAATGTTCTGATCATCGAAAGCAGCGCCCGCCAGCAGGATTCGATTTCCCGCCAACTGACCCAGCAATTCATCAGCCAATGGCAGGCCGCCCATCCGGCTGATCAGATCACTGTGCGTGACGTGGCCCTCAACCCGGTCCCACACTTGGACGCCAACCTGCTCGGCGGCTGGATGAAGCCCGCGAATCAACGCAACGACAGCGAGCAGGCGTCCCTGGACCGCTCCGATGAGTTGACCCACGAACTGCTGGCCGCCGACGTTCTGGTGATGGCCGCACCGATGTACAACTTCGCCATCCCCAGCACCCTTAAAGCCTGGCTGGATCACGTGCTGCGCGCAGGTGTGACCTTCAAATACACCGCCACCGGGCCACAGGGCCTGCTGACCGGCAAACGTGCCATCGTGCTCACGGCGCGCGGCGGCATCCATACCGGTGCCAGCTCCGATCACCAGGAACCTTACCTGCGCCAGGTCATGGCCTTTATCGGGATTCACGACGTCACCTTCATCCACGCCGAAGGGGTGAACCTCAGTGGTGACTTCCAGGAGAAGGGCATCAACCACGCCAAAGCGCTGCTGGCCCAGGTCGCCTGATCCGTTAATCGTCAGATAATCCCGCGATGGTTATCTAGTGCCACGCAAACCCTTCAAGTACGCGTAACAGACCTCCCTTTGCACTTTCTGCTCCTGAGTGCTCCTGCCCGACTGCCGCTTTAGCGAGGTCGGGTTTTTTTTGCCCCGAGTTTCTTCAACCGCCGAAAACCTTTAATGTCCCGCCCATTCGAAACGAGGCGCGCATGGGCTACTTACTGGTTGTCACCCTGATTCAGGCATTTTCCTTCAGCTTGATCGGCGAATACCTCGCCGGTCACGTCGACAGCTACTTCGCCGTGCTGGTGCGCGTGGTGCTGGCTGGGTTGATCTTCATCCCGCTGACCCGCTGGCGCTCGGTGGAGCCGGCCTTCATGCGTGGCATGCTGGTGATTGGCGCGCTGCAGTTCGGGGTGACCTACGTGTGCCTATACCTGAGCTTTCGCGTGCTCACGGTGCCGGAGGTGCTGCTGTTCACCATCCTCACGCCGTTGCACGTGACCCTGATCGAAGACGCCCTAAACCGCCGCTTTAACCCTTGGGCACTGATCGCCGCATTGGTGGCAGTGGCGGGCGCAGCGGTGATCCGCTTCGACCAGATCACCCCGCACTTTCTCGGCGGCTTCCTGCTGCTGCAGTTGGCCAACTTCACCTACGCCGCCGGGCAGGTGATGTACAAGCACTTGGTGGCGCGCTATCCGAGCGATCTGCCGCATTACCGGCGCTTTGGCTACTTCTACCTGGGTGCTTTGTTGGTGGTATTGCCGGCGTTCCTGCTGTTCGGCAAGGCCAACTTCCTGCCCGATGCGCCGCTGCAATGGGGCGTGCTGGTGTTCCTTGGGTTGGTCAGTACTGCGCTGGGCATGTACTGGTGGAACAAGGGCGCCTGCCTGGTGCAGGGCGGCACCCTGGCGGTTATGAACAACTTACATGTACCGGTGGGCTTGCTGCTCAACTTGCTGATCTGGAACCAACACGAACCGCTAGGGCGGTTGGCCTTGGGCGGGTTGGTGATTTTGGCGGCGGTGTGGATGAGTCGGTTGGGTGTACGCAAGGCGCCAGCGCCACGCTGACGCCCTTGCAGGAGCAAGCCGGTAAGCGCTGTTAACTTGAATGCTGTTCGATGGCCGGCAAATGACTGGCCCCCAACACCGCCGGCAACACCCCCGCACGCAAATCATTCCCACTCGGCTGCTGATACAGGCTCAAGCCAAATTCCGGCAATACCGCCAGCAGGTAGTCAAAAATATCCCCCTGGATACGCTCGTAATCCGCCCACGCCGTGGTGCGGGTAAAGCAGTAGATCTCCAGCGGGACGCCTTGGGCGGTGGTTTGCATCTGGCGCACCATGCAGGTCATGTTCGGCTGGATGTCCGGGTGGCTCTTCAAGTACGCCAGGGCGTAGGCGCGGAAGGTGCCGAGATTGGTCATGCGCCGGCGGTTGGCCGACAGTTGCGCGCTGTGGCCCTGGGCTTCGTTCCAGGCCTTGAGCTCGGCCTGCTTGCGCCCGATGTAGTCAGTCAGCAGGTGCACCTGGGTCATGCGCAGCTCTTCGTCGTCGCGCAAAAAGCGCACGCCACTGGCGTCGATGAACAGGCTGCGTTTGATCCGTCGTCCGCCGGAAGCCTGCATGCCGCGCCAGTTCTTGAACGACTCGGACATCAGGCGCCAGGTGGGGATGGAGACGATGGTCTTATCGAAGTTCTGCACCTTGACCGTGTGCAGGGTGATGTCTACCACGTCGCCATCGGCGCCGACCTGGGGCATTTCGATCCAGTCGCCGACCCGCAGCATATCGTTGCTGGTCAGTTGCACGCTGGCGACAAACGACAACAGCGTGTCCTTGTACACCAACAGGATCACCGCCGACATGGCACCAAGGCCCGACAGCAGCAACAGTGGCGAGCGATCGATCAGGGTGGCAACGATGATGATCGCGCCAAACACGAACAGCACCATCTTCGCCAACTGCACGTAGCCCTTGATCGAGCGGGTGCGCGCGTGTTCGGTGCGAGCGTAGATATCCAGCAGGGCATTGAGCAGGGCGCTGGTGGCCAGCACCAGGAACAGGATGGTGATTGCCAGGGCCACGTTGCCGATGAACAGGATGGCGGTCTTGCTCAGGTCGGGCACCAGGTACAGGCCAAACTGGATCACCAAGGACGGCGTCATCTGTGCCAGGCGATGGAAGACCTTGTTGTGCCGCAGGTCGTTGAGCCAGTGCAGCGCCGGTTGCCGGCCGAGCAGTTTGACGGCGTGGAGGATGAGGTAACGTGCCACTCGTCCGAGCAACAGGGCCACTACCAGCAACACCAGCAAGCCGAGGCTGGCATGCAGCAGCGGGTGTTCGTCGAGGGCGCCCCAGAGGTCTTGGACGTTGAGCCAGAGCTGTTTGATATCCATGGGTGAAACCGATTCTTCTATAAGACAACACGGGGCGATTAGAGCATTTAAGTGCAACAAAGTTGATGACATGGACAAATGCCCTGACAAAAAAGCGGCTGATTAGCACTGTTCGCGTAAAGAAACTCGGTTTGGACGCCCGAAACCGGTAACCTATGCAGCTGATTTTTTGTATTTCTTCGAGGTAGCACCCGTGTTTTCCCAATTCGCCCTGCACGAACGCCTGCTCAAAGCCGTGGCCGAGCTTAAATTTGTCGAGCCTACGCCTGTGCAGGCAGCGGCCATCCCGCTCGCGCTCGAAGGGCGTGACCTGCGGGTGACAGCTCAAACCGGTAGCGGCAAGACCGCCGCTTTCGTCCTGCCTGTGCTGAACCGCCTGATCGGCCCGGCCAAGGTTCGCGTGAGCATCAAGACCCTGATCCTGCTGCCGACCCGCGAGCTGGCTCAGCAGACCCTGAAGGAAGTCGAGCGCTTCTCGCAGTTCACCTTCATCAAGTCCGGCATCATTACCGGCGGTGAAGACTTCAAGGTCCAGGCCGCCATGCTGCGCAAGGTGCCGGACATCCTGATCGGCACCCCAGGCCGCATGATCGAGCAACTCAACGCCGGCAACCTCGACCTCAAGGAAGTCGAAGTGCTGGTGCTGGACGAAGCCGACCGCATGCTCGACATGGGCTTTGCCGACGACGTCCAGCGTCTGGTGAGCGAGTGCGTCAATCGCCAGCAGACCATGCTGTTCTCCGCCACCACCGGCGGTTCGACCCTGCGTGAGATGGTCGCCAAGGTGCTGAACAACCCTGAGCACCTGCAGGTCAATAACGTCAGCGACCTGAACGCCACCACGCGCCAGCAGATCGTCACCGCCGATCACAATGTGCACAAAGAGCAGATCCTCAACTGGCTGCTGGCCAATGAGACCTATCAGAAAGCCATCGTGTTCACCAACACCCGCGCCGCCGCCGACCGCATCTACGGCCGCCTGGTGGCCCAGGAATACAAGGCATTCGTGCTGCACGGCGAGAAAGACCAGAAGGACCGCAAACTGGCCATCGACCGCCTCAAGGCTGGCGGTGTGAAGATCCTGGTAGCCACCGACGTGGCCGCCCGCGGCCTGGACGTCGACGGCCTGGACCTGGTGATCAACTTCGACATGCCCCGCAGCGGCGACGAATACGTACACCGTATCGGCCGTACCGGGCGTGCCGGCAACGATGGCCTGGCCATCTCGCTGATCTGCCACGGCGACTGGAACCTGATGTCGAGCATCGAGCGTTACCTCAAGCAGTCGTTCGAGCGCCGCACCATCAAGGAAGTCAAAGGCACCTACACCGGGCCGAAGAAGGTCAAGGCGTCGGGCAAGGCCGTGGGTGTGAAGAAGAAAAAGACCGACGCCAAGGGTGACAAGAAGAAAACCGGCGCCAAGTCGCCGACCAAGCGCAAGATCGCCAATCGGCCGAAGACCGACAACCTGTCGCTCGTCAGCAAGGACGGCATGGCGCCTCTCAAGCGCCGCAAGCCGGAAGCCCCGGCTGCCGAATAAGGCTTGAGTGATGTGAAAAAACCGGACAATTGTCCGGTTTTTTTATGCCTTCAGTTTTTGGCCTTGGCCGCTGCTTCCTTGAGTTCCTTCAGACGAGCGTCGATCAACTGGCACTTGTCGGGGAATTCCGCACTTTCGGTGTCCAGGTCCATCTTCTGCAGTTCATCGTTCATTTCCTTGGCCTTGGTCGGGTTCTGCTCGGTCAACTTGGCCACTTCCTGGGCCAGTTGCTCGCGCTTGGCCGTGGCCTCGTCCGGCGTACAGGCCCAGGCGGGCAGGGCGGCCAACAACGTGGCCGCGAGCGTCAGGTTCATCAGGGTTTTCATGGGTGGACCTCCTTGGCAGGGATATTCAGTGGAGGTCGCCGATACCCGGAAAGTTCACGGGAATGACGCTCGTCTCCTGGGCTGAACGGCCAGTGATGCGGCGGGTCACACCTTTAACGGGCTACCTTCCATCCGCCCGCAGGAGGAATCAGGATGACGACTTACAACTGGGATCTGATCGAACGTCTGCTGCACGAAGTGCAGAACGGCGAGGGCAGTTTCGCTCCGCGCAAATACGCCGAGCAGGAAGCGGCCGAGAAGGCCACGGCGGGCGAGTCCACCGGCAATCTGGACGCGCTCAAGAAGACGGCTGCGGATTATGAAGCGCTGCTGTTCAAGCGCGGTTTTATCGAGTCGCGCCCTGAAGACGAGGGCGGCAATGGCGAGAATTTCATCCTGACCCCGCTGGGCGCGCAGTTGCTGGCGCTGATCGACAGTTCGATCCCTGGCAATGACCACCCGCGCCAAGTGCTGGATGAGCAGCCCGATGCGCTGGACCCGGCGACCTTTGCCGAGGTGGCTTCCAAGGCTCAGATCGCCTGATCGACGTCACGCCCTGGCACAGTCGCAACGTCGGGGCGAAACTGTCAGATCGGTAATCTGTCGCTAAGCTGGCTGACAGCCAGCCCTGCCTACTCTGCTGCCATTCAACTCATGGAATTGAATCGGCATGCACTCCAACACTACCCGACGTACCTTCGTCAAAGGCCTGGCTGCCGGAGGCTTGCTGGGCGGGCTCGGCCTTTGGCGCAGCCCGGTCTGGGCCGTGACCAGTCCGGGCGAACCCACGGTGCTGGCAGGCACCGAGTTTGATCTGTTCATCGACCAAACCCCCGTCAACCTCACCGGCCGCCACCGCACTGCGCTGACGATCAACGGCAGCCTGCCCGGCCCGCTGCTGCGCTGGCGCGAAGGTGACACCGTGACCTTGCGCGTGAAAAACCGCTTGGCCGAACCGACGTCGATCCACTGGCACGGCATTCTCCTGCCGTCGAATATGGACGGCGTACCGGGCTTGAGCTTCAAGGGTATCGAGCCGGGGGGCGTGTTTGTCTACCAATTCACGGTCAAGCAGCACGGCACTTACTGGTACCACAGCCATTCCGGGTTCCAGGAACAGCAGGGCGTGTATGGCCCACTGGTGATCGACCCGAGAGAGCCCGAGCCCTACACCTACCAGCGCGACTACGTGGTGATGCTGTCGGACTGGACCGACGAAGACCCTGTCGCCTTGATGAAAACCCTTAAGAAACAGTCCGACTACTACAACCTGCACAAGCCCACCATGGGCGACTTCGTGCGGGATGTGGGCAAGCAAGGCTGGTCGGCCACGATTGCCGATCGCCTGATGTGGGCGCAGATGAAGATGAACCCCACGGACTTGGCCGATGTCAGCGGCGAGACCTACACCTACCTGCTTAACGGCCAGCCGTCGGAGCGCGACTGGACGGGTGTGTTTCAGGCGGGCGAGACAATCCGTTTGCGCTTTATCAACGGCTCGGCAATGAGCTACTTCGATGTGCGCATTCCGGGGCTGAAGATGACCGTGATAGCCGCCGATGGCCAGCCCGTGCAGCCGGTGGGCGTCGACGAGTTCCGTATCGCCGTGGCGGAGACCTTCGATGTATTAGTCGAGCCGACGGCCGAGGCCTACACGCTGTTCGCCCAGTCAATGGACCGCAGTGGTTATGCCCGCGGCACGCTTGCCAGACAAACCGGGGCGACGGCCCCCGTACCGGCACTGGATCCGCGACCCTGGATCACCATGGACGACATGGGCATGGGCGGCATGGACCACGGCGCCATGGCGGACATGCCGGATATGGCGGGCATGGATCACAGTGCCATGTCGATGCAGGCCCATCCTGCCAGCGAGCAAGACAACCCGCTGGTGGATATGCAGGCCATGAGCCCGGTGCCCAAGCTCGACGACCCCGGCATCGGCCTGCGCAACAACGGCCGGCGCGTCCTGACTTATGCCGACCTGCGCAGCACCTTTGAGGACCCTGACGGGCGCGATCCCAGTCGCACGATTGAACTGCATCTCACCGGTCATATGGAGAAATTCGCCTGGTCCTTCAATGGCGTGAAGTTCTCCGATGCCGAGCCGTTGCAACTGGCCTATGGAGAGCGGGTCAGGCTGGTGCTGGTTAACGACACGATGATGAGTCACCCCATTCACTTGCACGGTCTGTGGAGTGATCTGGAAGATGAAAACGGCCAGTTCCAGGTGCGCAAGCACACCATCGATATGCCCCCGGGCTCACGGCGCAGCTACCGAGTGACTGCCGACGCGCTGGGGCGTTGGGCCTACCACTGCCATCTGCTGTACCACATGGAAATGGGCATGTTCCGTGAGGTGCGCGTGCATGAATGAGGACGCAAGCATGAGCCGTCGAATTTCACCTGTTTTGCTTGCGCTGGCGTTTGCTCCGCTGGCGCAGGCCGACGAGTTCCAAGGCATGAGCCCAGCGACACCGGCGCTCACCGAAAGTCGCACACCGATTCCCGTGTTGACTGACGCTGATCGTGCTGCGGTCTACAACGCGCCCGGTGGGCACCGTGTCCACGACCATGGCATCAACTCGCTGCTGCTGATCAACCAGTTGGAATGGCAGGGCGGCGAGGGCGACGGCGCGCTGAACTGGGATATTAAGGGGTGGGTCGGTGGTGATATCGATCGCCTATGGCTACGCAGTGAAGGCGAGCGCAGTGCCGGTCGCACCGAAAGCGCCGAAGCCCAGGCGTTGTGGGGGCATGCCATCAGTCCCTGGTGGGACGTGGTCGGCGGCGTGCGCCAGGACTTCAAACCAGGGGACGGCCAGACCTGGGCGGCGTTCGGCGCCCAGGGCATGGCTCTTTACAACTTTGAAGCCGAAGCCACGGTATTTGTCGGTGAGTCTGGGCGTACCGCTGCGCGGTTGGAGGGCGATTACGACTTCCTGCTGACTAATCGGCTGATCCTGCAGCCCACCGCCGAACTCAACTTGTATGGACGCAATGATCCGCAGCGCGGCGTCGGTTCGGGCCTGTCGGACAGTGAGTTGGGCCTGAGACTGCGTTACGAAGTACGCCGCGAATTTGCGCCGTATGTGGGCGTGACATGGCATCGCAGCTACGGCCAAACCGCGCAATACGCCCGAGATGACGGCGAAGACACGAACCAGGTGCGCTGGGTCGTGGGTATGCGCTTGTGGTTCTGACGTTTTTATTTTTCCTATAACTCGCCGCCATGAGCGGCCTGGAGCCTTGCATGTCGATGTTTAAAACCGCCCTGGCGGGCGTTGTGCTGTCGGCCGGTGTGATCATCAGCCTGGGGGCCTCGGCCCATCCGAAGTTGTTGTCGTCCACGCCAGACTCCGGTGCCCAGGGCGCGGCACCGGCAGTGATTGAATTGCGTTTCTCAGAAAACCTGTTGACGCAGTTCTCCGGCGCCAAGCTGATCATGACCGATATGCCCGGCATGCCCCATTCTCCGATGCCGGTAAAGGCCAGTGTCGCGGCCAGTAGCGATCCTAAGATGATGTTGATCAAGCCGGCCTCCACACTGACGACCGGGACCTATCGGGTTGATTGGCGCGCCGTATCGTCCGACACGCACCCGATCCTTGGCAACGTGGTGTTCAGCGTCCAGCCATGAGTGAACTGGTCGCGGTGTTACTGCGTTTCGCGCTGTATCTGGACTTGATGCTGGTGTTTGGCCTGGGGCTGTTTGGCCTGTATGCAGACAGCAGGTTGCTGAATCTGAAGCCGTTGCTGCGGACGTTGGTGGGGCTGGGGGTGCTGCTGTCGTTGGCGTCGCTGCTGTCCATGACCCAGGCCATGAGTGGCGCCGAGGATTGGCCAACACTGTGGATGCACCTGCAGATGATGCTCTGGCAGACCGAGCTGGGCTGGACTTGGTGGTTGCGCATTGCGGCGCTGGTACTGGTTGTGCTCAGTATCCGATTGGCCACTTTGTTCGGCGGTGTCGCGTTGGTGACGCTGGCGTGGGCTGGGCATGGCGTGATGCATGAGGGCTCGTTGGGGGGGTGGCATTTGCTAAGCGACAGTGCGCATCTGCTCGCTGCGGCGGGCTGGGTCGGGGCATTGGCGGCGTTCGGGCTTATGCTAACGAGTGCGTCTGAGCAGGCGGTGCCGGTGTTGGCACACGCATTGACGGGCTTCGAGCGTGTTGGTGTGGTCTTCGTTGCGGTACTGATGGGTACGGGCGTGGCGAATTATCTGTTTGTGGTCGGGCCGAACCTGGATGGCATCACCGGCGGTGTCTACGCAATCCTGTTGTGCTTGAAGTTGGGGGCGTTCGGCTTGATGTTGGGGCTGGCGGCGCTCAATCGCTCGCACTTGACGCCCCTGCTTCAGCGCTCCCTCGCGGCGGGTGACCACCGAGCGGCACGTCAAGCCTTGCGTCGCAGCATCACCCTGGAGTTTGGGGCGGCGGTTTTGATCCTGGGGCTGGTAGCCTGGCTGGGGACCTTGGCTCCCCGCTAGGGCTGCACGCTCTTCAGGCACTTAAGCGCCTGGAAGTCGCTGCGCACCTTGTCGATTTTCTGGGTGAGCTTCTGTCGTTGTTGCACGGTGCTTTCGGCCATCACGTCGACAATCAGGCTGCGGGCCGCGGCTTCCGTCTGGGCATAGGCGGTGCGGTATTGCGGGGTCCACAGGCTTTCGCGGTCCACCAGCAACTGTTGCATTTTCTGCGGGAAATCGGCGTTTTTGCGCTGTTGCACGGCATCGATAAATTGCGCCTGCCAGCGGGCGCGGTTGCCGATCCATTCCTGGTTCTGCTCGCCCAGTGCGATGGACCAGGCCGTCACACGGTTCTGCTGGCTGGCGCTGAGCGGGCCGATCCAGGCGTCCAGGCGCTTGTTCATGCGCTCGGCGCGCTCCTTGATCTGCTGGGCCAGGGGCGGCTTGAGGTATTCGTCCTGGCGCTTGCGCAAGTCCTTGGTCAGGGCCGCGCTCATTTCCTGGACCTGCTGATCGTCCAGGCCTTGGAGCAGTTCGATGGCCGACGGCGTGATCTCACGGGCGACTTCGTCGATGGCCAGTTTGGCTTCGGTGGTACGGGCTTGTAGCGCGGCGTCGGTGACCTGATTGTCGTCGGCCATCCGTTGCAGGCGATCCAGCCAGTCCAGATAGCCTGGCAATTGCGTGGTGCAGTGCCAGGCCAGGTGTTCCTTGAGTGTGTCGTTGAACCAGCTCTTCTGCCCGGCATTCATGTCCAGGTAGTCGTTGAGGGTCCAGGGAATTATCACGTCCAGGTTACGATAGGCGAGGCCCACGCGATTGCAACCGGCGAGCACCAGGCTCAGGGTCAGTAATACCACCAGTAATTTGAGCCGACGCAGCATGGGCGGGTCCTTCGCAGAGTGGGTTATCACATGTGAACCCGCGCCGGGTGCGACAGTTCAGCCCATCAATAAAACGACCGCGCGGCCTTCAGCGTCAACAGGCCATCGCATTGCGAATTGTGTCCGGAATAGGCCGAGCAATCACCGCCGCTGAGGCTGGAATCGCTGTAGATCAGGTTCAAGTCCACGCCCATCCACTGCCGGGAGAATTGCACCGACCAGTCGCTGAAGGTATGAATTGAGCCCCCTTCGACCGAAACCGGGGTACCCAATTGATGAGTGGTGTATTTCATGCTGACGCCGATGCCAAACGGTTGGGTGCCGCCGAGGTCGGCAAACAGGGTGCTGTCCTGGCGGTCCGGATCGTTACTGAAGGACGCACCGAAGCGGTTGCCCAATAGATTCAGGCCGCCGTAGAACTCCTGGCTGTCGAGGGGGCTGAGCTTGGGGTAGCTGTAGTGGATCAGGCCCACTTCGTAGCCCAGGGTTTGGTCGAAGGGGTGCTTGAAGCCCATGTAGGAATCGACTTCGAGGTTGCTGGACGAGGACAGGCCCATGTTTGGGGAGAACTGCCCGAAGTACAAGCCGCTGTCGTGGCTCAGGTCCAGCCCACCATGGAACGAATCGCTGCCGGGAGACGTCGGCTTGACGAGTCCTTGGGCCATGCTGCGGCTGGGTGTGGTGCCCAGTTTCAAGTCGAAATCACCCAGTTCACGCTGAAAGATCTGCGCTTCGGCGAGAGGGCTGGCGACCAGGGCACCGACCAGGAATATGCAGGATTTGAACATGCTTCACTCCATGAAAAGCGAGGAGCAGTGACGGAGAAAATCGGGCAGATGCCCGTGCTAGACGTGTGCAAGCATACCGGCGAATGCGTGGCGGTGAGGCCCGTTCGTCGATTGGTGCGGTTACGAAGAGAGTGCAGAGAGCATTTCGGGCTCTAGTCCTAGCGCCTTGAAGGCAAGACGCTTAGGGACCAGGTGTGTTGCGCAGTATTACTTCTTACCCAGGCTGATCTGCTTGGATGGGCCGAAAGTCTGGCCGCTCACGCCCTTGGCAATCTGCTGGATTTCGCCGCCGGACTTGAGAAATGCAGCAATCTGGCTGTTGATCGATTCGCTGGTTTCAACGGCGGGAGCTGGCTTTGCTTTGCTGTTGGATGCTTTTACGCGCATGGCGGCCACTAACCTGTAGAAAATTAACTTGGCCAGGCATCGTACAGGAAATACTTGACAATTGCTTGGTAAATATCCCTCAGGAATAACAGGGGCCATGGGAAATAGCCGAAGTTCATCTTTGAAATAAACCCCTAACTTACTGTTTTAACTCGAAACCATGGATCTATCGGTGCATGGCCGGCTGGGAAAAATTAGCTGATTGATCGGACGAGCGGGGCGATGCCACTGCAATGCCACGTCAGCCCGCGATTTTTCGGGCACGCGCGCGTGGCGGGCGCAAGTCGGGTAGAATGCCGCCCACGTAATGAGGGTATTGAAAATGGCTTTGGTCGGGCGCTACAACAGCTTGCAAGTGGTTAAACATACTAACTTTGGTTTGTACCTGGACGGTGCGCAAGATGGCGAAATCCTCTTGCCTAATCGGTATATCCCCAAAGATATTCCCAGTGAAGATGAAGACTGGCTTAACGTTTTCATTTATCTGGACAGCGATGACAAACTTATCGCCACGACTGAAAAACCCAAAGTTCAAGTGGGTGAGTTCGCCAGTTTAAAAGTGGTGGAAGTCAACAGTATTGGCGTGTTCCTCGACTGGGGTTTGCCCAAGGACCTGCTGCTGCCGTATTCGGAAGAAAAACGCCAGTTGAGCGCCGGTGAATACTGCGTGGTGCACGTCTACCTCGACAAACACACCAAGCGCATCACCGCCACCGCACGGCTGGACCGTTACTTGGACAAGACGCCGGCTAACTACCAGGTGGGTCAGGAAGTCGACCTGCTGGTGGCCGAAGCCACTGATATGGGCTTCAAGGCGATCATCAACAACAAGCACTGGGGCCTGATTCACAAGAACGAAGTGTTCAAGTTCCTGCGCCCAGGTAAAGAAGAAAAAGGCTTTATCAAAGAGATCCGTGCCGATGGCAACATCAGCCTGAGCCTGCAACCGGTCGGTCAGGAAGCGGCCTCCAGTCTCAACTCGAAGATCCTTGCCAAGTTGCGTGAAAACAACGGCAGCCTGCCGGTCAGCGACAAGAGTGATCCGGCAGTGATCAGCAACTTGTTCGGCGTGAGCAAGGGCAACTTCAAGAAGGCCATTGGTGCGTTGTACAAGCAGGGCCAGATCGTGATTCACGCGGATCGCATTGAACTAAGCTGACCCCGTTTCGTTCTTCTGTAGGAGCGAGGGGGACCCCTGGTCCTTGCTCGCGAAGGTACATCCGACACCGTGATGCGCCAGGAATATTTTCGCGAGCAAGCTCGCTCCTACAAAGGGCTGCACCCATGTCGAAAAAGACGCTGTTCGCCTACCTCGGCACGTTGCTCGCGTTCCTGATCCTGGACGGCCTCTGGTTAGGTGTCCTCATGGGCCCCACCTATAAGTCCCTGCTGGGGCCGCTGATGCTGGATCAGCCTCGCCTGTTGCCCGCAACACTCTTCTATCTCCTCTATGTGCTCGGTTGTGTCGTGTTTGTGGTCTTGCCCAGCGCAAGCTGGCAACGCGCCGCACGCCTGGGCGCCTTGCTGGGCCTGGTCGCCTACGGCACCTATGACCTGAGCAATTGGGCCACGCTGCAAGGGTGGTCTGCGCAGTTGGCGGTGATGGACATGGCGTGGGGCACCTTCCTGACTGCAGCTTGCTGCACGGCGGGTTATCTGTGTGCACATCGAGTGCAGCGCTGATTGTGTACAGGATTTCTGTGCACCGTTGCTGAGCGCGTTACCCATCGCTAAGCCTGTATCAGCCCCTTTGGGACGCCGTTCCAGAGGGATTGGGTTCAATTGGCACGCATTCTGCTGACTGTCTCGTATACAAACCATGCCGCCTCCCGTATGCACCCTGCAACGGAAGCGCAGGCCGGTATTTCGAGGAGCCCAGCGATGACCGAACAATTGCCCAAAGGCTACAGCCCGCGCCTATACAACCAGGACCTGGGCCCGCTGCCGCAAAAGTGGAACTGGTACAACATCTTCGCCTTCTGGATGAGTGACGTGCACAGCGTCGGCGGTTATGTGTTTGCGGCCAGCCTGTTCGCCCTGGGCCTGGCCAGTTGGCAGGTGCTGATCGCCTTGCTCGCTGGTATCTGCATCGTGCAGTTGATCGCCAACTTGGTGGCCAAGCCGAGTCAGCAAGCCGCTGTGCCTTATCCCGTGATCTGTCGCCTGTCGTTTGGTGTATTTGGTGCGAACATTCCTGCGGTGATACGCGGCTTGATCGCCGTGGCCTGGTACGGGATTCAGACGTACCTGGCGTCGAGCGCCTTGATCATCGTGGTGCTGCGTTTCTTCCCACAGATGGCGGTGTATGCAGAGCCGCATTTCGCAGGCTTGTCCTACCTTGGCTGGTTTGGTTTCCTCAGTCTGTGGTTGCTGCAAGCGGCGGTATTCTGGGCCGGTATGGAATCCATCCGCCGTTTTATCGATTGGGCCGGGCCGGTGGTCTACGCGGTGATGTTCGCCCTGGCGGGTTGGATCGTGTGGAAGGCGGGCTGGTCGAACATCAGTTTCACGCTGGCAGAGAAATCCCTGTCGGGCTGGCAGGCATTCGGCCAAGTGATTGTGGCGACGGCGTTGGTGGTGTCGTACTTCTCCGGGCCGACCCTGAACTTCGGCGACTTCAGCCGCTACTGCCGCAGTATGCAAGACGTGCGACGCGGCAACTTCTGGGGGCTGCCGGTGAATTTCCTGGCATTTTCGCTGGTGACCGTGGTGATCGTCTCGGGCACCTTGCCGGTGTTTGGCGAAATGCTGCATGACCCGATCGCTACGGTTTCGCGGATTGATAACAGCATGGCGGTGTTGCTGGGGGCCTTTGCCTTTGTCACCGCAACCATCGGTATCAATATCGTCGCCAATTTCGTGTCCCCGGCGTTTGACTTCGCCAACGTCGCGCCGAGCAAGATCAGTTGGCGCGCGGGCGGGATGATCGCCGCCGTGGCGTCGATTTTCATCACGCCGTGGAACCTGTTCAATAACCCGCTGATGATCCATTACACCCTGGATATTCTCGCGGCCTTCATCGGGCCTCTGTTCGGCATCCTGCTGGTGGATTTCTACCTGATCAAAAAACAGAAGATTGACGTGGATGCGCTGTTTGATGACAGCCCGAGCGGGCGTTATTACTTCGATGGCGGGGTGAACTGGACGGCAGTCAAGGCGCTGGTGCCCGCGACGCTGGTGGGCGTCGCGATCACATTCACGCCAGCGCTGCAGGGCATGGCCAACTTCGCCTGGTTTACCGGCTGCTTCCTGGGTGGGCTATTTTTCCTGGTGTTGACGCGGCGTGAACAGGTGCGTGTGCCTGCGCCGCTGGTTGCCGGCTGATCAATATCGAGCCCGCCACCAGCAAACCGGCACCGGCGACCACCAGTGCCGGTTGCAGCCCACCACTCAGGTGGCTGCTGACCGAGGCCAGCAACGGGCCACTCAATTGGCCGATGGCGAAACTGGCGGTCAGCATCCCGGTGTTGCGCTGGTAGCCGTGGGGCGCGACGTCCCGCAGGCGTGCCATCACCAATTGCATACAGGCCAGGAACGGCCCGCCGCATAGCAACACCCCCAGCGCCAGGCCCCAGCCGTTGCCGAGCAAACAGGCGAATACCCCGGCCGCTTGCAGCCACAATGTGGTCATCAGCCAGCGGCGAGTGGTGTCTGGATCCTTGCGGCGCAGGGTCGCCACCACCACGCCGATCGCGGCGGCCAGGCCAAAGCATGGCCAGAACAGGTCGGCTTGCCAGGCGCCCTTGAACTGCGCGCTGGCCATCTGCGACAGGAATGTCGCTGGAATGATGTAGCCAAGGCCATACAACACATAGATCCAGCACAAATGCGCGATGCTGGCATTGCGGCCTGCGTCGACGTGGCCGGCAACGGGCGTGCCGGTGGCAGAGGGTTTGGGCAGGAAGGGCAGGATGGCCAGCAACATCACCAGCGCCACCCCGCCATACACCAGCCACAACGTGGCCGAGTTTTGCCCCATCAGGTTGGAGCCGAGTGCCAGCAAGCCGGTCAACAAAATCCCCAGTCCCGGCCCGGCGAAGACCAAGGCGCCCAGGCGCGGACGCCCTGCGGCAATCGCCAGCGGCTGGCTCAGGCTGGTGATCATTACCAGGGCCCAGGCACTCGCGACACCGGTGCCAAAGCGCAACAACAGATGCGGCCAGAACCCGTGGGCCCAATACGACGCCAGGGTCAGCAGTACACACAACCACAACCCGCCATAGAGACGTCCGCGCACATGATGATGGCTGCGCGCAAAGATCGAATCCACTGCGCCGACGAAGTAGCCCAGGTAGTTGGCGGCGGCGATCAGGCCGGCGCCGGTCAGGTCGATCTGCCCTTCACTGAGCAGATGGGGCATTTGTGGGGTGAGGGCAAAGCGGCCAATGCCCATCGCCATCATCAGGGCGACAAAGCTGGCGAGTAAGCGGACTAAAGGAGACATGGTCGGTGTTCCTGCGGGTAAAGGAATACCCTCAGGCTAAAGCGGATTGACTTTCTGCAAAAATGAATAATAGTGAGTAACTTGTTCAGTTTTGGAGAAAGGTATGGAGTTCAGTCAATTGCGCATTTTTCAGGCGGTGGCGGAAGAGGGCTCCATTACGCGCGCGGCGGACCGCTTGCATCGGGTGCCATCGAACCTGTCGACGCGGCTCAAGCAAATGGAGGAGCAGCTCGGCGTAGAGTTGTTTGTGCGTGAGCGTCAGCGCTTGCAGCTTTCTCCTGCCGGCAAGGTGTTGCTGGACTACAGCACTCGACTGCTGGCCCTGCACGACGAAGCCCACGGCGCGGTGCAAGGTGGCCAACCGGCCGGCGATTTTGTTTTAGGCAGCATGTACAGCACCGCGGCGGTGCATTTGCCGAAGCTGCTGGCGCGCTACCACAAGGCTTATCCGATGGTGAACCTTCAGGTGCAATCGGCGCCCAGCGGTGAATTGCTCGAAGGTCTGATTACCGGCCGCCTGGATGCGGCATTTGTGGATGGCCCCATCACGATCGCCTCCCTGGACGGTGTTGCCCTGTGTGAAGAGCGCCTGGTGCTGATCTGCGAGGCCGACCATCCGCCGGTACAGGGTCCCCAGGATGTGGCGGGACGATCTGTCTTCACGTTCCGCCGCAGCTGCGCCTATCGCACCCGTCTGGAAACCTGGTTTTCCCATGAGCGCGTGGCCATGGGCCGGGCGATTGAGATCGAGTCGTATCAAGGCATGCTGGCGTGCGTGATCGCCGGGTCCGGAGTGGCGTTGATGTCCGAATCAATGCTTGAGAGCCTGCCAGGCAAGGACAGCGTGTCCGTTCATCCGCTGAAAGGGCCTTTTGCCACTGCGACCACCTGGCTGATGTGGCGAAAGGGTATGCTCGGCGCTAACCTCAATGCATGGATCGACCTGCAGCAAGCCGGCAAGACTGCGGTCCTGCAAGACACGCGCGCCATTGCTTGAGCGATCCGTCAGGATTTTGATGAATTCGGTAATAGTTCGTTGTGGTTTCGTTCAAGCATTACGTAGGACTTAGGGCTACTATCAGTGTAGGAAAAGGCGAAAGAACTTGCGCCTACCAGCATTACCCTCAAAGGGGGCAACCATGAAAGAGAAAATTCAAAACTGGCTCCATGATCTGGGTGTTGCACTGGGCTTGATCGAGCCTCCGCTGCAGCCCGTGCCGATTCGCACCGATGACGAGCAACGTCGTCCACGTCGCAGGTAAGTCCTGTAAGCGCTCACGCAATTGCGATGGGCGCACGCTGCATGACGAGTACGACTGGGCGTCTTGTTACCTTGAAGGCACGCTGAACGATCATGGCAAGGCGTGTACTTGGCGGGAGTAACAGGGGAGGTCCTGTGCCCGACAACCGAGCAGTATTTTGGCTGCAAGGCGTGCGGTGATTTGTTTGAAGCGTCCAGCCGGAATGCTGAATAAAAAAAACGGGCACGACATCCGACGTCGCACCCGCTGAAGAAACCGCTTTAACTCCCGGTTTTATCTCAAACTGCGCTAGCCGCAACGCCCGCTGGGCGGCGCGACAGCAAACTCACCACCACAAAACTTACCAACCCCACCGCCAGGCTGTAGTAGATCGGCGTGTTTGCATCCAGCCCATCCTTGATCATGAACACCAGCGCAGTGACAAAGCCCAGCGTCATGGAGGTAATCGCGCCGGATGTGGTTGCGCGTTTCCAGAAAATCGCCCCGATCAACGGGATCAACATGCCGCCCACCAACAGGTTGTAAGCCAAGGTCAGGGCACTGATCACATCGTTCACCACCAGTGCGATACCCAGCACGGCAATACCGGTCAGCAGGGTGAACAGGCGGTTGACGCCCAGGCTCGACTGTTTGCCGCCCCGCAGGCGCGGCAGCAGGTCTTCGGTCAGTACGGTGGAGGCGGCGAGCAGGCCGGCGCTGGCGGTGGACATCATCGCGGCCAGTGCTGCGGCAATCACCAGGCCACGGATCCCGTCCGGCAGCGACATTTTGACGATGGCGGCAAAGGCGTTGTTGACGTTGTCCAAGTCCGGGATCAGCACATGCGCCGCCATACCGATCAGTGCACAGGCCAGGCCGTAGAGGATGCAGTAGAAGCCGGCGAAAGTGCCTGCGTACTTGGCGACTTTTTCGTCACGGGCGGTGAACACCCGTTGCCAGATGTCCTGTCCGATCAGGATGCCGAAGAAGTAGATCATGAAGTAGGTGATGATCGTGTCCCAGCCGATGGCGGTGAAGCTGAAGCTCGACGCTGGCAGCTTGGCAACCAGTTCGTCCCAGCCGCCGACGCGGTACAGGCAGATTGGCAGCAGGATGAACATCAGGCCGACGGTCTTGATCACGAATTGCACGATGTCGGTGAGGGTCAGCGACCACATGCCGCCGATGGTCGAGTACACCACCACCACGCCGCCGCCGAGCAGTACCGAGATCCAGAATGGCAGGCCGAACAGCACTTGCAGCACGGTGCCGATGGCCAGGATCGAGGTCACGCCAATCATCAGGGCGTAGGCCAGCATGATCACGGCGCTGGCCTGGCGGGCCATGGGGTTGTAGCGTTTTTCCAGCACCTGGGTCACGGTGAAGATCTTCAACTGCAACAGCGGCTTGGCCAAAAACAGGTTCAGCGCAATGATGCCCGCGCCCAGCGCGGCACACAGCCAGAAACCGGAGATGCCATGTACATAGCCCAGGCGCACGGTGCCGACGGTGGATGCACCGCCCAATACCGTGGCGGCCATGGTGCCCATGTACAGCGACGGGCCCAGGTTGCGACCGGCCACCAGGTAGTCTTCATGGGTCTTGGCACGGCGCATGCCGTAGTAGCCGAGCACGAGCATGCCAGCGGCGTAGATGAGTACGACGAATAAATCCAAAGCCATGACGGCGGTTCTCCGATTATCTTTTTTATGAGGGTCAGGCGGCCTGTTGCAGCGCCGGTTTAACGCGCGCATCCGTGCGCTTGCTGCGGGAGTCGGTCGGCCCGTAGACAGCCGCCGGTTCCGGGAACACGCGAAGCAAGGTCAGGTACATCAGCGAGGCCAGTCCCAAGGTCACCGGCAGGCTTATATCGATGCCTTCGGCGAGGTTGCCCAGTGGCCCGACAAACTGCCCCGGCAGGTTGACGAAGCACAGCCCCACCAGCGCACTCGGAATCCACGCCCCCAGCCCGCGCCAGTTCCAGCCGTGGCTGAACCAGTAGCGCCCGCCGGTTTCACCCCGGGTGAACACCTGCAGGTCATCCGGGCAATAGAAGCCGCGACGCACGATCAGGCCGATGATCATCATCACCATCCACGGCGTGGTGCAGGTGATGATCAGTACGGCGAAGGTCGACACGCTTTGCACCAGGTTGGCGGCGAAACGGCCGATAAAAATGAAGGCAATCGACATCACCCCGATCAGCAACGTGGCCTTGACCCGCGACAGCAGGCGCGGAAACACGCTGGACATGTCCAGCCCGGTGCCATACAGCGACGTAGTCCCGGTGGACATGCCGCCGATCACTGCGATCAGGCACACCGGCAGGAAGAACCAGCTCGGCGCCACCGCCAGCAAACCGCCGACATAGTTGTTGGCCGCGATGTAGTCCGGTGCCTTGATTGCCACGATGGTCGCGGTGGCCAGGCCGAACAGGAACGGGATCAAGGTCGCGATTTGCGCCAGAACCACTGCCAGCATGATGCGTATTTTTGGCGTTTCACGCGGGATGTAGCGCGACCAGTCGCCGAGGAACGCACCGAAGGAAATCGGGTTGCTCATGGCCACCAGCGCCGCGCCGATGAAGGCGGCCCAGAAGCCGGTCTGGCCCAGCGCGACAGTGCCGGCGAAGTGGCTGTCGAACGCGGGGGCAAACGCGAAGATCCCCAGCAGGAACAGCAGGCTCGCCGCCCACACTGCAATGCGATTGACCCACAGCATGAAGCGAAAGCCGTAGATGCACACGGTCAGCACCAGGATCGCAAACACGCCGTAAGCCAGGCCCAAGGTCAGGTCAGTTTCCGGCAAGCCGATCAGACGTTTCGCACCGCCCACCAGAGCATCACCTGAACTCCACACTGACAGTGAGAAGAAGGCGATCGCCGTCAGCAGCGAGAGAAATGAACCGACAATCCGCCCGTGAACACCAAAGTGCGCACCGGAAGACACGGCGTTGTTGGTGCCATTGATCGGCCCAAACAGGCCCATGGGGGCCAGGATGAGCGCACCCACCAGTACGCCCAGCACAATCGCCCAGACACCGGCCTGGAATGACAGGCCGAACAGCACGGGGAAGGAACCCAGCACGGCGGTGGCAAAGGTATTGGCACCGCCGAAGATCAGTCGGAACAGATCCTTGGGGCCGGCGGTACGTTCGTGGTCCGGGATCTGCTCGACCCCATTGGTTTCTATCTTGCGAATACTTTTATGGTTGTTTTTATTATTCATGATCTGCTCCGATCACATTGGCTAAGGGGGCGGCAGCCCTTCCGGCATAGCGGACAAATGTTCGTGACAGGCCAGCCACAGGCCTTGTTTTTGTTCTGTGCGGGATCCTTGCCGTTTGAAGACAATGGTCTCGCGTTCCTGGCTAAAAAATTGCTCCCCGTTCATGCGCAGCTCAGTGGCCACGTCATGCATGAAAATCGCCACGTCGCCCTGCAGGCTGACAACGGCGTTGCTCGAGGCGCAGGACAGCACCTCGAATCCCTCGTCCCGACGCCATTGATCCCACAACGCCTGGTAGGCATCGCGACTGAGCAGCGGCTGGGGCAGGGTGTAGAACACGAAGCTGGCATCCGCCGTGAACGCGCCGAAGTAGGCGGTACGGTCATTGCGGGCGAAGGCCGCCACCAGGTCGGCAGCGGCTTGCAGCACTTCGTGGGTGCTCATCAGCGATGCGCCACACCCGGCAGCACGCAGAGCATCTCGTACAGCAGGTTGGCGCCCAGCAGCGAAGTGTTGCCGGTGGTGTCATAGGGCGGGGAAACCTCTACCAGATCGCAACCAATCAGGTCGAGTCCCTGGCAGCCACGGATGATTTCAATGGCCTGGATGGTGGTCAGCCCACCGATTTCCGGGGTGCCGGTGCCCGGAGCCCAGGCCGGGTCGATGCCGTCGATGTCAAAGCTCAGGTACACCGGGCCGCCGCCGACTTTTTCCCGGACTTCGGCCATCAATGGCGCGAGGGAGTGGTGCCAGCATTCTTCGGCCTGGACCACGCGGAAGCCCTGTTTGCGGCTCCAGTTGAAGTCTTCGGCGGTGTAGCCCTGGGCGCGAAGGCCGATCTGCACCACACGATCGCAATCGAGCAAACCTTCTTCTACCGCGCGGCGGAACGTGGTGCCGTGGGCGATTTTCTCGCCGAACATATGGTCGTTGACGTCGGCGTGGGCGTCGATGTGCACCAGCCCGACCTTGCCATGTTTCTTGTGGATCGCCCGCAGGATCGGCAGCGTGATGGTGTGGTCGCCGCCCAGCGTCAGCGGGATCACGTCATGTTCGAGGATCTCATCGTAGGCTTCTTCGATGATGCGCACGGCGTCGAGCAGGTTGAAGGTGTTGATCGCCACGTCGCCAATGTCGGCCACCGACAGCGAATCGAACGGTGCGGCACCGGTGGCCATGTTGTACGGACGGATCATCACGGATTCGGCGCGGATTTCACGCGGCCCGAAACGGGTGCCAGCGCGCAGCGAGGTGCCGATGTCCAGTGGCACGCCGATAAAGGCGGCGTCCAGGCCCTTGGCCGTTTGCAGGTGGGGAAGACGCATCATGGTGGCGATGCCGGCGAAGCGCGGCATTTCGTTGCCGCCCAGTGGTTGGTGAAAAATCTTGTCCACAGGAGTGCCTCATCGTTGTTTTGTTTGTTAGGGGCCGATTCTGCGAAATGTGTCGATACGAAAGAATCGGCAGGGGCAAATACTTAGTTCAGGTTTTTCTAAACTAATGCAGGCAGGTAGACTGCAGGCATCCACACCTGGAGCCGACCATGGCCAGCGCCTTGCCCGACCTGAAACTCCTGCGCATCTTCGTCAGCGTTGTGCGGCACCAGGGGTTCGCCAATGCCCAGCACGAACTCAATCTGTCCACCTCGGCCATCAGCACGTACATGAGCCAGCTGGAATCGGCGTTGGGCTTGGTGCTGTGCCATCGTGGGCGGGGCGGGTTCAGCCTCACCAGCAAGGGGGAGTTGTTCCATCAGGAAACCCTGCGCTTATTGGGCGAGCTTGAAGGCTTCGAGCAATACGCCGCCGCGCTCAAAGGCGAGCTGCGCGGTACCCTCAAACTGGGCGTGCTTGATTCCACCGTCAGCGACAAGGCCTTGCCGTTCGCCGAAGTGATCGGCGCCTACAGCCTGGAACACCCGGCGGTACACCTGCATCTGTCGGTGATGAGCCCCTACGAACTGCAACTCGGTGTGCAGGACAATCGCCTGGACCTGGCCATCGGTGCCTTTTCCAACCGGATGAGCGGGCTGATCTACATGCCGCTGTACCGCGAACAACACTGGCTGTATTGCAGCACCCGGCACCCGCTGTTCAACGAGCGACGCATCCCCGAACAAGTGATCACCCAGCAACGCATGGTCGGTCGCGGCTACTGGAGCCAGGCTGAACTGGCGCGCCACGGCTTCAAACACAGCGCCGCCACCGTGGAAAGTATGGAGGCACAACTGATCCTGGTGCTGTCCGGTGCCTATATCGGTTACTTGCCGGAACACTACGCCCAGGCCTGGGCCGACAAGGGCGACCTGCGCGTATTGCTGCCGGCGACCTTTGGCTATCAGGCACCGTTCTCGATGATCATGCGGCGTGGCCGCAGCCGTGAGCCGCTGATCCAGACCTTTCGCGACTTGCTCAAGACTCAGCTCAACCAGGCCTGATAAAACCATGTCCAGACCCCAATGTTCACGTTGCCTCAGGCCTGCCACCCACTGCCTGTGCGCGCTGATCCCCAGCCTCGACAGCCGCACCCGTGTGTTGCTGTTGCAGCACCCGAGCGAGGTCAATCATGCGTTGAATACTGCACGGTTGGCGGCGTTGGGGTTGAGCAATGCGCAATTGGTGGTGGGGGAGATATTTGAGGATCTACCGACCCTGTTGAACCCTCCCGGTTATCAGGCGCGACTGTTGTTTCCGGCTGAGGATGCCCAACCACTGCAGGCCTACGCGCCCGGCAGTCAGCCATTGCTACTGGTGGTCCCCGATGGCACGTGGCGCAAGGCGCGCAAACTGCTGCACCTCAACCCCTTGCTGGCGGCATTACCCCGAGTGGCATTGGCCGAAGGCGCCGCGTCCCGCTATCGATTGCGCAAGGCGCCCGGACCGGGTGCGCTGTCGACAGTGGAAGCGATTGTGCAGGCGTTACAGGTATTGGAAGCCCCCACCTCGTTCGAACCGTTACTGCAACCCTTCAACGCGTTGATCGATGGGCAAATTGCGGCCATGGGGCAGGCCGTGTACCAGAAGAACCACACATGAGCCTGCGTATTACATAGCTACCCAACGCGCGCGCGGCAACTGAGTAGGCTGGTCATTTTTCAAGGATAGAAAAATGGCTGAGCCTGTTGCCCATACACCCTCATTGGCTGCCTTCATGGCCGAACAAACGGCTTCGGGACCGTTTCTGACCAGGAACGAATGGTCTTCACTGCAAGCCCTGGACGCTGTGCGAAGCAAATTCGACGGGTTTCTTGACGGGCTCGACGATGAAGAAAAACGTGAATATGTACGCCTGCAAAAGGCTTGGGTTCAGGCCCGAAAAGCCGTTGAAGACGGTGTCCCCCGGCTTATCGAGCGTTTTGAACAGCAGTCCCTGGCGTCCCTGCGCGATGCTTTAAAAACACTGACGGGTTCAGACGTAGACCCGAAAACCGCAAGGATCTACACCCGCTACCTGGCGCCTGCTCGCCGCGTTCGTCGTGAGGCCCAGGGTGATCAGGTGAAGGTTGCCAGCCTGACCTTATGGGAAGCGGCATGCATGAATTACGACGGCGTGACCGGCTGGAGTTTTCCTGGGAATACGGGGATAGCGGACGCCAGCTATATGGACTCGTCCATCAATGCCAGTGCGGCAGCATTCATTGCCTTGGTACGCGAGCTCAATATTGGCGAGACACTCAGAACGTCTCTTGCCCAGGCATTACGCGCGTCCTCCTCCCTGGGCGATGCAATCATGAGGCAGGCAAGCGCCGAATTTGAGTTCGCGTTGATCAATGCCCTCAAGGACCGCGCGACCAGCCGCGTGGACAGAGCCAAATACCACCAGTTGAAGCGTGCGCTCGTCGGTGAAGTGCGTTGGGGCCAGATTGAAGAAATGCATCTGTTTATCCCCCACGGTATCGACAACATCAGCTGGGTCCCTCAACACATTGGCTTGACGGGCCAGTATGTAGGGTCACCGCCTGGAGACAGTGTGAAGATTCCTCATATCGTCTTTTCAGTGAGCGGCTGTAAAGGTGCCTTCAGTTATTTCCCCCATCGACCGTCGGGGGCCCTGCTTCACTACGACAGCCACCGGGAAGCATGCACGGAGTTTTACATGGCCTTTCAGGCCTCCTATGGCAACGGTGACGTGTCGTGGCTGTACCCGTTGATGACCTTGCGTGACAGTGTCCGGCTCAAGCAGATAGCGACATCTCAGCCTCGCCCCGAGCAGCTTTCCCCGCAGGCCGAAGTGCTTTATGACCTCGTTGAGTGGTTGCCGAAGACCACGCTTGTGAAGCGCGTCGGATACGTCCGACAGTCGGTCGAAAAGACCCCAATGGTCTGCTTGCATGATTTTTACACCGCACGTTGTCGCACCAACCTGCAGGAACTGGCAGCCGAAACACCCGGCTGGATGGTGACGGTCAGCCGTGTTTTTCAAACGGTGCTCAGCGAGACGCTTGATCTGTTGCTGATTCCGGCACCGGGCCCGCTCAAAGGCCTGGGACGGCTCAGGGCCGTTGCGATGTTTGCCGTCCTCACGCAGTCCCTGATCGAGGGGGGAGCCATGGCAGTGCAGGGTGACTCGGTTGAGTTGCTCCAAACCTTGGTCGACCTGGCTGATTTGCTGATCAGCAGCCGCTTGCATACTCGCCTGGCACGCAGCGTGATGCGTCGCCACCAAGCGCTGTACCGCCAGTTGTCCCCACCAGGCAGCGTTGCCGGTGAGCGGGTCGATACCGCGCTGTTGGAGAGAATGCTCGGCGCCTCGCAGGCGCCGGTCAAGTCGTTGAACGCAGTGCTTGAGGCGAGCAATACGCCTCGACAACTCCTCGACAAGGTCTGGGAGGGCGAGCGACCGTCGGCTTCCCTGGTGGAGGCTTCGCAGCGCTTTAATGTCGATCGTCTGATCGATTGGGCGTCAAGCCCGTCGCCACCCAGTCATCCACCGCCGACTCAGGCGTTCGAAGTGCTGGGGCCGTTGGTCACTCAATTGGCGCAATGGCCGGTTGATACTGCCTTGAGCGTCGAGAACCCGCAGGGCCTGGAGTTGCGACGTTACACGCAGCAGGCGGGCCGTCCCGCTTCTCGGGTGGTCACGGTGACCCGTCAGGAGAACTTCCAGTTCGCCTACTCATCCCCGCGTCGTTTTACTGCGAATTTTCTCCAGGCTGTGGTGGACTTGTTGCCTGCCGTGTTTTCGGCCGGAGAACCGCCGTTGCGCCAGCAGTTGGCGCTGCGGGCCCGCACCGTGAGGCTTGAGCTGTTCGAGGCACTTACACGCTTTGCCCAGGCCGATCGCGCAACGGCCTCTGGCGCGCCGACGGCGATCAAGAACCTGTTGCCTGAGCGCGTGGGGTCTGATCAGCCCGAACCCGCGGTCATCAGTACCCTACGGGCGTTGCACCCCGAAGTCAGTCTGCCCCGCTTGTTGGAGGTGCTGGATCAGCAGCCTCTTTCTTCCCACCAGCAGACCCAACTGTTGGCGTCAAAACTGCAACCCGAGGCGCTCTATACCGCCTTGCGCAGTGCACGGCGGGCAGCCCGCCGAGAGGCGATGATCGACGGGATTTTCCATGGGCGCCGGTACGACGCGCAGACCCTGCGCTGGGCAAGCGAATTTGCCGGCGCAGTATTAAAAAGCGTCACTGGCCAAGCCTTGGTCATCAGTCGCGCCGATCAGCCGGTGCACTATATGTCGAAAGGTGCCAAAGACCGGACTGTGGTGGTGCTGGACCATGGCCGGGGGCGCTTTGCGCCGTTTGATCATCGCACCTCCCTTGCGGGCGCGAGGCTCGGTACTCCCGACGGTTTTTACCAGGCCATCCTGAACCAGTTAACCCATAACGAACGCGTCCGGCTCGGGCTTGAAGGCCCCCAGGCGGTCACCGATTTCCGTCACCGGATTGCCCGCGCCATGCTCGACCATCGTACGGTCGAGGGGCAGTTTTACCCTCACCAGCGCGACATCGCGCAGTATTCCAGTGCTGCGGATACCATGGGCCTGACCCCTGACGCACTCGGTCTCTTTCGCCAGGGCGCGGACTGCTTTCTGTATATGGACGGCTTGTGTTTCAACGTCTCCCAGGCTGGCCCGACCCTGCCATGGCGCATTCCACACCCCACATTGCACGATGCTTACGCCCCGGTGTTGACGCATAACGGCGCAGGTGCCTGGCGCCATGAATGGGAAACGCCGCTGACCTGGGATGGCCACAAACCGTTTTATCGCCTCGGGCCCGCCGTTGGAGCATGGTCGCCGGATGCCATCAACCAGATTCAACAGGTCAGCGGCGTGACCCCGGCGATGCTGCGTCGCGTGCACCTGCGTAACGAGCGCCCACCTGCGATTTTGATGGAGACCATCGAGCGATTCACGTTGCATCGACGGGTCAAGGCGGGCGTGGAGACGGGGTGGGATTTTTTTGACGAGTTACTGGGTGAAATAGGGCCTGAAAGCGCCGATGTGTTGGTGGGCAGTGCGGGCTTGAGCCGCGCTGATCAGGTCAGGCGGCTCGAAACCTTTGTTGCGCAGGACAAGCCAGGTATGGCGCGGCTTTTTTTCAAGGCGTTGCTTCATAAAAGCGCGTTGTCTTCGGAGCCCCTGGCACAGGTGCTGCAGCGTGATTTTCCCAGTTTGACAGCGCAAATCGCCGAAGACCTGGTGCGCGATCTCACCCCGGTTGAGCGTCGAAGCCTGGAGGCCGGCCGTGTCCCGTTGACCAAAACCAAAGCCATCCGCTGGTGGATAGAGTACCTGCGCAAGACCAGGGCGATGGAGGGGGTGCACCTGGGAGGTGCGGCAAGTGCGGACAGCTCAAAGCTGATCCTTCATACCGTCGCCGAGATGGACGGCTGGTCTGTTCAAACACGGGTTGAAGTACGTGAGCGCGGGCGGCTCATTGACCGTGTCGGCCCTGCTGAAGGGCGGCCCAAGCGGGTGCTGGAGGCGCTTGATGGCCGCTATCAGGCCTTTGCTCCCCAATCGAACGGCACGTTGCAACCGCTCGGAAACCCGGGCGATTTTCTCACGGTCTTACTCGACGCGTTGCCTCCCCCTGAGCGCCAGGCCGTGGGATATACCCATGCGGGGGGCGTTGAAGAGTTGATCCAGGAGATCGGTTATCGCTTGGAGCGTCACTGGGAGTTTGCCGAAACCCTGCTCGAAATAGGGCGTCGCCCTTGGTACAACCCGCCGCGTCGCGTGGCGGATGGGCGGATTGGTTATCCGTTGAGTGGCGGCAATGAGCTGGGGGCAGTGGGCCGTGACCAAGTCGCACGGTTGCGGCAGTTGTTTCCGACGAAAACCGATGAGCAGGCGTTTGAGATCCTTGAGAATCTGAGTGACTCCGTTCAGGAGCGTGAGGACGCGATCAACACCCTGTTCCGAGAACGCGACGCCTTGAATGACAGCCTTGAACGCTGGTGCTTGCTGGGGAAACCCGAGCAACTCAAGGCACAAGTCGAGGCCTCCGCGCGAATTCGACGTTGCTGGAGCAAAGAGGACTCCCCGCGCGGGGTGATGTTTGAGCTCTATCTGGATGACCTGGCCCTGGAAGACTTGCCACAGGTGACGGCGCATTTCGGTCATGTCATGCAACTGAGCCTGCGGAACAATCAGTTACAAGCGCTGCCGATGAAGTTCCTCGGGCGCTTCCCGGCGCTGCGGACGCTGTTTCTCGACGGCAACCACTTGGACCATGTGCCTCAGGGCTTGTCTGCGCTTCAACACTTGAAACAACTCAGCCTGGCGAACAATCGCATTCAGCCTGAATCAGCGGATATCAGACGGTTGCAGGGCCTGACGCGCTTGACCAAGTTGAATCTGTCCAACAATCCCCTCGGCAGAGGGAAACGCTTGAATGTGTATGCGCTGACAGCGCTGGAGGTCCTCAAGCTCAGGAATACTCAACTCGATCTTTTGCCTCTGTGGGTGGTGATGCTGCCAAGACTTCGCACGTTGGATCTGCGAGACAATCGTTTCAAAGTGTTGACCCACTCTGATCTTCACCTCAATGAAACCGTGTACCGCGCCATGAATCTTCACGGTAACGCGCTTTCCCAGGCGACCTTGCGGCTGCTCAGCCAATACCGGAGACGGCCGGGTTATCAAACGATCGATTTTGGCCTGTGGCACGACGGGGCATTTCCGTTGCCATCGGTTGAACGCTGGCTATTGCCGGTGCCGCTGAATGAAGTGCCGCAACGGCGGGCTGAATGGGCGCTGTTGGCCGGAGCGCAAATGGCGGACGGTTTCTTTAACCTGCTGTGGAACGTGTCTTCCTATCCGCCGTTGATTGCCCCGGAGCATCACGCCTTGCGCCAGGACATTACGCGGCGCGTCTGGCAGTTGATTGACGGGGCCAATCACAACGGGCGCCTGCAACAAATCCTTTTCCAGACACCTTTGCGGTACATGAGCGGGGGGATCGACGGGTGGCTGTTGTGCCTCAATGAGATCGAACTGGCTATGTTGCCGGTACAGATGCTCGCCGGAAACGTGGATGCCGCAGGCCCGGATTTTGTGAATTATTACCGAGCCCTTCGCCGGCTGGGCGCCATCGACCACCACCTGTTGAGGGCGTTTCCGCAGCAGTCTGCGCAGGAAGCCTGCGTGCGTTTCCTGGCCTATCGAATCGCGCTGGCGTCGAGTCTGGACTTGCCTCTTGCATTGCCGGGCCGGTTCGACGCCGCCACTGCGGTGCCGGATGCGCCTTCGGTGATCCGAATACTCCAACGGATCAAAAATGAGGAGTTGAACCTGAATTGGCCCAGTCGGCTTGAAAACGAGGAGTACTGGGTCGAGTTCCTGGAGCGCAAGTACCCGCAACGTTTTGAGGCTGCGCTGGCGCACTACCAGCGTGAGCTGGAACGGGCCACCGACAAAGTCACGAATGGCGACATAAACGAGGGAGCCTACAAACACGCGCTCGAAAGCCTTGCTGTACAGATGCGCCAAGCCAAGGCCGATCTGGTCCGCGTGTTGACCCTTCAGGAGTGGACGGAATTTGTAATTGCCTGAGCCAATACTTATGCCTTTAAGGAATAGGCACCACACTTTGCGTGATATGGCCCGCCGGCCTTTCCCGGTATGATGTTCGCCCCCGCAGTCTGGATTGCGAATACGCCATGACCTTGCAGTACCCTACAATCGCCGATTGCGTCGGCAACACGCCCCTGGTCCGCTTGCAACGCATGGCGGGAGACACCAGCAACACCCTGCTGCTCAAGCTCGAAGGGAACAACCCGGCCGGTTCAGTGAAGGACCGCCCGGCGCTGTCGATGATCACCCGTGCGGAGCTGCGCGGGCAGATCAAACCCGGCGACACCTTGATCGAAGCCACCTCGGGTAACACCGGCATCGCCCTGGCCATGGCCGCCGCGATCAAGGGTTACAAGATGATCCTGATCATGCCCGACAACGGCAGCGCCGAACGCAAAGCGGCGATGACCGCCTACGGTGCCCAACTGATCCTGGTCACCCAGGAAGACGGCATGGAAGGTGCGCGCGATCTGGCTGAACGCATGGCTGCCGAAGGCCGCGGCCTGGTGCTGGATCAGTTCGCCAACGGTGACAACCCCGAGGCGCACTACACCAGCACCGGCCCGGAAATTTGGCGCCAGACCCAGGGCACCATCACTCATTTCGTCAGCTCCATGGGCACCACCGGCACCATCATGGGCAACTCGCGCTACCTCAAGGAGCAGAACCCGGCCATCCAGATCGTCGGCCTGCAACCGATGGAAGGCTCGGCCATCCCTGGTATCCGTCGTTGGCCCGAAGAGTATCTGCCGAAGATCTACAACTCGAGCCGCGTCGACCGCATCATTGATATGGCGCAGCGCGAGGCCGAAGACACCACCCGCCGCCTGGCCCGTGAAGAAGGCATCTTCTGCGGCGTGTCTTCCGGTGGCGCGGTGGCGGGTATGTTGCGCTTGTCCAAAGAGGTGGAAAACGCGGTGATCGTCGCGATCATCTGTGACCGAGGCGACCGTTACCTGTCGACCGGCATCTTCGACGAACCCAACTGATGGCCAAGCACGAGAGAGGCCTGCGCTTCCAACCGACGGGCGGCAGCCGCGCCCCGCAGATCCCTGTGGGCAAGAAACAGAGCCTGACCATCGAGCGCCTGGCCAACGACGGCCGAGGCATCGTGTTCTTTGAAGGTCGCACCTGGTTCGTGAACGGCGCGCTGGCGGGCGAAGAAGTCGAAGCACGGGTGCTGGGCACCCATGGCAAGATCGTCGAGGCGCGCACCGAGCGGGTGTTCAGTGCCAGCGAATTACGCCGTCCGGCGCCGTGCGCGCATTTCGGACGCTGCGGCGGTTGCAGCGTGCAGCACTTGCCCCACGGCGAACAACTTGCCCTGAAACAGCGCATGCTTGCCGAGCAACTGTCCCGCGTGGCGGGGGTCGAACCGCAGGAGTGGGCCGCGCCGTTGAGCGGGCCGGAATTCGGTTACCGTCGCCGCGCCCGCGTGGCCGTGCGCTGGGACGCCAAGACGAAACAGCTGGAAGTGGGTTTCCGCGCGGTGGCTAGTCAGGACATCGTCGCCATCGACGAATGCCCGGTGCTGGTACAGGCCTTGCAGCCGATCATGCAGCGCCTGCCCAACATGCTGCTTCGCTTGAGCAAACCTCAGGCGCTGGGGCATGTGGAGTTGTTCAGTGGTACGTCCGTGGCCGTGTTGCTGCGCCATATGGCGCCGCTGTCGGAAGCGGACCTGCAGGTGCTGAAAGAATTCTGTGCCTTCCATGAAGCCCAATTGTGGCTGCATGGCGAGGGCCAGCCGGAACCGGTTGAGGCCGATTCGGTGCTCGGGTTTCGCCTGAGTCACTGGGATCTGGAGCTGGCTTACCGGCCCGGAGATTTTGTCCAGGTCAATGCCGGGGTCAATGAAGCGATGGTTACCCAGGCCTTGGAATGGCTGGCGCCACAACCCGATGAACGGGTGCTGGACCTGTTTTGCGGCCTGGGCAACTTCGCCCTCCCACTGGCGCGCCAGGTGCGTGAAGTGGTGGCGGTGGAGGGGGTGCAGACCATGGTGGAGCGGGCGGCCGTCAACGCCGTCAGCAACGATTTGCATAATGTGCAGTTTTTTCAGGCTGATTTGTCCCAGCCTTTGACTGACGCGGAATGGGCCAAACAAGGCTTTTCTGCGGTACTCTTGGACCCACCCCGTGATGGTGCCCTGGAGGTTGTGCGCAAGCTCGCGACCCTGGGAGCCAAGCGTCTGGTGTATGTGTCCTGCAATCCGGCCACGCTGGCGCGGGACACGGTTGAGTTGGTCAAGCAAGGCTACCGGCTAAAACGTGCCGGGATCCTCGACATGTTTCCGCAAACCGCGCATGTCGAGGCCATGGCGTTATTTGAAGCGGGCTAGGATGCCCGTTTAATCCGACCGGCCTGTCGTCTCCAGGGCCTGTGATCTGCCAGGGAGCAGTAGAAGGTCGGCGATGAATTCTGGCGCATCGAAGGTGCGTCGTAGGGAAGGTAAGCAAGATGGTACAGGTGAGAGCACACCAGCCGATCAACACCGACGGCAGTATCAATCTCGAGGCATGGCTGGATCATGCCATCAGTGTCGACCCGGCACTGGACCGTGAAGCCTTGAAAGCAGCCTGCGAGTTCGCTCGCGAGTCTGAGCAGCAAGACAATGCTTCCAAGAACCTCTGGGCCGAAGGCACTTCAAGCTTTCGCACCGGGTTGGAAATCGCCGAGATCCTCGCCGATCTCAAGCTGGACCAGGATTCACTGATCGCCGCCGTGCTGTATCGCGGCGTGCGGGAAGGGCATATTCAGTTGGCGACCGTGGGCCAGCGTTTCGGCTCCGTGGTGGCCAAGCTGATCGACGGCGTGCTGCGCATGGCTGCGATCAGCGCCAGCCTCAGTCCGCGTCAGTCCATGGTGCTGGGCACTCAGGGCCAGGTCGAGAACCTGCGCAAGATGCTGGTGGCGATGGTCGACGACGTCCGCGTCGCCCTGATCAAGCTGGCTGAGCGTACCTGCGCAATCCGTGCGGTGAAAACCGCCGACGACGAGAAGCGCAACCGCGTTGCCCGCGAAGTCTTCGACATCTATGCACCGCTGGCGCATCGTCTGGGTATCGGCCATATCAAGTGGGAGCTGGAGGACTTGTCCTTCCGCTACCTTGAACCCGATCAATACAAGCAGATCGCCACGCTGCTGCACGAACGGCGGCTCGACCGTGAGCGCTTCATCACCGACGTGATGAACCAGTTGCGCTCCGAGCTGCAGGCCACCGGTGTCGAAGCCGACATCAGCGGCCGTGCCAAGCACATCTATTCCATCTGGCGCAAAATGCAGCGCAAGGGCCTGGCGTTCAGCCAGATCTACGATGTGCGCGCCGTGCGCGTGCTGGTGCCGGAAATGCGCGACTGCTACACCGCGCTGGGTATCGTCCACACCTTGTGGCGGCATATTCCCAAGGAGTTTGACGACTACATCGCCAACCCCAAGGAAAACGGCTATCGCTCGCTGCACACCGCGGTGATCGGCCCCGAGGGCAAGGTGCTGGAAGTGCAGATCCGCACCCACGCCATGCACGAAGAGGCGGAGTTGGGTGTGTGCGCGCACTGGCGCTACAAGGGCACCGACGTCAAGGCCGGGTCCAACCAGTACGAGGAGAAAATCTCCTGGCTGCGTCAAGTGCTGGAATGGCACGAAGAACTGGGCGACATTGGTGGCCTGGCCGAACAGCTGCGCGTGGATATCGAGCCTGATCGGGTCTACATCTTCACCCCTGACGGCCATGCCATCGACTTACCGAAGGGCGCGACGCCGCTGGACTTCGCCTACCGCGTTCACACCGAGATCGGTCACAACTGCCGGGGTGCCAAGATCAACGGGCGCATCGTGCCGCTCAACTACAGCCTGCAGACCGGTGAACAGGTCGAAATCATTACCAGCAAGCACGGTACGCCGAGCCGCGACTGGCTGAACCCGAACCTGGGCTACATCACCACGTCGCGGGCGCGGGCGAAGATCGTCCACTGGTTCAAATTGCAGGCGCGCGACCAGAACGTCGCCGCCGGCAAAACCTTGCTTGAACGCGAATTGGGGCGTCTCGGCCTGCCTCAGGTGGACTTCGACAAGTTGGCCGAGAAAGCCAACATGAAGATCGCCGAAGACATGTTCGCCGCCCTCGGCGCTGGCGATTTGCGCCTGGCGCAATTGGTCAACCTGGCCCAGCAACTGGTCGAGCCGGAACGTGGCAGCGAACAGTTGGAACTGATTCCACGCAAGGCCACCGGCTACAAGCCTGGCAAGCGCGGCGATATCCAGATCCAGGGCGTGGGCAACCTGATGACGCAAATCGCCGGCTGCTGCCAGCCGCTGCCGGGCGACGCCATTGTCGGTTACATCACCCAGGGCCGCGGCGTGAGCATTCACCGCCAGGACTGCGCCTCGGTGCTGCAATTGGGCGGGCGTGAACCGGAGCGGATCATCCAGGTGAGCTGGGGCCCAGTGCCGGTGCTCACCTACCCGGTGGATATCATCATTCGCGCCTATGACCGTTCCGGTTTGCTGCGGGATGTGTCGCAAGTGCTGCTCAACGAGCGGATCAACGTGCTGGCGGTCAACACCCGCTCGAACAAAGAGGACAACACTGCGTTGATGTCCCTGACCATCGAGATTCCGGGGCTGGACGCGTTGGGACGGTTGCTGGGGCGGATCTCCCAGTTGCCGAACATCATCGAGACACGCCGCAACCGTACCCCATGAACATCTGGATGAACGCAGTCTGAACGGTGGGAGGGGGCTTGCCCCCGAAAGCGGAGTGTCAGGTACCAGATTCTTGGTTGACCCACCGCAATCGGGGGCAAGCCCCTCCCACCGTTGATCGGCGGTGTTCATACCTGATCGGAAGTAGAATGATGTATTCACTGGATGACCTGCTGCACCTGATGAGCCGCCTGCGCGACCCGAAGTACGGGTGCCCGTGGGACATCAAGCAAACCTACGCCACCATCGTTCCGCACACGTTGGAAGAAGCCTACGAAGTCGCCGACGCCATCGAGCGCGGTGACTTCGATCACCTGCAAGGCGAGTTGGGCGATCTGTTGTTCCAAGTGGTGTATTACAGCCAACTGGCGCGGGAAGAAGGGCGCTTCGAATTTGCCGGGGTGATCGACAGCATTACGCGCAAGTTGATCCGTCGCCATCCCCATGTGTTTCCAACCGGTGATCTGTATGCACCGCTGGATATCCCGCAGTTGAGTGAAGAACAGGTGAAGGAGCGCTGGGAGCAGATCAAAGCCGAGGAACGGTCGGAAAAGTCCGACGCGCCGGAGCAGCTTTCCTTGCTGGACGATGTGCCCACGGCGCTGCCGTCCCTGTCCCGCGCCGCCAAATTACAGAAGCGCGCCAGCCAGGTCGGCTTCGATTGGCCCTCCGCCTTGCTGGTGGTGGACAACGTGCGCGAAGAACTGGATGAAGTGCTCGAAGCCATGGCCGACAACGATTCGGTGGCCATTGCCGATGAGGTCGGCGACCTGCTGTTCGCGGCAGTCAACCTGGCCCGTCATCTCAAGGTCGACCCGGAAACCGCGCTGCGTGGCGCCAATGCCAAGTTCGAACGTCGCTTCCGATTTATCGAACAGGCATTGCGCGATACGCACCAATCCATAGAAGATTGCACCCTCGAAACGATGGACGCCCTGTGGGGCGAAGCCAAACGTCAGGAAAAGAATGTGTCCAGCTGCGGTTGAGCAGTTGCCTAAGTGAGTAAGCACCATGAGCCTTTCCCTTCGCGACCAGTTGCTCAAAGCAGGTCTGGTCAACCAAAAGCAGGCCAAGCAGGTCGGCAAAGAGAAACAGAAGCAGCAGCGCCTGGTCCACAAAGGCCAGATCGAGGCGGATGACACCCAGGCCCGCCTGGCGGCCGAAGCGCAGGCCGAGAAGGTCAAACGCGACCAGGAACTGAACCGCCAACAGCAGGAAAAAGCCGAAGCCAAGGCCCGCACCGCCCAGGTCAAGCAACTGATCGAGACCTCGCGCCTGCCCAAGCTGACCACCGAGGACTACTACAACTTCGTGGATGACAAGAAGGTCAAGCGCCTGTCGGTCAACACGTTGATGCGCAACAAGCTGAGCAACGGCTCCCTGGCCATCGTGCACCACGGCGGCAGCTACGAGGTGATCCCGCGCGAGGCAGCACTGAAGATCCACGAGCGCGCACCAGAGCGTATCGTGCAGCTCAATATCCTGACGGAAAGCCAGGTGCCGGATGAGGATGATCCGTACGCGGCCTACCAGATCCCGGATGATCTGATGTGGTAAAGCTGTAGGCCTGAAGGAGGGTGAGTACGCTTGCCCTGCGCTGCGTAGCAGTGCGAAAAACACAAACCCCGCTCAAAAGGCGGGGTTTGTTTTTGCAGGGGCCCAGCTGCGTGGGCCCGGCCTCTGCACAATTTCAGAGTCTCAGGAGCCTTGCGCCTGGCGTCTCATCTCAAGGGCTTCGAGCTCGTTTTTATAATTATGAGCGTCGCTCTCGTTGTGAAACATGCCGACCAACAGGTCTTGTTGGTGTACATCCCAGATGTGAATCCCATGGCCCAGTGCTTCGTGGGACATATGTTCGTCGTCGCGTTCAGTTACTTTTACAGTCATCTGCTTGCTCCAATCTCTGGTGGATCTGCGGCAAGTCGTCGCAGGCCTTTGTTATATGATTTGTTAGCTTGCTAAGTAAACCGACTTTTCGTGCAACAATTCATTGCGGAAAACGCAACAGTGCTGCAGGTCGCGAAAACCGTGACATTGCGTCGCAGGGTGCTGAGTTTTATGACAAAAGTTTCATGTTGGCGTAAGGCTTCAGCCTCTATTGATTGAGCCGCCGCTATCGCAGGCAAGCCAGCTCCCACCTTTTGAAAAGCATTCCAAATGTGGAAGCTGGCTTGCCTGCGATAGCGCGAGAAGCTTCAAAACAAAACGAGCAGACGAAAAAAAGCCCCGCATTCCGCGAGGCTCTTTTTTGATTCACCAGCGCATCAGCTACCTTTGACAGCCTTACCGTCAACGGTGCCGTCCTGCAGCATGATGTTGTATTCCTTACCGTCGGTTTCCACCTGACGCAGGGCAACCAGGATGCCGCCCTGGTCCTTGGCAAACCACATCTGGGTGATGCGCTTGCTCTGAGTCGGGTCACGCACGCGCTCTACCTTGATCGCGTCGATGGATCCCACCTTGGTCTGGACCTTTTCCGGGCCGATCACGCGGAAGTCGTAGGTGTCGACGTCAGTGCCTTCCACCACGTTGTAGCTCATGCTCTTCTTGCCGGCAGCCACATCGCGCTGCAGGGCCAACTGGTAGGTCGACTTGTCGAGCATGCTGCTTTGCAGGGGCACGTTGACTGGGTCTTTGTTCTCAAAACCGGTGACTTTCTTGGCGGTTTGATCGAAGTCCAGGTTGATCTTCTTTGCCTTGCCCAGACCGCCGCGTTCGAAGGTGTAGCTCTTCGGTTGCAGGGTGTCCTTGTCAAACAGGATCACACTGGTTTCGGTCAGGCTGGCGATCATCATCGAAGCCTTGAAGTTCAAGGTCCAGGTGCCGTCGCTGTTCTTGGTCAGGCTGCGTTCTGCCGAGCCACTCATGGGCAACTGTTTCCAGTCGGCGGTATAGCTGGCGGAGAATGGATGTAAATCTGCTGCTTGCACGGCAGGCAAGGCAAACAGAGCAAAAGCGAAGAGCAAGGCGCGACGCATAAAATCTCCTAGGTTCGAATCAAGTGGCCGCTGGCCGCGAGTAACTGACCGTCCAATAATGCACCCTGGTCACCAAGAATCAACCGTCCCTCGGCAAACCAGCGAACGGCCAGCGGGTAAATCCTGTGTTCCTGGGTATGAACCCGTTGCGCAAGTGTCTGCGCCGAGTCGTCAGACTCTACCGGAACCACTGCCTGTACGACCAGAGGCCCGCCATCGAGTTCCTCGGTGACAAAGTGCACGCTGCAGCCGTGCTCGCTGTCGCCGGCGTCGAGCGCACGCTGGTGCGTGTGCATGCCCTTGTATTTGGGCAGCAGGGACGGGTGGATATTGAGCAGGCGCCCTTCGTAATGCCGCACGAAATCAGCGCTGAGGATGCGCATGAAGCCGGCAAGTACCACGAGTTTGGGGTTGAAGGCGTCGATCAGTTCGATCAAGGCGCTGTCGAAGGCCTCGCGGCCTTCGAAAGCCTTGTGATCCAAGGAGCGGGTGTCGATACCCGCGTCCCTGGCACGTTGCAGGCCGTAGGCATCGCTGCGGTTGGAGATCACCGCAGCGATGCGCACCGGGCTGTCGCCGGTGCGCGTGCTGTCGATCAAGGCCTGCAAGTTACTGCCGGTGCCGGAAAGCAGCACCACGACATCACAGGTCTGAGGCATCAGTGAGCCTTGAGGTTCTTCAGTTCAACCTGGGCCGCGCCTTCAGGGGCGGTAGCGATCTGGCCGATGACCCAAGGCTGCTCGCCGGCTTCACGCAGTACATTCAGCGCGGTTTCAACGTGCTCTTGAGCCACGCAGATGACCATGCCCACGCCGCAGTTCAGTACGCGGTGCATTTCGGTTTCGTCGACGTTGCCTTTCTCTTGCAGCCAGTCGAATACCGCAGGACGCTGCCAGCTGGCCACGTCGACGATCGCCTGGGCGCCTTTTGGCAGGACGCGCGGGATGTTGTCCAGCAGGCCGCCGCCGGTGATGTGGGCCATGGCTTTGACCGCGCCAGTGTCCTTGATCAGCTTGAGCAATGGCTTGACGTAGATGCGGGTCGGGGCCATCAGCAGGTCGGTGAGCGGCTTACCGTCGAGCTGAGTGTTCTCGATCTCGGCGCCGGACACTTCGATGATCTTGCGGATCAGCGAGTAACCGTTGGAGTGCGGACCGGAAGAGGGCAGGGCCAGCAGGGCGTCACCGGCGGCAACCTTGGAGCCGTCGATGATTTCGGCTTTTTCCACGACGCCGACGCAGAAGCCGGCCAGGTCGTAGTCTTCGCCTTCGTACATGCCTGGCATTTCAGCGGTTTCGCCGCCGACCAGGGAGCAACCCGACAGTTCGCAGCCGGCGCCGATGCCGGTAACCACTTGTGCAGCGGTGTCCACGTTCAGTTTGCCGGTGGCGTAGTAGTCCAGGAAGAACAAGGGCTCTGCGCCGCACACCACCAGGTCATTGACGCACATGGCAACCAGGTCGATGCCAATGGTGTCGTGCTTGTTCAGGTTCAGTGCCAGGCGCAGCTTGGTGCCCACGCCGTCGGTACCGGAAACCAGTACAGGCTGCTTGTAGCCGGCCGGGATTTCGCAGAGGGCGCCAAAACCGCCCAGGCCGCCCATGACTTCGGGGCGCGCAGTGCGCTTGGCGACGCTCTTGATGCGTTCGACCAATGCTTCACCGGCGTCGATGTCTACACCGGCGTCCTTGTAGCTCAGGGAGGGTTGCTTGCTCATGATCCAGGCCTTTAGGGGGGATTCAGGGGTAACGACCGAGCGGGCAGGCGCTTTTGGTAAAAGGCCCAGCCGTTGACGGTCTGCGAAGGCGCGCGATTTTATCAGGCTTGAGGGGCAGCGGCCATCCTCGGGCCGACGGGCAGGGCCATATAGGCAAAAAAAGCCGGTTAAAAAAATGCTAATCGGCTCTGCTTTGGCGTGTATTAAGGTATAGCCTTTAACCCGCTATCGTTATGACAGTACAAAAACTGCCGAGGCCTTGTGAATGTTTTACCGGTCGCCATGGTCACAGCCTTGGCAAACCGGATCCACGCGGTCTGTTGCAGCCGCTAAATTTGTCGTTCGGGAATCTTCCATGCGTCTGTGTAAATTCTTCTTTGTAGGCTGCTTGTCGTTGCTCGGCCTGGCGAGTCATGCCGAAACCCTCAATGGCCTTTATCAAGTACTTGAACCCGTCAGCAGCCAGTCGCCCCAGGAGCGCGACCAGGCCACCCAGCGCGCCGTGCAGACCCTGGTGATCCGCCTGACCGGCGACGCCAAGGCCGCCGACGGCCCGGGCCTGGCGGCCGTTCGTAAAGATCCGCAACAAATCATCAGCCAGTACGGCTATGACGCCGGCCCGCCGGAAAGCCTGCAAGTGGATTTCGACCCGGTGAGCACCGATCGCGTCCTGCGTGAAGCGGGCTTGTCGATCTGGGGCAGCAATCGGCCGTCGATTCTAGGCTGGTGGCTGAACGACTCCACCGAAGGCAGCAGCCTCGTTGGCGATGGCCAGACCGTCGCCCAAGCGTTGCGCCGTGCTGCGCAACACCGTGGCTTGCCGTTGCGCCTGCCGCTGGGCGACCTGGATGAGCAGGTGGTCGCTACCGCGCCGAACCTGGAAAGTGCCGACGCAACGCCGCTGCGCACCGCCTCCGAGCGTTACGGCGCCGATGCCTTGCTGGCCGTGCATGCGCGCCAGGAAGGCAGTCAATGGCAAGCCAAATGGCGCTTGTGGCTGGGCGACAAGAGCGAGCAGGGCACGGTTCAAGGGGCCGACACCGGCGCGGTGGCCGATGCGGTGATGCTGGCGGTGAGCCAGAAGCTCGCGCCGCGCTTCGCGGTCAAGCCCGGCGTGAGCACCGAACAGTTGCTGGAAGTACAGGGCATGACCCTGGAGCGTTATGCCGCACTGGGTCATCTGCTGGAGCCTTTTGGCGGTCAGCCGCAGTCAGTGGATGGCAATCGCATCGTGTACCGCGTCAACGGCAGTGCCGATCAGTTGCGCACCCAGTTGAGCCTGGCCAAGTTGCAGGAGATTCCTGCGGGTGAGGCGCCGGTCCAGCAATCGGCAGTGGATGGCGCGCAACCGGCAATGGCACCCGAGCCTCAGGCGCAATTGCGTTTTCGTTGGTAGCAGTTTTCTTCTTTATATAGATGGAGTGGTTTATGGCGGATACGCGTCGTTGGGTGTGGCTTGGCGGGATTGTCCTGCTGTGCGTCTTTGTGTTCTTGCTGCATTCGATCCTGACGCCGTTCCTGGTCGCGTTGCTGCTGGCCTATCTTTTCGATCCGGTGGTGGATCGTCTGGAGAAGGCCGGGCTGTCGCGTACCTGGGGCGTGGTGGCGGTGTTCGCGCTGTTTACCCTGATCATCACGGCGTTGGTGCTGGTACTGGTGCCGATGCTGGCCAAGCAGCTGTTCCGACTCTATGAGCTGGCGCCGCAGATGCTCGATTGGCTGCAGCACACGGCAATGCCATGGGCCCAGGCCAAGCTGGGATTGGCGGATGGCTTCTGGAAGTTCGACAAGGTCAAGGCCGCGATCAGCGAGCACATGGGGCAGACCACCGATATTGTCGGCGTTGTACTAAGCCAAGCCACTGCGTCCAGCCTGGCGCTGATCGGTTGGCTGACCAATCTGGTACTGATCCCGGTGGTCGCGTTCTACCTGCTGCGCGACTGGGACCTCATGATGGCCAAGATCCGCAGCCTGCTGCCGCGTGACCGTGAGGAACGCATCGTCTCCCTCGCCGAAGAGTGCCACGAGGTATTGGGCGCCTTCGTGCGTGGCCAACTCCTGGTGATGTTGGCCCTGGGGATCATCTATGCGGCTGGCTTGATGGCCATCGGCCTGGAATTGGGCCTGCTGATTGGCCTGATCGCCGGCCTGGCTGCGATCGTGCCCTATATGGGCTTCGTGATTGGTATCGGCGCGGCACTGGTGGCCGGGCTGTTCCAGTTTGGTGGTGATTTGTACCCAATGTTGGGCATCGTGGCCGTGTTCATGGTCGGCCAGGCTCTGGAAGGCATGGTCCTGACGCCGCTGCTGGTCGGCGATCGGATTGGCCTGCACCCGGTGGCAGTGATCTTTGCGATCCTGGCGGGCGGTGAGCTGTTTGGCTTTACGGGCATCTTGCTGGCGCTGCCGGTGGCGGCAGTGATCATGGTGCTGGTGCGCCATGTGCACGATTTGTACAAGGATTCGGATGTGTATACAGGGGTTGAAGACCCGGATCTGTAATCGCTCTGCAACAAACCCGGCCTGGCCGGGTTTGTTGTTTCTGGCGCTGGGGTGTCAAACAATCTGCATAAAACCAACAAGTTAACGCAAACCTTTGATTTTGCTTGGGGTCTGTTGCATTGTGCGCCCGGCGTCACGGGTATAAACTTTGCAAACTTTACACAGAGGCCACTAACGGTTCGTTTGGAGCCGTTCAGTCAGCATGAAACCGATTCAGCTGCCCTTGGGTGTGCGTCTGCGTGACGACGCCACCTTTATCAACTACTACCCAGGCGCCAATGCCGCTGCACTCGGCTATGTCGAGCGGCTCTGCGAAGCCGACGCCGGGTGGACCGAAAGCCTGATCTATTTGTGGGGCAAGCACGGCGTAGGGCGTACCCACCTGTTGCAGGCCGCGTGCCTGCGTTTCGAGCAAATGGGCGAGCCGGCGGTTTACCTGCCCCTGGCTGAGTTGATGGATCGCGGTATCGGCATTTTCGACCATCTTGAGCAGTACGAGCTGGTGTGCCTGGACGATCTGCAAGCGATCGCCGGCAAGGCGGAATGGGAAGAGGCGCTCTTTCACTTGTTCAACCGTTTGCGTGACAGTGGTCGGCGCCTGCTGATTGCCGCGTCTACCTCGCCACGGGAATTGCCGATCAAGCTGGCCGACCTCAAGTCGCGGATGACCTTGGCGCTGATCTTCCAGATGCGCCCGCTCTCCGACGAAGACAAATTGCGTGCCTTGCAACTGCGTGCTTCCCGTCGTGGCCTGCACCTCACCGATGAAGTGGGGCACTTTATTCTCACTCGCGGCACACGCAGCATGAGCGCATTGTTCGATTTGCTCGAACAGCTCGACCAGGCCTCCTTGCAGGCCCAGCGCAAGCTGACCATTCCCTTCTTGAAAGAAACCCTCGGCTGGTAGACAGCCCTTTGTTTTTGCCGCGTTCGGCAAATTCCAGGCGCCAGAAAACCTGCGTTTGAGCCGATGTGGCTACGCAAAAGGCAGGTACGGGGTGTTAAGGGCTTAGATGTCATGGTCAAAACAAGAAGTCACATAGATCACGATTGAATTTGCAAATCGATGTGATAGAGGGCATAGTCTCGTCTTCTTTACATATCAGCCACGGTCGTGCCCATGCTAAATCGCTTCGCACCCCTCGTGCCCCTCGCACTCGTTACCCTGTTGTTTGGTTGCGCCTCCCACCCTCAACAGGTGGCAGAACAGCAAAAACCACAGGTTCAAAATCAGGCAAAATTCGTTGCTGCACAGTCTGCTTCTGTTTATGAAGAAGAGCTGGCAACTGAAAAAGAGCTGACCAACTTCTCCGGTAGCAAGCCTTACCAGCTTCCCGTTCTGGCCGACAGCATCCTCGAACGCGGCATGTCCCTGATCGGTACCCGTTACCGTTTCGGCGGCACTTCTGAAGCCGGCTTCGACTGCAGCGGTTTCATCGGCTATCTGTTTCGTGAAGAAGCGGGCATGAACCTGCCACGCTCCACCCGCGAAATGATCAACGTGGATGCACCGTTGGTCGCGCGCAACAACCTCAAGCCCGGTGATCTGCTTTTCTTCAGTACGGCAGGGCGTGGTCGTGTGAGTCATGCCGGTATCTACTTGGGCGACAACCAGTTTATCCACTCCAGCAGCCGTCGCAGTGGCGGTGTTCGAGTCGACAACCTGGGCGACAGCTACTGGAGCAAAACCTTCATCGAAGCCAAGCGCGCACTCGCCATGGCCCCGACGACAGTTACCGCTAGCAAGTAAACTTAAAGTGATACTTGAAGTTTGACGTGTAAGCGCTAGAATCCCTGGACATTGTTGTAATCCGTTCGCGCGAGCTTTGCTTGCGCGTTCTGGTTTTCAGCGTTCGGCAGCGAAAGCCGCATCCAGACCAGGATTGTTCTGCCCATGTCGACCTCGGCCCGCCTGATCCTCATTCTTTGCGCCGCGCTGCTCAGCGCCTGCGCAAGTCGTCCACCGCCGCCTGCTCCCGTAGCGGTGAAGCCCAAGCCGGTGTTCAACTATTCCAGCCAGAATTTCTCGCCTGCGGCCGAAGACGTCCTCTTCCGTGCCCTGGGCCTGGTCGGCACGCCTTATCGGTGGGGCGGCAACACACCGGACTCCGGGTTTGATTGCAGTGGCCTGATCGGTTTTGTCTTCCGCGACGCTGCCGGTATCTCCCTGCCGCGTACCACTCGCGAATTGATCGTGATGCGTGCGCAAGATGTCAGCGAGCAGAATCTGCAGACGGGCGACCTGTTGTTCTTTGCCACGGGCGGCGGTTCACAGGTCAGCCACGCCGGGATCTACGTCGGTGAAGGCCGTTTTGTGCATGCACCGCAAACCGGCGGTACGGTGAAGCTGGACACCTTGTCCAAGGCGTATTGGCAGAATGCCTACCTGAGCGCCAAGCGCGTGTTGCCAGGCAATCTGGCGCGTAATCCCTAGAAAGCAGCGGCAGGTTTCACGCGTGAAGCTGCAAGCGGTGCGATGCCTGCTTGCGTCGATCAGCTTGAAGCTTGCAGCTCGCCCCTCAAACTACTACCCTTCGCCGCTTGTTCCAGGTGCTCTGTGACCCATGGGTCGACGGAGTGAAACAGGGAAGCCGGTGAGTGAGCGCACTTGTACACAGTGACGCCGCGATCCCGGCGCTGCCCCCGCAACGGTAAATGAGTCAAGACGCTGCCTTTTGCCACTGTATCGCTCGCGATATGGGAAGGCGCAGCGTCGGTCTGCGCTTCTATAAGACGCGCGCCACTCATGAGCCCGGAGACCGGCCTGCAACATCCAACAGCATCACGGTGGGCGATGCTTGGCTGTCTGTTTTTTCTTTTTCCTGCCCGCCGTTTTTGTCCAGCCCCAACGGAGAGCTGCCATGACCGATTCCCCCGACCGCGACGAACGCCACCTGGCGCGCATGCTGCGCAAAAAAGCCGTGATCGATGAACGCATCGCCAACTCCCCGAACGAGTGCGGCCTGTTGCTGGTGCTGACCGGCAACGGCAAAGGCAAGAGCAGCTCCGCGTTCGGCATGCTGGCCCGGGCCATGGGGCACGGCATGCAGTGCGGTGTGGTGCAGTTCATCAAGGGGCGCAACAGTACCGGTGAGGAATTGTTCTTCCGCCGTTTCCCTGAGCAAGTGCGCTTTCATGTCATGGGCGAAGGCTTCACCTGGGAAACCCAGGACCGCCAGCGTGACATCGCCGCCGCCGAAGCCGCCTGGGCGGTTTCCCGCGAGTTGCTGCAGGACCCGTCTATCGGTCTTGTCGTACTCGACGAACTGAACATCGCCCTCAAGCACGGCTATCTCGACCTGGACCAGGTGCTCAGCGACCTGCAAGCCCGCCCGCCGATGCAACACGTGGTGGTCACTGGCCGCGGTGCCAAGCCTGAACTGATCGAAATGGGCGACACCGTCACCGAAATGGGCATGCTCAAACACGCGTTCCAAGCCGGTATCAAGGCACAGAAGGGCGTCGAACTTTGAATCAGCCCCGTCATTGCCCGGCCGTCTTGATTGCCGCACCGGCGTCCGGCCAGGGCAAAACCACCGTCACCGCCGCGCTTGCCCGATTGCACCGCAACCTGGGGCGCAGGGTACGCGTGTTCAAATGCGGCCCGGACTTCCTCGATCCGATGATCCACGAACGCGCCAGCGGTGCGCCGGTGTATCAATTGGACATGTGGATGGTGGGCGAGCAGGAAAGTCGTCGCTTGCTATGGGAAGCGGCGGGGGAGGCGGACCTGATCCTGATCGAAGGCGTGATGGGCCTGTTCGATGGCACACCGTCCAGCGCCGACCTGGCGCGACACTTCGGCGTGCCTGTCTTGGGCGTGATTGACGGTACGGCGATGGCCCAGACCTTCGGCGCGTTGGCCCTGGGCCTGGCACGTTATCAGCCGGATCTGCCGTTTGCCGGGGTGCTGGCCAATCGCGTTGGCACCTTGCGTCACGCACAATTGCTCGAAGGCAGCCTCACCGAAGGCCTGCGCTGGTACGGCGCGTTATCCCGCGAGACCGGTATCGAACTGCCTAGCCGTCACTTAGGCCTGGTACAGGCGAGCGAACTGAACGACCTCGATGTGCGTCTCGATGCAGCCGCCCAAGCGCTGGGCAGCAGTTGCGAAGTGGCTTTGCCGCCGCCAGTGACCTTTGCCGCACCGGAAGTGATCGAAACCCAGCCACTGCTCAACGGTGTGCGCATCGCCGTGGCCCGCGACGAAGCCTTCGCGTTTACCTATGGCGCCAGCCTCGACCTGCTGCGGGCAATGGGCGCTGAACTGGAGTTTTTCTCGCCGATCCACGATCGCAAATTGCCTGACGTCGACAGCCTCTATCTGCCCGGTGGTTATCCGGAATTGCACCACCAGGCGCTGGCGGAAAACACCTCGATGCTTGACGCCATCCGCGCTCATCATGCCGCCGGCAAACCGCTGCTCGCCGAATGCGGCGGCATGCTCTACCTGCTGGACTCGCTGACCGACGTCGAGGGTGTTCGCGCCGAACTGGTGGGCCTGCTGCAAGGCGATGCGGTGATGCAGAAGAAACTCGCGGCCTTGGCGCTGCAAAATGTCGAATTGCCCGAAGGCACGCTGCGCGGCCATACCTATCACCACTCCCTGACCACCACCGAATGGCAGCCGATTGCCCGTGGCCTTAGCCCCAATGGCGGACGCGGTGCCGAGGCGGTTTATCGGCAGGGGCGGATGACGGCTTCCTACGTACACTTTTACTTCCCCTCGAATCCCCAGGCGGTGGCCGCATTGTTCGCGCCCGATCCTGTAGGCGCCGGCTTGCCGGCGATGAGGCCATGACCGACAACGCCTTCCCCGAGGCCGACCGCCAGGCGGTCTACCGCGCCATCGCTGAACGTCGCGACATGCGCCACTTCAGCGGCGGCACTATCGCCCCGGAATTGCTCCATCGTCTGCTCCAGGCCGCGCACCAGGCACCCAGTGTCGGCCTGATGCAGCCCTGGCGTTTTATCCGCATCAGCGACCGTCCGTTGCGTGGGCAGATTCAACAACTGGTGGAAGAAGAACGCATACGCACCGCCGAAGCCCTGGGTGAACGCTCCGATGAGTTCATGAAGCTCAAGGTCGAAGGCATTCACGACTGCGCCGAAGTGCTGGTGGCGGCGTTGATGGATGACCGTGAGCGGCACATTTTTGGGCGGCGCACGTTGCCTGAAATGGACATGGCGTCACTGTCCTGTGCTATTCAGAATCTTTGGCTGGCGGCCCGTGTCGAAGGGCTGGGCATGGGCTGGGTCTCGCTGTTCGAGCCCCAGGCCCTGGCTGATCTGCTGGGTTTGCCACCCGGCGCGAAACCTTTGGCCGTGCTGTGCCTGGGGCCGGTGGCCGAGTTCTACCCGGCCCCGATGTTGCAACTCGAAGGCTGGACCGAGCCTCGGCCGCTGAGTGACATGTTGTATGAGAATGGGTGGGGAGTGAGTCAATGAGTGTGGCCTTGCTGTGTGTCGCTGCAGTCGCGCTGGATGCGCTGCTGGGCGAACCCAGACGCTGGCATCCGCTGGTGGCGTTCGGCAATTTCGCCGGGCGTATCGAGCAACGTTTCAATACCGGTGGTCGCGGCTGGCGCAGTCATGGCGTGACCGCGTGGGTTATCGCCGTGGTGCCGCTGACTCTGCTGGCTACGGCTTTATCCTGGGCGCCGTACATCGGCTGGGTATTGGAGATCCTGGCGTTGTACTGCGCGCTTGGCATGCGCAGCCTTGGCGAGCATGTGATCCCGGTGGCCCAGGCCTTGCGCAGCGATGACCTGGACGAAGCGCGACAGCGCGTGAGCTACCTCGTAAGCCGTCAGACCAGTGAACTGGATAGCACCGAAGTCGCCCGCGCGGCCACTGAGTCGGTGCTGGAGAACGGCAGCGATGCGGTCTTCGCCGCGCTGTTCTGGTTTGTGCTCGCGGGAGTGCCGGGCGTGGTGCTTTATCGCCTAAGCAACACCCTTGATGCCATGTGGGGCTATCGCAACGAACGTTTTGAACGCTTCGGCTGGGCGGCGGCAAAGATTGACGACGTGCTGAACTACATTCCTGCACGCCTGGTGGCGTTGACCTACGCGGTACTGGGTAAGACTCGTCTGGCGCTCAAATGCTGGCGCACCCAGGGCCCGACCTGGGACAGCCCGAACGCTGGCCCGGTGATGGCGGCCGGTGCCGGCGCCCTGGGCGTGGAGTTGGGCGGCGCCGCCATCTATCACGGTGAAGTGCACCAGCGTCCGCAACTGGGCGAAGGCCCGGCGGCGGATGCCGATTCCATCGACCGGGGCTGGCAACTGGTACAGCGCGGCGTATGGTTGTGGCTGCTGATTCTATGCGCGGGGGCGCAATTCTATGCTTGAGCACGGTGGCCGGTTGCGCAGGGCGTCGATTCAGTACGGGATAGCCGAGGCCGATTGGCTCGACCTGTCCAGCGGCCTCGCGCCCTGGCCCTGGCCGATTCCCGAGATCCCGCTGCGGGCCTGGGCGCGCCTGCCGGAAACCGACGACGGCCTGGAGCAGGCCGCCAGCGAATACTATGGTGCTGCACACCTGTTGCCGGTGCCCGGCTCCCAGGCGGCCATCCAGTTGCTGCCACGTCTGCGCCGCGCTGGCAAAGTCGGCGTGTTGTCACCGTGCTATGCCGAACACGCCGAAGCCTGGCGCCGCGCCGGCTACGTGGTGCGCGAAGTGCAAGAGCAGGAAGTCGACTTCTTTTTGGAGGGGCTCGACGTACTGGTGGTGGTCAACCCCAACAATCCCACCGGCCTGAACCTGGCCCCACAACGCTTGCTGGACTGGCATTCGCGGCTGGCCCAGCGGGGCGGCTGGCTGGTGGTAGACGAAGCGTTCATGGATGTCACCCCTCAATTCAGTCTGGCGGGCCATGCCCATCAGGTCGGCCTGATCGTGTTGCGCTCGTTCGGTAAATTCTTCGGTCTGGCCGGAGTGCGGCTGGGCTTTGTATTGGCCGAGCGCAAGCTGCTCAAGTTGCTGGCCGAACAGGTCGGCCCCTGGGCCGTCAGCGGACCGACGCGGGTGTTGGGTCAGATATGTCTGCGCGACACCATCGGTCAGGCGCTCCAACGCGTGCGTTGCATCGAGGCAGGCCAGCGTTTGTTCGCCTTGTTGGAGCGCCACGGCTTTCCCCCCCAGGGTGGCTGCGCGTTGTTTCAATGGCTGATCACGCCTCACGCCGAACGCATGCACGAATTCATGGCCCAGCGCGGCATCCTGCTACGGCTGTTTGTCCACGACAGCAGTCTGCGTTTCGGCCTGCTCGACACCGAGGCTGACTGGCTACGGCTGGACGAAGCCTTGGTCGCCTTTAAGGACGCTACATGAGCACGCTGATGGTGCAAGGCACCACCTCCGACGCCGGCAAAAGCACCTTGGTGACGGCGCTGTGCCGCTGGCTGGTCCGTCAGGGCGTGGCGGTGGTGCCGTTCAAGCCGCAGAACATGGCGCTCAACAGCGCCGTGACCGCAGAAGGCGGCGAAATCGGCCGCGCCCAGGCTGTGCAGGCCCAGGCCGCCAACCTGGCGCCGCACACCGACATGAACCCGGTGTTGCTCAAGCCTAACAGTGACACCGGCTCCCAAGTGATCATCCACGGTCGCGCCGTCACCACCATGAACGCTGTGGCCTACCACGACTACAAATCCATCGCGATGCAAGCGGTGCTGGCTTCCCACGCCCGGTTGAGCCAGGCTTACCCCGTGGTAATGGTGGAAGGCGCGGGCTCCCCGGCGGAGATCAACCTGCGCGCCAATGACATCGCCAACATGGGCTTCGCCGAAGCGGTGGATTGCCCGGTTTTGCTGATCGCCGACATCAATCGCGGCGGGGTGTTTGCCCATTTGGTCGGGACCTTGGAATTGCTATCGCCCACGGAGCAGGCACGGGTCAAGGGCTTTATCATTAACCGTTTTCGCGGTGACATCGCGCTGTTGCAACCCGGTCTGGATTGGCTGGAAGCGCGCACCGGCAAACCGGTGGTGGGCGTGTTGCCTTACGTGATGGACCTGCACCTGGAAGCCGAAGACGGCATCGACAGGCGCCAGACCGACAAGGTGGCCCAGGTACTCAAGGTGGTAGTGCCGGTGTTGCCGCGCATCAGCAACCACACGGATTTCGACCCGCTGCGCCTGCATCCTCAAGTGGATCTGCAATTCATCGGGCCAGGCCAGCCAATCCCCGCCGCCGACTTGATCATCCTCCCCGGCTCGAAAAGCGTACGCAGCGACCTGTCCTATTTGCGCACCAACGGCTGGGACACCGCCGTGGCGCGGCACTTGCGCTATGGCGGCAAGGTGCTCGGCATTTGCGGCGGCCTGCAGATGCTCGGCGAGCAGGTGCATGACCCGCTGGGCCTGGAAGGGCCTGCCGGCTCCAGCGATGGGCTTGGGCTGCTGGCGTTCAGCACTACGCTTGAAGAAGAGAAGCAGTTGCGCAACGTGCGCGGGCGGCTGTTGCTGGAGGATGCCGAGGTCTGCGGCTATGAGATTCATGCGGGCGTGACGTCTGGCGACGCTTTGTCGAACGCTGCCGTGTTGCTGGATGACGGTCGCACGGATGGCGCGCAAAGTGCCGACGGGCAAATTCTCGGCACCTACCTGCATGGCTTGTTCGAAAGCCCGGCGGCCTGCAGCGCCTTGCTGCGCTGGGCCGGTCTGCAGGATGTGCAGGCAGTGGATTACCACGCGTTGCGCGAGCGCGATATCGAGCGCCTGGCGGACCTGGTGGAGAATCACTTGGACACCGATTTATTGCGCAAGCTGTGCGGGGTCTGACGGTGAGTACGCGGTCCCGATGTGGGCGCTGGCTTGCCCGCGATAGTGGCCTTAAGGCCGAGCCTTTTCAGCCAACCCAAGGTGCTGTCCCATGCTGCAACTGATCCTCGGTGGCGCCCGTTCCGGCAAAAGCCGTCTTGCCGAAAAGCTCGCCAGCGACAGCGGCTTGCCCGTCACTTACATCGCCACCAGCCAACCGCTGGATGGCGAGATGAATGAACGCGTCGCCCTGCATCGCCAGCGTCGTCCCGATCACTGGGGGCTGATCGAAGAGCCTATCGAATTGGCGCGCGTGCTGCGCGAAAATGCCGCGCCCGCGCAGTGTCTGCTGGTGGATTGCCTGACTCTGTGGCTGACCAATCTGCTGATGCTGGAAGACTCGAATCGCCTGGTGGCTGAGCGCGATCAGTTGCTGGAAACCCTGGCCGTGCTGCCGGGTGAAATCATTTTTGTCAGCAACGAGACCGGTCTGGGTGTCGTGCCGCTGGGCGAATTGACTCGCCGCTATGTGGATGAAGCCGGTTGGCTGCATCAAGCCTTGGCCGAGCGCTGTCAGCGTGTTGTCCTGACAGTTGCCGGCCTGCCCCTGACGTTGAAAGGTACTGCGTTATGACTGACACCTGGTGGCTCAACCCCTGTAAGGCGATTGACGCGCACGCATACGAACACGCCTTGGCGCGCCAGCAGCAATTGACCAAACCGTCGGGCTCCCTCGGGCAGTTGGAGGCCCTGGCGGTGCAATTGGCCGGCTTGCAGGGCCAGGTCAAACCGTTGGTGGACCACGTGTGGATCGCCATCTTCGCGGGTGACCATGGCGTGGTAGCGGAGGGCGTGTCGGCGTTTCCTCAGGAAGTCACTGGGCAGATGCTGCACAACTTTGTCAGCGGTGGCGCGGCCATCAGCGTCTTGGCGCGACAGTTGGAGGCACAGTTGGAAGTGGTCGACCTTGGCACGGTCACGCCGTCCCTGGACCTGCCAGGTGTGCGCCACCTGAACATCGGTGCGGGCACCGCCAACTTCGTCAATGGCCCGGCAATGACCGAGGCCCAAGGGGTGCTCGCCCTGCAAGCCGGCCGCGACAGTGCGCGGCGAGCATTGGCAAGCGGGGCACAGCTGTTTATCGGTGGCGAGATGGGCATCGGCAACACCACCGCCGCCAGTGCGCTGGCGTGTGCCTTGCTCGACTGCCAGGTCAGTGACCTCACGGGGCCTGGCACTGGGTTGAATGCTCAGGGTGTCAGCCATAAGGTGGCCGTGATCGAACGCGCCCTGGCGTTACATGCCGGCCAGCGTGGTGATGCGTTGCAAACGCTGTTCAATCTCGGCGGCTTTGAGATTGCCGCACTGGTGGGCGCGTACCTGGCCTGTGCGCAAGAAGGCATCGTGGTGCTGGTGGATGGTTTTATCTGCACTGTCGCAGCGCTGGTTGCGACGCGCTTGAACCCGGCATGCCATGAGTGGCTGGTGTTCGGCCATCGCGGCGCTGAACCAGGTCATCGCCATGTGCTGCAAAGCCTTGACGCGAAGCCGCTGCTGGAATTGGGCCTGCGCCTGGGCGAAGGCAGCGGCGCTGCACTGGCGGTTCCCTTGTTGCGCCTGGCATGTGCGCTGCACGGTCAGATGGCGACTTTCGCCGAAGCCGCCGTGGCAGACCGCCCGGTATGACCTTGCGCCTGGACCTGCTGCGTCACGGCGAGACCGAGTTGGGCGGCGGCCTGCGCGGCAGTCTGGACGATGCACTCACCGCCAAGGGTTGGGCGCAAATGCGCGCAGCCGTGGTGGCGCAGGGGCCGTGGGACCGTCTGGTCAGTTCACCGCTGCAACGGTGCGCGCGGTTTGCCGAGGAACTGGGGGCTCAGCTCCATGTGCCGGTGGCCCTGGAAAAGGATCTGCAAGAGCTGCACTTCGGTGCCTGGGAGGGGCAGAGTGCGGCAGCCTTGATGGAGACCGACGCCGAAGGGCTGGGGTTGTTCTGGGCTGATCCCTACCGCTTTACACCACCGGAGGGCGAGCCTGTCAGCGCCTTTTCCGACCGGGTTCTGGGCGCTGTCGCGCGCTTGCATCAGGCCTATGCCGGTGAGCGTGTGTTGTTGATCAGTCATGGCGGTGTGATGCGTCTGTTACTGGCGCAAGCGCGTGGTTTGCCGAGGGAGCAACTGTTGAACGTCGAAGTGGGCCATGGCGGGCTGTTCAGTCTGCACGTCAATGCTGGCGGCACACTGACGGAAGTGGGGTAGACATGCTGCCATTCTGGATCGCCCTGCAATTTCTCAGCAGTCTGCCGATTCGCTTGCCGGGTATGCCGCAGCCTCAGGAATTGGGGCGTTCACTGCTGTTTTATCCGGTCGTCGGTCTGTTGTTCGGTGTGTTGTTGTGGGGCCTGAACTCGGTATTGATGGGCGCGCCGTTGTTGCTGCATGCCGCATTGTTGCTGACGGCCTGGGTATTGCTCAGTGGTGGCCTGCACCTGGACGGTTTGGCGGACAGCGCCGACGCCTGGCTCGGCGGTTTTGGCGACCGCGAACGCACGCTGACGATCATGAAGGACCCCCGCAGCGGCCCGATTGCCGTGGTCACCCTGGGGATGGTGCTGCTGCTCAAATTCACTGCGTTGGTGGCCCTGATCGAGCAACCTAACGGCGCAGCACTGATCCTGGCGCCGTTGATTGGCCGCGCATCGATGCTGGCGCTGTTTCTTACCACGCGCTATGTACGTGCCGGCGGATTGGGCCAGGCATTGTCGAATCATTTACCGAGGATCGTCGGCCAGCAGGTACTGATCCTCAGTGGTTTAGCCTGCATCCTCATCGGCGGCTTCAGTGGCGGGCTGGCTGTGCTACTTGCCGCGATCTGCTTCATAGGGTTGCGCCAACTGATGGTCAATCGGCTGGGCGGCACCACGGGCGATACCGCAGGCGCTTTGCTGGAACTGCTGGAAGTCGTGGTTCTGGTCGGCCTGGCGCTGTAACACTTTCTTGCATTTCATAAATCGCGGGTATATACACCTTCTATGCTTGCCTCCCAATGTTTGTGCACCAACCTGCGACGTGCCGCCCGTGGCGTCAGCAGGCATTACGACGGCGCCCTTGATGGCTTCGGGATCAACGTCGCCCAGTATTCTTTGTTGTGTAACCTGCAGCGCCTCGATCAGCCGAGTATTTCCAGCCTGGCGGAAGCCATGGGCCTGGATCGCAGCACCTTGGGGCGGAACCTGCGGGTGCTGGAAGGTGAGGGCCTGGTGAAACTGGTGGAAGGCGATGACCTGCGCAACCGCTTGGTGATGTTGACCGAGGACGGTGAAGCACGACTTGCCGCCGCATTACCCGCCTGGGAAGCGGCGCAGCAAAAATTGATCGATCAACTCGGCGCGGAAAAACGCGAAACCTTGTTGGCCTTGCTGGACGAACTCGCCTGAGCGCGGGGTTTGTTCGAATACAAGCGGGTATATACCCGCGAACGGAGAATAAGAAATGACCTCAATGTGGCGCACCAGTGGTTGGATTCTTGTAGGGAGTGCGCTGATTCTGGCGTTGTCGTTGGGTGTGCGGCACGGTTTTGGCCTGTTCCTGGCGCCGATGAGCAGCGAATTTGGCTGGGGCCGTGAAACTTTCGCCTTTGCCATCGCCTTGCAGAACCTGATCTGGGGCCTGGCACAGCCGTTCACCGGCGCTTTGGCTGACCGTTTTGGCGCCACTAGAGCGGTGTTTGTTGGTGGCATCCTGTACGCGGCGGGCCTGGTGTTGATGGGCATGTCCGATTCGGCGTGGTCGTTGTCCCTCAGCGCCGGCTTGCTGATTGGTATCGGTCTGTCTGGCACCTCGTTCTCGGTGATTCTTGGTGTGGTCGGTCGGGCCGTGGCGCCGGAAAAACGCAGCATGGCCATGGGGATTGCGAGTGCTGCCGGTTCGTTCGGTCAGTTCGCCATGGTGCCGGGCACCTTGGGTTTGATCAGTTGGTTGGGCTGGTCTGCTGCATTGCTGGCGCTGGGCCTGATGGTGGCGCTGATTCTGCCGCTGGTGGCGATGCTCAAAGACAGGCCATTACCGGTGCTGGCGGGCCAACAAACCTTGCGCGAAGCCTTGAAGGAAGCCTGCTCCCATTCCGGCTTCTGGTTGTTGGCCTTCGGCTTTTTCGTCTGCGGTTTCCAGGTGGTGTTTATCGGCGTGCATTTGCCGGCTTATCTGGTGGACCAGCATTTGCCGGCCACCGTCGGTACCACGGTGCTGGCACTGATCGGCCTGTTCAACATCTTCGGTACCTACACCGCCGGCTGGCTCGGCGGGCGCATGTCCAAACCGCGTTTGCTGACGGGGTTGTACCTGCTGCGCGCGGTGGTGATCGTGCTGTTCCTGTGGGCGCCGGTCACTGAAGTCACGGCTTACCTGTTTGGCATGGCGATGGGCTTCCTGTGGCTGTCTACCGTACCGCTGACCAACGGCACCGTCGCCACATTGTTTGGTGTGCGAAACCTCTCCATGCTTGGCGGGATAGTGTTTTTGTTCCACCAACTCGGTTCGTTTCTGGGCGGCTGGTTGGGCGGGGTGGTCTATGATCGAACCGGCAACTACGATTTGATCTGGCAGGTGGCGATCCTGCTGAGCCTGCTCGCCGCAGCCCTGAATTGGCCGGTACGTGAGCGCCCGGTGGCGCGATTGCAGGCACAGATGGAGGCGGCATGAGCAGAGTGGCACACGGTGTGATACTGGTTGCGGGGCTGGTCCTGGTGGTGTTGGCCTGGTGGGGCTGGCAGCGTGGCGGGCTGGCGTTGATGCAACTGGGCATGTCGATCTGTTAAGTTTCCGGTCTGGCTGCTTTTAGTCAGGTCTCTTCAAAGGACACATAACATGCAGATGCGTTGGCTCGCTGTACCCGTCCTGATGGCCATTGGCAGTGCTGCCCTGGCCGCCAGTTGCCCGCCGCTGTTGGAAGGCCAATTGCCCAAGCTGCGCGCCAAAGAGTCCATCGACCTGTGCCAGCGCTTTGCGGGCAAGCCGCTGGTCATCGTCAACACCGCCAGCTTTTGTGGGTTCGCCCCACAATTCAAAGGCCTCGAAGCTTTGTATCAACGCTACAAGGGCGAAGGGCTGGAAGTGATCGGCGTGCCGTCGGATGACTTCAAGCAGGAAGCCAAGACCGGCGAAGAAACCGCCAAGGTCTGCTACGTGAATTACGGCGTGACCTTCACCATGACCGAGCCACAAAAGGTCAAGGGGCCGGATGCGGTGCACCTGTTCAAGGTATTGGCGCAGCAGACCGACGCGCCGCCGAAGTGGAATTTCTACAAGTATGTGGTGGATAGGCAGGGCAAGGTGATTGCCAATTTTTCCAGCCTCACCAAACCGGACAGCCCGGATTTGATCAAGGCGGTGGAAGAGGCGTTGGCTTCCAAACCCTGACAATCATCCATTAAAAAGCCCCGCTTCCTTTGCAGGAGGGCGGGGCTTTTTTATACGGCGTCAGATCAGAACTTGTACGTTACGCCCAGGCCAAAACCGTTGGCGCTGTTTTCGTACTTAGCATTGTAGGACTGGCCCAATGCATTGGCACGAGCGACCTTGACTGGTTCTTCCTTGAGGTAGGAGTAAGCCAGGTCCACGGTCATATTCGGCATTACATCGTAGCCAAGGCCGAGACTGAAGATAGTCCGGTCACCGGTTGGGATACGCGGCGAACGGTCGGTGTTGTTGGTCGGCGACTGGTCGAAGGTCAGGCCGGTACGCAGCACCACTTGCTTGGTGACACGATACGAGGTACCCACGGCATAGGCCCAAGTGTCGTGCCAATTCTGGTCTTCTTTGATGGTGCCGACAATTTGCGGAGCCAACACACCGCTACCGGCTGCGGCCGATACACCTTCGTTGTTGACGGTGATGTCTTTCAGGCGGCTCCAGCGGGTCCAGGTAGCGCCTGCGTAGAGTTTCCACGCGTCGCTCATATCTTGAGTAACCGACAGGTCCCAGGATTCAGGTGTGTCGATCTTCAGCGACGCGTCGTAGCGGCCATTGTTCAACAGCGAAGCTGGAACGTTGGTGCCTTTGGTCACTTCGGTATGGCCTTCGAGCTTGTACTTCACTTTCGAGTGGTAGGTCAGGCCCACTCGCGTTGTGTCAGTAGCTTGAACCAGCAGGCCGGCATTGAAGCCGACGGCGGTGTCATCACCCTTGATCTTGATGTTGTTGGAGCCGGTACCCGCGACTGGCAGGTTGATATCGGACTCAAGCGTACCAGCGATACGGTTGATGGTCGGACCAAAACCAATGGAAACCCGATCGTTGAAGGCGTAGCTGACCGTCGGCTGGAAAGTGATGACGGTCACTTCGCTTTTGCTGCCAAAGGCTTTGCCTTGGAAGCCACTTTCGTAATCGGTCACAAGGCCAAACGGAGCATAGACGCCGAAACCGACAGCCCATTGATCGTTGAGTTTATTGGTGTAGAAACCGAAAGGAACGGCAGTGAAAGGCACCATATCGCCTTTGTTCGTGCCGCTGGAGCGGCCGCTGACATCCTTAATGTTGCTTGAGGCATCAATCGCCGCAACACCGCCGGTGACTTGCTGGCCTTCAAGGCGAGCCATACCGGCAGGGTTACCATAAACGGTGCTGGCGTTTTCGGCAGAAGAAGAGCGGCCTGCGAAACCCGTACCCATCCCGGCGACGTCTTGTTCGTTAAGGGCAAAGCCACTTGCGAAAATATGAGAAGAGGCCATGGCAACGGCGAGGCTAAGTGTGGTCTTGAGCATTACTTTTTTCATTATTAGAACTCCGTGGTGATCACCGCTGCGGAAAGTAACAATAAAATTAAGATCGCGCTATAGGCTGTAATGCAGGAGATAGAGCGGTTTTGTAGGACAATCCGACCAAAATCCAGGGTTTTTGACGAATCTTGCAAATTGCCCGGTCAGCAAACCACGTGATTCATGGGTGAAACACAGGTGTGCCAGGCTTGAGTGAAATCGCGCAGCCGTCCTTGTGGGTGAAAAATTTCTTTCCAGATACGTGCCATGGCCAAGACATCACCGGGTGGAGGCAGTGTAGGAGTGTGTTGTTCCACCAACAGCCAGGCGATGGCGGTGGCATAACGCAAGTTTACGGTGAGCTCCAGTTGCGGTGCGCTGAGGAACGCATGCTGGCTCGCGAGTCCGCGTACCAGGCTGGCGCGCTCGGGGTCCAGCGCCAGATAGTTGTCCCACAGGGCACGATGGCGTGGTTCGGTGATGCTGTACAGGCCGTGGCCGCGCCGGTCGTGCAAGGCGGAACCGAGTTCCGACTGGCTGGCGGCAATGCCCAGCAGGAGAGACTCCGCCGTCGGGTGATGGCGGCCGAGGTACATCAAGGTCGGCCGGATCACATATCGAGACAATTCGCTGGCAGCGATACCCATACAAGCCTCAATCCGTGAAAGTGGTCGACGAGGCCTGAGAGGGGGGCTTGGCAGCAGTGGATCGGATCTCAGGCTCGTCGGAAGCGGATCATGCCGCTTGAGTTGAAGTGTAGTGTCATATTTGTGATGTAAAGGACTGTTTTTAAAACATCTTATTCATTTAGTTATAACGGTTATATCTATTTGAACTGAGTGCAACGGCCCAATAGGTAAATTCCGGGCAATAAAAAACCCTGTTTTTTAAACAGGGTTTTTGTGTTTCAGCGACGCGGGTCGATCAGGCAATCAATGCCTGACGGGTACGCTCGATCACGGCCTGCAGCGGTTCTGCGCTGGAGTATTGATCGGGGTACAGGCGTTCGCTGTGACGAGCGATGCCGTGTTCGTTGACCAGGGTGAAGCTGAAGCAGCCTTTGCGAGCGGCCATGATCAGGCAGTTCATTGGAGCAAAAGCGTTGGTGAGGGTGCGAATGGCATCCTGAGTATGGATTTGAGCGTTCATATTATTGGTGTTCCTACAAATGACACGGATTAAGAACCGTGCAACGTTAAAACGTTCCAGTAACGTTGATCACCATTGATCAAACGAAGAACCCGACTGGAACAAAGCAGCCAGTTTGAAGCGCTAATAATTTAGGCGCGCTTGGGCTGGCAGGTAGGTACTTAGGAGGGCAGGCAACACAACAGGGGCAAAGGTTCTGGGCCCGGGGTGAAGATCCTGATCAATTTGCAGGTTGGTTCGGTCAGAGTATGGAAACTTCGCGACACCCTTTGCTTGTTCAAAGGCAGTGTCGTCGCAAGCGATACCTGGAAACCATCGAGGTGGTCGATCCCGTGTTGTGCAGGGGAGTTGTTCGACCAGAATTGACTTTCAGCTTGGTACTAACGCCGCGGATAGTAACGGATTGAAACCGGTAAGGGAAGTATGTTAGCCAAAAAACTTTTATCAGCCGCCCAACAGGCCTCGATAGACCAAGACGGTGATCGCTGCTGCCAGTGAGCAGCCCAGTCCGTAGGCTGCAAGGGTCAAGCGCAGAGATTGGCCGGTCTCGACCACTTTCATCACGTCGCCGATGTCGTTTATGCGGCCTTCGCCCAGCTCGATGCAGAGGCTGACGGCAGTGAACGCCGCCGACAGCAGGATCGCGATGGCGAACAGCGCCCCATCCGGTGACGGCAGTGCTGCATTGATCCCCAAGGAAACGGCGCAGATGGCCAATAGCAACACGGCGAATAACAGAATCCCTTTCATCAACTCACCCACTGTTGCGTTGTAGGTCGGGGAGTGTGGCGAGCCGGGAAAGATTTGAAAAGTCCCTGGTTTGTCCAGGCGGTAACATTTTTGTAGCGAGTGGCTTCAAAAAAGGCCGGCGATATAACCATCGAATGGGTACTTGTGCACATTGGTTGCGGAGTGTGTAACCGCGCTGTCAACTGCACTCCAAGGCCGCCATTTGCCTGCAATGGAAATTTAAGTCAATGAAAAATCTGGCTTTTTTTTATTGGTGAAAAAATCGTCAGTTTGACTGCGGGCCCCATTCCATGGGGCTTTGCGCGAGTTAAAGGCGTGTTGTCCACTGAGTTATCCACAGCTTCTGTGGATTGTCCCAAGCGTTTGCTCTAGAACGGGCGTGCACAGTTTTTTCAGCTTTACCTGTACGAAAAAAAGAGTAGAGTGGCGCGCCTTCCGTTCTGTCTCACAGTGCTTTATGAAGTTTCGCTCAGTATCATCTTCTGTTACCGACTCCCCTCAAACTGTTACCGCTCCCAAGCGCTTCTCCTTGAAAGTTGCCTTGTGGTTGCTCGACAGTCCGCGCCTGGGTCACAACACCAACGTAAAGCACCTCGCCGGGCGTTTGCTCAAGCAGCCGGCCCGTGAAGGTGTGGTCGCTGCGCAAAGCCGCCTGGGCCAACTGATGTGCCGCGAATGCGGGAATGCCCGCGACCGCCGCATCGGCCACGACCTGCTGCGCCTGGCCGCCCGTGCCGGTGACCGCCGCGCCCAGCGCGAACTGGGTCAGGTCGAAGACTGAGCTGTCCTCAGGCCCTCTGCTCCGCTAACCTTGGTTTTTTTCGGTGATGGCAGACATGTCTATGGTTTTTGACTGGACCAGTGTTGCCTTGGGCCTCGCTGGCGCTGCCGTGCCGTTATTGGCCGTGTGCTGGCAGCTGCAGCGACGCTTGAACGCACGCATGACCGGCTGGGAACTGCTCGAAGAGCGCCTGGCCACCGCACAGCTTGCCCAGGAAGGTCTTGCCGCGCAGTTGGATGCGAGCCGCGATGAGATCAGCGATTTGAGCCAAGCCAATGCCGCCAAGCAGGCTGACCTGGCCGCTGTGCGTCGCGAAGTCGAGTTGCTGCAGATCGACCGCGACAACGCCCGCGATGCCGCTCACGCCTGGAACCTCGACCGTAGCGCCAAAGAGACCGAGCTACGCCGCCTCGATGCCTTGTCGGCGGCCTTGCGCGCCGAGCTGCGTGAACAACAGGACAGTCATCAACAACGCCTGACCGACCTGCAAGGCTCGCGGGATGAGTTGCGTGCACAGTTCGCCGAGTTGGCCGGCAAGATCTTCGACGAACGCGAACAGCGCTTCGCCGAAACCAGCCAGGAACGCCTGGGCCAATTGCTCGACCCCTTGAAGGAGCGCATCCAATCCTTCGAGAAACGCGTGGAAGAAAGCTACCAGAACGAGGCGCGCGAGCGTTTTTCCCTGGCCAAGGAGCTGGAACGCCTACAGCAACTGAACCTGCGTCTGTCGGACGAAGCCACCAACCTGACCCGCGCGCTCAAGGGTCAGAAAACCCAAGGTAACTGGGGAGAACTGATCCTTGAACGGGTGCTGGAGCATGCAGGTCTGGAGAAGGGCCGTGAGTACCAGACCCAGGTCAGCCTCAAAGGCCCGGATGGCGAGCGGTTCCAGCCCGACGTGCTGATCATGTTGCCCGGCGACAAGCAGGTGGTGGTGGACTCCAAGGTCAGCCTGACTGCGTACCAGCAGTATGTGGCGGCGGAGGATGACGTCATTGGCCAGGCAGCCCTGAAGCAGCATGTGCTGTCGCTGCGAAATCACGTCAAAGGCCTGGCCGGCAAGGACTACAAACGCCTGGAAGGCCTGCACAGCCTGGATTTCGTGTTGCTGTTCGTGCCGATCGAAGCGGCGTTTTCCGCTGCGTTACAGGCCGAGCCCAACCTGTTTCAGGAGGCGTTCGACCGCCATATCGTGATTGTCAGCCCAACCACCTTGCTTGCGACCTTACGTGTGATCGACAGCCTCTGGAAACAGGAACGCCAGAGCCAGAACGCCCGGGAAATCGCCGAGCGTGCCGGTTGGCTGTACGACAAGTTCGTGCTGTTTATCCAGGACTTGGATGAAGTGGGTAACCGTTTGCAGCAGTTGGATAAGGCTTACAGTGCGGCGCGAAACAAGCTGACAGATGGACGCGGAAATCTGGTCAGCCGGACCGAGCAATTGCGGTTGCTGGGCGCGCGGGCGAGTAAAAGCCTGCCGGCGGATTTACTGGAGCGGGCGATGACCGACTCCGATGGTGTGGCACACCTGCCCGAATAAAATACGGCGGTGTGCAAACTCCCATATTTGACCGCGCTGGATCGCCCTACAGCGGCAAATGCCGACTCAGCAACGCCCGCAACGCCGCAGGCTTCACCGGCTTGGCCAGATAATCCAACCCCGCCGCATGCACCTCGGCCACCATCTCCGGGCGGCCGTCGGCGCTGATCACCACGCCGGGAATCGGCTCCGCCAATTGCGCTCGCAGCCAACCCATCAGCTCAGTCCCGGTTTCGCCATGGTCCAGGTGGTAGTCCACCAGGGCCAGTTGCGGGCGCACGCCGTCGGCGAGCAACGCTGCGCATTGGGCCTGGTCGGTGGCGGTCCACACCTCGCAGCCCCAACGCGTCAGCAGGCTGCGCATGCCGATCAAGATGCTCTCTTCGTTATCTACACACAGCACCTGTGCACCGCTCAATGGCAGGCCGTTTTCCTGGGGGGCCCTGATCGGAGCGCTGACTTGATTGCGCGCCAACGGCACGCGCACGCTGAACACGCTGCCTTTGCCTGGCCATGAGCGCACGCTCAACCGATGGCCGAGTACGCGACACAAGCCATCGGCGATCGCCAGGCCCAGCCCCAGTCCTTTCTCCGCGCGGGTCTGGTGACTGTCCAGGCGCTTGAATTCTTCGAAGATCACCTTCTGTTTATCCAGCGGGATGCCGGGGCCACGGTCCCACACTTCCAGGCACAGCTCGCCCTTGCGTCGGCGCACGCCCAGCAGTACCGGGCCGTCGGCATAACGGAAAGCGTTGGTCAGAAAATTCTGCAGGATGCGCCGCAGCAACTTGATATCGCTGTCGACGCGCAAGCGACTGCCGCGCAGGCGGAAACGCAGGCCTTGCTCCTGGGCCAGCGCTTTAAACTCCGCGCCCAAGGTGTCGAACAGTTCGTTAAGCACAAAAGGCTGGCGCTGCGGATTGATCTTGCCGTTTTCCAGGCGCGAGATGTCCAGCAGGTCGCTGATCAGGTCCTCGGCAGAGCGAAGCGAACTGTCCAGATGCTGCACCAATTGCCGGGCTTCGCTGGACAGGCCGTCGTTCTGATGGGAAAGGGCGGCGGAGAACAGGCGTGCGGCGTTCAAGGGTTGCATCAAGTCATGGCTCACGGCCGCCAGAAAGCGCGTCTTCGACTGGCTCGCGGACTCGGCCACGCCCTTGGCATCGGTGAGCGCGACGTTGAGTTGCGACAGTTCGTAGGTACGCGCGGTCACCCGTTGTTCCAGGCCTTCGTTGGCCTCGGTGAGTGCCTGTTCGGCTTCGCGGAACGCGGTGATGTCAGTGAAACTCATGACGAAACCGCCGCCGGGCATCGGGTTGCCGATCAGCTCGATCACCCGGCCATTGGGGAACAAGCGCTCGGAGGTGTGCGCACGGCCCTGGCGCATCCAGTGCAGGCGGCGCGCCACGTGTACTTCGGCCTCGCCCGGCCCGCACAGCCCGCGTTCGGCGTTGTAGCGGATGATGTCGGCGATCGGCCGGCCCACGCTGATCAGCCCGTCCGGATAGTTGAACAGCTCCAGATAACGCCGGTTCCAGGCCACCAGCTTGAGGGACTGGTCGACCACGCTGATGCCCTGGGTGATGTTCTCGATGGCGCCTTGCAGCAACGCGCGGTTGAACTGCAGCACCTCCGAGGCTTCATCAGCGATGCGGACGACGTCCTCCAGCTGCATTTCCCGACCTTCAATGGCCGCTTTTACCACTGCGCGTGTCGAAGACGCTCCCAGCACGCCGGCCAATAAGCGCTCGGTATGGGCGATCCAATCGTTGTCGGCGTTCTGGTTGGGGTTGAAGCCCTTTCCCTGGCGATAGGCGAAGCGGATAAAGCTTTGCTGGGCGCGTTCTTCACCGACAAAACGCGCCGCCAGGCTGAGCAAGTCGCTGATTTGCACCGACAACATCGAGCGGGCGCTGGCGCGTTGGCTGATTTCCTGGCCGATGAAACGCCCGGCTTGCCAGTGTTCTGACACGCGTGTGCGCGACAGCATCGACACCCACACAAACAGCGTGAAGTTACCCGCCAGGGAGAACACGGTGCCCAAGGTCAATGAGGTGACGGACAGGCCCAGCGGGTGGGAGTGCATCCAGGTCAGCCCTGGGAAAAGGCTGAGGGACCAGCCCAGGCTTTTCGCCGTCACCGGTAGGACCAAGGTGTAGAACCACAGGAAAGTACCGGCTGCGAGCCCTGCGAACACACCGCGTCGGTTCGCTTGTTTCCAATACAGCGCACCGAGCATGGCCGGCGCCAGTTGGGTCACGGCGGCAAAGGCGATCTGGCCGATGGTCGCCAGGCTCGCAGTAGAGCCGAGCAGGCGATAGCTGACGTAGGCCAGCAACAGAATGATCACGATGCTCACCCGGCGTACCGACAGCATCCAGTGGCGAAACACTTCGAACGGCCGTTCGGCGCTGGAACGACGCAGCAGCCAGGGCAGCAGCATGTCGTTGGACACCATGGTCGACAGGGCGATGCTCGCCACGATCACCATGCCGGTGGCCGCCGACGCACCGCCGATAAATGCCAGCACGGCCAGCGCCGGATGGGCTTCGGCCATGGGCAGGCTGATCACATAGGAGTCCGGCAATACCGAGCTGGGCAGCAGCATCTTGCCGCCGAGGGCGATAGGGATCACGAACAACGCGGCCAGCACCAGGTACGCGGGAAACACCCACTTGGCCAGGCGCAGGTCCTGGGGATCGATGTTCTCCACCACCGTGACATGGAACTGCCGAGGCAGGCAGATAATCGCCATCATGGCCACACCGGTCTGTACCACCATTGATGGCCAGTTGACGGTCTCCTTCCAGTATTCATCCAGGCGAGGCGCGAGCATGGCCTGGCTGAACAGGTCGCCGAAACCGTCGTACAACCCGTAGGTCACAAACGCGCCGACCGCAAGAAACGCGAGCAACTTGACCAGGGATTCAAACGCAATCGCCAGCACCATGCCGCGGTGGTGTTCCGTGGCATCGAGGTTGCGCGTACCAAACACAATGGTGAACAGCGCCAGCACCAGCGAGACGATCAGCGCGGTGTCCTGGGCGCGGGTGCCGGTGGTGTCGGCGCCGGCGCCGATCAGCAGGTTGACGCCCAGTACGATGCCTTTGAGTTGCAGGGCGATATAAGGCAGCACGCCGACCAGGCAGATCAGTGCGACCACCACGGCAAGGGATTGGGATTTGCCGTAGCGCGCCGCAATAAAGTCGGCGATAGAGGTAATGTTTTCCTGCTTGCTGATCAGAATCATCTTCTGCAGCACCCAAGGTGCCAGTACCAACAACAGCACCGGTCCCAGGTAGATCGGTAAAAATGCCCACAACTGTTCGGCAGCCTGGCCTACAGCGCCGAAGAAGGTCCAACTGGTGCAATACACGGCCAGCGACAGGCTGTACACCCAGGCGCGCATACGCGGCGGCAGTGGCGCACGGCGACGATCACCGTAGAAGGCGATGGCAAACATAATGGCCATATAGGCCAGGGCAACGGTGGCGATCAGCCCGCTGGACAGCGTCATGGTAACTCCGAGCATAAGAACACCCGGGCATTCCGGGCCCGGTTGGACAGTCTCGCAGAATGCTGGGGGTTAGTCAGTGTCGACCAAGGTCTGAGCGCGACGTGATGTCGCGGCCTAGCGGGGTGGCAGGGTTTTCTGGCGCAGGATGTAAATAGTCACCAGCACCGCGCTGGTCAGCATGAAACCACGTGCCCACGGCAGTGGCACCAGGTAGCAGGAGACGCTGATGCTCAGCCACATCAGGCCGATGGCGTAGACCTTGCCCTTGAGAGGGATGCCATTGCCGTCCAGGTAATCACGGATCCATGGGCCCAGGCGCGGGTGTTGCACCAGCCAATGGTAGAAACGCGGAGAGCTTCTGGCGAAACAGGCGGCAGCGAGGAGTAGGAAGGGTGTGGTCGGCAATACCGGTAGGAAAATGCCTATCACCCCCAACGCTACGCTCAGCCAGCCGATGGCCAGCAGCCCGTAGCGCAGGAGCAGTGAACGATTGCCCATGGGTGTCACGGGCAAGCGACTCAGTGGTGACGTGGCTTGAGGATCGCCGGTTTTTCGTCAGGAGCGTTGCACAGCAGGTACAGCGCAGTCAGGGCTTCCGGGATCTGAACGATCATGTCGTCCATCAGGTTGGCATCGGCGGCGATGTCGGCGAACTCAGGCTGGTCGTCGAACAGGCCCGAACCGACCATGATCGGCAGCAGCATTTCGCTGACTTCTTCCTCGGCGGTTTCGAACCAGGCGGCTTCGCGCAGGAACACGCCTTCCATGAAGCCGATGCACCAGCCGCGCAGATCGGAGTCATCCGGTTCTTCGCCCAGGTCCAGCTCGCACGGCAGCTCGAATTCCTCGTCGGAGGCCAGTTGGCGACCGATGTGGGCCTTGAGGGCCAGCAGGGTGGATTCGATTTCTTCGCGTTGGGCGGCGTCGGTGTAGTGCGGCTCTTCGGCGAACAACGCGTCGATCCATTCACGGTCAGGTACGACTTCGGAGCAGATCGACAGGGCGGTCAGGTAGCCGTGGGCGGCCACGTAGTCCAGCGCCTCGTCATGCAGCTCATCGGCGTCGAGGAAGGCTTGCAGGCGGGTTAGTTGCTCAGCGAAGGACATTGAAGGACTACCTTGGGAATAAACGATGCTGAATTCTAGGCTTTCTTGAGCGCACAGGCCAGCCGAACGGCATTTTAGATCGCGGTCGCTATTCGTCAGTGGCGCCCTTTGCCAGGTAGCGCTCGGGTATACTGCCGCGTTTTGTGATGCCCTTGCAGGCCAAGCGCCAGTCCGCGAAAACTTCGCTTACGGATTTTTTCCCGTGAAAGCGCATTTTTTCGGCCAGCCTGTACAGAGGGATTTCGGCACTATTTTTGGAGTTTTACATGCTCGAGCAGGCACAACGCGTCCTCAAGGACATCTTCGGCTACGACAGTTTTCGTGGCCGCCAGGGTGCGATCATTGAGCGCGTGGCCAGCGGCGGTGACGCCCTGGTCCTGATGCCTACCGGCGGCGGCAAGTCGTTGTGCTTCCAGGTGCCGGCGCTGTTGCGCAATGGCCTGGCGGTGGTGGTGTCGCCGTTGATCGCGTTGATGGACGACCAGGTGGCGACCCTTGAAGAGCTCGGTGTCGCCGCTGCTTCGTTGAACTCCACCCTCAGTGCCGAGCAGCAGCGCGACCTGGCGGCGCGTATCAAGCGCGGTGAAGTGAAGATGCTGTACCTGGCCCCCGAGCGTCTGGTGCAGCCGCGCATGCTGGCTTTTTTGCAGAGCCTGGAAATCGCCCTGTTCGCCATCGACGAAGCCCACTGTGTGTCCCAATGGGGTCATGACTTTCGCCGTGAGTATTTGCAACTGGGTCAATTGGCCGAGCTGTTTCCCGATGTGCCGCGCATTGCCCTGACCGCCACCGCCGACAAGCGTACCCGCGAAGAAATCGTCGAGCGCCTGCACCTGCAGAACGCCGAGCGCTTCCTGTCGAGCTTTGACCGGCCGAATATTTTCTACCGCATCGTGCCCAAGGAGCAGCCGCGCAAGCAGTTGCTGGCGTTCCTCTCGGAGCGACGCAGCGATGCGGGCATCGTCTATTGCCTGTCGCGCAAGAAGGTCGATGAAGTCGCCGCGTTTCTCTGTGAGCAAGGCTACCCGGCGCTGCCGTATCACGCCGGCCTGCCGAATGACCTGCGTGCCTACCACCAGAAGCGCTTCCTCAACGAGGAAGGCCTGATCATGGTGGCCACCATCGCGTTCGGCATGGGCATCGACAAGTCCAACGTGCGATTCGTCGCGCACATGGACCTGCCCAAATCCCTTGAGGCCTACTACCAGGAAACCGGGCGTGCCGGCCGTGATGGTTTGCCGGCGGATGCGTGGATGGTCTACGGCCTGCAGGACGTGGTGATGCTCAAGCAGATGCTGCAGAATTCCGAGGGCGACGAGCGCCACAAGCGCCTGGAGCAACACAAGCTCGACGCGATGCTCTCGCTGTGTGAGGAGACCCGCTGCCGCCGCCAGACCTTGCTGGCGTATTTCGATGAAGACATGCCCGAACCCTGTGGCCATTGCGACAACTGTGTCGACGGCGTGCAGACCTGGGATGCCACTGAGCCGGCGCGCCAAGGCTTGTCCGCTATCTACCGCACCGGTCAGCGTTACGGCGTCGGTCACCTGGTGGACGTGTTGCTGGGCAAGGACAACGAGAAGGTGCGCAGCTTCGGCCACGAAAAACTCTCGGTCTACGGCGTCGGCAAGGCCCGCGCCGAAGGTGAGTGGCGCTCGTTGTTCCGGCAGATGGTGGCGCGTGGCCTGGTGGACATCGATATCGAGGGGTTTGGCGGCCTACGTCTGAATGACAGCTGCCGGCCGTTGCTCAAGGGCGAAGTCAGCCTGGAGCTGCGCCGCGACCTTAAGCCGCAAACCACCGCCAAGAGCAGCACCAGCCAGGCCAGCCAGTTGGTGCGTGGCGAAGAACGCGAACAGTGGGAAGCCTTGCGCACCCTGCGACGCAAACTGGCGCAGGAACACAGCGTGCCGCCGTACGTTATTTTCCCCGACTCCACCTTGCTGGAGATGCTGCGCGAGCAGCCCACCAGCATGGCCGAGATGGCGCGGGTCAGTGGGGTGGGCGCGCGCAAGCTGGAGCGTTACGGCCAGGCCTTCCTCGAAGTGCTCGGCGGCCAGGCCGAGGCGCCAAAGGAAGTCGCCGATATCCGCCACGAACTGATCAGCCTGGCACGCGCCGGTATGACCCCGGTCCAGATCGCCGGTCAGTTGCAGTGCTCGGAGAAGAACGTCTACACCTTGCTTGCCGAATCCATTGGCAAGCAGCAACTGTCGTTGGAGCAGGCCCTTGATTTGCCAGAGGATCTGCTCGGTGAAATCCAAGACGCGTTCTTGGACGGAGAGGGCGAATTGCCACCTGTGGCGGAGATTGCCCCGCTGTTTACCGGGCGTGTTCCGGAAGGTGTTTTGTACTGCGTGCGGGCGGCTTTGCAGTCTGAATTCGAAATTTAGTGCGCCAATTGCGACAATGTAACGAATCAGTACATAGCAACTCTTGCCTACGGGCAAAGCTCATGCTTAGCTGACTAATAATTAGCCACACTTTATTTTCAGTCTAAAACATGAGTTTTTTATGCCGTTAACCGATCAACACCGATTTGGCATGCAATTGGCGCAAATGTCCCGTGGTTGGCGCGCCGAGTTGGACCGCCGCCTGGCCGGGCTTGGCCTGTCCCAGGCGCGCTGGCTGGTGCTGTTGCACCTGGCCCGTTTCGAAGAGGCACCCACCCAACGTGAGCTGGCGCAAAGCGTCGGGGTAGAAGGGCCGACACTGGCCCGGCTGCTGGACAGTCTGGAAGGTCAGGGCCTGGTGCAACGCCAGGCCGTGGTGGAAGACCGTCGTGCCAAGCGTATCTTGTTGTGTGACACCGCCCGTCCCTTGATCGAACAGATTGAAACCATCGCTACCGCCCTGCGGCATGAGCTGTTTGTGGGTGTGGATGAAGCTGATTTGAGCGTGTGCATGCGCGTGCATGCACACATCCTGTCGAATCTCGAAAAGTCCTGAAGAAACCACTGGGCGGGCTCACCACAAAAGCCCGTTCCCACATCGGGTTCAGCGTAAGCCTTTAGAACGTCTGCCCCAGGTTCAGGTACACCGCCTTCTGATTATCATCATTGAACCCATAGCTGAAATTCAGTGGCCCCAGCGGTGTATCGAACCCCAGGAAAATACTCGCCGCATTGATATACCCGCTGTCGAATTCATTGTCGTTGTTCCACGCCCGGCCGCGCTCCAGTGACGCGCCTAGGTACAGCGGGAAATCCAGCGGCAGGTACGAACGCGGCGTGAGCCTGCGGTAGTACACCGCGCGCATCAGGCTGATGTTCTGGCCTGAGATTGCGTCCTGGCGGAAGCCCGACAACTGTCGCGCACCGCCCAGCAGGAAGCTGGAAATCACCACGTCCGAATCATCCAGGGTACGCCCGTAGCGCCCGCCCAGCACCAGGGTATCCGGGCCGTGGCTCATGGCTTTGTCGAGCTTGAACTCCCACTGGCGGTAGCGCTGGTCCGAGCCCAGCCCAGGTTCAAACTCGCGGTAGGCCAGGCCGATGTCTTCACCGGTATGGGGGAAGTACACGTTATCCAGGGAATCGAAGGAGTACTTCAGCTCATAGAAGCCTTCGCTGAAACTTACACTGGGCAGATCCCGGTCGCCGATGCGCACATCCGCCTTACCCCAGGCTTCGCCGACGCCAAAGCGGATTTCGCCACTGTTGCCGATCTGCCGTCCAACGTTCAAGCCGAAGCCGTAGCGTTCCAGGCGGTATTCGGAGATGGGGTCGTTGTCCAGGATCAGCTCGACGTTCTGAGCCTGGGCGCTGATATACGGCGCGACAAAGTAACGCGAACCGGTGTCCATCGGCTGATAGAACTCGCTGTACAGCTCTTGGCGATCACCGATCTGTACCCGCGTCAGCCATTCGGCGCCGAGGCGGTTGATACCATTCATGCGGTAGCTGGCGCCGAGGTTGAAAGCGCTGTCGCCACGCATGTCATCCGACAGGTTCAACCCCAGTCGCAGGTAGTCGGTGCCGCTGCGTTTGCCGCGCGCACTGATCACCAGGGTGTTGTCTTGACCCTTTTTCACCACGCGGTATTGCACCTGCTCAAAATAGTCCAGGCCGTAAAGGGTGCCCATGTCCGTTTGCAGGCGGCCCAGGTTCAGCGGTTCGCCCAGGGGTTGGCGGATGTAGTAGCGGATCACGTCGTCGCTGACTTTCGAGTCGTTTTCCACGTTGATGGCGGTGATCACCGGTGTGCGTTCGCCGGGTGCACGGGCGGCCACCAATTGCGGGTCGATCGGCTCGGCAGGGCGCACGTGGGCCAGGCGGGCATCAAGGGCGCGGGTGGCGCGGTAGCCGGCATCGATCATGTCTTTGGCGCGGCCGAAGTCAGTCACGCCGTAGGCGGCGAGGGGTGGCTGGATCAGCACGTCCTTGGGATGCAGGGCCTTGAGTTGTTCTTCGGAATTGCGCCGGGTCATCAGGGTGATCGACTGGTTGAGTACGTCCACCACCGTCGCCAGTTGCTTGCGCGAACGCAGTGGGGTGCCGATGTCGACGACGATGGCGATATCCACGCCCATTTCACGCGCCACATCCAGCGGGATGTTGTCGGTCATGCCGCCGTCCACCAGCAGCCGGCCGTCCAGTTCCACTGGCGCGAATACCGCCGGGATCGACATGCTGGCGCGGATTACCTGGGGGAGGTGACCCTTGCGGAACACCACCTTCTCGCCGGTGGTGATATCAGTCGCCACGGCGCGGAAGGGGATCGGCAGCTTGTCGAAGTTACGCGTGTTGCTGCTGTGGGCGAACATGCTCTCCAGCAGCAGCGCCAGGTTCTGGCCCTGGATTACGCCCAGTGGCAGACCCAGGCTGCCGTCGTCGCGGAAGCTGAGTTTCTGCTTGACCAGGAAATCTCGGTCATCCTGCTTGCGCCGGAACGGCACGTCTTCCCGGGGCGGTGCGTCGGACAGCGCCTGTTGCCAGTCGATGCTCAGCGCCAGTTTTTCCAGCTCATCGATCTTGTAGCCCGACGCGTACAGCCCGCCGATCACCGCGCCCATGCTGGTGCCGGCAATCGCGTCGATCTGGATGCCTTGCTCTTCCAGCGCCTTGAGCACGCCGATATGGGCCAAGCCACGGGCGGCGCCGCCGGACAGCACCAGGCCGATTTTCGGACGTGGCGGTTCAACGGCGTCGGCTAGAAGAGGGATCAGGCACAGAAACAGGCAGGACAGCAGGCGGCGCATCATGAATCTCTAGGCTGGGCGATAAAGGCCGGTATTATAGCCACTCGATCCGCCGAGCCCGTTACGCCTGGAACCTCTCAAATTATGTCTTCGATCAAACCCGAGATCGTCATCACCTATTGCACCCAGTGCCAGTGGCTGCTGCGCGCCGCCTGGCTGGCGCAGGAATTGTTGAGTACGTTTGCCGATGACCTGGGGAAAGTGTCGCTGGAGCCGGCCACCGGTGGCGCGTTTCGCATCACCTGCGACGGCGTGCAGATCTGGGAACGTAAGGCTGATGGTGGCTTTCCTGAAGCCAAAGTGCTGAAGCAGCGTGTACGCGACCGGATAGACCCGCAGCGTGACCTGGGGCACAACGATCGTACGCAGTGAAAGTCACCACCTGATGAGGGCGGTGACCTTGTGGTGCAGCGTTATTTGGCCGCCATCTTTTGTTTGATGAAGCCAATAAGCCAGGTCAGCAACAGCCCACCGACGCCACCGCCAACAATATTGCTGCCGACCGCCGCCACATCCAGCGCCTCGCCGCCGGAGGTGCCCGTCAGTGCCGCGACGAGCTGACCCAGCACCAGTCCGCCTACACCACCGATAACGGTATTGAGCCCGGTCCCCAGGCTCTGTTTGGTCATTCCTGCAATGTTGCCGCCGACGGCCCCGCTGATAATCTGCACCAACAAACTGATGAACATTTCCATAGTAAAGCTCCCGCATCGCGTTGAGGTTTTGACCACTCGCGTGCAGCAACTTCAGAAAATACCCAGGCTGTCGTCGAGCTGTCGGTTATCCGTTGAACGACTACTCACTGTTGCGGATATTTAAAGTATAGATCAGACCGTTACAGCGGGCTGTTTGGCTTGGCTGGCGCTGCCCATCAGGCCGGACAGCACAATGGCGACAATGATCAGCGCGCCCCCCAGCAGCATGCGCAACGTCGGGGTTTCGGCAAACAGCAGCCAGGCCGCGGTGATGCCGTAGACCGGCTCCATGGCAAACACCACCGAAGCAGTGCGTGCCTTGATCACTGCGAGGCTGGCGACAAACAGGCTGTGGGCCAGGCCGGTGCAGAACACGCCGAGCAGGCCGATCCACAGCCAGTCAATCGCCCTGACATCCGCCAGCGCCGGGGCCGCGACGGGCAACAGGCACACCGCGACCACCACGTTCTGGCACAGCGCTGCCTGCACCGCCGGGATGCGCCCGGAACTGGCGCGGTTGTTCAGCGACAGCAGCGAAAACAGCAACCCCGAGGCGATCCCCCAGAGCAACCCGCTGGTGGCTTCGCTGGCGAGGTTGAAGTCCGGGGTCACCAGCACCAGGCCGACGCTGACCAGCGCCACTAGCATCACTTCGTTAGCCCGGATGCGCTCGCGGAAGATCAACCCTTCGAGGATCACGGTAAAGGCCGGGAACGCGGTGAAGCCCAGGGTCGCGACGGCCACGCCGGCCACCTTCACCGCTATAAAGAACGTCACCCAATGCGCCGCCAGTAATACACCGCTGACCAGTAGCCGGCGCCAGTCACGCAGCTCCAGCGTTTTCCAGGCGGTGTTGCTGGCGAACCGTGCAAACACCGCCAGGGCAACCACGGCAAACGCGGCGCGGCCAAAGACGATGACGGCCGGCGAGGCGGCGGCCAGTTTGCCGAATACGCCGGTGAGGCCAAACATCAGTGCGCCGATATGCAGGGCGCCGAGGGCTGAGCGGGGAGTCATTGCGATCCTTGAATAAAACGGGTGACAGAAGCGCAGTCTAGTGGCTCGCCAGTACAGGTGTCTGTCGCTCGGCTCGCGATTTTTATCGCGAGGCTCTCGCTACGCGTGGCGTCGCAAAGCACCCGGGGAGGCGCCAAACTCACGCAGCATCGCCGCCGCAAATGCACTTTGCGAGGTATAGCCGACGCGCTCAGCGATTTCGCCGATGGGCAAAGGAGTTTTGCGCAGCAGGTCCAAAGCCATTTGCAGGCGACGGCTACGGATATAGTCCATCGGCGTCTGCCCGCATTCCGCCATGAAGCGTGCATGCAAGCGCGGCACCGACAGGTCGGCGATGCGCGCCAGGTCGGCCACCTGCAGCGGGTGTGCAACATGGCGCTCGATATGCGCGTTGAACGCCGCGTACGGCAAACGCCGGCCCAGCGCCGGTTGGGCTGGCGGATGGTTGAGACTGGCCAGTAGCAGGATCGCACCTTGCTGGACGATCAGCGGGTCATGCACCGGGCTGTGCGCCAGCCATTGCACCAGTTGGTGCTGCCGTGAGTCCAGGGTCAGCCGCGCCGGTTGATCCAGCAGGCGGCGACTGGCATCGGCGTGTTCCCCCAGCGATTGCAGCACCCAGTGCTCGGTGGGCACATCCAGCACCAGGCAGCGGCTGCCATCGCGACTGCAGCACGCATGGTGGGCGGAGAAGGGCAGCACCATCACGCTGCTTTCGCGCACCTGGCTGCCACGGCCGTTCACTTCCAGGTCCAGATGCCCGGACAGGCCGAACACCAATTGCGCATGGTCATGGCTGTGGGCGAGGGGCGCTTCGACGTAGTGGCGTAGGGTGAGGGCGGGTCCCATTGCGGTCTCCTGGGCGGCAAGCGGGCAGTCTACAACGCTTTGCGGGCACTGAGCGCTGTCATCAGACTGACGCATCGTTGTCATGGGCTATTAATCGCCAGGGTGCAAGCTCGCGAAAACACCGTCGAGGGATGCCCATGACCAGTGCCGAGTTCGCCAAGCCCAGCCGCAAGCAACGGGTTCGTACCCTGTGGATTTCCGATGTGCACCTGGGCACCCGGGATTGCCAGGCCGAACATTTGTCGCAGTTCCTCAAGGGTTATCACGCCGACAAGGTCTACCTGGTCGGTGACATCATCGACGGCTGGAAACTGCGTGGCGGCATGTATTGGCCCCAGGCCCACACCAACGTGATCCGCCGCCTGCTGACCATGGCCAAGCGCGGTACCGAAGTGATCTACGTCACCGGCAACCATGACGAATTCCTGCGTCGTTATTCCAAGCTGATCCTGGGCAACATCCAGTTGGTGGACGAAGCGGTACACGTGACTGCCGATGGCCGGCATCTGTTAGTGATTCATGGCGATCAGTTTGACGTGATCACCCGTTACCACCGCTGGCTGGCGTTCCTTGGTGACTCGGCTTACGAGTTCACCCTCACGCTGAACCGCTGGCTGAACCACTGGCGTGCGCGCTATGGCTATGGCTATTGGTCGCTGTCTGCGTACCTCAAGCACAAGGTCAAGACGGCGGTGAACTTCATCAGCGATTTCGAAGAAGCCATCGCCCATGAAGTGACCAAGCGTGAGCTGCACGGCGTGGTCTGCGGGCATATCCACCATGCGGAGATTCGCAAGGTGGGCGAGGTGGATTACCTCAATTGTGGGGATTGGGTGGAGTCGTGCACGGCGTTGATCGAGCACTGGGATGGGAGTATCGAGTTGTATCGGTTGGCGGATGCGCAAGCGAAAGCAGCACTGCTAAAAGCTGAGATGGTTGCGGGCTAGAGGATTATCACAGCCAAGCAATGTGGGAGATGGCAAGCCAGCTCCCATATGGGGTCCCGGTTTCTTCAGTTGGAAACGTCGGCGATGGCTTTGGCCAGCAATGTCAGGCGTGTCGCATCGATGCCGGCCACGTTGGCCCGTCCCGAACTCACCATATACACGCTGTGTTTCTCGCGCAGTTGCTTCACCTGTTCGGCACTCAAGCCGGTGTAGGAAAACATCCCGCGCTGCGCCCCGATATGCGCGAACCGCGCCGACAAGCCGTGTGGCGCCAACGCCTCCACCAGCCCCGAACGCAGGTGGGCGATTCGCGAACGCATGGCTTCAACCTCGTCGCTCCACCGCTTTTTCAGCTCGGCATCACCCAGGATGGTCGCCACCACCGCAGCACCATGGTCCGGCGGCGTCGACCACAGGTTACGCGCCGTGTTGGCAAGCTGGCTGCGTACATCCGTCAGCTTCTCGGCATCCGCCGCACACACGATCAACGCGCCGACGCGGTCGCTGTACAAGCCGAAGTTCTTCGAGCACGAACTGGTCACCAGCACTTCCGGCAGCTCCGCCGCAAACAGCCGCACCGCCCAAGCATCCTGCTCCAAGCCGTCGCCAAAGCCCTGGTAGGCGAAGTCGATCAGCGGCAGCAGCTGGCGCTCGCGCACGATCTGCAGTACCTGGCGCCAATCGTCCTGGGACAGGTCGAAACCCGTCGGGTTGTGGCAGCAGGCGTGCAGCAGCACGACATCGCCCTTGGGCACTGTGGACAAGGTGGCGAGCATCGCCGCCACGTCCAGGCGGTTGTCAGCGCCCACGTACGGGTAATGACTGACTGGAATGCCAGCCTTGGCAAAGATAGTTTCGTGGATCGGCCAGGTCGGATTGCTCAGCCACACGCCACGGCCCGGCAGGTTGTGCGCAATGAAGTCGGCGCTCAGGCGCAGGGCGCCAGTGCCGCCTGGGGTCTGGGTGGCGCCGGCGCGGCGCTCGCGAATCAATGCCGAATCGGCACCGAGCACCAGCTCGCAGATCAGCGTGCCGAAGGCCGCATTACCGTGGCCGCCGATGTAGGTCTTGGTGGTTTGCGTGTCCACCAGGCGCTGCTCGGCCAACTTGACCGAGTGCGGAATCGGCGTCAGGCCCTGATCGTCCTTATAGACGCCCACGCCCAGGTCGAATTTGTTCGGGTTGGTGTCGTGGGCGTACAGGTCCATCAGCCCGAGGATCGGGTCGCCGGGCACGCGGCCAATGGCATCGAAATGCATTACTTGCGGCCCTCGGCGTCCTTGGCCACTTCGTCGGTGCGCGCGGCCATGATGAAGTCGTTGCGGTGCAGGCCTTTGATGGAGTGGCTCCACCAGGTCACGGTGACTTTGCCCCATTCGGTGAGCAGGCCCGGGTGATGGCCTTCTGCTTCGGAGATTTCACCCATGGCGTTGGTAAAGGCCAGGGCGAATTTGAAGTTCTTGAACAGGAAAACCTTTTCCAGTTGCATCACGCCGTCGCGGACTTCGATGTTCCAGTCGGGGATCTGCTTGAGCAGCACCGGCAATTCTTCATCGCTGACTTGTGGGGCATCGGCGCGGCAGGCTTCGCAATGGGCTTGGTTCAACGTGGTCATGGTGGTGTCCTGAATTCGAGTGTTTGAAGATCAGTAGCGTCACCCTAAAGCAACGCGCGGCCAGGGAACAGACTCACCTGGCCTCAAGATGTAAGGTTCACGCCGCCTTGGGCTTGGGCGGAAACTTCGGTGCGTGCAGACCCAACTGCATGCCACGCTCCACCATGCCCATGATGTCCTCCTGCGCCACTTCAAACAGGCGCTTGAGGTCAGGCAGCACGAAATACAGCGGTTGCAGAATGTCGATGCGATACGGCGTGCGCATCGCTTCCAGCGGGTCGAACACTTGATGCTCGGGCTCGGACGACAGGCTGTACACCGTCTCCTTGGGCGACGACAGAATGCCGCCACCGTAGATGCGTCGACCTTCGGGCGTGTCCACCAGGCCGAACTCGATGGTCATCCAGTACAGGCGCGCCAGGTACACCCGTTGCTCCTTGGTGGCCGCCAGGCCGAGCTTGCCGTAGGTGTGGGTGAATTCAGCAAACCAAGGGTTGGTCAGCAGCGGGCAGTGGCCGAAGATCTCGTGAAAAATGTCCGGCTCTTGCAGATAGTCCAGTTCTTCGCGGGTGCGGATAAATGTCGCCACCGGAAACTGTTTGCTGGCGAGTAATTCGAAGAACGTCTGGAAGGGGATCAGCGCCGGCACACGGGCGACCTGCCAACCAGTGGTCTCGGCCAGCACCTTGTTGATTTCACCCAGTTGCGGAATACGATCGTGGGGCAGGCCGAGCTTGTCGATGCCATCCAGGTATTCCTGGCAGGCGCGACCCTCGATCACTTTCAACTGGCGAGTGATCAGGGTGTTCCACACCGCATGTTCTTCCTGCGAGTAGTGGATAAAACCTTGCGCATCGGGCTCGCGGGCCACGTATTGCGTCTGCTTCATACGGCTCTCCTGCTAGGCATTCGTTCTTGTTATGTCCTGCGATGAGCTTATTGATACCCCGTGCGCGGCCAGATTCCATCTGTTTAAAGCGGCCACAGGTAGGAAAAGTTACCGCTTTTCGTAAAGTATTCGTTACGCTTGTGGGGTTGGCCGTTGTGCTGGGCTGTGAAAAGCCCGCAGGCTGTCACATAATCTTGACGACTATCTGCGCCCAGCGACAAAAACACGCGGCGCCTCCCCACTTTTCGGGCCTCTTCATGCGTATCAAAGTGCACTGCCAGAACCGCATCGGCATCCTGCGGGACATCCTCAACCTGCTTGTGGAGTATGGCGTCAACGTCGCCAAGGGCGAGGTGGGCGGTGAGCATGGTAATGCCATCTACCTGTTTTGCCCGAACTTGGTGAACATGCAATTCCAGGCGTTGCGCCCGCAGTTCGAGGCGATTGCCGGGGTATTTGGTGTCAAAAGGGTAGGGCTGATGCCCAGCGAGCGTCGGCATATGGAGCTCAATGCGCTGCTTGGTGCCTTGGAGTTTCCGGTGTTGTCCATCGATATGGGCGGCTCGATCGTCGCCGCCAACCGTGCGGCGGCGCAGTTGCTCGGGGTGCGTGTGGACGAGGTGCCGGGGATTCCGCTGTCGCGCTACGCCGAGGACTTTGATCTGCCCGAACTGGTCCGCGCCAGCAAATCGCGGATCAACGGCCTGCGGGTCAAGGTCAAGGGCGACGTGTTCCTGGCGGATATCGCGCCGCTGCAATCCTCCGAACATGACGACAGCGAAGCCATGGCCGGTGCCGTGCTGACCCTGCACCGCGCTGACCGCGTCGGTGAGCGCATCTACAACGTGCGCAAGCAGGAACTGCGCGGCTTTGACAGCATCTTCCAAAGCTCCAAGGTCATGGCCGCCGTGGTACGCGAAGCCCGACGCATGGCGCCGCTGGATGCGCCTCTATTAATAGAAGGCGAAACCGGCACTGGCAAGGAACTGCTGGCGCGTGCCTGTCACTTAGCCAGCCCACGTGGGCAATCGCCGTTGATGGCGCTCAACTGCGCGGGCCTGCCCGAGTCGATGGCCGAGACCGAGCTGTTCGGCTACGGCCCCGGCGCGTTCGAAGGCGCACGCGCCGAAGGCAAGTTGGGGCTGTTGGAGCTGACGGCGGGGGGGACGTTGTTTCTCGATGGTGTCGGAGAAATGAGCGCACGCTTGCAGGTGAAATTGCTGCGCTTCCTGCAGGACGGTTGCTTCCGTCGCGTAGGCAGCGATGAAGAGGTCTACCTGGACGTGCGCGTGATCTGCGCCACGCAGGTGGACTTGTCCGAGCTGTGCGCCCGTGGCGAATTCCGTCAGGACCTCTACCACCGCCTCAATGTGTTGTCCCTGCATATCCCGCCCCTGCGCGAATGCCTCGACGGGCTGGCGCCCTTGGTGGATCACTTTCTCGACCAGGCCAGCCGGCAGATCGGCTGCCCCCTGCCGAAGCTGGCGCCGGCTGCGATGGATCGCCTGAGCCACTACCACTGGCCAGGCAATGTGCGGCAACTGGAAAACGTGCTGTTCCAGGCGGTGTCGTTGTGCGAGGGCGGGACGGTGAAGGTCGAGCATATCCGCTTGCCGGATTATGGCGTGCGTCAGCCGCTTGGCGATTTTTCCTTGGAGGGCGGCCTGGAGGACATCGTCGGCCGCTTCGAGAAGGCGGTGTTGGAAGCCTTGTACGCCGAGCATTCCAGCAGCCGACAGTTGGGCAAGCGCCTGGGGGTGTCCCACACCACCATCGCCAATAAGTTGCGTGATTACGAAATTCTCAAGGCTGACAAGTGATTGTCTGACACTCCTAGGTCGACACACATTTGATCTTTGTCGCTAATACGACCGGGGTTTGCCGTTAGCGGCAGTAGTCCGCCGTTTTTTCGACTCGCGCCCAATCACGAAATCATCACACCTCAGCGCAAACCCCCGCCCCGCCTGCACTTCATCGTCTTTTTAAAAGTTGGTTCGCAAATTGCTTAAGCCTCATCAGTACAGCGGTGGGCGGCAAGCGTCCGTCAGAAAGAGGAAAGAGCGTGGACAAGTACCTTTATGTGGCAATGACCGGCGCCAGCCAGAATGCTCTGGCGCAGAAGGCCCATGCCAACAACCTGGCGAACATTTCCACCAATGGTTTCCAACGTGACCTGGAGCAGGCGCGTTCGATGCCGGTGTTCGGTGACAGCTTTCCGGCGCGGGCGTTTGCCATGACCGAACGCCCAGCCACTGACTTCACCCCCGGCGCCATGATCGAGACCGGCCGTGACCTGGACGTTGCCGTCAATGGCGATGGCTGGATGGCCGTGCAGACTCCGGACGGCGGCGAAGCTTACGTGCGCAGCGCGAGCATGAACGTCGATGCATTGGGCGTGCTGCGCGCCGGCAACGGTATGCCGATCATGGGTAACGGTGGTCCGATTGCCGTGCCGCCGCAGCAGAAGATCGAAGTGGGTTCCGACGGCACCATCAGTATCCGTGCCATGGGCGAGGGCCCGCGGGTGATGGCTGAAGTGGACCGCATCAAGCTGGTCCAGCCTGACCTGAAGAACATGAATAAAGGCCTGGACGGCACCATCCACACCAAGGATGGCCAGCCAGCCCAAGCCGACGCGAACGTCAAGCTGACCTCGGGTTTCCTGCAGGCGAGCAACGTCAATGCCGTGGAAGAAATGACCGCGGTGCTGGCGCTTTCCAAACAGTTCGAGCTGCACATCAAGATGATGAACAGCGCCAAGGAAGACGATCAGGCCATGACTCGCGTCATGCAGATGAGCTGATAGCCGCGTCACTGAACCACGACTAATTTCGCAGCGCAGCGCCAACAAACAGGCGCACGAAGGAGAACAGCATGCTTCCGGCTCTATGGGTTGCCAAAACAGGTCTGTCCGCCCAGGACACCAACCTGACCACCATTTCCAACAACCTGGCCAACGTGTCGACCACGGGTTTCAAACGTGACCGCGCCGAGTTCCAGGACTTGCTTTATCAGATCAAGAAGCAACCAGGCGCCCAGTCGACCCAGGACAGCGAACTGCCGTCGGGCCTGCAATTGGGTACCGGTGTGCAGATCGTCGGCACCCAGAAGAACTTCAGCGCCGGTAACCTGCAGCAGACCGGCCAGCCGCTGGACATGGCCATCAACGGCCGTGGTTTCTTCCAGATCCTGCAGCCGGACGGCACGACTTCCTACACCCGTGACGGTACTTTCCATCTGGACTCCAACGGCCAGATCGTCACCGCCAACGGTTTCGCCCTGGAGCCGGCCGTGGTTGTTCCTGCTGACGCCAAGACGTTCACCGTCGGCAACGACGGCACTGTGTCCATCACCGTGGCCGGCAACCCGGCGTCGCAAGTGATCGGCAACCTGCAGACCGCCGACTTCATCAACCCGGCCGGCCTGCAAGCCATGGGTAACAACCTGTTCCTGGAAACCGCCTCCAGCGGCGCGCCGCAAATCGGTACGCCTGGCTTGAACGGTTTCGGCACGACGCTGCAAAGCACCCTGGAAACGTCCAACGTGAGCACGGTTGAGGAGATGGTCAACATGATCACCACCCAGCGCGCCTACGAGATGAACTCCAAGGTGATTTCCACCGCCGACCAGATGCTTTCGTTCGTAACGCAGAATCTGTAATCAAGTCTATGGGGCGCTCTTGAGGGCGCCTGCAACACCGTGAGGTAAGGGTCATGAATCGCTATGTTTCCGTTCTGGCATTGAGTGGGATTGCCGTGCTCGCGGGCTGTGTCGCCCCGACGCCAAAACCCAATGACCCGTACTACGCGCCGGTGTTGCCACGTACGCCGTTGCCGGCGGCTGCCAACAATGGTTCGATCTATCAGGCCGGCTTCGAACAGAACCTGTACAGCGACCGCAAGGCGTTCCGGGTCGGTGACATCATCACCATCACCCTGAACGAGCGCACCCAGGCCAGCAAGAACGCCAACTCTCAAGTCGGCAAGACCAGCAAGGCTGGTATCGGTCTGACGTCGTTGTTCGGCGCTGTGCCCAACGTCAACAACCCATTGGGTGATGGCGACCTGAGCCTCAGCGCCGGCTACAGTGGCGACCGTGCCACCAACGGCAAGAGTGCAGCGGGGCAGGGCAACAGCCTGACCGGTTCGATCACCGTGACCGTGGCCGATGTACTGCCCAACGGCATCATCGCCGTACGCGGTGAAAAGTGGATGACCCTCAACACCGGCGACGAGCTGGTGCGCATTGCCGGCATGGTCCGTGCCGATGACATCTCCACCGACAACACCGTGCCGTCCACGCGGATTGCCGATGCACGCATCACTTATTCCGGCACGGGCGCCTTTGCCGATGCGAGCCAGCCGGGCTGGTTCGACCGTTTCTTCCTTAGCCCGCTGTTCCCTTTCTAGGTGGCCACTTTGAACTTCAAACAGCTGATGGCGGCCGCACTCCTGCTTTCCTTGAGCGCTGTCGCCCAGGCCGAACGCCTGAAGGACATCGCCAGCATCTCCGGCGTGCGTTCCAACCAGTTGATCGGCTACGGCCTGGTGGTGGGGCTCAACGGTACGGGTGACCAGACCACGCAGACCCCGTTCACCCTGCAGACCTTCAATAACATGCTCTCGCAGTTCGGCATCAAGGTGCCGGCGGGATCGGGCAACGTGCAGTTGAAAAACGTCGCGGCCGTGTCGATCAGTGCTGACTTGCCGGCGTTCTCCAAGCCGGGCCAAGTGGTGGACATCACCGTGTCGTCCATCGGTAACTCGAAAAGCCTGCGTGGCGGCACCTTGCTGATGACGCCGCTCAAAGGTATTGACGGCAACGTCTACGCCATCGCCCAGGGCAACCTGGTGGTGGGCGGGTTTGACGCCGAAGGTCGCGACGGGTCGAAGATCACCGTCAACGTGCCATCGGCCGGTCGTATTCCGGGTGGCGCCACGGTTGAACGCACCGTGCCGAGCGGTTTCAACCAAGGCAACAGCCTGACCCTGAACCTCAACCGCTCCGACTTCACCACCGCCAAGCGCGTGGTCGACAAGATCAACGACATGCTCGGCCCAGGCGTGGCCCAGGCCATCGACGGCGGCTCGATCCGTGTGACTGCGCCGCTGGATCCAAGCCAGCGTGTCGACTATTTGTCGATCCTGGAAAACCTGGAAGTCGACCCAGGCCAGGCCGTGGCCAAAGTCATCATCAACTCGCGTACCGGCACCATCGTGATCGGCCAGAACGTCAAGGTGTCGCCGGCAGCGGTGACCCACGGCAGCCTGACCGTGACCATCACCGAAGATCCGATCGTCAGCCAGCCAGGGCCTTTGTCCAACGGCCAGACGGCGGTGGTGCCACGTTCGCGCGTCAATGCTCAGCAAGAAGCCAAGCCGATGTTCAAGTTCGGCCCCGGCACCACCCTGGATGAGATTGTCCGTGCGGTGAACCAGGTGGGCGCAGCGCCCGGCGACTTGATGGCGATCCTTGAAGCGCTGAAACAGGCCGGCGCCTTGCAAGCCGACCTGATCGTGATCTGAGGCCATGGCCATGGATATGCGCAAGAGCGGTATCAGCAGCACGGCGGACTCGGGGTCTTATTCCGACTTGAACCGGCTTAACCAGCTCAAGGTCGGCGACGACAAAAACAGCGAAGGCAACATGCGCAAGGTCGCGCAGGAGTTCGAGTCGCTGTTTTTGAGCGAGATGCTCAAGTCCATGCGTTCGGCCACCGAGGCGCTGGGCAAGGACAACCCGATGAACACGCCGGCCGCCAAGCAGTACCAGGAAATGTACGACCAGCAACTGGCGGTCTCGATGTCCCGCGAAGGCGGTGGTATCGGCCTGGCTGACGTGCTGATGCGCCAGATGCAGAAGAACAAACCGGTGGAGGCCCAGGCCGCCACGTTGCAAGGCCCGGCGGCTGCCGAAGCTGTGAAGAAAGTTGATGTGCCGACGGAGATTGCGGCGGGTACCCAGGCCGTAGGTCCGTTGGGCCGCTCCAATGGCCAGCGCCCGCTGTGGGCTTACCGCGTGGCGGAGCCACAGGCCGGCGCCGTGGCCTCCCACAGCAATGACATGGAGCTGATGAATCAGCGCCGTATTGCCTTGCCAAGCAAGCTGACCGATCGCCTACTCGCCGGCATCGTGCCGAACGCGCCAGTCGCGATCGATGCCAAAAGCGCACCGCTGCGTAACAGCGCGGCCGACGACAACGTGGTCAACAGCACCGCGCGCACGTTTGCCGTGCCGAGCGGGCGCATGCAGGTCTACGGCCGCGCCGTGGCCCAGCCACCGTTGGCGCCGGCGAAGAAAGCCTTCAGTTCGCAGGACGAATTCGTCGCCACCATGTTGCCGATGGCCAAGGCGGCTGCCGCGCGCATTGGTGTCGATCCGAAGTACCTGGTGGCCCAGGCTGCCCTGGAAACCGGTTGGGGTAAATCGGTGATGCGCGCAGAGGATGGCAGCAGCAGCCACAACCTGTTCGGCATCAAGGCTGGCCAGAGTTGGCAGGGCGGCCAGGCCCGCGCGATCACCAGCGAGTTTCGCGATGGGGCGATGGTCAAGGAGACGGCGCAGTTCCGTTCCTACAGCTCGTACCAGGACAGCTTCCACGACCTGGTGACCTTGCTGCAAAGCAATGATCGCTATAAAGAAGTTGTGAAGTCGGCCGACAACCCGGAACAGTTTGTTCGCGAGTTGCAAAAAGCCGGTTACGCCACCGACCCGGCCTATGCCAGCAAGATTTCGCAGATCGCCAAAACGATGGACAGTTACCAGAACTACGCTGCCGCTGGCGCAACCACACATTTATAAGGTCTGAACCATGAGTTTGCTCAGTATCGGGATGTCAGGGCTAAACGCCTCTCAAGGAGCGTTGTCGGTCTTGAGTAACAACATTGCCAACGCCAACACAGCGGGCTACTCACGGCAGCAGACTACTCAGAACGCCAACGCTGCCAACCAGTTCGGCGGTGTGTTCATCGGCAGTGGCACCACTCTGGCTGATGTGCGCCGGGTGTATAACGAGTTCCTTGACGCGGCTTACCAGAACAGCACCTCGCTCAACAGCGATGCCAAGGCTTATCTGGATCAGGTCAGCGCCGTTGACAAGACGCTGTCGGACAAGACCACCGGCATGTCCTCCGTGCTCAGCGCTTTCTTCGCGGCGGCTCAGACCGCTTCGGCCAACCCGAGTGATACGTCGGCCCGCCAGATTCTGCTCACTAGCGCCCAGACCTTAAGCAACCGCTTCAACTCGATCTCCAACCAGTTGAGCCAGCAGAAAGAAACCATCAACAGCCAGTTGACCTCAATGGCTGATCAGGTCAACCAACTGACCTCGTCGATTGCTTCCCTCAATAAGCAGATCAATCAGGTACAGGGAGCGTCGAATACCACGCCAGCCAACCTGCTGGACGCGCGTGCCGAGGCGGTACGCTCGCTCAATGAGTTGATCGGCGTGACTGCCACCGAGAAGAACGGTGTGTTCAGTGTCAGCACCGGCACGGGTCAATCCTTGGTGCTAGGCGATCAGTCCAACTCGATTTCTGCAGTGCCTGGCAAGGACGATCCGAGCCAGTACACCATTCAGATGAACATGCCCGGCAACACGGCGGTGGATATCGGCAATGTGATCAGTGGTGGCAGTATTGGCGGCCTGCTGCGCTATCGCAGTGATGTGTTGATGCCGGCCATCAATGACCTGGGGCGCATCGCCATCGTCACGGCCGATACCATCAACAGCCAGCTGGGGCAGGGCATCGACCTGAACGGCGAGTTCGGCGCGTCGATGTTCAAAGACATCAACAGCGCGGCGGCGGTCGCTTTGCGCAGTGTGGCCGGTCAAGGCAACCAGGGTGCAGGAAGCCTGGGTGTGACGATCAAGGACACCAGCAAGCTGACCAACTACGATTACAAGGTCACCTTCAACGATCCGACCGATCTAAACAAGGTGACGGTGCAGCGCTCCGATGGCAAAGCCATGGGTACCTTTGATATCGCCGCCACACCGCCTGCGGTGATCGACGGCTTCACCCTGGCGCTCAAGAACGGCCCGATGCAGGCGGGTGACAGCTTCAAGGTCAGCCCGACCGCCAGCGGCGCCAAGGATATCGGTACAGTCCTCACCGACCCGAGCAAGATTGCTTTTGCCGCACCGCTCAAAGGCGAAGCCAGCAAAACCAACCAGGGCACCGGCACCTTCACGCCGCCGACCTTGACCGTGCCGCTGGATCTCCAGGGGGGCGCCAATACCGCGCAACTGCGCGTCGGTATTGAAAACTCGATGCCGGTGAAGATGGTATTCGGCAAGCCTGCGGCCGACGGCACTCAGTCCTACACGATCAACGACGCCAAGGGCGATCCGATCGGCACCGGCACCATTATTCCGGGGCAGGCCAACAAGATCAGCATCAACGTACCGATGCGCGATGCCAGCGGCGCCCTGGTGGTGCCTGCCAAGACCTTCAGCTTTGATACCTCGGTGGCTGGCTCACCGACCGATGGTGACAGCACCACCTTTTCGTTCAATGCCAGTGGCAAGTCCGACAACCGCAATGCCCAGGAACTGCTGAACCTGCAAACCAAGGCAACCGTAGGCGTGGCTGCCGATGGCACCGGCGGCACCAGCTTGGTCGGAGCCAACAGCAAGTTGGTCTCGACGGTCGGCGCCAAGGCAGCAGCGGCCACCACGGACACGACCGCCACCAACGCGTTGTTGACGGCCAACAAAAATGCGCGCAACTCCGTGTCCCAGGTCAACCTGGACGAAGAGGCGGGCGACATGATCAAGTTCCAGCAGTACTACACGGCGTCGTCGCAGATCATTAAGGCTGCGCAAGAAACCTTCAGCACGCTGATCAATAGTCTTTAAGGGAGTCTGGGACGATGCGCATTTCTACACAGCAGTATTTCGATACCAGTGCCGCCAAGTACCAGAACAACTATTCCGGCGTGGTGCAGGCTCAGCAGCAGGCGAGTTCCGGCGTGCGCGTGCAAACGGCTGGGGACGACCCGGTGGCGGCGCAGCGTTTGCTGATGCTGCAGCAGCAGAAAGACATGCTGGCGCAGTTCAGCGGCAATATTTCCAATATCCAGAGTTCGCTGACCAACGAAGAAAGCGTGCTGACGGCGATCAGCGCAACGATCCAGGCCGCCAGCCAATTAGCGTTGAAGGCCGGTGGCGTGACCAGTGATGCCGACCGCAAATCCATCTCGGTCGAAGTAGGTGCTCTGGAAGACCAACTACTTGGCTTGCTCAACAGCAAGGATGCGGCGGGCAACTACCTGTTCTCCGGCTCCAAGACTGATACGCCGCCGTACTCGCGCAACATTGACGGCACCTACAATTATCAGGGCGACGAAAACGAGCTGAGCTTGCAGGTGTCCGAGACGTTGACCGTGCGCACGGGCGACACGGGCAAGACTATTCTGGAAGGCGCGGCCAACAACAGCCGTACCCAGGCCAAGTACACCACGCCCGCGCCCGTGCCGCCGGCAACGACGCCGTCGCAGGTGGATGACCATAAAGTCGCCATTTCGGCCGGTCTGGTGACGTCGAGCGTCGACTACAACAAGTCATTCGCCGACGGCCAGCCGTACAAGGTGACCTTCACCAGCAGCACCCAGTACGTGGTGACAGACAAGAACAACAACGACATTACCTCGCAACTTCCCGGTAATGGTACGTTCGACTCCACCAAGGAAGGCAGCGCCAGCATCAATGTGCGCGGGGTCAAGTTCGATATCACCGTCGACCTCACCGATAAGGCCACCGGGCCTGATGCCGATGCCATGGTCAAAGGCCGTGAGTTCACCCTGGCTGCCAAGCCGGACAGCTTTAACGTCTCCCGCACCGCAAGCAATACGTCGCCTACGCAGTTGACGAATGCCACGGTCAGTAACCCCGCTAAATATGCCAGCACCTTTCCTGCCAACAGCGGTGTGCTGATCAAGTTCAGTGACACTGACTCGTCGGCCTTCCAGGTGTTTGCACAGCCCTATAGCGCCAACAGCAAGCCGATTGATTCGGGCGTCATCGACACCACCACCACGCCGAACTCGATCACTGTGGCCGGTGTGACCTTTGGTCTGAGCGGCACACCTGATGTGGGCGATCAGTTCGCGGTCGGCGCCAGCACCCAAAAGACCCAAAGCGCCCTCGACACCTTGAGCCAGTTGCGCAAGGCCCTTGAGCAACCGGCCGATGGTATTCCTGGCGCGCGGGTGAAACTGCAGGATGCCCTGAACGCCGCCGTCAGCAACCTGACCAGTTCGTCGGACCAGGTGGACAACGTGCGTGGCTCCATCGGTGCGCGGCAGAACGCGCTCACCGTGCAGTCCAGCGAAAACGAAAGTGTCGGCCTGGCCAACAAATCCACGATGAGCGCCCTGGCGAACATCGACATGGGTGAGGCGGCGATCAACCTGACGCTGCAGCAGACCATGCTGGAAGCGTCGCAACTGGCCTTCGTGAAAATCTCGCAATTGAGCCTTTTCAACAAGATGTAAGTGGCTTTACGTCAAGCGGCCCGCTCTGGAAACAGGGCGGGCCGTTGTCGTTTCTGGGGCTTAATTGTTTGAAGGTTTTGCACAAAGCACACAAAATTGAGTGACCTGTGAGTCATAAAGCGCATCTTCACTGTATCGTATGAAAAGGATAAGTCGTCACAGGGTCCTTGCGAGGCGGCTTTCAGCGAGATTTTTATGGGGTTATCCCCTTTATTGTCAGCACTCCGGGCGTAGTCCAAGGGGTGTTCTCCAGCTATTTAGTATTGGGAAGCCACAATGATTGGCATAAAAAGCATCGCCAGTTACGTGCCGGCAGACGGGATCGATAACTACGCCCAGGGTGCCAAATTCGCCAAGGATGAAGAGTTCATCATTGGCAAGATCGGTTCGGCGTTCCTGCCGCGCAAGGAAGCCGCGCAGGAAACCTCCGATCTGTGTGTCGAGGCGGTCAACGCTTTGTTTGCCAATAACCCGGATCTGAAGCGCGAGTCCATCGACGCGCTGATCGTCGTCACCCAGAACGGCGATGAAGAAGGGCTGCCGCACACGGCTGCCATCGTCCAGGACAAACTCGGCCTGCCGACCCACGTGGCAGCCTTTGATATCTCCCTGGGCTGCTCCGGCTACGTCTACGGCATCTACGCGATGAAAGGCTTCATGGAAGCCGCCGGCCTGAAAAACGGCCTGCTGATCACCGCCGACCCGTATTCGAAGATCGTCGACCCGGAAGACCGCAACACCACCATGCTGTTCGGCGATGCCGCCACCGCCACCTGGATGGGCGAAGACGCACCGTGGTTGCTGGGCAAGTCGAAGTTCGGCACCGACGGTTCCGGTGCACCGCACCTGAAGGTCAGTGACGGCGTGTTCTTCATGAACGGTCGTCAGGTGTTCAACTTCGCTTTGCTCAAGGTGCCGGCTCACCTGCATGAGTTGCTCAATGAGTCGGACCTGAAGGCTGATGAGATTGATGCCTTCTGCATTCACCAGGGCAGTGCAGCCATTGTCGACGCTGTGGCGCGTCGTTTTGAAGATGCACCGGTGGACAAGTTCATCAAGGACATGGTCGAGACCGGCAACACCGTGTCGTCGAGTATTCCATTGCTGCTGGAAAAGCACGTGATGGACGCCACCTGGAAACGCGTGGCCATCAGCGGTTTTGGTGTGGGCCTGTCGTGGGGTTCGGCGATTCTCTATCGCCCTTGATGCCTTGATAGCTTCAACAAAAAAACGCCGAGGGTCGAATGACCCTCGGCGTTTTTTATTTGGCGCCAGAAAACCCAATGAAATCGGCGTTTCGGGCCTGCGTAAACCCTTGAATTGCAAAGGGTGGCACGGCGCCAGTAAAAAAATTCAAAAAAATCCTCAAGCAACCGGCTACCACGACGATAACTATTACGTAGGTTCTCAGGCCACACCCGGCGGTTGCCAGGGCCGGAAGCCGCAGTATCCATCCAACGAGGATTTCGTCATGGCTTTAACAGTAAACACCAACATTGCTTCCATCACTACTCAGGGCAACCTGAACAAAGCTGGCGGCGCCCTGGCCACTTCCATGCAGCGCCTGTCTTCCGGCCTGCGTATCAACAGCGCTAAAGACGACGCTGCCGGCCTGCAGATCGCTAACCGCCTGACCAGCCAAATCAACGGCCTGGGCCAAGCAGTCAAAAACGTGAACGATGGTATCTCCATCGCTCAGACCGCTGAAGGCGCGATGCAGGCTTCGACCGACATCCTGCAAAAAATGCGTACCCTGGCTCTGTCCTCGGCTACTGGTTCCCTGAGCGCTGACGACCGTAAGTCGAACAACGACGAATACCAGGCTCTGACTTCGGAACTGACCCGTATCTCGCAAACCACTACTTTCGGTGGCCAGAAGCTGCTGGACGGTTCGTACGGTACCAAAGCTATCCAGGTTGGCGCCAACGCCAACGAAACCATCAACCTGAGCCTGGAAAACGTTGCAGCCAACAACATTGGTTCGCAGCAGATCAAGAGCGTAGCGATCACTCCTAGCGCTACCGGTATCGGCAGCGCAGCCGGTACCATCACTGTGACCGGTAACGGCCAAGTGAGCAGCCCGATTGCTGTTCCGGTCGGCGCTTCTGCACAAAGCATTGCCAGCAAAATGAATGGTGCAATTGGCGGCTTGACTGCTACCGCAAGCACCGAAGTTCAGCTTGACGTTGATGCTGCTGCGTTTACTGGTGCTACACCTGCTGCAGCCGCAACCTTTTCGATGACCGTCAATGGTCAGACTGTCACCATGACAGGTGTAACAAGTCAGGCTGGCTTGGCTGATCAATTGAAATCCAACGCCGCCAAGTTGGGTATCAGTGTTAACTTCGACGAATCCAAGAAAACGCTTTCGGTCAAGTCCGACACCGGTGAGAACATTGAGTTTGGTGCTGTTGCAGCTGGTGCTACCAGCGCTGCCGCCATCACCATGAAAGCCAAGGATGGTTCTGGCGCATTCGCTGCCACCGGCACTGCTCTGTCTGATACCACCGCGATGATTGCTACCGGCCAGGTATCGCTGGACTCCTCCAAGGGTTATTCCTTGTCGGGCGCTGGTGTTGGCGGTCTGTTCGGCGCAGCTGCGGCCACCACCGCTGCTTCCACCAAGACCACCATCGCCAACACTGACGTGACCAGCGCTGACATGGCTCAAAACGCTCTGTCGGTTATCGACAAGGCCATCGGCACCATCGACAGCGTGCGTTCGGGCCTGGGTGCTACCCAGAACCGTCTGACGACCACTGCAGACAACCTGCAGAACATTCAGAAGAACTCCACCGCTGCACGTTCCACCGTTCAGGACGTCGACTTCGCTTCCGAAACCGCCGAACTGACCAAGCAGCAAACCCTGCAGTCGGCTTCCACCGCGATCCTGTCGCAGGCTAACCAGCTGCCATCCGCTGTACTGAAGCTGCTTCAGTAATCCAAGCGTTTGGTAACTAACGGAAGGGCGCGTCTACGTGCCCTTCCGTTTTTTCGGTTTAGAGGAGATTAGACATGGACATGAGTGTAAAGCTGAACCAGTCTTATCCGCCGGTAGCGCCTCAAAGCACTCCAGCACCGGTAGTTGCCGACAAAAGCGTCAACAACGTCCAGGAAACACCCGCCATTGGCAAGCAGCCTGAGCGCGCGGACCTGGAGAAAGCAGTCACAGATATTCGCGAATTCGTACAGGCTGCCCAGCGCAGCCTGGATTTTTCCATTGATGACTCTACCCACCGTGTGGTGGTCAAGGTCATCAATACCGACAATGGTGAAGTGATTCGCCAGATTCCGTCGGAAACCGCATTGAAACTGGCGCAGAGCCTTTCCAGCGCAAGCAACGTGTTGTTTGACGACAAGGCGTGAGCTGGCATGAAACTTGTTGCTGTGAGGTCTTGAGGCGTCATAAGTCAAGATAACGGCAGCCACCGAACAGGAGATAGATGATGGCGGGTTCAACGGTAAGTGGTATCGGTTCGAACATCGATACGCAAGCGATCGTGAAGTCCTTGGTGGACGCCGAAAAGGTGCCCAAGCAGACGCAGATCAATACCGCGTCCCAGAAGGCGACCACCACGCTGTCTTCGATCGGCAAGATTCAAGCAGCGCTGGATGCGTTCCGTGGTGCGCTGGACTCTATGACCAAGGACAGCAGCTTCACCGGTTTGACCGGTTCGTCCTCGGATGAAAAGACCGCGACCATGACGGCCAGCAATACGGCCTCGAACGGCAGTTTTCGATTGATCGTCGACCAGTTGGCCCAGGCGTCGAAGTTGTCGAGCAAAAACTTCGCTGGTGGCACCTCCACCGTGGTCAACTCCACGGACAAAGCGACCACGTTGACGATCACTCAATCCGGTAAGCCATACGATGTCAGCGTTCCGCCTGGCGCGACCTTGCAGCAGGTGCGGGATTCGATCAACACTCAATTTGGTACCTCGGGGTTGAGTGCCAACATCCAGACCGACTCCAATGGTTCACGCTTGATCCTGACGTCGACCACCATGGGCACCGGCTCGGACCTTACGCTTTCGGGTACATCGGGGCTGGACGTGGGTTCCACTGTTGTCGATTACCCCAAGGATGCGCAATACAGTATCGATGGTGTTGCGTCTGTCTCCAAGACCAACAACATTGAAGGTGCCCTCAGTGGTGTGAACATCAAGTTAATCGCTGTTTCCACCTACAAGACCGGCACGACGGGTGACAAAAACGCGACGTTGATCACCGTCAGCACCAACAATGCGGCGCTCAAGTCCGGTGTAAAGGGTTTTCTTGACTCTTACAACGCGTTGATATCGGCCATGAATGCCGAAACCAAGGTCACCAAGAACCTGGACGGTAGCACCACGCCGGCAGCCCTGACGGGCGACTCGACCATGCGTTCGTTGCAGGCTGCAATTCGGAACGAGTTCAACCAGTTGTCCGGGACCGGTCAATTCAAGTCCTTGGCTCAATTTGGTATCAGCACCAGCTCCACCACCGGTCTGCTCACGATCGATGACAAAAAGTGGGATGCGGCGGTTAAAACCAACGGTGCCGACATCAACAGCATGTTCACCGGCAAGGACGGCATGCTGGCGCGCATGAAAAGCGCGACCGATGACTTCGCCAAGGCAACCACGGGCGTCCTGGCAACGCGTTCCACCTCGCTGTCTGACAGCCTGAAAGACCTGTCCAAGCAGCAAGAAACCTTGAACGAGCGCATGGACTTGCTGACCAAAAGCCTGTCCGACAAGTACAACGCCATGGACACCTTGGTCGCCCAGTTGCGCCAGCAAAGCACCAGCGTCATGACCACGCTTAACGCGTTGAACAACCCCAAGACCAATAATTGATTCCAGGTGAATAAAAAAGGCCAGGCAACCTGCCTGGCCTTTTTGTATCAGAGGACGACTGGCGCTAAAGCTTTTTGCGACCCAGTCGACATATTGGTTACTGAAATCCTTTTCGCTGTCGCCTGTCACGAGGTAGAAACATGAATCCCATGAGAGCCCTTCGCCAATACCAGAAGGTCAATTCCCATGCTCAGATCTCTGAAGCCAGCCCTCATCGTCTGGTGCAAATGCTGATGGAAGGCGGCCTCGACCGCATGGCCCAGGCCAAAGGCGCGCTGGCGCGCGGCGACATCGCGACCAAGGGTCTGATGCTTGGTAAGGCGATCGATATCGTGATCGGACTGCGTGACGGTTTGGATGCTGAAAAAAGTGACAACCCGGCTTACGTCCAGCAACTGGAGAGTTTGTACGCGTACATGACTAACCGTTTGATGGAAGCCAACCTGCACAACGACGCCGATATGATCGACGAAGTTGCTCGTTTGATGATTACCGTAAAAGAAGGCTGGGATGCCATCGGCGCGCCACAAGGCGCAGCAGAATAAGGCCGTCGGCCTTGAGGAATACGTCATGAGCCAAGCATTGCAACGCATTGATGAAACCCGTGAGGCGCTGATGGGCGCGCTGGCGGACCGTAACTGGGACGCTATCGGCGAACTGGATATGGGTTGTCGCGACGTGATCGAGCAGGTGCTCAGTGAAGCGCCGGTCGATGAGGATGCGTTGCGTGAAAAGCTTGAGAGCCTGCTGGCGGTTTATCAGCAGTTGCTTGAGGTAACGACGGGCGAACGTCAGGCGATTTTCGAAGAGATGTCGCAGATCAACCAAGCTAAAAACGCGTCAAAGGTTTACCATCTGTTCGGCTGAATGGGCTCAGTTGGTCCGAACGGTGCGTCATATATTTGACTGTGCCAGCATTTTTGACTTAACTAGTGCTGTTTTCAGATTTCAGACGTCTAGTAAGGTACAAAGTCTTACAGGCGCCTCGATTGCCCTCACTTCGGGGCATGAAGTTTTACTAGGGAAGTTGCTATTGCATGTGGCGTGAAACCAAAATTCTGCTGATTGATGACGATAGCGTCCGCCGCCGCGATTTAGCGGTGATTTTGAATTTTCTCGGCGAAGAAAATTTGCCCTGCGGCAGCCATGACTGGCAGCAGGCGGTCAGCTCATTGTCATCGAGCCGTGAAGTCATTTGTGTGCTGATCGGGACGGTAAACGCTCCTGGCGCTGTTTTGGGCTTGTTAAAGACACTGTCAACCTGGGATGAGTTCCTTCCCGTGTTGCTAATCGGCGATATTTCTTCCGTCGAACTGCCCGAAGACCAGCGCCGCCGGGTGCTTTCCACCCTGGAAATGCCCCCCAGCTACAGCAAATTGCTGGATTCCCTGCACCGTGCCCAGGTCTATCGCGAGATGTACGACCAGGCCCGCGAGCGCGGCCGCCACCGCGAACCCAACCTGTTCCGCAGCCTGGTCGGCACCAGCCGTGCCATCCAGCACGTGCGCCAGATGATGCAGCAAGTGGCTGATACCGACGCCAGCGTGCTGATCCTCGGCGAGTCCGGCACCGGCAAGGAAGTGGTTGCGCGCAATCTGCACTATCACTCCAAGCGCCGCGACGGGCCGTTCGTGCCGGTCAACTGCGGGGCGATCCCGGCGGAACTGCTCGAAAGCGAATTGTTCGGTCACGAGAAGGGCGCCTTTACCGGGGCGATCACCAGCCGTGCCGGGCGTTTTGAATTGGCCAACGGCGGTACGCTGTTCCTCGACGAAATCGGCGACATGCCGCTGCCGATGCAGGTCAAGCTGCTGCGTGTGTTGCAGGAGCGTACCTTCGAGCGCGTGGGCAGCAACAAGACCCAGAGCGTCGATGTGCGCATTATCGCGGCGACCCACAAGAACCTTGAAAGCATGATTGAGGTCGGCAGCTTCCGCGAAGACCTGTACTACCGCCTCAACGTGTTCCCGATCGAAATGGCTCCGTTGCGTGAGCGCGTGGAAGACATTCCGCTGCTGATGAACGAACTGATCTCGCGCATGGAGCACGAAAAGCGCGGTTCGATCCGCTTCAACTCCGCCGCGATCATGTCCCTGTGCCGCCACGGCTGGCCGGGCAACGTGCGCGAGCTGGCCAACCTGGTGGAGCGCATGGCGATCATGCACCCCTACGGCGTGATCGGCGTGGTCGAGTTGCCGAAGAAATTCCGCTACGTCGACGACGAAGACGAGCAACTGGTCGACAGCCTGCGCACTGACATGGAAGAGCGGGTGGCCATCAACGGCCATACCCCGGACTTCGGTTCCACCGCCATGCTGCCGCCGGAAGGCCTGGACTTGAAGGACTACCTCGGCAACCTCGAACAGGGCCTGATCCAACAGGCTTTGGACGACGCCAACGGTATCGTCGCCCGTGCCGCCGAGCGCCTGCGTATCCGTCGAACCACCTTGGTGGAGAAGATGCGCAAGTACGGCATGAGCCGCAAAGAAGGTGACGAACAGGCGGATGATTGACGCCTGTTTTTCAACTAACTGAAAAATAAGGTTATTTTTTTCGGCACGGGTATTGCTACAGCCCTCGCAACGTTCCGTTTAACTGACGGTCAGCCAAGCGAGAGAGCATGATGCCCCACGCCGCCCAACATTCTTCCAGCTCTGCCATCGCGGGGCTTGTTCCGTCTGTAGAACAGCAAAGCCGCCAGGGCCTGGAACAGGCCTTTTCGCAGTTCAGTCAGATGTCCAGCCAATTGACCGACTCTTACAGCTTGCTCGAAGCCCGGGTGTCCGAGCTTAAAGGCGAGCTGGCCGTGGTCAGTGCCCAGCGCATGGAAGAGTTGGCCGAGAAAGAACGCCTGGCCAATCGTCTGCAAAACCTGCTGTCACTGTTGCCCGGTGGCGTGATTGTCATCGACGAAGAGGGCCGCGTGCGCGAAGCCAACCCGGCCGCCTGCGACATGCTCGGCTTGCCCCTGGAAGGCGAGCTGTGGCGGCATGTCATCACCCGCTGCTTTGCCCCCCGTGAAGACGACGGTCACGAAATTTCCCTTAAGGATGGCCGCCGCCTGTCCATCGCCACCCGTTCCCTGGACGCGGAGCCGGGCCAGTTGGTGCTGCTCAACGACCTGACTGAAACCCGTCACCTGCAAGACCAGTTGGCACGCCATGAGCGATTGTCGTCGTTGGGGCGCATGGTCGCTTCTTTGGCGCATCAGATCCGCACACCGCTGTCGGCGGCCTTGATCTACGCCAGTCATTTGACTGATGAGCAATTGCCCGCCGCCACCCACCAGCGTTTTGCCGGCCGCCTCAAGGAGCGTCTGCATGAGTTGGAGCATCAGGTGCGCGACATGCTGGTGTTTGCCCGTGGCGAATTGCCGCTGACCGACCGCATCACGCCGGCGGGGTTGATGCAGGCCCTGCAAGCGGCGGCTGCGCCCCATATCCAAGACGTCCAGGTGCGCTGGCAATGCGACAGCCATCTCGGTGAACTGCTGTGCAACCGCGACACCTTGGTCGGTTCACTGCTCAACCTGATCGAAAACGCCACCCAGGCTAGCGGCCCGGGCGCGCGGCTCAAGGTGCACCTGTACAACCGCGGGCAAAACCTGCGCTTGTGCATCAGCGACAGTGGCAGTGGTATCGAACCTGCCGTGTTGCAGCGTCTGGGCGAACCCTTTTTTACCACCAAGACCAACGGCACCGGCCTGGGCCTGACCGTGGTCAAGGCAGTGGCACGCGCCCATCAGGGAGAATTGCAGCTGCATTCCCGTGTTGGGCGTGGCACCTGTGCATTGATGACCTTGCCGCTGTTTTCCGGCGCGGCAAGCGCGGAGTAGAAAGGTTATGGCTATCAAGGTTCTGTTGGTGGAAGACGATCGCGCCCTGCGTGAAGCATTGGCTGACACGCTGCTGCTGGCGGGCCATGACTACCGGGCGGTCGGTTCTGCCGAGGCTGCCTTGGAGGCGGTGGAGCAGGAGTCCTTCAGCTTGGTGGTCAGCGATGTGAACATGCCCGGCATGGACGGGCACCAGTTGCTCGGCCTGCTGCGTGCGCGCCAGCCGCAATTGCCGGTGTTGCTGATGACCGCTCACGGCGCCGTTGAGCGTGCGGTTGACGCCATGCGCCAGGGGGCGGCGGATTACCTGGTCAAGCCATTCGAGCCGAAAGCGTTGATCGAGCTGGTCGTGCGGCATGCCTTGGGCGTGATCCCGCCCAGTGACGGCGAGGGGCCGATTGCCTTCGAGCCGGCCAGTGCACAATTGCTGGAACTGGCGGCCCGCGTGGCGCGCAGCGATTCCACCGTGTTGATTTCCGGCGAGTCCGGCACCGGCAAGGAAGTGCTGGCGCGCTACATCCATCAGCAATCGACCCGCGCCAAGCAACCCTTTATCGCCATCAACTGCGCGGCGATCCCCGACAACATGCTCGAAGCCACGCTGTTCGGTCACGAAAAAGGCTCCTTCACCGGCGCCATCGCAGCCCAGGCGGGCAAGTTCGAACAAGCTGACGGTGGCACCATCCTGCTCGATGAGATTTCGGAAATGCCCCTGGGCCTGCAAGCCAAGTTGCTGCGGGTGTTGCAGGAGCGTGAAGTGGAACGCGTCGGCGCCCGCAAACCGATCCAGCTGGATATCCGTGTGGTTGCCACCACCAACCGTGACCTGGCGGGCGAAGTGGCGGCGGGGCGCTTCCGTGAAGACCTGTTTTACCGCCTCTCCGTATTCCCCCTGGCCTGGCGGCCCTTGCGCGAGCGCCCGGCGGATATCATTCCGCTGGCCGAGCGTCTGCTGAACAACCACGTCAAAAAAATGAAGCATGCCCAGGCGCGGCTGTCGGCCGAGGCTCAGGCCTGTCTGATCGCATACCCGTGGCCGGGCAATGTGCGGGAATTGGACAACGCCATCCAGCGCGCGCTGATCCTGCAGCAGGGTGGCTTGATCCAGCCCCAGGATTTTTGTTTGGCGATGGGCAGTGGTGCGGCGCCGTTGCCGACTCTGGCGCCCACGCCTGTGGTGGTCGAAGCGGAGACCGCCGGTGCCTTGGGCGACGACCTGCGTCGCCGCGAATTCCAGATGATCATCGACACCCTGCGTTCCGAGCGCGGCCGCCGCAAAGAGGCTGCCGAACGCTTGGGCATCAGCCCGCGCACCCTGCGCTACAAGCTGGCGCAGATGCGCGACGCCGGGATGGATGTGGAAGCGTATCTATTCGCCACATAACCGGTAACAAGGTCTACAAGGTTTGTCGCCTTTTCTTACGAGTTGATACAGAGCTGGCACCCTTGTTGCTACTTCCCTAGTAATTGCGGCGTAGCGTCAAAAAACATGCGGGTTGTCGGAGAGAGAAGTTCATGAGCCAGGGTATTGAGTTCAATCGGTTGATGTTGGATATGCGCGCCATGCAAATGGATGCCATGGCTCAACCGAAATCCGTCGCGCCAGCGCCGGAATTGGGCCAAAGCAGCTTCGCCGATATGCTCGGTCAGGCCATCAACAAAGTCAGTGACACCCAGCAAGCCTCCAGCCAGTTGGCCAATGCCTTTGAAATTGGCAAAAGCGGCGTTGACCTCACCGATGTGATGGTCGCCTCGCAAAAGGCCAGTGTTTCCTTCCAGGCGCTGACCCAGGTGCGTAACAAGCTGGTTCAGGCCTATCAAGACATCATGCAGATGCCGGTTTAAGGACGAGATTTAAGTCATGGCAGAAGCACTCGTGGACAACGCACCCGCCAAGGCAGATGGCAAGCCGCCGCTGTTTGGCCTGTCGTTCCTGGAAAACCTCTCCGAAATGACCATGCTGCGTCAGGTGGGCCTGATGGTCGGCCTGGCCGCCAGCGTGGCGATTGGTTTTGCCGTGGTGCTGTGGTCGCAGCAACCTGATTACCGGCCGCTGTACGGCAGCCTGGCGGGCATGGACTCCAAGCAGATCATGGAAACCCTGGCCGCCGCCGACATCGCCTACACCGTGGAGCCCAACTCCGGGGCCCTGCTGGTCAAGGCCGACGACGTGGCTCGTGCACGCATGAAGCTTGCCGCCGCCGGCGTGACCCCGTCCGACAGCAATATCGGTTTTGAGATCCTCGACAAGGACCAGGGCCTGGGCACCAGCCAGTTCATGGAAGCCACCCGCTACCGCCGTGGCCTTGAAGGCGAGCTGGCACGCACCATCTCCAGCTTGAACAACGTCAAGGGCGCCCGCGTGCACCTGGCCATCCCGAAAAGCTCGGTGTTTGTACGCGACGAGCGCAAGCCCAGCGCCTCGGTATTGGTTGAACTGTTTGCTGGCCGCTCCCTGGAGCCTGGCCAGGTCCTGGCGATCGTCAACCTGGTCGCCACCAGCGTGCCCGAGCTGAGCAAATCGCAGATCACCGTGGTGGACCAGAAGGGCAACCTGCTGTCCGACCAGGCGGAAAACTCCGCGCTGACCCAGGCCGGCAAGCAGTTCGACTACAGCCGTCGCGTCGAAAGCATGCTCACCCAGCGTGTGCACAACATCCTGCAACCGGTGCTGGGCAACGACCGCTACAAGGCCGAAGTGTCGGCCGATGTGGACTTCAGCGCCGTCGAGTCGACCTCCGAGCAATTCAACCCGGACCAGCCTGCCTTGCGCAGTGAGCAGTCCACCAGCGAACAACGCACCGCCGCCAATGGCCCGCCGCAAGGTGTGCCGGGCGCATTGAGCAACCAGCCGCCAGCCCCGGCTTCGGCGCCGCAAACCACCGGTGGCGCTACTGCCAGTGCTGGCGCGATTCAGCCAGGCCAGCCCCTGCTGGATGCCAACGGCCAGCAAATCATGGACCCGGCCACTGGCCAGCCGATGCTCGCCCCGTACCCGGCGGACAAACGTAACCAGTCCACCAAGAACTTCGAGCTCGACCGTTCCATCAGCCACACCAAGCAACAACAGGGTCGCGTCAATCGCCTGTCGGTGTCGGTGGTGGTGGATGACCAGGTCAAGGTCAATGCCGCTGACGGCGCCGTCACCCGTGCGCCATGGAGCGCCGACGAATTGGCGCGCTTCACCCGTCTGGTGCAGGACGCTGTGGGTTTTGACGCCAGCCGTGGTGACAGTGTCAGCGTGATCAACATGCCGTTCTCCGCCGAGCGTGGCGAAGTGATCGCTGAACCGGCGTTCTACTCGCAGCCGTGGTTCTGGGACATCGTCAAGCAAGTGCTGGGTGTGTTGTTCATCCTGGTGCTGGTGTTTGGCGTGCTGCGCCCGGTGCTCAACAACATCACCGGCAACGGCAAAAAACAGCTGGCCCTGGCCGGTGGCGACGTCGAACTGGGCGGCATGGGCGGCCTCGACGGCGAACTGGCCAACGACCGTGTCAGCCTCGGCGGCCCGCAAAGCATCCTGTTGCCAAGCCCGAGCGAAGGCTATGACGCTCAGTTGAACGCAATCAAGAGTCTGGTGGCAGAAGATCCGGGCCGTGTGGCCCAGGTCGTGAAAGAGTGGATCAACGCAGATGAGTGATAATCGAGCCGCTGTTGCCAAGCTCACCAAGGTCGACAAAGCCGCAGTCCTGCTGCTGTCCCTCGGTGAAACCGACGCCGCCCAAGTGCTGCGCCACATGGGGCCCAAAGAGGTTCAGCGTGTGGGCGTGGCCATGGCGCAGATGCGCAATGTGCACCGCGAACAAGTCGAGCAAGTGATGAGCGAGTTCGTCGAGATCGTCGGCGACCAGACCAGCCTGGGCGTCGGCTCCGACAGCTACATCCGCAAGATGCTCACCTCGGCCCTGGGCGAAGACAAGGCCAACGGCCTGATCGACCGCATCCTGCTCGGTGGCAACACCAGCGGCCTCGACAGCCTGAAATGGATGGAGCCCCGCGCCGTTGCCGACGTGATCCGCTACGAACACCCGCAGATCCAGGCGATCGTGGTGGCGTACCTGGACCCCGACCAGGCCGGTGAAGTCCTCGGCCACTTCGACCATAAGGTGCGCCTGGACATCATCCTGCGCGTGTCGTCGCTGAACACCGTACAGCCGGCAGCGCTGAAAGAGCTCAACACGATTCTGGAGAAGCAGTTCTCCGGCAACTCGAATGCCTCGCGCACCACCTTGGGCGGTATCAAGCGCGCGGCCGATATCATGAACTTCCTCGACAGCTCGGTCGAAGGCCAGTTGATGGACTCGATCCGCGAGATCGACGACACCCTGTCCGGCCAGATCGAAGACCTCATGTTCGTGTTCAACAACCTCTCCGATGTCGACGACCGTGGCATCCAGGCGTTGCTGCGCGAAGTGTCTTCCGACGTGCTGGTGCTGGCCCTCAAGGGCTCGGACGAAAACGTCAAAGAGAAGATCTTCAAGAACATGTCCAAGCGTGCCTCGGAACTGCTGCGCGACGACCTGGAAGCCAAAGGTCCGGTGCGGGTCAGCGACGTGGAAACCGCGCAGAAAGAAATCCTCACCATTGCCCGCCGTATGGCCGAAGCCGGAGAAATCGTTCTCGGCGGGAAGGGCGGCGAAGAAATGATCTAAGGCGCCTTTCATGTCGAACAAAGATGAGGCGCCCAGCGATCTGATTCGCGCGCGGGACGTCGGTGGGTTTGACATCTGGTCGTTGCCCAGCTTCGATCCACATGTGCCCGAGCCTGAGCCTGAACCGGTTGAAGAGCCGCCGGCGGAAATGGAAGAAGTGCCGCTGGATGAAGTCCAGCCACTGACCCTCGAAGAATTGGAAGCTATCCGCCAGGAGGCCTACAACGAGGGCTTCGCGGCGGGTGAAAAAGATGGTTTTCGCAGCACCACTCTCAAGGTCCGTCAGGAAGCCGAGGAGGCGCTGAGCGCCAAATTGGCCAGCCTGGAGCGCTTGATGGGCGGCCTGTTCGACCCCATCGCCGAGCAGGATTCGCAGATCGAAAAAGCCATGGTCGAGCTGGTGCAGCACATCGCCCGCCAGGTGATCCAGCGTGAGTTGGTGCTGGACTCCAGCCATATCGAAAGCGTGATGCGCGAAGCCCTCAAGCTGCTGCCCCTGGGCGTCGGCAATGTACGGCTGTACATCAACCCCCAGGATTTTGAACAGGTCAAAGCCCTGCGCGAGCGCCATGAAGAAACCTGGCGCATCGTCGAGGACGCGTCGTTGCAGCCCGGTGGTTGTCGAGTCGAAACCGAGCACAGCCGCATCGATGCCACGGTGGAAACCCGCATCAGCCAGATCATGGCCAAGCTGCTGGATCAGGCCCACGAGCAGGTGTTGAACCCTGCCGAGCCAGACCTGAGCGTGGACCTGGACGCCCCCGATGCGCCTTGATCGCACCAGTTTCGCCAAGCGCTTGAGCGGTTACGCCGAAGCCGCCGAGTTGCCTGGTCAGCCGATCCTTGAAGGACGCCTGTTGCGCATGGTCGGCCTGACCCTCGAAGCCGAAGGCCTGCGTGCTGCCATGGGTAGCCGTTGCATGGTGATCAACGACGACAGCTACCACCCGGTGCAGGTCGAAGCCGAAGTCATGGGCTTTTCCGGCAGCAAGATTTTCCTGATGCCCGTGGGCAGCCTGGCGGGCATTGCCCCCGGCGCGCGCGTGGTGCCCTTGGCCGATACCGGCCGCCTGCCGATGGGCATGAGCATGCTCGGCCGCGTGCTTGATGGCGCCGGTCGCGCGCTGGATGGCAAAGGCGGCATGAAGGCCGAAGACTGGGTGCCGATGGATGGCCCCACCATCAATCCGCTCAACCGTAACCCCATCAGCGTGCCGCTGGACGTGGGCATCCGCAGCATCAACGGATTATTGACGGTCGGCCGCGGCCAGCGTCTGGGCCTGTTTGCCGGTACGGGCGTGGGTAAGTCGGTACTGCTGGGCATGATGACGCGCTTTACCGAGGCCGACATCATCGTGGTGGGGCTGATCGGTGAGCGGGGCCGCGAGGTGAAGGAATTCATCGAGCACAGCCTTGGTGAAGAAGGCCTCAAGCGTTCGGTCGTCGTCGCTTCCCCGGCGGACGATGCACCACTGATGCGTTTGCGCGCCGCCATGTACTGCACACGCATCGCCGAATACTTTCGTGACAAGGGCAAGAACGTGCTGTTGCTGATGGATTCGCTCACGCGTTTCGCCCAGGCCCAGCGGGAAATCGCCCTGGCCATCGGTGAACCACCGGCCACCAAGGGGTATCCGCCCTCGGTGTTCGCCAAGCTGCCCAAGCTGGTGGAACGTGCCGGTAATGCCGAGGCGGGCGGGGGCTCGATCACGGCGTTCTATACCGTGCTGTCCGAAGGTGATGACCAGCAAGACCCGATTGCTGACTCGGCGCGGGGTGTGCTCGACGGCCACATTGTGCTGTCGCGGCGTTTGGCCGAAGAGGGGCATTACCCGGCCATCGATATCGAAGCGTCCATCAGCCGGGTGATGCCGGCGGTGGTGACGCCGGAGCATATGATTCGCGCGCAACAATTCAAGCAGTTATGGTCGCGCTACCAACAGAGCCGCGATCTGATCAGCGTCGGCGCCTACGTGGCGGGCGGCGATCGCGACACCGACCTCGCCATCGCCCTGCAACCGCAACTGGTGACCTACTTGCGCCAAGGCCTCAACGACAAGATCAGCATGGGTGAAAGCGAAGCGCACCTGCAGTCGATCTTCGCCCCGGCGCCGGGCGGCTAAGCCATGGCCAACAGCCGCGCCGCACGCCTGGCTCCGGTGGTGGACATGGCCGAAAAGGCCGAGAAAACCGCCGTGCAGCGCCTGGGTTACTTCCAGGGGCAGGTGCGCTTGGCCGAGAGCAAGCTGGGCGACCTGGAGCGCTTTCGGGGCGAATACCAGCAACAGTGGATCGAGCGTGGCGCCAAAGGTGTGTCCGGCCAATGGCTGATGGGCTACCAGGGCTTTCTCAACCAACTGGAAACGGCTGTCGGCCAGCAGCGCCAGAGCCTGGCGTGGCACCAGAACAACCTCGATAAAGCCCGCGAAAGCTGGCAAGCCGCGTTTGCCCGGGTCGAAGGCCTGCGCAAGCTGGTGCAGCGCTATATCGACGAGGCGCGGGCCATCGAAGACAAGCGTGAACAGAAGCTGCTCGACGAACTCTCCCAACGCATGCCGCGCAAAGACGTCTATTGACAGTTGCCCATGGCGCCTTCTCCTGCTAAACCTTGTGTCATTGCCAATGACAAGGAAGCAGTCGCATGTCAGTCGAGTCAGACGTATCCCTGGATGGGAAGAAGTTAACGATCGTGGTCAAAGGCCGGTTCGATTTCGGCAGCCACCAGACGTTTCGTGATGCCTACGAACGGTTTTACAAGGTTCCCGAGTCGTACGTCGTCGACTTGAAGGAAACCACCTACATGGACAGTTCGGCCTTGGGCATGCTCCTGCTCCTGCGTGACCACGCGGGTGGCGACCAGTCGGAGGTCAGGGTGGTCAATAGCAACTCAGACGTGCGCAAGATCCTCGCCATCTCCAACTTCGACAAGCTGTTCGACATCAGTTGAGCGCCCTGGCCCCGGTCCTTGAACCGCTGACGATCCTGATTGCCGAAGACAGCGCCGCCGATTTGCTGTTGCTGTCGACCATCGTGCGGCGCCAAGGTCACCAGGTACTCACGGCCACCAATGGCGCTGAAGCGGTCGACGTGTTTAGCCGTGAGCGCCCGCAACTGGTGTTGATGGATGCCCTGATGCCGGTGATGGACGGCTTTGAGGCGGCACGGCGGATCAAGCAGTTGGCGGGTGAAGAGTTGGTGCCGCTGATTTTCCTCACCTCCCTGCGCGAGAGCGAAGCGCTGGCCCAGTGCCTGGATGCCGGCGGTGATGACTTCCTGCCCAAACCCTACAACCAGCTTATTCTCGCGGCGAAGATCAACGCCATGGACCGCCTGCGTCGGTTGCAGGCGACGGTCTTGCAGCAGCGCGACCTGATCGCCAAGCATCACGACTATCTCCTGCATGAGCAGCGAGTGGCCAAGGCGGTGTTCGATAAGGTCGCGCATTCGGGCTGTATCAATGCCGCGCCGAATATTCGCTACCTGCAATCGCCCTATGCGCTGTTCAACGGTGACCTGTTGTTGGCGGCCTACACGCCGTCCGGTGATATGCACGTGCTGCTCGGCGACTTCACCGGCCATGGCCTGCCGGCAGCGGTGGGGGCCATGCCTCTGGCGGAAGTGTTCTATGGCATGACCGCCAAAGGCTATGGCCTCGCGCAGACCCTGCGGGAGATGAACGCCAAACTCAAACGTATCCTGCCGGTGGACATGTTCTGCTGCGCCACCCTGTTGTGCCTGAGCACGCAGCGACGGGTGGTGGAGGTATGGAACGGCGGCATGCCCGAAGGCTACAGGCATGAAATCGCCACCGGCCGGCGCACGCCGCTGGAATCGCGGCACTTGCCGTTGGGGGTACTGTCGGCGCAAGCCTTTGATGATCGTACTGAAGTCTGGCCCATGGCCCTGGGTGACCGGGTGTTCCTGCTGTCTGATGGGGTGTTGGATACCGCCGATGCCAACGATCAACTGTTCGGCGCTGAACGCTTGCAACAGGTGTTTGCCGCCAATCGCGAGCCTGATCGTTTATTTGAAGACATCGAACAGGCCCTGGCGGCGTTTCGCGGTGAAGTGCGCGATGACGTGAGCATGGTGGAAATCACCTTGCAGCCTGACCAGCAACTGCGCGCCACGGGGCCGTTGTATGCGGACAGCGGGCAGTCGTGTCCGCTGGATTGGTCGGTGAGTTTCGAGTTTCGCGCCGAGACCTTGAAGCGTTACAACCCGTTGCCGTATCTACTGCAACTGTTGTTGGAGATTCATGGGTTGCGTGAGCAAAGTGGGGCGCTCTACAGCGTGATGGCGGAGCTGTATTCCAATGCCCTTGAGCACGGCGTCTTGGGTCTGGACTCTCGGCTCAAGCGTGACGCCCAAGGGTTTGCCGAGTATTACCGTCAGCGTAATGACCGCCTCGCGCAACTCAATAGCGGGTATATACGGGTGCATGTGCAGGTGGTGCCGATCGGGGCGGGTGGGAAGATGACCCTGCGCATTGAAGACAGCGGTTCGGGGTTTGATGTGGAGCAGGTGCTGGCGCGGCCGCTGGATATCGACCGTCTGTCTGGCCGTGGCTTGAGTCTGGTACGGCAGTTGAGCAGCGAGGTAGGCTGGTCGGATGGTGGGCGCAGTGTGTGCGTGGAGTTTTCCTGGGAGGCTCTGGCATAATCCGCCGATTCTTGATCAAGGAGCGAGCAAGTGGTTGATCTACATCTGGACCCGGCGGTGTTGTCGGGTTTGCAGGAAGTCATGGAAGGCGAGTATCCGAAGTTGCTTGATACCTTTCTCGATGATTCCCAGAAGCGCGTCGAGGCGCTGCGCAAGGCGCGGGATGATGCGAAGGCGTTGGGGCGGATTGCGCATAGTTTCAAGGGGAGTAGCGGTAACCTTGGGGCGGTGCGGTTGGCGCAGTTGTGTCAGCGGCTGGAGGTTGAGTCGGTTGAATCCACTACGGATTTGGGGGCGCTCGTGGATCAGATTGATCATGAGTTTGCGTTGGTTAAGCCGATGTATGAGTCGGAGCGGCAGCGGTTTGGGGTTTGAGTCGCTGTAAGCGCGAAGCCCTAAGCGGCCGTTACCGAGAAAATGGATATTTACTCGGTCGATATACCAACCTGGCCCAACTCTTGCTCTACCTCCAGATACTGCATCCCCGATCCCTATGCAGTGGAGACCTTTACCTATGCCAGTCGCCCCGAATTCGCTCCTTCAGGCTGCCCCCGCGGCCAAGCCTCAAGCGCCCACCGCCAACCCACCGGCAGTGGCAGCGGACCCACGGGACAAGGGCCCTGGCTTCGCTCAAGTGTTTGCCAGCCAGGGTTCCAAGCCCACGGCCAAGGCCGACGACAACGCGCCCAAATCCACCGCAGGCAAGCCTTCCGACGCCAGCGCCAAGCCGGCAGCGGGCAACGACAAGCCTGCCGCCAGCACACCAGCCGTTGCCGATAGCGGCAAACCCTTGCCTGCCACACCTCCGGCCAACACCGACGACAGTGCCAGCAAGGATGACGACGCGCCCGCCGACCCGTCCCTGGTGCAGCAGCCCCCGGTGGACCCGGTCGTCGACCCTGCATTGATTGCCACCGTCACCCCGGTGGCCGTGCCGGTTGAAACCCCAGCGCCTGTCACCAACAAGGATGAAAAAGCCCTGCCGGTGGTGGCGGCGCCGGTCGCTGCGACTGAGCAGGCCAAGCCGGCCTTCGATCCAGAGGCCGATCCCCTGGACGCCATGCCCGCCGTGCGCCTGGCGATGGAGCAGGGCGGTCACGTGTCGGCCAGCAGTCAGGCCCAGGCAAAAAACGCTCCGGCACCGACCCTGGATCAACCCACCGCCGCACAGAACTTTGCCGCAGGCCTGGCCACTATGGTCGACCAGCAAGCCACCAAGGACAGCACTGACCAGGGCGGTGACAAGGCTTTCAGCGGGCTGATCGACGACGGTCTCAAGGACCTGAAGAACGCCAGCAGCGACACCCGTGTCGATGACTTCGCCAACCGTCTGGCCGCGTTGACGCAAGCCGCCACGCCGAAGACCGCCAACGCCTTGCCGCCGGTGACCAATGCACCATTGGCCATGCACCAGAGCGGCTGGACCGACGAAATCGTCAACCGCGTGATGTACCTGTCCAGCGCCAACCTCAAGTCGGCGGAGATCCAGTTGCAGCCGGCTGAACTCGGTCGCCTGGACATCAAGGTCAACATGACCGCCGACCAGCAGGCCCAGGTCAACTTCATGAGCGCCCATCCGGTGGTACGTGAAGCGTTGGAAAGCCAGTCCGGCCGTTTGCGGGAGATGTTCGCCCAGCAGGGCATGGGCCAAGTGGATGTGAACGTGTCCGACCAGTCCCGTGGCCAGGAGCAACAGCAGCAACAGGCCCAGACCCGTGGCGTGAGCGGCAGCGGCGGGCGCGGTGGTGATAACAGCGACAGTGGTAGCCACATTGATGTGGCTGAAGCCGTGGCGCCGGTCACCTCAACCGTAATCGGCTCCAGCGCCGTCGATTACTACGCCTGACTCGAGCCCTGCACAGGCCCAAATGTGGGAGCGGGCTTGCTCGCGAAAGCGGTGTATCAGTCGCTGAATCAGTCGACTGACCTATTGCTTTCGCGAGCAAGCCCGCTCCCGCATGGGACCTGTTCCATGGCCAATATCGTAGCCCTCTTCCAAATCCACCAGACAACTCTGGCATAACACTTGCTCTTGCCTTTCCGTAGATCTATGAATTCCCGAATAGTGACGGATTATTGGCATGGCGAAGAGCGACGACGCAGCAAAAGCACCCGCAGGCAAAGGTAAGCTCAAGCTTATCCTGTTGATAGTCGTGGGCCTGCTCCTGGCCATCGGCGCCTCGGTCGGCGGCACTTGGTACATTATGCACAGCAATGCCAGCAAGCCGGCACCCGCTGCCGAAACCGCCAGTAACGTCAAGCAACCGGCAATCTTCGAGCCGATGCTTCCGGCCTTTGTCGCCAACTTCAATCAGAACGGTCGTCAGCGTTACCTGCAGGTGAGCATCACGTTGCTGGCCCGCAACCAGTCGGACCTGGACGCCCTCAAGGTGCACATGCCAGTGATCCGCAACAACCTGGTGATGCTGTTCTCCAGTCAGGCCTTCGACACACTTGCCACCCCGGTGGGCCAGGAAATGCTGCGCCAGAAGGTCACGGCCAGCGTGCAGGAAGTGGCCCAGAAGGAACTCGGCAAAGTCGTGGTCGAGCAGGCGCTCTTCACTAACTTCGTATTGCAGTAGGATCACGACATGGCCGTGCAAGACCTGCTGTCCCAGGATGAAATCGACGCGCTGCTGCATGGCGTCGACGATGGTCTGGTACAGACCGAAATGGCTGCCGAGCCCGGCAGCGTCAAAAGTTATGACCTCACCAGCCAGGATCGTATCGTCCGTGGGCGCATGCCGACCCTGGAGATGATCAACGAACGTTTCGCCCGTTACACCCGCATCAGCATGTTCAACATGCTGCGCCGTTCGGCGGACGTGGCGGTGGGCGGCGTGCAGGTGATGAAGTTCGGCGAGTACGTGCACTCGCTGTACGTGCCCACCAGCCTCAACCTGGTCAAGATCAAGCCGCTGCGCGGCACCGCGCTGTTCATCCTCGATGCCAAACTGGTGTTCAAGCTGGTGGACAACTTCTTCGGTGGCGACGGCCGTCACGCCAAGATCGAAGGGCGTGAGTTCACGCCTACCGAACTGCGTGTGGTGCGCATGGTGCTGGAACAGGCTTTCATCGACTTGAAAGAAGCCTGGCAGGCGATCATGGAAGTCAATTTCGAGTACATCAACTCGGAAGTGAACCCGGCCATGGCCAACATCGTCGGACCCAGCGAAGCCATCGTGGTGTCGACCTTCCACATCGAACTCGATGGCGGTGGCGGCGACCTGCACGTGACCATGCCGTACTCGATGATCGAGCCGGTGCGCGAGATGCTCGACGCCGGCTTCCAGTCCGACCTGGACGACCAGGACGAACGCTGGGTCAAGGCTCTGCGCGAAGACCTGCTGGACGTCGACGTTCCACTGAGCGCCACCGTGGCCCGTCGCCAATTGCGCCTGCGCGATATTTTGCACATGCAGCCGGGGGACATTATCCCCGTCGAATTGCCGGAAGAAATGATCATGCGCGCCAACGGCGTGCCGTCGTTCAAGGTCAAGCTCGGTTCCCACAAGGGCAACCTGGCACTGCAAGTGGTCGAGCCGATCAACCGTCGCTGATTCGCCCTAATTAATTTATGAATGTTTGCTCCGCCGAGGACATGTAATGGCTACCGAACACGAAAACACTTCCGCCGAAGACCAGGCCCTGGCTGACGAATGGGCGGCAGCCTTGGAAGAAACCGGCGATGTCGGCCAGGACGACATTGACGCGCTGCTGGCCGCTGACGCCGCCACCGCGCCGGCCGGCAACCGCCTGCCGATGGAAGAATTCGGCAGCGTGCCGAAAAACAACGAACCGGTGACCCTCGACGGCCCGAACCTGGATGTGATCCTCGACATCCCGGTGTCGATCTCCATGGAAGTCGGCAGCACCGAAATCAACATTCGCAACCTGCTGCAACTCAACCAGGGCTCGGTGATCGAGTTGGACCGCCTGGCCGGCGAACCGCTGGACGTGCTGGTCAACGGCACCCTGATTGCCCACGGAGAAGTGGTGGTGGTCAACGAGAAGTTCGGCATCCGCCTGACCGACGTGATCAGCCCGAGCGAACGCATCAAGAAGTTGCGCTGATATGAAGTATTCGATGGCGGGACTGTTTCTGGCGCTGCCATTGAGCGCCCTGGCGGCTGAACCGGCCGCGCACGCGACCGCCGCGGCTGCGCCGGTGGTAAGCAGCGGTATCGGCGGGCAATTGACCCAGTTGGTGCTGGGCCTGTTGCTGGTGGTGGGTTTGATCTTCGCACTGGCGTGGTTGCTGCGCCGCGTGCAGCGCGTGGGGCCGGGCAACGGCCAGGTGATCGAGATGATCGGTTCCCGCGCCCTCGGCCCGCGTGATCGGCTGGTGCTGGTGCAAGTGGGCGAGGAGCAGATCCTGCTGGGCATCACGCCCGGTCGCATTACCCCGCTGCATGTGCTCAAAACCCCGGTGAGCGTGGATCAGAACCCGCCCGCCACGCCAGAATTCGCCCAGCGCCTGATGGAATTGCTGGGCAAGGATCAGAAGGATAAGAAGTAATGCGCGTTTTATTGACGCTCATGCTGTTGCTGGCGGCGCCATTGGCGTTTGGCGCCGACCCGTTGTCGATCCCGGCGATTACGCTGGGGACCAACGCGACCGGCGCGCAGGAATACTCGGTCAGCCTGCAGATCCTGCTGATCATGACGGCGCTGAGCTTTATCCCGGCGTTCGTCATGCTGATGACCAGCTTCACGCGGATCATCATCGTGTTCTCGATCCTGCGCCAGGCCCTGGGCCTGCAGCAGACGCCGTCGAACCAGATCCTCACCGGCATGGCCCTGTTCCTGACGCTGTTCATCATGGCGCCGGTGTTCGACAAGGTGAACCAGCAAGCCCTGCAACCTTACCTGGCGGAAAAAATGACCGCCCAGGACGCAATCGACAAGGCCCAGGGCCCGATCAAGGACTTTATGCTGTCGCAGACCCGCTCCAGCGACCTTGAACTGTTCATGCGCCTGTCCAAGCGGACCGACATCGCTACGCCGGATCAGGCGCCGCTGACGATCCTAGTGCCGGCGTTCGTCACGTCGGAATTGAAGACCGCATTCCAGATCGGTTTCATGATCTTCATCCCGTTCCTGATCATCGACCTGGTGGTGGCGAGCGTGCTGATGGCCATGGGTATGATGATGCTGTCGCCGCTGATCATTTCGTTGCCGTTCAAGATCATGCTGTTTGTGCTGGTGGACGGCTGGGCGCTGATTATCGGCACCCTGGCCGGCAGTTTCGGCGGGGTATAGCGCGATGACGCCAGAAGTAGCTGTCGACCTGTTCCGTGAAGCGCTGTGGCTGACCACCGTGATGGTCGCCGTGCTGGTAGTGCCAAGCCTGTTGGTGGGCCTGCTGGTGGCGATGTTCCAGGCCGCGACCCAGATCAACGAACAGACCTTGAGCTTTTTGCCGCGTCTGCTGGTGATGCTGGTTACCCTGATCGTGGCCGGCCCTTGGCTGGTGCAGACATTCATGGAATACATCCTGCAGTTGTACGGCAGTATTCCGCAGTTGATCGGCTGACCTGATGCAGTCGTTGCTGGCGTTGACCGACACCCAGATCAGCACCTGGGTGGCGTCTTTCATCCTGCCAATGTTCCGGGTGACGGCGATGTTGATGGCCATGCCGGTGTTTGGTACCACCCTCGTACCACGCCGCGTGCGCCTGTACTTTGCGGTGGCGATTACCGTGGTGATCGTGCCGGGCTTACCGCCGATGCCGCCGGTCAATGCCATCGATCTCAGTGCGTTGCTGTTGATTGCCGAGCAGATCCTGATCGGCGCGCTGATGGGCTTTTCCCTGACGCTGTTTTTCCAGGCCTTTGTGGTGGCCGGCCAAATCATCTCGATCCAGATGGGCATGGGCTTCGCCTCCATGGTCGACCCTACTAACGGTGTGTCGGCGGCGGTAATCGGTCAATTCCTGACCATGCTGGTGACCTTGCTGTTCCTGGCGATGAATGGCCATCTGGTGGCGTTCGAGGTGATGACCGAAAGCTTCACCACCTTGCCGGTAGGGTCGGGGTTGGTGGTCAATCACTTCTGGGAGGTCGTCGGACGCCTGGGTTGGGTATTCGGCGCGTCGCTGTTGCTGGTGTTGCCGGCGATTACCGCGTTGCTGGTGGTCAACATCGCGTTCGGCGTGATGACCCGTGCGGCGCCGCAATTGAACATCTTCTCGATTGGCTTCCCGTTGACCCTGGTATTGGGCATGGGGATTTTCTGGGTCGGCCTGGCCGACATTCTCAATCAGTATCAACCGCTGGCGACCGACGCCTTGCAGTTCTTACGTGATCTGGCACGGGCGCGCTGAGCCATGGCCGAGAGCGAGAGTGGTCAGGACAAAACAGAAGACCCCACGGAGAAACGCAAAAAAGACTCCAGGGAAAAGGGCGAGATTGCGCGCTCCAAAGAGCTGAATACCGTTGCCACCATGATGGCGGGTGCCGGCGCCTTGCTGATCTACGGTGGCGGCCTGGCGCTGGACCTGATGGAGTTGATGAAGCACAACTTCACTTTGCCCCGCGACGTGTTGCTCAATCCCGATGCCATGGGCCAATACCTGCTGCACTCGGGCAAGATCGCGATCCTGGCGGTACAACCGATTCTGATCACCTTGCTGCTGGCTGCACTGATCGGCCCGGTCGCCCTGGGTGGCTGGCTGTTCGCCGCCGGCAGCATGGCGCCCAAGTTCAGTCGGATGAACCCTGCTGCGGGGCTCAAGCGCATGTTTTCCACCAAGGCCCTGGTGGAGTTGCTCAAGGCCCTGGCCAAATTCATTCTGATCCTGTTTGTGGCGCTGATGGTGTTGTCGTCCGACATCGACGACCTGCTGCGCATCGCCCATGAACCGCTGGAGTCGGCAATCATCCACAGCGTGCAAGTGGTGGGCTGGAGCGCGTTGTGGATGGCCGCCGGGCTGATCATCATTGCTGCCGTGGATGCGCCGATCCAGCTGTGGGAAAGCCACAAGAAATTGCTGATGACCAAGCAGGAAGTGCGCGACGAGCACAAGGACCAGGAAGGTCGCCCAGAGGTCAAACAGCGTATTCGCCAGCTGCAGCGCGAAATGTCCCAGCGCAAGATGATGGCCGCGGTGCCCGACGCCGACGTGGTCATCACCAACCCGACCCACTATGCGGTAGCCCTCAAGTACGACCCGGAGAAGGGTGGCGCGCCGATGCTGCTGGCCAAGGGCAGCGACTTTACCGCGCTGAAAATCCGCGAAATCGCCGTGGCCAATGACATCCTGCTGCTGGAATCGCCGGAACTGGCGCGGTCGATCTTCTATTCCACTGACCTGGACCAGGAAATCCCGGCCGGGCTCTACCTGGCCGTGGCCCAGGTGCTGGCGTATGTCTATCAGATCCGCCAGTACCGCGCGGGCAAGGGCAAGCGGCCTGACCCGCTCAAGGACCTGCCAATCCCCCCGGACCTGCGCCGCGATTCCTGATCGGCTCCGCCTTACCATTCCTCCTGATCGCCCGTCTACCTGTCAACTTTGACAGTAGTCATCCTCTGCGTCTCGCAGTTCTACTACAACCAGCACTGCGCGCAGGCGGTAAACAAGATGCAGGGAGAGGTGGTTTTGAAGGTGTTCAGAGGCACAGTCAAATCTTATGACCGCAAGACAGGGAAAGGTTGGATTGCCCTGGAAGGTGAGGATGACGTGCAAGTGGATCTCTTCGGTTCATGCGGCATTTGGCTTGCCGTGGGCCAGCAAGTGGAATTTCGCATGATCCACCGACCCTGTGGCGTCTATGCGTTAGACGCCACAGTTGTCCCGCACGTCCTTGAATGAGATGTGAGGAGAACGGAAATGGCAACAGGCACGGTGAAATGGTTTAACGCGGAGAAGGGGTTTGGGTTTATTACCCCTGACGATGGCAGCGCTGACGTTTTTGTCCACTATTCGGCGATCAAGAGCGACGGTTTCAAGACCCTTGAAGAGGGGCAAAAAGTCGAGTTCGAGGTTACCCAAGGCGCCAAAGGTGCTCAGGCTGAAAACGTCCGCGTCCTATGAACTTCATGATTGTTTCAGTAGACGCTAAAAAAGCGTCGACTGGGTGTACGGAGACTAGTTAGCGGCTTTCCCAGGGGCCGCCTTAACACCTTGTCGGACATTTCCGCTGTAGCAGCAGGCGGACACAAATCCAAACTGTGGGAGCGGGCTTGCTCGCGAATGCTGACGATCAGTCGCCAGACATGCTGGCTGACCCTCCGCCTTCGCGAGCAAGCCCGCTCCCACATTTGAATCGATTTACACTTTTTTTTGGGGGGGGGCGGTTGCTTGTGAGCTCATCAACGCTCGCGCCGCAAGCGATGTAACCGGGAAAACAAAAGTTGGAAGGCTTCTTGCAATACCACCTGCAAGACGCCTGACCGCGTCAAAACTTTGCTTCAAGGAAACGAGGAATACCGGTGGTGGATCGCTCTCAAATGCTCGGCACGGCCCGGACGACCCTGACTGACCTCTCGCGAGGCAATCTGGGTGTGCCGTTGTTGTTGCTGGTGATGCTGGCAATGATGATGTTGCCGATGCCGCCGTTCCTGCTGGACGTGTTCTTCACCTTCAACATTGCCCTTTCCGTCGTGGTACTGCTGGTCTGCGTGTACGCCCTGCGGCCCTTGGATTTCGCCGTATTCCCGACCATTCTGCTGGTGGCGACCCTGCTGCGACTGGCGCTCAACGTCGCGTCCACCCGTGTGGTCATGCTCCACGGTCAGGACGGTCACGCTGCCGCCGGTAAGGTGATCCAGGCCTTCGGTGAGGTGGTGATCGGCGGTAACTACGTGGTCGGTATCGTGGTGTTCGCGATCCTGATGATCATCAACTTCGTGGTAGTAACCAAGGGCGCCGGGCGGATTTCCGAGGTGAGCGCGCGGTTTACCCTCGATGCGATGCCCGGCAAGCAGATGGCGATCGACGCTGACCTCAACGCCGGCCTGATCGACCAGAACCAAGCCAAGTCGCGCCGCCTGGAAGTGGCCCAGGAAGCCGAGTTCTACGGTTCCATGGACGGTGCCAGCAAGTTCGTGCGCGGTGATGCCATCGCCGGCCTGCTGATTCTGTTCATCAACCTCATCGGCGGTATGGCCGTGGGTATCTTCCAGCACGGCATGACCTTCGGCGATGCGGGCAAGGTGTACGCCCTGCTGACCATCGGTGACGGTTTAGTGGCGCAATTGCCATCACTGTTGTTATCTACAGCTGCGGCGATCATGGTGACTCGTGCTTCGGGCTCCGAAGACATGGGCAAGCAGATCAGCCGGCAGATGTTTGCCTCGCCCAAGGCCTTGGCCGTGGCGGCGGGCATCATGGCGATCATGGGTATTGTACCGGGCATGCCCCACGTGTCGTTCCTGAGCATGGCAGCCATGGCGGCTGGCGGTGCTTACCTGTTCTGGAAAAAGCAGAATGCGGTCAAGGTCCAGGCCCAGCAAGAGATCGCGCGCCAACAGGAACTGCTGCCTTCCCCGGCCCGCGCTCAGGAAACCAAGGAGCTGGGCTGGGATGACGTGACCCCGATCGACATGATCGGCCTGGAAGTCGGCTACCGCCTGATCCCGCTGGTGGACCGCAACCAGGGCGGCCAATTGCTCGCGCGGATCAAGGGCGTGCGCAAGAAGCTGTCCCAGGACCTGGGCTTTTTGATGCCCACCGTGCACATCCGCGACAACCTCGACCTGGCTCCGAGTGCCTATCGCCTGACCCTCATGGGCGTGATCCTGGCCGAAGCCGAGATCTACCCAGACCGCGAACTGGCGATCAACCCAGGGCAGGTGTTCGGCAGCCTCAACGGTATTACCGCCAAAGATCCGGCTTTTGGCCTGGACGCGGTGTGGATCGAAATCAGCCAGCGCAGCCAGGCACAATCCCTCGGCTACACCGTGGTGGACGCCAGCACCGTGGTCGCCACCCACCTCAACCAGATCCTGTACAAGCACTCCCATGAGCTGATTGGCCATGAGGAAGTCCAGCAATTGATGGGTTTGCTGGCCAAAGCGTCGCCGAAACTGGCCGAAGAGCTGGTGCCGGGTGTGCTGTCGCTGTCGCAGTTGCTCAAGGTGTTGCAGGCGTTGCTGGCCGAACAGGTGCCGGTACGGGACATCCGCAGCATTGCCGAGGCCATCGCCAACAATGCCGCCAAGAGTCAAGATACTGCCGCCCTGGTGGCCGCGGTGCGCGTCGGATTGTCGCGTGCAATCGTCCAAAGCATTGTAGGGCTTGACTCCGAGCTGCCTGTGATCACCTTGGAACCAAGGTTGGAACAAATATTGCTCAATAGTATTCAGAAGGCAGGACAAGGCCAGGAAGAGGGCGTTCTGCTGGAGCCAAGCATGGCTGAGAAGCTGCAGCGTTCGTTGATCGACGCCGCACAGCGCCAGGAAATGCAGGGCCAACCGGTGATTCTGCTGGTGGCAGGCCCCGTCCGGGCGATGTTGTCGCGGTTTGGACGCCTGGCAGTACCGAATTTGCACGTTTTGGCTTATCAGGAAATTCCTGACAACAAGCAAGTGACTATCGTCGCGACAGTAGGCCCCAATGGCTGAGGGTAGTGGGTTATGCAAGTGAAGCGTTTTTTCGCCGCCGATATGCGTCAGGCCATGAAACTGGTTCGTGATGAGCTGGGCGCCGACGCCGCGATTATCGGAAACCGTCGTATTGCCGGCGGTGTCGAGCTGACGGCTGCCCTGGATTACACCCCCCAGGCCCTGGCGCCGCGTGTGCCGAACATGGAGCTCGAAGACGAGCTGCGCAAGACTGCTTCACGCATTGTCTCGGCCCAGGCTGAACTGAGCATGCGCGGCGACAGCGATGCCACCACTAATCGCCAGTTGTTCGCCGGCCTGCCGCTGACCGCTTCCGAGCCGCTGGTCGAGCCGACCTTCAAAGAACCGCCACGTCCTGCTGCGCCTGCTCCGGCGCCTGCGGTTGACCAGCGGGTGTTCGACTCGATGCGCTTTGAACTCAATGGCCTGCGTGAGCTGCTGGAAGTGCAGCTTGGCTCGTTGGCCTGGAACCAGCTGCAAGGCAGCAAGCCGCAACAGGCCAACCTGTGGCGGCGCCTGCAACGTATCGGCTTGTCCGGCCCGTTGTCCCGCGACCTGCTGGCCTTGACCACCGAAATCGAAGAGCCTCGCCAGGCTTGGCGCATGTTGCTGGCCCACCTGGCACGGATGATCGTCACCCCGGAAATCGAACCATTGGAAGAGGGCGGTGTGATCGCCATGGTCGGCCCTGCCGGCATGGGCAAGACCACCACCCTGGCCAAGCTGGCGGCCCGTTACGTACTCAAATACGGCGCACAGAATATCGCGCTGGTGAGCATGGACAGCTACCGTATTGGTGCCCAGGAGCAGCTCAAGACGCTGGGCCGTATTCTCAATGTATCGGTGACTCACGTCGACCCGGGCCAGTCCCTGGCTAACGCCCTCGACCCGCTGCTGCGCAAACGCGTGGTATTGATCGATACCGCCGGCTTGCAAGCCAGCGACCCGGCATTGCGCATGCAGCTTGAAAGCCTGGCCGGACGTGGCATCAAATCGAAAAACTACTTGGTGCTTGCAACCACCAGCCAGAAACAGGTTCTTACCGCTGCGTATCACAGCTACAAACGCTGCGGCCTGGCCGGTTGCATCCTCACCAAGCTCGACGAAACCGCGAGCCTGGGCGAGGTGTTGAGCCTGGCCATCAGTCATGAATTGCCGGTCGCTTACCTGACCGACGGGCCGCGGATCCCGGATGATCTGCATCTGCCGCGCCGTCATCAGTTGGTCAGCCGTGCAGTCAGCGTGCAAATGCAAGAAGAGCCTAGCGAGGAAGCGATGGCTGATATGTTCGCCGACCTTTATCACAACCCGGCAAAACGGGTCGGTTGAGGGCAGGATGAACACCGTGAAATGTATCTACATCGATGGTCTGCAAGCGATTCACGCGGCCAAGCCATGTAGCCTGCGTCTAAGCAAGACAAGGTAAAGAAATAAAATGGGCAGCATGCATCCCGTACAGGTGATCGCGGTGACCGGCGGCAAAGGTGGCGTCGGGAAAACTAACGTGTCAGTGAATTTGTCCCTGGCCCTGGCAGAGCTTGGCCGTCGCGTCATGCTGTTGGATGCTGACCTGGGCCTGGCGAACGTCGACGTTCTGCTGGGGCTGACGCCCAAACATACCCTTGCCGATGTGATCGAGGGCCGCTGCGAGCTGCGCGATGTGCTGCTGCAGGGCCCCGGTGGCATCCGCATCGTGCCGGCTGCCTCGGGCACCCAGAGCATGGTGCACCTGAGCCCGGCGCAGCATGCCGGCCTCATCCAGGCGTTCAGTGATATCGGCGATAACCTCGACGTGCTGGTGATTGACACCGCCGCCGGGATCGGCGAGTCCGTGGTCAGCTTCGTGCGCGCCGCGCAGGAAGTGTTGCTGGTGGTCTGCGACGAACCCACCTCGATCACCGACGCCTACGCCCTGATCAAACTGCTTAACCGTGACTACGGCATGAACCGCTTCCGCGTCTTGGCCAACATGGCCCAGAGCCCGCAGGAAGGGCGCAACCTGTTCGCCAAGTTGACCAAGGTCACGGATCGTTTCCTCGATGTCGCCTTACAATACGTCGGCGCAGTGCCCTACGACGAGTGTGTGCGCAAGGCTGTGCAAAAGCAGCGTGCAGTCTACGAAGCGTTCCCTCGTTCCAAGTGCGCATTGGCGTTCAAGGCTATTGCCCAGAAGGTCGATACCTGGCCGTTGCCCGCCAACCCACGGGGGCATCTGGAGTTTTTCGTCGAGCGATTGGTGCATCAGACGAGCGCAGGACCCGTGCTATGACAGCGACTGGCTACAACGCTTACAAGAGGTCTGCCCGTGACAGTCAGGGCGAGTTGATCGAGCGCTACGCGCCCTTGGTCAAGCGCATTGCCTACCACCTGCTGGCACGCCTGCCGGCCAGCGTCCAGGTCGAAGACCTGATCCAGGCGGGCATGATCGGCCTGCTCGAAGTGTCGACCAAATACGACGCGAGCAAGGGCGCGAGTTTCGAGACGTATGCGGGGATCCGTATCCGTGGCGCGATGCTTGATGAGGTGCGTAAAGGTGACTGGGCGCCGCGTTCGGTGCATCGCAATACGCGCATGGTCAGTGACGCAATTCGCGCAATTGAAGCAAAAACCGGTCGCGACGCTAAAGATCACGAAGTTGCGGCCGAACTCCAATTGAGTCTCGACGATTACTACGGGATTTTGAACGATACCTTGGGCAGCCGCCTGTTCAGTTTCGACGACCTGTTGCAGGACGGCGAACACGAAGGGCTGCACGAGGACGGCGCGAGCGCTCATATGGAGCCATCGCGTGACCTGGAAGATGAGCGTTTCCAGGGGGCGTTGGCGGACGCGATTGCCAATTTGCCGGAGCGTGAGCGACTGGTCTTGGCGTTGTACTACGACGAAGAGCTGAACCTCAAGGAAATCGGTGAGGTCCTGGGGGTCAGCGAGTCGCGGGTCAGCCAGTTGCACAGCCAGTGCGCAGCCCGCTTGCGGGGGCGTTTGGGAGAGTGGCGAGCGCGCTGACAGGCAGTGTGGGGACACTGCAGACGAGACCGCGAGGGCAACCAGCCTTCGCGGTTTCGACCCGTGGTGCCCCGGCAGTCCTTTTTGTGTAATGCCTGTTGATTGAAATGGCGCGTCCAGGTGCTGGGCGCGTTTAAGACTGCTTGGAGGTCGAATTGGACAAGAACATGAAAATCCTCATCGTTGATGACTTCTCAACGATGCGGCGGATCATAAAAAACCTGTTGCGTGACCTTGGGTTCACTAACACGGTCGAGGCGGATGACGGCATTACGGCGATTCCGATCCTCAACAGCGGGAGCATCGACTTTCTGGTAACGGACTGGAACATGCCGGGCATGACCGGTATCGACTTGCTGCGCCACGTACGTGCTGACGAAAAGCTGCGCGGCCTGCCTGTGCTGATGGTGACCGCCGAAGCCAAGCGTGAGCAGATCATCGAAGCCGCCCAAGCTGGGGTAAACGGTTACGTGGTCAAGCCATTCACTGCATTGGCCTTGAAAGAGAAGATTGAAAAAATCTTCGACCGCATCGGTCATTGATGCTGCCACGGGGGAGCTATGGAGCATAAAGAATCATCGCAGGCCGACTTCGAGTCGACCCTGAAAAAGCATGCTCACCAGTTGGTCGAAAGCCTTGAAAAAGGTCAGTTCGGCGACGCGGTGCAGTTGATCCATGAGCTCAACCAGACCCGTGATCGCGGCCTGTACCAGGAAGTGGGCAAGCTCACACGCGAGCTGCACAGTGCGATCGTCAATTTCCAGATTGACCCACACATGCCCCAGGCTGAGGAAATCTCGCAGATCACTGATGCCACCGAACGCCTGTCCTATGTGGTCAGGCTGACTGAGGCAGCGGCCAACCGCACCATGGACCTGGTGGAAAACGCCACGCCTCTGGTCAACGGTATGGCCAACGAAGCCCAGGCCCTGAGCAACGACTGGGGCCGTTTCATGCGCCGCGAAGTCGGCGCTGAAGAGTTTCGTGAGTTGGCGCGTCGGGTCGAAGGGTTCTTGTCACGCAGCGAGCAGGAAAACCGCACGGTTTCCAGCAACCTCAACGACATTCTGCTCGCCCAGGATTACCAGGACCTCACCGGTCAGGTGATCAAGCGTGTGACCCAGTTGGTCACCGAAGTGGAAAGCAACTTGCTCAAATTGGTGCTTATGGCAGGCCAGGTTGACCGTTTTGCCGGCATTGAACATGACCGCGAAGCGATCCTCTCGGAAAAAGATCCAAAAAAACATCTCGCCAAGGGTGAAGGTCCGCAGATTCATGCCGATAAACGTGAAGACGTTGTATCGGGTCAAGATGATGTTGATGACCTGTTATCCAGTTTAGGCTTCTAAGGAGCACCCACATGAGCTTCGGCGCCGATGAAGAAATCCTTCAGGATTTCCTTGTAGAGGCCGGCGAAATTTTAGAGCAGTTGTCCGAGCAACTGGTCGAGCTGGAAAGCCGACCAGATGATGCGAACCTGCTCAATGCAATTTTTCGCGGTTTTCACACTGTAAAAGGGGGCGCCGGCTTCCTCCAGCTCCATGAGCTGGTGGAATGCTGCCACATTGCCGAGAACGTGTTCGACATCCTGCGCAAGGGTGAGCGTCACGTTGATTCGGAATTGATGGACGTGATTCTCGAAGCACTGGATGCAGTCAACGGCATGTTCAGCGAAGTCCGCGAACGTGCCCCGATCACCGCGGCCACTCCGGAACTGTTGGCTGCGCTGGCACGTTATGCGGAGCCCGCCGACCTGTCGGCTGCGCCGGTAGCAGAAGCAGCACCCGAGCCAGTGGCTGAGGCCGAGCCGGATGTGACCGACAGCGAATTCGAGCAGTTGCTTAACTCCCTCAGTGCCGTGAAGGCCGAGGCAGAAGCACCGGCTGCGGCTGTTGCCGCGCCAACCAGCGAAGACATCACTGACGCTGAGTTCGAATCCCTGCTTGACCAGTTGCATGGCAAAGGCCAGTTCGCGGCCGACGCCGTGACACCTGCCGCTGTGTCGGAAGCGCCGGCAGCACCGACCGCCAATGCCAACACCGATATCACCGACGACGAATTCGAAGCGTTGCTCGACCAACTGCACGGCAAGGGCACCTTCGTGGCCGACGCCTTGCCGGAAGTCGCCGCCACGGCCGCAGCGCCTGCCGCGGCCAGTGCAGCACCGGCCGGCGACGGCCTGATCTCCGATCATGAGTTCGAATCGCTGCTGGACGAACTGCACGGCAAGGGCAAGTTCAGCGAAGTGGCCCCAGCGGCGACGGTTGCCACGGCTGCTCCGGTTGCCGCCAAAGCTGCAGCGCCTGCCCCTGCACCAGCGGCCAAACCTGCGCCGGCTGCCGCACCTGCTCCGGCACGTGCCGCCGCCGCACCGGTTGCAGATAAACCCGCCAGTGAAGCCGAAACCACCGTGCGCGTTGATACCGCACGCCTGGACGACATCATGAACATGGTCGGCGAACTGGTACTGGTGCGTAACCGCCTGGTGCGCTTGGGCCTGAGCAGCGGCGATGAAGCCATGCAAAAGGCCGTGTCGAACCTCGACGTGGTGACCGCCGACCTGCAGACCGCCGTGATGAAAACCCGGATGCAGCCGATCAAGAAAGTCTTCGGCCGCTTCCCGCGCCTGGTTCGTGACCTGGCACGCCAGTTGAAGAAAGAAATCAACCTGGAACTGGTGGGTGAAGAAACCGACCTCGACAAGAACCTTGTCGAGGCCCTGGCCGACCCGCTGGTCCACTTGGTGCGCAACGCTGTCGACCACGGTGTGGAAACCCCGGAAGAACGCGAAGCCTCGGGCAAGTCCCGCAACGGCAAAGTGATCCTGGCGGCGGAGCAAGAGGGCGACCACATCCTGTTGTCGATCACTGACGACGGCAAGGGCATGGACCCGGCGATATTGCGCAATATCGCGGTCAAGCGTGGCGTGATGGACAAGGACGCCGCCGACCGCCTGACCGATAGCGAGTGCTACAACCTGATCTTCGCCCCGGGCTTCTCGACCAAGACCGAGATTTCCGACGTGTCCGGCCGTGGCGTCGGCATGGACGTGGTGAAGACCAAGATCAGCCAGCTCAACGGCTCGATCAACATCTACTCGACCAAGGGCCAGGGCTCGAAGATCGTCATCAAGGTGCCGTTGACCTTGGCGATCATGCCGACCCTGATGGTGATGCTGGGCAACCAGGCCTTCGCTTTCCCGCTGGTCAACGTCAACGAGATCTTCCACCTCGACCTGTCGCGCACCAATGTGGTGGACGGCCAGGAAGTGGTGATCGTGCGCGACAAGGCATTGCCACTGTTCTACCTCAAGCGCTGGCTGGTGGCATCGGCCAAGCATGAAGAGCAGCGCGAAGGCCATGTGGTGATTCTTTCGGTGGGCACCCAGCGCATCGGCTTCGTGGTCGATCAACTGGTGGGCCAGGAAGAAGTGGTCATCAAGCCTTTGGGCAAAATGCTGCAGGGAACCCCGGGCATGTCGGGTGCGACCATTACCGGTGACGGCCGGATCGCGCTGATTCTCGATGTTCCGAGCATGCTCAAGCGTTACGCCGCTCGGCGTATTTGATTCTGGTGGGGCAGGGCGGTAGTGCCCGCCCCGCCTAACGGAGTGTTTATGGCAGTCAAGGTCCTGGTGGTGGACGATTCGGGTTTCTTCCGTCGCCGCGTCTCGGAAATTCTTTCCGCCGATCCAAGCATCCAGGTGGTCGGTACGGCCACCAACGGCAAAGAGGCGATTGATCAAGCCATTGCGTTGAAACCGGACGTGATCACCATGGACTACGAGATGCCAATGATGGATGGCATCACGGCAGTCCGGCACATCATGCAACGTTGCCCGACCCCGGTGTTGATGTTCTCCTCGCTGACTCACGAAGGCGCCCGGGTCACCCTGGATGCGCTGGACGCCGGCGCGGTGGATTTTCTGCCGAAGAATTTCGAAGACATCTCGCGCAACCCCGAGAAGGTCAAGCAGATGCTGTGCGAGAAGGTGCACAGCATCTCGCGCAGTAACCGTCGTAGCCTGTTCAGTGCGCCTGCGCCAGCACCCGTTGCTGCGCCTGCTGCTCCCACCAGTTCTTCGTATAGTCGCCCGGCGCCTGCGCCGGTTGCACGGCCTGCGGCGCCGCCGGTACGTACGGCTGCACCTGCGGCGGCGTATTCGCCTGCACCCAAGCGCAAAGCCTATAAGTTGGTCGCCATCGGTACGTCCACGGGCGGCCCGGTTGCCCTGCAACGCGTATTGACCCAGTTGCCGGCCAACTTCCCGGCGCCGATCGTGCTGATCCAGCACATGCCCGCTGCGTTCACCAAGGCCTTTGCCGAGCGCCTGGACAAACTGTGCCGCATCAGCGTCAAGGAAGCCGAGGATGGCGACATCCTGCGTCCGGGTCTGGCGCTGCTGGCGCCGGGTGGCAAGCAGATGATGGTGGACGGCCGTGGCGCGATCAAAATCCTGCCGGGTGACGAGCGCCTGAACTACAAGCCATGCGTGGATATCACCTTCGGATCGGCGGCCAAGTCCTACGGCGACAAAGTTCTGGCGGTGGTGCTCACCGGCATGGGCGCCGACGGCCGTGAAGGCGCGCGCCTGCTCAAGCAAGGCGGCAGCGCCATCTGGGCCCAGGACGAAGCCAGCTGCGTGATCTACGGCATGCCCATGGCCATCGTCAAGGCCGACCTGGCTGACGCTGTCTACAGCCTGGACGACATCGGCAAGCATCTGGTGGAGGCCTGCCTCTGATGGATGTCCTGAGCCTGATCGGCATCATCATGGCGTTTGTCGCGATCATTGGCGGCAACTACCTTGAAGGCGGCCACCTCGGCGCCCTGGCCAACGGCCCGGCGGCGCTGATCGTGATCGGTGGCACCGTGGGTGCTGCGTTGTTGCAATCGCCCCTGAGCTCGTTCAAGCGTGCCATGCAGATTCTGGTGTGGATCATCTTCCCGCCACGTGTCGACCTGCCGGGCGGCATCGACCGTGTAGTCAACTGGAGTCTCACCGCGCGCAAGGAAGGCCTGCTGGGGCTGGAAGGCGTGGCCGATGCCGAGCCGGACAGCTACGCGCGCAAAGGCCTGCAATTGCTGGTGGACGGGGCCGAGCCGGAAGCGATCCGCAGCATCCTGGAAGTGGATTTTTATACCCAGGAAAGCCGCGACATCAACGCCGCCAAAGTCTTTGAAAGCATGGGCGGTTATGCGCCGACCATCGGCATCATCGGTGCGGTGATGGGCCTGATCCACGTGATGGGCAACCTGGCCGACCCTTCGCAACTGGGCAGCGGTATTGCCGTGGCGTTTGTCGCCACCATCTACGGCGTAGCCAGTGCCAACCTGGTGTTGTTGCCGGTGGCGAGCAAACTCAAGTCGATCGCCATGCGCCAGTCGCGTTACCGCGAAATGTTGCTGGAAGGTATTTTGTCGATTGCCGAGGGCGAGAACCCGCGCTCCATCGAATTGAAGCTCCAGGGCTTCATGGATTGATGGGAGGTATGCATTGTGAGCCGTCGCCGTCGCGAGCCTGAAGAACACGTCAACCATGAGCGGTGGCTGGTGTCCTACGCGGACTTCATTACCCTGCTGTTCGCCTTTTTCGTGGTGATGTACTCCATCTCGTCGATCAACGAAGGCAAGTACAAGGTCATTTCCCAGGCCTTGATCGGCGTGTTCAACGACGCCGATCGCTCGCTCAAGGCCATTCCCATCGGCGAGGAGCGACCCAAGACCGTGACCCCGGCCAAGCCGCTGGTCAACGACAGCGATGAAACCGCTGCCGGGGTGGGTGGCACCAGTGATCCGCTGAAAAGCATCGCCGATGACATCAGCGCAGCGTTTGGCGACCTGATCAGTTCCAACCAGATGACCGTGCGCGGCAACGAGTTGTGGGTGGAGATCGAGCTCAATTCCAGCCTGCTGTTTGCCAGCGCCGACGCGTTGCCGAGCGACCAGGCGTTTACCATCATCGACAAGGTGGCGGCGATCCTCAAGCCGTTTGAAAACCCGATCCATGTCGAAGGCTTCACCGACAATTTCCCGATCAGCACCGCGCAGTACCCGACCAACTGGGAGCTGTCCTCGGCGCGCGCTTCAAGCATCGTGCGCATGTTGGCGATGCAGGGCATAAACCCTGGACGCCTGGCGTCGGTGGGCTATGGCGAGTTCCAGCCGGTGGCCAATAACGCGACGGCAGAGGGCCGCGCGAAGAACCGTCGGGTGGTGCTGGTGGTGTCGCGCAACCTGGATGTGCGTCGCAGCCTGACTGGCACCGGCACCGCCAATGCAACACCGGATGCGGCCTTGAAGCGGGCTGGCACACAAACTGCACCGCCCCCTGTAAAACCGCCGGTTCGTCAGAGCGCCGTCAATTCTCCGTCGCCGGCTCAATAACCCTATGCAATGTCTCGGTCGCGCCTGTGCCTGCCGGGAGGAACCAACCGAATGAGAGTCTGGGCAGTTGCCAATCAAAAAGGTGGAGTCGGCAAGACCACCACTTCTATCGCCTTAGCCGGCTTGCTGGCCGAGGCGGGCAAGCGCGTGGTTGTGGTGGACCTGGACCCCCATGGCTCCATGACCAGCTATTTCGGCTATGACCCGGACGCGCTGGAACACAGCAACTACGACCTGTTCCTGCACAAAGGCAGCGTACCGGCCGATTTGCCTGGGCAACTGCTGCTGCCCACCAGTAACGAAAGCATTTCCCTGCTGCCGTCCAGCACCGCCCTCGCCACCCTTGAGCGCCAGTCGCCGGGGCAGAGCGGGTTGGGTCTGGTGATCGCCAAGACCCTGGCGCAACTGTGGCAGGACTTCGACTACGCGATCATCGACAGCCCGCCGCTGCTTGGGGTGTTGATGGTCAATGCCTTGGCGGCGAGCCAGCAGTTGGTGATCCCGGTGCAAACCGAGCACTTGGCCGTCAAAGGCCTGGAGCGCATGGTCAGCACCCTGGCGATGATCAACCGTTCGCGCAAACAGGCGCTGCCGTTCAGCATCGTGCCGACCTTGTTCGACCGGCGTACCCAGGCCTCCCTCGGCACCCTGCGCGTGTTGCGCGATGCCTACCCGGACACCATCTGGAACGGCTACATCCCGGTGGACACGCGCCTGCGTGACGCCAGCCGTGCCGGCCTCGCGCCGTCGCAATTCGACTCGAAAAGCCGCGGCGTACTGGCCTACCGTGCGTTGCTCAAGCACCTGCTGTCGCAGCAACTTGTGGCGCAGGTGGCGTGATGAACCGTCCCGTAGAACTCAAGACCCGGCCGCAACTGGCACTGGAATCCTACCTGGATGCCTTGTTGCAGGATGCGACCGCGCAAGAATTTCCGGAACCGATCCTGGTACTGGAACCGGCTGTTGAACCAGAAGCCGTACTGGATGAATTCCAGTTGGCGGTGTTGGAAGAGCAAGCCCGGGATGCGCGAAGCGTGGTGCCGATGACACCGCAGGTGGCGCCGGTGGTGGTTGCCCCTGCCGTGGTCGAGCCAGTGGTGGAAGTGCACCTGCCGCCGAGCATCACGCCGCCGCCGGTGGCCGGTGATGACCGCCCGAGCTGGGCTGCCGAACCGTTCGAGTGCCTGCTGTTCGACGTCGCCGGCTTGACCCTGGCAGTTCCGCTGGTGTGCCTGGGCTCGATCTACTCCCTGGAGGGTCAGGAGCTGACGCCGTTGTTCGGGCAACCGGAGTGGTTTCTTGGCATCCTGCCCAGCCAGGCCGGCAACCTGAAAGTCCTGGACACCGCGCGCTGGGTGATGCCCGACCGCTACCGCGACGACTTCCGCCAAGGCTTGCAATACGTGATCTCGGTGCAGGGCTACGAGTGGGGGTTGGCGGTGCATCAAGTCAGCCGCTCGTTGCGCCTGGACCCGAACGAAATCAAATGGCGCAGCCACCGAGGCCAACGGCCTTGGCTGGCGGGCACCGTGATCGAACATATGTGCGCGTTGCTCGACGTCGCCGAACTGGCCGAGTTGATCGCCAGCGGTGCCGTTAAGGCGATGCCAGTGAACAAACGCAGTTGATTGGACAATAAGGGCCGCACGCGCGTGCGGCCAATAGAAGTACACACGCCGCCTACATCGGCATTTGAAGGGGTCAGAGATATGAACAAGTCAGCGTCCGCACAAGGTTTGGATGATCCGATCCTGCAATGGGTTACCTTCAAACTGGACAACGAAACCTACGGTATTAACGTGATGCGCGTGCAGGAAGTGCTGCGCTACACCGAGATCGCTCCGGTTCCCGGTGCGCCAAGCTATGTGCTGGGCATCATCAACCTGCGCGGCAACGTGGTGACGGTGATCGACACCCGCCAGCGTTTTGGCCTGGGCACGGTCGAAGTCAGCGACAACACGCGTATCGTCATCATCGAAGCCGACAAGCAAGTGGTCGGGATCATGGTCGACAGCGTCGCGGAAGTGGTCTACCTGCGCCAATCGGAAGTGGAAACCGCGCCGAACGTGGGCAACGAGGAATCGGCCAAGTTCATCCAGGGCGTGTGCAACAAGAACAACGAACTGTTGATTCTGGTTGAGCTGGACAAGATGATGAGCGAAGAAGAATGGTCGGAACTGGAGAGCATCTGATTGTTCCTTGAAGCTGCGGTGATCGTCCTGGCCCTGTTGTGGGCCGGGACCTTGGCGTTTCTGTTGCGCTATGTGCGTCAGCAGCGCGAATGGTTGTTGCAGCAGGCTGAGCGTGATGCTGTGCGTGACCGGCGCGTGCTTGAGTTGGTGAAGCGGGTCGATCATTACCAGCAGAGTGCGGTGAGGGTGGGGGATGAGGTGCATGAACTGCGCGCGATTCTTGCGCCGTTGCCGGACAAGCTGGCGCAGATCGAGCAGCGGGATCCTTCGAGTCTTTCGTTTGCCCAGGCTGCCAAGCTGGTGGGGATGGGGGCTACGGTGGATGAGCTGACGCAGTCGTGTGGGTTGACTCAGGCTGAGGCGCAATTGATGAGCAAGTTGCATAAGAGCTGATTGAGTACATATCCATTATTTGGGTAACGGCTGCTATTGGTTCCGCCCCAACACTCGGCACCTCGCCTCGCCTCGGCTCGGTGTGGTGCCCTCACTCCAAAGCCTGCGTTCGGCCAGCGTGTTTGACGGGGCGCCTTAGATCACAAGCAGAAGCGCGGCGGCCTAGTAGCCGACCGGTTTCTGGAAGCCGGTCTCAGTTTCAAATGTGGGAGCGGGCTTGCTCGCGAAGGCGGCGTGTCAGCGATTACATCGCTAACTGATCCACCGCTTTCGCGAGCAAGCCCGCTCCCACAATTTAGATCTCCTATATCAGGTAGATATCAATCTGCTCTGGCTCTGGCTTTGTTTATGATCTTTGGCGGCCCCCCAAATCACTGTCGGATTACGGGCACACCGAGTGTTGGGGCTCTTTTCCAAAAGTGACCCGCCGTAAGGGCGGAACCCTAAGCAGCCGTTACCCAAAAAACGGATATGTACTCAATCATCCAATTATTTTCCCATTCGATGGCTTTTTTCTCCTTGCCAAAGGTCCACATCTTCCGAGCACCTTTGAATCCAGGAGTAACCCACCCATGACCACCCCCAAAGCCCTGTTGATCCTCCACGGCAAGCAAGCCCTCAACGAGGACGTACGCTCCGCCGTGCAGGCCCGGCGCGAGCAGGGTGGGGAGCTGGCCGTGCGGGTCACCTGGGAAGGTGGCGATGCCCAACGTCTGGTCAGCGAAGCCCTGGCCGACGGCTACACCCACATCATTGCCGGCGGCGGCGACGGTACCTTGCGTGATGTGGCCGAAGCCATGGCCCAGGCCAAGACTGACGCCAGCCTGGTGTTGATGCCCCTGGGCACCGCCAACGACTTCGCCAAGGCTGCCGGTGTGCCGCTGGAACCCGCCCAGGCCCTGGCACTGCTGGATGTGCCGCCAAGGGCCATTGACCTTGGCCAGGTCGGCGGGCAAATCTTCCTCAACATGGCCACCGGCGGTTTCGGCAGCCAAGTCACGGCCAATACCTCTGAAGACTTGAAGAAGGTCCTGGGCGGCGCCGCCTACCTGTTCACGGGTTTGACGCGGTTCAGCGAGCTAAAGGCTGCCTACGCCGAGCTGGACGGCCCCGACTTCCATTGGAAAGGCGAGTTGCTCGCCCTGGGCATCGGCAACGGTCGCCAGGCGGGCGGTGGGCATGAGCTATGTCCAGGCGCCATGGCCGATGATGGCTTGCTGGATGTCAGCATCCTGCCCGCGCCTCAGGAAGTGGTCGGTACTCTGCGAGAACTGATGAGCAATGGCTGGGGCCTGGACACCATGTTTGTGCGGGCGCGCCTGCCATGGGTGAATATCAAGGTCGCGCAGGGCCTGTACATCAACCTGGATGGCGAGCCGCTGGAGGGCGATGACCTGCACTTCGAGGCCTTGCCCAAGGCCTTGCGTGTGCACCTGCCGGTGGATTCGCCGTTAGTCGTCCAGGCTGATGATCTGCTCGCGCACCGCAAATAACACCAGGCCCGCCACGTCGAAAATCTGCAGGCGCTTCATGATCTGCGAGCGGTGCGCTTCCACGGTCTTGATGCTCAGGCCCAGGCCGTGGGCGATTTCCCGGGTAGACTTGCCGCGTACGATCAGGCGCAGAATTTCCAGCTGCCGCGCCGTGAGGTTGTGGCTATGACCCGCGGGCGGGGTTGGACCCTGGCTGCGCACCAGCGCCTGGTTGATCACCGTGTGGGCAATCGCCGGGCTCAGATAGCGCTCGTTGTTGCGCAGAGCCAGGAGCGCGTGTTCCAGCTCATTGGCGGTGGTGTCCTTGAGCAGGTAGCCGTGGGCGCCGGATTCCAGCGCGCACATGATCAGTTCCGGGTCGGTGTGCATCGACAGGATCAGCACGCGGCTCTTGGGGTAGGCGCGCTTGAGTTGCTGCAGGGCATCCAGGCCGCCGGTGTGTTTCATCGACAGGTCCAGCAGCACGATATCGGGCAACAGGGCGCTGAACCGCTCCAGTAATTGCGCGCCATCGCTGGCTTCGCCGACCACCGTGTAACCAGGAATGTCCTGGACCAGCGCGCGTACGCCGGCCCGGATCAGTGCATGGTCATCCACCAGGAGTAATGTGCAGGTCACTCGAGAACCTTAGGGGAACTGGCCCGTTCGAGGGCGCGGGGCGCCCAGGGGAAAAGCGCGTCGATCCGTGTCCCTTTGCCTGGCTGGCTGCTGACGGATAATGAACCGCCAAGCTGATCAATCCGCTCTGACATACCGGCCATACCTCGTTGGCCTTCCAGGCCCGGGTCGATGGCTGGCGAAAAGCCCTGGCCGTCATCGCTGATAAACAGTGACAGGCCCTCAGGCAGGCGTTGCAGGCGTACCAGCAGATTGCGCGCCTGGGCGTGGCGCAGCATGTTGGTCACCGCTTCCTGGGTAATGCGAAAGGCTGCCACGGCCATTTCTTCCGGGATGCCGGTCAGCCGTTGCTGGCATTCCAGGCTCCAGCACACCTGCGTGTTTTCAAGGGTTTTGAGCAGGTGCGCCCGCAGGCTGGCTTCCAGGCCCAGGCTGGCCAACTGGCGCGGGTTGAGGATGGCGGAGACGTCACGCACCTTGGCCAGGGTTTCATTGAGGGTGTTGCACAGCACCGTGCACTGGCTTTGTAGGTCTTCGGGCAGGCGGCGCTTGAGCCATTCGCTTTGCAGCTTGGCGGCAGTGAGCAGTTGGCCGATGTCGTCATGCAGTTCGCGACTGAGGCGGTGGCGTTCGTTTTCCTGCACTTGCAACAGGCGATCGGCCAGTTCCTGGGGCTGGAACTTGATGGCTTTGCGCGAGTGCCACTGTTGCAGGCCGACCACCACCAGTGTGGTCAGGTTGAGCATCACCAGCAGCGGCAAGGCCGCGGAAAAATGGTAGGCCCACAGGCTCAGCAGCAGCGAGCCAAGGCACAGCGCGAGGATCAAACGGCGTGCATTGCTGCGGGACGCGGACCTTGCGATGAGTGTCTTGAGGGAGGCGTACATAGCGGATGGAGCCAATGAAGGTTCGCTGCGGAAAGTCCGGTCACGGCGGCTGACAGGGCTCTGTTTGGACCGTGTAATCGAATCGTTTTTATGCATGATGAAGTTGAGTCACTTCGAGTGGGGCATAGTACCACCACTATTACCGTTGGTCGCCTGGTGCCGTGCCAGGCAAGGGGTATTAACTGCGCAAATGCTCCGGGCGGTATTCCCAGAGTTCATGGAGTAGGGGCGTTATATTATTTCTGTTTGTTTGTATCGTTATTACCGTTAATGGCTAATTGATATCTTTTTCTGCGCAACGAAATGCCCTTGAATTAATGGGGATGTCGTTTTCAGATAACTTCCGGTTAAACACGACCTGATATTCGCTCAAGACGCGTGGTGCATCCGCTGCTGCGGTTTATAGCTGAAGTCTTTTTGCGGAATCTGTAGCGTGACAGTAGCAATCAGGGTTGCTTGCTCACTCTCATCCATACCCAGTTCGCCGGTGCGGGCATCGATCAGTTCAAGCTGCCATGCCAGTAGCGTCAGGCACGCGTGCAAGGCATCCAGCGCCTGATCATGCAGTTGCATCGGGCTGGCAGCATTGGCAATCAGGTAGTGGATATGCCGGGAAAATTCGCTGATCGCCTGCAGGGCCAGGTTGTCAGCCTTCTCGGCCAGTTTCGTCAGGCTGGCCTTCATGCACTCGATGGCATCGCTGTCGTCGCGGATCAGGTGCAGATGGCTCAAGCACTCTTGCGACTTGGCCAGCAGGGTTTCTGCTTCAAGCAAAAATTCAGGAAGAGTTGTCTGCCATTCATTTGCGCTGTTCATCATACAAGTCTCCGCAACATAAGGTCGGGTGATGAGATGTCGCACCGGGTGAATGGCTTAAAAGTAGCGCTGAAATATGACTGGGATCTGTAGGTTGCTTCTGAATTGTCAGTAGGAAGATTATTAGAGTGACGGCGAGGGCTGTGCGCGGCCGTCATGAACGGGGTCAATTGCACACCTTCAATTGCCGACATTTGAATGTCTAGAAGGCCTGTGGGCCGAGGGCTTGGGATGGCAAACAAAAGCCTGACTCCATTCATGCATTGAGAATGGCGTCACATTAATGGCTATTAGATATTGCGAATATCAGGTTGGGCCTGATTGTGCATAGGGGAATCCCTTACATGGCGGAACCTTGCACCGAATTGAATGTCGTGCACCGTCGCCGTGCCGCTCTCTGGAGAGGCCAGCGCAGTAAACCATGATGTCAGTGTGACATCAATGGATTTACGTGGCATTTTACAAGGGTCAAGGTCTGGCGCTTGCCGCCGATAACAAGCTGTAAGTGAGCTGCACAACCTTTAGCGCATCAGGAGCATTTAATGGCCGGCATTCTCGACACGGTAGATCAACGCACGCAACTGGTGGGTGAGAATCGCCTGGAAATCCTCATGTTCCGCCTTTTCGGGCGTCAGTTGTTCGCGATCAACGTGTTCAAGGTGCAGGAAGTCCTGCAACTGCCCAAGTTGACCTTGATGCCGCAGCGCCACCCGTTCGTCTGTGGCGTGGTCAACCTGCGGGGCCAGACCCTGCCGGTGATTGACCTGTCCCAGGCCATTGGGATGCGCCCGCTGGTGCCGGGCCCCAACAGTACGATTATCGTCACCGAGTACAACCGCTCGGTGCAGGCGTTCCTGGTGGGCGGCGTGGACCGCATCGTCAACATGAACTGGGAAGCCATCCTGCCGCCACCGACCAGTGCCGGTCGCCAGCATTACCTCACGGCCATCAGCAAGGTCGACGACCAGTTGGTGGAAATCATCGACGTGGAAAAAGTCCTGGCCGAGATCGTGCCGTACAACGCCAAGGTCTCCCGTGAAAAACTCGAAGATCCGGTGCTGGAGCGTGCCCGTGGCCGCGAAGTGCTGCTGGTGGACGATTCCAACGTGGCCCTCTCGCAACTGCGCGACACACTCGGCCAGTTGGGGGTGAAGATGCACATCGCCAGCGACGGTCTCAAGGCGCTGAACATGCTCAAGGCCTGGGCCGACAGCGGCCAGGTGATGACCGACAAGCTGCTGATGATCTTCACCGACGCCGAAATGCCTGAGATGGACGGCTACCGCCTCACCACGGAGATCCGCAACGACCCGCGTCTGCGTGGCTTGTATGTGGTGCTGCACACCTCGCTGTCGGGCAGTTTCAACGATTCGATGGTGAAGAAGGTCGGCTGCGACAACTTCCTGTCCAAATTCCAGCCCGACAAGCTGGTGGATGTGGTGCGTCAGCGTCTGATGCTGGACGAAGTGCCCGCTTGACCTTAGGGTGATGGCTTTGTCCCTCAGGAATGCAGGCTCATGCTTCGTCTCAGCGCGTTGTACCGTTACCCCTTGAAGTCCGGCAAGGCCGAAATACTGCAGCACGTCGGCCTGGATAAACTCGGGGTGGACGGGGACCGACGCTGGATGCTGGTGGATGAAGCCAGTGGACGTTTCCTCACGCAGCGTGCCGTGGCAAAGATGAGCCAACTGTCGGCGTTGTGGAACCGCAGCGGCGGCCTCACCTTGAGTTCGCCGGGTTACACGCCGCTGGACGTGGCGCTGCCCGGCAGCGACGCCGAGTTGCGGGGTGTGACGATCTGGCGCGACACCTTGCGCGTGCCGGACGCGGGCGACGCGGCGGCCGCGTGGGTCAGCGATTTCATCGGCAAACCGACGCGCCTGGTGCAAATCCCCCTCGAACGCGCCCGCACCACTCAGGCCGGTTACGGCAAGGACGACGACCAGGTCGCGTTTGCCGACGGTTACCCGCTGCTGGTGATCGGTCAGGCGTCACTGGACGACCTTTCACAGCGCATCGGCCGCCCCATGGACATGTTGCGCTTTCGGCCCAACCTGGTCATTGAGGGCAGCGCAGCCTTCGCCGAAGATGGCTGGAAACGCTTGCGAATCGGCGACGTGGAGTTTCGTGCGGTCAAGCCGTGCTCGCGCTGCATCCTCACCACCATCGACCCGCAGACTGGCGAGCGCAGCGCTGACCGCGAACCTTTCGCCACGCTTGAGGCATATCGCAAGACCGAAGCCGGCGCGATTTTCGGCCAGAACCTGGTCAACGACGGTATCGGGCGCCTGGAAGTCGGGATGCCGGTGACGATCCTGGAGTAACTTTCCTCACGCATAAAAAAAGCCCGTCTCCTGCGAGACGGGCTTTTTTTTGCTTCCGGGAAACCCTTAGCCGCGGTATTCGCACAGGTAAGCGGTGTCCACGGCGACCTTCAGCTGGAACTTGCTGTTGGCGGGCACGTTGAACTGGCTGCCGGCGGCGAAGGTTTCCCACTCGCTGGCATCAGGCAGTTTGACGGTCAGGGCGCCAGACACCACGTGCATGATTTCACGCTGGGCGGTGCCGAACTCGTATTCGCCGGGGGCCATTACGCCGATCGTCGCCGGACCTTCTGCGGTGCCGAAAGCGATCGACTTGACGGTGCCGTCGAAGTACTCGTTGACTTTGAACATGGGCGATTCCTCGGAAAAGGGGTTGATGCTTTTATTGTAGGAGCGAGCTTGCTCGCGAAGAACGCCCAGGCACCGCGTTTAATCAGATTACCCGCTTTAGCGTTGACGTTCTTCGCGAGCAAGCTCGCTCCTACAGGTAAGCATCACCAAAAAGGGCGTCCAGTATGCCCAAGGCCAGAGGAGCTGCCTAGACCGGCAAAATCAACGGCAGCAGGCGCGCGGTGTTGCGTGCATCCTCCAGCGCCCGATGCTGTTGGCCATGGAACTGCATCCCCGCCAATTGCAGGGCGCCGTTGAGCCCCAGGGGCTTGTCCAGCCGCCTGGCCTTGGCGAAGCGCTGCTTGAGGTTCAGGTGGGGCGTGGTCGCGAGTGCGCTGGACAGGCCGTGGCGCTGCCATTCGAGCTCCAGTTGCTTACGATCGTAATCACCCCAGCTGGCCCAGCCTTCCAGGCGCGGCTGATGCTGGCCCAGCCAGCGCTCGAATAGCGGCCACACCTCGGTCATCGGCGCCGCGCCATCAATGTTTGCCTGGGTGATGTGGGTCAGTTGGCGACAAAAGGGCGTTAGCAATGGCCGGCGCAGCGGCCGCACAAAGCGCTGGAAGTGATCCAGTTCGCGGCCCTGGCGGTTGACCAGGCTCGCGCCGATCTCGATGACTTCCATCTCCGTCACGGGCCAGCCGCCTTCATCCGTTGTGGCTTCAAGGTCAATAATCAGCCAATGAGGCATCGTGCAGGTTCCCGTACTCTTCCCTTTCTGATGGGGATAGAGCGTAGCCCGCCCCTGTAGTTCCGCCTAGGGGCTAGACGATCTCCAGTAAAACTTGACGATTGCGCACCTGATCACCGGCGATTACTTGCACGCCCTTGATCACACCGTCGATACCGGCCGTCAACGGATGCTCCATTTTCATGGCTTCGAGCACCAGCAACAGTTGGCCTTTGGTCACGCTGTCGCCGGCGCTGACCCGCACATCGACAATTGCACCGTCCATCGGCGCCTTGACCGTGCCGCTGCTGACGTTGGCCTGGCGGCTGGCGACTTGCTGGGTGCGGTCAGTCACCGTGAGGCCAGGTAGCCACAGTTGGTTGCCGACGAGGTGATAGGCGGTGCGGCGGCGGATGCCATTGAACACGTGGTTGGCGTGGCGGCCGTCGGTGGTGAGAGGCAGGGGGGCAGCGTTGACGGTGTGGGTGTCGCCGTTGACCTCCAGGCGATAGGTGCAGGGTGCGCTGGTGTTGTTGCGCCATCCCGCCAGGCCTTGGGGATGCTGGTTGGCGCTGTGCTGGTAAAACAGTGCGGCGGCCAGGGCAAGGTGTTCTGCTGACGGCGTCAGGGGCTGGATTTCGCTGAAGTGCTCAGCAATAAATCCGGTACTGAAATCGCCGCCGACAAAGTCCGGATGCTTGAGCAGATCAACCAGCAACGGCTGATTGGTGGTGACCCCGAGCAGCACCGTATCTTCCACCGCCCGTAGCAATTTGCGTCGCGCCTCTTCGCGGGTCGCGCCATAGGCAATGATTTTGCCCAGCATCGGGTCGTAGAACGGGCTGATGCGTTGGCCTTCCGTCACTCCATGGTCGATACGCACGCCAGCGGCCGGATCCCAGCGCAACACCTCACCGGTTTGCGGCAGGAAACCCTGGGCCGGGTCTTCGGCGTACAGGCGCACTTCCATGGCGTGGCCGTTGAGGGAGACGTCCGGCTGTGTCAGCGGCAATGGTTGGCCGGCGGCGATTTGCAACTGCCAGTCCACCAGGTCGAGGCCGGTGATCAGTTCGGTCACCGGGTGTTCCACTTGCAGACGCGTGTTCATTTCCAGGAAGTAGAATCGGCCGTTGCGGTCGAGCAGGAATTCCACGGTGCCGGCGCCGACGTAGTTCACCGCACGCCCGGCGTTCAAAGCGGCTTCGCCCATGGCCTGGCGCAGTTCGGGCGTCATGACCGGGCAGGGGGCTTCCTCGATGATTTTCTGATGGCGGCGTTGGATCGAGCAGTCGCGCTCGCCGAGGTAAATGAGGTGGCCGTGGCTGTCGCCGAACAGCTGGATTTCGACGTGGCGCGGGTCGATCAGGGCTTGTTCGAGGATCAGTTCGCCGCTGCCGAAGGCGTTTTTGGCCTCTGAGCGGGCGGTGTGCAGGTTGTCCAGCAGCTCTTCCGGGTGCTGGACGAGGCGCATGCCGCGACCGCCACCGCCGGCGCTGGCTTTGATCATCAAGGGGTAGCCGATGGCGTCGGCTTCCCGTTGCAGGGTGCTGTCGTCCTGGGCGCTGCCTTGGTAACCGGCGATGCACGGCACGCCCGCGTCGAGCATGGCGAGTTTGGACAGGCGTTTGCTGCCCATCAGTTCGATGGCTTCGGGGCTGGGGCCGATGAAGGTCAGGCCGGCTTGTTGGCAGGCGCGGGCGAAGTCGGGGTTTTCGGAGAGGAAGCCGTAGCCGGGGTGGATGGCATCGGCGCTGGTGACTCTGGCAGCGTTGAGGATGGCGTCGATATTGAGGTATGACTGTTGGACCGGGGCGGGGCCGATGTGCACGGCTTCGTCGGCCATCTGTACGTGCAGGGCCTGGGCGTCGGCATCGCTGTAGACCGCCACCGTGCGATAGCCAAGGGCCTGGGCGGTGCGCTGGATGCGGCAGGCGATTTCACCGCGGTTGGCGATCAGGATTTTGCTGAATGCGGGCATGGGTGTATCCCTTGGCTGATGGGGTGTTTGAGCGGGCCTCATCGCAGGCAAGCCAGCCCCCACAGTTGTAGGTGTTCGCACCTCTGCACTGTGGGAGCTGGCTTGCTCGCGATGGCGTCACTTACACCACCGAGGCTTTCTTTTCTGCACAAACGCCTGCGTCCCCTCAATCCCTTCTTCGCTCCTTACCGCCTCGGCAAACCACTGCGCCCCTCGGTCCAGCACAGCCTCAAGCGGCTCATCCACACTCGCCAGCAACAGGGATTTGGTCCGTCCATTCGCGCCTGGTGCGCAGCGCAGCACGTGTCCCAGTACCTCATCCAAACGCTCTGCCAGCGCCTGCGGGTCGCGCTCGGTAAAATGCACCACCCCCAATCGTTCAGCTTCCACGCCATCAAACCGAGCTGCCGTCAGCGCCAACCGTCGTGCCTGGGTCAGGCCAATCCGCTTGACCACAAACGGCGCAATCTGCGCTGGCAATAATCCCAGGCTGGTCTCCGGCAATCCGAATTGCGCCTGGTGATCGGCTATCGCGATATCACTCACACACGCCAACCCAAACCCCCCGCCCAGCACCGCGCCCTGTAGCACCACGATCACGACTTGCGGCACGCTTTCCACTTCCTGCAGCAAGGTGCCAAACGCCCGGTTCAGTGCCTGTAGTTGGCTACCCGCGGTGACGAGATCCTTCACGTCCGCCCCGGCGCAAAAATGCCCGCCTGAACCGCTGATCACCACCGCCCGCGTCTGGCTGTCCAGCTTCGCCATCACGCTGCGCAGTTCATTGACCATTTCCAGGCTCATCGCATTGCGGTTTTCAGGGCGGTTGAGGGTGATGTGCAACACGCCGTTGTGCGGTTCCAGCAGCAAGGTCTTCATGATTTTTTCCCCGGCAAGGTGCCCATCAGTTTGCAGATGATGCCCAGCATGATTTCGTCGGCGCCGCCGCCGATCGACACCAGGCGCACATCGCGATAAGCGCGGGCCACGGGGTTGTCCCACATAAAGCCCATGCCGCCCCAGTATTGCAGGCAACTGTCGCTGACTTCGCGGCCCAGGCGCCCGGCCTTGAGCTTGGCCATGGAGGCCAGGCGGGTGACGTCCTGGCCTTTGATGTATTGCTCGGTGGCCTGATAGACCAGCGCGCGCAGGCATTCGATTTCGGTGGAGAGCTCAGCCAAGCGAAAGTGAATGACCTGGTTATCGATCAGCGCCTTGCCGAAGGTCTGGCGTTCTTTGCAGTAGTCGATGGTGCTGTCGATGCAGTGCTCCAGGCCCTTGATCATATTGGCCGCGCCAAACAGGCGTTCTTCCTGGAACTGCAGCATCTGCATCATGAACCCCGCGCCTTCATGGCCGATGCGGTTGCGCTGCGGCACGCGCACGTCGTCGAAGAACACCTGGGCGGTCTCGGAGCTGTGCATGCCAAGCTTTTCCAGGGGCGGGCTGACGCTGATGCCGGGGGTGTTCATCGGCACCATGATCAGCGACTTGTTGATGTGCGGTTTGTCGTCGGAAGTGTTGGCCAGCAGGCAGATGAAGTCGGCGCTGGGTGAGTTGGTGATCCACATTTTGCTGCCGTTGATCACGTAGTCGTCGCCGTCCTTGCGCGCATGGGTCTTGAGCCCGGCCACGTCGGAGCCGGCGCCGGTTTCCGAGACGCCGATGCAGCCGACCTGCTCGCCGCTGATGGCCGGACGCAGGAATTCGTCGCGCAGTTCATCGCTGCCGAAGCGGGCGAGGGCGGGGGTGCACATGTCGGTCTGTACGCCAATGGACATGGGAATGCCGCCGCAGCGAATGGTGCCGAATTCTTCGGCGGCGACGATGGAATAGCTGTAGTCCAGGCCCATGCCACCGAATTTCTCCGGCTTGGAAATGCCGAGCAGACCGAGGTCGCCAGCCTTGCGGAAGATCTCATGGATGGGAAAGCGTCCGGCTTTTTCCCATGCGTCCACATGGGGGTTGATCTCGCGGTCGACGAAGGCGCGGACGGTGCGGCGCAGTGCCTGGTGTTCCTGGGTAAAGATCATTTTTATTGTTCTCCTAAAAACGCGCTACACCGAAGGTATTGGCTTGCAACTCACGCACCTGCGCCTCGTGGCAGATATCCAGCAGAAAGCCCAGCAAGGTCCGTGTATCCCGTGGATCAATCAGCCCGTCGTCCCACAAATTGGCACTGCCATAAAGCGCGGTGGATTGGCTGTCGAGCTTCTGTGCGGTGACCTGCTCCAGCATGTCCAGCACCTTGGGGTCCGGCACCAGGCCGTCCTTCAACTGCTTGGCCTCAGTGACGATGCGCAGCACTTTGCCCGCCTGCGCACCGCCCATCACCGCCGTGCGGCTGTTGGGCCAGGCGAAGATAAAGCGCGGGTCCAGGCCGCGGCCGCACATTGCATAGTTGCCGGCGCCGTAGGAGCCGCCCACCACAATCGTGAGTTTAGGCACTCGCGCATTGGCCACCGCCTGGATCATCTTTGCGCCGTGCTTGATCACGCCTTGCTGCTCAGACTCGGTGCCGACCATGAAGCCGGTGGTGTTGTGCAAGAACAGCAGCGGCGTGCGGCTTTGGTCGCACAGTTGGATAAAGTGTGCGGCCTTGGTCGCGCCCTTGGGCGTGATCGGGCCGTTGTTGCCGATCACCCCGACGGCGTGGCCTTGGATGTGCAGGTGGCCGCAGACGGTGTGGGCATCGAACTCGCCTTTGAATTCAAGGAAGCGGGAGCCGTCGGCCAGGCGCGCGAGGATTTCGCGGACGTCGTAGGGTTTCTTCGGGTCGTCAGGGATCAGGCCCAGCAGTTCTTCGATGGGATACAGGGGTTCTGCGTAATCACGGTTTGGCACCATTGGCAGGTGATCATTCCAGGGCAACAGGCCGACGATGTCCCGTGCGATGCGCACACCGTCGGCGTCATTTTCCGCCAGGTATTCGGCGGTGCCGGCGGTGTGTGCGTGCATCTCTGCGCCACCCAGTTCTTCATCGGTGGCCACTTCGCCGGTTGCGGCCTTGAGCAGCGGCGGGCCCGCGAGGAACAGTTTGGCCCGGCCACGCACCACCACCACGTAATCCGACAGCCCCGGCTGATAGGCACCGCCCGCCGTGGCCGAGCCATGCACCACGGTGATCTGCGGCAAACCCATGGCCGACATGCGCGCCTGGTTGGCGAAGCTGCGCGCGCCCTCGACGAAAATCTCGGCGGCGTAGTTGAGGTTGGCGCCGCCGCTTTCGGCCAGGGTCACCACGGGCAGTTTGTTCTCCATGGCGATGTGTTGCAGGCGCAGAGATTTCTTCAGGCCGGTGGGGGAAATGGTGCCGCCCTTGATCGCGCTGTTATTGGCCACCACCAGCATGCGCACGCCGCTGACGTAGCCGATGCCGGCGATCAACCCACCGCCGGCGGCGCTGCCATCCTTGTCGTCGTGCAGCTTGTAGCCGGCCAGGCTGGCCAGTTCCAGGAACGGCGCGCCGGGGTCCAGCAACAGGGCGAGACGCTCGCGGGGCAGCAGTTGGCCGCGCTTGTCGAACTTGGGCTTGGCTTCCTGAGCCTTGGCGAGCAGGGTGTGTTCCAACTGGTGAAGGTGGGCGATGGCCGCCAGCATGGCCTCGCGATTTTGCGCGAACTGGGCGTGGTGGGTGTCGATCAAGGACTCGATTACCGGCATGGTCTATTTCTCCGCCTTGAGCACATCCGGCAGGTAGGCACGGTGAAAGCCATTGAAGGGTTCGCTCGGTGCCTGCGCCTTGTGCAACGGCCAGGCGCGGCTGCCCAGGCTGGCCGCACCGTCGATGCGCAAAGTGCTGCCACTGATGAAGGCGGCGGCGGGGCTGAGCAGGAACACGATGGCCGCGCTGACTTCCGATTCGGTGCCGATGCGCTTGAGCGGCACGTGTTCGCGCAAGGTCGGGATCACCGCCTTGAACGCGCCTTCGTAGGTGTCCATGCCGCTGGAGGCGATCCAGCCCGGCGCCACGGCATTGACCCGTACCCCGGCGTAACCCCATTCGAAGGCGGCGGTCTTGGTGAAGTTGTCCATGCCCGCGCGCGCCGCACCCGAGTGGCCCATGCCGGGCATGCCCCCCCACATGTCCGCGAGCATGTTGACGATGGCGCCGCCATGCTTGCTCATGGATTGGTTGAACACTTCCCGCGCCACCAGGAAGCCGCCGACGAGGTTGGTGCGGATTACGGTTTCGAAGCCTTTTTGGTTGATCGCCGCCAGCGGTGACGGATATTGGCCCCCCGCATTATTGACCAGGCCGTGGATCGGGCCGTGGGCATGAATGATGTGTTTGACCAGCGCCTTTACGGCCTCTTCATCGCGAATGTCGCACGCCTGCCACGCGGCGCTGCCGCCATCTTCGGCGATCTCGATCGCGACGTTTTGCAGCTTTTCCGGCTTGCGTCCCACCAGGATCACCTTGGCACCCAAGGCCGCCAACTCATGGGCGGTACAGCGGCCAATACCGCTGCCACCGCCGGTGACCATCACGGTGTGCCCGTGGAACAGGTTGGCTTTGAAGATCGAGTCGAAGGCCACGGCAACGCTCCTGTCAGGTGAGTGAATCTGCGATGTGTTGCGGCACGGCGATGGGGATTTCCAGCAGTTGCTGGGCGAAGGCTTTGCCCTGCGGGTCGATGCGCAGGCTGGCGATGCCGCCGCCGCCCAAGGCGTTTTCCAGCAGGAAGTTGAGGCTGTGGCTGCCGGGTAAATACCAGCGCTCGACGCGACCGTGAACGGGGTCCAGCACATGGCCCATCCAGTCGACGATCACTTCCGGGGTCAGCGCTTCGGCGATCCAGGGCAAGTACTCGGGGTCGCGGGCGATCACGCCGATGTTGCTGTGGTTGCCCTTGTCGCCGGAACGCGCCACGGCCAGTTTCACCAGAGGGACGCTGGCGTCGGCGCGGCCTCGGGGCTTGGGTGGGTCAATCGGTGCATCGGGCAGGGCGGGGGCGTCGGCAACCGGCAGGGAGCAGGTGTGGCGTTTGTCCTGCAAGTCGATCAACAGCTGGCAGGCGGATTTATCGATCAGGAATGAAAACAGCCGGATCAACGGGTACACGGTTGGCCGTCCGCCCACGATGCCGGTCAGGCCCGGCGCCATGCCGGTGGCGGCTTGAGCGATCTCACGTGCGAACAGCACCAATGCCTGTTTGCTCGGGTGACGCACCGCCAGTTTCACCACCACTTCGCGGCAGTCCTGACGCTTCGCGTGGGCGCCATAGGTCGCTTCACTGCCGAGCAGTTCGATATTCACCTCGGTGTAGGGCGCCCAACCGCGTTGGCTGAACAGTTCCGAGGTCTTGTGGATGATGGCCTGGCTGACCCGCTCGGCCTTTGCCACCGCATCGATCCCGGCGATCAGGCAACTGGCGGTGCAGCGGAAGCCGTCCGGGTAGGTGGCGCTGACCTTGTACTGATCGGTGGGCGGCAAGCCCCTGGCGCCGTGCAGGCGCACACAGTTTTTGCCTTGCTGCTGCAACTTGACCTGGCTGAAGTCGCAGATCACATCGGGCAGCAGATAGGCCCGCGGGTCACCGATCTCATACAGCAACTGCTCGGCCACGCTGAGTTCGCTGATCAACCCGCCCGTGCCGTCGACCTTGCCGACGGTGAACTGCCCGTCGGCGCCGACTTCTACGATGGGAAAACCGATGTGTTCGTAGTCCGGCACATCGCGCCAATCGGTGAAATTACCGCCGGTACACTGTGCGCCGCATTCGATGATATGCCCGGCCAATGCGGCTTGGGCGAGGCGGTCGTAGTCTTGCCAGGACCAGTTGAACTCATGCACCAGCGCCGCGCTGACCACGGCGCTGTCCACCACGCGACCGGTGATGACGATATCCGCGCCCAGTGCCAGTGCCTGGGTAATGCCCGGTGCGCCGAGGTAGGCGTTGGCGGACACGCACACCGGTGGCAACGGCGTGCCGTTGAACATGTCCGTGATGCCGTGCAGTTGCTTGAGTTGGGGGAGCAGGTCATCGCCCAGCAGCACGGCGATGTTCAGTTTGATACCTGCTTTGTCGCAGGCCGCTTGCAGGGCGGCGGCGCAGGCCTGGGGATGGATACCGCCGGCATTGCTGATCACACGAATGCCCTGGCGCTGGATATCCGCCAGCAAGGGCGTGAGCACTTCGACAAAATCCGTCGCGTAGCCCGCCTGGGGATCTTTCATGCGCGCGCCGGCGAGGATCGACAGGGTGACTTCCGCCAGGTAGTCGAACACCAGGTAATCCAGCTTGCCGCCGTGCACCAACTGGGCAGCGGCGGTGCAGGTGTCGCCCCAGAAGGCGCTGGCACAGCCGATACGAACTGTCTTGCTCATGAGAAATCCTTCCTCGAATGGCTGTGGGCGAGACTACCAAGCAAGCGCTTGGTTTGTAAACGCCAGTCACAAGTTTTAGCCAAGCGCTTGCTTGGGTGGCCGCCACGGCCTAAATTGCCGGCCAAGACGTCCGTGGAAGTAGAGGAGAGAGGCATGGATGAGCATAAAGCCCTGCGGGTGATGCGCACCATGGTTGAAGCCGGCCAACTGACCGACCCCGACAGCGCCCGGGGCAAGCTGCTGCAGACCGCGGCCCACCTGTTTCGCAACAAGGGCTTCGAGCGCACGACGGTGCGCGACCTGGCCAGCGCCGTGGGCATCCAGTCCGGCAGCATCTTTCATCACTTCAAGAGCAAGGACGAGATCTTGCGCGCGGTGATGGAAGAAACCATCCATTACAACACCGCGATGATGCGCGCTTCCCTTGAGGAAGCCAGCAACGTGCGTGAGCGTGTATTGGCGCTGATTCGCTGTGAATTGCAGTCGATCATGGGCGGCAGCGGCGAGGCCATGGCGGTGCTGGTCTACGAATGGCGTTCGCTGTCGGCCGAAGGCCAGGCCCAGGTGCTGGCCCTGCGTGATGTGTATGAGGCGATCTGGCTGCAGGTACTGGGTGAGGCCAAGGACGCCGGCTATATCCGGGGCGATGTATTTATTACCCGGCGTTTCCTCACCGGTGCCTTGTCCTGGACCACCACTTGGTTCCGCGCCGAGGGCAGCCTGACGCTTGAGCAGTTGGCCGAAGAAGCCCTGTTAATGGTTCTGAAAGCCGATTGAGGTGCAAGCTATTAATTTGCCGATGGAAAGTTGTCTCGCCAGACGAAAACGCCTAGCTTATCGCCATTAGCGTTTTTGAACGGTGTGTGCCTTGATGTTTTCGCCATGGCGGCTGGCTGCAGGACTTACCTTTTGGGCACTGGGCACCGCGTGGTGGGGGCAGGCTTCGGCTGCGCAACTGGTCCGCATCGGCGCGGCACATTTCCCGCCCTACACCGTGCGCCCCGAGCAGGGTGCCGATACCGGGTTGCTGCCGCAACTGGTCGAGGCCCTGAACGCCTCGCAAACCGACTACCAATTTGTACTGGTGCCCACCTCTATCCCGCGACGTTTTCGCGATTTCGAGCAGGGCCGGGTGGATATGGCCATCTTCGAAAACCCTGACTGGGGCTGGCAGAAGATTCCCCACACCACGGTCGATATGGGCCTGGAAGACGCAGAGATTTTTGTCGCCCAACGTGAGGCCGGTCGCGACCAAAGCTATTTCGCTGACCTCAAGGGCAAACGCCTGGCGGTATTCAGCGGTTATCACTACGCCTTCGCCAACTTCAACCCCGACCCCAAGTACATGGCGGAGCACTTCAACGCCACGTTGACCTACTCCCATGACAGCAACCTGCTGATGGTTGCGCGCGGGCGTGCCGACATTGCCTTGGTGACCCGTTCGTACTTGAGTGACTTTATGGTGCGCAATGCGGAGATGGCGGGGCAGTTCCTGGTGTCGGAGCGCATCGACCAGGTGTATCACCACTTCGCGCTACTGCGCCCGAAAGCACCGATCACGGGGGAGGCCTTTTCCGCATTGCTCAAACGCTTGCGTGATGATGGCGAGATGCTGAAGATTTTCGAGCCGTACCGCATTGATGTGACGGCGGTACCCTGAGTGTGGGAGCAGGCCTGCTCCCACATTTCCTACAGCGGTGTGTCACACCCTACGTGCAAACGTATCGCTATGGCTGCCCGACACTTTGCGGCAGTGCACCAGCGCATCCCGGATCATGAAGTTCACCAGGGTCGGCGATACGCCAAGTTCCTTGGCGATGTCCTTTTGCGGCACGCCGTGCAGGCGGTACATCTCGAACGCGTAGCGGGTGCGTTGCGGCAGCTCCGTCAGGGCGTCGGCGATGTTTTCCAGGGTGTTGAAATTGATGTGCGAGGTTTCCGGTGAAGCGCCGTGAATAACCACATTCAAGCCTTCCTCTTCCGTCCCGGAATATTTGAGCTCCAGGGCCTGCTTGCGGTAGTGATCGATCGCCAGGTTGCGCACGATCTGGAACAGATAACTCAATTGAGCCTTGAACGATGACGTGATCGTCGGCGCCGACTGCAGCCGGAAGTAGGCGTCCTGCACTACGTCTTCGGCACGGGAGCGGCAGCCGGTAATACGTGCCGCGATCTTCACCAGGATCAGCCGATTATCGACGAATGCCTGGAGAAGCGGTGAGTCGCACCTGCCTGTGGATACTTGTTCCGTCATGGAAATCACCTTGTCGCAAAAGAAGTCAGGGGAGGGCGTCCTTGCTGAGGCCTCCTACACATCGGGCAACAAATTATGCTGAATGATAATGATTGTCAAATGAGAAGGCGAACTAATCTTATGCTTTCTTGTTAGGTGTGAACCACGTCTCGCTCGTACCCGGCGACTAATTATTTGCTGGTGCCGTCCGTTCTTCTGGGTGACAGGTCCGTTAGTAAAACGGCCAAGGACCAGCACCCGCAGGAGGACGAAATGGGTTTTTATCGTGCATACAGCGTGTTTCAGTTTGGAGTCGTCACTCGATGAGTGCGCCGACCCGACTGCGGCTGTTCTGCCTGCCCTATTCGGGCGCCAGCGCCATGGTTTACGCGCGCTGGCGTCGGGCCCTGCCCGAGTGGTTGCAGGTATGCCCACTGGAATTGCCCGGGCGTGGCATGCGCATGGACGAGCCGTTGCAGCGCGACATCAAGGTGTTGGCGGCCCAGCTCGCCGATGAAATCAGCCGCGACCTGAACGGCCCCTACGCCTTGTTCGGTCACAGCCTCGGCGGCCTGCTCGCCTTCGAGTTGGCGCATGCGCTGCGTGCGCGCGACGTGCCGCCGCCGCTGGCCCTGTTCGCTTCCGGCACGGCCGGGCCGGCACGCCGCGACGTCAGCGAATACGCCATCGAAAAGACCGACGAACAACTGATCGCCCGCCTGCGCGAGCTGCAAGGCACCGCCGAAGAAGCCCTGACCAACCCCGAGTTGATGCAGTTGATGCTGCCGATCCTGCGCGCGGATTTCCTGCTGTGCGGCAGCTTCAGCTACGGCGAGCGCACACCGCTGGGCATGCCGATTCACGTGTTTGGCGGCAAACAGGACAGCGTGCGCGCCGACCAACTGCTCGACTGGCAGCTGGATGCCGCCAGTGGCTTTTCCCTGGACATGTTCGACGGCCACCACTTCTTCCTCATACAGCACGAAAGCGCCGTGCTGCGCTGCATGCGGCGTTACGCCGAGGAACACCTGGCCCGATGGCGCAATGGCGTGGCACGTCCACTTGCCGTCGGCTGAACCAGCCCCCCCGAATTCTCGAATTTCCCGTAAGCCGATTTCAGGCAGGAACCCCATGATGGACGCCTTCGAACTTCCCCGTACCCTGGTCCAGTCCCTTCAACGTCGTGCTGCGCAGACCCCGGACCAGGTCGCCTTGCGCTTCCTCGCCGAGTCCGCCGAGCACAGCGTTGTGCTCAGTTATCGCGATCTGGATCAGCGTGCCCGCACCATCGCCGCCGCCTTGCAGGCCAATGCGGACCTGGGCGACCGTGCCGTGCTGTTGTTCCCCAGTGGCCCGGATTATGTCGCGGCGTTCTTTGGTTGCCTGTACGCGGGTGTGATCGCGGTGCCGGCCTATCCGCCGGAGTCCACCCGTCGCCACCATCAGGCGCGCCTGCTGTCGATCATCAGCGATGCCGAACCGCGTCTGCTGCTGACCATCGCCAGCCTCGCCGATGGCTTGTCGCAGCTCGAAAATGCGCCGCCCGTATTGAGCGTCGATCGGCTGGAAGGTGCCGGCAATTGGGTCGCCCCTGACCTGCATCCGGACGACATCGCCTTCCTGCAATACACCTCAGGTTCCACCGCGTTGCCCAAGGGCGTGCAAGTCAGCCACGGTAACCTGGTGGCCAACGAAGTGTTGATCCGTCGCGGTTTCGGCATCGACCTGAACCCCGATGACGTGATCGTCAGTTGGCTGCCGCTGTACCACGACATGGGGCTGATTGGCGGTCTACTGCAACCGATCTTCAGTGGTGTGCCCTGCGTGCTGATGTCGCCGGCCTACTTCCTCGGGCGACCGTTACGTTGGCTGGAAGCGATCAGTGAATACGGCGGCACCATCAGCGGCGGTCCGGACTTCGCCTATCGCCTGTGCAGCGAAAGGGTCAGCGAGACCGCGTTGGAGCGCCTGGATTTGAGCCGGTGGCGCGTGGCCTATTCCGGCTCCGAGCCGATCCGCCTCGACACTCTGGAACGCTTCGCCGAGAAGTTCGCCGCCTGCGGTTTTACCCCGAACCATTTCTTTGCCTCCTACGGCCTGGCCGAGGCGACCCTGTTTGTCGCGGGCGGCAGCCGTGGCCAGGGCATTGCGGCGATGCGCGTCGACGATCAGGCCCTGGCCGCCAATCGCGCCGAGCCGGGGCAGGGCAGTGCGATCATGAGCTGTGGCACCCGCCAGCCGGAACACGCGGTGCTGATCGCTGACCCGCATACCCTTGCCGAGCTGCCCGACAACCACGTCGGCGAACTCTGGGCCACGGGTCCGAGCATCGCCCACGGCTACTGGCGTAACCCCGGAGCCACCGCAAAGACCTTTGTGCAACATGCCGGCCGTAGGTGGCTGCGTACGGGCGACCTGGGCTTCATCCGTGACGGTGAGGTGTACATCACCGGTCGCCTCAAAGACCTGCTGATCGTGCGCGGCCACAACCTGTACCCACAAGACATCGAGCAGACCATCGAGCGCGAAGTGGAGGTGGTACGCAAAGGCCGGGTCGCCGCATTTGCAGTGAATGAGCAGGGCCTGGAAGGCATCGGCATTGCCGCTGAAATCAGCCGCAGTGTGCAGAAAATCCTGGCGCCCGAGGCGCTGATCAAGGCGATTCGCCAAGCCGTCGCCGAGGCGTATCAAGAGGCGCCAAGCGTGGTGGTGCTGCTCAACCCTGGCGCCTTGCCAAAGACCTCCAGCGGCAAGCTGCAGCGCGCGGCCTGTGCGCTTCGTCACAAGGACGGTAGCCTCGACAGCTATGCGCAGTTCCCGGACCTGCACGCGCAGGAGAGCGATGGGGCGCTGGAATCCGAACTGCACAACCAGATTGCGGCGATCTGGTGCGAGCAGTTGCAGGTGGCGACGGTTGCGGCCGATGACCACTTCTTCTTACTCGGCGGCAACTCCATCACCGCCACCCAGGTGGTCGCACGCCTGCGCGAAAGCCTCGGCCTGGAGCTTAACCTGCGCATGCTGTTCGAAGCACCGACCCTGGAAGGCTTTGCCGCCAGCGTTGCGCAGTTGCAGCAGGACGGCGGCGTCGCCCAAGGCGCGATCCACAGCCTGTCGCGCCAAGAGGAATTGCCCCAATCCCTGGCACAGAACCGCCTGTGGATCACCTGGCAACTGGACCCCCACAGCAGCGCCTACACCATCCCCGGCGCCCTGCGCCTGCGCGGCGAGCTGGATGAAGACGCGGTGCGTACCAGCTTCCAGCAACTGATCCAGCGCCACGAAGCCCTGCGTACACGCTTCTACGAGCGCGACGGCCAGGCTTTCCAGCGTGTCGATACCAAGGCCGATTTCGACCTGCAAGTCATCGACCTCAGCGACCTGCCCGTTGCCGAGCGCGAAGCCCGTGCGCAACAGATCCGCGAAGACGAAGCGCGCACCCAGTTCGACCTGGAAAAAGGTCCGCTGTTGCGGGTGACCCTGGTGCGTCTGGACGATGAAGATCACCAACTGCTGGTGACGCTGCACCACATCATCGCCGACGGCTGGTCGCTCAATATCCTGATGGACGAGTTCTCACGCCTCTATGCCGCCGCAGTCCAGGGCCAGACCCTGGAGCTGCCGCCCCTGGCCCTGCAATACGCCGACTACGGCACTTGGCAGCGCCAATGGCTGGCCGAAGGTGAAGGCCAGCGTCAACTGGCGTACTGGAAAGCGCAGTTGGGTGAAGAGCATCCCACCCTGAGCCTGGCGACCGACCACCCGCGCTCGGTACACCACCGTCACAGTGCCTCACGCCACACTGTGCGCCTTGGCGCGAGCCTCAGCGAAGCCATTCGCCAGACCGCCCGGACCCACGAGTCCACCCCGTTCATGCTGTTGCTGGCAGCCTTCCAGAGCGTGCTCTACCGTTACAGCGGCCAACGCGATATCCGCATCGGCGTGCCCAACGCCAACCGCCCGCGCCAGGAAACCCAAGGCCTGGTCGGCTTCTTCATCAACACCTTGGTGCTGCGCGCCGAGCTGAATGGGCGCTTGCCCTTCACTGAACTGTTGGCCGCGACACGCCAGGCTGCGCTGGGCGCCCAGGCCCATCAGGATTTGCCATTCGAACAACTGCTGGAGGCCTTCCCGCAGGCCCGCGAGCAGGGCCTGTTCCAGGTCATGTTCAACCACCAGCAACGCGACCTCAGCGCATTGCGCCGCCTGCCGGGCATGCTCGCCGACGAGTTGCCGTGGCACAGCCGCGAAGCCAAGTTCGATTTGCAACTGCACACCGAAGAAGACCGCAACGGGCGCCTGAGCCTGTCGTTCGACTATGCCGATGAACTGTTCGAAAGCGCGACCATCCAGCGCCTCGCCGAGCACTACATCAACCTGTTGCACGCCGTCTGCGAACAGCCCCGGCAAGCCATCGGCGACCTCATGCTGATGCAGCACGACGAACAAGCCCTTTACAGCGAAGCACCCTGCGCACCGGCCCAAGTGTGGCTGCCCGAACTGCTCAACCAGCAGACCTCGGACACCACCGCGCTGGTCTGGGGCGGCGGCAGCCTGACCTTCGCCCAATTGCACACCCAGGCCAACCGCCTGGCCCATTACCTGCGTGACAAAGGCGTCGGCCCGGACGTGTGCGTGGCCATCGCCGCCGAACGTTCGCCGCAACTGTTGATCGGCTTGCTGGCGATCATCAAGGCCGGGGGCGCCTACGTGCCGCTGGACCCGGATTACCCCACCGAGCGCCTGGCCTACATGCTCAAGGACAGCGGCGTTCACCTGCTGCTGACCCAGACCGCGCTGCTGGAGCAGGTGCCGGCTGCCTGCGGCGTGTGCGTCATCGCCATGGACAGCCTGCACCTGGACAGTTGGCCCACCCAGCCGCCCGGCCTGCATTTGCACGGTGATAACCTCGCCTACGTGATCTACACCTCCGGTTCCACCGGCCAGCCCAAAGGCGTGGGCATCACCCATGCCGCGCTGGCCGAGCGCTTGCAGTGGATGCAGGCCACTTATCCACTCAACGAAACCGACGTGCTGATGCAGAAGGCACCGATCAGTTTCGACGTGTCGGTGTGGGAATGCTTCTGGCCGCTGATCACCGGGTGCCGCCTGGTACTGGCCGGGCCCGGTGAGCATCGCGACCCGCATCGGATCGCGCAGTTGGTGCAGGAACACGGCGTGACCACGCTGCACTTCGTGCCGCCGCTGTTGCAGTTGTTTATCGACGAACCGCTGGTGGCCGAATGCACCAGCCTGCGGCGCTTGTTCTCGGGCGGGGAAGCCTTGCCCGCCGAACTGCGCAACCGCGTTCTGGCCCAGTTGCCAGCCGTGCAATTGCATAACCGTTATGGTCCGACCGAAACCGCGATCAACGTGACCCACTGGCACTGTCGCGCAGAAGACGGCGAGCGCTCGCCGATTGGTCGGCCACTGGGCAACGTGATCTGCCGCGTGCTGGATGAGCAGCTCAACCCCGTGCCGCTGGGCGTGCCGGGTGAGCTGTGCATCGGCGGTATCGGCCTGGCCCGGGGTTACCTTGGCCGCGCCGGGTTGACGGCTGAGCGTTTTGTCGCCGATCACCAAGGCGCCCGCCTGTACCGCACCGGTGACCGCGCCCGTTGGAGCGCCGACGGTGTGATCGAGTACCTCGGGCGTCTCGACCAGCAGGTCAAGCTGCGCGGCTTCCGTGTGGAGCCGGAAGAAATCGAGGCGCGCATGCTCGCCCTGGAGGGCATCGCTCAAGCTGTGGTGCTGGTGCGTGACGGGCAGTTGATTGGCTACTTCACTGCCCATGGCAACCTGGACGAACAACAGGTCAAAACCGCCCTGGCCGCGGAGTTGCCGGAGTACATGGTGCCCGCGCTGCTGATGCGCCTGGACGCCATGCCGTTGAGCCCCAGCGGCAAGCTGGACCGCCGCGCATTGCCGGCGCCGGTGTGGCAAGTGCGTGAACACGTCGAACCCGAAACGCCGCTGCAACAGCAAATCGCCGCGATCTGGCGCGAAGTTCTCGGCCTGCCAAGCATTGGTCTGCGCGATGACTTCTTCGCCCTCGGCGGCCACTCGTTGCTGGCCACGCAGATCATCTCCCGCACCCGCCAGGCCTGTGATGTGGAACTGCCGTTGCGCACCTTGTTCGACGCCAGTGAACTGGGGGCGTTTGCCGAGCAGGTCGGCCTGATCCAGGCCTCGGGCCAACGCAACCAACAGACCGTCATCGCCAAGGTCGACCGCGGCCAACCCGTGCCGCTGTCCTATTCCCAGCAGCGCATGTGGTTCCTGTGGCAGATGGAACCGGACAGCCCGGCCTACAACGTCGGCGGGATGGCGCGTTTGCGTGGCGTGCTGGACGTGGGGCGTTTCGAGGCGGCGCTGCAAGCGCTGATCATGCGTCACGAAACCCTGCGCACGACGTTTCCGAGCGTCGATGGTGTGGCTTATCAGAACGTTTCGCCGCAGACCGGGCTGCGCATGGATTGGCAGGATTTCTCCGCGCTGAGCGAAGCCGACCGTCAACCGCGCCTGCAGCGACTGGCTGATCATGAGGCACACACGCCGTTCAACCTGGAAACCGGGCCGTTGTTGCGTGCGTGCCTGGTCAAGGCCGGCGAGCAGGAACACTACCTGGTGCTGACCCTGCACCATATCGTCACCGAAGGCTGGGCCATGGACATCTTTGCCCGTGAACTCAGCGCGTTGTACGAGGCCTTTATCGACGAGCGCGACTCGCCGCTGGCGCCGCTGCCCGTGCAATACCTCGACTACAGCGTGTGGCAGCGTCAGTGGCTGGAGTCCGGCGAGCGCCAGCGTCAGCTGGATTACTGGACTGCGCAACTGGGCAATGAACACCCGCTGCTGGAACTGCCCGGCGACCGTCCACGCCCGCCTGTGCAAAGCCACCAGGGCGAGTTGTACCGCTTCGACCTCAGCGACGACCTCGCTGCCCGCGTGCGTGCCTTCAATGCCGAGCGCGGCCTGACCCTGTTCATGACCATGACCGCCACCCTGGCCGTGCTGCTCTACCGTTATAGCGGCCAGACCGACTTGCGTATCGGCGCCCCGGTTGCCAACCGTATCCGTCCTGAAAGCGAAGGCTTGATTGGTGCCTTCCTCAACACCCAGGTGCTGCGGTGCCAGCTCAATGGGCAGATGAATGTCGCTGAGTTGTTCGAGCACGTGCGCCACACCGTGATCGAGGGTCAGTCCCATCAAGACCTGCCGTTCGATCACCTGGTGGAGGCCCTGCAACCCCCGCGCAGCGCGGCGTACAACCCGCTGTTCCAGGTGATGTGCAACGTGCAGCGCTGGGAATTCCAACAGAGCCGCCAACTGGCCGGCATGACCGTCGAATACCTGGCCAACGATGCGCGGGCGACCAAGTTCGACCTCAACCTGGAAGTCACCGACCTCGACCATCGCCTGGGTTGCTGCCTGACCTACAGCACTGACCTGTTCGACGAGCCACGCATTGCGCGCATGGCCGCCCATTGGCGCAATCTGCTGGAAGCCTTGATCGCGGATCCGCAGCAACGCCTCAGCGAATTGCCGTTGCTGGGTGCGGATGAACAGCGTGTGTTGCAAGACAGCCTGGGCATTGAGAATGGCGAGCACCGTCTCGATCAGTGCATCCACCCACTGTTCAGCCAGCAGGTGGCAGTCCGTGGCGATGCGCCGGCGCTGACCTTTGCCGGCGTGACCCTCAGCTACCGAGAACTCGACGCCCGCGCCAACCGCCTGGCCTGGATGCTGCGCGAACGTGGCGTCGGCCCGCAGGTGCGTGTCGGCCTGGCGTTGCCGCGCTCCCTGGAAATGGTCATCGGCCTGCTGGCGATCCTCAAGGCCGGCGGTGCCTATGTGCCGCTGGACCCGGAATACCCGCTGGACCGCCTGCACTACATGATCGAAGACAGCGGCATCGGCCTGCTGCTCAGCGATGCGGCGATGTTCGAGGCCCTCGGCGAGTTACCGGCCACTGTTGCGTGCTGGTGTCTGGAGGATGACTTGCCGGTGCTGGCCAACTACCCGGCCGATGCGCTGCCGTTTATCAGCCTGCCGCAACACCAGGCGTACTTGATCTACACCTCCGGCTCCACCGGCAAGCCGAAAGGCGTGGTGGTATCCCACGGTGAAATCGCCATGCATTGCGCGGCGGTGATCGAGCGGTTTGGCATGCGCGCGGATGACTGCGAGCTGCACTTCTATTCGATCAACTTCGATGCGGCCACCGAGCGTCTGCTGGTGCCGCTGCTCAGTGGCGCACAGGTGGTGTTGCGGGCTCAGGGGCAGTGGGATGCCGAGGAAATCTGCGGATTGATCCGCACCCATGGCATCAACATCCTGGGCTTCACCCCGAGCTACGGCAGTCAGTTGGCGCAGTGGTTGGCGACCCGGCAGCAGACCATGCCGGTGCGTATGTGCATTACCGGCGGCGAAGCCCTCACCGGCGAACACTTGCAGCGCATCCGTGCCGCGTTCCAGCCCCAGGTGTTCTTCAACGCCTATGGCCCGACTGAAACCGTAGTGATGCCGCTGGCCAGCCTGGCGCCCGAGCACTTGGAGGAGGGCGCCGCCAGCGTGCCGATCGGCAGCATCATCGGTGACCGCGTGGCTTATATTCTCGACGCCGACCTGGCCTTGGTGCCGCAAGGCGCGACCGGCGAGTTATACGTGGGCGGTGCGGGTCTGGCGCAGGGGTATCACCAGCGTCCGGGCATGACCGCCGAACGTTTTGTCGCGGACCCGTTTGCGCGCAACGGCGGGCGCCTGTACCGCACCGGTGACCTCGTGCGCCAGCGCGTCGATGGCTTGGTGGAGTACCTCGGGCGTATTGACCACCAGGTGAAAATTCGCGGTTTCCGTATCGAACTGGGCGAGATCGAAACCCGCCTGCTGGAGCATGACGCCGTGCGCGAAGCGGTGGTGCTGGCGCTGGATGCGCCGAGCGGCAAACAGTTGGTGGCGTATCTGGTCAGCGATGCCGAGCACGTCGCGCTGCGTGATGCGCTGAAGGCCCATCTCAAGGCGCACCTGCCGGACTACATGGTGCCCACGCACCTGATCGTGCTGGACAGCATGCCGCTGACCGCCAACGGCAAGCTCGACCGCCGTGCCTTGCCGCAGCCGGATCCCGAAGCCAACCGCCAACACTACGTGGCACCCCGCAACGAACTGGAAAGCACCCTGGCGGCGATCTGGTGCGCGGTGCTGAACGTGCAACAAGTCGGCCTGGACGATAACTTCTTCGAGCTGGGGGGCGACTCGATCCTGTCGATCCAGGTAGTCAGCCGTGCGCGGCAGGCCGGGATTCATTTCAGCCCTCGCGACCTGTTTCAGCACCAGACCGTGCAGACCCTGGCTGCTGTGGCTACGCGCTCCGAGCAGGTTACGGCAGAGCAGGGCCTGCTGACCGGCAGTTCGGGTCTCACGCCGATCCAGCATTGGTTCTTCGACACCGAGACCCCGAACCGTCAGCACTGGAACCAGGCGCTGGTCCTCAAGCCGCTGCAGTTGCTCGACCCCCAGCGCCTGGAACAAGCGCTGCTGGCGGTACTGGAACACCATGACGCCTTGCGCCTGAGCTTCTCCAAGCGCGACGCCCAATGGCACGCCGAACACAGGGCCGTGCCGCAAGGCGGCGTGCTGATGCAGGCGCAAGTGCGTGACATGGCGCACTGCACCGCGCTGTTCACCGACACCCAACGCAGCCTCGACCTGGAGCACGGCCCGCTACTGCGCGCCTTGCTGGTGGACGGGCCCGAGGGGCAGCAACGCCTGTTGATCGCGATCCATCACCTGGTGGTGGACGGCGTGTCGTGGCGTGTATTGCTGGAAGATCTACAAACGGTTTATCGCCAGTTGAACGATGGCCAGTCCGTCAGCCTGCCGGCCAAGACCAGTGCCCTGCGTGATTGGGCCGCGCGTTTACAGGCGTATGCCGGTAGCGAATCCCTGCGTGAGGAATTGAGCGTCTGGCAGCACCAGTTGGCCGGCCCTGACGCCGCATTGCCGGTGGCCCGCCCACAAGGGTCGCTGCGCAACCGCGATGCCGACACCGTCAGCGTGCGCCTGGATGCCGAACACACCCGCCAGTTGCTGCAGCAAGCCCCAAGCGCCTACCGCACCCAGGTCAACGACCTGTTGCTGACCGCCTTGGCCCGCGTGTTGTGTCGCTGGAGCGGTCACGCTTGCGCGTTGATCCAACTGGAAGGCCACGGCCGCGAAACCCTGTTCGATGACATCGACCTGACCCGCAGCGTCGGCTGGTTCACCAGTGCCTATCCACTGCGCCTGACCCCGCAAACCGGGCAGGGCGATTCGATCAAGGCGATCAAGGAACAACTGCGCGCCGTGCCGCATAAAGGCTTGGGCTATGGCGTGCTGCGCTACCTCTCCGATGACCTGTGCAAGCAGACCCTGGCCGCACTGCCGAGCGCGCAGATCACCTTCAACTACCTCGGCCAGTTCGACCAGAGCTTCGGCGCCGATGCGCTGTTCCACCCGCTGGATGAATCCGCCGGCCTGGCCCATGACCCGGACGCGCCGCTGCCCAACGAGTTGAGCGTCGACAGCCAGGTGTATGGTGGTGAGCTGGTGCTGCGCTGGACCTTCAGCCGCGAACGCCACGATCAACAGAGCATCCATGAACTGGCCGATGCCTACCTCACCGAGCTGCAAAGCCTGGTTGCACATTGTCTGGAGGACGACGCCGGTGGTCTTACACCGTCCGACTTCCCGCTGGCGCACCTGACCCAGGCGCAACTCGACAGCTTGCCGATTGCCGCCAGCGCCATCGAAGATGTCTACCCGCTGACCCCGATGCAGGAAGGCCTGCTATTGCACACCCTGCTGGAGCCCGGCACCGGCCTCTACTACATGCAGGACCGCTACCGCATCAACAGCGCCCTGGACCCCGAGCGTTTCGCCCAGGCCTGGCAGGCGGTGATCGCGCGCCACGAAGCCCTGCGCGCGTCGTTCTGCTGGAACGTCGGCGAAGACATGCTGCAAGTGATCCACACACCCGGCAGCACGCCGATTGAGTACCTGGACTGGAGCGACGATCCGGAGGACCAGCAGGAGCCGCGCCTGCAAGCGCTGCTCAAGCAAGAGCGCGAAGCCGGCTTCGATCTGCTCAACCAGGCACCGTTTCACCTGCGCCTGATCCGCGTCGGCGCCGAGCGTTACTGGTTCATGATGAGCAACCACCACATCCTTATCGATGCCTGGTGCCGTTCATTGCTGATGAATGACTTCTTCGAGCTCTACATGGCCCTCGGTGAAGGCCGCGACGCGCAACTGGCCACGCCGCCGCGCTACCGCGACTACATTGCCTGGCTGCAACGCCAGAACCTCAATGAGGCACGCCAATGGTGGCAACAGAACCTGCAAGGCTTCGAACGCACCACGCCAATCCCGAGCGACCGGCCGTTCCTGCGTGAACACGCGGGCCACAGCGGCGGCATGGTGGTGGGCGATTGCTACACCCGTCTCGATGCCCGCGACGGTGCACAACTGCGCGAACTGGCACAGGCTCACCAACTGACCGTCAACACCTTCGCCCAGGCGGCGTGGGCGCTGGTGCTGCGCCGTTTGAGCGGTGATCGCGACGTGCTGTTCGGTGTCACCGTGGCCGGGCGCCCGGTGGAAATGCCCGAGATGCAACGCACCGTCGGCCTGTTCATCAACAGCATCGCCCTGCGGGTGAAACTGCCCGAGGACGGTCAAGCGTGCAGCGTGCGCCAGTGGTTGAGCGAACTGCTCGACAGCAATATGCAACTGCGCGAGTACGAGTACCTGCCGCTGGTGACGATCCAGGAACACAGCGAACTGCCCAAGGGCCAGCCGCTGTTCGACAGCCTGTTCGTGTTCGAAAACGCCCCGGTGGAAGTCTCGGTGCTGGACCGTGCACAAAGTCTGAACGCCACCTCGGATTCCGGCCGCACCCACACCAACTTCCCGCTGACCGCCGTGTGCTATCCAGGTGATGACCTGGGGCTGCACCTGTCCTACGACCAACGCTACTTCGACGAAATCACCGTGCAAGGCATGCTCGGCGAGTTCAAGCGCCTGCTGCTGGCGCTGGTCCAAGGCTTCCAGGGTGACATGGCCGACCTGCCGCTGATTGGCGAGCAGGAGCGTGAGTTCCTGGTGGAAGGCTGCAACCAGAGCGAGCACGACTACCCGCTGGAGCGCAGCTACATCGAGCTGTTCGAAGAGCAGGTCGCCGCTCATCCGCAGCGCATCGCCGCCAGTTGCCTCGACCAGCAATGGACCTATGACGAACTGAACCGTCGCAGCAACGGCCTGGGCCACGCGCTGATGGCAGCGGGTGTCGGCCTGGATCAACCGGTGGCGTTGTTGGCCGAGCGTAACCTCGACCTGCTCGGCATGATCATCGGCAGCTTCAAGGCCGGTGCCGGCTACCTGCCGCTGGACCCAGGCCTGCCGAGCCAGCGCCTGCGCAGCATCCTCGACTTGAGCCGCACGCCATTGCTGGTGTGCACCGAAGCATCCCGTGAGCAAGCCATCGAGTTGCTGGACGGTTTTGACTGCCAGCTTCTGGTGTGGGAGGAAATACCCGCGCGTGGTGAAAACCCCGGTGTCTACAGCGCTCCGGATAACCTTGCCTACGTGATCTATACCTCCGGTTCCACCGGTCTGCCCAAGGGCGTGATGGTGGAACAGCGCGGCATGCTCAATAACCAACTGAGCAAAGTGCCGTACCTGGCCTTGAGCGACGCGGATGTGATTGCGCAAACCGCGTCGCAGAGCTTTGATATTTCCGTATGGCAGTTCCTCGCTGCGCCGCTGTTCGGCGCGCGGGTGGACATCGTGCCGAACACCATCGCGCATGATCCCCAAGGCCTGCTGGAACATGTCCAGGCCCAGGGCATCACCGTGTTGGAAAGCGTGCCGTCGTTGATCCAGGGCATGCTTGCACAAGACCGCATCGGCCTGGATGGCCTGCGCTGGATGCTGCCGACCGGCGAAGCGATGCCACCGGAACTGGCGCACCAGTGGTTGCAGCGTTATCCGGAGATCGGGCTGGTCAACGCTTACGGCCCGGCGGAGTGTTCGGACGATGTGGCGTTCTATCGTGTCGACCTGGCGTCTACCCGAGGCACCTATTTGCCGATTGGTACGCCCACCGACAACAACCGTTTGTACCTGCTGGATGGCGCACTGGAACTGGTGCCGCAAGGCGCGGTGGGTGAGTTGTGCGTGGCCGGCACGGGTGTCGGTCGCGGTTACGTCAGCGACCCGCTGCGCACCGCGCCCGTATTTGTGCCGAACCCCTTCGGCGCACCGGGCGAACGTCTCTACCGCACCGGCGACCTCGCGCGCCGTCGCAGTGACGGCGTGCTGGAGTACGTCGGACGTGTCGACCACCAAGTGAAGATTCGCGGCTACCGCATCGAACTGGGTGAAATCGAAGCGCGCCTGCACGAACAACCGGAAGTGCGCGATGCGGCGGTGGGCGTGCAGGAAGGCATGAATGGCAAGCACCTGGTCGGCTACCTGGTGGCGGCGGATGAAGCACTGAACCCAAGCGAACGCCTGGACCGCATCAAGCAACGCCTGCGCGCCGAACTGCCGGAATACATGGTGCCGCTGCACTGGCTCTGGCTCGACCGCCTGCCGCTCAACGCCAACGGTAAACTCGACCGCAAGGCGTTGCCGGCGCTGGAGATCGGCCAGCTGCAAAGCCAGGACTACCTGGCACCGCGCAACGAACTGGAGGCTACGTTGGCCGCCATCTGGGCCGAGGTGCTGAAAGTCGAGAGGGTAGGGGTGCAGGACAACTTCTTCGAACTGGGCGGGCACTCGTTGCTGGCCACGCAGATTGCCTCGCGGGTGCAGAAGACCCTGCAACGTGATGTGCCGCTGCGCGCAATGTTCGAGTGCAGCACGGTGGCGGAATTGGCCGAGTATATCGACGGGCTGGCAGCCAATGAGGTCAGTGCCGAGAAGGTAGATCGGTTGAGTGATTTGATGGCGGAGTTGGAGGGGTTGTGAGAGGGCCGTTGGTCGGCAGCAACGTAGGGCTTCGTCAGAACTGTTAATTCTGACAGTAGGCAAGGCTCCTGTTCCGCGCGTTAGATGACCGTTATCTAACGTTGGACAGGAGTCTTATCGTGGCTAAAAAACCGATCCCAAGCAAACAACCCCTCACTAAGGCCGAAAGCACTGTGCTTGCCCCCTCGTCGGAGGTAACCCAGCCCGAATTACCCTTTGCGGTCATCGAGTACGCTGCGAACAACAGCGTGCTCTACCCTCTGGATGCAGCCCAAGGTACGACTGCGACACTGACGCTTCCCGAGGGTAGTACCCAGGTCGTTGTGCATTTCGCAATCAAAGGCTCGACCTGTGTGACATTTCCGCCGATCACCGTCGCGAGCGGCAATGTCGCCGATATTCCCTGGCAATGGATCAGTACCGGCATCGGGCATACGGTGCTGATCTGGTACGAGGCTGTTGTCGGTGGTGCACGCAAAGAGTCACTGGTACTTGAACTTGAGATTCAAGAGGTCCGCGAAGAGCATCTGCGTGAGTCAATGCCTGAGTTCGCGCATGCCGAATTGGAGTGGGGCACCCCGTGGTTGAACATGTTCAAGTTCACAGGGGATGAAACTATCCGGATCAAGGCCTGGCCGATGATTCGGGCAGGCTCGCGATTGTTTATTGTTGTCGCGGGTAATGAGCAACATATACCGCCATTATTTGAATGGGTGGCCTTTGATCATGTCGTGACTGAAGAGGAAGCGCATGAGGGGTTTGTATTCGAGTTTAGGCTGTCGCGGGCCTGGCTAGGGCGTTTGGATGACTACTCGTCCTGTACCTGCCATTCGGGGGTTATCTGGAGCGGTTGTCAACCTGAGGCGCCGGTGTCGAGTGTGAACCCGCTGCCTAGAAATGCTCAGGATTTCCATCAACGCTCTACGGTGCTGCTGCGTGTCGACCCTTCACTGAATTTGAATCCGCCACGTCTTCAGGAAGCGGTGCAGGTTTCCCCTGGTAACTGGCAGGTCAACCCGGTCAACACCACTCGGGGCGGACATGCAATAGTGGCCTACCCAGGCATGACCGAAGGCCATCAGGTTTGTGTGCAAGCCAGAGGGCCGAATTATGGGCCGATACCGCTCGGTTGCCAGGACGTAAAGCCGGGCGATCTGAGTCTTTCGTTCAATGTCCCCGCTGAGATTTTCGCAGCTCTGTTCTGCCAGAAGCTGACATTGATCTATAGCGTCCAATTAAACAATTCCCCGCCTCAGCACTCCCCCGAGTGTGTGATCCAGGTACTGAGTCCTCAATTGACCACGCCCTGCATCGAACAAGCAACGGGGCGCACCCTGGACCTCACGACATTCGAAGACGATGCAACCGTACTGGTGCCTGTCTGGGACTATGCTGAGCTTGGGCAAAGTGTCTGGGTTTGGATCACCGGCACTCAGGAGGACGGCAGTTCCTTTCAATGTTCTGTGCTGACGGATGAGCCGCTCCTGCCTGACTGGCTGACGAGCGGCGTCGACGCAGCGATTAGCCGGGTAGGGTTGCAAAAACTTGCGGACTGCAGCGAATTCGAGCTGCATGCAGCGGTGAGCTTTGATGGGAAACGCGATCTGTCGACGGCATTCCGGTTTCCGGTTCAAACGTTCAACATTGATCAGGAAGCACTGGCGTTGGATCCGCCGAATGTGTGCGAAGCTGTGGGCAACCAACTGACGATTTACAACGCCCGGAATGGAATGACCGTTCGGGTTGCCTACCCGCACATAAGTGCCAAGCACCAAATCCAGTTGAACGTGAAACTATCGGATGGCACGGATGTGCCGGTGCCACCTAAGCAGGGCAACTCCACTGCGGGTTATGTCGACTTCAGTATTGATCGCGAGGAAGTGATTCATGCTGCTGGAGAGACACTAACTATCAATTACACCGTTAACAGTGCCTGCAAGCTTCAGACATCGGGAGATTTGGATCTGGAGGTCAGCGTGCCTGTGCGCCTTACGGCTCTTAAAGTCGAGCAGGCTACATTGGACGTTCTGGATCTACGTGCATTTCCAGGCGATGCTAAGATCACGTTGGAACCATGGTGGTTTATTTTAATTGGGCAGATCGCTTGGCTGGAAGTCATCGGAACCGCGGAGGCGGATGGGGCTTCGTTGACAATTAAAATCGCTGTTGCCGAACCTCTGATTCAGAGCGATGTGACGAATGGGCTGCAGAAATCGATAAACCGTTTAGATCTTGAAAAGTTCCGAAACAACACGCTCCTGACTTTTGCGTTCAGAGTAACGACGAAAGTGGGTGGTGCTTTGGAGAATGCGATTGAGTTTAAGAAGCTCGACCTGACCTTCAAGAAAAAATACCGGGATCTAACAGTGTTTGATCACCAGACATTAGAGCCCTGGAAGGCGGGTGCGGGCGTGGGTGACCCCCGAGATCTCTCGATCGAACAAGTCAATGGCCCGGACGGGAAACTGAGTTATGCGGTTAAAAACTTCACGTACAGTAATAACTCCGCTGGACCGATTTTACAGAGAGCGTTCAGTGATCTTGAAAGCGGTCATACGTATAGATTCTCCGTCAAAGTTCGCCAGTATGGTTATGACGCTCCCGCTCCAAAATTGTCGTTGAGCTTGGGCGCGATACGGCAAACGTCCATCTTAACGCTTCCTGATCTTGCTTGGCATACGCTTGGGTTTACATTTGTGGCGAGCACTAACAGTGCGTTGTTGGATATTTTCAGTCATGAGGCAAACGGGGCCGGTAATGATTGGTACATGATTGATTTCCTGCTCGAGGAAGTTTAAGCCGCTCGATAAACAGAATGCCCGCATTGCGCGGGCATTCTTGTTTCAGTGACGAGGTGATAGATTATTTTGGTCCTAGAATTTTCACCAACTTCTCCGGCGAAGGTGCCCCCTGCTGTTGCTGCAACCCACCCTTGTCATCCAGATAGAAGATAGCCGGCGTCGCCGACAACTCCAGCTCATCCATCAATTTCATATTCCCATCAAGCTTGGCCTCGATATCCGCCGGAATCTTCTCCAACGCCTGCAACTTGCTGCCCTTACCGGCGGCTTCGTGTTCTTCCAGGGCCTTTTGCGGGTCTTTGGCGGCAAACAGCGCGGCGGATTTGCCGGGGCTGTCTTCGCGGATGATGCCGACCATGATGTGGCGCAACTGCACTTTGCCGGCTTTTACCCACGGACGGGCTTGTTCCCAGAACATGTTGCAGTAAGGGCAGTTAGGGTCGCTGAACAGGTAGACGATGCGTGGGGCTTTAACGTCGCCGTCCTGGATCCAGCTGCTTTTTTCCATCTTGGCCCAGACTTCCTTGGCCATCGGTGCGTACACCAGTTTTTCCAGAGGCGCGCTGCTCAGGTCATTGCCTTGGGCGTCGTACAGGCTACCGGCAATCACGCTTTTGCCGTCGGCGGTCAGGTACAGGGCCATGCCGCGGTTCTGGTACTGGGCGGCGTAGCCAGTGAGACCGCTGGGGGCGTCGAACTTGCCGAGGATCTTGGCGCCTTTGGCCTCGATCTGTTTGATCGGTGCTGGCCAGTCAGCGGCCTGGGCCAGGGTGGCTGCAAGCGTCAGCGGCAGCAGGGTCAGCAGGTGGCAGAGGCGGGGCATGTCGGTTTCCTTGTGGCAGCAGGAGCGGAGTCGAAGGGTTCCATGGCGCGGGCCAGGCTGGCCTGGGACAGTTCGCCGAGGTGGCTGTTGATCAGGCGTCCATCGGCTTGATAGAACAACGTGGTGGGCAAGGCCATCGAGCCCACGGCCTGGCCGAGGCGACCGCTGGCGTCGAACAGGATGTTGTCCAGAGTCAGGCCTTGTGTGGCGAGGAAGGTGCTGACGCTTTGCATGCTTTCGGCCTGGTTGACGAACAGGAAGGTCACGTCGGGACGTTGATGTTGGGCACGTTCCAGCACCGGCATCTCGCGGCGGCATGGCGGGCACCAGGTGGCCCACAGGTTGATCACCAGCGGGCCGCCTTTGTAATCGGCCAGTTGCACCACGTCGCCATCGGCGTTGCGCAAGGTGATGTCCGGCAGTTGCGAGCCTTTGTCGTACAGGCTCAGGGACAGGCTGGTCAGGCCCCAGAACACCAGGCCGGTGATCACCCCAGCGCCCAGCGGCTTGCGCAGGGCTGGACGCCGCCGGCCGTAGAGCAGCGCACCCAGGATCAGCGCGACCACGCCCGGCCAGGCGAGGAAACCGCCGTCGCGCAGGTCGACCATCTGCAGTGGGGCTTGGCTGTAATCGCTCCAGTACATCAGCACAAAGCTGACGCGGGCCACCAGCATGCCCAGCAGGAAGAGGCTGAACAGCACCGATTCCGGGTTTTCACCACCACGCTTGGCCACGCGCCAGCCCACCAGGGTGGCGAGAATCAGCGCGCTGATCAGCAGGATGTGATTCAGGGCGATGGCGAAGGTGCCGATGGTCAGGGTCAGCATTCAGAGGGCGTCCCGGGTTTGCGTCCAGCGTTGCAGGAAGGCGGCGGCATCCACTTCGCCAGTGATGCGTTGGGCGCGGCGTTCTTCACCGTCCGGGCCGATCCACACGAAGCTCGGTGGGCCAGGCACTTTGTAGCGGCCGAGCAGCTCTCGGCTGGCGGCATTGTCGGCGGTAACGTCCAGGCGCAGCAGGCGTACGTCTTTCAGGGCATCCATCACCTCGGGTTTGCCGAACACCTGCTTTTCCATGATCTTGCACGACACGCACCAGTCGGCGTAATAGTCCACCAGCACCCACTGGCCTTGAGCCTTGGCGCTGTCGAGCTGGCTTTGCAGCACGGCGGGATCGTTGATGGTCATGAAGGCATCGTGGGCGCTCGGTGCGGCGGCGGTCCGCGAAGCGCTGTAGACCTTCAGCGGTTGCCACAGGTCATCGCTGCCACCGGCGGCGCCCACCACCAGCAGTGTGCCCCACAGGCCGAGCACCAGGGAACCGGCGCCGAACACCTTGGCGGCCAGGCCGTATTCGCGGGCCAGGGTCCAGCCGCAGTAGGCCATCACCAGCGCGAGCGTGCCCCACAGGCCGATCCACAGGCTTTCATCGACCACCGGGCGGATCATCAGCACGGCGGTGCCGAGGAACAGGAAGCCGAAGATGCCCTTGAGCACATTCATCCAGGTGCCCGGCTTGGGCAGGAAGCGATTGCCCACGGTCACCAGCAACAACAGCGGAATGCCGATGCCGATGCCCATGGCGAACAGGATCAGGCCACCGTGTAACGCGTTGCCGCTCTGGGCGATGTACAGCAGGGCACCGGCCAGGGGGGCGGTCATGCATGGGCCCACCAGCAGGCCGGACAGTGCGCCGAGAATCCCTGCGCCGACCAGGCTGCCGCCGCTTTGCTGGCGGCTGACGTTGTCCAGACGATCGCGCAGGAACGCCGGCAGTTGCAGTTCAAAGAAACCAAACATCGGCAGGGCCAGCAGCACGAACAGGGCGGCGAAGCTGCCGAGAATCCACGGCGTCTGCAGCCAGGCGGCAAGGTTGCCACCCAGCAAGGCCGCCAGCACGCCGAGCGCGGCATACACCAGTGCCATGCACACGACGTAGCTGCTGGCCAAGGCAAACCCACGACGCGGGCTGGCGCCACTGCCAACCACCAAACCGGCGAGAATCGGCAGCATCGGCAATGAACACGGCGCAAAGGCCAACAGCAGTCCCAGGCCGAAAAATATCAGCAGGCTCCAGCCCAGACTGCGTTGTTGCAGGCCACTGGCCAGGCTTTGGTCCTGGGCTTCGGCGGTCGCGGCGACGGCCGGGTTGCCCCCCAGGTCCACGGTGATCGACTGCGGCGGATAGCACAGGCCCGCATCGGCGCAGCCCTGCCAGCCCAGTTTGACCTGGCCGGTGGCGCCGGCCGGAATCTTCACTTCCAGGCCTTGGCGATACACTTCCTGGTCGCCGAAGAATTCATCGCTATGGGCCTCGCCTTGCGGCAACGTGGGCTGTTTGGCCAGTCCATCGAACTTCATGCGCTGCTTGTACAGGTAATAACCGTCGGCAATCTGCCAATACAGCTGGGTCTCGCCACTTTCAAGACGTTCGGAGGTAAAAGTGAAGGCTTTGCCCACCGGCAGGAAGTCGGGTTTGGTCTCAAACGGGTTGCCCGGCGCGGCCTGGGCGAACCCCGCGAACAACACCAGCAGAAAGGTAAACAAATGCCGCATGGTCAAGCCTTAGTTCGATGCAAGTAGGCACACAATGTGTGGCGTTGATTAACCGATGATTAACCGAGGCTATTCTAGATTGAGTGTGGAGGGTTTAGCGGCATAATCTGCACTTAATCCGCCGCACTTTTAATCACCCGATCTTTTATGAAGGGTTCACCATGCACGTACTGGTCTGTGAAGACGACGAACTGATCGCCAGCGGCATCGTGGCCGGCCTGACCGCGCAAGGTTTTACCGTGGAGCGTGTGGCCTCGGCCGGTGCCGCGCGCGCGATGCTCAGGGCGGCCACGTTCGACATCATGGTGCTCGACCTCGGCCTGCCGGACGAAGACGGCCTCAAGCTGCTGCAGCAACAGCGCAGCCAGGGCTTGGAAATCCCGGTGCTGATCCTCACCGCGCGCGATTCGGTGACCAACCGTGTCGACGGCCTGCAAGCCGGCGCCGATGACTACCTGCTCAAACCCTTCGACCTGCGCGAACTCGCCGCGCGCCTGCAAACCCTGCTGCGCCGGGTGGCGGGGCGCAGCGTCAACCTGATCGAGCATGGCCGACTGGCCTACGACCCCAGCAGCCGTGAGACTTTCCTGGGGGGCGAGCCGGTAGACCTGTCGCGCCGCGAACAGGCGCTGTTGCAAGCCCTGCTGCACAACAAAGGTCGGGTGCTGTCCAGCGAACAACTCAAGGACAGCGTCTACGGCTTCAACGACGAGTTGGAAAGCAACGCCCTCAACGTGCATATCCACCACCTGCGACGCAAATTGGGCAATGGCATTGTCGAGACCGTGCGCGGTCTCGGCTATCGTCTGGGCCCGGCGGACGGGGGCGAGGACGCATCGTGAAAAGCCTGCGCCTGCGCCTGACGTTCAAGCTGGGCGCTGCTTTTGTGTTGATCTGGGCCCTGGCGGCGGCCTGGATGCTCAACGATCTGCGTAACCAGATGATGTTCTCCCTCGATCAACGCCTGGTGGCGTCGGCGCGCATGGTGGCGGGGCTGACCGAGCAGATGCCGGGCCTGGCCAGTGTGAGCGGTGGTGCGCATTTTCATGGGGCACAGCTGAATGTGCCGGGCGGCATGGCGTGCCAGGTCAGCTCCTTGCGCGGCGAAGTGTTGGCGCGCAGCCATGCCACGCCGGATGAAGGCCTGGAATCGCGCCAGAGTGGTTTTCGTGATCAGGTGATCGATGGTGTGAACTGGCGCAGCTTCACGCTTTCCCGTGGCGACCTGTTGATCACCACGGCCGACCGTCAAGTCGAACGTGAGGCGTTGAACCTGTCGATCCTGCTGGCCGCTTCGGTGCCAGTGGGCGTTGCCATGCTCGGCTGCCTGTGCCTGTTGTGGCTGGGCATCGGTCAGAGCCTGGTGCCGCTCAACCGCATGCGTGACGCCTTGATGCGGCGCAGTGCCGACTCCCTTGAACCGCTGCAGATCCACCCGTTACCCAGCGAACTCAAGCCGCTGCTCGACACCCAGAACCAATTGTTGCAACGCATCGCCAAAACCATCGAACGTGAACGTCGCCTCACCGGCGACGCCGCCCACGAGCTGCGCAGCCCGCTGACGGCGATCAAGACCCACCTGCAAGTGGCGCGCATGACCGACGGCGCAGCCCGCGACCAATCCCTCGCCCACGCCGAGGAAGGCGCGGACCGCCTGCACCGTACCCTGGAGCAATTGCTGTTGCTGGCGCGGGTAGAAGGCAACCTCTCATTTGACGATGGCATGCACTCCAGTGCCGAGGACGTGGCACGGCTGGCCATCCAGGATGCCAATGCCGGTGATAACACGCGCATCGACCTGATCCTGCCGGAAAACCTTTCGGCTACCCCGGTGGAAATGCCAGTGGGCCTGGCGGTCGCAGCCCTGCGCAACCTGCTGGACAACGCACTGCGCCACACGCCGGCGGACACGCGGGTGGCGCTCAGCGTGACGACCGACGCCGATAACGTCGTGTTTCGCGTGCGTGACCACGGCAAGCAGATTTCGCCGGAGGACCTGCAATACCTGACCCAGCGCTTCTGGCGCAATGGCAACAGCGAAGGCTGCGGCCTGGGCCTGGCGATTGTGCAAGCGATTGTGCAGCGCTGTTCTTGCTCGTTGAAGTTCGACAGCCAGCCGGATGGCCTGCGCGTCGACCTGGGGATGCCGCTGCGACGCTGATCACTTTTCTTTCACGCGCCACATAGTTACCGCCCTCTTGAGGATCAAGCCTTCAGGATGGCGGTAATTTTTTTGCGCTTGAACGGGCTGAACGACTCGGCCTGTATTGAAAAGGATGGTTCTCATGTTGGTCATCGATACCAGTTTCCCCGCCAAAGGCTTCAACGAACGTAACGGCGAGCCCGTGCGGCAGGTGATCCTGCATTACACCGCGGCCCCTTTTGCCTCCTCCCTGCGTACCCTGACCCAGGATGGCGTGAGTGCACACTATTTGCTGCCCGACCCTGACGATCCCCGCTATCGCGACGCAGGCTATGAAGAATTGCGGGTGTTCCGGTTGGTGGAAGAAGACAAGCGCGCCTGGCATGCCGGGGTGAGCCACTGGGCGGGGCGCGACAATCTCAACAGTCGCTCGATCGGCATCGAGATCGTCAACCTGGCACGGGATGACGGCGGCGTATTCACCTTTCCAGCCTATGGTGAGGAACAAACCCAGGTGTTGATTGCCTTGGTGCGCGACATTCTCGGGCGTTACCCACAGATTGGGCCTACCGACATTCTCGGGCATTCGGACGTTGCGTTCAGCCGCAAGAGCGATCCAGGACCATGTCTGCCGTGGCGGCGTTTGCATGACGCCGGCGTGGGGGCCTGGTTTGATGAGGCGACCCAGGCGATGTATCAACGCCGCTTTTGCCTCGGGTTGCCGTCGGAAGTCGAGGTGGAGCGCGCGTTTCAGCGCTATGGGTATGCGCCTGCGAAGAATCGGCAGGGGTTTGAACAGCGCACGCGGGCGTTTCAGATGCACTTTCGCCCACGGGATTACTCGGGGTCCCTGGACGCGCAGACCTGCGCGATTCTTTATGCGTTGAATGAAAAGTATCTGGGGTTGTGTGGTTGACGGTATTTCGCGACCGGAGGAGTAAATCCTCCTGATGCTGGTGCGTTTCCAGAACAGGAAATCCGTGCGCATGCCCCTTGGGCCAGACGCCAGCGGATCGGCAGTTTGGTCACCATCATCAGCGTATTGAGGGATCGAGAAATGTCAGTCGCTACCAGCCGTATCGAAGACGTCCAGGTGCATGAAACGCTTTACCAGTTCGACGAGACCCCGCTGCTCGCCCGTCAGCGCCAGCAGGAATCCAACGCCCGCAGCTACCCTCGGCGTATCCCCCTGGCGCTCAAGCGCGCCAAGGGCCTCTACGTTGAAGATGTGGAAGGCCGCCGTTTCATCGACTGCCTGGCCGGTGCGGGCACGTTGGCGCTGGGGCATAACCACCCGGTGGTGATCGAGGCAATCCAGCAGGTACTGGCCGATGAGTTGCCACTGCACACCCTGGACCTGACGACGCCGGTCAAGGATCAATTCGTACAGGACCTGTTCGGCCTGTTGCCGCCAGCGTTGGCGCGGGAAGCGAAAATCCAGTTCTGTGGTCCCACCGGCACCGATGCGGTGGAAGCCGCATTGAAGTTGGTGCGCACTGCCACCGGGCGCAGCACGGTGTTGTCCTTCCAGGGCGGTTACCACGGCATGAGCCAGGGCGCCTTGAGCCTGATGGGTAGCCTGGGGCCAAAGAAGCCTTTGGGTGCCTTGCTCGGTAATGGCGTGCAGTTTTTGCCGTACCCCTACGACTACCGTTGCCCGTTCGGCCTGGGGGGCGCGGAAGGCGTGCGGGTCAACCTGCATTACCTGGACAACCTGCTGAATGATCCCGAGGCGGGCGTTTTGCTGCCGGCGGCGGTGATTGTCGAAGTGGTGCAGGGCGAGGGCGGTGTGATTCCAGCTGATCTCGACTGGATGCGCGGTCTGCGCCGAATCACCGAACAGGCGGGCGTGGCGCTGATCGTGGATGAAATCCAAAGTGGTTTTGGCCGCACCGGCAAGCTGTTTGCCTTCGAACACGCTGGCATCATTCCGGATGTGGTGGTGATGTCCAAGGCCATTGGTGGCAGCCTGCCACTGGCGGTGGTGGTGTATCGCGACTGGCTCGACACCTGGTTGCCGGGCGCCCATGCCGGCACCTTTCGTGGCAATCAGATGGCGATGGCGGCGGGTTCGGCGGTGATGCGCTACCTCAAGGACCACGACCTGGCCGGTCACGCGGCCGCGATGGGCGAACGCCTGGGCGAACACCTGCGCATCCTGCAGCGCGACTTCCCGCACCTGGGGGATATCCGCGGTCGCGGGTTGATGCTCGGTGTGGAACTGGTGGACCCGAATGGCACGCTGGATGTCCAGGGCCACCCACCCGTGCATCGCCAATTGGCGCCGCTGGTGCAGCGTGAATGCCTCAAGCGTGGCCTGATCCTGGAACTGGGTGGGCGACACGGCAGCGTGGTGCGTTTCCTGCCGCCGCTGGTGATCACTGCCGTTGAAGTCGACCTCGTGGCGGACATCTTTGGGCGTGCGTTGGCAGCGGCGGTCGCCAGCCTCTAATTTTTTGCACGCTTGGTACGTTTCTACAGATATCAGTGCTGCGCGCGGTGCGCAGCCAGGCTTTCAGCGATGGAGAACAGCAATGACCTCAGTATTTGACCGCGACGACATCCTGTTTCAGGTAGTGGTCAACCACGAAGAACAGTATTCCATCTGGCCCGATTACAAGGCCGTGCCGGAAGGCTGGCGGACGGTGGGCAAGAGCGGCATGAAGAAAGAATGCCTGGCCTACATCGAAGAAGTCTGGACGGATATGCGCCCGTTGAGCTTGCGCCAGAAGATGGACGGGGCCGCGGTCGCGGGCTGATCCACCCAGACGCTCTGTAGGCGCGAGCTTGCTCGCGAAAATCGCAAGGGCACCGCGGGCACTCAGCATGCCCGCGTTTTCATTAACGGTCTTCGCGAGCAAACTCGCTCCTACAGGAAGGTGGGTTATTGAGGTTGGCGGGCGTACAGGTAATCCGTCGCCAACGACGCCAGCGTCCTCACCCCCACCACCAACGCCGACTCGTCCACGAAGAACCCCGGATTGTGGTTCGGCGCCGCCTTGCTCATGTCCTGATCCCTCGGCGTCACCCCCAGGAACACAAACAGCCCCGGTGCCTCCTTGGCATAAAACGAGAAGTCCTCGGCACCGCCCACCAGCGGGCCCTGCACCACGTCATCCTTGGCCGCCCAGCGCAGGCTTGGCAGCATTTTCTCGGTCAGCGCCGGGTTGTTGATGGTGGGATCGTATTTCTCGATGATGGTGACTTCGGCCTTGGCGCCACCGCTTTCGGCGATTTTCTCCACGGTCTGCCGTACATCCGCGTGCAGTTTCTGGCGGATGCCGTAGTCGTACGAGCGAATGGTGCCGCTCATGTCCATCGACTCCGGAATGATGTTGTAACGCGTGCCGCCATTGATGGTGCCAATGCTCACCACCGACGGGAATGACGAGATATCGGTGCGGCGGCTGACCACGGTCTGTAGGCCGACAATGGTCTGCGCGCCCACGGTGATCGGGTCGATGCCATCCCAAGGGCGACCGGCGTGGGTCTGTTTGCCAAGGATTTTGATGCGCAAGTCATCCGAACTCGCCAGGGTCGGTCCCGAACGGTAGGCAATCTGACCGGCGGGCACACCCGCCCACACATGCAGACCGAACACCGCGTCCGGCTTGGGCGACTGCATCACGCCTTCCTGCACCATCATTTTGGCGCCCCAGGTGTTTTTGCCGTCGGGGATGAAGTCGCTCGGGCCTTCCTCGGCCGGTTGGAAATAGAACTCCACGGTGCCCGGCAGGCGCTCGCGCATGCCGGTCAGAATCTTCGCAGTGCTTAGCAGGATGGCGACGTGGGCGTCGTGGCCGCAGGCGTGCATCACGTCAACCTCCTTGCCCAGGTAGGTGCCTTTGGCTTTGGAGGCGAAGGGCAGGTCGGCGACTTCCTTCACCGGCAGTGCATCCATGTCGGCGCGCAGGGCGACGGTGGGGCCGGGCAGGGCGCCTTTTAGCACCGCAACGACGCCCGTACGGGCGACGCCGGTTTTCACCTCAAGGCCCAGGTCGCGCAGTTGTTTTGCGACCAACTCGGCCGTGCGCGTTTCCGTGTTGCCCAGTTCCGGGTGGGCGTGGATGTCGCGTCGGGTTTCCAGCATCGCCGGTTCAAGGGCTTTTGCCTGGGCGGCGATTTCCTCACGGGCACTGTCCTGGCCGCTGCTGGCGGCTATCGCGGCACTGCTGGCAACCCCGCACAGCACGCCGAAAACCCATGGGGGTGTCAGACCGGTTAAACGCATAAGGACCTCTCCTGAGTTTATTGTTGTTGATCTTTCTCCTGCACAGTGCCGGCGGTCACTACCTGCACACTCAAGCGCGGCGTGGCCAGGTCCAGCCCGGCTTCATCCAGATGACGCTTGAGGGACAGGTTGAACGCCCGCGACACTTCCCACTGCTTGATCGGCGCGGTCTTGAAGCGCGCGCGCAGAATCGCGCTGCCCGACTCGAAACTCTCCACGCCTTGAATCTCCAACGGCGACCAGATATTGCGGCGCTGCAAGGGGTCGTTGCGCATTTTCTGGCCGACATCGCGCATCAGCTTGATGGCGTCGTCGATCTCCATGTTGTAGGGGATCGCCACCCGGAAGATCGCGTAGCCGAACTCCCGTGAGTAGTTCTTGATGCTCTTGATCTCACTGAACGGGATGGTGTGCACGATACCGTCGATGTCACGCAGGCGCACCGTGCGGATGGTCAGGCCTTCGACGGTGCCAAGGTGGCCGCCGACGTCCACGTAGTCATCGATGGCCAGGGAGTCTTCGATGATGATGAACAGGCCGGTGATCAAGTCCGCCACCAGGGACTGTGCGCCGAAACCGATAGCCAGGCCGATCACACCGGCACCGGCCAGCAATGGCGTGACGTTCATGCCCATGTTCGCCAGGGCGACGATGGCCGCGATGATGAAGATGGTCACGAACAGCACGTTACGGATCAACGGCATCATGGTCTGCGCACGGGCATTGGCCAGGCCCTTGCGCGAGCGGGTGAGGGCGTGGTGGATCGCGGTGTCGCTGAGGATCCAGATCAACCAGGCAAACAGCAAGGTCCCTGCCAGCCCAAACAGCTTGACGCTGACTTCATGGCCATCGCCTTCGGTAAAGCGGATCAGTGACAGGCCCCACACCCGCAAGCCCAACTCGATAAACGCCAGCCATACCACCAGGTGGGCCAGGGTGTAGACAAAGCTTTTCAGGCGTTCGGAATACAGCGCATGCCGCTTGTGCCCGCGCTGCGGCTTGAGGGCGTGACGGCGTACCAGGCCGTTGATCACCATGCACAGTACCAGCAGCACCGTGCACAGCAGCGACTGGCGCAATGCCGTGCTGGTATCGCCCGCCGAGACGAAGGTGGCGAACAGCGAGATGCCCACCAACAACAACGCCGGGATGTACCAGAAGGAACCGATGATTTCGATAGTGTCACTGAGGGCCCGGCGTGTGAGGCGGCGCGACAGTGGCTGGTTGCGGATCAGGTGGGCGATGGGGCGGCGGAAACGCAGGATGAACACCCCGGTCGACAGCGCCGCCATCACATTGGCGACGGTCGCGGCGGTATGGGACAAGTGCTGTCCAAGCGCCGTGACCAACCGTGGGTCGCTCAAGGCTTCACCGAAGGCGGCGAAGCTGCCGATCCACCACAACGGGCGGAAAGCCTGATGACGCAGGATGTACAGCGCGCGATGGCGATGCGGACCGTCGAGCACGGAAAATGCAATCACGCAGATCGCCGAGAAACAGGTGCCTACCACCAGCGCATAGGCCAATACCATCGCCAAGGATTTGCCCAAGGACGAGGGCAGCGCATAGCTCAGGTACACCGTGATCACCAGGGCGATCAGCCATGGGCCGAGTTTACGCAGGGCGAAACGCACCATGTCCCAGGTGCGTGGGTGTTGCGGCAACTCTTCAGGCAGGCCGAAGCGTTCGCGTACGCGGTGGCTGAGCCAGATCAGCGCGGCAGCGAGCAGGCTCCATACCGCAAGGATCAAAGCAAAACCGAAAATGATCGGCAGCCATTCGTTGGCCGGCAACATCAGCGCACTGAGTTCTTCCTTGGCCAGGTCGACTTCATTGGACCAGCGCCCCAGCGGGCTGTCGGCCCCGGAAAACTGTGATTCCAGGTTGGCCAGGGTGCCGCCGATCAACCCCAGCACGCCTTCTTCGGCGGCCGGTTGGGCTTTTTTCGTGGCTTCACGCAGCTTTTTCAGGTCACTCAGCAACTGGGTGCGTTGCTGGTCGTTTTCCAGGGTCTTGATCACTTCGTCCAATGACTGCCCCAACGGCACTTGGGCCTGGGGCTGGGTCTTGTTGGTGTTGCCGAGCAGGCCGGGCAAGCCCACGGCGTGGGCAGGCGTCAGCGGCAGCAGCGTCAGCAGGGCGATCAAGCAATAGCAGGGCAGGGCAAACAGACGGGAAAGCACGAGGCGGTCAACCTTGGAAACGACGAGTTGACCGAGTGTACGAGCGCAATCGTTATTCAGCCAGTTTTGCGAGGATCTTGTACACCACGGTGCCGAGAATCAGCAGCATGCCGATCCACATGCCAAACACGCCGAGTGGCTTGTCACGGAAGTTGAAGCCTACGGCAAGCATGATCATGCCGATCAGGATCGGGATAAGCATGGCGTGGAAGGAGGACATGGAGATCATGGTGCGACGGCCTTGTCGGAGTGGGAATACTGACAAGTCTAGGCGCGATTACGGGAAATGGAATTGATGTGAGTCAGATAGCGTGGTGGGTATCTGCAATCGTCATCGCGGGCAAGCCCGCTCTCACAGTTGAAATGCATTCCCCTGTGGGAGCGGGCTTGCCCGCGATGGCCGCGCCTCGGTCTCAGGGCAAGTCGTGGCTCGCGTAGAACGCGCCCAGCACCTTCACCAGATGCGCCAGGTCATGGCTGCCGCACAGCTCACGAATGGAGTGCATGGCAAACGTCGGCAGGCCGATGTCCACGGTGCGCACGCCCAGGTGGCTAGCGGTGATCGGGCCGATGGTGGAGCCGCAGCCCATGTCGCTGCGTACCACGAAGCTCTGCACCGGTACTTCCTGGGCCATGCACAGGTGGCGGAAAAACCCGGCGGTTTCGCTGTTGGTGGCGTAGCGCTGGTTGCTGTTGACCTTGATCACCGGGCCGGCGTTGAGCTTGGGACCGTGGTTGGCGTCATGCTTCTCGGCGTAGTTCGGGTGTACGCCGTGGGCGTTGTCCGCCGACACCAGCAGGGATTTCTGAATGGTACGTACGAATTCATCACCTTCCGGCAACAAGCGACGCAGGGTCTGTTCCAGCATCGGGCCATCGGCACCGCACGCCGAGCAGGAACCGACTTCTTCGTGGTCGTTGCACACCAGCACGCAGGTTTCTTCGCTGTCGCTGGTGAGCAAGGCTTGCAGGCCGGCATAGCAGGACAGCAGGTTGTCCAGGCGTGCACCGGCGATGAAGTCGCCGTTCAGGCCGATGACTGCAGCGCTTTGGGTGTCGTAGAAGCTCAGCTCGTAGTCGAGCACCACGTCGGCGTTCAAACCATGTTCGCGTGCAAGCTGCTCGGTGAGCACGGCACGGAAGTCCACGCGCTCGTCCCCGGCAAATTGCGCGAGGATGGGTGGCAGCTCAGTCTGGGCATTGATCGCCCAGCCCTGGTTGGCTTCACGGTTTAGGTGAATGGCCAGGTTGGGGATGATAGCGATAGGCAGCTTGAAGTCGATCAACTGGCTTTCGACCTTGCCGTCGCGGCGGAACGTCACGCGGCCGGCCAGGGACAGGTCGCGGTCGAACCATGGCGCCAGCAGTGCGCCGCCATAGACTTCCACGCCCAGTTGCCAGAAACCCTGGCGTTGCAGTTCCGGCTGGGGCTTGACCCGCAGGCACGGACTGTCGGTGTGGGCGCCGACCAGGCGGATACCGCCCTGCAGCGGCGAATGACGGCCGAGCTTGAAGGCGATGATCGAGGAATCGTTGCGGGTCACGTAATAGCGACCGTTGGCCTCGGTGGTCCAGGTTTCGCGCTCATCGAGACGCTGATAACCGGCCGCTTCCAGGCGCTGGGCCAGGGCGGCAGTGGCATGAAAAGGAGTAGGGGAGACCTTGAGGAAGTCGATCAGGCCTTGATTCAACGCTTCGCGCATAAATAGCTCCAGACAGCAATGCGCGGAGTTTACCGTTCGATGGCCAGAAGTGCACAGAACAAATGTGGGAGGGGGCTTGCTCCCGATTGCGGTGTGTCAGTGAGCAAATACAGTGACTGACACTCCGCCATCGGGGGCAAGCCCCCTCCCACATTTACCCGTGTTCGCAGCTTAAAAGGGGGCAGGGCACTCAAAGCGCAAGCGCTCGCCGCTTTGTGGATGGGTGAAACTGAGCATGCTTGCATGCAGGCACAGCCGCGGCCAGGCAGCCAACGCTTGTTCATGGGCATACAAGCCATCACCCAGCAACGGATGCCCGATGGACAGCATATGCACACGCAACTGGTGCGAGCGCCCGGTGATCGGCGTCAGTTCCACGCGGCACCAGTCGCCACAACGCTCCAACACTTTCCAGAAGGTCAGCGCATGCTTGCCGAATTCGTGGTCCACCACATGCCGTGGTTTGGTTGGCGGGTCGTAGCGCAAAGGCAAGTCGATGCTGCCGCTGTCCAGTTCCGGTTGGCCCCAGGCCAGGGCGGTGTAGGCCTTTTCGGTTTCACGGTCGTGAAACTGGCGGGACAGTTCGCGGTGGGTGTCGGCGTCACGGGCCAGCAGGATGATGCCGGAGGTTTCCCAGTCCAGGCGATGGACGATGCGGGCTTCGGGATAGCCGTTTTCCTGCAGGCGGGTGATCAGGCAGTCCTTGTTGTCGTCGGCGCGGCCAGGCACCGAGAGCAGCAGAGTGGGCTTGTTCACCACCAGGACAGCGTCGTCCTGATAGAGGATATGGATGTTGGACAGCGGCATTAAACAGCCTCGTAACAAACGCCAACGGCGGCTCGCCCACCCGGTTCCCGAAAAGGGATCAAGGTGTGTGAGCCGCCGTGGCGACCGCCTGTTCGATCAACGATCAGGCAGGGTGATATTGAGTTCCAGAATCGAGCAGCTGCCGTCATTTTCCAGAGCGACATGCACGTCATCGTTGCCGATATTGACGTACTTGCGGATCACCTCAACCAGTTCCTTCTGCAAGGCTGGCAGGTAGTCCGGCGTGCTGCGTTGGCCGCGTTCGTGCGCCACGATGATCTGTAGACGCTCTTTCGCTACCGACGCGGTCGTAGGCTTTTTGTTGGCGCGAAAGAAGTCGAGAAATTTCATTGTTTAGTTGCCTCCAAAGATACGCTCGAAGAATCCCTTCTTCTTGACATCGAGGAAGCGGTGTTCCACGGTCTTGCCCAGCAGGCGATCCACTGCATCGCTGTACGCCTGGCCGGCGTCGCTCTGGTCGTCAAGAATCACCGGAACACCCTGGTTGGAAGCCTTCAGGACGGCCTGGGATTCTGGGATCACGCCCAGCAGGGTCACTGCGAGGATTTCCTTCACGTCTTCAACACCGAGCATTTCGCCGTTGCTGACGCGCTCAGGGTTGTAACGGGTGAGCAGCAAGTGCTCCTTGATCGGGTCCTGGCCTTCTTCGGCGCGCTTGGATTTGCTGGCCAGCAGGCCCAGCATGCGGTCCGAGTCACGTACGGAGGAGACTTCCGGGTTGGTCACGACGATGGCTTCATCGGCGAAGTACATCGCCAGGTGAGCGCCGGTCTCGATACCGGCCGGCGAATCGCAGACCACGTATTCGAAGGTTTCCTTCAGCTCGGCCAGGACTTTGCCTACGCCTTCTTTGGTCAGCGCGTCTTTGTCACGGGTCTGGCTGGCGGCCAGCACGTACAGGTTCTCAAGGCGCTTGTCCTTGATCAGGGCCTGTTGCAGGTTGGCTTCACCGTTGACCACGTTGACGAAGTCATACACCACGCGGCGTTCGCAACCCATGATCAGGTCGAGGTTACGCAAGCCGACGTCGAAGTCGACAATAACTGTCTTGTGGCCGCGCAGAGCGAGACCGGTACCGATAGCGGCGCTGGTGGTGGTCTTACCCACACCACCCTTGCCGGATGTAACCACGAGAATCTTGGCCAAGGTGTTTCACCCCTAAGGAAGAAGGACGTTTCGGTCCCTGAAAAACATCTCTTGGAACTCGCTGCAGGCGGACAGCCTTGTAGGAAAAAAATATTCCTACATAAGTAATGCCGGTTTCGCTGTGCTATCAGAGTCTAGAGATGCTTGGAAAATGCGGCAGTATCCGTTAAAGACGGATGATGTTCAACACATCGCCCGACAGGTTGACCTGCACCGAAGCCCCCCACAGCGGATCACGGCGCAAATCTTCTGAAACCTTGTACTGGCCTGCGATGGACACTAGCTCAGCGGTCAACTGCTGGCAAAAAATACGGGCCTTGGTATCACCCTTGATGCCGGCGAGGGCACGTCCGCGCATCGGGCCGTATACATGGATGTTGCCATCGGCAAGAAGTTCCGCCCCCGGGCTGACCGAAGAGATCACCACCAAGTCGCCACCCTGGGCGTAAATCTGCTGTCCGCCGCGTACGGGCGAGGTGATGATCTTTGTAGGCTTGATCGTAGGCTCGGGTGGTTTTTCCGGTTTTTTCTTCTCTTCACCGACCAATGGTTCAAGCGGACGCTCGCGCGCGCCGGACGGTGGCAGTACTGGCAGTTCAATGGCGATGGCAGCGGCAATGTCTTCAATACGGCTGGCGCGGATTGCCAGGGTACGTAGGCCATGGGAGCGGCACACGCGCATCAGACCGGGCAGGTCGATGCTGCCTTGGCCGGCCGGCAGTTTGTCCAGCGCCAGTACCAGCGGGGCATTGTTGAAGAAATTCGGCGCCAGGGCGACCTTGGCGGCGAGCTGACGGTCCAGGGCGTCGAGGTCGTTACGGGCGAGTTCCAGCACGGTGATGGCGAGCATGCTGCCTTTCAGCTGGAACACGGGATCTTGGTCTAGCGGTTCGGTTTGGCTCATGGTCGGCAAAAGCGGCTTGTCACGAAAAGTGTCGAGACTTATAACGAGAACACTCACCCGCCGCAAGCCGAGTCGAACCGTTGTAGAATGCGCGGCCCTTGTCTTTACCGGAATCTGTAATGGATCGCCCGCGTTTTCGAGCTGTATTTCTTCACCCGCGTTTCTGGCTGTTATGGCTGGGGCTCGGCCTGTTGTGGCTGGTCACTCAACTGCCGTATCGCGCGCTGCTGACCATTGGTCGCCTGCTGGGCGCCGGCATGTACCGTGTGGCCGGCGAGCGTCGCCGCATTGCCGCGCGCAACCTGGAACTGTGCTTCCCGGAAAAATCCGCCAAAGAGCGCAAACAGCTGCTCAAGGAAAATTTCGCCTCCACTGGCATCGCCTTCTTTGAGATGGCCATGAGCTGGTGGTGGTCGCGCCAGCGCCTGGCGCGCCTGGCCCACGTCGAGGGCCTGGAACACCTCAAGCAAGCCCAGCTGGATGGCAAGGGCGTGATCCTCATGGCCCTGCACTTCACTACCCTGGAAATCGGCGCGGCGTTGCTGGGGCAAAAGCACACCATCGATGGCATGTACCGCGAGCACGGCAACCCATTGTTCGACTACATACAGCGCCGTGGCCGCGAGCGCCACAACCTCGATTCCCTGGCCGTGGAGCGCGAAGACGTGCGCGGCATGCTCAAGCTGCTGCGCGCCGGCCGGGCCATCTGGTACGCGCCGGACCAGGACTACGGCGCCAAGCAAAGCATCTTCGTGCCGCTGTTCGGTATCCAGGCCGCCACCGTGCCGGCCACCAGCAAGTTCGCCAAGCTGGGCAAGGCGCTGGTGGTGCCGTTCACCCAGCAGCGCCTGGCCGATGGCAGCGGTTACCGCCTGGTGATTCATCCGCCGCTGACTGACTTCCCAGGCGAGAGCGATGAAGTCGACTGCCTGCGCATCAACCAATGGGTAGAAGCCTCGGTACGTGAATGCCCTGAGCAATACCTGTGGACCCATCGCCGCTTCAAGAGCCGGCCACCGGGTGAGCCTAAGCTGTACGAAAAACGCCGCCGATAAGACAGACATTTCCCCACATGGAGTGACGCAATGCGCCCAGCTGAACCGGTTACAGGCTTGATTCTTTCCGGCGGCGGGGCGCGAGCGGCGTATCAAGTGGGGGTATTGGCGGCAATTGCCGAACTGTTGCCGCCGGGCGCACCCAACCCTTTCCCGGTGATTGTCGGCACCTCGGCCGGCGCGATCAATGCGGTGAGCCTGGCCAGTGGCGCCACGGACTTCAGGGCCGCGATACAACGTCTTACCGCTTTCTGGCAGGGCTTCCGTAGCCATCTGGTGCTGCGCAGTGATTGGCCGGGGGTGATCCGCCAGGCCAGCCGTTTCTTGATCCACAGCCTCCTGGGCCTGGGCGCTCAGGTGCCGGTGGCGCTGCTCGACAGCACGCCCCTCAAAGCGCTGCTCAAAGACAAGCTGCACTTGCCCGGCATCGATGAAGCCATTCGCAATAAGCACCTGCACGCGGTGGCGGTCACGGCCTTCGGTTACGAGTCCGGCCACGCAGTGACCTTCTACCAAGGCGGCGGCACCATCGACGCCTGGTTGCGCCATCGTCGCATCGGCATGCCCACACAACTCACGGTTGAACACCTGCTGGCCAGTTCAGCGATTCCCTTGCTGTTTGCGCCGGTCAAGCTCGACCAGGAGTATTTCGGCGACGGCGCCGTACGGCAGTCGGCGCCCATCAGTCCGGCGTTGCACCTGGGGGCCAGTCGCGTGTTGGTGGTTGGCGTCAGCGGCAACCCACGCGGCAATGAACCCGCGACGCAACGTACCTACACCGGCCAGGAGCCGACCTTGGCACAGATCGGCGGGCATATGCTCAACAGCACCTTCATTGACAGCCTGGAAAGCGATATCGAGTTGCTGGAGCGCTTGAATCAGTTCAGCCATGCCGCGCCTGGTGTGGCGGCGGTGGACGTGCTGGTGATTGCACCTAGCCAGCCGATCGATGAAATCGCCGCGCGGCACCGTCAGGAATTGCCGGCGGCATTGCGCTTGTTTTTGCGTGGGCCGGGGGCGACCAAGACGAGTGGGGCAGGGGTATTGAGTTACTTGCTGTTCGAGGCGGGGTATTGCAGCGAGTTGATCGAGTTGGGGCGCAAGGATGCGCTGGCCAAGCGCGAGGAACTCACCCGGTTCCTCGGCCTGACACCGAACCTGTAGGAGCCGGCTTGCCGGCTCCTACGAGGGTCAATCAGAAGTGATACTTGACCAGGAAGCTCGCAGTGTCCTGGTTAGTCTTGAACGCGCCCGAATCTTCGATCCCGTACTTGTTCTTCCAATAGTCGTATTCAAAGCCGACATACAACTGCTTGTCGCCCCAATGCAGCGCTTTACCCAGGTCATATTTGACCTGCGGGTTGAAGTGCAGGTTGGCGTGGTAAGTGCCACGGGCGTTCTTGTCGTTGTCGACTACCCAGTCCATAAAGCCGTCGATCAGGATATTCGAGTTGCCCACCGGGATCGTGTACGACCACACCGGAGTGATCTGCCAAACACCGTCACCCGGGCGATTGCCTTCGGTCTGGCGCTGGTAGAAGTTCAACTGGAAGTAGTCGAAGCCGGGGATGTTCAGGTCAAAGCCAGGGCCGAGCAGGTACGACTCGTTATCGCCTTCGCCAAACTCGTAAGTGAACGCCAGCAGCACGTCTTTGATTGGGCCGAACGACAGGTCTTTATCAAAGATCTTGCCGAACGACAGGCGCGGGCTTATTTCACCGTAGTAAGTACTGGGACCGACGTTGCCGTCTTCCTTGCCGTTGTAAAAGATGCGGTCGACGAAGATAAAGTTGTCGCCGTATTTCCAGGCATCGGCATGTTCGAACGTGACGGTTTGCTGGATCTGCGGGTTGACGGTAAAGCTCTTGCCCCACAGATAAGTCAGGCTGTTGTTCTGCCACTGCAACAGGTCACCGGCCACGGCTTGGCCACCGGCCAGCAGTGATCCCGCCAGCATCAGGCCTTTGAACATAGGTTTCATTCGGTTGCTCCCGAGTTAAAGTTTTATGGTTTTTCTTCTACGCAGGCGCTCTGGTGTGGCGCCTTTTGGTTCGCTGAAAAAATCGTCTGTTCGGTCAGCTTTAGTGCTTTTAGCAAGAGCTGCGCCAAGGTGTTTAAAAAGCCAAAAAATCCCTGTCGGCTGCATCGGATGCAGTCGAATTCAGAGGACTTTTGCGCACTTTGGCCGCAGACATAAGGCCGGGATAAGTTGGCCTTGCAGTCAGTTTTTACATTCGCTGTTTTTTTTTGAGTCGATTCGAGCGGGCGCGGAGAATACTGGCTCCCAGGCCGTGGCTCAAGTGCGCTGTTAGAGCGCGCGTGGGGCGAGAATGGGGCACGGCTTGTGGCCGGCCCCAAGTGAAGGGTGTGCATGTTGATATTCCTGTTTCGTTATTGTTTTTGTTAGAACGAAGGAATCAATGCGTAGGGGCAACTTCAGGGCGTTCCGCGCCGCCCAGGATGTTGAACAGGATATTCAGCGACAACGCGCTGAGCGTGGCCATGGCGATGCCGCTGTGGGTAATCGGGCTCATCCACAACGGTAGCTGCGCGAAGAACTCCGGGCGCACCACGGGGATCAGGCCCATGCCGATACTGACCGCCACCAGCAACTGGTTGCGACGGTCGGCGATGTCGGCTTCCTGCAGGATCTTGATCCCGGTCGCCGCCACCATGCCGAACATGGCGATGGCCGCGCCGCCCAGCACCGCCGGAGGAATCGACGCCACCAGGTAGGCGGCCTTGGGCAACAGGCTCAGCACGATGAGGAAGACCCCGGCCATAAGGGTGACCGAACGGCAACGCACGCCGGTCATCTGCACCAGGCCGATATTCTGTGCGAACGAGGAGTGGGTAAAGGTGTTGAAGAAACCGGCAAAGAACGACGCGCCGGCATCACACAGCAGCCCGCGGCGTAGCATCTTCGGCGTGACGTCTTGGCCGGTGATCTTGCCCAGGGCGAGGAACATCCCGGTGGACTCGACAAAGATGATCACCACCACCAGGCACATCGACAGGATCGGCGCCAACTCGAACGTAGGCATGCCGAAATGCAAGGGTGTCACCACCTGCACCCAGGGCGCCATTGCCAGGCCGCTGAGGTCCACCATGCCGAGTGCACCGCACAAGGCGTAGCCCAGGCCCATGCCGATCAGCACCGAGATGTTCACCCAGAAGCCGCGCATGAAGCGGTTGATCAGCAGGATGGTGGCGAGTACCAGTGCGGCAATCGCCAGGTAGATTGGTGAGCCGAACGTGGCGGTGGCACTGCCGCCGCCGGCCCAATTCACCGCCACCGGAAACAGCGACAGGCCAATTGCAGTGATCACTGTGCCAGTCACCAATGGCGGGAAAAAACGCACGACCTTGGACATGAACGGCGCGATGAGCATGCCAAAGAACCCGGCGGCGATGGTCGCGCCGAAGATCCCCTGCAACCCGATGCCTGGCATGCCGGCCATCGCGACCATGCTGCCGACGGCGGCAAAACTGGCGCCCATCATCACCGGCATGCGAATGCCCACCGGGCCAATGCCGAACGACTGCACCATGGTGGCGATACCGGCCACGAGCAGGTCGGCGTTGATCAGAAAGGCGATTTCTTCACGGCTCAGGCCGGCGGCCTGGCCAATGATCAGGGGCACGGCGACGGCGCCGCCGTACATCAGCAAGACGTGTTGCAGGCCTACCAGAATCAGTTGCAAGAGGGGCAGCCGCACCATGGCGGGCGCGGCGGGAATCTGCGGTTCGGCTAACTCGGTCATGCAACACCTCGGATCTTTTTTATTTTTGTGTTGTGTGGAACGCAATCTCTACAGCACCACAAATCCTCTGTGGGAGCGGGCTTGCTCGCGAATACGGTGTGTCAGTCATTGAGTGTGCTGACTGATCCAGCGCCTTCGCGAGCAAGCCCGCTCCTACATTTGGATCTGTGTGAATCAGTCAGTTAATTGGTGCGGGCTCCCTGGTTGATCCAGGTACCAATCAAATCCCGCTCCTGTTGGGTCATCTGGGTGATGTTGCCCAACGGCATGATCTGGCTCGTCACGGCTTGCGCTTGAATACGCGCGGCCTGCTGCTGGATCTGCGCCGGTGTGTCAAACATCACCCCGGCCGGCGCGGTGCTGAACAGCGGGCTGGTGGGCTTGGCCGAATGGCACACAGTGCAACGCTGCTCGATCACGCTGTGGATCTGGCCGAAATCCGTGGTGGCCTGGGCCGGGGCCGGTTCAGCGGCCGGAGCAGCCGGTGCGGCAGGTGCAGCGGGTTTCAAACCACCGCCCAGCGCCGTTTCCGGCAATGGCTGGTACTCGATGGCGGCGGGCGCCTTGGCCACTTCTGGTGCGGTCGACACCGGTTTTGGTCCGGTGACGTAGGCCAGACAGATCATCGCCAGCGCGCCAACCGGCAAGGTCCACGCATACTTCTGGCTGTTGTGACGGGTATTGAAGTAGTGCCGTACCAACACCGCCGCCACCGCGATACCCGCCAGGATCAGCCAGTTGTATTGGCTGCCGTAGGTGCTCGGGAAGTGGTTGCTGATCATGATGAACAGCACCGGCAAGGTGAAGTAGTTGTTGTGACGCGAACGCAGCAAGCCCTTGGCCGGCAGTGCCGGGTCGGGCGTGCGGTTCTCTGCGATCGCTGCGACCAACGCGCGTTGCGCCGGCATGATGATGCGGAACACGTTACCGACCATGATGGTGCCGATCACCGCACCGACGTGCAGGTAGGCGCCACGGCCACTGAACACTTTGCTGAAGCCGTACGCGGCGGCAATCAACAGCACGAACAGAATGAAGCCGAGCAGGGCAGGGCGCTTGCCCAGGGCCGAGTCGCAAAGGAAGGAGTAGATGAACCAGCCGGCGAACAGTGAGCCTATGCCCAGCAACACGCCTTCCGGACCACTGAGGCTGCTGCCTGGGGCCAGCAGGTACAACGTGGGGTTCCAGTAAAACACCACGCACAGCAGCGCAATGCCCGACATCCAGGTGAAATAGGCTTCCCATTTGAACCAGTGCAGGTTGTCCGGCATGGTCGGCGGCGCCAGTTTGTATTTTTCCAGGTGGTAGATACCGCCACCGTGGATCGCCCACAAGTCACCGGCCAGGCCGCTCTTGGGGTTGACGCGATTGAGGTTGTTTTCCAGCCAGACGAAGTAGAAAGAAGCGCCGATCCACGCGACGCCCGTGATCATGTGAACCCAGCGCACGCTCAGGTTCAGCCATTCCATCAAATGTGCTTCCACAGTCTTTACCTCTCGCCTGTCACCCTTGTTGTCGGGTGATCAGACCTTCTCTTATTGGTGGGGGGCGAGGATCAACCGCTCATCCTCTTTGAAAAAATGCTCATCGCAGTTATTGCCTGTGCCACTGCGATCAACCACCAGGAAGTCATCCCGCTTTTCGATCGTCAGCACCGGGTGGTGCCAGACGCCGCGATGGTAATTAATGCCCTGCCTGCCGTTGGTGACGAAGGCGCGGACCAAGCCCGATACAGGTTCATCGCCAAGTGGCGCGACCACGATCAGAAAGGGGTTGCCGAGCAGCGGAATGAAAGCCTGGCTGCCCAGCGGGTGTCGTTCCAGCATGCACACAGTCAGCGGCATGTCCTGCGCGTCGGCGCGGAAGATGCTGATGATGGCGTGGTCTTCCGGCTGTGCGGTTTCGACCGTGGCCAATTTGTGAAAGCGCATGGTCGACCCGTTGTTGATCATGAAGTGATCGCTGCCGTCGGTTTCGATAACGTCTCCGAAAGGCGCGAAGGCTTCTTTGGTCAGGGGTTCGATCATCAGTGTGCGCATGGCTGTCTTCTTAAGTTTCCGAATTTGATGTTGTCTGGTCTACCGCTATCGCGGGCAAGCCCGGCTCCCACATTTGACCGCGTACCCCTGTGGGAGCCGGGCTAGCCCGCGATTGGGTTCACCTTTATTTCGCTACCTTGCCCAAGACGCGAAGGCGGCTCACACCACCATCCGGGAACACATTCAGGCGGATGTGGGTAATCGGCCCCAGTGCCTTGATCTGCTCGGCGAAGGTGTGTTCGGCGTGCATTTCCAGTTTCTGCGCCGGCAGCAATTCGCGCCAGAACAACGATTGGGTTTCGATCTGGCTGTCGGTGCCGCCCTTCACGAAGGCGCCCTGGATCGAGCACGTGTCCGGGTAGTTGCCCTTGAAGTGCAGGGTATCGACGATGATCTTCTCGATCTCGCCCGGGTGGCCCAGGGCGACGATCACCCAGTCATTGCCTGGCGTGCGACGACGTGCGGTTTCCCAGCCGTCGCCCATGTTGATGCCACGGCCTGGGTTGAGGATGTTGCTCATGCGGCCGAAGTGTTCATCGGAGCAGGCCAGGGCGCGACCGCCGTTCAGTGCGGCAGCCAGGTCGACCTGTTCGTTGTCGCCCACCGAGGACCAGTCGCGGAACGGCACGCCGTACACGCGCAGACGGGCCACGCCGCCATCCGGGTAGATGTTGAAACGCAGGTGGCTGAACGCCTGGTCGTTGTTGATCTCGTGGTAGTGGTGGCTGTTGCCTTGCAACTCGACGGCGGACAGCACTTCCACCCACTGGGTGTTGTCATCCGGCTCGCCCGAAGCCAGGAAGCAGGCTTCCAGGGAGGCCGACGGCGGGAAGTTGCCGGTGAAGAATGAAGTGTCGATGTCCACGCCCTTGATCGAACCGGGTACACCCAGGCGGATCACTGCGCTGTCGTAGCCTTCGAAGCGCTTGCGGCGCGACTCCCAGCCGTCCATCCACTTGCCGTTGTCATCGAAAACGCCCTCCTTCCACACGGCCGGGGTCGGCTGGAACAGGCGGTTGGCGTCGGCGAACCAGTCATCGGTGACGGAGATGATCTTGGTGCCCAGGCGGGCGTCGGCCAGGTTGACGAACTTTTCGAAAGGTACGGCGTAAGCTTTCATTCTTCTTGTCTGCCTTAAAAAGAGTGGCTGGGGATGGTCGTTTAGAGGGTCAGTAATCGGAACAACGCGATCTTGTTGATCTCGGCCAGTGCGCATTTGAACTCAGTGTCCGCCGAGTGGTGGATGCGCGTTTCGAACGCGGCCAGGATCTGATGTCGGTTGCTGCCTTTTACCGCCATGATGAAGGGAAACTTGAACTTGGCCTTGTAGGCATCGTTCAGCTCGGTGAAGCGTGAGAACTCTTCGGCCGTGCATTGGTGAATACCGGCGCCAGCTTGCTCATTCGTGCTGGCTTCGGTCAGTTGGCCCTGGACGGCGGCTTTGCCGGCCAGGTCCGGGTGAGCGTTGATCAGCGCCAGTTGACTGGCATGATCAGCGCTCAACAGGATGTCGCTCATGCGCTGGTGCAGGGTTTCGATCTGGTCGATCGATGCGTCCTGGCCCAGCGCGAAGGCCTTTTCGGCCACCCATGGCGAATGTTCGTAGATGTCGGCGAAGGCGTTGACGAATTCATCGCGGCTCAGGGTCGACGGCTTAAGGGTTTGGAACGCAGTCATTTCGCTGCTCCCGTGTACGGATGGGTTTCCTGCCAGTGACGGGCGATATCGACGCGGCGAGTGAACCACACGTGTTCGTGACCTTTGGCGTACTCGATAAACCGCTTCAACGACGCCAGGCGTGCCGGACGGCCGATCAGGCGGCAATGCAGGCCGATGGAAAGCATCTTCGGCGCCTCGGCGCCTTCGGCGTAGAGCACGTCGAAGGCGTCCTTGAGGTATTCGAAGAAGTCATCGCCCTTGTTGAAACCCTGCACCTGGGTGAAGCGCATGTCGTTGGTGTCCAGGGTGTAGGGAATCACCAGGTGCGGCTTGCCGGTAGGGTTGTTGGGCTCCCAGTAGGGCAGGTCGTCGTCGTAGGTGTCGCAGTCGTAGAGGAAACCGCCTTCCTCCATCACCAAACGCCGGGTGTTGGGGCCGGTGCGGCCGGTGTACCAGCCCAGTGGGCGTTCGCCAGTCAGTTCGGTGAGGATGCGGATCGCTTCGAGCATGTGCTCGCGCTCCTGGGCCTCGTCCATGTACTGGTAGTCGATCCAGCGGTAGCCGTGGCTGCAGATTTCGTGGCCGGCCTCGACCATCGCGCGGATCACATCCGGGTGACGCTGGGCAGCCATGGCCACGGCGAAGATGGTCAGTGGGATATCGAATGCTTTAAACAGCTTGAGGATGCGCCACACGCCGGCACGGCTGCCGTATTCGTACAGCGACTCCATGCTCATGTTGCGTGCGCCTTGCAGCGGCTGGGCCGAGACCATTTCCGAAAGGAAGGCTTCGGACTCTTTGTCTCCGTGCAGGATGTTGCGCTCGCCACCTTCTTCGTAGTTGAGTACGAAAGACAGCGCAATGCGCGCCTTGCCCGGCCAGTGGGGTTGAGGAGGGTTACTGCCGTAACCGATCAGGTCGCGTGGGTAGTCAGCGCTCACTGCAGTCTTCCTTCTTGTTCGTCGTGTTAGCGATGAGTGATTGTATACAACTTATTGTCCACTTTGTAAGCCTAGATTTCTGCATTTTTTCCGCGGGCCACTGGAATAAACACCTGCAAGAAACTTGCCCAACCGGTCAGCTAACCTGGCAAAAATTCCTTGCGGGAGCGAGTGTGCCCGTGAAAAACATGAGAGCGTCAACTTTCACCCTGAACGCCAGGGTTTTTGTTGACGATTTTCGCGAGCGCGCTCGCTTCCAAAGGGGAGCGATGGCGTGTTGAATTTATTGTGTACAATTTTATTTAAAAGTGTCTTAATCAGTCACTGCCGGCTTTTTCGCTGCTCTGAAAAAGTGCGGATCACTCTTCTACTGACTACGGGAGGCGCGTAGACGCCATGGGACGTTTGACCACACACGTTTTGGACGCCGCACACGGTTGCCCCGGCAGCGCGATCAAGGTGGAGCTGTACCGCGTCGAAGGCGCACAGCTGGAGCGGGTAGCCACCGCTGTGACCAACAGCGACGGCCGCTGCGACGCGCCATTGTTGCAAGGCGATGATTACCGCAGTGGGGTGTACCAGCTGCAATTCAGCGCGGGTGATTATTACCGCGCCCGTGGTGTGCAACTGCCAGAGCCTGCCTTCCTCGACGTGGTGGTGCTGCGTTTCGGCATCAGCGCCGAACAGGATCACTATCATGTCCCGCTGCTGATTTCGCCTTACAGCTACTCCACCTATCGCGGTAGCTGAGCGTCACCTCGCTTCACACCCCCAAAGCTCTTCGTTGGTTTCGCCCGCGCACACTGCGGGCTTTTTTTTGCCCGTTGCACGGCTAACTATCTAGTGCCGTGGGGCGGTTGGTGATGTTTAGGCTGGGCGTTTTCCTCCTCGATAAGAAAGCATCATGACATTGCCCACGGATCACCCGAGCGCTGCGCCCTCTTTCGATCCCGACGATCCCCACGCGTTACAGTCTATTCGGGAGCCATTGATGCGGCGGATCGCCGCCGCCACCCGCCCCAGCCGTCTGATCAATCAGATCGCGCTTGCCGACTCGCGGTGTAAAGAGTCGACGCATGAACTTGCTCGCCTGATAGGGCGTTCGCCCAAAATCCTGGCGGTCATTCGCGCCCAGTTACGCAAAGCGTTCGCAATGGATCCGGATAGTCTGTTGTTTACCGAGTCCAGGCCACCGGGCATACCCCACAAAGTCGACAGCCTGACCGACCGGGCGTTGTCGTTATTGGCCCTGCCCACGGTGGTGACCAACGTCAATCAATTCACTGCATTGAGTGTCAGGGGCGATCCGAACAAGCAGTTAGCGTACACGCCGCAGGAGGTTTTGCAGCGTGTTATAGCGCTGAGGCTCTTTGAGCGACTGGATCACGCGGCCTCGCGCTATTGGAACACCCTGGTGCCTGGATCCTGGCTCACACGTCGCGAGCGTTGGGTCGAGTTGCAAAAGGCGCTCTTCGCCGACCGTGCCTTCATGGCGTTGCAGTTGGAGGAGTTGACGAGTGCGGGCATGGCCATGGTTCAAGCCCTGATCGATGCTCCGGCCGCAGCAGCGCGTGAGCGCGCCGGTGGGGAGTGGGCCAGCGTGAAAGTGAGCCAATTGATGTGGCCGGGTACTCCTGCCATCGCGATTCCCGGTGCGTTGTATCTTTACCGGGAGGGCAATTCCAGCGATGCGTCACATGTGGTTTATCTACCGGGGGCGGTTCGGAATTTTTACGAGGCCGCGTCCTTCAATGCCCTGCAGTGCGACCTGCTGGCGTTGAACGAGTCCCTGTTCCATGAGCTCTGGGATTGCTTGCCGATCAGTCGCCGTAAGGCGTTGCACCGGCCGGCAGATATATCGCCAGCGGCTGGTTTTATTTGTGGCTTGGAGGTGATGGACGATGCACTGGAGCAGGGCGCCCAGGCGTTACTGGCCGGGCAATGGAACAACGAGCTGGGATGTGCGGTAAAGGTTCATTTTGCGCACGTGTTTTCTGACCAGAAACCCGCACCTCAACCCCTGAACGCAGCGCTGTTTCTTACGCATGCGCAGTGCGCCCGAAAGCAATTGGCCGGTGGCGCTCGGCTCGGCTCCATGGGCGATCACTTGCTCAGGTGGGACCAGCAACGACGCGCTGAAGAAATAGTCTTCGCCAGTTCAGCGCCGGGTTTGGCCCTGCTCACCGAGGAACAGCAGGTCAAGCGCTATGAAAAACGTCTGCTCGCACTGCTCAACCTGGATGACATCAGCGCAGAAACGCCAGCCTATCTGGAGATCATGTCCCTGATGGGGCAACTCAGCGTGCATGCCTTTGTGCTGAATACGGCGATGCAAAACGCAAGGTCCCGGCTGCTCGAGCTGGCTTTCTGGGCGGAGCGTCCTGACGGAGCAGGTAGAGCCCGACGGGTTAATCGTTTTATGCAGGCCCAGACCGAATCCTTGCGGTGTGAGGTTCAGTTGCTACACCGACTCAAGTTGATCGGTACGGCCCATCGAGATTTGGTGATTGAAGTGGTAGCGCAGCCCTCGGCAACCCGATCCGCGGACACTGATACCCGGGTGTTGTCGATTGCGGTGGGCAGCGAGCCGGACGCCTTCTACCCGCTTCATAACGTCTGGGTGATAACGACGGCGGCTGCGATGAGGGTCCCGACCCGCCAGCATCCGGTGGTGTTGTACGCGTTTGGAGTGGAGGGTGGGGTAAAGGCGTTTTCCTGTGTGGACGCATTGACCCGGAGCCTAAAGGCCAGCTTGAGCAGCCTTGACGGCTCGGTGCTGTGGGGCGCTGTCGAGCGTGATAAACGCCGCGACCTGCGTGCCCATGCGGCGCGGGCAACACTCGCTGTTCGCTACCTTGAGATCAAGGGCAAGCCAGCGCTGGCCGCACTGAAAAAATTGCTCGGTTGTTACCATCGCCTGGAGACAAGCACCGAGGACATTACACGCATTTTCAGTGAGGTAAAGGGCCCCGAGTTGAGTCGTGCGCTATTGAGGGGCGAGCTGGAGGAGCAGCTGAAAATCCCCGTCAATAATGCCCTGAGCCAGGCTTGGGCGAATGTCGAGCTACTGCGCAAAACCGTGTCTGAGGCGAAGAAACTGCCCACGTGGCTGGCATATGCCACGCGCGCCCAGCGTAAAAAATTCATGCACTTGCAGCGTCTGTACCTGAGCAGTACCTATGCCTTCGAAAACCGGCTTGAGTACGTGCTGCCTGACCTGTATACGTTCGCCCGTCGCACCTTGAAGACTCGCTTGAGTCAGGATGGTATCTCCCCGCAGTGGGATATCGATGCGCCCTTTATTGATATGCCTGATGGCGTATACGGCAGCTTTTGTGTCGGCTCAGCCACGTGCACGGTGGGCGATCGCAACATAAGACTGACCCCGACCGCTGAGCGGACAACGTTCAGTCTGCTGCAACTGGCACTGCACAACCTGGACCCGCTGGCCCCCTGGACGAAGTGGCGACTCAATCGTGCCCGTTATCTAAAGCCTGACTGGCAGCAGCGGCTCAATGCGGGTTACCTGATCAGTCTGGTGTCCTCACTGGATATCGGCGGCCAGTACGATGCGTTGATCAATGAGGTGTTTTATCCACGCGTTGACGCTCACGGAAGGCCCGGCGAAGGGCGTATTCCCGAGCTATTGAATCGTGCCTTGCGCACCGGCTTTGAGCATCATCTTTTCTCGGCCGCTCAGCGGGGGCTGTCGGCTACCGCACAGCGTGTATTCAACACGGCAATGGCGGCAAGAACACCGCAAGATCTGTTGAAAAACCAGCACCAGTTGCAGTTGTACGTGATTCAATTGGTGGGGCACACGATGCTGCATGATCGCTATATCGCGGGGATTGTGCTGGTGCACGACGAGACTTCCGGGGTGTGCGTGGTCTATTGGCCCGAGGCGGCGCAAAACCTGATACTCACCGAGCACGGCAGCCTGCAACGGGCCCATGATGAACTCAACCGTATCGGTGCATTGCCGGACAACGCCAAGGCGCTGGCGCGACAGGTCGCCCCCGGTTGGGCAATTGATCCAATAACCCATCATCCGGATGGCATCACCTTCAGTTTGCTGGACCGATTACCTGGTTTTTTCATGGTGAAGGGGGTTTGGCAGGGGCTTGAATTTGTACGCTCATTTAGCATCAAGCACCTGGAGCCCACACCGATACCGGACCTGATTGAAGCTCAAGTCCTCGAGCAGATTGCCTGTGATCCACAGCACTGGCTGGCGGTTGTCCCAACCTCTCACAGCCATGCCCAGGCCTTGCTGTACCGCGCCAGCGTGCTTGAACTGCAACGCCGGACCCAGGCCGCCAGTGATTCCGGCAAGACGCTGCAGGAATATCGAGCTCGCCGCCTGGGTGAGCAGAGCGATGCCACCCGGCGTAGGTTGGTAGGTTTTTTTTCTCCGCTCTACGGGATGTTCAATGAAGCCTATGAGTTGTTGCTGGTCGCGCGGCGTTTTCATCGTTTTGGTGATGCTCACGATGCCGTCGATGTGGGTTTTATGAGCGTGTTTTTGGCGATCGACCTGTTTTCGAACTTCATACCCGGCCCGAGGAAGGCGGGCAGTGCCGTACCCCGTATTGCACGGCCAACACTGAGCGCCGTGTTGGGTCGGATACATCGCTTGCGCATGGCCGAAAACAGTGGGCCTTCGCGCTTTGCGCCACCCGCGGTGACTCAGCTCAAAGCGCTGGAGCGTTTCAAGGTCAAAGGCGTACCTGAGGGAGCCGTAGCGCTCAAAGGTGCCAGCGAGCGTGGTGTCTACGTGAAAAATGGCGAGTGTTTCGTGGAGGATGGCACCCACCAGTTTCCGCTTTACCGGCGCGGCAGCGAGCAGTGGTTGCGTCTGAAAAACCGGCAGTCACCGGGTCAAGACGAACTGATTCTGACTATCCACCAGCCCAGGGAATGGTTACTGAGCGCGGATGCGCCGCAACCGATGGCGGGGCCGAGTTCGGGCAGTCTCAACCCGTGGCGTCCACCCACGCCACCGCCGCCCGATTGGCGCCCACCGACTGTGCGCGGGGCAACGGAAGACGCCATTCGTCAGTCAATGACGACGTATGAGCATTGGTTAAACTGGCGTACCCAACCTCCGGACACGCAGATGAGTTCCCCGGCGCCTGGGATATTTCATAACGCGTTGGATGCTCGGGGATTTCCGCACAATCTGCTGCAGATGGCGCCCCCTGATGCCGGCGTGCTTGATCTGTGGAGTGGTTATTACAGGCTGCTCCCGCAAGGTGACCAGGCGCCCTTGGATGGCATCGTGTTTATCCACCGCAATGAGCCGCTGGTTTCACTGGCGACCCTGAGCCTTGAACGCTGGGCAAGCTCGGAGTTACACGAGCAGCCCTTTCCGGTGTCACGTAATCCTGCGGGTCACTGGCAGGTTCATAAACGCTTGTTCGATAGGCCTTTGTCGCAGTCTGTAGGCACAGCGTTCCCGACCCTTACCGCCAAAAGCCGAGAGTTTGCCGTGGCAAGGATTATTGAATTGTCAGGCCCGGAGCGTCCCGCGACGGCCAGTCACATGCTCAATGTCAGGGCGACGCTGGACAATTGGTTGCCCGCGGCCCCCGCGAGGCCGGGTCAGACGGATGATTTGCTGAAAATGCTGCGGGCCACCGAGAGGGGAAGAACATCGATATTCATTAGTCTGGAAGACAAGGCCCCAGGCTTCACTCGTGTCGATTTTCGGATCCACAATTTGGACCCGGCGCTTCGCCCCCGGGGCGGCAGGCAGACGGAGCAGCGGGGTATTGCAATGCGTCAGGCTGTCACGCGGGAGTTGCAGCAGCAGGGCTTCGATGTGCAGCAGGTTCAGGTAAGACGTTCGAATGTACTTGTACATGACCTGATCGCGACTCATCCCCTTTCCAGTTCGAACGAGGTTTACTACCTATCAACCCATTGGACTTACGCAGGTACGATAAGGTTGAACACACGGCTGACGAATGAATGGTTCAAAAAAACCTTCATCGACCATCCTCATCTGCTTCCGTTGGCAAGCGTCAAGCGTGCCATGAGGGAAAACCGTCTGATCAGGATTGTTGCAGGCATTCAATGGAGTACTGAGGGCATGAGTCAACCCAGCGTTTATTTTGCCAAAGTCAGCCCGTCCTGACCTTGATCAGCGCCATCACCCCCGCGCCGCCGAATAGCCCCGCACTGACACGGTTGAACCAGCTCTGGCCGTTGCCGCTGCGCAGATAGCGCGCAGCGCCCTGGGCGCCAAGGCCGTAGGCCAATTTGCAGAGCAGATCGAGCATGGCCCAGGTGGCGATCATGACCAACAGTTGTGAGAGGAACGGTTGCTCGCGGTTGAGAAACTGCGGCAGGAAAGCAGCAAAGAACAGGATGTCCTTGGGGTTACTGGCGCCCAGTACAAAGGCGCGGCCAAACAAGGCGCGAAAACGCGGTGTGGCGATGGCCTGGGGGACTACCGCACCCTGGGAGGGTTGGCGCGATTGCTGCCAACTCTGCCAGGCGAGGTAGAACAGGTAGAGCGCGCCGACGATCTTCAGTGCGCTGAACACTTGTTCTGAGGCCAGCAGCAACGCGCCCAGGCCAAGTGCCGAGGCGCTCAACAGACAGATTGAGGCAAACACGCCGCCAAGAAACGCCGGGTACGAGCGACGCAGACCATAGTTGAGACTGTTGCTGATCATCAACAGGGACAGTGGCCCCGGGATCAGGATCACGATCAATGCCGCGCCGCTGAACAGCAGCCAGGTTTCCAGGGTCATGCGTCACTCCTTTTTATAGAAATACGAACTTGGCGATGAAAATCGCGCACAGCACCCACAGGCTTACGGAAATGTCGCGGTACTTGCCGGTGCCCGCCTTCAGCGCCACATAGGTGATAAAGCCCAGGGCGATGCCGTCGGCGACCGAAAACGTCAGCGGCATCATAATCGCCGTGACGATCGCCGGAATGCTGTCGGTGGCTTCGTCCCAGTTGATATGCGCCATGCTCGCCATCATCAGCATCGCCACATAAATCAGCGCGCCGGCCGTGGCATAGGCTGGGATCATGCCGGCCAGCGGCGCGAAAAACATCGCGGCCACAAACAGGATACCGACGGTCACGGCGGTCAACCCGGTGCGGCCACCGGCGGCCACACCCGCGGCACTTTCCACATAGCTGGTCACCGGCGGCACGCCAACCATGGCGCCGAACACACTGGAAGCGCTGTCGGCTTTCAGTGCGCGGGAGAGGTTATCGATCTTGCCATCGGCATTGACCAAGCCGGCCCGTTGCGCGACGCCCATCAGTGTACCTGCGGTATCAAACATGTGTACAAAAAGAAATGCAAATACAACGCTAATCATGCTGACATTGAACACACCTTTAATGTCCATCGCCATCCACGTCGGCGCCAGGCTCGGTGGGGTGGAGATCATACCGTTGTAGTGCACCAAACCCAGGCCCCAGCCGGCCAGGGTCACAGCAATGATGCTGATCAGGATCGCGCCGAACACGCGGTGGTAGCTGAGGATGGCGATGAGCAGAAAGCACACGGCCGCCAGCAGCGGCGCGGGTTCATGCAGCGAACCGAGCTTGATCAGCGTGGCCGGGCTCTCGACGATAATCCCGGCGGTTTTCAGGCCGATCACCCCGAGGAACAAGCCCACCCCGGCGCCCATGGCGTGGCGCAGGCTGACGGGAATGCTGTTGAGCAGCCATTCACGCACCCGCGAGAGCGTCAGGCCCATGAACAACACGCCGGAGATAAACACCGCGCCCAGCGCGGTTTCCCAGGTGTAGCCCATGGTGCCGACCACGGTGTAGGTGAAGAACGCGTTCAAACCCATGCCCGGCGCCAGGCCCACCGGCCAGTTGGCGTACAGGCCCATCAGCAGGCAACCCAGCGCGGCGGCAATGCAGGTGGCAACGAACGCCGCGCCGTGGTCAATGCCGGCGTCGGCCATGATATTGGGGTTGACGAAGATGATGTAGGCCATGGTGATGAAGGTGGTAAGGCCGGCGATCAGCTCGGTCCTCACTGTGGTGCCATGCAAGCGCAGTTTGAACAGGCGTTCCAGCCAGCCGTTCTGTGAGGGGGCAAGGTCGAGCGTCGGGGCTTCGGATTTGCGGCTATCCACAGCGAGTACTCCTCAAGAGTTTTATTGTTATTTCCAGCGCCGGTCACGGATGGGCCGCAGCGCTTTGAGGTACTGGCGGGTTTTGTTGACCAATAGGTCAGGAACTCGCACGAAGCGAATTATGCTTTTGTATACAAATAAAGCAAATAATGTTTTCGAATAGCCGCGTGAAGGGCTAGCTCGCGCTCAATGCCTGGTTGACGGCCAGCCATCCCGTCACCGCTTCTTCGCCCGCTTCACTGAACGCGCGTTGCAACAGTTTCACCTGTTCACGACGCAGAGAGTGCTCGAAACGCGAGCCTTCCTCAGTCAATTCCAGCAGGCGTTTGCGCTTGTCGGTCTCGGACGCAACGCTGTTCACCAAGTGCATTTCCTGCAACTGGCGCAATGGAATGTTCAGCGCCTGCTTGCTCACGCCGAGCAATTCCAGCAGTTCCTTCACGCTCAAGGCTGGGTAACGCGCGATAAAAAACACAATGCGCTGATGCACCCGGCTCAGACCACGGCGCTCAAGCATTTCGTCGGCCTTGGCGGTAAACGCCTGGTAGCCGAAGAAGAACGCTTCCATGGCTTCTTGCTGGGCGGTGGGGTTTTTAAGGTCAAGCATATTGACGTATCCGTCTAAGTCGTCGTAATTTCGGTCAATCAGTTTGACGTATTTCCCACAGGCTTCGCTACCGGTGACCTTATGGCCTTCTCTGAACGTGTTACGCGCCTCAAAAGCTCCTTGATCCGTGAAATCCTCGCGGCAGCCCAGCGCCCGCAAGTGATGTCGTTCGCCGGTGGCCTCCCGGCCGAAGCCATGCTGCCCGCGCTGGACTGGGATGACATGCCCCTAAACATCGGCCAATACGGCATGAGCGAAGGCGAGCCGCAGTTGCGTGAACTGCTCGCCGCCGAAGCCCGCGCACTCGGCGTGCCGTGCCAGGCCAGCCAAGTGCTGGTGGTCAGCGGTTCCCAGCAAGCCCTGGACCTGGCGGCCAAGCTGTACATCGATAAAGGCACCCAGGTTCTGTTGGAAGGCCCGACCTACCTGGCCGCGTTGCAGATCTTCCAATTGTTCGGCGCCGATTGCCTCACGGTACAACTGGAGGCCGACGGCCCAAACCTGAGCGCGCTGCGCGCCAGCCTCGAACGCCATCGTCCGGCATTCATCTACCTGATCCCGACGTTCCAGAACCCTTCGGCGGTGCGTTACAGCGAAGCCAAGCGCGAAGCTGTCGCCGCATTGCTCGATGAATTCGGTGTCACGCTCATCGAAGACGAGCCCTACCGTGAACTGACCTTCGATGGCGGCAGTGCCAAACCCATCGTCGGGCGCCTGAAAAAGGCCAGTTGGATCTACACCGGCACCGTGTCCAAGACCCTGTTGCCAGGCCTGCGTGTCGGCTACCTGATCGCCAGCCCGGACCTGTTTGCGCACCTGCTCAAACTCAAGCAATCGGCCGACCTGCACACCAATCGTGTCGGCCAATGGCAGGCGATGCAGTGGATCGGCAGCGAAAAATACCAGCAGCACCTGGTGGAACTGCGCAGTTTTTATCGCGAACGCCGCGATGCGTTCCAGGCTGCGCTACAGCGTCATTTTGCCGATCTGGCCGACTGGCAAGTGCCCCAAGGTGGATTATTCTTCTGGCTGACCTTGAAACAACCACTCGACACCCGCACCTTGTTGGCGCCAGCGTTGGAACAGGACGTCGCGTTCATGCCCGGTGAACCGTTCTTTTCCGAACCGGACCAACACCCTGGTTCGCTGCGGCTCAATTTCAGCCATATCGACCCGGCCCGCCTCGACGAAGGTCTCAAGCGCCTGGCCGCCGTGGTCCGGCAAGCACAGCACGCGCAAGCGGCATAAGGGGAGCCCCATGTACAAGGTTTATGGCGATTACAAATCGGGCAACTGCTACAAGATCAAATTGATGCTCAGCCTGCTGGGCATCCCGTATCAATGGGTGGATGTGGACATCCTCAAGGGTGACACCCAGACCGCCGAATTCCTGGCGAAGAACCCCAACGGCAAGATCCCGGTGCTGGAACTGGAAGACGGCACTTGCCTGTGGGAGTCCAACGCGATCCTCAACTTCCTGGCCGATGGCAGTGAGTTTCTGCCGTCCGAGCCGCGCCTGCGCACCCAAGTGCTGCAGTGGCAGTTCTTCGAGCAGTACAGCCATGAGCCGTACATTGCGGTAGCGCGGTTTATCCAGTTTTACCTGGGGCTTCCCCAGGAGCGTCTGGAGGAATACAAGAAGCTGCACAAGGGCGGTTACAAAGCGCTGAAGGTCATGGAGCGCCAGTTGCAGTTGACGCCGTACCTGGTGGGCGATCAGTTCTCCATCGCCGACGTGGCCTTGTATGCCTACACCCATGTGGCCCATCAAGGTGGTTTTGACCTGGACGCCTATCCGGGTGTGCAGGCGTGGATGGCGCGGGTAGCCAGCCATCCGAAGTATGTGCCGATGCTGGACTGATAACGGGGTCGAAATGTGGGAGCGCGCTTGCTCGCGAATGCAGTGTGTCAGTCACTGATGATTCGACTGACGCACCGCATTCGCGAGCAAGCCCGCTCCCACATTTAGCTCAAGGGTGTATCAGGTAGTTCGTCGTGCAGCAGATCGAAGCAGCGTTGCGCTGCGGGGCTCAGCCCCATCCCGCTACGACTGATCAAGCCGATTTCCCGGTTCACGCCGGGATGCTCGATGTTGATGCGCTTCAATCCCTCCAGGCTGTCCGCCGCCGATTCCGGCAGAACACTGATCCCCAGCCCCTGGCGCACCAGCGCCAACACCGTCGACATGTAGTTGGCTTCCATGCCTGCGTTCAGGGTCAGTCGTGTCTGGTCAAACAACGCATCCACCTGCTCGCGCACACTGCTGTCGCGACCGGTGAGGATGATCGGCTGGTCCGCCAACTGCTCCAGGGTCAGTTGGGGAAAGCGGGTGAGGGGATGATCCAGCGGTACAAACGCGCACAAGCGATCATTCAGCACCGGCACGAATTCCAGGCCATGACTGAGCCGTGCGCGCACGCCGATACCAAAATCCACCTCGCCGGAACGCACCTGAGCGTGAATGCGATGGGCCACCAGATCATGCAGGCGCACCTCGATCCCGGCAAAGCGTTCGCGAAACAAGCGTAGAACCGGCGGCAAAGCGCCGGCACATACCGAAGGCAGCGCGGCGATTGTGACCACGCCTCGACGCAGGGCGGCCAGGTCGCGGGAGCCGGTGACGATGTTGTCCAGGTCCAGCAGCAGTTTTTCCATGGGGCCGCGCGCGTCCTGGCCGGCGGCGGTGATGCTGACATGGCGCGGGCTGCGGTCGAGCAGGGCGACGCCGAGCCAATCCTCCAGTTGTTGCACCTGCACGGTCAGTGCAGAAGGCGACAGATGCAGCTCATTGGCTGCCTTGGTGAAACTGCCCGTGCGGGCCACCGCCAGAAACGCTTGAATGTGTTGGATACTGTTCTTCATTTTGTTTTTCCGAACACTAGCTGGTGAATATTCCAATTTACAAAGACTAACCCGCTTCCAATACTCCGGGTAAAACAATAACCGGCCACCAAGGCCGCTCTGGAGTAACCCATGCTCGCTACCCTGGGTGTCATTACCATCCTGTGCCTGCTCGCTGCCGTCATGAGCAAACGCCTCTCGCCCCTGGTGGCCCTGATCGCACTGCCGATCATCGCCGCGTTGCTCGGCGGGTTCGGCCTGCAAACCAGCGCTTTCATCATCACCGGTATCAAGAACGTCGCCCCGGTCGTGGGCATGTTTGTGTTCGCGATCCTGTTTTTCGGGATCATGACCGATGCCGGCATGCTCGACCCCATCATCGATCGCATCCTGCGCACGGTAGGGACGCGTCCTACACGCATTGTCGTCGGTACCGCGACCCTGGCGTTGCTGGTGCACCTGGACGGCTCCGGTGCAGTGACTTTTCTGGTGACGGTGCCGGCGATGCTGCCGCTCTATACACGGCTGGGCATCGATAAACGCATCCTTGCCTGTGTCTGCGCGATGGCGGCCGGGGTCAACTTCTTGCCGTGGACCGGTCCGGTGTTGCGTTCGTCGGCCGCCCTGCACGTGCCGGTGGCAGACCTGTTCCAACCGCTGATCCCGGTGCAGATCGTCGGCCTGATCTTCGTTTTCGCCTGTGCCTGGTGGCTGGGCCGTCGCGAAGAAAAACGCCTGGGCCTCGGCGCCGGCTCCACCGTGGATGCAGTGCCCCAGCGAGTACTCAGTGACGACGATATCAAGCTGCGTCGCCCGCGCCTGTTCTGGGTCAACCTGATCCTGACCGTGCTGGTGATGGTGGTGATGATTGCCGGCTGGGTCGACCCGGTGGTGATGTTCATGCTCGGCACCGTGGTGGCGCTGTGCATCAACTACCCGAACGTCGACGCCCAGCGCGCCCGCATCGATGCCCATGCCAAGACCGCCCTGACCATGGCCAGCATCCTGCTCGCCGCCGGGGTGTTCACCGGCATCATGCAGGGCACCGGCATGCTCAAGGCGATTGCCGAAGTGGCGGTGGCGCAGATTCCCGCCGGCCACGGCAAGTTGATTCCTGCGGTGGTGGGTTTCATTTCCATGCCGTTGAGCATGTTGTTCGACCCCGATTCCTACTATTTCGGCGTGATGCCGGTGATCGCCGAAGTCGGCAAAGCCTTGGGCGTCGACCCCCTGCAAGTGGCCCAGGCCTCGTTGCTCGGTGTGCACACCACCGGCTTCCCCGTCAGCCCGCTGACGCCCGCGACCTTCCTGTTGGTGGGCCTGTGCAAGATCGAACTGGCCGATCACCAGCGCTTCACCATTCCGTTTCTGTTCGCCGCGTCGGTGTTGATGACCCTGACGGCGTTGCTCCTGGGAGTTATTTGAGATGAAAACCTTGCGCATCGGTTCCGGCGCCGGCTATTCCGGCGACCGTATCGAACCTGCCGTGGAACTGGCCGAGCAGGGCGACCTGGATTACCTGGTGTTCGAGTGCCTGGCCGAAAGAACGATTGCCTTGGCGCAACAGGCGCGGATCAACGATCCAGACGGTGGCTACGATCCGCTGCTGAGTGAACGCATGCGCCGCGTGCTGCCCTTTGTTGGCGAAAAGGACGGCCGCCGTCGCTTGCGGGTGATCACTAATATGGGCGCGGCCAATCCGGTGTCGGCCGCCAGTGAGGTGCGTCGAATAGCTAAGGAACTGAGCCTTGATCTGAAGGTGGTTGCGGTCGTCGGCGATGATGTGTTGAAGGCGTTGCGGCCCGAGTGTTTGCTGGATAACGGCCAGACCGTCGAGTCCCTTGGCGAGCGGCTGATTTCCGCGAATGCCTATTTGGGCGTCGACGGCATTCTGCAGGCGCTGCGCGCGGATGCGGACGTGGTAATCACCGGACGCGTGGCTGACCCTTCGCTGTTCCTGGCACCGCAGATGTTTGAATTCGGTTGGGCCGCGGACGATTGGCAGCGCCTGGGGCGTGGCACGTTGGTGGGGCATTTGCTTGAATGCGCCGGGCAAGTCAGCGGTGGCTATTTTGCAGACCCTGGCTTCAAGGATGTGGAGGACCTGGCGCGCCTGGGTTTCCCCCTGGCCGAGATTGACGCAGAGGGTGAAGCCTTGATTACCAAGGTGGCCGGATCCGGCGGGCGGGTCAGCGGCGCAACCTGCACTGAGCAGCTTATCTATGAAGTGCATGACCCGGCGGCGTACCTCACGCCTGACGTGACGGCCGATTTCTCTCGAGTGGGCTTTGTTGAGGAAAGTACTGATCGTGTGCGCGCCCAAGGTGCGGACGGCCGTGCACGCCCCGAAAACTTGAAGGTCAGCGTCGGCTTTCTGGACGGTTGGATTGGTGAGGGGCAGATGTCCTACGGCGGTCCCGGTGCTGTCGCACGGGCGCAGCTGGCGCGGGATGTCGTCCTCAAGCGGCTTGAGTTAATGGGCGTGAAGATGCAGGACGTGCGTGCCGAACTGATCGGCATGGACTCGCTCCACGGCCCACGCAGCACGGTCGAGCCCTGGGAAGTACGCCTGCGCGTGGCAGCGCGCTGTGACGATCGCGGCGAGGCGGTGCGGGTGGGCAATGAAGTGGAAACCCTTTACACCAACGGCCCGTCGGGCGGCGGCGGCGCGAGCAAAAGCGTACGTCAGGTGGTGGCGGTGGCGTCGTTGTTGCTACCGCGCGATAAGGTCAATCCGAGGATCGAAGCATGAAATTGCACACGCTGGCCCATTCCCGTACTGGGGATAAGGGCGATACGTCGAATATCTCGATCATTGCCTACCGTGCCGAGGATTACCCACTGCTGTGCGAACAGTTGACGGCCGAGCGCGTGGCCGAGTTTTTCGCGGGGTTGCGGGAGCCTGGGGCGGCGCCTGTGCGGCGCTATGAATTGCCGAACGTGCAGGCCCTGAACTTCGTACTGCCGGGCATCCTGCGCGGTGGGGTCACCCGTTCGCTGGCGCTGGATGCCCATGGCAAGTGCCTGGGCTCGGCGTTACTCGATCTTGATTTGGCAAGACTGAACTAAATGTGGAAGCGGCGTAAGCCTGTCAGACCGCAGCGAAGCGCTTGTCCAGATAATCAATGATCACCTTGGAGTCATACATCCAGGTGGTCTGGCCATTCTCTTCGATACGCAGGCACGGCACCTTGATCTTGCCACCTTGCTCCAGCAGGGTCTGGCGGGCCTGTTCGTTGTTTTTCGCATCTTTCAGCGCGACGGGCACATTCAGACGGTGCAAGGTGCGGCGGGTCTTCACACAGAACGGGCAGGCGTGGAACTGATACAGGGTCAGTTCCTTGGCCGCTGCGTTCACCTGTGCCTGTTGCTCGGCGGAACGCTGTTTTTTGCGAGGGCGGGTAAGAAAGTCGCCCGCGATGATGACGTGGCCGAGGCCCACTCGAAGTGCTTTGACGAACATGGCTGAAACCTCTTGCCCATGAAGAAGGGGCCGCAGCTTACCTCAATTTTGCGGGCGAAAAAAAACCGGCGATGAACGCCGGCTTTTTCGTACTCAGCCTGTTACTTGATCAGGCTGAGGAATTCGCTGCGGGTGGCCGCGTTTTCGCGGAATTCACCCAGCATCACCGACGTGATCATCGACGAATTCTGTTTCTCCACACCGCGCATCATCATGCACATGTGCTTGGCTTCGATCACCACGGCCACGCCCAGGGCACCGGTCACTTGCAACACGGCATCGGCGATCTGGCGGCTGAGGTTTTCCTGGATCTGCAGGCGGCGGGCATACATGTCGACAATCCGCGCAACCTTTGACAGGCCCAGCACCTTGCCGCTTGGGATATAGGCTACGTGCGCCTTGCCGATGAACGGCAGCAGGTGGTGTTCGCACAGCGAGTACAACTCGATGTCCTTGACCAGCACCATTTCGCTGTTGTCAGAGCTGAACAAGGCACCGTTGGTGACTTCTTCCAGTGTCTGCTCATAACCGCGGCAGAGGTACTGCATCGCCTTGGCGGCACGCTTTGGCGTGTCGAGCAGGCCCTCGCGGGAAACGTCCTCGCCGAGTTGGCCGAGGATCGCCGTGTAATTCTGTTCCAGGGACATGAAACTACCTGTGGGATTTTCGCAAAGCGCAAGGTTACGGTGACGGGCACATCGCTGCAAGCCTGACGATGGCACTTGTTACTCGTCGCGCCCTTCCATCATGGTGCGTTTGAGCATGACATACACTGCCCCCGCGCCGCCGTGGCGGGCTTGGCATGAGGTAAAGCCGAGCACCTGGGCATGCTGGCGCAGCCAGGTGTTGACGTGGCTTTTGATCATCGGCCGCTTGCCGTCCAGCCGCACGGCCTTGCCGTGGGTGACGCGTACACAGCGGATTTCGAATCGGGTGGCTTCGGCGAGGAAGGCCCACAGGGTTTCCCGGGCTTTCTCCACGCTCATGCCATGCAGGTCAAGGCTGCCTTCGAACGGGATCTGGGCGGCCTTGAGCTTGCGCATCTGGCTTTCCTGCACGCCATCACGGGCCCACATCAGCTCATCTTCGGGGCCGACATCGATGACGAACTGGTCCGACAGGCCATCCACGGTGGTGGCCTCGGTGCGCACAGTCGCGGCCTGGCGCAGTTTGGCGATCTGCGCCCGGTCGGCCTTGGGTTTGCCGGTGTCGGCGCGGTCGTGCTTGATCGGCTTGACGCCGCGCAGCTCGTTTTTGAACAGGGAAAAATCGTCGTCTTGCATGTTGGCCTCCGCGAAGGGCGGGCAGTTTACCTAAATCGCGGCGGCCAGGGCGCAGGAAACGCTATCCAAGCGCCATCAGTCGTGCTTTTTCATCAGGTGTGAAGCGATATTCAGCGACAACGGCTGACGCATTTTCCGCCGGCTGCGTCGCCATAACCATACGCCCAACCACAGCACCAACAGCCCGATCGCCAACAGAATCGCCGAGCCACCTGGGCTGGCATTCAGCTCGCCGAGCGCGGGCGAGTGACCAAACAGACCCGCGCCACCAGCGCCGGCCAACAGCAAACCAACTATCGCCAGCAGCGCGGCAATGCCGGCCACCAGGCGCAGACGCCAGTTGCTCGGGCCCTTGGGGCGCAAGCGACGAGCATCAAAACCATCGGATATCTTCATTCCGACCTTTCCTCCAGGGTATCGGCCCTTCGACCGGACAATACACAGGTTGTTCCGGGGGGAGGGGTAAATGCGCCAAATGAAAGGGCTTTGCGGATGAGCGGGGCAATAAACATTGCCGCGCCGCTCATCAGAAGGTCGATCAGATCAGATCTTTGGTCAACGCCAGGGTGGCGAAGTTGTCGGCCATGATGGCCATTTCAGTCTGCTGCACGTGTTCGGCGCTGAGGATGCCGCCTTTGTAAGGCAGGTCGCGGGTCGCGCAGGCGTCTTCCACCAGGGTGCAGCGAAAGCCCAGGTTCTTGGCCGCGCGCACCGTGGTGCTGACGCTGGAGTGGCTCATGAAGCCGCAAACGATCAAGTCCAGGGAACCGAGGTCCTGCAAGTGTTTTTCCAGGCCTGTGCCGTGAAAGGCGCTGGGCAGCAGCTTGCCGATGATGGTTTCGTCGCCTTCAGGCTCAAGGCCGGGAATGAATTCGCCGCGCTCACCCTGCGGGTCGAACAGGCCGCCAACGGTGCCTAGGTGACGGACATGCACGATCGGCCGCCCGGCGTTGCGTGCGGCTGACACAAGTTGCTTGATGTTGCCGACAGCCGCGTCCATGCCCGAGAGGGCGAGGGGGCCGCTGAGGTATTCCTTCTGGGCGTCGATGATCACGAGGGTCGCATGGCTGAGGTTCGCCGCTGCGTAACCACGACCGCTGAGTTGAAACATCGTCTTTGGAACGGACATTCTGGGGCTCCTGTGAGGGGGGCTTTTGCGACATTGTCCACTGGCTGAGCGGTTCTGTGAATCGCTACCATCGTAAGGTACGCCGTTGTTGGCGTGCAGCCATGTCAAGAGGTGGGCCTGTTTACCACAATGATGGCAATTTGGATGAAATCCGACGGATGGCGACGGGTTTCCGTACATCGTCGGTACAGGTGAAGGCTGTTAGAATCGCCAGTCGTTTTTTCCAGGAGCTTGCCCCCGTGACCACTTCTTCCCGCCTGCGCACCTTGCGCGACCATATCCGTTGGGCTGTCAGCCGTTTCCATGGGGAAGACCTGTATTTTGGCCATGGCACCGACAATGCCTGGGACGATGCCCGGCAACTGGTGCTCGGTGCGTTGCACTTGCCGTGGGAAATCGCCGACAGCTACCTCGACTGCAACCTGGAAGAAGAGGAAATTGCCCACCTGCAACGCTTGCTGCACCGCCGCATCCACGAACGCGTGCCGACGCCTTATCTGATTGGGGAGGCCTGGTTCTGCGGCATGTCGTTTATCGTCGATGAGCGCGTGCTGATCCCGCGCTCACCGATTGGCGAACTGATCGAAAACCGCTTCGAACCCTGGTTGGCCCAGCCACCGGCACGCATCCTCGACCTGTGCACCGGCTCCGGTTGCATCGGCATTGCCTGCGCTTATGAGTTCCAGGACGCCGAAGTAGTGCTGGGGGATTTGTCCTTCGAAGCCTTGGAAGTGGCCAACCAGAACATCGAGCGCCATGGTGTCGACGAGCGTGTCTACACCGTGCAGGGTGACGGTTTTGACGGCCTGCCGGGCCAGCGCTTTGACTTGATCGTGTCCAACCCGCCGTATGTGGATGCCGAAGACTTCGCCGACATGCCCGACGAATACCAGCACGAACCGGAACTGGGCCTGGCGTGTGGCGACGATGGCCTGAACCTGGTGCGGCGCATGCTGGCCGAAGCGGCGGACCACCTGACCGAGAAGGGCCTGCTGATTGTTGAAGTGGGCAACAGCCAGGTGCACGTCGAGGCGCTGTACCCGGAAGTGGATTTTGCCTGGCTTGATTTCCAGCGCGGTGGGCATGGGGTGTTTATGTTGACGGCGGAGCAGTGCCGCCAGCATCAGGCAGTATTTGCCGCCAAGGTTTAACGGTAGGAACGCGGTCAGTGTGGGCGCTGGCTTGCCTGCGATAGCGGTGTATCAGTAGCAGATGTGGGCGCTGACCTACTGCTATCGCAGGCAAGCCAGCTCCCACATTTGATTGCGTTTGCGCCCACTAACGGTGCGTCGCAATCCAGATCAACAACCCGGCCTGAAACACCGTAAACGCCACCAGGCAAGTGATGGTAAAGCGCAACCCGCTGTCCTCGCGCTTGAACTTGATCACCTTTTCCTCTTCCTTGCGCAGCTTCACTTCCTGTTCCGCCAGGTTCTGCTCGGCTTGTTGCAGCATCTGCGCCGCTTCCAGAATCTCCACGAACTGCACTTTTTCCGTGTTCCAACTGTCCAGCACGTTGCTGACCTTGCCCGGCTGAACGTTACCTTTCAGGTGCTGCACATCGGCGTAGGCCACATCAAAGCCCTGGATGCGCAGGAAGTGATCGCGGCGCAGGCGGGTGGCTTCGTTCAGCGCATCTTTGTTGGCCAGGTCGACGCCGTCGACGCGATAGTGCGACCACTTCTTTTTCGCCCACGCTGCGCCTTGGGCGACGAGGAAGCGGCCCAAGCCACGGTTGGCCGGCTCGATTTCCAGGCTGTTACCAGGGCCAAAGTGCACGCGATGCGTATCGTGGTCGACCCAGATATCCAGCTGATTCTGTTCACGGCGCACGCGTTGGCCGGGCAACTGGATGACCATGCGCAGCAGGCTACGGTGTTTGTCATGGCGCTCGGCATAGCCGAACTGCACGAACCGCAACGGCCGCACGCCCGTGGCGCGGTCGGTGGCCAGGGGCGCCAGGCGCAGCATCTTGAAATGCTCGGCCTGCACGTCTGCCCACGGCAGGGGCGCCACGTTGACGGCCTCGGTTTGTTCAGCCGGGGTGTCGGCGGTGGATTCCGGTGTTGCTTCAGTGGTTGTCATGCGGCGCGATCCTGTCCAAGCCCAGCTAGCCGACAGTCTTTTTACTGTCGACTCTGGGCTTATCGGCCGTTTTCCCCAGGACTGGAGGCAAATTGTCGCTTAACGGGGTTGAAGTCCGTCGATAAAGCGCACCAGGCGGTTGCCTAGCTCGGCGGCAAGGGGCAGTTGCGGGTCGTTGTAGGAGGCCAATTGCTGCTTCACGTCGTTGGGCACGATACGCATCACGTGGTTCATGCCCTCGATCACTGCAAGCTGCGCGTCGGGCTTGGCGTTTTTCAGTTGCTGAGCGTCGCCCACGCCGACCTGAATATCGTGGGTGCCCTGGATGATCAGTGCCGGCATGTTCAACTTTGCAAAGGCCGCCGACGGATCGGCACGGAACAGGCTGATCAGATACGGCTGCACACTGGGTCGGAAAATGCCTTCCAGCGGGCCAGGCACATCCGCATCCACTTGGCCGGCCTTGAGGTGATCAAGAATTTGGTTGCTGCGCAGCAGCAGGGCAGGGGGCAGGTGATCGGCCAACTGTTGGCGGATGACTTGATCAACCGGGCGCGCGCTACCGGACAGCGAGACCACGCCCGCCGGGTCCAGTTGCGGCGCGGCGAGGGCGGCCACCAGCGCACCTTCGCTATGACCCAGCACAATCAGCGGGCCCAGGCGTTTGTCAGCCTTGAGCAGTTTGCCCCAGGCCACGGCGTCTGCGACGTAAGCGTCCAGGGTCAGGTTGCGTTCATCGGGGGTGGCCGCCAGGCTGGCCGCGACCCCGCGCTTGTCGTAGCGCACGCTGGCGATGTTATGTCGCGCCAGCACCCAGGCCAGGCGCTTGAGGCTGTCGTTGCGTGCGCCGTCGGCGCTGTTGCCGTTGCGGTCGGTGGGGCCGGAGCCGGCGATGATCAGCACCACCGGTACGGGTTCTTCGGATTTAGGCAGCAAAAGCGAACCAAACAGCTCGCCGCTGCCCGTGTCCAGGCTGATAGGCCGTTGCAGCACCACAGGGGAGGCGGCGAAGCCAAGGCTGGAAAACAGGGTGAGGGTCAAAAGCAGTACTCGCAGCATCATCGCGCCATCATGAGGAAGGTGCCGGTTGGACCAAGGTCTGCCGCTAAGGTTTCGAGGATGAACTACTCGGTTAGCCTGCGTATACTGGCCGCCTTAAGTTATTACGGTTGACTTGATTCAACTGATTTCACGGAGCGCCCTGCATGTCCGGCAATACCTTCGGCAAGCTGTTCACTGTCACCACCGCGGGCGAAAGCCATGGCCCGGCGTTGGTCGCCATTGTCGACGGCTGCCCGCCCGGCCTCGAGCTGTCCCTGGAAGACCTGCAGCGTGACCTCGACCGCCGCAAGCCCGGCACCAGCCGCCACACCACCCAGCGCCAGGAGCCCGACGAAGTCGAAATTCTCTCCGGCGTATTCGAAGGCCGCACCACTGGCTGTGCCATCGGCCTGTTGATCCGCAACACCGACCAGAAGTCCAAGGACTACTCGGCGATCAAGGACCTGTTCCGTCCGGCCCACGCCGACTACACCTACCACCACAAATACGGCGAACGCGATTACCGTGGCGGCGGCCGCAGCTCGGCCCGCGAAACCGCGATGCGCGTGGCGGCAGGTGCCATTGCCAAGAAATACCTGGCCACCCAGGGCATCGTGATCCGCGGCTACATGAGCCAACTGGGCCCGATTGAAATCCCGTTCAAGACCTGGGACAGCGTGGACGACAACGCTTTCTTCAGCCCCGACCCGGACAAGGTGCCTGAATTGGAAGCCTATATGGACCAGTTGCGCCGCGACCAGGACTCCGTCGGTGCCAAGATCACCGTGGTCGCCGAAGGCGTGAAACCCGGTCTGGGCGAACCGATCTTCGACCGCCTCGACGCTGAACTGGCCCATGCGCTGATGAGCATCAACGCGGTGAAAGGCGTGGAAATTGGCGCCGGCTTTGCCTGTGTGTCCCAGCGCGGCACCGAACACCGCGACGAGCTGACCCCGGAAGGTTTCCTCAGCAACAACGCGGGCGGCATCTTGGGTGGTATTTCCTCCGGCCAGCCGATTGTGGCGCACCTGGCGCTCAAGGCGACGTCGAGCATCACCACGCCGGGCCGTTCGATCGATGTGCACGGCAACCCGGTGGACGTGATCACCAAGGGGCGCCACGATCCTTGCGTCGGCATCCGTGCTACGCCGATCGCTGAAGCAATGATGGCCATCGTGTTGATGGACCACCTGCTGCGCAACCGTGGGCAGAATGCCGATGTTCGTGTGAGTACGCCGGTGCTGGGCCAGCTGTGACGACCTGCTGGAAAGAGCCAGCGTGCTGTGGTGAGCGAGCTGGCTCGCGCTGGGCGGCGAAGCAGCCGCAGTCATGACTCCGGCCCTCCCATACTGGCGCCTCTCCAGCTTCTATCTGTTCTACTTCGCCCTTCTGGGGGCGACGGCGCCATTCCTGGCGCTGTACTTCGACCACCTGGGCTTCTCCAGCGCGCGCATCGGCGAGCTGGTGGCCATCCCCATGCTGATGCGCTGCGTGGCGCCCAACCTGTGGGGCTGGCTGGGCGACTACACCGGCCGGCGCCTGGCCATCGTGCGCTTCGGCGCGGTGTGCACCCTGGCGAGTTTTTCGCTGATCTTCATCAGCCACACGTATGCCTGGCTCGCCCTGGTCATGGCCCTGCACGCGTTCTTCTGGCACGCGGTGCTGCCGCAGTTCGAAGTGATCACCCTCGCGCACCTGCAAAAACAGACCTCGCGCTATAGCCAGATCCGCCTGTGGGGCTCCATCGGCTTCATTCTCACCGTGGTGATCATGGGCCGCCTGTTCGACTGGCTGAGCTTGGACATCTACCCAGTGGTAGTCGTGGTGATCATGGCCGGCATCATCGGCGCCAGCGTGTGGGTGCCGAATGCGCAACCTGCCAGTCACGGCAATCGTCTGGCGGGCGAGGGCTTTCTCAAACAATTGCGGAGCCCCGGCGTTCTGGCGTTTTATGCCTGCGTGGCGCTGATGCAAATGAGTCATGGCCCGTATTACACCTTTCTCACCCTGCACCTCGAACATCTGGGCTACAGCCGTGGTGTGATCGGCATGCTGTGGGCGTTGGGCGTGGTGGCTGAAGTGCTGATGTTCCTTGCCATGAGCCGCATCCTCTCGCGCTTTTCGGTACGCCGGGTGCTGCTGGCGAGTTTCCTGTTGGCGGCGCTGCGCTGGCTGCTGCTGGGCTCGTTTGCCGAGTTTTTCTGGGTGCTGTTGCTGGCGCAGGTGATGCACGCCGCGACCTTCGGCAGCTTTCATGCGGCGGCGATTGCCTTCGTGCAGCGTAGTTTTGGCGACAGGCAACAAGGTCAGGGCCAGGCGCTGTATGCAGCGTTGGCCGGCACCGGTGGCGCATTGGGCGCCCTGTATTCCGGCTATAGCTGGAACCTGTTGGGGCCGACCCTGACCTTCAGCATCGCCAGCGTCGCCGCCCTGGCGGCCGCCGTTATTATCGGTTTTCGATTGCAAGAGCAGAACCAAGGAACCCTTCAATGAGTTATGTCGCTGTCTACTCCGTCGCTACATCGGATACGCCGAACAAGGTCCTGACCCATTTCGATGACATCGTCGCCACCTTGGCCGAGCATGGCGTGCGTTTCGAGCGCTGGCAGCCCGGGCCGGTCGAGAAGGGCGCCAGCGATGCCGAGCTGATCGCCGCCTGTCAGGCGCAGATCGATACCCTCGGCTACCGTGCTGTCGAGGTGCTGAGGGACGCCGGTGATCAGGCGCAGAACGCCGAATTACGTGGGCAGTTTCTCCACGAGCGCCGCTACAGCGAAGACGACGCGCGGTTTTTCCTCGCCGGCCAGGGCCTGTTCGCGCTGCACATTGGCGACTACGTATACGCCGTACGCTGTGAGAAAAACGACCTGCTGGTAATCCCGGCCGGTATGGCGCACTGGTTTGACGCGGGCGAGCACCCGCACTTTGTGGCGTTGCGTTTATTCAATACAGCGGAGGGCGGGATTCCGGAGTTCACGGGTGACGATATTGCCCGGCGTTTTCCCGGATTGGATGATTAATCGCGAGCCATCAGAAACTTCAACCCCCGTACGTTGGAAGTTGTTGTGGGAAGAAACTTAAGCTCGTGTAGGGCCTTGCTGTTTATTCTGGGGGCCACGCTTTAATCCCACGCCTTATGTAACTCTCTTCGGTAAGCACGTTTATATCATCCGTCAATAGGAGGAATCCGAAGGGTGATAGGACGTCCGCCAATAAAAAAGGAGAGAAACTAATGAGAGGCCCAAGTAAATCGTTAGCGGCCCCGTATTTGGTGCCCAACGCAGTCAGGCGGCGTATTAATCTGGCGGGCAAGCGCTTGACGCCCACGGAGCTGGAAATACTGCGCTGGGCCTCGGAAGGCAAGACGGTGTGGGAGATCAGCCAGATACGCGCCACGTCTGAAGCCACGGTGAAATTCCATCTGCGCAATATCTACGGCAAGTTGGAAGTCAGTAACCGTGTCCAGGCGATGAACGAAGCGGCGCGCAAGGGGCTTTGCTGAAGGCATCAAAAAAAGGGCCGCGACACCCTGGGTGTCGCGGCCCTTTTCTGTATCGGCTGCTTAAGCCGAGTGGTAAGTCGGCAGGGCAAAGCGGTTCTGGCTTTGCAGCATCGAAATTTGGGGCAGGTCGCTGGCTTGTTCAGCCAGGTCGCGGCGGATGGCGCTGATCACCCAAGTCAACTGGTCGGCAGTATGCAACTGCTGGTAGGAGATCGAACGCTTGACCTGCTTGCCTTCGCTGTTACGCAGGGTCAACAGGATGCCACCGTCGGGACGTGGCTGAGTGGTGACGTCGTAGTTGGAAAATACTGAAGCGAATTTATCTTGGATCAGGCTCATGTCTATCAGCTCCGTTGGCTCAAGTTGGCAAGCATGGAGTGATAGGTGCAGTGATTGTGCCAGCTATTGATTTTATAAAATGTCGTTATAAATCAATAAGATACAAAAAGTGTAAATTTTCGATTTCGTGCAATTTGCATGAATGGCCATCATGCATCCTGCATTTTGCGTGGCTCGACACGGCTGGACGGACGCGCCATTACCCTTAAAGACTGCGCCCGCGTTGCGAAATTCCTTTTTCCATCGGTCGTTCATCGGGATACAAAACTTTTCAAATCCTGCGTGTACAGCCCAAGAGAGGCTGACGTACTTTCCTGCAAGGTTTACTAAGAATAAGAAAAAGGACGTTCCCATGAACCATTCGCCAAACGACATGATTACCTGGGGCATGATGCTGCGTAAGGTGCCCGCTATTGTCCGCGCCCTGCCACGGGTAGTGCGCGGCATGCGTGCCGCCAACGTCACCGACCCTCAGCAACCCTGCGGCCTGGGCTGGCACTTCGAGCAAGCCACCCTGCGCAATCCGGATGGCGCCGCGTTGTTGTACGCCGACCGCGTACTCAGCTACACCGAAGTCAACCAGTCGGCCAACCGTATCGCCCACCACTTGCATGCTCAGGGCATCCGTAAGGGCGATGTGGTGGCGATGTTCATCGAAAACCGTCCCGAGTTGCTGCTGAATGTGCTGGCCGTCGCCAAGTTGGGCGGTATCTGCGCCATGCTCAATACGGCGCAGACCCAGGCGGCGCTGGTGCACAGCCTGAACCTGGTGAGCCCGGCGGCGATCGTGGTGGGCGCGGAATTGGTGGCTGCCTACGAGGCCGTACGCAATCAAGTGGCGATTCCCGCCGAGCGCACCTGGTTTGTCGCTGATCAACAGGCCAGCGCGCTGCCTGACGGGTACTCCGACTTGATGGCCGCCAGCACCGAAGCCCCGGTGGATAACCCGCCGAGCAGCGCGCAGATCTTCTTCAACGACCCCTGCTTCTATATCTACACCTCCGGCACGACGGGCCTGCCCAAGGCCGGCATCATGAAACATGGCCGCTGGACCAAGACCGCCGTCAGTTTTGGCAGCATCGCTCTGGACATGGGCCCGGACGATGTCCTCTATTGCACCTTGCCGCTGTACCACGCCACCGGTCTCTGTGTGTGCTGGGGCTCGGCGATTATCGGGGCGTCGGGGTTTGCCATCCGGCGCAAGTTCAGTGCCAGCCAATTCTGGGATGACGCTCGCCGGTTCAAGGCGACCACCCTGGGTTATGTCGGCGAATTGTGCCGTTACCTGCTTGATCAACCTGCCAACGTCAGCGACCGCGATCACCGTGTGACCAAGATGGTCGGCAATGGCCTGCGTCCCGGCGTGTGGGCGCAGTTCAAGGCGCGGTACGGCGTTGAGCATGTCTGCGAGTTGTATGCGGCCAGCGACGGCAACATCGGCTTCACCAACATATTGAATTTCGACAACACCGTCGGCTTTTGCCTGCAGCATTGGGCGCTGGTGGACTACGCCCATGACAGCGGCGAGCCGGTTCGTGGCAGCGACGGCTTCATGCTTAAAGTGAAGACCGGCGGGCAAGGTCTGTTGCTGGCCAGGATCGATGAAAAGTCGCCCTATGACGGCTACACCGACCCGGAAAAGAACCGTAAGGTGATCCTCACCGACGTGTTCGAGAAGGGCGATCGCTACTTCAATACCGGTGATCTGGTGCGCAGCATCGGCTTCGGTCATGCGCAATTCGTCGACCGCTTGGGGGATACCTATCGCTGGAAGGGCGAAAACGTGTCCACCACCGAAGTGGAGAACGTGCTGCTGCAACACCCGCAGATCGCTGAAGTGGTGGCCTACGGTGTCGAAATCGAAAACACCAATGGCCGCGCCGGGATGGTTGCCATCACCCCGAGTGAGTCGCTGGCCTCGTTGGATATGCGTGAGTTACTGCAATTTGCCCACGGCCAGTTGCCACACTACGCGGTGCCTCTGTTCCTGCGCATCAAGGTGAAGATGGAAACCACCGGTACGTTCAAATACCAGAAGGTGAAGCTCAAGGAAGAGGCGTTCGACCCGGAGAAGGCGGGCAATGACCCGGTCTACGCCTGGTTGCCCGGTTCGGACTGCTATGTGCCGGTCACTGGGCAGCTGTTGGCGCAGATCCAGGCCGGACACTTTCGTTATTAAGCCGCGCGATTGAATATGCCTATGGAGGCTTTTGACAAAAAAGCCATGACAGGTGGGAACTCCCTCGCGACACTGGGCGCCATATAGAGGACCAGACAAGGAGCCCCACATGTCAGACCAAGCCAAACAAATGACCGATGACGAAGCCGCAGAATTTGCCGAGCAGGTGTTCGACGTCGCCCGCAAAGGCGACGCCGCCATGCTCGCCGCACTGCTGGCCAAGGGTTTGCCAGCCAACTTTCGTAATCACAATGGCGACACCTTGCTGATGCTTGCGGCCTATCACGGTCATGCCGACGCGGTAAAAGTGCTGCTGGAATTCAAGGCTGACCCGCTGATTGCCAACGACAAGAACCAGCTGCCGATTGCCGGTGCTGCTTTCAAGGGCAACCTGGAGGTGGTCAAGGCACTGATCGAAGGCGGTGCGCCAGTGGATGCGTCTTCCTCCGATGGCCGTACGGCACTGATGATGGCCGCGATGTTCAATCGCGTGGAAATGCTCGACTACCTGCTCGGCCAGGACGCCGATCCCAAGGCCACTGATGCACAGGGCGCAACCGCGTTGGCGGCGGCACACACCATGGGCGCAGTGGATACGGCGGCGAAGTTGCAAAAACTGGTGTAGGTCGAGGAAGGCGAATCACGGGTTACAGTAGCTTGGCCCAAACATACCAAGTGAATACACCGGTAATTTGCAGCCTTGAAAAACAGTAGTAAGCGATAAGCCAGCGTTTCAAAACAATAGGGATCGCGGCGAGCTCCTCTTCGGTGATCTCGCCGCGTTTGACGTAAAGGTCCCGTTGCTGGAGAAACGTCCTCCTCTCCAGCGTACCGTTCTTGAATCGTTGGTGAAGTTGTTCAATCTCGCTCAGTGTCTGCTTTACTTCGTCCACATGCTGTGCCCACGCGGAGGTCGTGCTGCCTACGCCCAGGGAGCCATACCCCAACCAACTCTGAAGCACGTCATAGTGACCAATGACTACCGTTCCCGCCGAAGCATCTTGGTCCAACCTGCGCCGTATCTCCTGTGCGTGGCGCATCAGCCACGCATCATCGGCAGTACAGGCCACACCATATTCTTGCGGGATTATCACCCTCTGACCTGGCGTGACCAAGCCATGACGCAGGTGCAGGTTCAGTGCATCGAACTTTTCACTCAACGCTCGACTTGATCCGGGTAACAAGCGCGACTTCAAACTGAGCAAATCGGTGGTGTACTGATTGATATACGCTTGGGCCATGCACTCTGTCCTTAGAGGAACAAACAGGGTCACGGACTATAAGTAGCTGAAGGCGCAATAAATCAGCGTGATGGAATTTCGGAATTAGACTACGCATGCACCTGAGCAGGTCCTACAATTGCGCGAAGTTGTTGTACAGGGTAGCCGGTGTTATCTTCCCGGCCCCAATTCAGCCCGCTACAGGACCACGCCCATGAAAACCGCCCTCGTCGAACTCATCAGCAAAATCAGCGCCGGCGTCATGAGCGAGGACGAAGTGGCGCGCATTGCCGATGAAGCGGCCCAGGCCTACGCGGACCCGGCGGCGTTTCTGGCGGCCAACCCGGATATCAACTACGACGACAGCTTCCCGATTCCGTTGGGGGAGTGGGTCGTGGTCGGCAGCCTGCCAGACACCGTGCTGTTCCAGGCCGATACCTACGGCGACCTGTTCGCGCAGATCGTCGCGTCGTTCGGCCCAGGCGTGGCGTTCAACCTCAAACCCAAGCAACTGGCCAAGACCGAAGACCTCACGGCGTTGAACCGCATCCAGATCCAGATGAGTGCCCTGAGTCCGGAAGACGGTGGCTATGTGCTGCTTAACTTCAGCCAACTGCTGGATGACGAGATCCAGGCCGTGCTGGTCTACGGCAACGACCTGCCGCGGGTGCTGGAGTTGTGCGCCGAACTGGGCATCAAGGGCGAGCCGTCCCTGGAAGCGCTGAAGATCGCCGTTCACGTCTGAAATAAAACGGAACCCCCACCAGGGCTGGCTATCCTACAAGTGCATGCCCTCACTTTAGGAGCGACACCATGGGTTCCACTTTTAATGGCTTGATCGGGCTGATCATCCTGGCGCTGGATATCTGGGCGATCATCAACGTATTCAAAAGCGGCGCGAGCACGGGCGCCAAGGTGCTGTGGATTTTGCTGATCCTACTGCTGCCGGTGCTGGGGCTGATCATCTGGGCGATTGCCGGGCCGCGGGGCAATGTGCGGATTTGATTATCCGATAGATCTAGACTGAGCACCGTTCGTGTGGGAGCAAGCCAGCTCCCACATTGGTTTGCGTACACCCATTAGATTTGTGTATCGAAATATTCGTTGCACGGAATTTTCACATCCCATCCAAGACAATTCGCCGGCTTCATTTCCCTGCCAGGGGCTCTAATCCCAGTGCCACTCAAGGCGGGGCGGGGGTGCGCGTTCAGTAATTAATAGCCTTGCTGCCGTTGATCGGGCACCATTTGCGCCACTGCACTACTTCGTCACTTAAACTTCCAATGGGTCCTAAAACGACATGGCAAACCCGGACGCCCTGAATCAGCAGCGAGCTTCTAATCGCCTGCTGCAACCAACCGTCAAATCCCATCTGGCGTACACACTGCTCTGTGCACTGGTCATGATGGTGATGTTCTCCCTGCTGCGCCTCGCGCTGCTGGTGTACAACCGCGAGATGATCCTCGACACGCCGGCCTCGACCTTCCTGGAAGCGTTCGGCAATGGCACGCGCCTGGACATCCGCTTCGTGATGTACGCGTTGATCCCGCTGCTGCTGGCACTGTTCAGCGTCCGCGCCATGGCCGCGCGTGGGTTCTTCCGTCTGTGGCTGACCGTCGTGTCCAGCATTGCCCTGTTCCTGGGCCTGATGGAAATGGACTTCTACCGCGAATTCCACCAGCGCCTCAACGGTTTGGTCTTCCAGTACGTGAAGGAAGACCCGAGTACCGTGATGAGCATGCTCTGGTACGGTTTCCCTGTGGTGCGCTACCTGCTGGCCTGGGCCGTGGGTACGCTGATCCTGAGCATGGCCTTTACAGGTGCCGATCGCGCAACGCGCCCGCGCGGCCCGTTCAGCGGTGGCAGCATCGGCACCCGGCAGGTAGCGCCGTGGTACACCCGCATCGCGGTGTTTGTGGTCTGCCTGCTGATCGCCGTGGTCGCCATTCGTGGCACCCTGCGCCAGGGCCCGCCGCTGCGTTGGGGTGACGTGTACACCACCGACTCGAACTTCGCCAACCAGCTGGGCCTCAATGGCACGCTGTCGTTGATCGGCGCGGCCAAGGCACGTTTCTCCGAGCACCGTGACAACACTTGGAAGGCCACACTGGAGCAGCCGCTGGCGACCCAGACCGTGCGTGACATGCTGGTGCTGCCGACAGAAAAACTGGTGGATACCGACACCGCCGCCGTGCGCCGTGAGTTCACCCCGCCGGCCGAGAACACCCTGCCAATCAAGAACGTCGTCGTGATCCTGATGGAAAGCTTCGCCGGTCATTCGGTCGGTGCGCTGGGCCGTCCGGGCAATATCACGCCGTACTTCGACAAACTGTCCAAGGAAGGCCTGCTGTTCGACCGCTTCTTCTCCAACGGCACGCACACCCACCAAGGGATGTTCGCCACCATGGCGTGCTTCCCGAACCTGCCGGCGTTCGAATACCTGATGCAGACCCCGGAAGGCAGCCACAAGCTGTCGGGCCTGCCGCAGTTGCTCAGCGCGCGCAAGTTTGACGACGTGTACGTCTACAACGGTGATTTTGCCTGGGACAACCAGTCAGGCTTCTTCAGCAACCAGGGCATGACCAACTTCATCGGTCGTAATGACTTCGTCGACCCGGTGTTCTCCGATCCGACGTGGGGCGTGTCCGACCAGGACATGTTCAACCGTGGTCTGGAAGAGTTGAAAGCCCGTGAAGGCGGCAAGCCGTTCTATGCCCTGCTGCAAACCCTGTCCAACCACACGCCGTATGCGTTGCCGACACCATTGCCGGTGGAAAAGGTCACGGGCCGTGGCAGCCTCGACGAACATTTGACGGCGATGCGCTACTCCGACTGGGCCCTGGGCCAGTTCTTTGAAAAGGCCCGCAAGGAGCCGTACTTCAAGGAAACCCTGTTTGTGATTGTCGGCGACCACGGTTTCGGTAACGAGCAACAGATTACTGAAATGGACCTGGGCCGCTTCAACGTGCCGATGCTGATGATCGCACCGGGCATACAGGAGAAGTTCGGCGAGCGTGATCACACCGTGGGGACCCAAATCGACATCGTGCCGACCATCATGGGCCGTCTCGGTGGCGAAACCCTGCACCAGTGCTGGGGCCGCGACCTGTTGAACCTGCCGGAAGGCGACAAGGGCTTCGGCGTGATCAAACCGTCGGGTAGCGACCAGACCGTGGCGCTGCTGACGGGCGACCGCGTGCTGGTATTGCCTAAGGAAATGCCGCCTAAGCTGTGGTCGTACGAACTGGGCGCCGAGCCAAGTGGTAAGGTCATTTCCGAATCGCCAGACGAGGCCGCACTGAAGCAGAAGCTTGAATCGTTCCTGCAGACAGCGACCAAGAGCCTGTTGGATAACACCGCAGGGGTGGTAGACGGTAAGCCGGACTAATCGACCGGCAATAAAAAAGAGGCCTTCAAGAAGGCCTCTTTTTTTGCCCTGCGTTTATATTTTGCCGAGCAACAACAACACCAGCAGCACGACCAGGACCACGCCCAGGATGCCCGATGGGCCATAACCCCAGCTACGCGAGTGCGGGAACACCGGCAGGCCGCCCACCAGCAGGAGGATAAGGATAATGATCAGAATAAGGCTCATGGTTTTTTTCCTTGTAGGCCTTCTTTAAAGACCGGTTGTTTAAAAAGTAGGCCCGACTTAAAACCGACTTAAATACGGACGCCTTAATAACTCCGACTGTACCTCTTCGTGGAAAATTCCCTGTTTTTTTAAAGCATTTTGCAGTGGCGCTTATTTCTTTTACTGCGTGAACACTTTCTTCTGCTTAGTTGAAAAAGATTGAACTTAGGCTACGCCTCGCTATCCGACCGAGCCCGCGGTTTGCCAGGGCTATTCATCACTCTGATGGTGGATGGGTGTGGGAAAAACCTTCGCTACACTGCCGGTTACTTCTTCCGTGAACCACAAGGCTACTTCCTATGCAAAATCGCATGATGATCACTGGTGCCGGGTCGGGCCTGGGCCGCGAAATCGCTCTGCGCTGGGCCCGTGAAGGGTGGCAGTTGGCCTTGTCGGACGTCAGCGAACCGGGCCTGCAAGAAACCCTCAAGCGTGTACGCGAGAGCGGTGGCGACGGTTTTATCCAACGCTGCGATGTACGCGACTACAGCCAGCTCACCGCATTTGCCCAGGCGTGCGAAGTGAAGCTGGGTGGCATCGATGTGATCGTCAATAATGCCGGTGTGGCCTCGGGCGGGTTCTTCGCCGAACTGTCCCTGGAAGACTGGGACTGGCAGATCGCAATCAACCTGATGGGTGTGGTCAAGGGGTGCAAGGCGTTCCTGCCGCTGCTGGAAAAGAGCAAGGGCCGCATTATCAACATCGCGTCGATGGCTGCGCTGATGCAGGGCCCTGCGATGAGCAACTACAACGTGGCCAAGGCCGGCGTGGTGGCGCTGTCGGAAAGCCTGCTGGTGGAACTCAAGCAGCAGGAAGTCGGCGTGCACGTGGTGTGCCCATCGTTCTTCCAGACCAACCTGCTCGACTCGTTCCGTGGGCCAACCCCGGCGATGAAGGCCCAAGTGGGCAAGTTGCTTGAGAGCTCGCCGATCTCGGCGGCGGATATTGCCGATTACATCTACCAGCGCGTCGCGGAAGGCGAGTTCATGATCCTGCCCCACGAACAGGGGCGGATGGCGTGGGCGTTGAAGCAGAAGAACCCGCAGCTGCTCTATGACGAGATGACCACCATGGCCGACAAAATGCGCGCCAAAGCGCAGGCGGCCAAGGGCTGATCAGGCGCTAGTCTGTCAGGCAATTTACCTGTCTTTGTAGGTGCTGCCTGTTTTCGCCGCGAGCCATTGCTGCGACCCATCCCCTGCGCGCATGGTCAAGGTCCTTTCACTATTAAAAGGACAACCGCCATGTTGGTCTTAAGCCGCGCTGTAGGCGAAGTCATCTCCATCGGCGATGACATCGCCGTACATATCCTTGAGTTGAACGGTAAACAGGTCAAGTTCGGTGTGGAAGCACCGGCCGGGGTGCATGTTCATCGCGCGGAGGTGTACCAGAAAATCCTTGAGCGCCAAGACGCCAGACACCCTCCAGTGCCTGTGCCCAACCCCTGAAACCCCGGTCAGTCGAACAGATGCTTGGGCACATCGTGCTTGAGCATCAACTGGCATTGCTCGCTTTCCGGGTCGAATACGATCAGCGCCTGGCCCTTGGTCAGCGCCTGGCGTACGCGCAGCACGCGGGTTTCCAGGGGCGTGTCGTCGCCATTGTCGGTGCCGTCACGGGTGACGAAGTCTTCGATCAGGCGGGTCAGGGTGTCGACTTCAAGTGCGTCGTAGGGAATCAGCATACAAGCCTCGGGTAATGGATCCCGGCGATGCTACTGCGCCGGGACCCCAGTTGCCAGCCTCAGGACTTGTTGCCCACCAGGCTGTCTACCGACGGCACACGTGTGTCGCTCTCCATCTGCGTCTCGTGCTCGATCTGATGACTGAACCGATCCAGGGAACCCTGGGCCGGTTGTGCATCGCTGGCGAACACCGGCGGGCTGAGAATGTAAGCGCCCAGCAAGCGACTCAGGGCCGCGAGGCTATCGATGTGGGTACGTTCGTAGCCGTGGGTCGCATCACAACCGAATGCCAACAAGGCAGTGCGGATATCGTGGCCGGCAGTGACCGCCGAATGCGCATCGCTGAAGTAATAGCGGAAGAGGTCGCGGCGTACTGGCAGTTCATTGTCCGACGCCAGACGCAGCAGATGCCGTGACAGGTGATAGTCATACGGCCCGCCGGAATCCTGCATCGCCACGCTCACCGCGTGCTCGCTGGAGTGCTGGCCGGGGGCGACGGGGGCGATATCGATGCCGACAAACTCACTGACGTCCCAGGGCAGAGCGGCCGCCGCACCGCTGCCGGTCTCCTCGGTGATGGTGAACAGTGGATGGCAGTCGATGAGCAAGGGTTCGCCACTGTCGACGATGGCCTTGAGCGCAGCGAGGAGGGCGGCAACACCGGCTTTGTCATCCAGATGGCGGGCGCTGATGTGGCCGCTCTCAGTGAACTCCGGCAGTGGGTCGAAGGCCACATAATCGCCGATGCCAATCCCCAAAGAATCGCAATCGGCACGGGTCGCGCAGTAGGCGTCCAGGCGCAACTCCACGTGGTCCCAGCTCACCGGCATTTCGTCCACCGCGGTGTTGAACGCATGCCCGGACGCCATCAATGGCAACACACTGCCACGGATCACGCCGTTATCGGTAAACAGGCTGACACGGCTACCTTCGGCAAACCGGCTCGACCAGCAGCCCACTGGCGCCAGGCTCAGGCGGCCGTTGTCCTTGATCGCGCGCACGGCGGCGCCGATGGTGTCCAGATGCGCGGACACGGCGCGGTCGGGGCTGTTTTTCTGGCCTTTCAAGGTGGCGCGGATGGTGCCGCGCCGGGTCATTTCAAACGGGATACCCAGTTCTTCCAGACGCTCGGCGACGTAGCGCACGATGGTGTCGGTAAACCCGGTGGGGCTGGGAATGGCGAGCATTTCCAGCAGGACTTTTTGCAGGTAATTCAGATCCGGTTCGGGGATGGTTCGGCTCATAAAGACTCCTGGGGTTCGGATCGTTCAGCTATGGGGAAACAGCAAATCCACAAATTTCTCCGCGGTAGGCTGCGGTTCATGATTGGCCAGGCCGGCCCGTTCGTTGGCTTCGATAAACACGTACTCGGGTTGATCGGCGGCGGGCACCATCAGGTCGAGGCCCACCATGGGGATGTCCAGGGCGCGGGCGGCGCGCACGGCGGCGTCCACCAGCGTGGGGTGCAAGATGTCGGTGACGTCTTCCAGGCAGCCGCCGGTGTGCAGGTTGGCGGTGCGGCGCACGGCCAGGGTCTGGCCACGGGGCAGGATGCTGCTGTAGTCGAAACCGGCGGCTTGCAAGGTGCGTTCGGTCTCGCCATCCAGGGGGATTTTGCTTTCGCCGTCGGTGGCAGCCTGGCGGCGACGGCTTTGGGCTTCGATCAACGCGCCGATGGAGTGATGGCCGTCGCCGGTCACCTCGGCAGGACGACGGATCGCCGCGGCGACCACCTCGAAACCGATCACCAGGATGCGCAGGTCCAGACCTTCGTGAAAGCTCTCCAGCAACACACGGCTGTCGAACTGGCGCGCGGTTTCAATCGCCTGTTGCACCTCTTCGATGCTCTGCAAATCCACCGCCACGCCCTGGCCTTGCTCGCCATCCAGCGGCTTGACGACGATGCGCTGGTGTTCATCGAGGAAGTCCAGGTTGTCATCGGCGCTGCCTGCCAATTGCTGCGACGGCAGCTTCAAACCGGCGGCTTTCAACACTTTATGGGTCAGGCTTTTGTCTTGGCACAGGGTCATGCTGATGGCGCTGGTCAAATCGCTCAAGGATTCACGGCAACGCACGCGACGCCCACCGTGGCTCAAGGTAAATAACCCGGCATCCGCATCATCCACCTGTACGTCAATACCACGCCGGTGGGCCTCCTCGACAATGATCCGCGCATAGGGATTGAACCCCGCCTGCGGGCCCGGGCCGAGGAACAACGGCTGGTTGATGCCGTTCTTGCGCTTGATCGCAAAGGTGGTCAGCGCACGGAAGCCGAGCTTGGCGTAGAGGTTCTTGGCCTGACGGTTGTCGTGCAGCACCGACAGATCCAGGTAACTCAGGCCACGGCTCATGAAGTGTTCCACCAAATGGCGCACCAACACTTCACCCACGCCGGGCCGGGTGCATTGCGGGTCGACCGCCAGGCACCACAGGCTGCAACCGTTTTCCGGGTCGTGAAAAGCCTTCTGGTGATTGAGGCCCATTACGCTGCCGATCACGGCGCCGCTGTCTTCATCCTCGGCCAGCCAATACACCGGGCCACCTTGGTGGCGTGGGGTGAGGCGTTCGGCGTCGACGGGCAACATGCCGCGCCCTTGATACAACTGATTCACTGCCAGCCAATCCGCCTCGGACTGCACCCGGCGAATGCGGAAACCGCGAAATACCCGAGTCGCTGGGCGATAGTCGCTGAACCACAGGCGCAAGGTATCAGACGGATCAAGGAACAACTGCTGCGGATCAATCCCCAATATCTGCTGGGGCGCGGCCACGTAGAGCGCGATATCCCTTTCGCCAGCCTGCTCGTTGAGCAACTCCTGGGCGAGGCTGGCTGGGTCTGGAAAAGTATGACCGATCAACAATCGGCCCCAACCGCAATGCACGGCAATCGGTTCGGCCGCCAAGGGGCTGCCATCTTCGGCCAGGCGGGCTTGCAGGCGCTCGTAAGTGGGCGCCTGGCCTTTGAGCAAGCGTTGGCTGTAAGCCGCTGCGTGGGGTTTCATTGATCAGATTCCTTGTTCGCTGAGCCACAGGTTCAGCGCCGCCAGTTGCCACAGCTTGGAGCCGCGCAGCGGGGTCAGTTGGCCTTGCGGGTCGGTGAGCAAGCGGTCGAGCATGGTCGGGTTGAACAGGCCGCGATCCTGGCTCGGGTCGAGCAGCAGTTCACGCACCCAGTTCAGGGTATCGCCCTGCAAATGCTTGAGGCCCGGCACCGGGAAGTAGCCTTTCTTACGGTCGATGACTTCGCTCGGAATCACGCGGCGCGCGGCCTCCTTCAAGACTTGCTTGCCGCCGTCGGGCAGTTTGAACTGGCCGGGCACGCGGGCCGAGAGTTCGACCAGGCGGTAATCGAGAAACGGCGTACGTGCTTCCAGGCCCCAGGCCATGGTCATGTTGTCGACGCGTTTGACCGGGTCATCTACCAGCATCACCGTGCTGTCCAGGCGCAGAGCCTTGTCCACGGCGGCGTCGGCGCCGGGCATGGCGAAATGTTCGCGCACGAAGTCGCCGGCGGCATCATTGGCAGTCAGCCATTTCGGCGCGACAGTGGCCGCGTAATCGTCGTAACTGCGGTCGAAAAACGCGTCGCGGTAAGCGGCATAGGGATCGCTCGCGCCGTCCACCTGCGGGTACCAGTGGTAACCGGCGAACAGTTCATCTGCGCCCTGGCCGCTCTGCACCACTTTGCAATGCTTGGCCACTTCCCGCGACAGCAGGTAGAAGGCGATGCAATCGTGGCTGACCATCGGCTCGCTCATGGCACGGAACGCCGCCGGCAATTGCTCGATGATCTCGCTTTCGGCGATGCGTAACTGGTGGTGGCGGGTGCCATAGTGCTTGGCGATCAGGTCGGAGTACTGGAACTCGTTCCCGGCCTCGCCGCCGGCGTCTTCAAAACCGATGGAAAATGTCGACAGATCCTGCACGCCCACTTCCCGCAGCAGGCCGACGAGCATGCTTGAGTCGACGCCACCGGAAAGCAGCACGCCCACATCCACCGCCGCGCGTTGGCGAATGGCCACGGCTTCGCGCGTGCTGTCGAGGACGCGGTCGGTCCAGTCTTCCAGGGTCAGGTTTTTTTCATCTTCATGTGGGCCGTAGGGCAGGGTCCACCAGGTTTTCTGTTCTGTCTTGCCGCTGGCGTCGATGCGCATCCAGCTCGCCGGCGGCAGTTTTTCAATGCCCGCCAGCAAGGTACGCGGCGCAGGCACCACGGCATGGAAATTCAGATAGTGATTGAGGGCGACCGGATCGAGGATCGGGTTGATATCACCGCCCTTGAGCAGCGCGGGCAATGCCGAGGCGAAGCGCAGGCGCTGGCCGGTGCGCGACAGGTACAAGGGCTTCACCCCAAGGCGGTCGCGGGCAATAAACAGTCGCTGGGCATCACGTTCCCAGATGGCAAAGGCAAACATGCCATTGAGCTTGGGCAGCAGCGCCTCGCCCCAGGCGTGATAACCCTTGAGGAGGACTTCGGTGTCGCCACCGGAATAGAAGGCGTAGCCCAAGGCTTCCAGCTCTTGACGCAATTCCGGGAAGTTATAGATCGCGCCGTTGAAGGCCAGGCTGAGGCCGAGCTGCGAATCGACCATCGGTTGGGCTGAGCCGTCCGAAAGGTCCATGATTTTCAGGCGACGGTGGCCCAAGGCAATCGGCCCTTGGGCATGAAAGCCCCAGGCATCAGGGCCGCGTGGGGCCAGGTGATGGGTGATGCGCTCAATCGCAGCCAGGTCGGCAGGTTGGGCATCGAAACGTAATTCTCCAGCTAATCCGCACATAAATTCCTTACCGGTTTTTCCGTTGGGGAGGGGCCATTCTCAATACGCCCAAAGGGCGCGTACCCAGAAACTGACCCAGTGCTATCCGCGGAGTTTTAGACCAATAAGTTATAAGGCAAATAGCCGTGATGGCTTCAATGCCGCTCTTTGTTGACCGTTGACTTGCCTCTCACCAACGCGCGCAGGGCAAACCGATTCGGGTGGCACGCCTCGGCTACGCTGGCCGGAACCGGCAGCGGTTCGTCATTCAGCCAGGCGGCGAGCAACTCGCCACAGAGTGGCGCGGTGATCAGCCCGCGAGAGCCGTGGCCGCTGTTGATGTACACCCCCGGCAGCCACGGGCAGGGCATGTCCGGTACCTGGCGGGCATCTTTACTCAGTACCGCATAAGTGCGCTGGAACGCCTCGGTGTCGGCCAATGGCCCGACGATTGGCAGGTAGTCAGGGCTGGTGCAACGAAACGCGGCACGGCCCTCCAGTTGTTCAGGTGCCAGTTGATTGGCCCCCAGGCGCTGCACCAGGTCTTCGGAAATCTCGCGCAGCATCGCCAGGTTGCCGGCATGTTCGGCAACCGTTGGTGTGAGGTCGTCATTGTTGAAATCAAAGCTGGCACCCAAGGTGTGTTCGCCACACCGGGCTGGCGCGACATAACCCTCGGCGCAGACCACCGTGGTCAGGGCCGCACTGGCCGTTGTTTGCGCCAGCCGAGTGATTTGCCCGCGAATACGCTTGAGCGGCAAGTCAGCGCTCAGCGCGAATCGCTTGATGTCGGCAGCCCCGGCGAGCACGACCACCGTGGCGCTGGCCAGTACCCTATCGCCGTCGCGGGCTTGCCACTGGTCGTCGACACGGTGCAACTCAAGGGCCTCATGATGAGTGAGTACCTTAATCAGCGGATGCGCCGCTTGCCATTGGCACAGCGCCGGAGGATGCACCCAGCCACCTTTCGGGAAAAACAGACCGCCCTGGGCCAGCCTGATCCCCGCCTGTTGTTGAGCCTGATCACGGTCCAGCAGGTGCAGCAGGTCCGGTGCAAACGCGTGTGCAAGCTGTGCCTGGCGCTCGGCTTCCTTGGCGTTGAAGGCCAGTTGCAGCACGCCGCAGCCGTCCCAGTCGACGCCACGGTGCAGGTGCTCCAGCAGGCGCCGGGTGTGACTGAATCCAGCGACGATCAGTTGCGACAGCGCTGTGCCATGGGCCGACAGCTTGAGGTACAGCACGCCCTGCGGATTACCCGAGGCCTCCTGGGCCAGGCTCGCGTGGCGCTCCAGCAGGCTGACTTGCCAACCGCGTGCCGCCAGGCTGGAGGCGGTGGCGCAACCGGCCAGGCCGCCGCCGATGACCAGCGCGTGCCGTTCGCCCGCTAACGCCGCAGGGCGCGCAAACCATGGTTTGGCAGCGGACGGTGCGGGTGCGTCCGCCGGCCAGCCGAGGAATTCGCCGCGCAGGATCTCCCACTTGTGGCCAATGCCCGGCGTGCGTTTCATTTTGAACCCGGCGGCATTGATCAGCCGGCGTACCCAACCGGTGCTGGTGAAGGTGCTGATGGTCGAACCTGGAGCCGCCAGGCGCGCCAGTTCGGCAAACAGCTCGGCGGTCCACATTTCCGGGTTTTTCGCCGGGGCGAAGCCGTCGAGAAACCATGCATCGACCTGTGCGTCCAGTTGTGGCAACTGCTCCAGGGCATCGCCGATCAACAGGGTCAAGGTCACGCGACCGTTATCCAGCACCAGGCGCTGGAAACCCTGGTGAATGGCGATGTACTGGGCCAGCAGTTGCGCGGCCAAGGGCTGCAACTCGGGCCAGAGGGCGAGGGCACGTTGCAGGTCGGCGCGACTCAACGGGTACTTTTCTACGCTGACAAAGTGCAGGTGCGCACCGGCTACCGCGTGTTGTTCAAACAGTTGCCAGGCGCATAGGAAATTCAAGCCCGTGCCGAAACCGGTCTCGCCAATCACCAACCGACCGCCCACCGGCAAGGCGGCAAAGCGCTCTTGCAAACGGTTCTGCTCAAGGAACACATAGCGGGTTTCTTCAAGGCCCGACTTGTCGGAGAAGTACACATCGTCGAAGACTCGCGAACGCGGGCGGCCTTGGTCGTCCCAGTCGAGCTGGGCGTGGGTTACGGGGTTCATGGGCGGCTCATAAAAATAACGCAGGCAAAGGCAAGGCGGCCATTCTAGCCGATCACGCGCCACAGGGCTGATCCAGGGTGGTAGCCCTACAGTTTTTGCATGGGAAATACTGCTGTGCGCGCCCGCCAACCCATCAACAATCAGCGTTAATTCCGCGCAGGCCGCTGCGGTATCGTCATTCCTTGATTTTCTGGCAATAAAGGATATTGCTGATGCGGCCCAAGGATGATTTGAATAACAAGTTGAACCAGTTGACCCAGAGGCAACTGCAAGCAGCTTTACTGGAAATGACCGGCGATCTGGACAAGGCCCAACTGCTGCAAAAAAAGCTGCCGGGTTGGATGGTCAATGCGCCGCCTGGCGTGCTGCAAGCACTGGAGAGAGAGGTCGTACAGGTGGCCGGTGCCCAGGCGAGCGTCGCCGAGCGCATGAAGCCCTTGCAGGCGCTGGATGAGTTTTGCAATGAGCGGCTCAAGGACTACTGCCAGACACGGTGGCAGTTGACGCTGGAGCCCAAAAAAGATCGCTTCGTGCGTGCTGTGAACGAGTACGAGACAGAGCTTTTACCGTTGCAGTACGTGAAAAAGGTGAGGCTGGTGCGGGACAGCCTGTTGCATGTGGCGATGCAGAACTTTTCTGAGCAAGAGGCGCAAGCGCAACACTATCCGGCAGGGTCGTTGCTGCAGTCGGGGTCTGCGGCGGGGGAGGTCATCGGCCTGTCACCCCATGCGTTTGCCCAGGGGTGTCGGGCCCTGGATCTTGGCCGCTTGTATCAGCAGCACATCCGTGACGTGCTCAAACTGGACAGCGCCCCGGCGAGTGATGAGCCCTACATCAATGATGTGGCGACCGATATTGGCCGGATGAAAACCCTGGATATGAAAATCGATACCCACATCGCCCTGATGCGGGGGGATATCACCCAGGCCACCTATGGGATGCTGTGCACATTGCTGGACCGCTCACTCACACCGTCCCAGGCTCAGGCGGCAGGGGTGCGGTTTCAAGGGCTTCCGGTCATTTGGCAGGGGTTGAATACACAGGGCGGTTGCTTGTGGAGCATCCTGGTGTTCTCGGGTCGATCGATTGTGCAATACCCGCATGAGCCTTGTGTGGTGTATATGCCCAATGAGCCCGAGCGGCCATTGTTTGAGTATTCCTCGCTGGACGATTTCCAGGTCTACCTCAAACGCAAGAGTGAAGTGGCGACCTACCGTACCTTCTTTAGCCGCTACCTGAGTCAGGGCGACCGGGCCGGTTTCTTTAGCCGTTTCGAACATGCCCACACGCTGGGGGTGCTGCAAGAAAACCGCATTACGGTCAGCCTGGCGCAGCATTTTTTCGACGCTTACACAGCAAAGCTGCAAGCCGATGCTCGGGCGCTGGCGGTGCCGGTGGCTGACGTGGATGAAGAGGTCCGTGAGCAGCGCTTGCAGGCGTACCTGGATGCCGGGTTGACGGTGCTCAACCTCGCCGGGTTTGTCGTCCCGGAGCTGGGGATGTTGATGACGGGCGTGGCGCTGGGCCAAATGCTCGGGGAGCTATATGAGGGCATTGAAGATTGGCGCCGGGGTGACAAGGAAGAGGCGTTCAAGCAGTTGGCGGGGGTGGCGGAAACTATCACCTCGATGGTGTTATTCGCGGCAGGGAGCAAGGTGGTCGGGTCGGTACTCAAGCGCAGCGGCCTTAGCCTGGACAGCTTTTTTGGTAAGTATGAAGTGGTTCGCCCGGCTGATGGGAACCAGCGGCTGTGGCGCCCCAATTTCATCCAGTACGCCCACGATCGGAGCCTTATCGACGACGAGCCGGCGGACGCTTCTGGCGTCTACAAGGTGGAGGGGCATTCATATGTCGTGATCAATGATTGTGTGCACCGGGTTTCGTTCGACGCCAAACTGGGTCAGTGGCGGGCACACCACCCGGCTCGGCACACGGCTTATCGCCCCGAAGTGCTGCATAACGGTGAGGGGTGTTGGCGTTTTGCGTTGGAAAAACCTGACGAGTGGGACGACCCCGAGTATCTCTTTTCACGCTTGAAACCGACGGGCCCCGGCGCCTCGCTCCCGCCAAGGAAACTTCTACAGATCAAGTCCATTATGGACAAACCCCACGATTGGGGCGTCTATCAGGCCCAGGAGTGCTTACCCTTTCCCGCACGCTTTCGCGACCTGTACGAGCGTTTCAGGCTGGATCAGTCCATTCGCGATTTGATCTGGCAGTTGGAAAACGGTGCCTCCCCCAGCCTCGAAAACTCAACCGTGCAGATGCACGCCTTGCCCCTGTTACAAGGGTGGCCTGAGGGACGCTATTTTGAGCTGCTGGATGCCCAGGGCAGCGTCAAGGCCCGCTACCCCGCCAACGCAGCGTCTAACCCCGTGAGCCTGCGTTTGCCGGTCACCGAGCAGATGCTCAGCGAGGGGAAAGTGTTCGATGTGCTGTTGTCCGGGTTGGATGAGCCACAAAAAGTCGCCCTGCTGGGAGAGGGTGTTGCGGCCGATCAGGAGCACGCGGTGCTGTCCCGTCAGTTGCTCGCGCAGCTCAAGGCTGATCACAAGCCGTTGTTTGAGCAGCTGTATCAGGCCTATGACGGCCCAGTCCCGCCCGAAGGGGCGTTGCTCCGGCGTGCCTATCCGCAATTGCCCTGTACGCTGCTGCGCGAATTGATGGCCGAGACCTCAACGGTGCAGCGTGAGTCCCTGCACGATAATCAACGGATTCCCATGGCACTGGCCGAGGCAGTGCAACGTGCCCTTGGGGAGCAACGCCTGGACCGCGCCCTGATGGGGTTTGAGCAGCCAGAGTTGGCCAGCCTGGATACCGCGCTCCTCGCGGTCCGGTCAATGCCGCGTGTAGCGGGGTGGGGGCGGGAATTGCAGCTCGAGTTGCGCGAGGATTCGCCACAGGGCGAGTTGCTGGCCTTGGGCGCACTCACTGGGGCCAGCGTGCGGCGAGTCGTGGTCAGATCGGACGCCGGGTTTGAAGCGTTCAATGACAAGGGCCTGCGTATCGGTGGGCCTTATGCCGGACCGGACGGCCTGTTCGAGGCAATTGATGCGGCGCTGACGGGTCGCCAGCGGGTGGCACTGGGTTTACCACCCGAGGAGGCCAGCAACCTCTGGCGGTTGCGCTACATGTGCGCGTCGCAGGCGAAGGGGGAACGGGAACTGGCCGCCGAAGCGTTTTCCGGCAAAGTCAAAGAGCCCGTGCTGGAGGCAGCGTCCTGCAGAATGGCCGACTCACCGACGGGGCCGTTGGTTCATCCGCCCGCGCTGGTGCGTAAGGTGAAAGGGTTATACCCCTTGTTCAGTGACGGGCAAGTGTCGTCGTTGCTGCTGGCCTTGGGCGCAGACCATCTTTCCCGGGCCAAGGCGGTAAAGCGTCTGGAGGCAGAGCTGGCTCATTTGCGAGCACTGCTCAGGCACTGGAAGAGCGATATCCAGGGCCTGGATAAACAGCCGGGCCTGAGTGACATCCGGTATAGCCGCGAGCAGGTGGCAGAGCGCCTTGAGGCCTGTTGGCGACGTCAAAGTTTTGCTCTGAATGAACACCAGACGTCCGTACCCAGTTTAAACCTGGACGGGATGCGCATTGGTTCGTTGCCGACGCTGCCCCCTGAAATCCGTTTCGACCATGTCGAGCAGCTGTCACTCAAGAACATGCAGTTAGGCGATGATGTCGCTTATTTCCTGAAGTGTTTCAAGGGGCTGAGGCGTCTGGACCTGGACCGAAACCGTCTGACCCGATTACCGGAAATACTCTCACGCATGTTGGCGCTCGACAGTCTGTCGATGCCCCGCAACCGGTTGGCCCTGACCGAATACACCCGGGTGAAATTGGCTGACATGAGCACGTTGCGGAGGCTGGACTTGAGCCACAATCCCCTGGAAAAGCTGGTGGATGTCGGCAAGATGCGTGATTTGCATACGCTGTTATTGCAGGACACAAAAATCACCGACCTGCCCGTAGGGCTCGGGCGGTTGGCCCAGTTGGAGCAAATGGACCTTCGCGGCAACTCGATCACGGTGCTGCCCGAGTGGGTGTTTACCACGCCGCGTAGTTTCAGCCAGTCGGTTAACCTGGGCGGTAACCCGTTATCCCGTTCGACGGTCGAGGCACTTGAGCGTTATCGCGACGAAGTGGGGATTGGCATGGGGTATGTCGAGGACGATCAACCTCGCATGACCGAGTTGAAAGCCAGGGCGTTGTGGTTGCCAAAGGACACGGCCAGCCGAGATGCCCACAAACGTGCGGTTTGGGCCAACCTTCGCGACGATCCGGAATCGGCACCATTGTTCGAGTTGCTGGCCCAACTGTCAGCGACTGCGGACAGTCGTTACGTACGCGAGGATTTGACCCGGCGCGTCTGGGAGGTCTTGCAGGCGACCCATGACAGTGTCGGGCTGCGTGAGCGGGTCTTTCAACTGGCCGCTCATCCGGCGAACTGTTCAGATGGGACTGCGCAGATTTTCAGTCAGTTGGAAGTCTTGAAGGAGGTTGAGAGCGCGACGCTCCAGGCTGGTCGCGCGCAGGGCAACTCCGGGGCGCTGTTGAAGTTGAGCCGCGGTTTGTTTCGCCTTAGCGAGCTGGAAAAAATTGCTTCGACCTACGCTGCCGAACACTTTTCTGTGGACCCGCTGGAAGTCAGCCTGGCATTCCGGGTCGGCTTGGCCCAGTCCCTGCAATTGCCGGGGCAGCCCAAGCACCTGAATTTTGCACTATTCGCCAATGTGACCAACGAGGGTCTGGAGGTGGCGCACTCCCAAGTGCGCACGGCAGAACTCTCACCTGCATTCCTGCGTTTCATTACACAGTTGGCGTTCTGGAGAGCCCACCTTAAACAGCAATTTCCTGAGGCATTCCAGTCAGCGACAGCGTCCTTCGATTCGCGGCAGCAAACACTCTTCGAGAACAGCCAGAACCTCACCGACGCGCAATACCTCGAGCAAATGGAGGCCCTGCGTTCGCCGCGCCGGCGAGCAATAAGCGGCGTGGTGGAACGCCTCACGCAGCAGATGTTGAAGGATCAGGACCTGGGTATTTGCCACGTTCCGGGGAATTAGCCGTCGCCCCCGATGATTGATCCACGGCAAGCCTGTTGGAATTCCTTGACTGGCGTGGTGCCCAATCCGCTAGTCTTGAGTCATCTTGAAACGGAGCTGCCCATGTTCGAATCCGCCGAAATCGGTCACGCCATCGACAAAGACACGTATGACGCCGAAGTGCCGGCCTTGCGCGAAGCCCTGCTGGAAGTGCAGTACGAACTGCAACAACAGAAGCGCTTCCCGGTGATCGTCCTGATCAACGGCATCGAAGGCGCCGGCAAGGGCGAGACCGTCAAGCTGCTCAATGAATGGATGGACCCGCGCCTGATCGAAGTGCGCACCTTTGACCAGCAGACCGACGAAGAACTGGCCCGTCCGCCCGCCTGGCGCTACTGGCGGCAACTGCCCGCCAAAGGCCGCATGGGGATCTTTTTCGGCAACTGGTACAGCCAGATGCTGCAGGGCCGGGTGCATGGGCAGATCAAGGACGCACGTCTGGACCAGGCCATTGCCGGTGCCGAGCGCCTGGAAAAGATGCTGTGCGATGAAGGCGCGCTGATCTTCAAGTTCTGGTTTCATCTGTCCAAGAAGCAGATGAAGGCGCGGCTCAAGTCCCTGGCCGACGACCCACTGCACAGCTGGCGTATCAGCCCGCTGGACTGGCAGCAGTCCGAGACCTACGACAAATTCGTGCATTTCGGTGAGCGTGTGCTGCGTCGTACCAGCCGCGACTATGCACCGTGGCATGTGATCGAAGGGGTCGACAGCAATTACCGTGGGCTCACCGTGGGCAAGCTGCTGCTGGAGGGCATGCAAAATGCGCTGAAGCTGCCCAAAGGCAAGGCCAGCGGTATGAATCCGGCGCCGTTGATTGCGTCGGTGGACAAGAAGAGTCTGCTGGACAGCCTCGACCTGACGCAACGCCTGGAGAAGGACGATTACGAAGAACAGTTAATCACCGAGCAGGCGCGTTTCTCCGGTCTGATGCGCGACAAGCGCATGCGCAAGCACGCGTTGGTCACGGTGTTCGAAGGCAACGATGCGGCAGGCAAAGGCGGGGCGATCCGTCGGGTAGCGGCGGCGCTGGACCCACGCCAGTACCACATCGTGCCGATTGCCGCGCCCAGTGAAGATGAGCGCGCTCAACCGTATTTGTGGCGGTTCTGGCAGAAGATTCCGGCGCGGGGCATGTTCACCGTGTTCGACCGTTCGTGGTACGGCCGTGTGCTGGTGGAGCGTATCGAGGGCTTCTGCACCCCGACGGACTGGATGCGCGCTTATGGCGAGATCAACGACTTTGAAGAACAACTGCGCGACGCGGGTGTGATTGTGGTCAAGTTCTGGCTGGCCATCGACAAGGCCACCCAGCTGGAACGCTTCCAGGCCCGCGAGGAAATCCCGTTCAAGCGCTTCAAGATCACCGAGGATGACTGGCGCAACCGTGACAAGTGGGACGACTACCGTGCCGCCGTGGGCGATATGGTCGACCGTACCAGCACCGAAATCGCGCCCTGGACGTTGGTGGAAGCCAACGACAAGCGCTGGGCGCGGGTCAAGGTGCTGCGCACGATCAACCAGGCGCTGGAAGAGGCGTTCGAGAAATCCGACAAGCACGACAAGAAAGTCAAGAAAGGCAAGAAGAAGTAGGCCTATCCACAGGGTGAATGATCGTCGCGGTTGACGGGAGCTGGATCTATCCTCGATCCATCTCCCAACCCTCACAAGATCGAGGTAGCCCATGCGTGAAGTAGTGATCGTCGACAGCGTACGAACCGGCCTGGCCAAATCCTTTCGTGGCAAGTTCAACCAGACCCGCCCGGATGACATGGCGGCCCATTGCGTCAACGCGCTGCTCACCCGTAACGGTATCGACCCGGCCACCGTGGAAGATTGCATCGTCGGCGCCGGCTCCAACGAAGGCGCCCAGGGCTACAACATCGGGCGCAACGTGGCGGTGTTGTCGCAACTGGGCACCGGCACGGCGGGCATGACCCTCAACCGCTTCTGCTCGTCGGGCTTGCAGGCGATTGCCATCGCGGCCAACCAGATCGCGTCGGGCTGCAGCGATATCATCGTCGCCGGTGGCGTCGAGTCCATCAGCCTCACCCTGAAAAGCGTCAACACCGACAACCTGATCAACCCGCTGCTGAAAGAGCAGGTGCCGGGCCTCTATTTCCCCATGGGCCAGACTGCCGAGATTGTTGCGCGGCGCTATAGCGTCAGCCGCGAAGAACAGGACATGTATGCGCTGCAAAGCCAGCAACGTACGGCCCAGGCTCAGGCTGATGGTTTGTTCGACGATGAAATCGTACCGATGGCGGTCAAGTACAAGGTCGAAGACAAGAACACCGGAGAAGCGCAGGTGCTCGATGGCGTAGTCGACCGCGATGATTGCAACCGGCCGGACACCACGCTGGCCAGCTTGCAGGGCTTGAAGCCGGTGTTCGCCGAAGACGGTTCGGTGACGGCGGGTAACTCGTCGCAATTGTCCGACGGCGCTTCGATGACCTTGGTGATGAGCCTGGAAAAAGCCCTGGCACTGGGGCTCAAGCCGAAGGCGTTTTTCCGTGGGTTCACGGTGGCCGGTTGTGAACCGGACGAGATGGGTATCGGCCCGGTGTTCTCGGTGCCCAAGCTGCTCAAGGCCAAAGGCTTGCAGGTGGCGGACATCGACCTGTGGGAACTCAACGAAGCATTCGCCTCCCAGTGCCTGTATGCGCGTAATCGCCTGGAAATCGACAATGCCAAGTACAACGTCAACGGCGGCTCGATTTCCATCGGGCACCCGTTCGGCATGACCGGGTCGCGGCAGGTGGGGCACCTGGTGCGTGAGTTGCAACGGCGTAATCTGCGTTACGGCATCGTCACCATGTGCGTGGGCGGGGGCATGGGCGCCACTGGCTTGTTCGAAGCGGTGCGCTAGTTTCAATTGGCTAAATGAGGTCAATGTGGGAGGGGGCACGCCCCCTCCCATATTTTGAAATGCGGCGTAGCCCAATCCTTTCGCTTGCCCCTAGAATGCGGCTCCACTTCCTCTGGCTTCTGGGGCACTCATGCACATCTCTTCCGGCCGCTGGGTCTATGGTTTTCTGCTGACCCTGCTGACCGCGCTGCTCTGGGGCATTCTGCCGATCAAACTCAAGCAGGTGCTGCAAGTGATGGACCCGATCACCGTCACCTGGTTTCGCCTGATCGTGGCCGGCAGTTGCCTGTTCGTCTACCTGGCGCTGACCAAGCGCTTGCCCAGACGCAGCGTGTTGGGCCCCAAGGGCGGATGGCTGGTAGGGATGGCGGTGTGTGGGCTGGTGGGCAACTACGTGTTGTACCTGGTGGGTCTGAAAAGGCTCAGCCCTGGTACGGCGCAACTGGTGGTGCAGATGGGGCCGATCTTCTTGATGATCGCCAGTGTGTTTGTGTTCAAGGAGCGCTTCAGTCGCGGGCAGGTACTCGGGCTGTTTGTGTTGATCGCAGGCTTCGGCCTGTTCTTCAATCAGCGCCTGGAAGAGTTGCTGACGTCCCTTGGCGCCTATACCGCCGGCGTGCTGACCATCCTGCTCGCCACGTCTATTTGGGTGTTCTACGCCCTGGGCCAGAAGCAGTTGCTGACGGTATGGAATTCGCTGCAAGTGATGATGGTGATCTACCTCACCTGCGCCTTGTTGCTCACGCCTTGGGCGCATCCACTGGAGGCCTTGGACCTGAGCCCACTGCAAGCCTGGCTGTTGCTGGCGTGCTGCATGAATACCCTGGTGGCCTACGGTGCCTTTGCCGAAGCGCTGGCCCACTGGGAAGCGTCGCGGGTCAGCGCGACCTTGGCGCTCACACCTCTGGTGACCTTTGTGGCAGTCGCCCTGGCGGCGTGGCTGTGGCCGGCGTATGTGCAGGCTGAAGAAATCAACGCCCTGGGTTATGCCGGGGCATTGGTGGTGGTGCTGGGCTCGGCGACCGTGGCGCTGGCGCCGTCGTTGCTCGCCGGGCTCAAGGCCCGGCGGTTACGCGTGGCGCCCTAGGCACCCAGCATATCTTCCGGACGAACCCACTGGTCGAATTCCGCATCGGTGAGGTAGCCCAGGTCCAGCGCGGCCTCCCTTAGGGTCAGGCCTTCGGCGTAAGCCTTCTTGGCGATTTCTGCCGACTTGTCGTAGCCGATGTGCGGGTTGAGCGCGGTTACCAGCATCAGACCGCGTTCCAGATGCTCGGCCATTTGCAGGGGGTCGGGCTCAAGCCCGGCCACACAGTGTTCCTGGAAGTTGTTGCAGCCGTCGGCCAGCAGGCGGATGGATTCCAGCAGGTTGTGGATAATCACCGGCTTGTACACGTTCAACTGCAAATGCCCCTGGCTGGCGGCAATGCCGATGGTCACGTCATTGCCCAGCACTTGGCAGGCCAGCATCGACAGCGCTTCGCACTGAGTCGGGTTGACCTTGCCCGGCATGATCGAACTGCCCGGCTCGTTGGCCGGCAACTTCACCTCGGCCAAGCCGGTGCGCGGGCCGGAGCCCAGCAGGCGCAGGTCGTTGGCGATTTTCATCAGGGCCACGGCCAGGGTTTTCAGCGCGCCGTGCAGGGTCACCAGCGGTTCATGACCGGAGAGGGCGGCGAATTTGTTCGGCGCCGTGACGAACGGCAAGCCCGACAGCGCCGCCAGCTCGGAGGCAATCGCCTCGCCAAAGCCATGGGGCGCATTGAGCCCGGTGCCGACGGCCGTGCCGCCCTGGGCCAATTCGCAGACGGCGGGGAGGGCGGCGCGAATGGCGCGTTCGGCGTAATCGAGCTGGGCGATGAAGGCCGAGAGCTCCTGGCCGAAGGTAATTGGCGTGGCATCCATCATATGCGTGCGGCCGGTCTTCACCAGCTTCATGTGCTTGGCGGCCTGCTCGGCCAGACCACCGGAAAGCGTGGCGATAGCCGGTAACAAACGCTGATGCACAGCCTGGACGGCTGCGATGCTCATCGCTGTGGGAAAGCAGTCATTGGAACTCTGGGAACGGTTGACGTGATCGTTGGGGTGCACCGGGCTCTTGCCACCGCGCTGGTTGCCCGCCAGTTCGTTGGCGCGGCCGGCGATCACTTCGTTGGCGTTCATGTTGCTCTGGGTGCCGCTGCCGGTCTGCCAGACCACCAGGGGGAATTGGTCGTCATGTTGCCCGGCGAGTACTTCGTCGGCGGCCTGTTCGATCAGGCGGGCGATGTCGGCGGGCAAGTCGCCATTACGGTCGTTGACCCGTGCCGCCGCTTTCTTGACCAGGGCCAGGGCGTGCAGTACCGCGAGGGGCATGCGCTGTTCGCCGATGGCGAAGTTCACCAGTGAACGTTGGGTCTGGGCGCCCCAGTAAGCGTCATCCGGGACATGGACTTCTCCCAGGCTGTCGGTTTCGATACGGCTCATCGGGCACACTCCTTCAGGTCTGTTTGCGCAGTTTAGGCCTTGATCGACCGGTGGGGTTCCCTAAAAGACGTTTCATCGGGTTCATCCCCCGAGAATCCTTGTCCTACGAGGCCTGGGGTTGAGCCCTAAGGTTTTTTAGGCGCAGAATGGGCGCCCTTGGGGTCTTACCTCGCCTGCTAGAAAAGGAAACTCGATGACTCGTCTTCGTGCCATCTGTACCGCGGTTGCTCTGGTTTGCGCCAGCGGCCAGGTTTTTGCCGATACCGCCAGCCACAACGCCAGTGCCGAAGCCTTCCTTACCCTGGCCCACGCTGACAAGCTGGGTACCCCGGTGTACATGCAAGTGCAGCAAATGTTCGCCCAGCGTTTCGAACAGACCAAGGCGCCTGCCGCCAAGCAGTCCGTACTGGACAGCTACCAGGCCAAGGCCAACGCTGCCCTGGACCAGGCTATCGGCTGGCCAAAACTGAAACCGGACATGGTCAAGCTCTACACCACCAACTTCAGCGAATCCGAACTCAAGGACCTGGTTGCTTTCTACCAGTCGCCGTTGGGCAAGAAAGTCCTGGAAAAAATGCCGCAACTGACCCAGCAATCGGCCCAGATGACCCAGGCCAAGCTGGAAAGCGCCGTGCCGGTGGTGAACAAGCTGCTGGAAGACATGACCAACGAACTGGCACCGGCGAAGAAACCCGCCGCCCCTGCCAAGAAGTAAGTGGAGCCGGCAATGACCATGCAACAGCGTATCGAAACGGCACTTGCCGCACTGGGCCCGAATCACTTGAGCGTGCTGGATGAAAGCCATATGCACAGCCGTGGGTTGCAGACCCACTTCAAGGCTGTGCTGGTGAGCCAGCAGTTCGATGGGCTCAACCGCGTCAAGCGCCACCAGAAGGTCTACGCCACCCTGGGTGACCTGATGAGCGAGTTTCATGCGCTGGCGCTGCATACCTACACGCCTGAAGAATGGGCGAAAATCGACGCAGCCCCGGCCTCGCCGACCTGCGCCGGCGGGCATTGAGGTTGTCTGCAGGTTTCAACCGGCGATGACCGGTTGATGCCTGCATACCCTGATACCTCCTTTCTCCAAGACATGATCCTTAGGCTTTTCTGACCATTGTGTCATTGGGGTCAGGAAATCATGCCTATTTCACTTCATCGAAACACTCCCTCACTTACGGCATTCGACCCACGTGGATTGATTGTTCGTAACGTCGAGTATCACCGCTCAAGCGCACAGTCTGAACCGCAAGTGCGCATTCATCGTCAGGTGTTTGACAGTTCCGGCTTGATGATCGAGCAGTGGGATCCGCGTCTGTTGCAATTGTCGCACTCAGAGGCTGGCACCCAGGCCAATCAACGCACGGTCTACAGCCTTGGCGGGAATGCATTGCGCATCGACAGCGTGGATGCCGGCTGGCGGCTCACGTTACCGGGTGAGGCCGGGCAGTTATTGGAAGAGTGGGATGGGCGGGGCGCTCATCAGGCGCATCACTACGATCAATACGTGCGGCCCATCGCCGTTTTCGAGCAAGCGGCCAATGACGAGCAACCGCTGTGTGTCGAGCGTATTGCCTATGCTTCACACTCGCTTGAGGAAGCCGCACACAATCGCTGTGGCCGGGTGATTCGGCATGATGACGGCGGTGGTTCGTTGTTCCACGAGTTGTATGGTCTGCACGGAGAAGTTGTCCGGCAAACTCGACGCTTCCGGCAGGCGACTGCGGCGCTGGATTGGCCGCTGGACGATGCACAACGCGACGCACGCCTGGAACCTGAGCATTTCCAGGCCTCAACGGGTTTCAGCGCGCTGGGTGAGCGCTTGCATCATACGGATGCCAAGGGCAATCGCCTTGAGTATGCCTATGGCATTGACGGCCAACCGGCGAGCATCGTTGTGTTGCCCACGGGCGGCGTGCGCACGCCGCTGATGGGCCAGCGTCGCTACAATGCGGCGGGCCGAGTGATCAGTGAGCGCGCGGGGAATGGCGTTGTGCGTACCCTGCTTTACCGTGAAACCGATGGTCGCTTGCGGCAGATGAGTGCCCGTGTGCAAGGGGCGGCGAGCATAGTGCTGCAAGACCTGACCTACGATTATGATTGCGTCGGCAACATTGTGCGGATCGACGACCTTGCCCAGCCGACACAATGGTCGAGCAACACCCGGATCAGTTCGGCCTGCGTCTATGAGTACGACACATTATCGCAATTGACCAAGGCCAGCGGGCGCGAAACCGCTGGCAACCAGGGGGGACCCGCGTTACCCGCAAGGCTGGAGTTCGGCTCGACTGACGACAGCGTCTGGCGTCGCTACACCCAACAGTTCAGCTATGACGCGGCCGGCAATTTGCTTGAGTTGCAGCATGTGCCCAGCAGTGGCACGGGTTTCACGCGCCGGATGAGCGTGGCCGCCACCAGTAATCATTTCATGCCGCAGGCCGATGGCAGTGCCGTGTCGGGGTGGGGGCAGGACTTTGACCGCAACGGCAATCTGCAAGCGTTTGAGGGCCATCATGGGATGGGCTGGGATGTGCGCAATCAACTGGTGCGCATCACCCAGGTGCAGCGCGAGGGAGGAAACGACGATGAGGAGCGCTATGCGTACGACGCAACCGGTCGACGCATCCTCAAGCGCCGGGTAACCCACGCCAAGGGCGTGTCGCATACGGCGCAGGTGCGCTACTTGCCAGGGTTGGAGATTCGCCATGACAGTGCAACGGGTGAGCAACTGAATGTACTCAACCTCGATGTCGGTACCCTTACCGTCCGGCTACTGTTCTGGGATCGTCACCCTTCGGGGAGCAGCCAGGATGTGCAGATCCGTTATGGCTTGTCCGACCACTTGGGCAGCAGCACGATGGAACTGGGTGAGCAGGCACAGCTGCTCAGCCAGGAAAGCTATTATCCCTACGGTGGTACCGCGTGGTGGGCGGCGAAAAGCGCCAGCGAGGCGAGCTATAAATTCATCCGTTATTCGGGCAAGGAGCGCGATGCCAGTGGGCTGTCCTACTACGGCTTCAGGTATTACGCGCCGTGGTTGTGTCGCTGGATCAGCCCGGACCCGACCGGCGATGCCGATGGCTTGAATTTGTACGCCATGGTCGGCGGCAACCCCGTTACCAAGGTCGATGAGCAGGGGCTGACGGCGACACCGGCTTTGGAGCAGCCCCGGCAGACACAACTGCGCAGGCTTTCCATCAGTCGCAGGCTCGCGCATATGGCGCGTATTGCTCGACCCAGGATGCAGGCGGGCGCATCGGCTGCGATTCGCGATGGTTTATCCACCTATATTGCCAATGCTATTTCGACAGGTGTCGATCTGGCGGTCTTCAGCAACATCCAGCCCACCGCCCAACGCAACCAAATCTTGCGCCTTACCGTCGCGGTGCTGGATGCCGTCTCCACGGCACATATGAGCACCGGTGTCGCGGGTAACTGGACGCGATTTGCGCCACAGATCGGCGCTCTTTTTGCGGGTGCTGCGGGTGTGGGGTATACCGTTTATGGCGACTCGATAGGTGATCAAGCCGAGCACAGCTGGGACCCGGTGGCAGTCCGGCGGTTGGGTGGGCATGTACGCGCACTCTCCAGGGAACTCGTGCAGCAGGTCCTTCGTGGGCACGGTACCGGCGTCTCCTGGGGCAGCACGCCCCTGCGCGGCAGGGTCACGCGCACCGCCGGAGCAACGGCGGCCTATGGCCTCGCAACGGTGGCCAACACGGTATACGGCGGGGAAGTGCCTGCGTTGATGCTGCCCAATGTCACACCCGCAATAGAGGCCTACGATGCAGCGATGGGAACGATGATTCGTGGAGGTCACCCGACGGCCACCCATGACTCCCATGGTCAAACCCTGCAGCTGCCGGACCCTGTCGCGACGGCGCACGGAGGGCTGAGCAGAATGTTCAATCAGGTGTGGACGCATTGGGCTGCGTCCGGTGTCGAGGCATTGGCCGTTGCGCTGACGGGCTCGCCGGTGGCCTCCCAGGGCCGGGTGACTCGCAACATTGTGATGGTGGCCCGCGGGATGATTTCTGCGCTGACCGAATGGCGTGGCTTTTTCGTACAGTTTGCCAGGCGCGGGTATTCGACCTTGGAGGCGGGCTGGCGCCGAGGCCCGCGGCCTACAAAGTAGGAGGATGAATGGGCCGCCGCAGCGGCTCATTCATATATCGACACACTACATTGCGCTCAGTACCACGTGTGCGTGTGAGCTATCTCTAGGCTTGGCTGATCGTCTGCTATTCAGGTTGTTACGCCATGTCTCATCTCCTGCACCAACATACGCCCACGCTATCGGCCATTGATCCTCGTGGTTTGGCGGTCCGCAGCGTGGCCTATCATCGTGACACCTCCCAGGACCTGCCCCGCGCACGTATTGAGCGCCGGGTGTTTGGCAGCCAAGGGAGGTTGCTGGAACAATGGGACCCACGGCTGCACGCGCTGAGTGAGTCGGCATCGGCCAGCGTCCGCCCCAATCAGCGCCAGTATTACAGCCTCTCGGGGCAATTGCTGTGTACCGACAGTGTGGACGCCGGCTGGCAGATGTCACTGTTGGGCGGGGGCGGTCAAGTGCTGGAACGCTGGGACGCCCGAGGCTCTCACCAGTGTTATGAGTACGATACCCAGGTGCGCCCCTTGGCCATCTTCGAACAAGCGGCGGATCAGCCGGCGCGGCGTTGTGTCGAGCGCCTGACCTATGCGGCAGCCGCGCCCGCCGAGAGGGCTGGCAACCGTTGTGGTCGACTGATTCGTCATGCGGACCCGGCCGGTGTTTTGTGGATGGGTGGGTACGGGATCGGTGGGAGCGTCATCAAGCAGACTCGACGGTTTCGCATGGATACTCCGACAGTTGACTGGCCGCCGAGCGATGAAACTCAAGCCGAACAGCTAGAGCCCAACGCCCATACCACGACCTGGCGCTACGATGCCTTGGGGGCGCTGTTGGAGCAGATCGACGCCAAGGGCAATCGTCGGCACCAGCGCTATGGGCAACAAGGCTGGCTGCTGGAGGTTGCGCTGACCCTGCGCGGGGGCACGCGCCAAGTGTTGATGAACCAGCGTGTGTACAACGCCAGCGGTCTGGTGGAGTCCGAACGGATGGGCAATGACGTCACCAAGAGGGCGAAATACGCCGCCGAAGATAATCGTTTGTTGCAGCTGACGGTGTATCGCAAGGGCGAGGCCGCCAAGCCTCTACAGGACCTTGTGTACGAGTACGATCCGGTAGGTAACATCCTCAGCCTCAGCGACCAGGCCCAGCCGACTAAATGGCACAGCAATGCTCGCATTGATGCGGTCAGTCGTTACCAGTACGACAGTTTGTACCAGTTAACCCAGGCCAGCGGTCGGGAAAATGCCGGCAACAGAGGTGGTCAGGCAACTGCGGAGCGGGTGACGTTCGGTGCAACCGCCCCCGGACTCTGGCGCAATTACACCCAGCATTACACTTACGATGAGAATGGCAACTTGACACGTCTTCGCCATGTGCCGAGCAGTGGAGCAGGTTATACCCGGGACATGAATGTAGCGGTGGGCAGCAATCGCGCCTTGTCGGTCACTGATGGAGCGCCGCAACCATGGGCAACGATGTTTGATGCCAACGGCAACCAACAAATACTCGGCAGCGGCCAGCAGTTAGGCTGGAACGTAAGTAATCAACTCACCCACGCGACGCAGGTGCGGCGCGCGCAGGGTGATCCTGATGTGGAACGTTACCTCTACGATGGCCAAGGCCAGCGGGCAGCCAAGATCAGAAGCCAGCAGGTCGCTGGCAAACCCCATACACATATCACGTGTTACTTGCCGGGTTTGCACCTGCATGGACAACCTGGCAAGCGCTTGAGTGTGCTGGACATTGATACGGGCGGCGGCCGGGCCACGGTGTTGCAGTGGGAGGCCGGTGGCCCCAGTGATATGAGTGAAGAACAGCTTCAGTTCAGTATCCTTGATCACCTCAATAGCCATTTACTGGAGCTGGACGGGCAAGCGCAGTTGTTGAGCCAGGAACATTATTATCCTTATGGCGCAACGGCGTGGTGGGCTACCAACGGTACGCAGAGGGCTACCTATCAGGTTCGCCGCTACGCGGGTAAGGAGCGCGACGCGACAGGGCTGTATTACTACGGATCGCGGTATTACGCGCCGTGGTTGCAACGATGGATCAGCCCGGACCCTTTGGGTGATGTGGACGGTCTGAATCTGTACGCCATGACGTTGGGCAACCCCCTGCGATTCACGGATGCCGATGGCACGCAAGCGTCGTTTGGCGAGCAATTTCAACCCAGTCGAGGCGACATCATTTTCGGTAAGGGCAGCACCGTGACGAGCTACCGCAGCTTTTGGTCAAAGCTGACGGCACGTGGGGACGCAATGGTCACCTATTTCGGGGCTGAAGAGATGGGCGCGGCGATGGCGAGGTTGAAAACAGAACTCATCCCTGTGTACGTTGAGTACGGGAAGGGCAGGCTCACCGACGATGAGTTTGAACAACAGCTCCAGGTGCATGGCGCACCGATCGCGCAGCAGTTCTATGACGCCATTAAGTCGAAGTATGCGGGCTGTACGTCGACCGCCGCCAACCGAGCGTTCGCGAAGAAATTCGTGAGTGACTATTCTTCTGGTACCTATTCGTTCGAGAAAACCCTTTTAGACCATGGCATGAGCTTGCGTACGTTCGAGGGCAAGCTGGTCAGTCGCGCCAGTAAGTCAGCGTTGAAAACGCTGACGGACCCTCAGAGTATTCGCCATGTGCATTTTGCGCTTGATCATCTGGATATGGCCAACGTGATCAATAAGACCGAGACCTCTTTCGCGGGTTCGGAGCTGCGCTGGCTTTATCGACATCGATCGCGCGTGCCAGGCCATGTGACGTTCTATCATCAGAAACAACAGGTTGACGCCCCTTGGCGGTCCGACCCTTCCCTTTGGCGTCGCTACAAACCGGTCAGCTCACTATCCCGCTCCAGGGGTTCAATACGGGCGACGCACTGACTGAACGGTTCAGCGTGGCCGCCTTGCAATGGTGAGGTGGCCACGCTGGCCCAGGCTTTACTGTTCAGTCAATGGGGTTACCTGGAGTACTCCCTCCGTGTCGTTTTCATCCTCGTTGACGGTGTACCAGGCCCAATAGGTGGTACGCCGCATGAATCCTCCTGCGGTCAGTGTCTGTGTCGGGCGTCCGAGGGGGTCATAGAACTGTCGGTCGCAGTGGCCCAGTTCGCGCATGGATTGATCGTTGACGTAGGCGTGCTTGTCGGCGAAGTAGGGGCGGTAGACGCGAATGACCAGGCCCTTGTTGTTGTATTCGACACGCTCACTGACGCGCCAGCGGGGGTCGGCTTGCACTTGGCGCAGCTGTTTTTTCAAGGTGCCGGGTGCCTTATCGGGCACCTCATCGACCAGCAGGTTGCCCTTGTCGTCGACCGCATTGGCCAGGCCTGACTCAGTCTTTTGCTTGGTCTGCAAGGTACGACCAAAACCATCCCAACAGGTCAAGGTCATGCGGATCTGTTGGGCGGCATCGTCCGGGTAGCGGTCGGCCTGCAACATGAGCCCATGCACCGGGGTCCGACGGGCGTTGTCGATCAACGCCTTGAGTTGTTTGTCGCTGTCGCTGAGCCCCTGGCGACCGCTACCCTGGCGCGCTCGTGCGCCCAGACGTGCCCTCGCGCCCGCGCGGATATGCCCGCTGGGGAGCAGGTAGGCTTTGGCGACCCACTCTGGCTTGACCAGGGCCAAGTCGACCGCGCCCATCCAACTGAATGGGGCGTAGCAGTGTAGGCGGGCCATGCTCTGCAACACGCTTTGCGCGTGTTCTATGGCAAACCCGGGCGTTACATCCTTGAGCGGGCGGTAGCGCTCCAAGGCGTCGAAACCCACGTTGAGGCTTTGCTCGCGACCGCGAAAGGTGTTGACGAGCATTTGCCCGAAACCGTCATACAGCGCTTCTTGAATATTGCCATTGGGGTCGACAATTTTTGTCGGCAGCAGCAATCGATAGTCGTATTCGGCTTTGGTCACACAACCGTCGGGCATTTTTACACGCACAGTTTGCAACATGTAGGGGTCATGTTTGAGCGTTGTTTCACCGTGGGCCTCGGTGGCCCGCAGCGCCCTTATCCGATAAAACTGGGTGGCCTTGCCATAGCGGGGAAAGTGCCGGCGAATCGACCAGAGGCGATTTTCCTTGGGCGGCACCTCGCCGGGGAAGAGAAAAAACAGCTCCATGGGGTGATAGCCGCTGTCGCTGAGCTTTTGCACCAGGTCCACCGCAGGTTGGTTGGGCATCGCCGGTATGTCCTTGTAGACATTTAGGGCCTGGTCATCCAGCTCTGCGCTTTCCAGGTAATCGGTCAAGGCCTGGACAGTGGCGAGGCCCGGCTCCAGGGTTTTACCGAGGCCACCGGCTTGCCGATAGCGTTGCACCGACAAGCTGCTCAGCTCACGCTTGGCACCTGCGGCCAATGGACCGTCGAGGTTGTCGATGAACGCCTCATAGGCGATACGCTTGAGGTCTAACCCGCCAGCCGCTGGGGCTTTGCCCAGCACCAGGGCATTGTGTCGTTGGCGGTAGGGCAAGGCCAGGCGCCAGTGCGGTGCGTCGTCCAAATGAATGTGCTGTGCCAGCGTTTCGCTCAGGTAATAGAACTGCTGCGCGCTGTCATGGGTATCGTGCCACCAGCGCTTGTGATGCTCATCGATCAACACGGCGGGCGGTGAGCTGTCAGCGTTTGTACGGCGGGCATAGTGCAGGGTGACGCCGTGCACCAGGTAACCGTAGGCATCCCAGCGCAGGTTGATCTGGTGCTGGCACACGGGATCATCTTCCACCCCTTCATATTGATAGCTGATCGACTCCAGGGCTAATGGCAGTAGCCGGGAGTAGGGTGTATGGGCACTGTTCGGCGCCAGTTCACGGATCAGATAACGCTGTTGCGTGACGGTATAGGGCACTGCGTCTTGCGCCGGGTCCGCCGCTGTCACCTCTACCCGTAGCACGCTGCCGCTGAGTGCGCGCGCCACTTCGCGTGCCAGCGACGGCGCAGGATCGCTGATCAAGTCGTCGTGATGATCCAGCGGCTGCGCCCCGGACGTCGCCTTGTATCGGCTGACCAGCGTGCGTCCCATGGCCTTGGCCTGTGGGTCGTGAGTGCTATGGCCGAGGGTGGGCATGTCGATGGATTGCCCGGTATGAAACCAGGTTTTGGTGCGCACGGGTGCGCTGAAACCCTGGAGGTGTTGTGTGTCTGTGCTGCTTTCGGTGTCGGTTTGCAGCACAAGCCCGAAGCCACGAAATTCGCGGTCCGTGCGGTCGTAATACGCCTGGCGATAGCGCCAGCGTTGGGTCAGTTGGTTGCCGGTAATTTCGTCTCGCTGGGTGTGTTGGCTGACCAGCAGCAGCGCAAAGGGTAATTGGCAGAGAGCAGGCTGGCCGTCGGCGGGGCGCTCACGTTTTTCATCCAGCCATTCCTGGGCACTGCTGCGATACTTGATCGAGGCCTGAGCCCCCATGTTGTTGTCGGTGTGCAGGAGCAGCCAGGGCTTTCGGGTAAAAAAGTCGTAGCGCCAGTGCATGGGGGTCTGGTGGGCGGCGGTCAGGATCAGGCTAGCGCAGCCCAGGCCGGTCACGTCGACGACGTTGACCTGACAGTGGTCGTCATACCGCACGCCCTCGGGCCACGGGATTTTGATCGGCTGTACCTCGAAGCCGTTGCCGCCTTTATTGAGGAAAATACTCAGGTGGTCGGCGCTCAAATACAGCAAGTCCGTAGCGCCACCTCCATTCAGGTCGACCAGCAGTACATGGGTTGCCTTGAACATTTCATAACGGAACGGCAGCGTGGCCAACACAAACCCTTGGGCAAAACGTCCTCGACCCAGGTTTGGCCAACATTTCACTTCGTTATGACGTATACGCACCAGATGCTGCTGGCCCGTGGCAAGCACATCGCTGAAGGCCACCAGTTCGTTGGGCGAGGCAGAAATGATCGGCAGGGTATCGTCGAGCGTATGAGACACCTCAATGGCGGGTTCAAAGCCTTTTTTTTGGCGATTGGCATACAGGCGCACGCTACGGGGGCCGATCATGGCAATGTCGGGATGTCCCGTCCCCATCAAGTCGGCGAGTACTCCCTGGGGATGGAAAAACTCCGACGGGAACGCATCGAACGGCGTGAAGGTTGACCAGTTGCGCTGTTCGTCCAGGCTGAAAAAGCCGCTCATTCCCGGGTGGGCAACCAGCCAGTCCAGGCGGCCATCGCCGTCCACATCCGCCAGCGCCTGGTGAATGGGCCGGGCGCTGTCGGCGACCGGTACCCGCGCCAATTCCCGGGCCTCGCCGTAAATCACCTCGTCGCCGGTTTTCGTATGCTGCGGCCGGAGGGGTTCACGGTAGTACCAACTCTTGTCAGCGCGATACAACACACCCGGTAGGCCTTCGCCATACAGATCGACCAGTTGATAACGATCGCTGTCATGCAGACCGCGCAGCGAACTGAAGGGCTGATAGCCGCTCTTGTCCACCTTGAGCTGGCTCGATTGGTAAAAACACTCCAGCGGCGGGCGGCTCACGCTATTGCCCGCGCTGTCGAACGCCTGCTCATGCACTCCCATCAACAGGCTGACATGGCTGGGTGCGCGGTATTCCAGCAGCAGACGGTTGACCAGCACCGGGTCGGCGCCCATTTGCGCTTCCTTGGGGAAGTGGTGAAACATCAGCATCTGGTTGCAACAGCGCAGGGTGCGTAACTCGAAGCCGAACGAAAAATCCGAGCAGGGGTCGGGTCGTGCCGGCCATTCCCGCGTGGCCTGGTACGTCGGCCGCTTATCCAGTTCAAGGTCACGTTCGCCATAGTCAAAGAGCAACTGAAAGTGCCAACCCATGTCCGGCTTATCGTCGGTCTGCCAGAGGTAGAGCTGTTCCTGCTCCTTGGCGGTGAAGTTGCCGTAGCAGACGCGCTCCAGGTAATGCTGGGCTCGACAGTCCCTCGGGTAGCGCGAGGGGTCGGTTTCTTGTTTGTAGTGATAATAAATGTGCTCGCCGTGGGCATTCAGGCTTTCCTGCAACAACCATTGCGCCACGTGGTGCGGGCGGTCCGGATCGGCAATCCGGGCCAATGGGGTCTTCCCGTAAAAGTGCTGACTGCCATCGGCACTTTGTATCAACCAGAAGCCTGCTGGATCGGTTGCACTATGCCAGTGCTCGATACGGTCGAAGCGGCTCTCGAGCCTGGGAAAGTACCGCGTGACCGTGTAGGCGATGGTCAGTGGCAAATCATTGAACGCGGTCTGGCGACGGCTGACGATTGCCCCTTCGGCGTCGCGTTCGGGTAGCCATATTTGCGCGTCGAGGCCCACTATTACGTCGTGCTCCGTGTAGGCCGGCACGCCATGGGAAGTACGCCGGCTGACGGCAGGCAGGGGCACGCTCCAACCCAATCCGAAGGGACCGTTACCGGCGCCGCTGTGGTAGGTCAGCGACAGGGCTGGCGCATAGCTGCGTGCGGGAGAAACCGGCAAGGGAATCTCAAAGGTGGCCATGCCGCTGGCGCCGACATCGCCCCAGCCTTTGCCGGTGCCTTGAATGGCACCGCCGCCTTTGGGCAGGGCCGGGGTATTGACCTGCAGGTTGAGTGTATCGTCGTTCATGCCCGGCTCCCGTTGGCAGCCGGCACCCTGGCGGTGTAGCGCAGGTGAATGACAATGTCGTTGATTGATTCAAGGACGGCTTTTTGCCGGGCAGGATTGGGGAACTCCAGGATCCAGTTGGAGATGACCCCGGTGTATTCAAATGGCAGGTAACGTGGATCGTTGTCGAAGCTGAGGGTAAACAGGCCGTTATCATCCAGCCCGCGTGACAAGGCGATTTGCTGGTGTGCCCTGAAGTCGTTTTTGGTGATGCCATCAGGCATCTGAATTTTATTACTGGTTTGGGTCAATGTCGCCTTGATGTCTTCATAAGGCCCCAGCGTGGCGGGAAGTGAGACGCTGACGTGCTTGATCCGTCGCAGGGTGTGTCCAGGATAGTCCTCATCCAGTAACGCTTGGGTCAGGGAAAAACCAATCGTGCCGCTGCTTACCAGCCCCGCCTTGTGCGCGACCCAGGTTTTGGCGGCTTGAGACGCCTGTCCCTCGGTTATGACCGAGCACTCGATCAAGCGATGGCGCAGTGACACGGTTTTGCTGATTTCCAGCTCGCGTGGCGTGTGCTGCAGGTATGCAGTGTTCATTTTTACCAGGTTCAGTTTCAAGTTTTCAGCACTCAACAGTCCTCGGGAGGCGTGGTGCCAGGCTTCACCTTGAAAGAACTGCTGGCTCTCGGCGGTCTCATACTGCCAGCAGGCTTCAGCGGCCAGGCACAGGGAGTGGACGCTGTCATACAGTGCGTAATAGAACGTGCTCAGTTGCGCAGTGAGCCATTGATAAAGCTGTGCCCCTGTAAAGCGCATGCCGAGGAGTTGGTAGGCTGACTTGGCCTGGGCCAATGCGCTGTGGGCGCTGCGCAGTTGCAGGCGAGTGGCTTTTTCCTGCTCGGCATGCACCAGCAGCAGGGCGTCGATCTGGGCCAGTTCCAGGCGGGCCTGTTGTTCGGCGTAGGCCCATTCCTGGGCGCGACGATTGAATTGCTCGGTGCGTTCCAGCTCGTTACCGTTGGCGCGGGCGGTGTTGGCCTCGCCCTGGGCGAAGGCCTGGTAGGCTTGGAACGCGCCCTCAAAACGCATCCCCCCGAACGACGTACCGAAGATATTGGGCGCGAGCATGGCGGCACCGGCGCCCATGCCGGCAATCGCGACTTTTCTCTCCCAGGCGGCGCTCTCCAGATAGTGTTGGCCGGCCGACATTTCACCGGTGCTGACGCCTTCGCTGAGCTGATGCGCCAGGAAGTCCAGTCGCCCGTGGACGATTGCGCGGCTGCGACGTAGTGCGTCTTTGTTTTTTTCGTCGATGGCCAGGGCCTGGGTTTGCTGGGTCAACACCAGCTCGGCGAGTTGCCAGGCGTTCTGTTGCTGCACCTCAAGGTAGTGCGCCTGTTCCTTGCGCTCGATCAGCGTGAGTAGCGTGGTGCCGAACTGCGCCAGGCTGTCGACTGCGCTCAAGGCATGCCCCTGCATGACCTGGAACCGGTAGTGACCCACTTCAGGCCGGACCGGTGACAGGGCACTGGCGCCACCCGTGGCGCTCTGTGCGTTTCGCGTCAGCAGGGCCGCGGGGGGCAAGGGGGTCGCAAAGAGGGTTTGGCGCAACGGCTTGCCGGCAATGTCCAGATGATGGCGCAGCCCATGCAGGCGACTTTCCAATGTGTCCCAGCGTGTGACCAGTTGCGTGTTCAACGGGCGGTAAAAGTAGGGGCTGTCCGTGAGCCAGGTACGTTGCCCGGTGGTTTCACATTGCCGGGACAGTAGCGCGGTGTATTCGGGCTGTTGTTCCAACTGGCGTACTGCCGGAGAGTCCGCTTGCGCCAGTGTGCGCAATGTGCGCGAGGTCCAGGCATCGGCACGTGTGATTGTCGGGCGCAGGCCGAGCAGGTTCTGCGCCTGGATGTACCAGAGTTTGGCTTCGGCCAGGCTGTCGGGGCTTACCTGGCGATAGGCCGCATCGCCCCGGTTGATCAGAATATCCACATTGAGGAGGTACAACGCCTTGCGAAGGTAGGTCGGAAAACTGAGAGCCAGGTAATGCGGGCTCTGGGGGTGTTGGCAGGCGTAGCTCAGCTCAACGGTTTTGCTGAGCAACACACTCAGCGCCCCGGCGTCTGTTCGGCGAGGGTCGAACAAGTAGTGCAACCAGGTTTCAGCCTGAGCGTATTGCTGTTGCTGGTTGAAGCAATGTGCGAGGGTCCAAGGCAAATAGATGAACAGCTCCCGCAAACTTTTGCCGTGCGCACCCTGGAAGTCCAGGGGCACGCGTGAGGCGTCAGCCGTCAATGCCGGTTCCGTCCAATCCTCAGGGGACCGTAAAAATAAGGGGTCGAAGCTGAGCAAGGCAGTCTGGATCAATTGACGCGCAACGCTGGTATTGAGTCGGATTGCCGGGATCTTCCGGACGAAGCTTGTGGAAAAATCAATGGATTCGACCGTCTCTCCGGTTGTTTGCTGCTGGCGCATGATGCGGGGGGAATGGGCAGGCTCGTCGACGGTAAGGGATGTGTCGAGGGTGCATTTGACAGCCTTGAGCGCATAGCCGAGGACTTTCACCTCATTCTCTTGACTCTCCAGTGTGATGACGCCATGGATCACCGTGATGGCTGATGCGGTTTGCTCATCGGGTAACGTTATCCGTGTACTCGCCAGATGCCCGGTTGCTAATTCTGGGAACGCGCCCGCCAGGCTTTCGTGTTCGACGTCCGTAAAGTTAAGGATTCGGGCGGTGTTGTTATTGATGGCTTGCGGGGTGGGTACGTCTTCCAGTTTGGACTGCATGATGACGTGCTTGTAAAAACGCACCTTGGGCATGGAAGTGTTGACGGACTCAAGCCTCAGGTCATTCATGAAGTGCAGTTTTTTGTTGGCGGCCTCATCACCTGGCAGGGCGTAGCCGCTGTAGCGGTCGAGTATCGCCAGGAAGGGATCCTGATGATGGGTATATAAGTGGAGGAATGCATTTTTGTTGAGAAACTTCCCGGCCAGGGAGTATTCAGTGACGGGCTTAACTTGATTTTGTTGTCCCGGTCTCATGTCCGGCATCGTGTTCATCTGCCCCACAAGGTTCAACAATATGGAGTTTTTGTCATAGATGGCGTTGGAAAAGCTTTTTCCGGTCCTGGGGTTTTTAAAGAACATCGAGTGGTAGGTGGCGCTTCCGACGGGGTGTATCGCGCAGTCGATCCTGATGTTCGAGCCGCTCATGAGTTCAACTTCGAATGAGGTCGGGTCATGCAACGCAGATTTGGTGACCAGGGTAATGCTGAACGCGGAGTACTGGGATGCAAGGGTGATGCTGTAAGTCTGCAGAAAGGGCTGAATGGTTTTCGAGGTGAAGACGAACTCTTTGGTGACCGGATCAAAGCTTGTGGTGGCGGTATCGGCAGCCTCTATATCCTTGCTTCTGAATTCAAAGTCCCACGTCTTCTGGTGTTCGGTCTCGAGTGCTTGAGCCGCTAAGGTTACGGTTCTTTTGTCCTGCTCCAGCGCTACGCGTGTCTTGAACTGTAAGTTGTCCTTGTTTATATCGAAAAACAGGCGGAAGTATTGGTGGGCAAACGGAGGGAGTAACACGCTGGAAAATACGTTGCCCGGGTCGGCGCCACCCAACAACGCGGTCTGCAGTGGCGTGTTCTTTGTAGCCTCATAGGCTTCCAGCAACCTGATGGTTTCCTGAGCGACGTCTGAGCCCGGCACGATCTTGTATCGGCCAGGGCTGCCCGCAGAAGCGACGATTTTTATACCCAGTGACTGATCGACGCTGATGGCCTGGAAAAAATCGCCCATTTGGTCGCTGCCATGATTCAGGGTGTTGGCCCTTATTCCCAGGAACAGGGTGTGAGGGGCGCGGCTATCAACCACGGCAACGGTCTGCGTGATGCTGATAAGTTGCGCCGACGTGAGTGCGTTGATGCCCCGCGTAACGCAGTGCTCTTCCAGGCCTGTGTGCGGAAGGCTCCAGGTGCCATCCAGTTTTTTATAGGAAAAACACAGGCGAAACTTCACGAACCGGCTGTTCAGCCACTCAGTCTGGCGTTGTTTTTCGTCGTCGCCGTTGTCCTCGTAGTCGCCATTGCCGTTTCCCTGTGCCTTGAAGGATTGGTAGGGCGCAGGCTTGATGCTCTCGGCCCAAACAATAAACAGCCGATGATTGAACAGGACCGGGCGAATACTGTGATCGGGTGTATCGGCGGAAAACGTCAGGTTGACGGGTTCCCAGTCTGTCCAGGCCAGGGGCGCAGGCGCGTCAGGCTTGCCGGTGGAGCGTTTGGACAGGTCCAGTGAACGCCAATAATAGAGGTTGTCGGTGGCGGACTTGCCGACGAAGTAATAGGTGCTGGTATCCAACTGCGCGACATTGCCGTCAATGTAGCCATTGAGCGTATGAATACTGGCGATCCCTTCGAACCGTGACAAATAGCCTTGTATGGCGTTCTGCACAGTGTTGGGTTGAATTCGATGTTGGTTGAGGTCGTTTTCCAGTTGCTGGAAGCTCTCGCTCTTGTCCTCACGCAGTGTGGGGTCGAGAAAGTTATGCGGGTGATAGCGCAGTTGCTGGCTGGCGCTCCACAGGGGGTAGGTGTGCAGGGACTTCTGCCAGGCCAGGCTCTCGTGGGGCGACATGCCCTGGGTCTCATAACCCGGTTCGAGGCCCGAGTGAATCCGGTTGATGTAGTGCTGCAGGCTGGTGATCGCACTGGCGACCGGGCTGGTCGGTACCGCCTGGCTGATCTGAACGTCCAATAGCCAGTAGTCGTACAGGTCGTTGGGGGTGCGCAGCGAGTCTTTAAGCTCGGTGTCGATGCAATGGGCCAGATAGTAGGCGAGCATGGCATCACGCCAGGCTTCACTGAGGTGCTGGTCGAGGGTCTCAGACATGATCATTCCTTGAGTCTGCTGGTTGAGAGAAAGCCTTTACTGACGTGCGGCGATGATGGCTTCGCCCACGAGCTTCCATTTATTGAAGTCGCTGGCGGTATCCAGCTCGCTGGCGTCGAGCAGCATTTGGCTGGCGAGGCGGGTGATGGTGCAGGCTTGCCGGCAGCGCATGATCCAATCCAGCTGGTCCATGGACTTGACCCTGTGTGTGGGCAAGGTCTCAGTGAGCGCCCTCAGTTCTTTTTCGTCCCACCCCAACCATTGACTTAGCCGGGTATCGAGGGTTTGAGACCCGTTGCTGTTGGCGCTCTCGAAATACTCCAATAGGCTGTCCTGTGCCAGGCCATACCTCTCGCAGCAGTCTCTGAAACGCTGCAACAGATAGAGCGTGCCCAGGCTCAGCTCGACCAGTTCTGTGGGGGATTTTTCGCTGTCCAGCCAATGGGGGTTGATCAGTAATTGACGCAGTGACGTGCTGTTAACCGGCAACGGCAACAGCGTGGTGATATCCGGCGCCAGCAGGATCAGGTGGGTGGGCTCAGTGTCCGTTTTTTTGAAATGTAGCCTGTAGTAGCGCTTAAGCTCATTGCTGTAGAGGGCCGGCGCCGGGTTTTCCAAAAACTGTTGGATGCACGCCTCAAGTCCCTTTGGGAGTAAATCGACCCAGCGCTTGAGCGCCGGGTTATCAGCGACGGGTTCCAGCAGTAATCGCTGGCGCAACTGCGTAACGCTGGTGTCATTGTCCCTGAGCCAGGTGACGGCCCAGTCCAATCGCATGAGCACATCGAGAAAATCCATCTCGGTGCTTAATGTGGGGTTGGCCAGCTTGCTCCAGGTGGACGGGCCGAGCAGGTCGGCCAGTTGTTTACAGTGCAAGACAGAAAGGCCGAAAACCTGGGCAATGCGTGCCAAGCGATAGATCCCGGAGTACGTGACCAGGTTCCTGTGGAGAGGGTTGGGGAACGCGTCTGTCAGCAGTTGCAGCGAGTCCGGTGTATCACTCAACGCCAACGCGGCGCAAAGCTGCTGGCGGGTATGCGAATCGAAGGTTTGGTCGTCCAGCGGTAACGGTCGCTCGGACAACAGTGTGCGATTGAACACCTGATCGAATAAGGCAGGCTCGTTGGCGCTGGCCTGCACGGGTAGGCGATCCAGCCACGCCGAAAATTCCAGCGGCTTGAGCCTGTAGCGCCCACGAAGGTAGCGGTAGACCCCCAGTGCGCGCAGGGTGGTGTGGCTTATCTGAAGATCGGCGTTGGCTGTGCCCTCAAGCATCATGGTGCTGACGATCAGCGTATCGAGTTCGGCGAATGGCAGATCGATCCACTTTTGCAGGCGGATCATCCGATGCAGACGGTCGAACCGATCGAGGCTGGTATTGAGTAGTGTCGCTGTTTTCCCGTCGGCGGATTGGCCAACCTCTAGCTTGGGCAGGCGGTCTGTGCCATTGACATAGCGGGCACCATAGGTCAGCAACTGTTTAGACGCCGAGAGGGAGGCATGGGCGGCGAAACTGTTTTGCGCCAGGAGGGCTTGTAACTGGGTAGTGTCCAGCGCCGTACATTTCAGAAAGTCGTCAAGGTTTTCTGGAGCACTGGGTCTGCCAAAGTAGGTTTCAAACAGTGTGCTTCCCGTGACGTGTGGCTGCGTCAACAGTTCTTGCTGTTGGGGATTCAGTTCGCTTAGCAGGCATTGCACGTCATTGTTGCGCGCTTTGACCGTGCCATACCGTGTGCTGCCGGCATCGTCAAACGGCAGCCGCTTGCTGATTCGATAATTCAATTCACCCAAGGCGTGCTGGGTTCCCGACAGTCCCAGGCGGCATTGAAGGTGATGATGGTGGTAAGGCAGTGTCAAGGGGTAGCGTTGCTTGCTGAGCAGCGCGCGCACCTTCTCCTGCGGGTGATGGAGTTTGATCTGTTTGCGCAACATGTCATCGATCAGCGTCAGCAGCGGGCGCTGGGCAAAGGTCGTGTCGTGGTCAATCGGTAAATTTTTCAGCTCTGGGCGCCGTTGGCTCAAGAGGATTTTGGTTTTCGTTCCCTTGCCGTTTTTTTCAAGCTGAGTTGCAAAAAGAAACAGTGCTCGCAGGTAGGCGACAGGCGAATCGATAGCGGCGATGGCATCGGGGTGGCAGGCATTGCCCCAGTCCTCATTGAGCAGGCTGGGCGCGCTCGGCTCAAGGTCGCGTTTGCTACGGGCATGAGGGGTGTTCAATGGTTGTTGGTCGTACAGCCATTGCAACTGAGTGGTGTAGGAGCATGCGTTTGTATAAGCCTGGGCGCCGTCGTCATCATTGTACTGGGCCAGTCGACGGATGAACTCGGCCTCGGGCAGCTCGACGATGTCGAAGACGCTGGTGAAGCGGAGCAGATCCATGGCAGTAGTGAAGTCGACCTTCCCAACACTTGGAGTAACGGGCTGTTCCACCAGCCTGGCCAATAACGAACGGTTTAAGGTTTCCATGTCATCGATCTTCCTGTGAGCCCAAAGGTGGATCCACTGGGCGACGCAAGACGCTATCACGCAGGTGGCTCGGGCCGAGGTCAGCCAAAGGCGTGAGCGTGTCAGGGAAATATCGTTAACGGAGTGTCGATGCGGTGGCGTCGCGGTTTTGCTAGAATGCGCGCCGCGCGACGTGGTTCGCGTTTTTAGCATCCGGTTCACCCCTTACGAGGGTAGCCACCTGGAGAGAACACCCATGACTCAACCGATTGTCGTGGCGGCACTGTATAAGTTCGTCACCCTCGAAGATTACGTCGCCCTGCGCGAGCCACTGCTGCAGGCGATGGTCGACAACGGCATCAAAGGCACCTTGCTGATCGCCGAAGAAGGCATCAACGGCACCGTTTCCGGCAGCCGCGAAGGCATTGACGGCCTGATGGCCTGGCTGAAGAACGACCCGCGCATGGTCGACATCGACCACAAAGAGTCCTACTGCGACGACCAGCCGTTCTACCGCACCAAGGTCAAGCTCAAGAAAGAGATCGTGACCCTGGGCGTCGAAGGCGTCGATCCGAACAAGAAAGTCGGTACCTATGTCGACCCGAAGGACTGGAACGCGCTGATCAGCGACCCAGAGGTGCTGTTGATCGACACCCGTAACGACTACGAAGTGTCCATCGGCACCTTTGAAGGCGCGATCGATCCGAAAACCACCAGTTTTCGCGAATTTCCCGACTACATCAAAGCCAACTTCGATCCGGCCAAGCACAAGAAAGTCGCCATGTTCTGCACCGGCGGCATTCGCTGCGAGAAAGCGTCGAGCTACATGCTCAGCGAAGGCTTCGACGAGGTTTATCACCTCAAGGGTGGCATCCTGAAGTACCTCGAAGAGGTGCCGCAGGAAGAAACCAAGTGGCAGGGCGACTGCTTTGTTTTCGATAATCGCGTGACCGTGCGCCACGACTTGAGCGAAGGCGACTACGATCAATGTCATGCCTGTCGCACACCCGTCAGTGTCGACGACCGCGCCTCCGAGCATTATGTGGCGGGCATCAGTTGCCCGCATTGCTGGGATAAGCTGCCGGAGAAGACCCGTCGCAGTGCGATCGACCGGCAGAAGCAGATCGAGCTGGCCAAGGCCCGCAACCTGCCGCACCCGATTGGCTTCAACTACAAGCAAACTCCTTCCGAGGCCTGAGCCATGTCCGCGCGCCTGCTCTATGTAATGGACCCGATGTGTTCCTGGTGCTGGGGCTTTGCCCCGGTGGCCAAAGCGTTGGTGGAGCAGGCCCAGGCGGCCGGTGTGGAGCTGCACCTGGTGGTGGGCGGCTTGCGTACCGGCAGTGGCGCGGCACTGGAGCCGACCACCCGGCGCTACATTCTGGAGCATTGGCAGGCGGTCACTGACGCTACCGGCCAGCCGTTCAAACGTGAAGGCGCGTTGCCCGACGGTTTTGTGTATGACACGGAGCCGGCGTGCCGGGCAATTGTCACCGCCCGGAGCCTGGCGCCGGATTGCGCCTGGAAGCTGCTGGGGCTGATCCAGCGTGCGTTCTATGTCGAAGGCCGCGACGTGACCCTCGCCAGCGTGTTGGTGGAACTCGCCGAGCAGGCGGGGATCCCGCGTATCGAGTTCGCCGGCGAATTCGACCGCGCCGAGCAGCATGCGGCCACGGCGGCCGATTTCACCTGGGTGCAGGACCTGGGCATCGCCGGTTTCCCGACGCTGCTGGCCGAGCGTAATGGTCAACTGGCCTTGCTGACCAACGGTTACCAGCCGCTGTCCGAGCTGTCGCCTTTGCTGGGCCGATGGCTGGAGCGAGCCACCTGTGCATGAACCCGCCCAGCGCACCGATCGCCTGACCTGGGCGGAAATTCGCCGCCTGGCCCTGCGTCACAAGAAATCCCTGTGGATCGCCAACGGCGTCGCCGTGCTGGCGACCCTGTGCAGCGTACCGATCCCCTTGCTGTTGCCCCTGCTGGTGGATGAAGTACTGCTGGGCCACGGCGACGCAGCCCTCAACGTGATGAACCACGCGCTGCCGCTGGGCTGGCAGAAAGCGGCCGGTTATATCGGGCTGATGCTGCTGGTGACCCTGTTCCTGCGCTGCGGCGCATTGGTGTTCAACGTGGTGCAGGCGCGGCTGTTTGCGCGGCTGGCCAAGGACATCGTGTACCGCATCCGCGTGCGCCTGATCGAGCGGCTCAAGCGTATTTCCCTGGGCGAGTATGAAAGCCTGGGCAGCGGCACGGTCACCACGCACCTGGTCACCGACCTCGACACGCTGGACAAATTCGTCGGCGAAACACTGAGCCGCTTCCTGGTGGCCATGCTCACGCTGGTGGGCACTTCGGCGATCCTGGTGTGGATGCATTGGCAACTGGCGCTGCTGATCCTGCTGTTCAATCCGCTGGTGATCTACGCCACGGTGCAGTTGGGCAAGCGCGTCAAACACCTGAAGAAGCTGGAAAACGACAGCACTTCACGTTTTACCCAGGCCCTGACTGAAACCCTGGACGCGATCCAGGAAGTCCGCGCTGGCAATCGCCAGGGGTTCTTCCTGGGGCGTCTGGGCCAGCGTGCCCAGGAAGTGCGCGACTACGCGATCCATTCCCAGTGGAAAACCGACGCCTCCAGCCGCGCCAGTGGTTTGCTGTTCCAGTTCGGTATCGACATCTTTCGCGCAGCGGCCATGCTCACCGTGCTGTTCTCCGACCTGTCCATCGGCCAGATGCTCGCGGTGTTCAGTTACCTGTGGTTCATGATTGGCCCGGTGGAACAGTTGCTGAATCTGCAATACGCGTACTACGCGGCGGGCGGGGCGCTGACGCGGATCAATGAGTTGCTGGCGCGTGCTGATGAGCCGCAATACGCCGGGGGCGAAGACCCATTCGTTGGGCGTGAGACCGTCGGCATCGAAGTGCGTGGACTCAATTTCGGTTATGGCGAAGACCTGGTGCTTGACCAGTTGAACCTGGCCATCGCCCCCGGCGAGAAGGTGGCAATCGTCGGCGCCAGCGGTGGTGGCAAAAGTACCTTGGTGCAACTCTTGCTCGGCCTCTACACGCCCCAGGCCGGGACCATCCGTTTTGGTGGTGCCACCCAGCAGGAAATCGGCCTGGAGACGATTCGCGAAAATGTCGCCGTGGTGCTGCAACACCCTGCATTGTTCAATGACACCGTGCGCGCCAACCTGACCATGGGCCGTGAGCGCAGTGACCAGGCGTGCTGGCAGGCACTGGAAATCGCCCAACTGGATGCTACCGTCAAGTCACTGCCCTTGGGCTTGGACAGTGTGGTGGGGCGTTCCGGCGTGCGGTTTTCCGGCGGGCAGCGTCAGCGCCTGGCGATTGCGCGGATGGTGTTGGCCGAGCCGAAGGTCGTGATCCTCGACGAAGCGACTTCCGCCTTGGACGCCGCCACCGAGTACAACCTGCATCAGGCGCTCGCACGCTTCCTGAGCGGGCGTACTACACTGATCATTGCCCACCGCCTGTCGGCGGTTAAGCAGGCAGATCGAGTATTGGTGTTCGACGGCGGTCATATTGCCGAGGACGGTGATCATCAGCAATTGATTGCCGATGGCGGCTTGTACGCCAAACTCTATGGACACTTGCAACAAGTGCGTTGATTTAGCCTGGGCTGAGCTATCGGAAGCGGATATTCGCGTGCGTATCCAGCAGTGCATGTGCAAGGGACTTCATGAAGCAAAAGCGGACTCTCGGAACGCCAAAACTGTTGGGCATCGTCTGGCCCTTTATCGCCGTTGTACTGTTCCAGGCATTGTTGGGCTGCGTCAGTCTCTACGTGCTTTCGGCAGTGCGTGGCTATGTGGCCGGTGAAAGCCTGTGGTCCAAAGGCCAGAAGGACGCCATCTATTACTTGACGCTGTACGCCGATAGCCGCGACGAAACCACTTACCTCAAATATCAGCAGGCCATTGCCGTGCCTCAGGGCGGCCACGAACTGCGCACTGCCCTGGACCGTCCTACCCCTGACCTGAGCGCCGCACGCCTGGGTATTCTCAAGGGCGGCAACCACCCGGATGACGTGTCCAACCTGATCTGGCTGTACCTCAACTTTCGTCATTTCAGCTACCTGGAAAAAGCCATCGAGTTGTGGGCAGTGGGCGATGGCTACCTGATGCAACTGGATGACCTCGCCCGTGAAATGCACGGCGCGATCACCCGTGATCAGGTCAGCGCCAACGACGTACGCCAGTGGAAAGCACATATCGTTGGCATCAACGAAGGTGTGACGCCGGCTGCCAAGGCGTTCAGTGATGCGTTGGGCGAAGGCTCGCGGATGATCCTGCGGTTGCTGCTGATCACCAACCTGGCCACGGCCCTGGGGCTGATCGTGCTGGCACTGTTGCGCACCCATAAGCTGCTGACCCAGCGCCACGCGTTTGCCGACGCCCTGCAACAAGAGAAAGAGCGTGCGCAGATCACGTTGGAGTCGATTGGCGACGGGGTGATCACCACCGATGTCGACGGCGCCATCACCTACATGAACCCGGCGGCCGAAGCGCTGACCCACTGGAATTCGGCCCAGGCTCAAGGTCTGCCCCTGGCTGCGCTGTTCAACCTGCTGGATGACAATGCGCAACCAGACGGCTTTACCCTGATCGAACATATCGTCAAGGGCCAACTCAGCGGCGGCAGCGAGCATTCCAAAACCATCCAGCGCCTGGATGGCAGCACGGTCTCGGTGACGCTGGTGGGCGCGCCGATCCGCAGCACCGGCAAGGTCACGGGGGCGGTGCTGGTGTTGCATGACATGACCCAGGAGCGGCAATACATCGCCAACCTGTCCTGGCAGGCGACCCACGACGCCCTGACCGGCCTGGCCAACCGTCGCGAATTCGAATTCCGCCTGGAACAGGTACTGCATCCCACCGCCCAGCAGAATGGCGGGCGCCATGCATTGATGTTCCTAGACCTCGACCAGTTCAAGCTGGTCAACGACACCTGCGGCCACGCGGCGGGGGACGAGTTGCTGCGGCATATCTGTGCGCTGCTGCAGTCGGACCTGCGCGAAGGCGACACCCTGGCGCGGTTGGGCGGAGATGAATTCGGCATCCTGCTGGAAAACTGCCCGGCGGCGGTGGCAGAAAAGATTGCCGAGAGCCTGCGCCACACCGTGCAAAACCTGCACTTTGTGTGGAAGGGCCGGCCGTTCATGACCACCGTCAGCATTGGCCTGGTGCACCTGGGGCACACCCCGACCACCTTGGAAACCTCACTGCGCGCCGCTGACATGGCGTGCTACATGGCCAAGGAAAAGGGCCGCAACCGCGTGCAGGTGTACCACGCCGACGACTCGGAACTGTCGCTGCGCTTTGGCGAAATGGCCTGGGTGCAGCGCCTGCACATGGCGTTGGAAGAGAACCGGTTCTGCCTGTACGCCCAGGAAATCTCGCCCCTCGGGCAGACCAATGGTGGCGATGGGCATATTGAGATCCTACTGCGGCTGCACGACGAGGCCGGACGCATCATCCTGCCCGACAGCTTTATCCCCGCCGCCGAGCGTTACGGTCTGATGACGTCCCTGGACCGCTGGGTGGTGGAAAATGTGTTCAAGATCATCAACCGGTGCATGCAGGAGCGGCCGGGGCTTCCCATGGCCATGTGTGCGATCAACCTGTCAGGCATCACCATTGGGGATGATGACTTCCTCGGTTTTTTACGTGAGAAGTTTCATACATACACTATTCCGCCGGGCATGATCTGTTTCGAAATAACCGAAACCAGTGCTATTGCAAACTTGGGTAGTGCGATCCGCTTTATTAATGAACTCAAAGCCTTAGGTTGTCATTTCTCGCTGGATGACTTTTGTGCCGGAATGTCCTCATTCGCCTATCTCAAACATTTACCTGTAGACTTCCTGAAGATCGATGGAAGTTTCGTAAAGGATATGCTGGACGACCCGATTAACCGCGCGATGGTCGAAGTGATCAACCACATCGGCCACGTCATGGGTAAGCGCACAATTGCTGAATTTGTCGAGACACCGCAAATCGAACAGGCATTACTCGAAATTGGTGTGGATTACGCTCAGGGCTACCTGATTGAACGACCGCAATTGTTTACCTTTGATAGCTTGCAGTGTCGACCTGTGCGGCCGCAGCCTCTGTTATTCAAGGCGCCCGGCACATTCCGCTGAAACATTTGCTGGTCTGTACAATCACACTTAAAAAGGAGCCTTAACAGTGATCGACACCTTCATCAGAACCGGCCCGCTTATGGAAGCCTCCAGTTATCCGGCCTGGGCTCAGAAACTGATCCTGGACTGTAGCGAGAGCAAGCGCCGCGTTGTCGAACACGAACTGTACCAGCGCATGCGCGACAACTCGCTCAGTGCCAAGACCATGCGCCATTACCTGATTGGTGGCTGGCCTGTGGTGGAACAGTTTGCCTTGTACATGGCACAGAACCTCACCAAGACCAAATTTGCCCGCCATCCTGGGGAGGATATGGCGCGCCGCTGGCTGATGCGCAATATTCGTGTGGAACTCAACCACGCCGACTATTGGGTGCATTGGTCCCGTGCCCACGGGGTCAGCCTAGAGGACCTGCAGGCCCAGAACGTGCCGCCGGAGTTGCATGCGCTGAGCCATTGGTGCTGGCACACCAGCTCCGCCGATTCGCTGATCGTGGCCATTGCCGCGACCAACTATGCGATCGAAGGGGCTACCGGGGAATGGTCCGCCGTGGTGTGTTCGACCGGCGTCTATGCGGCGGCTTTCCCCGAGGAAGAGCGCAAGCGTGCGATGAAGTGGCTGAAGATGCACGCCCAGTATGACGATGCGCACCCATGGGAAGCGCTGGAAATCATCTGCACCCTGGCCGGGATGAACCCGTCCAAGGAATTGCAGACGGAGCTGCGCCAAGCCGTGTGCAAGAGCTACGACTACATGTACCTGTTCCTGGAAAGCTGCATGCGTCTGGAGAAAGAAAAAGCTCCGGCCGTGGTGCGCGAGCGCCAGGCGCGGGTCGTCAGCGAAGCGTGATGTAACGGTGATGGCGGGGGCTTACCCCGCCATCGCCAGGCGGTTACGCCCTTCGCGCTTGGCCACGTACAAGGCGCTGTCGGCCCGACGCAGCAGGCTTTCGGCGGACTCAGCGGCCAGCAAGGTCGAGCAACCCAGGCTCACCGTCAATTCAATCCGCGTGTCATCCGCCCAGTAATCCTGGGTCTGTGCCGCCTGGCGCAGGCGTTCGCCAACCATCGCCGCCGCATCGCGACCCGTGTTGGACAGTAGGATCAGAAACTCTTCCCCGCCAAACCGGAACACCATGTCCACATTGCGCAACTGGCCTTTGATCGCCGCGGCGACGGCGCGCAGCACGTTATCGCCAGTGGCGTGGCCGTGGGTGTCGTTGATGGTCTTGAAGTGGTCGATGTCCAGCATCAGCAAGGACAGCGGGTTGAGGTGCCTGCGCGCCATGTCGATTTCCCGTTGCAGGGTTTGGTCCATGGCGATGCGGTTGCCGGTCTCGGTCAGCGGGTCGCGCAAGGCACTGCGGGTGGCGGCGCGGTAGAGCAGGGCGTTACGCATCGGGTAGAGCAGGGTGGCCAGCAGGGATTCGAGTTGGCCGAGTTCTTCTTCCGCCAGGCGCTGGTTGCGACGAAAGATCAGCTCGCCCAGGTGCTCGCCTTCATGGCTCAGGCTGTAACTCACAGAATGGTGGCCACGATGGCCGAACTCCAGGCGCAAATCGCTGGCTTGATGGCGGTATTGCAAGGCGTCCAAGGGCACCAGGCGCTGGATCTCACGGAAGAACACCCCGAGGATGCGCTCCGGCTCCAGGCTGGTTTGCAATTGCAGGCCCAGTTGCTGGCGAAGTTGGGCAAGGGTGGTGGGGCGACGTGGTACGAGAGATGGTTGACCAAACCCCAGGCGTTGCAATTTGGCAGTATCGAAGTCAATTGCGTTGGTCTGGGTGGGTGTTTTCATAAACGATCGGCCTCTAAGCACTTGGCTGTCTTACAGGCTCAATGAGAGTGGCGAGTGCCAAGCGTCTTACTGTTCCTTCAGTTCCGTAAAACATAGGTAACAGTCTAGACCGCTTTGCAATGGGTTATAACCCCTGGGCACTGCCGCACGTCTTGTCATCGCCTTACCTGCTAGAACAGAGTTAGAGCGAGATTCATGCCAGAGAGGTTCAACTTAATAAAAAGTCTTATAAATCAATCGACTGTTTTTACCGCCAAAAACAGTCGCTGAAGGATGACGCCAGTTAATTGGCAACTCGGCGGTGGTCTTGAAGTTTCTGTGGTTCGCACTGTTTATCGCGAATAAACAACGCCGGAATGACACCACAGATAAAATAAGCGCCGCCCATCACCCGCACACCACTGCCCATGGCGCCATGGGACGCCAGACGGCCGCCGGCACCACCGTCTTGCCGCCAGGCCCGCGGGGATCGTCGAGCAGCAGGGTTAAACCAAGGTGGAGCGATCGATCTGCGCGATGGAGGTCACACCGGTGAGGGTCATGGCCACGCGCATTTCCTTGGCGAAGATGTCCAGCAGGTTTTCCACGCCGTGCTGGCCGTCGGCGGCCAGCGCATAGGCTGTCGCGCGACCCAGCAGGCAGGCCTTGGCGCCCAGGGCCAGCATGCGTACCACGTCCAGCCCGGAACGGATGCCGGAATCCACCAGCACCGTGAGGTCATCGCCCACGGCATCGGCAATCGGAGGCAGGGCCTTGGCGGTGGACAGCACGCCGTCCAGCTGGCGACCACCATGGTTGGAGACCACGATGCCATCGGCGCCGAAACTCACCGCGTCCTTGGCGTCCTGGGGGTCGAGGATACCTTTGATGATCATCGGGCCTTTCCAGAATTCGCGGATCCACTCCAGGTCTTTCCAACTGATGGAGGCGTCGAAATTGTTCGCCAGCCAGCCGATGTAATCTTCCAAGTGAGTGGGTTTGCCCAGGTATTTGGAGATATTGCCCAGATCATGGGGGCGCCCCATCAACCCCACATCAAAGGCCCATTGCGGCTTGGTGACGGCTTGCAGCATGCGCCGTTGTGCCGCGAACGGCCCGGACATGCCCGAGTGCGCATCGCGATAACGCGCGCCGGGCGTTGGCATGTCCACGGTAAATACCAGTGTGGTGACGCCCGCGGCTTGCGCGCGCTCCAGCGCGTTGCGCATGAAGCCACGGTCCTTGAGCACATACAGCTGGAACCAGATCGCCTGCGCGCTTTGCGACGCCACCTCTTCAATCGGGCACACCGACACCGTCGACAGGCAGAACGGAATGCCCTTGTTTGCCGCCGCCTTGGCCGCTTGCACTTCGCCACGTCGTGCGTACATGCCAGTCAGGCCCACCGGGCTGAGGATCACCGGCATGTCCAGTTCCTGGCCGAACAGCGTGGTCTTCAGGCTCAGGTTGTCCACGTTGCGCAGGATCCGCTGGCGCAGGCTGATCTCGGCCAGGTCCGAACTGTTCGCGCGCAGCGTGTGTTCGGCGTAGGCGCCGCCGTCGATGTAATCGAACAGGAAACGCGGCAGCTTGCGCTTGGCGGCGGCGCGGTAGTCGGAGGCGGAGGAGATAATCATTATTAGGGGCTCCACAAGGCAAGGTGCAGGCAGGATAGGCATTTCTCTGGCATGATAAAAACAACTTTTATCGATGGTAGTCAGTCGCCAAAGGAATACTGATGAACCTGAGAACATTACGCGCCTTTGTCGAAGTGGTGCGCCAGGGTGGTTTCTCCCAGGCGGCGGAGGTGGTGTCCCTGACCCAGTCCTCCGTCAGCAAGGCCGTCAAGACGCTGGAAGATGAACTGGGCACACCGTTGCTCAATCGCCTGGGCCACCGCAACGAACTGACCGCCGCCGGCGAAATCGCCTACCGTCGCGCGTTGGTCCTGCTCGCCGAGCGCAACGACCTGGTGGCCGAGATCAACGACCTGCGCGGTTTAAAGCGTGGCGTGCTGCGCATCGGCCTACCGCCGGTGGGCTGCGGTGTGCTGTTCGCGACGATGTTTGCGACCTACCGCAGCCGCTACCCGGACATCGACATCGAGCTCACCGAGTACGGCAGCAAAAAGCTGCGCGAGTGCCTGGAAGCGGGGGAGGTCGACCTGGCGGCGCTGCTGCTGCCGGTGGACGAAGATTTCGATTACCAGCCCGTGCGCAATGAGCCGCTGATGGCCGTGCTGCCCATGAGCCACCCGCTGGCCCACCTTGAGCGGATCGACTTCACCCACCTGGCCGATTCGCCGTTCATCCTGTTCGAAGCCGGTTTCGCCCTCAACGCCAAGATCCTCGCCGCCTGCGAGCGCAAAGGCGTGACCCCCAAGGTGACGGCCCGCAGCGGGCAGATCGACTTCATCATCGACCTGGTCGCCGCCGGCTTGGGCGTGGCCTTCGTGCCACGCATGCTGGCGTACAAGCATCAACACGCCGGCATCGCCCTGATCCCCTTGGACGAACCCCACACCGACTGGCACATCGCCCTGGCCTGGCGCACCAGCGCCCACCTGCCGCCGGCTGCCTTGGCCTGGCTGGAGTTGGCCAGGGAGCACGCGGTTTCAACCGGTCATCCGATTTAATCGCGCCGAATGCCAGAGAAAGCTTGACTTCTCCTTTTCAATCAGTAACATACGGCGCATTCCGCGATAGCTCAGTTGGTAGAGCAAATGACTGTTAATCATTGGGTCCCTGGTTCGAGTCCAGGTCGTGGAGCCAGATAGCGACATAAAAAGAAGCCTGCAGAGATGCAGGCTTTTTTTTGCCTTGGATTTCTCCGGGGTGATCAAGGCGCGCAGTGTGACCCGCATGAAGGTGTCAGTAATGCTGCTCAACCTTTGCAAACCTGGCGATTACACGAATGATCTTTTCGCCACGTCACCGTTTGTAGAGGCAACACGGGTGATGACGGTCCTGGATCAAATCAACGAGCGTTGGGGCAGGGGGACACTGCGCTCGGCCAGTGTGCCGGTTGATCCGGATTGGGGCATGCGTCGAGAGATGATGAGTCAGAGCTATACAACTAGGCTTGATCAGCTCTGGTCGGTCGATTGCAGGTGAGGGCTGATACCTATCAAGCTCTGTTATTCGCGCAGGGCAGTTAACGGCCCAGAGTGTGTAAAAACACCAACCGTGCTATCGCCGCCGAACTCAAATGGGAAGGAATTCCAACGTTTCAAGGTCGATCTCAGCATAACGCCCCAAATCGGCCTTGTAGAGGTAGATCCTAGAGCCCCCAAACTCCGTCTGCAAGAAAGTGATGAGCTGTCTAAGGTTGCCGCTGGCATGCGCCGTGGTCGGACTTACGACAGTCGCACATCCTGGTTCGTCGTCGTAAGTTCTGATCAGGAACATACCCCCATCGCTCAGCACGCTGTAATTATGACCACGGTACTCATACCCTAAATCGTGGTCGACATCGTCAAAACGGGTAGATTTCACTATCTTCACAGCAGCATCCAACATTCGGGTTCCACAAGAGGATCGTCTCGTGAAGCGCTTTATTCAAGGGGAGCACAGAGGTCAAGGCACCTTACTTCCCGAAAGCCTCGACGACTACGTCAGCGATACCAACCCGGTGCGTATAGTCGACGTCGTCGTCGACGAACTCGACCTGGTCAATTTGGGTGTCGACGGTGCTGTTCCTGCTCTTACGGGCCGACCTGCATACCACCCTGAGGTACTGTTGAAGGTCTATATCTATGGCGATCTCAACCGCATCTAATCGAGCCGACGCCTGGAGCGAGAAGCTCAACGCAACGTTGAGTTGATGTGGTTGACGGGTCGTTTAATGCCGGATTTCAAGACCATCGCCAACTTCCGAAAGGACAACAGCAAGGCCATCCGATGCGTCTGTCGTCAGTTCGTTGTGCTCTGTCAGCCGCTCGCATTGTTCGGAGAAAACCTGGTTTCCATCGACGCAAGTAAATTCAAGGCCGTCAACAGTCGTGACCGCAACTTCACTAGCGTCAAACTAAGGCGGCGAATGGAAGAAATTTAATCGAGCATCAGCCGCTACCTGGCCGCGCTTGATGCTGTTACCCGCCGAAGATATTGGTGCATGCGATGGTCGGTGGGTTACTTGCCCAGGCGACCGGTGGGGACTTCAAGACCGGCGCGCTGGCGGCGGGTATTAACGAAGCGGCTGTAGTTCACTTGGATTCGTTGGTTAGCGGTGATAAGAATCTGCTAGCTATGAGTTCTCAAATAGTCGGTGTTCTGGCGGCAGCTTCGCAAAAAGGTGCTGATGCGAAGTCCATCGAGAAAGGTGGATGGATGGTCCATTGGTCTACCAGGGGGCGGATACGTTACTTTCCGCCGGTGCTGGCTTTGGGAAAGTCCCTCTCGTGATGGGAGCTTCGGATGGATTGAGGAAGGGTTCGATCTTCGGGGTTTTGGTTCCGAAGATGGATATTAATTTTTTCATTCCGTTGTTAGGCACGAAAACGCCATTTGGTACTGCGCTAGGTGTGTATGTCGGCGGAGTGGGTTATAAGGGCTACGGCTTTTACGAGGAGGCTAAGGGTGACGGTAAGTAAGTTGATGTCCTCAGCAATAATGGCGGCGGGTGTTTTAGTCGTAATGCTTTCCATAGGATGCCTGCTGGCATTGTTACCAGTCCTGTTTATTTCTGCAGGGTTTGAGGTGGAATTTGATGTGGTATTTGTATGGTTGGGAATGCCATTCTCGATTTTGTTTGCGTTGAGTTGGTTTTATAAGTATGCAGACTTCGCAAAATCAATCATCTTTAGGCACTAGTGAGTCGCGTGCCTGTTAGCAAGGCATGGGGTAAAGCGGATTGGCGAGGTCGGTGCGCGGAGTCTCTTGGTGACTCGAATGATGAGCGGGCGTTGCGTGTTGTACTAACGCTTTTAAAAGCTAGAGAGGAGTCGGTTGTCATTCATGCAATTGAATCAATTGAGTCTGTTTTTTGGCTGGCTACATTGACAGGGCGCAGGTCATGCGGGCTCTAGATTAGGGGTTTGAGGCAGAGAGCAGAACGTTGAAGCTCATGGCGGCTACGTTGGTCAGGAAGTTAAGTGAAGCATGAAGATTGCTCGGTAGCTGACAGAGTGCGCCTCCTTTTCCTGCTGGTCATTGCCTTGCCACGCTTTGACAACCCAATCCAACCCAACTAATTTTCGTGGCGTGCTGCGCTTATGCGGCTCACGCTATGCAGAAACCCTAGATCTCCACCACGTTCTTGCGTGGCACCGTTGCGCCTAACAGCCAGCAAATGACTGTTAATCATTGGGTCCCTGGTTCGAGTCCAGGTCGCGGAGCCAGATAGCGACATAAAAAGAAGCCTGCAGAGATGCAGGCTTTTTTTGCCTTGGATTTGCCCTGGCAACCCAAGTGCACGGTGTGATTGCTGAAAGGAGTGATCTGACGCCTTCAGTGGGCCTGGCTTGTGATGAGGCTTGCGGTCGTCGTACTCATGGATTCCTTGTCGAGTAATTCCGCACTGTCTTGATTTGAGGCAAGATGCTTGGCGTTACGGGGCTGCTTCAGTACCTTCCAGCATGTTTTTGGTGTGTCGGACAGGCTTCGCATATTTCCAGAAGACACATGGAGTGTTTACAGATGCCCTCTGAGATCGCCATTCAAGTTCGGAATGTCAGCAAGCGTTTCCAGATTTACGACAGCCCAAGGGCGCGGCTGTTGCAGGTGTTCCGCAAGAAGCGCTGTTATACGGAGTTTGTTGCCCTTGATGATGTTTCCTTTGTTGTTAACAAAGGGGAGACCGTGGGTATCGTCGGCCGCAATGGCAGTGGTAAATCCACACTGCTGCAAATGATCTGCGGGACACTGACGCCGACTGAGGGAGAGGTGTCGACCCATGGCAGAATCGCGGCATTGCTGGAGTTAGGGTCTGGATTCAACCCGGAATTCAGCGGCCGCGAAAACGTTTACATGAACGCCTCCGTCCTCGGGCTCTCCCACGCTGAAACCTCTGCTCGCTTTGCCTCTATCGAGGCGTTCGCAGAGATTGGGGATTTCATCGATCGGCCGGTAAAGAGCTATTCCAGTGGGATGATGGTTCGCCTGGCCTTTGCCGTTGCAATCAATGTTGACCCCCAGATTTTGATTGTCGATGAGGCGTTGGCGGTAGGGGATGAGCTCTTCCAGCGTAAATGCTTTGCCCGAATAGAAAGTATCAAGTCTCAGGGCGCGACCATTCTTTTCGTGTCCCATGCCAGCGACACAGTGGTAGCGCTTTGTGACCGTGCGATCTTGCTGGATGGCGGACAGAAAGTAGCGGAGGGAACCCCCAAGGCTATTGTCGGTAAGTACCAGCGCATGCTGAACGCTTCGCCCGCTAAAGCGAAAGAAATGCGCGAGCAGATGATGGCCGGTTCGGTCGAGTTTACATCGGTGGCTGAGGTTGACGCCCCGGCGCTTGATGCGAACTCCGGCTTGGCAAGCGATTATTTTGATCCCCATCTGCTCTCCAAAGCAGTGCTTTCGTATGAGGCACGCGGTGCGGTGATTGCCAATCTTGGATTGCTCAATGCACGCCGGCAAAAGGTCAACTGCCTGAAGGCAGGAGAGACCTATTTGTATACGTATCAAGTTGCGTTCGAACAGGATGCGAGTCACGTACGCTTCGGCATGTTGATCAAGACCACCACTGGCGTTGAACTTGGAGGGGGGACGTCAGCCAAGCGCATCACCGAAGGTATTGAGTTTGTTGCTGCCGGTTCGGTACTGACGGTCGAATACAGTTTTGTATGCCGTCTGAATGAAGGCCTGTATTTTCTTAATGCTGGCGTTTCCGGTGATTGCGGGGAAGGTTTTCGGCACCTGCACAGAGTGGTGGACGCGTTGTGTTTCAGAGTGAATTCGGAGCATACGCAGTACGGCGTGGGCGTCGTGGACTTTTCATGCGCTCCAGAATGGTCGTTGGCAAGGTGACGGAATGTTGAAATTTGTCGGTATCGGCGCGCAAAAAAGCGGTACCAGTTGGTTGTATGAAGTATTGAATAAACACCCATCGATTTGCTTTCCCGGTGGTAAGGAAGTTCACTTCTGGGATTCAAACATCGCCAACGGCGTGGCTTGGTATCACGGCTTGTTTAATGTCGAGGGTCGAACTGCCGGCGACATCACGCCTGCTTACGCCATCCTGTCGCCGGAAACCATTAGAGAGGTTTACTCTCATTTTCCTGCATTACGCATCGTTTTTCTCATGCGTAACCCCATGGACCGTGCGTGGTCATCGGCACGCATGGCTTTGCGTAGGGCTGAGATGGAGTATTCGGAGGCTTCTGATCAGTGGTTTATAGATCATTTTAAATCACAAGGGTCGCTGCTACGGGGCGATTATGCGACTTGCCTGAAGAACTGGATGGGGGTCTATCCACGGGAGCAACTCCTGATTGCGCGCTATGAGGAGATCGTCAAAGATCCCGTGGTTTTGGCTAATCGGGTGTTGAACCATATCGGGCTGGATGGTTTTTTTACCGATGCGCATCGCTGTGAACTTTCGCAGCCGGTGTTCGAAGGCAGTCGCCATGCGCTGCCTCCTGGTTTGGCTGAGCTATTGCGGGCGCTTTACGCCGACAAAATAGATGCGTTGAGTGAGTTTCTGGAAGAAGACTTCTCGCACTGGAAGCAGATTCCAGCGGCACCCTGCTTAAAGCCTTGAATGTTGAGTCGATAGGCACAAGCCGGCGCATCCAGCAAACTCCAGCCCCTCAATGTGATACACCTGCGGCTCGTCCGAAAAATAGTTCTCCAGCCCCAACATGAACACCCGATGGTCTTCACTCGCTTCGAAGCCCGGTGTGTGGTCTTCGAGCGATTCCCAGCGCACGATCAGGTTGAATCGCTCCGGCGTTTCGATGCCTTGCGCGAGCAAATGGCCCAAGTAGCCTTTCGCGCGGCTGAGCAACGGTGCGACCTCCGCAAATGCCAGTCGGAATGCATCGATGTGTTGTTTGTGAACGGGCAGCAGGGCGATCTCGTAAATCATGGCGTGGCGCCTTCAATAGGCGCGACGGCAATCGCAATCTTCCCTTGGACGCCGTTGTTGCGGCTCTCCAGCCGCGCATGGGCGAGTCCAATGTCGGCAAGCGCATAGACCGCGCCGACATGCGGGCGCAACTGACCCTGTACGACCAAGCTGCTTAACTCATCCAGCTTGCCGCGATTTTGCCGCGTGAACACAAAGTGATAACTCGCATTTTTGCCCCAGGCCTGGACCAGGTTTTGCGGCTGGGAGATGTCCACGATCGAGACCACACGGCCCATTTGCGCGAGCGCATCAGGGCTGCGCGACAGTGTGTTGCCGCCGAGGGTATCGAATACCACATCGACTCCACGGCCAGCCGTTTCCCGCATGATGGCGTCGACATAGTCTTCCTTTTCGTAGTCGATGATCACATCGGCGCCCATGCGTTTAACGAACTCAGCATTAGCCTCGCGCACGGTAGTGAACACCTTTGCACCGATAGCTTTTGCCAGTTGGATTGCCACATGGCCGACACCCCCAGCGCCGCCATGTATCAGGATGCTTTCGCCCACCCGCAGTGCCGCGCGCACGGTCAGCGCTTCCCATGCGGTACCGCCAACCAGACTCAGGCTGGCCGCCTCAAGGTGGCTTAACGAGAGAGGCTTCTTTGCCACAATGTTCTCGGCCGCTACATGGTATTCGGCGTAACTGCCGGGGCCGTCGAAGATCTGCGGGGTGTACCAGACTTCGTCGCCTGGTGCGAAGTTGGTCACGCCCGGCCCGATGGCTTCGACAACACCGGAGACGTCGTGGCCGGTGATGGCGGGGAGGGGCACCAGGTCGGCATAGTCGCCACGTCGCACCTGATAATCCAAAGGGTTGATGGACGTTGCGTGAACCCGAACCAGCACTTGCCCGGTGTGCGGTACCGGCTTGGGCACCTCGCAGAGTTCGAACGAATCCGGGCTGCCAAACGACTTAAGTATCTGCGCTTTCATTGCCTCACCTCGTTTCGGTAAAAAGGGATATCGGGAAATCTCGATATCCTGGAGCAAAAAATTACAGGTCCTTGCCAATGATCTCGGCAAGCGCACTGATGGTTGCTTCGTTTCGCTTGTAGTAGGTCCACTGGCCAATGCGCCGTGTTTCGATCAGGCCTGCCCGATGCAGCGTGGCCAGATAATCAGACACGGTTGACTGCGACAGCCCGACGCCCTCCTGAATACTGCTGACACAGACGCCCACGGTATGAACGTCCCCTTCATCCTGTGGCGGGAAGTACTTTTCGGGATCCTTCAAACCTTTCAGGATTTCGAGTCGAGTACGGTTTGAGAGGGCTTTGAATATTTCGAGTAGGTCCATGTCGCGAGGATATCGAGATTTACCGATATGTCAATGCGCAAGATAAAGTCGCGATTTTTACCGCTGTATCAAATTTCCGCCCGCCAGCCTTCCAGTGTGCGCCACAACTTCCGCATCGTCGGGTTTTGGTTTTCAATCGCGCAGTACGAGCGAATTTCCAGACGCGTACTCCATTCCTCACCTGCGGCGCGCACCAGCACGCCACGTTCAAGCTCATCGACCACCGCGCTCTGCGGCAGCCACGCCACGCCGTAACCTTCGATCGCCATGCGCATCAGCAGCATGGCCATGTCAGCTTCGTAGCAGCGTTCCAGCACCGCGGGGGCAGGGCCATTCTTGATCACGATTTCCGCAACCCGACCCAGGAACGTCGTGGCGGTGTACGCCAGATGCGGCACGGGTTTCCCTGCATTTCCCGGCAGGCGATAGAGCGGCCGGCCGCGTTTGTCCGGTGCGCACAGCGGGATAAATGCATCATGCCCCAGGGCCAGGCTGCCAAAGCGTTCCGCGTCCAGCAGGATAGGCGCCAGCGGGTGGTGGTAGACAATCATCAGGTCACAGCTGCCTTCCTCCAGTGCAATCACCGCATCATGAATATTCGCCGCCACCACCCGCGCATTGAACTGCTCGGCGTGTCGCTGGAACTGCGCCAGCCACTTGGGCAGGAAGGTCATCGACAGGCTGTGGCCGGCGGTCACCTGGATCGAGCGTCCCGGCATGCGCTCCACTTCGCGCAGGCTGGCGCGCAGGCGCATGAGGCCGGCGAGGGCATCGCGGCTTTCGCTGCAAAAGGCGACCCCTGCGGCGGTGAGTTGCACCGGGTAGGTGCCGCGGTCGACCAGCTCGACACCCACCCATTCTTCCAATGAGCGAATGCGCCGCGACAAGGCCGACTGGGTCACGCAGCGCACTTCGGCGGCGCGGGAAAAGTTCTTCCACTCGGCGATGGCCAAGAGGTCATCCAACCATTTGATCTGCATGCCGGTTCTCCAGGCGATGAGCCAGGAGTGTAAGCGGTCACGCCCAGGCCAGGCCTGGCTTTTTACAAACTATTCCAAAAGCGCATGGGGTTAGCCGGATTACTCATCATGGGGAGCGGGGGCGGTCCCTAGAATCCGCTGCATACAACAAAAGCCATCCGAGGGCCGCACCTGTGAACAAGAACAAACTCCCGCGTCGTATTGCAGTCGGCATCGCCCTGGGCGTGCTGGTGGGTTGGGCGTGTCACCACTATGCCGGCAGCGAACAAGCGGCCAAGGCGCTGGCCGGGTACTTTTCGATGGTCACCGATATCTTCCTGCGCATGATCAAGATGATCATTGCACCGCTGGTGTTCGCCACCCTGGTGGGGGGCATTGCGAGCATGGGCAACTCGCGTTCGGTGGGTCGCATCGGGATGCGGGCGATGCTCTGGTTTGTCACGGCGTCGCTGGTCTCGCTGATGCTTGGCATGGCGCTGGTCAACCTGTTCCAGCCGGGCGCCGGGTTAAATATGCAGGTGGTGCAGCACGCCACGGCGGCGGTGCCGGTCAACACTGGCGACTTCAGCCTCAAGACCTTCATCAGTCATGTGTTCCCACGCAGCATCGCCGAAGCGATGGCCAACAATGAGATCTTGCAGATCGTGGTGTTTTCGCTGTTCTTCGGCTTCGCCCTGGCCGGCGTCAAACGTGCGGGTTATACGCGTATCACCGACACCGTGGACGAACTCGCCAAGGTGATGTTCAAGATCACCGACTACGTGATGGCCTTCGCGCCGATCGGCGTATTTGCCGCCATCGCCTCGGCGATCACCACCAACGGCCTGGGCCTGCTGGCGGATTACGCCAAGCTGATCGCCGAATTCTACTTGGGCATCGCCTTGCTCTGGGTCTTGCTGTTCGCCGCCGGCTACCTGTTTCTCGGGCGCTCGGTGTTCACCCTCGGCAAGCTGATCCGCGAGCCGATCCTGCTGGCATTTTCCACGGCCAGCAGCGAGTCGGCCTACCCGAAAACCATGGAGGCCCTGGAGAAATTCGGCGCCCCCAAGCGTGTGTCCAGTTTCGTGTTACCGCTGGGCTATTCCTTCAACCTTGACGGCTCGATGATGTACCAGGCATTCGCGATCATGTTTATCGCCCAGGCCTACAACATCGACCTGAGTTTCACCCAGCAACTGCTGATCCTGCTGACGCTGATGATCACCAGCAAAGGCATGGCCGGCGTGGCGCGGGCCTCGGTGGTGGTGGTCGCGGCGACCTTGCCGATGTTCAACCTGCCCGAAGCCGGCCTGCTGCTGATCATCGGCATCGACCAGTTCCTCGACATGGCGCGCACCGCCACCAACGTGGTGGGCAACAGCATCGCCACGGCAGTGGTCGCGAAATCCGAGGCCGAAGAAGAACCCGCTGAGCTGCCGCAGGGGGCGCGCGCATGACCACCACTTCTCGATTGGGCATCGTCGGCGGGCTCGGCTCGCTGGCGGGCGGCGATCTGTTCTACAAGCTGGTCAAATCCAGGGCCGTGCTGGAAGACCAGGACCGTTATCATTTCCTATTCGAGCAGCACCCGTTCAAGGATGTGCGGCTGCCCCTGGATCGCCATGCGAGCATGACCGCGCGCAAATTCTATGTGTTCCAGGTGTGCAAGACCTTTGAAGACAGCGGTGTGGATGCCGTGCTGCTACCCTGTTTCGCCAGCCAGACCTTTCGCGAGGAAATCCAGCAGGAACTGGGCATCCCCGTGCTGGACATGATGCAGGCGCTCGTCCGGCACATCCTGCGTTGTGTTGCACCGGGCACCACCTTGGGGGTGATCGCGTCGGACTTCGTGCGCCACTGTGGTCTGTTTGAAAAGCACCTCGGTCAGCACTTTAACCTGGTGTATCCGGAGGACCACGCCCAGGTCGCGCTGATGGAGGCGATGTACGGCGTCAACGGCATAAAGGACGGCCACCTCGATGGCGTGCCGCTGGAGTCGGTGTACCAGGCGTGCTTGTCATTGCAGGGGCAGGGCGCCACGGTGATCGTGCCGGGCATGACCGAGCTGTCGCTGGTGTGCGGCGATCTGCAACGGCGTGGTATCAGCGTGCTCGACATCAACCAGATCTACGCCGAGTTCGCCACCCAGGCCGACGGTCCGACGCGCCAGTCGCCGTTCAAACTGGGCATCGTCGGTGGCGTCGGGCCCGCGGCGACCGTGGACTTCATGGGCAAGGTGGTCGCCCACACGCCGGCAGGCAAGGACCAGGACCATATCAAGATGGTGGTGGAGCAGAACCCGCAGATACCTGATAGAACCGCCAACCTGTTGCGCGACGAAACTGACCCTACCCTGGCCCTGTTCGCCACCTGCAAACGCCTGGAAAGCGCCGGCGCCCAAGCCATCGCGATCCCGTGCAACACTGCCCATGCGTTTGTCGAGCGCATCCAGGCGCACTTGCGCGTGCCCATCGTCAACATGCTCAGCGAGACGGTGGAGTGGATTGTGCACACCTATGGGCGTGGCCAGGCGGTTGGCTTGCTGGCGACTTCAGGCACGCTGCAAAGCCAGGTCTATCACCAGGCCGCGCGACGTTCGGGGTTGGAACTGATCACCCCCGGTTTTGATTACCAGGCGTTGGTGATGGAGGCGATCTACGGCGAGCGGGGGATCAAGGCGGGGTTTACCCAGGGCGTGTGCCGCGAGCAGTTGCTGCTGGCGGCGGAGCATCTGTGTGAACAGGGGGCGAAGGTGCTGATCCTTGGGTGTACCGAGTTGCCTCTGGTACTGGCGCATTGTGACGTGTTTGAAATCGGTGCCCACCGGGTCGCCTTGGTTGATCCCACGACCGTCCTCGCGCGTAGGTGTGTGAGCCTTTCGTCGGGGGCTTATCGCATCGGGTAAATTTTTTTTGTGGGCGCCGCTTGAAAATTTTAAGCCTGAACCTACTTAGGCTTTACGCGATGCCGAATACGGGTCGCGTACCAAATCACTTGGAGAAACCTCAGGAGATTTTGCAATGGCTACTACTCTTTCGTTGGCCCCACTGTTCCGCCATTCCGTCGGCTTTGACCGTTTCAACGACCTTTTCGAATCGGCGCTTCGCAGCGAGGCCGGTACCACCTACCCACCGCACAACGTCGAAAAGCATGGCGAGGACCACTACCGAATCGTCATTGCGGCCGCAGGCCTGGTGGAAGATGACCTGGAAATCCAGGTGGAAAAGGGCGTGTTGACCGTCGCTGGCGGCAAACGCGAACACAATGAAGGTATCACCTACCTGCACCAGGGCATCGCTCAGCGCGCGTTCCGCCTGTCGTTCCGCCTGGTTGACCACATCGAAGTGCAAGGCGCACAGCTTTCCAATGGCTTACTGAGCATCGACCTGCTCAGGGTCGTGCCGGAGGAAGCCAAGCCTAAACGCATTGCCATCGGTGGCGCTGCCAAGGCTGAGGTAAAATCCATCGGCGAGCAGTGAGTTGAAATGAATAAAGGCGCTCTTTGGAGCGCCTTTATTCGTAAGACCCTTGCTACCGTGAAGGCACATTCTTGGCGCTCGGTTCGTGCGTCGCCTTAGCGTCACGGCCCTCCCACTTGGCAATCACCAACGGCGCCAGCGCGTTGCCCAGCACGTTCAGTGCGGTAGTCGGCATCTCCATCAAGCGATACACCCCGGCAATAAACGCGATCCCTTCCAATGGCAATCCGGCACTGGCGAGCGTTGCGGAGAGAATCACGAACATGAACCCCGGCACACCCGCAGCCCCCTTTGAAGTGAGCACCATGGTCACCACCAGTAGCGCCTGATCCCCAAGGCTCAGGTCGATTCCGTATAGCTGCGCCACGAACAGCGTGCCGATCCCAAGGAACAGCGAGGCACCGTCGAGGTTGAACGAGTAACCCACCGGCACCACAAAGCTCACCAGCGAAGGCGACACGCCGTAGGTCTCGAGCTTCTTCATCAATTGCGGCATGACCGACGCTGAACTCGCCGTGGAAAAGGCCAAAATCAGTTCATCCTTGATATGGCGCATCAAGGCAAACAGATTGATCCCGCACAGGCGCGCCACCAGGTTGAGCACCACCAGTACAAAGAACGCGATAGACACGTAACTGACCATGATCAGCTTGGCCAACGGCAGCAACGAACCAAATCCGAAGTTGGCCACGGTCACAGCGATCATGCCGAACACGCCGATGGGCGAGTAGGCCATGATCATCGACGTGACCTTGAACATGGCATCCGACACGCCTCGCAGCAGCGCGATCACCGGGTCTTTGCGCTCGGCGGGCAGGCGTGCCACGCCAAGGCCGAACATCACCGCAAAAAACAGTACCGACAACAGGCTGCCCTGGGCCATGGCACTGATCACGTTATCGGGGATGATCCCGACGATAATCTGCCCCAGGCTGTGACCTGCGCCGCTGCTGGTAGGCAGGGTGATAGACGCTGCATGCAGGCTCGACAGTTCAGTGCCGGCCCCCGGCTTGAGCAGATTGCCCAGCACCAGCCCGACAATGATCGCCAAGGTGGTGATGCAGAAAAAATACCCCAGGGAGCGCGCGCCGATACGGCCCAGGGATTTACCGTCGCCGTGCCCGGCAATGCCCACCACCATGCAGGCAAACACGATGGGCACCACGATCATCTTCATCAGCTTGATAAAGATATCGCCCGCCGGTTGCAGGAGATTGTCCACCAGCCACGGCCGGGATTCGGGGAACTGGTGCAACAGGGCACCAATGGCGATGCCGGCAAGCAAGCCGATCATGATTTGCCAGACCAGCGCGATACGGGGCGTGTGCATAGGAATGCCTCATTTGAGATCAATGATTTTTAAGTTGTTGTTCTAGGCAGTCAAAACAGCGGCCGTCCGGTGGCCGCCGGGTGCAGCAAAGGGCGTCAGCGCAGGTCGCGGCACGCGTCCTTGAGACGACGGCAACCTTCTTCGATCACTTCTGACGAGCTTGCGAAGGACAGGCGCACATAGGGCGACATGCCATACGCCGCACCGCTCACTGTGGCCAGGCCGTAGTCACGCAACAGGTAGTCCACCAGTTGGGTGTCACTGTCGAGGCGATCACCTTGCGGGGTGAGCTTGCCCATCAGCCCGCTCACGTTGGCGAACACATAGAACGCGCCGTCTGGTGGGGTACAGCTCAAGCCGGGGATGTCCGCCAGCAGAGCCAGCATGCGTGCGCGGCGTTGCTGGTATTCCTCGCGCATGGCGGCGATGGGCGCCTGGTCGCCTGTAAATGCGGCCACGGCGGCGGCCTGGCTGAGGGAGCTGGGGCAGGTAGTGGTTTGCGACAGCAGCTTGGCGATGGCCGCGATCAGCCAGGCCGGGCCTGCACCGAAACCCAGGCGCCAACCGGTCATCGCATAGCCTTTGGACGCGCCGTTGACGATCAGCGTGCGCGGCTTGAGGTCGGGCGCCAGGCGCGTCAATGGCACATGCCGGGCCCTGCCGTAGATGAAGTGTTCGTAGATCTCGTCAGCCATGATCAGCACATGGGGATGACGACGTAACACCTGCGCCAGCGCGAGCAGTTCGGTCTCGTTGTACACCGCACCACTGGGGTTGTTCGGGCTGTTGAGGATCACCCATTTGGTGCGCGCCGTGATCGCCTGTTCAAGGGCGTCGGGGGACAGCTTGAAACCCAGGCTTTCATCGCCGGGAATGATCACCGGTGTTGCATCGTTGAGCCGTGCAATGTCCGGGTACGACACCCAATAAGGCGTGTGCACGATGACTTCATCACCCCGATTCAGCGTGGCGGCCAGCGCATGGTAGATGACGTGTTTGCCGCCGCAACCGGCCACCACTTCATCCAGTCCGTAGGCCAGGTCGTTGTCCTGCTGCAGCTTGAGGCAGATGGCCTGGCGCAGGGCGAGGGTGCCGGTGGTGGATGTGTAGTGGGTGTCGCCGTTGTGCATCGCCTGGCTGGCCGCCGCAAGGATATGCGCCGGGGTGTCGAAGTCCGGCTCGCCCACGGTGAAATTGACGATATCGCGGCCTTGGGCGCGCAGTTCGGTCACCAACGCATTGGCGGCAATGCTGGGGGAGGGCGCGATGCCCAGGACGCGGTCAGACAAAAAGTGCTTCATGGCGCCAACCCTGCGTGGTCCAGGACCTTGTCGATCCAGCTCTGGCGCACGGCACCGCTGGCGATCTCGGCTTTGACGGCCTCTTCATGTTCGGCATGTTGCGCGGCGCGGCGCAGTACTTCGGCGGCGTCGGCCTGGGAAAACGCGACCAGGCCGTCTTCATCACCCACCACCAGGTCGCCGGGGTTGACCAGCATGCCACCGATGGACACCGGCACGTTCACTTCACCGGGACCAGTCTTGTAGGGGCCGGTGTGCACCACGGCGCGGGCGTAGCAGGGCGTGTCGTCAAAGCTGGCGACATCGCGGATCGCACCGTCGATCACAAAGCCCACACAACCACGTTGCTGGGCGTAGAGCTTGACCAGCTCACCGATCACCGCGTTATTGGTATCGCCCTGGCCGTCCACCACCAGTACGTGACCAGGTTGCAGCAGGCTCATGGCTTTGTAGATCAGCAGGTTGTCGCCAGGTCGGGTCTTCACCGTGATCGCCGTGCCCACCAGTTTGCCGCTGCGGTTGTAGCGCGTTAGGCCGCGCGCGCCGATATGCCGGCCAAGGTTGTCGCTGATGTGTGGGGTCACCACCTGAGCGAATGCCTCGACCAGTTCGGCCGGGGCCATGGGGGCGTTGGGAAGGATGCGTGAACCGGGCAAGGACATGGCAAATCTCCAGAGTCGTTTGGATAGCGATGGGCTATGGCCGGATCTTAGGAGTGATGATCGGAGAGTTTTAGCGATATTTTATGATGTGATAGCATCGATTTTTTTCATGATAGCCTCGCCATGATCACCTTCAAGCAAATCGACGCGCTTTACTGGATCGCTGAACTGGGCAGTTTTGAAGCGGCGGCCAACAAGCTGAACATGTCGCAGTCAGCGATCTCCAAGCGCATCCAGGAGCTGGAAGAAACCTTCGATGTGGAGATTTTCGACCGCAGCAAGCGCAACGCACGGTTGACGGAAAAGGGCGGCGAGTTGCTGGACTACGCCCGCGACCTGCTCAACAGTCGCGACCAGTTACTGGAGCGGGTCAGCGCCCGTGAAGTGCTGGTGCGCCGGTTTCGCCTGGGCGTCACTGAACTCACTGCACTGACCTGGCTGCCGGCGTTGGTGGAGGCGCTGCGCCAGACCTACCCCAAGGTGCAGATCGAGCCGTCGGTGGAACTCAGCAGCGAGCTGTTTCGCAAACTGGAAAGCGACCAGTTGGACCTGGTGATCGTGCCCGACGTCTACAGCGATCCGCGCTTCCACAGCACCCCCCTGCAATGCGTGAAAAACGCCTGGATGTGCTCCCCTGGCCTGATCCCGGACGTCGACCCCATCAGCCTCGAGACCTTGGCCAGCTACACCGTGCTTACCCAGGGCGCACAGTCGGGAACCGGGATGATCTACGAGCGCTGGCTGGCGGCAAACAACGTGCAACTGCCCCGTACCCTCACCAGCCACAACCTGCTGGTGCAAGCCGGGTTGGCGCTGTCGGGGATCGGCGTGAGCTACCTGCCCTTGGCATGCCTGTCCCATCTGATCGAGCAAGGCACCTTGCGCGCGTTGGTCACAGAGCCGGCGCTGCCGGATATCCAGTATGTGGCGTTGCACCGGATGGACCGGCAATACGGGTTGAATCAAGAGGTGGCGCAACTGGCACAAGCGTGCTGCAATTTCTCGCGGCTGTTGTTCTAGGGAGCGATCATGAAACGCCATTTCGAAGATTTGCAGCTCGGCAGTATCGAACTCTTTTGCCTCGCTGCCGAAGCCAGCAGCTTCACCGCTGCCGCGCAGGTTGCCGGTGTGACCCCCGCAGCGGTCAGCCGCAGTGTCTCGCGCCTGGAAGAACGCTTGGGTTCACGGTTGTTTGTGCGCACCACCCGCAGCATCCGACTGACCGACAGCGGTCGGACCTTCTTCGAGCAATGCCGCCAGGCCCTGACCCAGTTGGTGGAAGCTCAGCAGGAAGTGATGGGCGCGCAGGCCGTGCCGTCTGGCCTGCTGCGCATCAGCATTCCCACCACCTACGCCCATCACCGCTTGCTGCCGCTATTGCCGAGGTTTCGTGCGCTGTACCCGCAAGTCACGGTGGATATCCACATCAGCAACCGCAATATCGACTTCGTCGCCGAAGGTTATGACCTGGCCATCCGCGTGCGCGCCCAGCCGGACTCGTCGCTGATTGCCCGCCTGCTGGAGGACGGCGAGCTGGTGGTGGTCGCATCTCCGTCCTACCTTAAGCGCGCTGGCATCCCACAGACGCTGGAGGATTTATCCGCCCATGAATGCATCCAGTACGAACTGCCGAGCAATGGTCGTCGGATCTCATGGCTGTTCCAGGTAGACGGTAAGGCGCAGGAGTATGCGGGGGAGGCGGGGTACAGCTGCTCCGACGATGTGCTGGGGGGTGTGACCCTGGCCATGCATGGCGCGGGGCTGTTTCAGACCTACAAGTTCATCGTCGAGCAGGCGCTGGCCAACGGTAGCCTGGTGGAGGTGTTGCAGCCGTTTGGTGGGCGCTCGCGGCCGTTTACCTTGTTGTATCCCCATGGGCGATATGTGCCGCATCGGGTGCGGGCGTTTGTGGATTTCCTGATGCAGTGTCGGGACGAATGGGCGGCGCAGTAGAGGCGGCGATATCCCAGGTCAGCAGCAGTTGGCTGATGGCCGCGTCGATAGTGGCATGGGGCACAGTGTCCCGCGCCAGAATCGAAATGCCCTGCAGGAAGCTGTCAAACACCGTTGCCATCACGGCCGGGTTGACGGTCTGTGGCAACTGCCCCAGGCGCATTGCCCGCTCTACGCACGCCACAATCCCCGCGCGGGTGCGCAGCCGCGACTGCGTCAACCCATCTGCCACCCGCGCGTTATCCGGGCTCGGCGCGCTCATCACCCCCAACGCCACCATGCACCCCTTGGGATGCCCGTCTTCACACTGCATGCGCGCCGACTGGCGCAGCGCCGTTTCAACCGCCTGGCGCGGCGGCAGGCTTTCGTCCCACAAGCATTTGGTGACCTTGGCGTAGGTCGCCAGGTAACGCTGCACGCATTCGTCGAACAGCGCCTCTTTGGAGCCGAACGCCGCGTAAAAACTCGGTGCGGAGATGCCGCCACCCAAGCCGGCCTTGAGCTGGGCGAGCGAGGTGGCGTCGTAGCCGTGTTGCCAGAACAGGTGCAAGGCCTGGTCCACAGCGCGTTCGCGGTCGAAGGTACGGGGGCGGCCCATCTGTGCCATGTCAAGTCTCCGGTGGCTAGCGATATAGATACTAGTCGATACATAAGTCGTTGACAACGCGATGCGCTCAGTTGCAACATTTGTATCGATCAGTATCTAAGTCTCGCTCAAGGAGTGTTCTGTGACACCTTCACTTACGTTATCGGCGTCATCCGACCGCCTACCCATCGGCGCATTGCTTGCCCTGGCCATGACCGGCTTCATTTGCATCGTCACCGAAACCCTGCCGGCGGGCTTGTTGCCGTTGATCAGCGAAGGCCTGGCGATTTCGCCCTCCATGGCCGGGCAAATGGTCACCGCCTATGCCTTGGGCTCGGTGCTGGCGGTGATCCCCATGACCATCGCCACCCGTGGCTGGCGGCGGCGCAATGTGTTGTTGCTGACCATCGTCGGTTTTTTGCTGTTCAACTCCATCACCGCATGGTCGTCTCATTACGGCGTGACGCTGGTGGCGCGCTTCTTTGCCGGTGTGGCGGCGGGGTTGGCCTGGAGCCTGTTGGCCGGTTACGCCCGGCGCATGGTGGCGCCGCATCAACAGGGCAGGGCGCTGGCATTGGCGATGGTTGGTACGCCGATCGCGCTGTCGTTGGGTGTGCCGTTGGGCACATGGCTGGGTGGGTTGGTCGGCTGGCGCACAACCTTTGGCCTGATGTCGGCGGTGAGCCTGGTGCTGATTGTGTGGGTGTTGGTGAAAGTCCCGGACTATGCGCCTCAACCTACGCATCAACGTTTGTCCCTGGGCAAGGTGTTGACCACTCCGGGCGTACGGCCGGTGTTGGCGGTGGTAATCAGCTGGATGCTGGCGCACAACATTCTGTACACCTACATCGCACCGTTCGTGGCGCCGGCTGGCTTGGCGGATCGGGTTGACCTGGTGTTGTTGGTGTTCGGGGTGGCCGCGCTGGCGGGAATCTGGCTCACGGCCAAATGGGTCGAGCCGCTGCTGCGCCGGACCGTGCTGGTCAGCCTGGTGGCCTTTGCCGCGATGAGCGCGGTGTTCGGCTTGCTCGGGAATGTACCCGTGGTGATCTACTTCGGCGTAGCGGTGTGGGGCCTGAGTTTCGGGGGCGCCGCGACATTGCTGCAAACCGCCCTGGCTGATGCGGCGGGAGATGGCGCTGACGTTGCGCTGTCGCTGAATGTGGTGGCGTGGAACAGCGCGATCGCCGGCAGCGGTGTGGTCGGCGGGGTATTGCTGGACACCTGGGGCGTGGCGTCGTTTCCGTGGGCGATGCTGGTGCTGATCGGCGTATCGCTGGCGATTGCCTGGGGGGCCAGCGCCCATGGTTTCAAGCCGGGCGCGCGGGATGCGGGAAAACCCACAGCGGTCGGGCACTAATCCGACATTCGCCAGTCAATAACCCTCGCAATATCATCCACTTGGCTCCGCTCGACGGAGCCTGTCGCTTCACTCCCTTTCGAAGATTTAATGCATGTACCTACGCAAAATTGCCGTTGGGCTGACCGCCCTTGTTTTGCTTTCTTCCGGGGCCAACGCCCGAAGCCTGCCGGACCTCTATTCCAAACAGGAAAAACAGCTCACCTTCGACAGCTGCGCCGATCTGTTCCCCGCCACCCCGATCAAGACCGCCACCGTCCCGGCCGCGATGAAACCCCTGGCCCTGTGCTCCGACCATTTCGCAGTGCTCTATTCGCAAACCAGCAAGACCCCTCTGGTGGTGGTCGAGCGCCTGAATGCCGCACTTCTCAAAGACGCCAAGGGCGAGGAGCGCACCAACCAGTTTTACGCCGACCCACGTATTCCCAAAAGCGGTCGTGCGGAGTTGAGTGACTACCGCGCTCAGCATCCGGCCGTGGACCGTGGCCACCAATCCCCAGCCGCCGATGCGCCGAACGCCAACGCCATGGCGCAGTCATTTGCGCTGTCGAACATGGTGCCCCAGGACCCCACCAACAACCGCAAAATCTGGAGCAAGGTCGAGGCCGACGTACGCAAGTTTGCCGTGCGCGCCGGCGGCGATGTGTACGTGTTCACCGGCCCGCTGTTCGACCCTGGCTACGGCACCATCGGCGCCAACAAGGTCTGGGTGCCGACGCGCCTGTTCAAGCTGGTGTACGACGCCTCAAGCAAACGCGCCTGGGCGTATGTGCTGCCCAATGCGGAAACACGCATTCAAAAGCCAATGGACTATGAGACGTTTGTGAAGAGCACCGGGCTCAGGTTGTTGGGGGATCTTCCGGTGTCGGGGTCGGTGGGGCGGGGCTGATAAGGGTTTATACTCGCCCCCTGACATTCAACTCCATTGACACGACCGGGATACCCCATGAGCACCTCTCTCCCTCTCACCCCCGCGCGCAGGCCCCTCGCGCCGTTGGTGGCCTTTATCATCCTGGTGCTGGGCGCCCTGTTCCTGCAAAACAGCGTCGGCTCACGCCAGGTGCTGTTGCTGGTGGTCGGCGCGGCACTGGGCTTGACGCTCTACCACGCCGCCTTCGGGTTCACCTCGGCCTGGCGCGTGTTCATCAATGATCGCCGTGGCTCCGGTTTGCGTGCGCAGATGGTGATGCTGGCGATCGCGGTGCTGTTGTTCTTCCCGGCGTTGGGGGCCGGCAGTTTGTTCGGGCAGCCGGTGGTCGGACTGGTGGCGCCGGCCGGGCTTTCGGTGGTATTCGGGGCGTTCATCTTCGGCATCGGCATGCAGTTGGGCGGCGGGTGTGCGTCGGGCACGCTGTTCACCGTGGGCGGCGGCAATGCGCGCATGCTGGTGACGTTGTTCTTCTTTATCTGTGGTTCGCTGATCGCCACGCACCACGTGGACTGGTGGTTTGCGCTGCCGTCATTCCCGGCGGTGTCCATCGTCAAGAGCTTCGGCGTAGTGCCGGCTATGGGCTTGAGCCTGGCGGTGTTCGCGATCATTGCGCTGGTGACCGTGCGCCTGGAGAAGGGCCGTCATGGTCAATTGGAGGAGGGCGTTAAAAGTGAGCATCAAGGCCTGCACCGCTTCCTGCGCGGCCCGTGGCCGTTGGTGTGGGGCGCAATCGGCCTGGCCTTGCTCAACTACGCCACCCTGGCACTGGCAGGTCGGCCTTGGGGCATTACCTCGGCGTTTGCCTTGTGGGGGGCCAAAGTCGCCAGCGGCCTGGGGGTGGACGTGGCCAGTTGGGCGTTCTGGCAGATGCCGGGCAACGCCAAGGCGCTTGCTGCGCCGGTGTGGGAAGATATCACTAGCGTAATGGACATCGGCATCGTCCTCGGTGCCCTGTTGGCCGCCGGCCTGGCCGGGCGTTTCGCCCCCAGCCTGAAGATTCCAACGCGCTCTCTGGTGGCGGCGGTGATCGGCGGCCTGCTGCTCGGTTACGGCTCGCGCCTGGCCTACGGCTGCAACATCGGCGCGTATTTCAGCGGCATCGCCTCGGGCAGCCTGCATGGCTGGGTATGGTTGGTGGCGGCGTTTATCGGCAACAGCGTGGGCGTGCGGCTGCGGCCGTTGTTCTTTGCGGGTGAGCGACCGCAGGTGGCGTTGAGCGGTTGCTGAATCAGTTTTCCGGGGCGTTGTCTGGCGCCTGAGCCGCTTCAGCCGCCAGCTTTTCCCGGTCCGCTTTGCTGATGTACTTGTCCTTTTTCTTCGGCGCCAATTTGGCGTTGGCCTTCTTGGCTTTTTCCTTGAAGAGCTGCTGGAGTTTTTTCTGGCGGTTCATGTCGTTCTACCCGGGTTGTACAGGGCCGGGATGATACCAGTTTCGTTCACTGGGTCGCTTTTTAGCGCCGATCTGTGCATTGAATCGCCTGGCCTTTCGCCAATAATCGGGTGCTCCAGCGCATAACGGAAGACACGGATGAGCATCCACACCCGCACCAAACGTCTGACAGTCCCGCAACTGGTCGCCATGAAAGGCCAGCAGAAGATCGTCTCCCTGACGGCCTACTCCAGTGCCATCGCCAAGTTGATCGACCCCGTGGTCGATTTCATCCTGGTCGGTGATTCCACGGCGATGGTCGGCTATGGCCGGCCCTCGACCTTGAGCATGCAGCTTGAAGAAATCATCGGCCACACCCGCGCTGTGGTCGATAGCACCCGGCTGGCGTGTGTCATTGCCGACATGCCGTTTGGCAGTTATCAGGAATCCAATGAGCAGGCCTTTCGCAATTGCGCCCAGGTACTGGCGCGCACCGGCTGCGATGCCGTCAAGCTGGAGGCCAACCAGGCCTTGGCCGGCACCGTCGAATTCTTGGTGGCGCGGGGTATTCCGGTAATGGCTCATGTGGGGCTGATGCCGCAATTCGTCAATGTGATGGGCGGCTTCAAGGCCCAGGGCCTCACCGCTGAGGCCGGCGCGCGGATTGCCGAAGACGCGCGCGCCAATCTGCAGGCGGGTGCCTTCAGCCTGTTGCTTGAAGGGGTGGCTGAAGGTGTGGCGCGTCAGATTACCCTCGACTCGAAAATGCCGACCATCGGCATCGGTGCTTCACCGGCCTGCGACGGCCAGGTGCTGGTCACTGAAGATGTGCTGGGCCTGGGCGGTGAACACCTGCCGCGCTTCGTCAAACAGTATGCGGATGTGGGGGCGGTGATCCGCGACGCCTGCGAGCGGTTTGCCGAAGAGGTACGTCACGGCCGGTTCCCAGAGGCGCGGCACTGCTACGGACTCTGACGAATCGCCTGCGACAACTGCTCCACGGCCTGGGCAATATCCTTGCTCCAATCGAGGGTGAAGCTCAGGCGCAGGTGCTGTTTCCAGCTGCCTTGCTGGCTGAACAGTTCACCGGGGGCGATGACGATGCGCTCGACCAGCAGGTGTTCGAACACCCGGCGCATGTCGACCGGGCACATCGCCGCAAGCCAGAAGCACGCCCCGCCTTGTGGAGTCATGACCTCAAAGGCACCCCTGGCGTATTGGTCCAGCAGGTTTTTCATGCGGATCATGCAGTCGTGCAACAAGGCCCGCAGCTTGTGCAGGTGCGCGTCGATGCGCTTGGAAGTGAACAGCTTGGCGATCGCTTTCTGACGGATCGGTGAGAGGCGAAACGCCCGCTCCAGGAACATACGCTGCAACTGCGGCCCACACCCACGGCACAACACATAACCGTAGGGTGCCTCCGAGCCGATCACCTTATCGAAGGTCGAGAACACCAGCAGCCTCTGTGGGTCGGCAAAGTCGCGGTAGCGCGCCGGTTGGGTCGCGAAATACAAGTCGCCGTAGGTGTCGTTTTCGAACAACCAGATGTCCCGTTCCGCCAGCCACCGGCAGATCTGCTGTTTATCTTCGCTCGGCATGCGGCTGCCGTGGGGAATGTTCACGGTGGATGACAGTACCGCCAGGCGGATGGGCTCATGTTCGAGCCGTTCATTCAGGGCGTGCAGGTCGAAGCGGCCGTCGGCGTCCAGGTGCAGTTCGATCACACGGATGTTCGCCGCCTGCAACTGGCGCAGGATCGCCCACGAACACGGTGATTCCACCAACGCCACGGTGCCGGCCAGGTCCAGGGCGTTAAGCGACAGCTCCAGCACGCTGTGCAGGTCCGCGCCGATGTACACCTGACCGGCCTGCCAATAGTGGTCCGTGGAACAGGTGTAGCGCTCGGCCAACGCTGCGCGCAGCTCGGGCTCGCCGTAGGGCAGGTACTGCGGTGTAAGGGCACGCGGGTAGTGGCGGGCCAGTTCGCGCTCGATCATCAGCAGCGGGTTTTCCAGCGATAGCAGGATGGCCGGGACGTCGGCGCTCAGGGCTAGCATGCCCGGTTGGCGGGAGTTGGCGAAGACCTGGTCGAGCAGGTTGGATGAGCGTTCAGTCGATAAAGGCGCGGGTATCAACCGCGTGAAATAACCGAGCTTGGGCCGGGCGTAGACCCGTCCCTCATCCTCCAGCAACGAATAGGCGTATTTGGTGGTCGACACCGACACGCCGAGGCGCTGCGCCAATTGGCGCAGGGACGGTAGTTTTTGCTCGCCTTGCGCTGAGCTGGCCTCGATCAACTCGACGAGGTAGCGATACACCGATTGATAGGCGAAGGCGGTGTCCTTGGGGTTAGCCATGCACGCTCAAGAGATAACGGCCGTGTGCGCGTCCGCTCTCTGCGGCTTATGCATGACAAACGTTGCCTTTACCCGTTTGGATACCAGCATGTAAGGCACCCAGATGAACAAGGTAATCAATGTCCGTGCCAGCTCTTTTGTCGTGTTGGAGTCGAAAATGGGTTCATCTACGAACACCAGTGAGCACACCCAGGCATCGAGGGGAATGAACACCGCCGACGCAATCACCGTCGCGATATAAACCTTGGGGAATAGATAGTGCTCGGAGATGAAAAGGTAAATGAGGTAGGCGTAGGTGGCGACAAACAACCCATTAATCAGCGCTTCCGACACCAAAATCGGCGCCCACAACGGGTTGTACAGCGTCGTCCCAGGCGTAGACAGCACGGTAAAAGTGCCATCTGCAAAAAGAGGGTAATGCACCGCGAGAAGGCTATAGGCCGTGCGGGAAATCGAGATGACCAGGCCTATTACAATGAGCACGAGCCAGCCTCGTAACCCTCTCAACGCTTCGCTTTCTTGCATGTTGCTCTCCATGGGTGACTCAGTTGATCAATGGTTGAACGATTGCTGCAGGAACGCAGTGATCAGGCCTACCACCTGTTGTTGGATTTCTGCCCTGGGCCGAGCCCCTTCACCATCCCGGCAAATCATGCCGTCCCCAGGTGAACTTTCTTCAATCAACTCCATCCCGCCCGGCTTGCAGATCGACATGAACGTGAAGTGAGTGGCATCGCCGATCTCCACGTATTGGGTCGAGGCTTTTGGCAGGCGCTTGACCAAGGCGGCGGACTCCAGGTTCGGGTCCATATCCTCCGTTGGCACGCCGCCCGCAATCACCAGCGCCAGTACGGGAAGTGCGGCCAGGCTGGCGTCGGTGAAGCCGCGCGCGAGGCCCAGGTCCAAAGACACAATGGCGGTGACGCGTTTGTCGCTCAAGTCCGCGGCCAACTGGGCTTTGCCTTCGGCTGTGCCGGCGGGGTTCATCTCGTGGTAGCCAATGCAGCCGCCGAGCTTCGGGTGTGCGTTGCATTCCTTCGTGAACAGGTCGGGATCGAAGCGTGCGCCGGCAATCTCCAACGCGGTCCAGCCGCCGAGGGAGTGGCCTACTACGGCAATCCGGTGTTCCGCCACCGCGCCAAATGGCTTGGGCTGGGCCAGGACCGCATCGATGGCGCGGCTCAGGTCAGCCGGGCGTTTCCATAACTGAGCGGCGGTCTGCGGGTTGCGATCTTTGGTGGTGGTGCCGGGGTGATTCACCGCCGCCACCATGTATCCGTTGTGCGCCAAGGCACTGGCCAGCCACACCTGTTTGCCCCAATTGCCGCCGTAGCCGTGGGAGAGCACGATCAGCGGGTGTTCACCGGCAGCCGGCGGTGCATCGGGCACAGCGAGGGCGCCGATGAAGACGGCGTTGTCGGCGATCAGCACGGGTTTGGCGGTGGTTGCCGCGGGATACCAGACGACCATCTCCAACGGGCGGCTGCTCTGCGCGTCGGGCAGGATGGCGGTCCTGAAGCCGACGGTGCTCTCGGCCGCGAGGGCGGGAGTGGCCAGGCAGAGCAGCAGCAGCGTGCGCAACGCGGTTTTCATTGTTGTTATCGTCCTTGATTCTGGTGGCGCATCATTACCCGAAACCAATCGTCTGGGTACCCCCCTTACCCTTGGTATTTGCCAACACAGCCCCATAACTAGCGTGTATCCATTGCGCGGAAGAACACACCATGACCCACTCAACCGAAACCGCGATCCTCGCCGGCGGCTGCTTCTGGGGGATGCAAGACCTGTTGCGCCGCTACCCCGGCGTGCTGCACACCCGCGTCGGCTACACCGGCGGCGATGTGCCGAATGCCACCTATCGCAACCATGGCAACCATGCGGAAGCGATCGAGATCGTGTTTGACCCGGCGGTGATCAGCTACCGGCAGATTCTGGAGTTCTTTTTCCAGATCCATGACCCGAGCACACCCAACCGGCAGGGCAATGATCTTGGGCCGAGCTATCGTTCGGCAATTTATTACCTGAGCGAGCAGCAACGGGATGTGGCCGAGGATACGGTGGCGGATGTGGATGCCTCGACATTGTGGCCGGGGCGGGTGGTAACGGAGATTGCGCCGGCGGGGCCGTTTTGGGAGGCAGAGCCGGAGCACCAGGATTATCTGGAGCGGATTCCCAACGGGTATACCTGCCACTTTATCCGGCCGAACTGGACGTTGTCGAAGCGCGGCTGAAAGGGCAGGGGCACACGGGCTTGTGTTGACACAACACCGATAGATCGCAAAAAAACCGAGCCGTCGTCAGGGGTCAGGACTTGTCGTACGCCATGTACTCGTTCTGCAACACGATATGGTCCGCCAGGTATTTCGCATCGTGCCAAACCCCATAGATAAACGACGATGCGCGGTTCACCAAATTCGGCAGGCCCAGGAAGTAAATCCCGCTCTGCGCGGAGATCCCGCGCTTGTGGAACGGCTCGCCTTTCTCATCGAATGCATCGACCTTCAACCAGCTGAAATCGAACGTGAAGCCAGTGGCCCAGAGGATCGTGGTCACGCCCGCTTCTGCCAGGTCCAGGCTCAACATCGGATTCACCAAACACTCAGGATCTGGCAACAACTCCCAGGCCTGCGGTTCCGGGGGAAACGGCAACCCGTTCGCCTCGATATAGGCATCTGCATCGCGCAGCACATCAAAGTAGGCGCGATCCCCTTGAGCCACGTTCTCGGCCAAGCCGGGTTGGAAGGTCATGACGCCGTCTTTCCAATCCTCGGTGACGCCCACCAGATGAATCCCTTGGTGCGCCAGGCGGCGGAAGTCGACCGTCTTACCGCCTTCGTAACCGCTGACCGCAAAGGCGACGTGCTTCTTCTTCGGCTGGATTTTGACTTCATCCCACAGGCCCAACGCACCCAGCCACCAGCAGTAATCGCGACCGCGATAGGCGCGGGGAGGGCGGTAGTGTTCGCCCACCGAGAGGTACACGGTCTTGCCGGCCTTTTGCAGTTCTTCGGCGATTTGCGAGCCGGAGGCGCCGGCGCCGACGACCAGTACTGCGCCTTCGGGGAGTTGGCCGGGGTTCTTGTAGGTGCAAGAGTGCAGTTGATGCAGCGGTGCGTTGGTCGGGACGATGTTCGGGATGGACGGGCGCTGGAACGGGCCGGTGGCGGCGACCACATTGGCGGCTTCGATCACGCCGGCCGATGTGGTCACTTTGAAGCCGGGTCGTCCCACATGACGCTCTACCTGCTGCACCTCGACGCCGGTGCGCACGGGGGCCTGCAATTTGTCCACGTAGGCTTCGAAGTAGTCGGCCATACGCTCTTTGGGGGGGAAGGCTTCCGGCGAAATGCCTTCGAATGTGAGGCCGGGAAACCGGTCATGCCAGGCCGGCCCGTTAGCGACCAGGGAGTCCCATCGCTCCGAACGCCAGCGTTCGGCGATGCGGTGGCGTTCCAGCACGATATGCGGCACGCCCATCAGCGATAGGTGTTCGCTCATGGCGACGCCGGCCTGGCCTGCGCCGACGACCAGAGTGTTGATTTTTTCGACGGACATAGGCGGTTCCTGCACAGTCATTAGGCGGTTTGGTCCAGCAATTCGGCCACGGCCGTGAGTGCCAGTTGGTAACCCAGCGCCCCCAGCCCGGCGATCACACCGGTGGCGGCTTTGGACACGTAGGAGTGGTGCCGAAAGCGTTCGCGCTTCCAGATATTGCTCATGTGCGTTTCGATGATCGGACCGTCGAAGGCCAGCAGCGCATCAAGGATCGGCACCGAGCTGTAGCTGAGCCCAGCGGCGTTGATCACGATGGCGTCGGCGTTCAATCGTGCCTCTTGAATCCAGTCCACCAGCACGCCTTCATGGTTGCTCTGACGAAAATCCAGGGTCAGGCCCAGGGTCGCGGCGAGGTCTTGGCAGCGGGCTTGGATGCTGGCAAAGCTTTCGCTGCCGTAGGTGCCGGCTTTGTCCAGGCCATAGAGATTGGCGTTGGGCCCGTTGAGGAAAAACACAGGGTGGGTCATGGCGTACTCCAGGTTATTCAGGGCTGCCAGTCATCCGGCACAACCGCGATCACGTCGATTTCCATCAACCACTCCGGCTGGCCCAGGCCCGAGATCACCAGCCCGGTCGAGATCGGGAATACGCCTTTGAGCCACTTGCCGACTTCCTGGTACACCGGCTCGCGGTAGCGTGGGTCGATCAGGTAGGTGGTGGTCTTCACGATGTGCGACAGATCAGAACCCGCCTCTTCCAGCAGTTGCTTGACGTTCTTCATCGCTTGCTCGGCCTGGGCGCGTGGATCGCCGAGGCCGACGAGGTTACCGTCGAAGTCGGTACCGATCTGGCCGCGCACATAGATGGTGTTGCCGGCACGCACGGCCTGGCACAGGTCGTTGTCCAGCGCCTGGTTAGGGTAGGTCTGTCGGGTGTTGAACATGCGGATGCGAGTGTGGGTCGGCATAACGGCAACTCGTGGGAAACGGGATGACGCCAGCTTCACACCGCCCTGACTCCGGCGAAACCAGCATTTGCGCGGGGTAGTGCTTAGGAAAAACCGAAGCCCCTGCAACTCATCGCCTGGCGCGTGACCCGGCACGAACCCTGCAACGCTTCCCCTACAGTCATTGTTGAGAGGGCAGGCGTGATGCTCAGTCGTATTACTCAGCGTCAACTGGAGTATTTCGTCGCGTCGGGAGAGGCGGGCAGCATCAGTGCGGCCGCTGAACGCATCCACGTGTCGTCGCCATCGATCTCGGCGGCGATCACCCATATGGAGGCCGAGCTGGGCATTCAACTGTTTATCCGCCACCACGCCCAGGGCATTTCCCTCACGGCGGTGGGGCGCCTGGTGATGCAGGAAGCCAAGCTGATCCTGGAGCAGATGACCAACCTTTACACCATCGCTTCAGAGTCCTTGAACACCGTGCGTGGGCCGTTGCGAGTCGGCTGCCTGGAGTCGCTGGCGCCGATGATCACGCCGGAACTGGTGTTTGGTTTCGGCCGGGCGTTTCCAGGCGTGCGGCTGACGCAAGCTGAGGGTAACCATGAAGAACTGCTGGAAAAGCTGCGCAGCGGTGAGCTGGATATCGCCCTGACCTACGACTTGGTGACCAGTGCGGACATCGACTTTCAACCCCTGGCGCAGCTGCCGCCGTACGTGATGGTCGGCGAGTATCACCCGCTGGCGAATTCACCGGCCGTCAGCATGCAAGACCTTGAGGCTTACCCGGTGGTGCTGCTCGACACTCCGTGGAGCCGCGACTATTTCCTCAGCCTGTTCATCCAGGCCGGCACTACGCCGAACATCATCATGCGCTCCACCAACCTCGAAACGGTGCGTGCCATGGTGGGCAATGGCATCGGCTATTCCTTTGCGAATGCGCGACCCAAATCGAACCTGTCCCAGGACGGCAAGCGCGTGATCCGCCTGCGACTGGCCGGCGCACACCGGCCGATGCGCCTGGGCTACGCCACGGCCAGCAACACTCAGCTGTCGCGCGTGGTGTCGGCGTTTGCCGAGCGTTGCCGCATGTTCGTGTCCGACCAGTACATCCCCGGCATGGCGCCGCCGAGCTTTTTCGACCCCCATGCGGTGCGGACGCTGACCGGTGTGAATTGAGGATGCTCCACAAAGGGGCACCTATCACCTGGTGGTGAGCGGGCTTGCCCCGCGCTGGCGCGGGGCAAGCCGGCTTATCACTGTAATGTCGCTGCATAGGTTCTGCCTACCCAGTGCCCCGGCTTTTACGAATTGACCCCAAGTGCCTCCCCCCACGACTCTGAACCCATCGATGTAGATCAATTTCTCAGGGCACAGCGACGATGACATTCGACTGGAATTACATGTTTGGTTTGCTGGGCGATGCCGAGTTCTGGCGTGCGACGTGGACGGTGATCAAGCTCAGTACCCTGACCTGGGTCTTGAGCATTGGCCTGGGCTTTCTGCTGGCGCTGGCCAAGCAGTCCAGGCATGGCCTGCTCAGTGTGCCGGCCCGTGGCTATATCTGGCTGTTCCGCAGCCTGCCGCTGCTGGTGTTGTTGATTTTTATCTACAACCTGCCGCAAGCGTTGCCCGGCACCTCGGCGATCCTGGCCGACCCTTTCTGGTCCGGCCTGCTGGCGCTGGTGATCTGCGAAACCGCCTACGTGGCTGAGATCCATCGCGGTGGACTGCTGTCGATTCCCAAAGGGCAGGCCGAAGCAGCGCGGGCGCTGGGCCTGAAGTTTTTCGGCACCCAATGGCGCGTGGTGATTCCCCAGGCACTGCGGGTGGCCTTGCCATCGCTGGCCAACGAATACATTTCCATCGTCAAGCTCACCTCCCTGGTGTCGGTGATTTCCCTGACTGAAATCCTGATGGTCGGCCAGCGCCTGTATTCGCAGAACTTCCTGGTGATCGAGACCATGGCGGCGGTGGCGTTCTTCTACGTGTTTATCGTCACGGTGTTCGACTTCCTGCTCAAACGCCTGGAGCGCTTTCTCGACGTCAACGAGCGCAACGTCTCCCGTGTTCCCGATGCGGCGGTGCTGGCCCTGGCCAGCCAGCAGCGCACAGCCTTGGCGCGTCCGGTCACCCACGGCGAGCCCGCGTTGCAAGCTGCGCGGTTGCACAAGGCCTACAACGATATCGAGGTGCTGGGCTCGGTCAACCTGCAAATACAGCCCGGTGAAGTGGTGTCGGTGATCGGCCCGTCCGGCTCCGGCAAGACTACGTTGATCCGCCTGCTCAATGGCCTTGAACAACTGGACAACGGCGAAATCAGGATCAACGGCCAGCCGTTCATTCACTTGAATAAAGTCGGCGCGCAGAAACCCCAGTACATCGAGCACGCCGAGCATCGCCTGAACATCGGCATGGTGTTCCAGAGCTTCAACCTGTTCCCGCATCTGACCGTGCTCGACAACCTGCTGATGGCGCCGAAATACCATCGCCTGGGCGCGACCGTCGAACTCAAGCAGCAGGCCTACGCACTGCTGCACAAGGTCGGCATGCTCGACCACGCCTGGAAGTACCCGCACCAGCTGTCCGGCGGCCAGCAGCAACGCGTGGCCATTGCCCGTGCCTTGATGATGCGCCCGCAGATCATGCTGTTCGACGAGCCCACCTCGGCGCTCGACCCGGAGAAGGTCAACGAAGTGCTGCAAGTCATCGAAGCCCTGGCCGAGGAGGGCATCACCATGGTGATCGTCACCCACGAGATGAACTTCGCCTTCAAGGTATCCGACCGCATCGTATTCATGGAGAAGGGCCGCGTGGTCTGCGACGACACGCCGGGCGCCCTGCGCAGCGGACACAACCCACGCGTGGAGGCGTTCCTCAAGGACGTCTCGTTGGCGTGACCCCCTCAACGTTCAGGACACACAACATGATCGAGCAAGCGCAAATCGAACAATTCCAGCGTGACGGTTTCTTGGTGGTCGAAGGCGTGCTGTCATCGGCGGAAGTGGCTGAGCTGCAACACGACTTCGACCAATGGGTCGAAGAAAGCCGCGGCCACTCGCAGGGCTGGGGCGCCACCGTGGATGGCCGCGAGCGCTTTGACCTGGAGGGCGACCACCGCGCCGATCACCCGTCGCTGCGCCGGGTCAGTTCGCCCACCGAGATCTCGGCGGCCTATGAGCGCGTGGCGTTGCACTCGCGCATGGCGGCGATTTCCGCGCAGCTGATCGGCGCCAATGGCGCACGCTTTCACCACAGCAAGATCAACTCGAAACTGCCCCACACTGCGACTCAGGTGAAGTGGCACCAGGACTTCCTGTTCACGCCCCACAGCAACGACGACATCGTCACCGCCTTGCTGATGGTCAGCGAAGTGACCCCTGAAAACGGACCGCTGAACGTGATCCCCGGCAGCCACAAGGGCCCGCTCTGGTCGCACTGGCAGCACCAGCGTTTCACCGGTTCCGTGGACGACGCCGTCGTTGACGCGCACTGCCAGCACCCGGTGGCCTGCTACGGCCCCGCTGGCTCCGTGTGCTTCATGCACACCCGTCTGCTGCATGCCTCCAGCCCTAACGAGACCGAACTGCCGCGGACCCTCTTCATCAGCGTGTACGCCGCTGAAGACGCGTTGCCATTCGGCGAAAACCCATTGCCCAGTGCACACGCCGGCCTGTTGGTGGCCGGTGAAGAAAGCGGCTTGGTGCGTTCCACGGACAACCACATGCGCTTGCCGCAGAAGCCCCGTGGCGCCTCGTTCTTCGTGCAACAGGCCGGCCAAGATTCCGCCACTGCCTAACCTCCCAAAAACCTTGCAGGTAATCACCATGACAGCGTTTCGTAAAAGTATTCGTCCCCTTGCCGTGTGCCTGCTGGGCGCCGCGGTTGCGATGACTTCGTTGGCAGCTTCGGCGTTCCAGCAGGACGGCAAGATCATCGCCGGCTCCGACGTGACGTTCTTCCCTTATGAGTACATGGATAACAACAAGCCCGCAGGTTTTGACATCGAGTTCATGGACGGCTTGGGCAAGGTCATGGGCCGCAAGGTCGAAACCCTCGACACGCGTTTCCCCAACCTGATCACCGGCCTGCAGGCCGGGCGTTTCGATGTGACCAACTCGTCGATGTACATCACGGCGGAACGGGTCAAAGTCATCGATATGATCCCTTACCTCAAGAGCGGTGAGTCGATCCTCACCCTCAAGGACAGCAGCTTCCAGCCCAAGACCCCGGAAGAGTTCTGCGGCCACAAGATCGGCTCCATGGGCGCCACCTCGTGGTTGGCGCAGATGAACAAGCTGTCCACCGAGTACTGCGTGGCCAAGGGACTGAAGCCGATCCAGATCAGCGAATACAGCACCGACCCGCAGACCACCCAGGCCCTGCTGGCCCACGCGGTAGAAGCGCAAATCACCGACGCCGCCGTGGCCCGTGGCGTGATCGACAAGCTCGGCAGCCGCGTGGTGATTTCCTCCGACACGCTGATCTACCCGGTGCTGAACGGCTTTGGTGTGAAGAAGGGCAATGACACGGTGAAGAAGGCCTTGCTCGACGGCCTGGAAAAATACCGCGCCACGCCGGAATACGCCGCCTTGCTTAAGAAGTACAACTTCCAGGCACCGACCGATGCCGACATCGCAGCGCTGATGCCGAAGTAAACCTATCAGCGCGTGCCGCATTCGCGTGCGGCCGCGCCCTGCGGAGACCGATTCATGGCGTTATCCCACGAAGAACAGGCGCGCATCGACCTGGCGGCGACCTTTCGCATCATCGCGCACCTGGGCATGCACGAAGCCGTGGCCAACCACTTCAGTGCTGCGGTGTCGGCCGATGGCAAACAGTTTTTGCTCAACCCGAAGTGGAAGCACTTTTCACGTATTCGCGCGAGCGATCTGCTGTTGTTGAACGCCGATGATTCGGCCTGTGCCGATCACCCGAACGTGGACCCCACCGCCTGGTCGATCCACGGGCAGATCCATCGCCTGTTGCCGCAGACCCGCGCGGTGTTGCACTTGCACCCGGTCTACACCACGGCAGTGGCGTGCCTGGCCAAGCCGCATATCCCGCCGATCGACCAGAACACCGCGCGTTATTTCAACCGCGTGGCGGTGGACGAACTGTACGGCGGCATGGCCGACACCGAGGCCGAAGGCGCACGCCTGGCCGGGCTGCTGGATGGCAAGAGTCGGCTGCTGATGGGCAATCACGGCGTGATGGTCACGGCCGGCTCCATCGGTGAAGCCTTTGACGATATCTGGACCCTGGAGCGCGCCTGCCAGATCCTCGTCACCGCCTGGTCCACCGGGCAGCCGTTGCGGGTGTTGTCCGATGAAGTGGCGGAAAAAACCGCGCGCGGCTGGGAAGGTATTGCCGATTTCTCGCGCCGGCACTTTGAAGAAATGAAGCAGTTGATGATCGACGCAGACCCTTCCGTGCTCGACTGAGGACTCCACATGACTTTTTCCGTTGTCGCCCGCTGCGCCGAGACGGGCCAGTTGGGCATCGCCATCAGCTCTTCGAGCATTGCCGTGGGCGCGCGTTGCCCGTGGCTGCGGCCCGGCGTAGGGGCAGTGGCGTCGCAGAACATCACCTTGCCGAGCCTGGGGCCGCAGGTGCTGGACCTGTTGGAGCAGGGGGTGGCGCCGAGTGAGGCGCTGGCCGCCTTGGCTGGGCAGGATCACAGTGAATATCGCCAGGTGACGGTGATTGATAACTCAGGCCGCACGGCGCATTTCAGCGGCGCGCAGACCCTGGGCATCCACCATGCGGTGAGTGGCGAGCAGTGTGTGGCGGCGGGGAATATGCTCGCCCATCCTGCTGTGATCGATGCCATGGTGGCTGCTTTCGAAAAAGCCTCCGGGCATCTGGCCGACCGCTTGCTGGCGGCGATGCAAGCCGGTGTGGCAGGCGGTGGTGAAGCCGGGCCGGTGCATTCGGCGGCACTGGTGGTGGTGGATGACCTCTTGTGGCCCATCGTCAACCTGCGGGTGGACTGGGCGGATGAAGACCCCATCGGCGCCCTCGACCAGCTCTGGCAGGCTTATCGCGGGCAGTTGCAGGCCTACATCGACCGTGCCATCAACCCGCAGATCGCACCCGGCTACGCCGTACCCGGAGACGATCGATGAACAGCCGCGAACTGCTGGCGCAACTGGTGCGTTTTGACACCACCAGCCGCGAATCCAACCTGGCCCTGATCGACTTTGTGCGCACGTATTTGCAGGACCACGGCGTGGCCTGCGAGCTGGTGTACAACGAACACAAGAGCAAGGCCAACCTGCTCGCGACTATCGGCCCGGCAGAAGTGCCCGGCATCGTGTTGTCCGGGCATACCGACGTGGTGCCGGTGGAGGGGCAGCGCTGGAGCGTGGCGCCGTTTGACCTCACCGAGAAAGACGGCAAGTTGTACGGCCGCGGTACGGCGGACATGAAGGGCTATATCGCCTGTGTGCTGGCGTGCGTGCCGGCCCTGGTGAAGGCTTCGCTGCGCATGCCGGTGCACATTGCGCTGTCGTATGACGAAGAAGTCGGTTGCCTGGGTGTGCGTTCGCTGATCGAGCGATTCCATGAGCAACCGGTCAAACCGCTGCTGTGCGTGATCGGCGAACCCACCGAACTCAAGCCGGTACTCGGCCACAAGGGCAAACTGGCGATGCGTTGCCACGTGCATGGAGCGGCGTGCCATTCGGCCTATGCGCCGGCGGGCGTGAATGCCATTGAATATGCCGCGTGTTTGATCAGCGAGCTGGTGCGGCTCGGCGAAACGCTCAAGGCGCCGCCGCATCTGGATCAGCGCTTTGCTCCGGCGTTTTCCACGGTGCAGACCGGCCTGATCAACGGCGGCAAGGCACTGAACATCGTTCCGCAGGACTGCAGTTTCGATTTCGAAGTGCGTTCCTTGCCCGCCCAGGATCCCTGGCAGGTTGCCCGGCAATTGCAGGCATACGCCGAGCAAACCCTGTTGCCGGCGATGCGGGCGGTGAGCGAGCAATCGGCGATCAGCCTCAGCGAGTTGTCCAGCTATCCGGGGTTGGCCACGTCGCTGGAAAGCCAGGCCGCCGAGTGGGTGGCGCAGTTCTGTGGCTCGCGGGAGTTCGCCACCGTGGCCTTTGGCACTGAAGGCGGATTGTTTGACCAGGCCGGCATTCCCACGGTGGTGTGCGGGCCGGGCAGCATGGAGCAGGGGCACAAGCCGGACGAGTTTATCAGCGTGGCGCAGTTGCAGGCCTGTGATCGGATGCTGGCGCGGGTGCTGGAGTTTGTGAGCCAGCCTGCAAACTAAGGTATACACGGCCCATACCCAAGTAGGATTACGAGCGGTGTTGCCCCGTCGCACACTGTTTTGCAGTGCGATGCACTCGCCGCAAACAACCGGAGAGCGACCATGCAAACCCCGCTGGAAGTCCTGATGAACCAGGGCACAGCGGGGTGTCTGTGACCTCTGGCCGTTATACCTGTGCCACACCCACCCGCCACTGCGCAGGCGGCAGGATCCCATTCACCAGGTAATTGCCCACAATCCGCGACTTGTACACGCGCGGGTTGTGGTTCGCCAGGGTTCGCGCGTTTCGCCACAACCGGTCCAGCGCCTTGTTGCTGGCGGTGGCACTGGCGCCCAGTGCATCGAACAGCGCCGTGGTGGCCGCCAGTGTCGCATCCACCACCGGGTTCACGGCCAGGCACACTTCCAATTCAGCCAGCGCAACCTGCGGATCGTCATCGTGCAACGGTTGGTCATGGGCGATTACATACTGCGCGGTGTGCTCCAGCCGTTGCGCCGCTTGCTGGGCGATGGCTTGCGCAGCGTAGGCCTGGCTGGCGACTTCGCCGATCACTTGCAGCAGTTGCACGTCCTGGCCGGCGGTGTCGGCATTGCCGGTGGTGAAGGTGCGCGCGCGTTGGCGGAGTTCTTCGGCGCCGCTGAGGGCGGCGCGGCGGGCGATGCCGGCGAGGGTACTGAGGTGGTAGAGCTGGAAGAACGATTGACCGTGGCCAAAGCGCTGTTGGGTGAGGCGTACGTCGTCGTCCACCACGGGCGCGTTGTCGAAGATGCAGGTGCCGCTGGCGGTGAGGCGTTGGCCGAAACCGTTCCAGTCATCGACGATCTGCACGCCGGGGGCCTTGAGGTCGACGACCACGCTGTAGATCGTGCCGTCTTCGCCGGTGGCGATGGTGTTGATCAGGTCGCTGTAGAGCGCGCCGGTGGTGTAGAACTTTCTGCCGCTGATGCGCAAGGCGCCAGCTTCGTCACGGTGCAGGCGGGTTTCGAAATCGCCGCGGGTCTGGTTGCCGACTTCGGTGCTGCCGGGGGAGAGCAGGGCGCCCTGGCCGAGCCGGTCTAGCCATTTGGCGCGCCAAACCCGGTCCTTGGCACTGAGCACGTCTTCGCAGAAACCGAAGTGCCCACGCAGGGCTTGGGTGATGTTGGAGTCGGCGGCGGACAGTTCCGTGAGCAACGTCAGCAATTCGACCAGCGTCGCATCCTGGCCGCCGTAACTGGCCGGCAGACGCCAGCGCGGCAAGCCCAAGGCGTTCAGTTGCTGGATCACGGTGGCGAGGCTGCCGCGTGTCTGATCCGCCACCGCCGCCTGCGCGAGAATCTGCGCAAAGAGGGGACGAAACGGCGCGGCCAGTTGTTCGTAGCGGGCGGTGGGCGGTGTGCCCCAGATATTCAAAGTGGGAATCGACATGCAATGGACCTTGCAGAAAATGGTTCAGGTGCTGGGGTCCAGTGGTCTGGTACGGCCACCCTAACTCAGGTGCGGCAAAGTTTTTAATACGAAAAGCAGCTAGCGAGCTGTACGACGGTTCTATCGATAGTGCCTAACAGTATTAAACCCCGCGCTTTTATTGCGTTAGCTTCTACGTCAAACGGCCAGACTGCATACCCACAGATGGTTGAACCAACCCTCCAACCCTGTGGGATTTTCCATGATCAACCGTCGAACACTGCTGTCCTTGCTGGGCCTGGCCTCTCTTGCACTGTCTGGAACGTCGGCCGGAGCCGCCGAGCCGCTGACCCTCACCGTGGGTGATCAGTTTTTCTCCAACCGTATCGTGCTGGAGCTGTCGGGTGAGCTTAAAGACCTGCCGTACAAAATCGATTTCAAACGGTTCAACACCGGCTCGCCGGTGGCCTCGGCCGTGGCCAGCGGCGCGCTGGATGTGGGCATCGTCGGCGACACCCCGGTGATCAGCCTGGCCGCCAATGGTGCGCCGGTCAAAGTGGTCGCCAGCACCCAGACCAGCCTCGACGGTGTGGGTATCGTGGCGCGCAAGGGCATTCACTCGGTGGCTGACCTCAAAGGCAAGACCGTCGCCATCTGGAACGGCTCGTGGAGCCAGCAACTGGCATACAAGGCGCTGGATGAAGCCGGTGTGCCGCGCAGCAGCGTCAACTTCAAATACCTGCTGCCGGCAGAGGCCAGCCTGGCGCTGACCCAGGGCGACATCGACGCCTTCGGCACCTGGGAACCCTACGTGTCGCTGCAGGAAAAAGAAGGCAGCACCCTGATCCGCAACGCCAAGGGCCTGATGAGCGCACCGACCTACATCGTCGCCTACGAGCCGGCCCTGGCGCAGAAAAGCGCGATCATCAAGGACTTCATCGCCCGCCTGACCCGCGCCCGTCAGTGGAGCAACACCCACGTCGATGAGTACGCCGAAGCCTGGTCCAAGGCCAACCAGTCGGCGCCGGAAATCGCCAAGGTGTGGTTCAAGCGCGACGCGATCAAGGTGCTGCCGATCTCGCCGACGATTATCAGCGAGGCCCAGGCCACGGCGGATTTTTTGGTGGATGCGCAGATGTTGAAGCAGCGGTATGACGTGGCGCCGTTGTTTGATCGGGTGCTTTAAACGCGGGGGAAACAAGCCCTCATAGTATCCACCCAATGGTTGTCGGGCCCGGCTACCGGATGTATTTCGTGCGTACGGGTATCACGGCTTACCTGAGTCTGTGGGGGCGCGATAAAACCGACCAGAAAGGGTAGGGGGCAAAGACGCGCTATGAAATGATCCAGAAGCTGATGCTGGCGCCAGGGATTGAGCTGACTGTGCGGCCGATTGCAGGAGCGAGCAAGCCCGCCCCTACAAACCTCTGAATCAGCGCACCAGGCACGGCTGCTTGTTGTTGAAGCGCCACCCCGGAATCAGAAACTGCATCGCCACGCTGTCATCCCGCGCGCCGAGGCCCATGCCTTTGTACACCTCATGGGCCTTGGCGACCGCGTCCATGTCGATCTCCACCCCCAGGCCTGGCTTGTTTGGCACTTTCACGTAGCCGCCTTCGATTTTCAGTGGCGCCTTGGTCAGGTGTTGACCGTCCTGCCAGATCCAGTGGGTGTCGATGGCGGTGATGTCGCCAGGGGCCGCGGCGGCTACCTGGGTGAACATCGCCAGGGAAATATCGAAGTGGTTGTTGGAGTGCGAGCCCCAGGTCAGGCCCCATTCATGGCACATCTGCGCCACGCGTACCGAGCCTTGCAGGGTCCAGAAATGCGGATCGGCGAGGGGGATGTCGACGGATTGCAGTTGGATCGCATGGCCCATTTCACGCCAGTCGGTGGCGATCATGTTGGTGGCGGTCTTGAGGCCCGTGGCGCGGCGGAATTCGGCCATGACTTCGCGGCCCGAGTAGCCGTTCTCGGCGCCGCAAGGGTCTTCTGCGTAGGCGAGTACGTGGTGCTGGTCGCGGCACAGCCGGATGGCTTCTTTCAATGACCAGGCGCCATTCGGGTCGAGCGTGATGCGGGCATCCGGAAAGCGTTCGGCCAGGGCGGTGACGGCTTGGATTTCTTCGTCGCCGCTCAGCACGCCGCCTTTGAGCTTGAAGTCGTTGAAACCATACTTGGCCTTGGCGGCTTCAGCCAGGCGCACCACGGCGTCGGCCGTCAGGGCTGTTTCGTGACGCAGGCGGAACCACTCATCGTCGCTGTCGGCTTCGTTGCGGTAGGCCAGAGGGGTTGCGCTGCGGTCGCCGACATAGAACAGGTAGCCGAGCATTTTTACCGCGTCGCGTTGCTGCCCCTCACCGAGCAAGGCCGCCACCGGGACGTCGAGGAATTGACCCAGCAGGTCGAGCAGCGCGGCTTCCATGGCCGTGACGGCGTGGATGGTGATACGCAGGTCAAAGGTCTGCAAGCCACGACCGGCAGCGTCGCGGGAGGCAAAGGTGCTGCGCATCTGGTTGAGGATGCGCTGGTATTGGCCAATGGGTTGGCCGATCACCAGGCTGCGAGCGTCTTCCAGGGTTTCGCGGATGCGCTCGCCACCGGGCACTTCGCCCACGCCGGTGTTGCCGGAGCTGTCCTTGAGAATCACGATATTGCGTGTGAAGTAGGGGCCGTGGGCGCCGCTGAGGTTGAGCAGCATGCTGTCATGGCCGGCGACGGGGATGACCTGAAAGTGAGTAACGACGGGCGTAGTCATGGCAAGTTCCTGAATAAGCTCAAAGAGGTTTGCTGAGGGCGGCGTTTGTTGGCTCGGCGCTCGGTGAAATCGGAACGGCAGAGGGCGAGGTCTTGGCGAAAAACACCAGGATCGCGGCCAGCAACGAAGTGCCGGCCAGGCCGTAAAGGCCGCCCTGGATCGAGCCGGTGGTCTGTTCCAGGAAGCCGAAGGTGGTGGGGGCGACGAAGCCGCCCAGATTGCCGATGGAGTTGATCAGCGCGATCACCGCGGCGGCAATGCGCACATCCAGGTAACCCTGGGGTATCGGCCAGAACAGCGACGACGCCGACTTGAAACCGATGGCCGCGAAGCAGATCGCCACGAAGGCAAAGATCGGCCCGCCCGTGGTAGACATGAACATGCCCGCTGCCGCAATCAACAGCGCCGCCGCGACCCAAGCCTGCTGGAACTTGAATTTGCCAGACAGCGAGGCGAAGGCATACATGGCGATGATCGAGATCAGCCACGGGATCGAGTTGAAGAAACCGACCTGCACATCCGTGAGGTCACCCATCTTCTTGATGATGCTCGGCAGCCAGAAGGTAGCGGCATAGATCGTCAGTTGGATGCAAAAGTACAGTGCGCAGAACAGCAGGATCTGGCGGTCCTTGAGCAGTTTGCCGAGGGTCGGTTTGACCGTGGTGAGGGCTTCACGGTCGCGCTGCTCCTGGTCGATGGCGTTGACCAGCGCGTCCTGCTCTTCGCGGGTCATCCACTGGGCGTCGTGGGGTTTCGAGTCCAGCCAGAACCACACAAAGAACCCCAGTGCCACCGAGGCCAGGCCTTCAATGGCAAACATCCATTGCCAGCCATGGAAACCAAAGCCTTCGATCTGCAACAGCGCGCCTGAAAGCGGGCCGGAAATCAGCGACGCAACCGCCGAGCCGCTCAAAAAGATTGCAATGGCTTTACCGCGTTCCGCGCCAGGCAGCCAGCGTGTGAAGTAGTAGATCACCCCAGGAAAGAAGCCGGCCTCGGCCACACCCAGCAGGAAGCGCAGGATATAGAAGTGGGTTTCGTTCTGGATGAACGCCATCAGCGTGGCGACGATGCCCCAGGTGAACATGATGCGGGTCAGCCAGAGACGTGCGCCGACCTTTTGCAGCAGTATGTTGGACGGCACTTCGAACAGGGCGTAGCCGATGAAGAACAACCCGGCGCCGAAACCATAGGCGGCCGCGCCGATGCCCAGATCATGCTCCATGTGCGTGCGCACAAAGCCGATGTTGACCCGGTCGATGTAGTTGAGGATGAACATGATCACGAACAGTGGGAGCACATGGCTCTTCACTTTGCTCACGGCGCGCGCGAGGACGGGATCACGGTGTGGAGCGGCAGATGCATGGCTTGAATTGTTCACAATTCAAAACTCCCCCTGATTATTTTTATGCGGGTTTGCGTGTCTTGTTGATAGACATCATACAAGTAGGTTTCTTGCGACCGCAATCCGCTGGGGAGTGTTTTTCTTCTTATAACGCGGTGGGTAGAACAGATATTCCGGTTATTTATAGCGTGTTTATTGGGCGCGGTGCGGGTTCTTGAGCGAGATTTTTACCGGCAAAGAGCGTGAGGAGGGTATCTGTGAGCGTGAACGATAAGTTTGGTTGTCATACAAGTTGTGGGTTTTTTCAATCAACCCACGCTTGGCGCCGGGCTGGGTGTTAAGCTCCCCGCAGCTCAACCCCGTGGACCTGTTGCAATGCCCATCGAAAGTGGAATCCCCCTGCGTAAACGCTCCACCAACCTGGCCCAGGGCGTGGTCGATGTGCTGACCCAGCGCATTCTGCTCGGCCAATTGAAACCCGGCGAAAAGCTGCCTTCGGAATCCACCATCGTGCTTGAGCACGGTGTGAGCCGAACCGTCGTGCGCGAAGCGATCTCCAAATTGCAGGCCTCCGGGCTGGTCGAGACCCGCCACGGCATCGGCACCTTCGTGCTGGCGCAACAGGCCCAGCAGGGCTTGCGCCTGCATGTGGACACGGTGGCCAGCGTGCGCAACATGCTCGAACTGCGCCTGGGCCTAGAGGTGCAAGCCGCCGCGCTGGCGGCATTGCGCCGCACCGACGAACAGCTGGACCACATGCGCCAGGCACTCGATGACTACCAGGCCTCCCTGGCCAACAACGACAGCTGCGTGGAGGAAGACAAACGCTTTCACCAGTTGATCGCCGAGGCCACCGGCAATACCTTCTTCACCGAAATCATGCTGCACCTGGGCAATGCAATGATCCCGCGCACCCAGGTGAAAGGCGATGAACGTGGCGGCGCCGACTTTGCCAAGCTGGGCCAGTTGGCGAACCTGGAACATGAGGCGATCTTCAACGCGATCAAACGCCAGGACCCGGACGCTGCCCGCGCGGCCATGGTGTTGCACCTGACGAACAGCCGGGATCGTTTTTCGGGGGAGCAGGGCCGTTGAACGAACACACTTTGTCCAAACGCCTGGAGCGCGTCGCCGCCAACGTACCGGCTGGCGCGCGCCTGGCCGATATTGGCTCCGATCACGGTTATTTGCCGGTGGCGTTGATGCGTCGCGGCCTGATCACGGCAGCCGTGGCGGGGGAGGTCGCGACCACGCCCTTTCATGCGGCGCAACGTAGCGTGCGCGACAACGGCCTGGAGCAACAGATCACGGTGCGCCTGGCCGATGGCTTGGCGGCCATCGAACCTCATGACGGTATCACCGCGATCAGCCTCTGCGGCATGGGCGGCGAGACGATTCGCGACATCCTCGAAAGCGGCAAGCAGCACCTGAGCGGCCAGGAACGCCTGATCCTGCAACCCAACGGCGGCGAGCAACCGCTGCGCCAATGGCTGATGGATAACGGTTATACGATCCTCAGTGAAGAGCTGCTGTTGGAGAACCGTTTCTACTACGAAATCATCGTCGCCGAGCGCGCTGGGCCAGTGGCTTACACTGCTGAACAGCTGTACTTCGGGCCGCTGCAAATGCAGGCCCGCAGCCCGGCGTTCATCGCCAAGTGGCAACGCATGTTGCGCCAGAAGCACAAGACCCTGTCCAGCTTCGAGCGCGCTCGGCAGGCGGTGTCGCAAGAGAAGCGACAAGAGATTGTCCAACAGGCCAGATGGATTGCCGCGTTACTGGCCTGATACCCCCTTCATTCAAACCTGATGACCTAGGACACCGACAATGGCCGACGCCACCGACCTCACTTTCTACGACCGCGCCGACGCGCACATCGAACTGTCGAACCAGCAGCTGCAGGCTCACGAAAACCTCGGCCAGGTCAGCGCCTCGATGATGTTCGGCACCACGCGCTTCAATGCCTGGGCCAGTGCGCGCAACTTCAAGTCCGGCGCGGAAATGGCCGATGCACGGGAGGCGATGTTGAAGTACTTCTGTGACCAGTACCGGATGATGCTTGAGGATAATCTGGATGATCACATCAATAATTTCGACCGGTACAAGGTGATGCAATAGGTCCTTTAAGCGCCTTTAGGGGGCGAAGTCCGAAGGGGCCTGTGCGGTGGGCTGTTCGGTGATAGGGGACGGACCTGGCGGGTTAGCGATGGGGCTGATCAAATGGGTGTACTCCTCGATGATTCGGTTGATCGCCTCCGGTGGCTCGCACGCCTTGAACTCGATACGAATCTGCACCTCATCGGGATCGCGTTCCTGACCCTCACGCTTGGTGGCGCCAAAGGTCACGAAAAACTTCTCGCTGTGGAGGTCGCCGTTCTCCAGGTCGTGGCTGGCTTTTTGCACCTCAGTGCTGTGCATTTTTACCGACAGGTCTACATCCATCTTGTGCAGCGCCAAACCCTTCGGCGCGACCAGTGCGATCAGCGGTACGCTGATGGTATGTCCCTCGGTCAGCGAAATCTCCACCATCTTGGCTTTCATTGGCGTGCCCAGGTCCTCAGCGTTGTAGTCGAAGAACTGGTCGAACAGCGCAATGTATTGATGGGCGATCAAGTTATGCGTGGCCGCTGCGGCCTGCTGCAACCCGCGGGTGATGTGGCTCAAGTCGCTGGCCGACATGGGTTCCTTGGGGCGCGAAAAAAATGCCATGGTGAGCTCCTTTCAAGTCGAGTGGGTTGCCCCGCCCAGAGGGACGGGGCGGGGTGGGACTATTTGGTTTTTTCCGCAGGCTTGGCGTCAGGCAGTGGAAGCACCCCTGCTTTTGGCAGCTCAGTCGGGCTGGTTGGAGTGGCGCTCGGCAGAGTGACCGGCTTGGTGGCGGCATCGGTGAGGAAATCGATGACGCGCATCAAGGCTTCCGGTGGGTCTTGGCGAACGATTTTGGTCTTGATTTCGTAGCGTGCGCGGGTATCTGTCTTACGTGTCTGGGATGACTTGTGGCTGGCGGCACCTTTGACCGAAACGCTGAAAGGACCCCAGCCCATCTTGGCGTCGAAGCTGCCGGAAACATCATTGGAGCTGGTGTCCTCGGCCATTTGGGTGATGGTCAGCTCAAACTCGATGCTGCCTTCTTCGATGGTGATGTTGGGGTGGCTGATCGCAGCCAGCAGCGGAATGCGCATGGTCTTGCTGACCGTGCCTTTGTAGATGCCCTGCTCATCGACGAGGGTTTCGTCATAGTCGAACTGTACCGAAACGGCCTTGCCGTCCTGGATACACACGCCCATGAGAAAGTCCGCATACGCTTTACTGGCAGCGACTTGGGCCTGGATCATTGCCATCAGCGGTCCGGTAATCATCTTGTCCAGTGGGAGTGCGGCGATCACGCCTCCAATGAGACCTTTATCAATATCTGGCATTTTTAATTTCCTTATCTTGAGTGCGCGAAAGTGCGCAACTTCAATTTATCCATGTGGCACTTTGTGATTCAGTAGGAAGTAATTACCGATGAATGCAAATGTCTTGGCGGCGAATATTGGCGATTTGCCGCAGGCTCAGTCCGTACTTCTCGGCTAATACACTTCGTGAAATGCCATCGGAAATACCCATCTGGATATTCTGATTACGGATCTGCCGAAAAAAATGGTCGGACTTGGGTATCTCCAAAGAAATACCTGCGAAGTCATTGATTAAGGCCCGTAAGGCTTCCGGCGATAAAATCAGCGCCAGCGAAGTACGTTGTGCGTGTTTGGGGATGTACTTGGGGCGACCGCCATATACGCAGGTCAGGCGGAACGCATTTTCCATACCGATACAGGCGACCAGCACCTGAAGGGAGTGGGGGAGTTGTCGAACATCGATGTGTTCCAGGTCTTTCGGTTCCATCGGCCTAACCTCCTTGTGATGTGAGCTGGTCAGAGCTTAGGAAGTAATGCGTGCGGATAATCAGTAGGAAACTTTACCTATGAAGATGGGGAAGTTTTACCTTCTGAAGAGGGGGAGGCGTGGGTGATGGACTGCAGTTTCCTAAACCCAAGAGGAAACTCACCATGCCCAACAATTCGATAGATATGGCTTTCATCGCTCAGCTCGAAGGCGGTAGCGCCACACGTGGTTACGTGCCTGACCCGGAAAACAGCCGTAGCGGCGTCACCATCGGCACCGGCTTTGACCTGGGCCAGCAAAAGGACCTGACTATGCTGCCCAAGGATCTCAGTGACCGGCTTTTACCCTACCTGGGGTTGATCGGTGCGGAAGCCGTCGCACGCCTCGAACGCCTGCCGCTGAATGTCAGTGCGGAGGATGCGCGCAGGATTGACGAGGCCTACAAGGCACCCTTCATCGAGCGCCTGGCCAGTGATTACAGCAAAGCTGCCGGACGCCCATTTGATGCATTACCGGCGCCGATGCAAACCGTGATCGCCTCGGTTGCCTTCCAATATGGCAACCTTGCCAGCCGAACACCGAAGTTCTGGGCGCAAGTTGTGGCGGCGGACTGGAACGCAGCCGAGAGCAACTTGAGGAATTTCGGCGATCGTTATTCCACACGACGTTGCAAGGAAGCCGCTTTGTTGGCGAGTGCTTTGTAACGCTCTAGGGACAGCCACCCGAGCGAACCTTGGGTGGCTGTTTGCATCAAGGGCAGGGTTTGGCGAGCAACAGGCTCACCGATCGCATCGCGTGGGCATCTTCAACATCGGCGCCTTCGTGCAGAGTGCGCCAGTCCACATCAACGCACAGTGCCGTGACGGCCACGTTGTTGAATAAACCTACTTTGTCTGCAAAGTCATAGCGGTAGGTGGCGCGGGTTGACGCGAAGGGTGTAACGGTCGTTGCCTTATTCAAAACGGTGGACACAAGGTCGGGTACTTGTGCCATGGGTGCAGTGAAGTACGTGGGAGTGTTTTTGTTGAAAAAACCGTGTTCACGCGTGGCTCTCCATAATTGCTGCCACTGAAAATGACTCGCATGGGCGTTTAGTGTGACGGCATACTCTTTTAGCGTTTGAGGTTCAACATCGGCAGTACTGAGCGCGTGCGCCGGCGCCGCCAACATGTATAGCGCTGCCAGTGAGGCGCCCATCAATAATCGACGTTCCATGTTCAACTCCTGATAGTGGGGGATGAAAAAGCCTGTCCGAAAACAGGCTTTTTCCGATTGCCGCAGCCCTGGATCAATAGGTGTCTTCCACCAGATACTCCCAGCTGTCGGCATTGTTAATGACGGCATTCAGGTTCCCGTCATGTTGCTGTGCCTGCTGAACCAGGCGCAGGCAGGCGTCGCGTCCATCAGCATTGTCGTCAGTGTTCAGCACATCGCGGAAATGGCTGGTTTCGTGGATAAGCGTACCGGCGCGGGAGTCATTGCCATACGTCGGGGCCTCGAAGAAGGGGCGGGCGACTGTGATGACGTGCGCCGGGCCTTGAAGGTTGACGTTTACTTTGGCGAACCAGTCAGCCTGCGGGTCTGTGTCATAAAAAACCTGGTTTTGATGAATGTTGCTCAACGCTGTACGAATCAGCCCCAGGCGTCGCGCCAATTCCTGCAGATTCTGAGGATGGGCGACGCCCATCCAAACCCGGGCGACAGTGGCATTACCGGCATTGAGTTGGTCGATGGTGTAGTTGAGTGAACGCAGTGCCGCCCAGCGTGCTGCGCGGAAGGTTCGGTTTTCAGAACTGGTCAATGGACGTACGGGCATGATGAATCTCCAGTGGTGTTAGGAGATTTCAGTGTGAGCGTGGAGAAAAGCGCTAATCAGCAGGAAGTAATTCCGCTGTTCCTACGGACTGCGCCAATAGTTACAGCGGCGTCTTCAGCACTGAGTGCTTTTGCCCCATTTTCGAGCACGGCACTTGCACGCTAAACGCGCGAGGCCGCCTGTCTCCAGCCCCACTACCCACGGCCCGTATCTTGCTTGAGCCAAGCTAATCAATGACATGGCATTTTGCCGTTAGTCATTTCAAGGCTTCACCCCGCGGTGCACCGCGTGGGTCGTTTTTGGGGAGTGGTCGGACATGCACAGCCTTTTATCACCCGGTATCCGCCTGCTGGGGCGTTTCGGCTTTGCGCGCAAGTTCCAGATCCTGTTCTTCCTGTTCATGCTGCCCCTGGCGGGTAGCCTGTGGATGATCGGTTCGGACTATCGCGACAAATTGACCGTGATTTCCAGCGAGCAGTCCGGGGTTCGGCAACTGCTGGCCCTGGATGCGCTCGATGGTCAACTGACGGCCCAACGCAACCTCGCCGCGCGCTGGAAAGCGGCAGACATCCTGCACGCGCCCACCCCGGCGGCGAAGGCGGCGATGGACAAGGTCGACGCCAATTTCCCGGTGATCCTGCAAAGCCTGCAAGCCCTGGGCGATTCGCTCAAAGCCCAGAACGCCAGTGCGGACATCCAGGCCCGCTTTGACGCGTTGCAGGCCACGGTCAAGGGCATGGACTCCCAATCCCTGCGTACCGTGGGCTGGTGGCCGGATGGCTACGACCGTTTCACCTCGGCCCTGACCGCGATGCAAATCTTGCGCGAGCAGATCACCCTGGATGCCGGGCTGATCCTCGACCCATGGCTGGAAACCTACCTGCTGATGCAGATTTCCACCCAGTACACCCCCGACCTGATCGAGCGCATCGGCCGCATGGCCAGTGTCGGTCAGGCGTCCATTGCTTCGGGTCAATTCACCTTGCAGAGCCGTTTGCAGATGCGCGATTTGCGCAGTCGCATTGGCGATGCGCGGGACCAATTGGTCAAGGCGGCGGCCTCACTCAAGGCCAAGCAATATGCGGGTATTGAACCCTGGACGGCGCAGTACGACAACAGCCTGCAACGCCTGGACAGCGAACTCAAAGTGCTCGACGACGGCGTGTTCGGCGGCACCATCAAACTCGACACGGCGGCCTTCGACACCAGTGTCGACGGCATGCTCGACAGCCTGGGCGCGCTGCGCAACCAGTCTCTCGCCTCGCTGGATGCGCGCCTGGGCCACTACCGTGACCGTTCGTTGCAGAAATTCGTGCCGGTGGCAGCAACGTTCAGCCTGCTGGCCTTGGCCGCGTTGTACCTGTTCATGTGCCTGCAAGCCTCGATCCGCCGCAGCGCCAGCGGCATCACCACCCTGGCCGAATCCCTGCGGGACGGCAACCTGTGTGTCGAAGTGGCGGTGGAAGGGCGCGATGAACTCGCGGCCATCAGCACCGCGCTCAACGTGGCGGTGGTGCAACTGCGCACCAGCCTGTTGGGAGTCAATCACGAGACGCAGCAGCTGGGTTCGGCAGTGCTGACCCTCAACGCCCAATCGGGCAACACCCTCACCGAAGTCGAAGACCAGCAACAACAAATCAGCCAGATTGCCACCGCCGCCACCCAACTGGCCGCGACGTCTTTGGGCGTCGCTAGAAGCTGTGAGCACGCTTCGGACAGCGCCCAACAGACCCGGCGCATTGCCGAAGACAGCAGCCGCGACAGCCAGCGCACCACAGCCAGCATCCAGCAACTCAACGTGCGCCTGACCGACACCGCCGATGCGCTGGAGCAGGTCAGCCAGCAGGGGCAGCAGATTCAATCGGTGGTCGACACCATCCGTGGCATCGCCGAACAGACCAACCTGCTGGCGCTCAACGCCGCCATCGAGGCCGCCCGTGCTGGTGAACAGGGGCGCGGATTTGCCGTGGTCGCCGATGAAGTGCGCAGCCTGTCGCAACGTACCCAGGCCTCCACGGCGCAGATCGCCGGCACTGTCGACAGCCTGCGCGCCACGGTCAGCCAGGCAGTCGCCCTGATGGGCGCGGCGTGTGAGCAAGCGCTGACGGATGCGCAATCCGTCACCGGGCTGGGTACCCGTTTGGGCGAGATTGCCGGCGCGGTGCAGCACGTCACCGACACCCTGGCACAGATCGCCACCGCGGTTGAGGAGCAAGCCGCCACGGCGGATGAAGTGAGCGGCAATATCCAGCAAGTGGACCAGGCGGCAGGGCGTTTACTGGACGGTGCGCGGGCAGTGAACCAGGCGGCTGACACCCTGAGCAAAGGCAGCCAGGCGCTGAGCGACAACACCGCGCGATTTCGTCTGAGCTGACCAGGATTTTGTGAAGGGCAAGCGTGTTGTGGTGAGCGGGGCAAGCCCGCTCACCACATTGTCCCGATCCTCATGGCAGGAACCTTCGGTCGCTCCAGGGCTCACTTACTAAGTCGCCCCGTTTCGTCGCCGAAAGGACTCCGCATGACTTCAGCCCCGCCAACGACTCTCCCGCACGGCCCCGTCACCCGCGAGCTGAGCTTGCGCGCGGTCATCACCGGCAGTGTCCTCGGCATCCTCCTTACGCCTTCCAATGTGTATGCCGGGTTGAAGATCGGCTGGTCGTTCAACATGTCGATCATCGCGCTACTGATCGGCTACGCCATCTTTCAGGGAGTGGCCAAGCGTTCCACCGAGCACCTGCCTTGGACCTTGCACGAAAGCAACATCAACCAGACCGTCGCGTCGGCCGCGGCGTCAATCATTTCCGGTGGGTTGGTGGCGCCGATTCCAGCCTATACCTTGTTGACCGGCAACCAGTTGGACGCCGTCCCGATGATCGCCTGGGTGTTCTCGGTGAGTTTCCTGGGCATCTGGATCGCCTGGTATCTACGGCCCTCGCTGCTGAATGACAAGGCGCTGAAATTCCCCGAAGGCATGGCCACCTTGGAAACCCTGTTGCACATCTATAACCACGGCCGCGAAGCCGCGACGCGCTTGAAGGTGTTGCTTAGCGCCGCGTTGCTCTCCGGGCTGGTCAAGTGGGTGGACACCTTTATGTGGGCCTTCCCGCGCTGGTCGCCCAGCGCTCAGTTGGAGCGCCTGACCTTCACCGCCGACCCTTCGCTGCTGCTGGTGGGCTTCGGCGGCATTATCGGCATTCGCGTGGGCCTGACTCTGCTGCTCGGTGCTTTGCTCGCCTGGGGCGGCTTGGGCCCCTGGTTGTTGGCGCAACACCTGGTCACGTTGCCTGCGGACAGCAGCGGCCCGCAGTTCGCTGCGCTGGTGGAGTGGTTGCTGTGGCCGGGCGTGAGCTTGATGGTGTGTTCCACCTTGGCGTCGCTGGCGATTCGTTTGTGGGCGTTGTACCGGTCAACGCACTCCAGCGGTGGATCGACTTGGACAGTGCCCAAGCCAGGTCCGGCTGCCGGTTTTGCGTTGGCGATTGTGCTGGTGGTGAGCCTGCAGGCGCTGCTGTTCGGTATCAACCTGGGCATGGCGTTGCTCACTATTCCCTTGGCGATCTGCCTCGCCGCCGTCGCCGCGCGCGTGGTGGGCGCCACCGGTATTCCGCCCATCGGTGCCATCGGGCAACTGTCCCAGCTGAGCTTCGGCATCGTCGCGCCGGGGCAGGTGCCGATCAACCTGATGAGCGCCAACACGGCCGGCGGCGCGGCCGGGCAATGCACGGACTTGATGAATGATTTCAAGGTGGGCAAGGCCATTGGCGCCACGCCGCACAAGCAAGTGATCGCGCAAATCCTGGGGATCTTCATCGGCAGCATTGTCGGCGTATTCGCCTACCTGGCCTTGATCCCTGATCCGCAATCCATGCTGCTCACCGAAGAATGGCCGGCACCGGCGGTCGCCACCTGGAAAGCCGTGGCGCAAACCCTCACCCATGGACTCGATTCTCTGTCCACCAGCATCCGCTGGGCGATTGTCATTGGCGGCTTGGTTGGCGTGGTGCTGGGTGTGCTGGACAGCACGTTGCCTGCCCATCGTGCCCGCTTCCTTCCGAGTGCCGCCGCCCTTGGCCTGGCCTTCGTATTGCCGGCCTCGGTCTCGCTGATGATGGCCCTGGGCGCGATACTGACCTGGCTGGTGAGCTGCCGCTGGCCGAGCCTCACCGAGCGCTTTGCGATCACCGCTGCCGCCGGTTTGATTGCGGGGGAGAGCATCACCGGGGTAGGGGCATCACTGTGGTCGATGGTGAGCTGAAGCGTGGCTCGGCAAAGGCCGAGCCTGCCATCACGGCCTCAGGCGATCTTCACGTTCATGGTGATCTTCGCGGTAAACACCTTCACCTCACCCTCATCGAAAATATCCACCGGCACGATCTTGTCTCCAGCGGTTGACCAATCAATGCCGCTGCCATCCGCTACGGCGCGGATGTTTGACTTGGCCTTCGCCAGATACTCTACGGTCATGCCCTTGGGAATCCATTTGGCACCTGACGGGATCGACACGTCCGTCATCGTCCCACCCGCCAATTCCGCTGCGTTGCACAGCGCAATGGCATGCACGGAGGCCAGGTGATTGGTGATTTCCTTGCGAAACGGCACGTTGACCACGGCATGCCCAGGGCGCAGTTCGGCGATTTCCGGGTTGATGGTGCTGAAGTAGGGCGCCACTTGGCAGGCCATTTGGCTGAACGCTGCCGGGCCTACACTGTTGAACATGCTGAGAAACTGGCTCATGGATTATCCTCGCAATGGGTTAACAGAATAATATTCTGTAACGGAACAATATTCTGTAGATTGCGCGAGTGTCAAGCCATGCCTTCTCTGCAGGCGGCTGTACCTTTAGACTCCGCACATTTGGCGAGCCACTTCATGCACGCACCTGATCTGATCGAGCGCACCTTCCCGAGCCGGCGCAGCGACCTCAAGCGCAGCATCCTGCGCGAGGCCCTGGCCAGCTTTAACGAAGTCGGTATTGAAGCGACGAATATCGAAACCATCCGCGCGCGGTGCGAGACCAGTGTGGGCGCCATCTACCATCATTTCGGCAACAAGGAAGGTATCGTCGCCGCGCTGTTTTTTGCCGCGCTGGACGATCAGGCCGCACTGCGAGAACAACACCTCAAGCAGGCACAAACCGCTCAGGCGGGGGTGGAAGCGCTGGTACGCAGTTATGTGGAGTGGGTGGATGCGCAACCCGAGTGGGCGCGCTTTATGTTCCAGAGCCGCTTCGCCGTGGCCAACGGCCCGCTCAAGGACGAACTGCTCACCCGCAACAAGCAGCGCAATGCGCAATTGACCGAGTGGATGAGCGGCGAAGGCCGCCGTGAGGCGTTCAGCCATATTCCGGCTGAATTGTTGCTGTCGCTGATCATCGGCTCGGCGGAAAGCTACGCCCGTGCGTGGTTATCCGGCCGGGTCAAGCACAGCCCGAATCACTACGCGCAATTGCTGGCGCAGGCGGCGTGGGCCTCGATCAGTCAAACGCCTCCAGAATAAACGCCTCCAGCGTCGCCTCTTCCAGGATCTCCATGGAGAAATGCCCAAAGCGTTTGGGCAGCCAGATAATGCGCCCTCCGGAAGGGGACTGCAGATGCTCACGGGCCAGAGGCACGCCGTTCTCGTTCTCAGGCTGCACACCCGCGGCGATCAGATGGTCATAAGCGATCTCGATGTCCGGCGTGGTGTAGCAATGGCGATAAATCATGCCTTCGCCGTGAGCATCCAACAGTTCGCGCAGGTTCCCGGCGATCGGCTGGACCAGCATGAAGCGTTCCTGCCCCATCAGCACCACGGCATAGCGCACATGCAGGCCGCCGCGTTCCCACACCAAGGTCTTGGAGAGGCGTGCATTGAGGATGCGTGCGTAATAGGCACAGGCTTCCTCAAGGTTTTCGACGAGTATGTCGACGTGGCTGAATTTCAGATCCATGGTGTGTCTCCTTCCGAACCGATCCCCATGGTAACCACGGCGTCCGTCACGCAGAAAATAATTTGTCGGCACTCGCGGAGGCTGGCGTAGTCTGTTTCCAAGACACCCCTCTCGCCCCGCGGAGCACTCAATGATTATCGTCCACCACCTCAACAACTCACGCTCGCAACGCATCCTGTGGCTGCTCGAAGAACTCGGCCTGCCCTACGAGATCAAGCGCTACCAGCGCGACCCGAAAACCAACCTCGCACCACCGGAACTCAAGGCGATCAACCCGCTGGGTAAATCCCCGGTGATCGAAGACGGCGACCGGGTGCTGATCGAATCCGCCGCCATCATCGACTACCTGATCCGCCGCCACGGCCAGGGCCGCCTGCAGCCGGACCCGGCCAGCGCCACCTACGACCAATACGTGCAATGGCTGCATTTTGCCGAAGGTTCGGCCATGTTGCCGCTGATGCTCAACCTCTACGTCGGCCGCCTGGGCGAGGCTGGCGCGCCGTTGCATCCGCGTATCGAATCGGAAGTGGCCAACTACCTCGGTTACCTGAACGACGTGCTCGCGGATAAAAGCTACCTGCTCGGCGATGAGCTGAGTGGCGCGGATATCCAGATGAGCTTTATCGGTGAAATCGCCAAGGCCCAGGGCAAGTTGCAGGCTTATCCGAACCTGGCGGCGTGGGTGCAGAAATTCCAGGCGCGACCTGCGTATCGCAAGGCAGTGGAGCAGGGCGGGGAGTATGCGTTTGCCAAATAAAGGCCCCGGCGTGACGTTTTAAAGCAGCAGCGGGGCTCCGTTCATTTCTCGTCGCAGTGTTTACAACTGTTAACGAATTGAACGGGGCAATCGCTATAGGCTTGGCGGTGTCCAAACCGGAGTCGTACGCCATGAACCTGCGAGCCATCGCCGCCACGTTGTTTGCCTTTGCCCTGTTGCTGCCGTCACCGGCCGAGGCCGGCACGCCTATCACCCACGTCGCCATTTACCGGGGGCCGGCGGGCTGTGACGACTGTTCCGAAAACGTGGCAAAAGCCCTGCAACGCCTCAACCCTGACTACCACATTGATTTTGTGGGCGCGGATGAGTCGATCGACATCACGCCGCAAACCCTGGCGCGCTATGACCTTTACGTGCAACCCGGCGGCGGCCAGGACATCCCCGGCGCCCTGCGCAGCCTGGGAGAGGCGCGCAGCGAGGCCATCCGTAGTTATGTTGCCAACGGTGGGCGCTACCTGGGGTTGTGCATGGGCGCCTACCTGGCGGATGACAGCAACCTCGGTTTGATCCCGCAGGACCTCGACGGAGAAGCCGGTCGTCCCGGTTTTGAAGTGCCTGGCATTGCCGATGCCGCCGTTCAGGTCACCTGGGCGGGCAAGGTTGACCACGTCTTCTTCCAGGACGGCCCGTACTTTCCCAAAGGGTCACACACCACCATCGCGACCTACCGCAACGGTGATGTGGCGGCCGCGCGGTACACCTATGAGAAAGGCGTGGTGGTGCTAAGTGGCCCGCATCCCGAGGCCGGGCAAGCGTGGTTCGAGAATGCTGATATTCCGTTGAGCAAGATGCCTGAAGGGGATCTTTTCGGCTCGCTGATCCGCAGCTTTTGAGACCCACCTATTCCTTTGCAGTGGTCAGACCAACCTGCGTCAGCGCACCACGTCCAGCGTCTGGATTTCATTCACATAGTGGGTCTGGCTCGATGTCGACTCCAGCGTCAGCGCGACGCCCAGGTCCTCGATAAACGCGCGCGACGATGAATACCCGTCCTGCTCGCAGGCCAACCGGATCGCATCGCCCGTCAGCGACGCAAACACCTGGCGCGCCGGGAAGCGCTCGCCCACCTTGCAGGTCAAGGTGGTTTCGGTCGGTTTGTCGGTGGGCTTGACCGGTACATTGGCCATCTGCAGATGGGCACTCAAGGTCTGGCCCGGCGCCCAGCTCGTCGGTAGTTTCACCTCGGCCTCGCGGGTCTGCAGCACCTGGCCGTCGCCCACACCGTTCATTTTCGATTTCAGCTGGATCAGGTCCGCCAGCATCAAACGGTCCACATTGAAGGCGCTGCCGTAGGCTTCATTTTTCACCAGCAAACCGCCCTCGGCCTTGAACCTGATCGTGATCGGTGCGTCCTTGCCCGCGCCATTCTTTGACAGATAGGTGTAGCTCAACGTCTTGAACTTGGGCTGCAACAGCGGCGTGTCGAGGCCCTGGAGCACGTTGGGCGGCACCGGCACATCGGCGAGGTTAGTGTCGGCCACGGTGCGCGGGTAATCCACCGGCGCAATGTCCGGCCGCAACAGCGCCAGCAACCCGGCATTCACGCCGCCCTGCACCGAACAGCTCACACGGGAATGCTTGCCCTCCGGCTCCACGATCAGCACCCGTTCCACATTGCGCAGCCCCGGCGCCTTGCCCGGCATGGGTTTGATCGCCTGCCAACTGTTGCCCACCTTCAACTCGCTGCGCGTGTATTGCCCCTCGCCTTTTTGCAGCGCCCCCGGTTGGTCCAGCAATGCCGCGAAGCGCTGGGCGACGTCATCAAGACTGCCGTCCACCGTGAAACCCCAGAAATAATACAGGCCCAACGGGCCAAGATCGCTGACCTCGTCGTTGTAGGACAGCAGCTTCAACCCCGCAATGGCTGGCGCGCTCACCGGCACCGCAGTGGCCTTGGGGTCGGTGCGATCGCGCACCGCGATCCAGGCGAAGTCCTTTTCCTGCTTGAGCGGTGCATAGGCCTGCCAGGCGTCACGGTGGGTGTTCAGACGGCTGAAGAACGTCTCGTCACAGCGGGTGAAGGCCTTGAGCGTGTCGACCAACGCAGCGTCGTCGGCCTGGGCAATCGAAGGCGACAGCAGGGCAGATGCGAGCAGGGCAGCGGAAAACGGCAACTTCATGGGAAAGGACTTCCTTATCGGCGGGCGAGAAACAGGGCGAGGCATTATCCAGCAGTTGGGCGCCAGGCTCTAGTTGGCTGAGCGCGTCAGGCGCAAACGCCAATTGCCGCCGTGCTGAGCATGGCAGGCTTCTTCAGAATCAACGTGAACACAACGCGCCAAATGTACAGGCGGGATCTCGGCGTCGTGCAGCGCGGTGGCGGTCAGCTCGCGGAGACGTGCATCCAGCCCCGTGGCCACGGCATGCGCCTGGTTGGCGCGGGTGTCGAAGACCCAAGTGATGCGCAGACTGTGGGGGAAGTCGGCGTAGTTGACGGTGTGGGTCAGCCATTCAAACCCTGGGATTTCGGCTTTGGCGGTTTCGCAAGCGTCGGTCAGGGTGGCGACAAGGCGACGTTCGATGCGGGCGCTGTCGCGTTTTGATGAAGTCACAGAAAGCTCCGAAAGAAGGCAGGCACCGCAGATTAACAGGGTGCAGGTGACGGCTAGGGCTGAATTCTTAGCGCACTGATGATAAACCCATGCAGGCTATTGACCGCCTTCGACCCGCGAGACGCCCGGCTGCGTAGAATCGACACCTCCATCGGCTCGATATTCCCCAAACCGTGCTCGCTGCCCAAGACCTGAAGTGACGGCTGCACCGTGCACTGAGTAATCGCGGCAATCGCGAGCCCGCCCTCAACCGCAGCCACTTGGCCGGCGAGGCTGGAGCTGTTGTACACCACCTTGAACTGACGCCCCTGCTGGGCCAGTGAATTCACCGCATACCGGCGAGCCAGGCTGGCGCTTTCGTAGACGGCGATAGGCACCGGGTCCCGGCGCCACAGTTCGAACTGAGGCGAGCCTACCCACACCATCGGTTCCTTGAACAGAAAGGTGCCACTGTGCGGCGAGTCCCTGGACACCAGCGCCAGATCAAGGTCACCACTGCGCACGCGTGGGATCAGTGCGGTGGACTGTTCACAGGTCAGTTCGATGTCCACACCGGCGTAACGCGGCGCAAAACGCTTGAGCACCGGCGTGAGGTACTTTGCCGCATAGTCTTCCGCGACCCCGAGACGAATGCGCCCGGTCAAGGCTTCACCATGAAACGCCGCCTGGGTTTCGGCGTGCAAGGCGAGCATGCGACGGGCAAAGCCCAGCAATGTCTGGCCGTCATCGGTCAACTGCAGGTGCCTCGGGCCTCGGTTCAACAAAGGCCGTCCCAGCGCGGCCTCCAGTTTCTTCATTTGCATGCTGACGGCGGACTGCGAACGGTTGACCTCATGGGCCGCGCCCGACAGCGAACCGGCGTCCACCACCGCCACAAAGCACTTGAGCCAATCGATCTGCAAATCACTGGAAGGCATGCGGTTTACCTCTATTCGTTTATCGAATGGCTGTGTAGTGAATTATGCGCTTTTCATGATAGCCGTTCGCTCGCAGGATACGGGCTTGAATCCACCGTTGCCGGACCTGATCATGCCCTTCGAGACCTGGTTGCTCTACCTGTTCACCTGCTGTGGCATAGCGGTAGTGCCTGGCCCCAATGCGTTGTTGGCGCTGACCCATGGCGCGATCCATGGCAGCCGTAAAACCCTGTTCACTATCAGCGGAGGCGTGCTCGGCTTTGCCTTTGTGCTCATGCTGTGCGCACTGGGCCTGGGCGCGTTGATCCAGGCCTCCGCCACCTGGTTTACCGCCTTGAAAGTGGCTGGTGGACTGTACCTGATCTGGTTGGGTTTCGGGTTGTGGCGATCCGCCCCGGTCAGCCTGGACGCGGCCGGCGCCCCGACGCTGAGCAGTGGGTCGCTGTTTCGTCAGGGACTGGTTTCGGCCATTTCAAACCCCAAGGCTTTGCTGCTGTTTACCGCGTTTATTCCACCTTTCCTGGACCCGCACAGAAGCCTCATCGCGCAGACGGCCACCATTGCACTGACTTACGCTGTCGTCGAGTTTGTCGTTGAATACACAGTGGCCAGCGCCGCACACCGGGTTCGACCTTGGCTGGCGCGTAGCGGGCGACGGTTCAATAAAGTCTGCGGTGGGTTCTTTGTGGTGTTTGGGTTGGCGCTGCCCATTCACAGCTGAGGGCAAGGCTTCCCTTTGTTTCTTCTCAATCACCGGCGACAACGCGCCCGACGCCAGCTCATTCAGGATAAACGCCTTGGCCGGCGGTCAATTGCATCACGCGTTTCACCAGGTGTTCTTCATCGCTGACGATGACGCTGGCGTTGCCGTAGGTGCAGTCACGGCGGCGTGGGTAGAGGCTCAAACCACGTCAGGCGCGGCGATGTTGCAATATTGCCCTTTGAAATACAGCAACGGCTGCGTCGCTTCCGCCTCTTGCAGGTTCAGTGCTTTCACTTCGCCAATCACGATCAGGTGATCTCCGGCGGCGTGTTCGGCGTGAATGTCGCAGTCCAGCCAATGCAGGCTGCCGGCGATGATCGGGTTGCCCAGCGGCGATGCCTGCCAGTCGACGTCGTGCCACTTGTCGGTGCCGCGCCGCGCGAACTGGTTGGAGATCCTGACCTGCGCGCCCGAGAGGATATTGACGGCGAATCGACCGGCCTGACGGATTTTGGGGTAGCTGGCGGAACTGGCCATGACGCTGAATGACACCAGCGGTGGGTTCATCGACACGCTGTAGAACGACTGGCAGGTGAAGCCAATCGGCTCGCCATCGATGTGCGATGTAATCACCGTGATGCCGGAGGCGTAGTGCCCGAGCGCTTCGCGAAAACTCAAGGGCTCGATGGCCGCACGGGGACGTGACAGGGTGGGCATCAGTTCGACAGTTCTCGGCGGATGATTTCAGCGCCTGCACTCAACGCATTCAGCTTGCCGCGTGCCACACGGCGGGGCAGGGGGGCCATGCCGCAGTTGGTGCACGGGTAAAGCTTGTCGGCATCCACGAACTGCAGGGCTTTGCGCAGGGTATTGGCGACTTCTTCCGGTGTTTCAATGGCGTGGTTGGCCACGTCAATGGCACCGACCATCACCTTTTTACCGCGAATGAGTTCGATGAGTTCCATGGGCACATGGGAGTTATGGCATTCCAGCGAGACGATATCGATACTGGATTGCTGCAGCTTGGGAAACGCCTCTTCATATTGCCGCCACTCGGAGCCCAGCGTCTTTTTCCAATCGGTATTGGCTTTGATGCCGTAGCCGTAGCAGATGTGCACCGCGGTTTCACATTTAAGGCCCTCGATGGCCCTTTCCAGGGTGGCAACGCCCCAATCATTCACCTCATCGAAGAAGACGTTAAAGGCCGGCTCGTCAAACTGGATGATGTCCACACCTGCCGCCTCCAGTTCGTGGGCTTCTTCATTGAGGATCTTGGCAAATTCCCAGGCCAGTTTTTCGCGACTTTTATAGTGGTTGTCATACAGCGTATCGATCATCGTCATGGGGCCTGGCAGCGCCCACTTTATCGGTTGATGGGTTTGCTGGCGCAGGAACTTGGCGTCCTCGACAAACACCGGCTTTTGACGCGTGACAGCACCCACCACCGTCGGGACGCTCGCATCATAACGGTCACGGATTCTGACGGTTTCACGCTTCTCGAAATCAACGCCGCTGAGGTGCTCGATAAAGGTGGTGACGAAGTGTTGGCGCGTTTGTTCACCATCACTGACGATATCAATGCCGGCGTTTTGTTGTTCTTGCAGGGACAAGCGCAACGCATCTTGCTTGCCCTCGAGCAAGGCCTCGTCTTGCAGTTTCCAGGGCGACCAAAGTGTCTCGGGTTGTGCAAGCCAGGACGGTTTAGGCAAGCTGCCGGCCGTTGAAGTAGGTAATAACTTTTTCATTCGGGGTGACCTTGTCTTTTAAATGAGTCAACGCGCGCCGTGGGCAGACCACTGCTCCAGCACCGACTGGTAGGGCTTGATGAAGTTTTCCTCAACAAATTTGCCCTGTTCAATGGCCAATCGGCTGCGTTCTTCGCGGTCATACACAATCCGCGTTAATGAATAATCTTGGTGTTGCAGGCTGGGCTGGTAAGATTTACCGGCTGCAGAGTTAGCGTTGTAGATCTCCGGGCGGTAAATCTTCTGGAAGGTGTCCATAGTGCTGATCGTGCTGATCAGCTCAAGCGTGGTGTAGTCGCTGAGCACATCGCCAGCAAAGTAAAAAGCCAAGGGCGCCACGCTATTGGCAGGCATGAAATAGCGCACTTTCAGCCCCATCTTCTTGAAGTATTCATCCGTCAGGGAGTATTCATCTTGCAGGTATTCGACGCCCAGTACAGGGTGCAGGTTTTCAGTGCGATGATAGGTCTTGGCACTCGACACACTCAGGCAGATGACGGGCGGCTTGTTAAAGTGTTCTTTATAAGTGCTCGAGTTGACGAAGCTCTTGAATAACTTTCCGTGCAGCTCCCCAAAGTCAGCGGGTGTGCTGAAGTGGGGCTGGTCCTTGTTGTGCTCCAGCAAGCGCACGCTGAAGTCATAGTCGCGCACGTAAGAGGAGAAGTTATTACCGACAATGCCTGGCAGGCGCTCGTTGGTTTTTCGATCGACAATATGGGTTTTCAATATTTCAATCAACGGAATGGCATGGCCGCTAAGTTGATCATCGATGTCCATTTCAACGGAAATGATGTCAAGTTCGACAGAATAACGATCGCCTTTTGGGTTATCCCAGTGGGCCAAGGCGTTGAAACGGTTGTCAATCATCCTTAACGTATTGCGCAAGTTTTCTTGACGACTCGCGCCCCTCGCCAAATTGGCAAAGTTGGTGGTGATGCGCGTATTTTCGGCGGGGTGGTAGTGTTCGTCGAAACGAATGCTCTTGACCGTAAATGCAAACTCTTTGTTCATAGTGATACCACACCCTTTTTGCCGCGATAGAACCTGAAGGTATTGAGTGTTCAGGTGCTTATTCAGCGGTCTATAACTTGTCTTTAAGTAAGGTGTATTTTAGGCAGGGCTATAACGTGAGTGAAACTGAATTGATTTCACTGAACCTTTAGCCCTCCTCATGATGGTGCATGTCCGTTGAAGACGTCGTTGCCGGTGCCAGCATCAAAACCAGCCCATTTCTGTGCAAACCGGTCTACCATGCCTCCCCGGCAGTGGTTCCACGCGCTACCGATCTCTCTCTTGCAAGGTATCGCCCATGTCCATCGACCAGATTTCCCTCCCTAAAGGCGTAGGCCCGCACGCCAGCAAACTCCTCGACGCCATCACCGGCGCTGCCACCCACGAAGCACTCAACCGCGCCGGTGGCAAGGCCGAAGGTTTTGTTCTCGGGCTGGAATCCACCAAGGCGATCAAAAGCCAGGTCGCCGAGTCGCTGTATGTGGCCTACGACGACGCGGCGAGTCACCGGGCAACTGAATTGAACGGCTAGGTGCTAGTCCTGTCATGAGGGTGCGCTAGAGTGGGTGCCTGACGCTGGCCCGATAGAAAGGAATGCCCATGACATTGACCGTCGACGATTTGCTCAACCTGGCCATGGCCAACCCCATCAACGCCGAAATCACCGCGCGCCTGCCTGACCTCGGGGTGGACCAGTGCTTTCTCACGGCGGGCTGCCTGTTCCAGGCGGTGTGGAATCATCAGTCGAACCTGCCTGCTGCCCAGGGCATCAAGGACTACGACGTTTTCTACTTTGATACGGACCTGTCCTACGAGGCTGAGGACGCGGTGATCCGTGCGGCCGAGGTGTTGTTTCAGGACCTGGGCGTGAATGTGGAAGTCAAAAATCAGGCACGGGTTCATCTCTGGTACGGCGAGCGGTTTGGTCGGCCTTATCCGCAGTTGCACACGGCCAAACAGGGCATCGACCGGTATCTGGTCGCGGGCACCTGCATCGGCCTGGAGATTGCGACGGGCGAGGTGTACGCGCCCTATGGGCTGGAGGATGTGGAGCAGGGGGTACTGCGCATCAACCCGGTGCATCCGGAGCCTGAGTTGTTTATGCAGAAGGCCCGCAGTTATAAGGCGCGCTGGCCTGGGTTAAGGATTGTGGAGCCTGCCTGGCTTTAGCTAGGCTGCGAAAGCGCCAGGCCAGGCGATAAAGTGGCCCGGCATTGCCAGTTCCCACCTGTTGATCCGCAGTGAACTTTTACCTGCATACAACACGTCAAAGCTTGAAATGCCCAGCCAAGGACCGCTCATGACGTTCTTCATTTTCCTGCTCGCCTGCGCCGCCGCTGCCAGTACCGGCATGCTCTTTAAACCCGGTGCCTGGTACGAATCCCTGGTCAAACCCAGCTTCACCCCGCCCAATTGGCTGTTCCCGGTGGCGTGGACGCTCATCTACCTGCTGCTGGCCTGGGCCGGCTATCGCCTGAGCCTGATGCCTGGCAGCCAAACCGTGTTGGCGCTGTGGGCGGCGCAGATTGCGTTGAATACCTTGTGGACGCCGGTGTTCTTCGGTGCTCATCGCCTCCTGGCCGGGATGGTGATTCTGGCGGTGCTGTGGCTGACCGTCGCGGCGATGGTGGTGTTGGCGGTGCAGTTGGACCTGATCACCGGCTTGATCCTGTTCCCGTACCTGGCGTGGCTGTGCGTGGCGGCGGCGCTGAACTTCTCGATCCTGCGGAACAATCGCTGATGGCTTATCAACCCTGGCCCGCCAGTGAGACAGAACGGGTCGAGATGCGCCGCTTCAATCAAAAGCTCGCCTGGTTGCCGCGCTTCAAGATCCGTAATCGGGTCACGCCGCGTTTGATCCAGGCGCTGTTGCGAGTCAGTCAAAAGATCAAGAAAGCCCCTCTGGCTGAAACCCACTGCGCCGACTCAGTGCCCGTGCGCATCCTGCGCCCAAGGGGCAAGCCCAAAGGCGTGGTGCTGGATATCCACGGCGGCGGCTGGGTGATCGGCAACGCGCAGATGGATGACGACCTCAACCTGGGCCTGGTCAATGCCTGCGACGTGGCAGTGGTGTCGGTGGATTATCGGCTGGCGATCGACACGCCGATCGAGGGCCTGATGGACGACTGCCTGGCGGCGGCGCGTTGGCTGCTCGCCACCGAGGAATTTGCCGACCTGCCGGTGATCGTCGTCGGCGAATCGGCCGGTGGGCATTTGGCCGCGGCCACCTTACTGGCGTTGAAGCAATGGCCGGCGTTGCTCCAGCGGGTGAGCGGCGCGGTGTTGTATTACGGCGTTTATGACCTGACCGGCACACCCAGTGTGCGCACGGCGGGGCCGGACACCTTATTGCTGGACGGGCCGGGCATGGTCGAGGCGCTGCGCATGCTCACGCCGGGGTTGAGCGATGACATGCGTCGGCAGCCGCCGTTGTCACCGTTGTATGGCGACTTTGAAGGCCTGCCCCCGGCGTTGATGTTTGTGGGTGAACTGGACCCGTTGAAGGATGACACGCTGTTGATCGCTGAACGGTGGCCGGGGGCAGAAGCGCATTTGTTGCCGGAGGCGGCGCATGGCTTTATTCATTTTCCGGTGGCAATGGGGGCGAGTGTGCTTGCCTATAGTCGCCAGTGGATAAGGCATCGTGTGAATGGGCCTGGAACTTAAAAGTTGATCGGTTGGTCAGGTTGTTCATCTTCCATAACAAGGGTTCCCCTATGCGCGAATACACCCTCAACTACCTGTTCAACGACGAACCGCGGACCCACGTGTTCGCACTCCAGCAACCCCAACTGCCGGTGCATGAAGCGGCGTTGCACTTGCTGCAGTTGCATTTCGGCGATGCGGAAAATGGTTTGATCCTGCCGCCTGCGGATGCGACGCCGGATGAAATTCTGCAGCAGGCACAGGTGATGGGGATTACGCAGATCGAGGTTGCATGAGCCCAAGGCCGAGTATTCAGGCAGTCACAGCGGCGGATATCCCTGTGGTCATGAGGTTCGTGCTGCGCGCCCGCGCCGAGCTTTTCCCCACGCTCAGCGCGACGGGAGTGCCGGCGGACCTGGCGCATTTCGAGGCGACCTACCTGCAGGGCGATGGGCAGTTTCTTGTTGCTCGCGATGAGGGCCAGATCGTCGCTGGCATCGGCTATCTGCCCTATGACGGGCGTTTCCCGCAGTTGAATTACCAGGGCCGCAAGACCGTGGAGGTGGTGCGCCTGTTTGTGCTGCCGGCGTTTCGCCGCTGTGGTCTGGCGGGCGAGTTGTACCGTGCGCTGGAGGTGCAAGCTAAAGAGGATCGGGTCGCGATGATGTACCTGCACACCCATCCGTTTTTACCGGGGGCGATTGATTTTTGGCTTCGACAGGGGTTCGAGGTAGTGGATGTGGACGCGGACCTGGTGTGGCGCACGACGCATATGCAGCGCGCCCTCTAACACAACAGTTGAATGCCCTGATCAGTTCGGGCGCAAGCGCAGTATCTGCGCCCCATCGAACGGGTCCGTCAGGTAGTGCGCCTGCACCCCAAACGTCTCCTGCAAACGCTGCGGCGTCAGGACCTCCAGTGGTTTACCCAGCGCCACCAACCGCCCGTGATCCAGCACCGCCAGCCGATCACAGGTCAACGCTTGATTCAGATCATGCAGGGCAATCAAGGTGGTGACGGGCAACCCTTGCACGCCCTGCAAAATGCCGAGCTGATGCTGGATATCCAGGTGATTGGTCGGCTCATCCAGCAACAGGATCTGCGGCCGCTGCGCCAACGCACGGGCGATGTGCACGCGTTGGCGTTCACCGCCCGAGAGGCTGCGCCAGGCGCGATGGCTCAAGTGGGTGGCGTCGACGTCACGCAAGGCCTGATTGACGATGGCGTCGTCTTCGCCGGACCACGGGCTCAGCGCTGACAACCATGGTGTGCGGCCCAGCGCCACCGCGTCGAACACGCGGATCGCGTCGTCGGTGTCGGCCTGCTGTTCGACCACTGCCAGCTGCTGCGCGATGGCGCGGCGCGACAGCTTGCCCAGGTGTTGGCCGCCCAGTAAGACTTCGCCGGACGCCGGCGTGCGCAGCCCGGCGAGCAGCTTGAGCAAGGTGGATTTGCCGGAGCCGTTCGGCCCGACGATGCCGAGGGTTTCGCCCGGCTGCACGTCCAGATGGATATCGCGCAGCAACTGCGCCTCACGCACCTTGAAGCCCAACCCTCTGCAGCTCAGTACTGTCATCGCGCATTCCTCCGGCCAATGAGGATCAGCGCAAACACTGGCGCGCCGACCAGCGCCGTGACCACGCCGACCGGAATCACCTGGCCTTTGATCAAGGTGCGCGACAGTACATCGGCTGCAATCAAGAACAACGCGCCGCCCAACGCACTGGCCGGCAGCAAGCGCGAGTGCCCGGTGCCGAGCAGCAGGCGCACGGCGTGGGGGATTACCAATCCGACAAAGCCGATGGAGCCAACAATCGACACCATCACCGCCGTCACCAGGGCCGCGCAGCCCACCAGCACAAATTGCACCCGGCGCACCGGAATGCCGAGGGACGCTGCCGAGTCGCTGCCGAAGGTAAACGCATCCAACGCACGGCGGTGCCACAGGCACACCGCCAAGCCTGCAACGGCCACCGGCACCGCTAACCACACCGAGGGCCAGCGCACACCACTGAGGTTGCCGAGCAGCCAGAACAGGATGCCGCGCGCCTGTTCGGAACTGGCGGATTTGGTGATCAGGAAGGCGGTGAGCGCATTGAACAACTGCGAGCCGGCAATGCCCGCCAGAATGATCTGGCCGGTGCCGCTGGCCGAACCGCTGGCGCGCGCGAGCAGGATCACCAGCGCAAACGCCGCCATGGCGCCAACAAACGCGCCCGCCGACAACGAAATCAACCCGCCGCCCACGCCGATCAACGCCACCAGCACCGCGCCAGTCGAAGCGCCGGCACTGATGCCCAGCAGGTAGGGATCGGCCAGTGGGTTGCGCAACAGCGATTGCAGGATCACCCCGCACGTCGCCAGCCCGGCGCCACACGCAGCGGCGACCAGGGCGCGGGTGAGGCGGTAGTTCCACACCACGCCTTCGTCGATGGGGTCAAGCACGTAGCTGGCCGCCCACAGTTTGTTGGCGAGCACCTGGAGCACGACTTGCGGCGAGATGGCGGTTTCGCCGATCGCCACCCCCGCGAGTAGGGCGGCTAATAGCAGGGCCAGGGCGAGTAGGGTGCGCGTCATTTGGGCAGGTCGTAGCCGTCGATGGCCGTGGCCAGTTGCTCAAGCCCGTCGAACGTGCGGATGCTGGCCTGCAGCGCCAGGGCATCGAGGATGATGATGCGGTTGTTTTTCACCGCGTCCATGTTGCGAGTCACGGGATCGCTGCGCAGGAAGGCCAGTTTCTTTTCATGGTCGTCGGCGGGGTAGCGGCGGCGGTCCATGCGTGCGATCACCAGAAAGGTCGGGTTGGCCTTGGCGAGGGTTTCCCAGCCGACGGCGGGCCATTCTTCATCGGATTGCACCACGTTGTGCAGACCGAGGGTTTCCAGCATGAACTCTGGAATGCCCTTGTGGCCGGCCACGTAAGGATCGCTGGCCATCTCGGAACTGGAGAACCACACCAAGGCACTGGCTTGCTTGAGGCCTTTGCTTTGCACGGTGGCAACAGATTTGGCCAAGCGTACCTTGAGGTCGTCGTTCAACTGTTGGCCGCGCGCCTGTACGTCGAAGATCTCGGCGAGTTGGCTGATGCTTTTATAGATCGTCTCGATTCGGAACGGCTCCAGCCGTGTGCCGTCGGCGCCTACCAGGTTGTCCTTGCCTTCGCAGTCGGAGGGCAGCAGGTAAGTGGGGATCTTCAGTTCATGGAATTGCTCGCGGGTGCCGACCACGCCCTGGGGCCCGACCACCCACTCCAGCTCGGCGGCCACCAGCTGCGGGCGCTTGGCGATCACGGCTTCAAAGCTCGGCTCATTGTTGGCTAGCCGCTCGATGCCGTCGTTCTGCACCTTGTACTGCGGCAGTACGCTGTTGAACCACAGTGAGGTGCCGACCACTTTGTCCCCCACGCCCAATGCGTAGAGCATCTCGGTGGCCGCCTGGCCGATGGTCACGCTGCGGGCGGGGGCTTGCTGGAAGGTCAGGCGACTGCCGCAGTTTTCCACGGTCAGCGGGTAGTGGGTGGGCGCGGCTTGGGCGAGGGCACAGAAGCCCAGGCCGGTGAGCAGGGCGGTAACGCGTGGCAGCATGGGGCAATCTCCGAATGAACCGTACGTGCCATTCGGAAATACACCCTTAAGCGCTGCACTAGAAAAACAGGCAAGAATGTCCTTCCCGGACACCCCGCCGGTTGGTAATTGAGCTTGGGCCGGCAGGTCTCCTGACTGATGCGTCGTCGCCAGGCTCCGGCCTTCCCGGACAAGGTCCAGTGGCATCAGGGAGCAGGCTCAGCACCTACAGTTGCGGGGGCAGTTCCGATTGGCGAGGGTGTACCGCGCTTCGGATTCCCTATTAGTCCCGTTTGGGAACCGGCGCGGTATGGTAGTTGATTAGGGCGGGGCGATATAGCCCGAGGCACGCCCGGTCAGAGACGAATGTCTTCAGGCCCCTGTATCAGGGCTTCAATCCGCGTGCCGGTGGCGCGTTCTTCGTTGCTGAAGCCGTCGTAGTCGGCCAGGTTGGCAAAACGCAGGCCGGTGAGGCGTTCTATCTGGATTACGCTGCGCTGGTAGGTCCTAAGCTGGCCGAACACCAGGTCGAGCTGGCCCAGCTCGCGGCTCTGGTCGATCATGTAGGCGCTGGCCGAAGGCTTGCCGTCATCGCTGAGGTAGGCGACCACTTTCCAGAACGCCTTGGGGATCTGGACGCCCCGGTACACCCGGTCTTCGTCGGCGAACACCGGGCCGGTGAACACGGTGGCTCGGGCTTTCCAGCGCTGGGTGTTGTCGAGGATGTAGTCTTCGAGCTCCAGCCACGTTTTCTGGTTGAACCCGCTCATCTGCGGTGAACAGTTGGTGAAGTGGAAGGTGTCGAAGTTGGCGGTTTGCGCCGCGTCGCCCCAGTTGGGGTCTTGTCGGCGCACCAAGTGGCCGCGATCCAGGCCGTTGCTGGCATACAGTGCTTCGCCCACCTGCGCATCAATGGGCAGGCGTCCGTCGTAGGCCCAGGTGTCGTTGCTGCGAATGATGTCCATATGCTGCCCGCCATCGATGTTGACGCCCACATACAGCGCGAGCCGCTTCGAGCGTGACATCGTTATCGAGAAGTGCGTGTAGTCCAGGCGCTTCTGGACATCGCCGGCCAAGGTCTCTTCAACCGTAGGCCAGGGCACCCCGAAGCTGCCGAGAAAGTCCTCAGCGTAGCCGCGTCGGTCCTTCAAGTCGTTGGCCGAGGTGACGCGGGGCGTCGCGGCTCGTGCCTCCAGCAATGTGGGGCTCGGTGCGATCAATGGGCGCAGGTCAGCGAGCCTGGGGCGGTATGAAAGGTCGATTTTGGCTTTACGTGCGGGCATCGGTCAGTCCTCCTTGGATAAACACGACTGCAACATAGGTTAATGACAATTGATGACACGCGATAACCCCTGGAGGCTATCCTGAATCGATGACCCGGACGTTGTTACCTGCCAAATGGAGCCAGCCAATGTGTGTTCGCCAGCCGAATCGTAATCCGATTTTCTGCCTGATCCCGCCCTATATGCTCGACCAGATCGCGCGCAACGGGGACAAAGCGCAACGGGAGGTCGCGTTGCGCACCCGCGCCAAGGACACAACGTTCCGCTCGCTACGGATGGTCGCCGTGCCTGCCAAGGGACCGGCGCATATGGCCCTGGCCATGGGGGCCGATAAACGCCGCTCGATCTACAGCGCCGAGGGCGCCGACAGCCTGCCGGGCACGCTGGTGCGTGGCGAGGGGCAGCCCGCCAGTGGTGATGCGGCGGTGGACGAGGCCTATGATGGCTTGGGCGCCACCTTCGATTTTTTCGACGAGGTCTTCGATCGCAACTCCATCGACGATGCCGGGATGGCGCTGGACGCCACTGTGCACTTTGGCCAGAACTACAACAATGCGTTCTGGAACTCGACCCAGATGGTGTTCGGGGGTGGAGACGGGCAGTTGTTCAACCGCTTTACGGTGGCCCTCGACGTGATTGGCCATGAGTTGGCCCACGGCGTCACCGAGGACGAGGCCAAACTGATGTATTTCAACCAGTCCGGGGCGTTGAATGAATCGCTGTCGGACGTGTTCGGTTCGCTGATCAAGCAGTATGCGTTGAAGCAACGTGCGGAAGACGCCGATTGGTTGATCGGCAAAGGGCTGTTCACCCAAAAGATCAAAGGCACCGCCCTGCGCTCGATGAAAGCCCCCGGCACGGCGTTTGACGACAAACTGCTGGGCAAGGACCCCCAGCCCGGGCACATGGATGATTTTGTGCAGACCTACGAGGACAATGGCGGGGTGCATATCAACTCCGGCATTCCCAACCATGCGTTCTACCAGGTGGCGACCATACTGGGCGGGTTCGCCTGGGAGCGCGCCGGGCGCATCTGGTATGACGCGCTGCGTGATGCGCGGCTGCGGCCCAACTCGGGTTTCCTGCGCTTTGCGCGCATTACTTACGATATTGCAGGCCGACTCTACGGCGCTAACAAGGACGAACAGAAAGCGGTCAAGGACGGTTGGAAGGCGGTCGGCATTGCTGTCTGACGAGAGGAACGGCCATGCAAATTTCAATCAAGGAAAACGGCGGGCCCGGTTTTTTTCCGGGCCTGGCCAAGCCACAGACGGTGGAACTGGACACGCTGCCGGAGCAGGAACAACAGGAGCTGCGGCAGCTTGTCGAGGCTTGCGACTTCTTTCAACTGCCGCCCAGCAATGCGCCTGCCCCCGGTAATCCGGGCCAAGTGCATTACACCGTGACGGTAAAGGACGACGAGCGCGAGCACACCGTTTGCGTGCTCGCGCCGGTGAAGTCGCAGGCGCTGGATGGGCTGGTGCAGTGCGTGCGACGGCATATTCGCTGTTGAGGCCGCTTTAGGTCTAGCGGGACGGTTCGACAGGCCCCCTTGCCACCGATGTCGCTTGATTTACTTGCGATCCAGCCACACCGTCTGGGCGTTGCAGAATTCCCGCACGCCGAAGTGCGATAGCTCGCGTCCGAAACCACTCTTTTTCACGCCACCAAATGCCACCCGAGGGTCGGAGACGCTGAAGGCGTTGATGAAGATGCCGCCGGTTTCCAGCTGATTGGCGATGTCCCGTGCCTTCGCGGAGTCGGTGGTGAAGATGCTGGCCGTGAGGCCAAACTCGCTGTCATTCGCCAGGGCCACCGCATGGTCGGCATCACGGGCGGTGATGATCGAGGCGACTGGGCCGAACAGTTCCTGTTTGAACGAGGTCATCTGGTCGGTGACGTCTGCCAGCACGGTCGGTTCGTAGTAGTTGCCGGCGCCGGGCACTTTGTGGCCGCCCAGCAGCAGCGTGGCGCCTTCTTCCAAGGTCGCCTGGACCTGGCCGTGCAGCTCGTCGCGCAGGTCGAAGCGTGCCATCGGGCCGATGTAGGTGGCGGCTGACGTCGGGTCGCCCATCACCAGAGCGCGGCTGGCTTCCAGGAATTTGACGGTGAAAGCCTCCACCACACCTTCTTCGATGATGAGGCGCTTGGCGGCGGCGCAGACTTGGCCGCTGTTCTGGAAACGACCGATCAGCGCCGCTTGCACCGCGGCGTCGAGGTCGGCGTCGTTGAGTACGATGAACGGGTCGGACCCGCCCAGCTCCAGCACGCACTTTTTCAGCGCAGCGCCGGCCTGAGAGCCGATGGCGATGCCTGCACGTACGCTGCCGGTCAGGGTGACGGCGGCGATGCGCGGATCGGCGATGGCCTTGGACACGCCGTCGTTGGTCACGTTGACCACTTCAAACAGACCTTCGGCGAAGCCGGCCTTCTGGAACGCTCGTTGGATCAGATAGGCACTGCCCATCACGTTCGGCGCGTGTTTGAGCACGTAGGTATTACCGGCCAGCATCGTCGGTACGGCGCCGCGCAGCACTTGCCACACCGGGAAGTTCCACGGCATCACGGCGAAGATAGGGCCTAGCGGGCGGTATTCGATCTGCGCACTGCCGTTGTCCACCAGGGTCGGTTCCGGGGCGAGCATGGCCGGGCCGTGGGCGGCGTACCACTCGCTGAGTTGCGCGCACTTTTCGATTTCGGCACGGGCCTGGGCGATGGGTTTACCCATTTCCAGGGTGATCATCTGCGCCATGTCTTCGGCTTGTTCGCGCAGGGCGCTGGCCAGGCTCAGCAGCAACTCGGCGCGCTGGCTGACCGGCTGACGGCGCCAGGCGCGGAAGGCGAGGGTGGAGCGGTCGAGGGCGGCGTCCAGTTGCTGCGCGGTTTCATACGGATAGCTGCCGACCGTTTCGCCGTTGGCCGGGTTGATCGAGAGGGCGTGGGTAGTCGCGTTCATGGCACCGTCCTGCTGAGTGAATTAGGTTGAGTTCAGCGTACGGGGCTATATCTTTTCTGGAAACTGAATAATATTAAGCAATACATTCACGAATGGAGAATGATTTGGACCTGGTGCAACTGGAAATCTTCAAGGCCGTTGCCGAGCAAGGCAGCATCAGCGCCGCCGCGCAGTTGATTCATCGCGTGCCGTCGAACCTGACCACGCGCATCAAGCAACTGGAGCAGGACCTCGGTGTGGAGTTGTTCATCCGCGAGAAAAGCCGCCTGCGCCTGTCACCGGCCGGGTGGAATTTCCTCGGTTATGCGCGGCGCATCCTCGACCTGGTGCAGGAAGCCCGCGCGACAGTCGCGGGGGAGGAGCCCCAGGGTGCGTTTGCCCTGGGATCGCTGGAGAGCACGGCGGCGGTGCGTATCCCGGCGTTGCTGGCGGCGTACAACCAGAAACACACCAAGGTCGAGTTGGACCTGAGTACCGGGCCTTCAGGCACCATGATCGAAGGCGTGTTGTCGGGGCGGCTGACGGCAGCGTTTGTCGACGGCCCGCTATTGCACGCGACCCTGGAAGGTGTGGCGGTGTTTGAGGAAGAGATGGTGGTGATTGCGCCGCTGCATCACGCGCCGATCACCCGTGGGCAGGACGTGAACGGGGAGAGCATCTACACCTTTCGCTCCAACTGCTCGTACCGGCATCACCTGGAGCGCTGGTTTTCACAGGACGGCGCGGTGCCGGGCAAGATCTTCGAGATCGAGTCCTACCACGGCATGCTCGCTTGCGTCAGCGCCGGCGCGGGCCTCGCGCTGATGCCGCGCAGCATGCTCGACAGCATGCCGGGGTCGGCGGCGGTGAGTGTTTGGCCGCTGACGGACAACTTCCGGATCCTGCACACCTGGCTGATCTGGCGGCGGGGGACGGTGTCGCAGAGTTTGAACAGTTTCGTGAAGTTATTGGAGGAGCAGGGCGCCATCCGTGCGGCTTAGCCACCGAATTGCAGGGTGCCCATCGCCAGCTTTGCCATCAGTGCGGTCGCACCCAATTGCACCAGCCACAGCGCCAGACCGCCCAGAAAGACGCCCAGCGCCACTTGCAGCACCAGGCTCTTTTGAGGCTTGGGTTGCGGTGCGCGTGGGGCGTAGTCATCCAGTTCGTCACGGTCGGCACGCAGGTCCAGGTCATCGTTTCTCATAGCATTCTCACAGCGAAGGGGCGGTCAAGGTTCAGTCTAGGGGCTGGATACGAAAAAGGGGAAGCCATAGGCTTCCCCTTCTGGTGCAACCGCTGCAGGTTTACAGCACCTGAACGATCGCCTTTGTGACTGCATCGATGTTCGACTGGTTCAACGCCGCCACACAGATACGGCCGGTGTCGAGGGCATAGATACCAAACTCGCTGCGCAAGCGGGTGACTTGCTCAACGGTCAGGCCAGAGTAGGAGAACATCCCACGCTGGCGACCGACGAAGCTGAAGTCGTGGCCCGGAGCTGCCTTGGCCAGTTCGGCCACCATCTGCTCGCGCATGCCACGGATGCGCAGGCGCATTTCGGCCAGTTCGGCTTCCCACTGGGCACGCAGCTCAGGGTTGTTCAGCACCGCTGCAACGATCGCCGCGCCGTGGGTTGGCGGGTTGGAGTAGTTGGTACGGATCACGCGTTTGACCTGGGACAGGATGCGCGCGCTTTCTTCCTTGGAGTCGCCGACGATGGACAGTGCGCCCACACGTTCGCCGTAAAGCGAGAACGACTTGGAGAACGAGCTGGACACAAAGAAGGTCAGGCCCGATTCAGCGAACAGGCGCACGGCGGCAGCGTCTTCGTGGATGCCGTCGCCAAAGCCCTGGTAGGCCATGTCGAGGAATGGCACCAGGTTCTTGGCCTTGATCACGTCCAGCACGTTCTGCCAGTCGGCCGGGCTCAGGTCGACGCCGGTCGGGTTGTGGCAGCAGGCGTGCAGCACCACGATGGACTGGGACGGCAGGGCGTTGAGGTCTTCGAGCAGGCCGGCACGGTTCACGTCGTGGGTGGCGGCGTCGTAGTAGCGGTAGTTCTGCACCGGGAAACCAGCGGTTTCGAACAGCGCGCGGTGGTTTTCCCAGCTCGGGTCGCTGATGGCGACGACGGCGTCTGGCAGCAACTGCTTGAGGAAGTCTGCACCCAGCTTCAGGGCGCCAGTGCCGCCTACCGCTTGCACGGTGGTGACGCGGCCAGCGTTCAGCAGTGGCGATTCAGCGCCGAACAGCAGGGTTTGCACGGCCTTGTCGTAGGCTGCGATGCCGTCGATCGGCAAGTAACCACGGGCGGCGTGTTGCGCCACGCGAATGGCTTCCGCTTCGGCAACGGCACGCAAGAGTGGAATCTTCCCCTCCTCGTTGCAGTAAACGCCCACGCCAAGGTTGACCTTGGTGGTTCGTGTATCGGCGTTGAATGCTTCGTTGAGGCCCAGGATAGGATCGCGTGGTGCCATTTCGACAGCGGAGAACAGGCTCATTTTTGCGGCAGCTCTATGGGGGATAGGAGGGACGTGTCGCGCTCCAGCCGAATGCACTAGAGCGGTGCACAAACGGGGAGCTAGTATAGAGGCCATCACCGCCAAGGGCGACAGCCGAAATGGCTTTTCGGCCAAGTTTTTCGGTTTATTTGCCGACCGTTAGTCTTATTGCAACATTGATTGGTAAGGGCGTGCACGACGATTGCCTTGAAACCCATGACATTCGCCACCACTTCTATGTCTATCATGGTTTTTTCCTACTATCCGCTCTGAGTCTTCGCGGGTGGCGGTCTATTTCGTCCTCGACGGGTTTACAGTCTGGGGGTGACCACACGAGGTACGTTATGTCGGATTTCCAACTCGTCACCCGCTTTGAACCCGCTGGCGATCAGCCGGAAGCCATTCGCCAGATGGTCGAGGGCATTGAAGCCGGCCTGGCCCACCAGACGCTGCTCGGGGTGACCGGGTCGGGCAAGACCTTCAGCATTGCCAACGTGATTGCGCAGATCAATCGGCCCACCCTGGTGCTGGCGCCGAACAAGACCCTCGCCGCGCAGCTCTATGGCGAGTTCAAGGCGTTCTTCCCGAACAATGCGGTGGAGTATTTCGTTTCCTACTACGACTACTACCAGCCCGAAGCCTATGTGCCGTCCTCCGATACCTTCATCGAGAAGGATGCGTCGATCAACGATCACATTGAACAGATGCGGCTGTCGGCGACCAAGGCCTTGCTGGAGCGCAAGGACGCGATCATCGTCACCACAGTGTCGTGCATCTACGGCCTGGGCAGCCCGGAAACCTATTTGAAGATGGTCCTGCACGTCGATCGCGGCGACAAGCTCGACCAGCGCGAGCTGCTGCGCCGACTGACCAGCCTGCAGTACACGCGCAATGACATGGACTTCGCCCGTGCCACCTTCCGCGTGCGCGGCGATGTCATCGACATCTACCCGGCGGAATCCGACCTGGAAGCGATCCGCATCGAGCTGTTCGACGATGAAGTCGAGAGTCTGTCGGCCTTCGACCCGCTGACAGGCGAGGTGATCCGCAAGTTGCCGCGCTTCACCTTCTACCCGAAAAGCCACTACGTGACCCCGCGTGAAACCCTGATGGGCGCCATTGAAGGCATCAAGGTCGAGTTGGCCGAGCGCCTGGAGTACCTGCGTTCCAACAACAAGCTGGTGGAAGCCCAGCGCTTGGAGCAGCGCACCCGCTTCGATCTGGAGATGATCCTGGAACTGGGCTACTGCAACGGCATCGAAAACTACTCGCGCTACCTGTCGGGCCGCGAATCCGGTGCGCCGCCGCCGACGCTATATGATTACCTGCCGCCTGACGCGCTGCTGGTAATCGACGAGTCCCACGTCAGCGTGCCGCAAGTGGGCGCGATGTATAAGGGCGACCGTTCCCGCAAAGAAACGCTGGTGGAGTACGGTTTCCGCCTGCCGTCGGCACTGGATAACCGGCCGATGCGTTTTGACGAGTGGGAAGCCATCAGCCCGCAGACCATCTTTGTGTCCGCCACGCCGGGTAACTATGAGGCCGAGCACGCCGGCCGCGTGATCGAGCAGTTGGTACGGCCGACAGGCCTGGTCGACCCGGAAATCGAAATCCGCCCTGCACTGACCCAGGTCGACGATTTACTCTCGGAAATCACCAAGCGCGTGGCCCTGGAAGAGCGGGTGTTGGTTACCACGCTGACCAAGCGCATGTCCGAAGACTTGACCGACTACCTGGCCGACCACGGCGTGCGCGTGCGTTACCTGCACTCGGACATCGACACCGTGGAGCGTGTAGAGATCATTCGCGACTTGCGCCTGGGCACCTTTGATGTGCTGGTAGGCATCAACCTGCTGCGCGAAGGCCTGGACATGCCGGAAGTGTCGTTGGTGGCAATCCTCGATGCGGACAAGGAGGGCTTCCTGCGCTCTGAACGCTCGCTGATCCAGACCATCGGCCGAGCGGCGCGTAACCTCAACGGTCGGGCGATTCTCTACGCGGACCGCATCACCGGTTCCATGGAGCGGGCGATTGGCGAGACCCAGCGGCGTCGCGACAAGCAGATCGCGTTCAACCTGGAAAATGGCATCACCCCGAAAGGCGTGTTCAAGGACGTTGCCGACATCATGGAAGGCGCCACTGTGCCGGGCTCGCGCAGCAAGAAGCGCAAAGGCATGGCCAAGGCTGCCGAGGAAAGCGCCAAGTACGAGAACGAGTTGCGCTCGCCGAGTGAGATCACCAAGCGGATCCGTCAGTTGGAAGAGAAGATGTATCAGTTGGCGCGTGATCTGGAGTTTGAGGCGGCGGCGCAGACGCGCGATGAGATCGGCAAGTTGCGCGAGCGCCTTTTGGCTGTTTGATCTGCGCTGACAGGACTGGCCTCATCGCAGGCAAGCCAGCTCCCACATTTGACTGTATTCATAAATCAAAATGTGGGAACTGGCTTGCCTGCGATGGCCGCGCCTCGGTCTCCCGGATTCACCCAGGCTGGAGCCCAACCGCCCCAGGCTGTTACCATTCCCCCCTTGTTTCAATTTTCAGTTTTATCGCCCATTCGAGACCTGCCATGACCACCGTCCGCACGCGCATCGCGCCATCGCCTACTGGGGATCCCCACGTTGGCACTGCTTACATCGCCTTGTTCAACTACTGCTTTGCCAAGCAGCACGGCGGTGAATTCATCCTGCGGATCGAAGACACCGATCAACTGCGTTCCACCCGCGAGTCGGAACAGCAGATTTTCGATGCCCTGCGCTGGTTGGGCATTACCTGGGCCGAAGGCCCGGACGTCGGCGGCCCGCACGGCCCGTATCGCCAGAGCGAGCGCAGCGACATCTACAAGCAGTACACCCAGCAATTGGTCGACATGGGCCATGCCTTCCCGTGTTTCTGCACCGCCGAAGAACTCGACCAGATGCGCGCCGAGCAACAGGCCCGTGGCGAAACCCCGCGCTACGATGGCCGCGCGTTGCTGCTGTCGAAGGAAGAAGTGGCCCGTCGCCTGGCCGCTGGCGAGCCCCATGTGATCCGCATGAAAGTGCCAAGCGAAGGCGTGTGCGTGGTGCCGGACATGCTACGCGGTGACGTCGAAATCCCGTGGGACCGCATGGACATGCAGGTGCTGATGAAGACCGACGGCCTGCCGACGTACTTTTTGGCCAACGTGGTCGACGACCATCTGATGGGCATCACCCACGTGCTGCGCGGTGAAGAGTGGCTGCCGTCGGCGCCGAAACTGATCCTGCTCTACGAGTACTTCGGCTGGGAACAACCGCAGCTGTGCTACATGCCGCTGCTGCGTAACCCGGACAAGAGCAAACTGTCCAAGCGCAAGAACCCGACCTCGGTGACTTTCTACGAGCGCATGGGCTTCATGCCGGAAGCGATGCTCAACTACCTGGGCCGCATGGGCTGGTCGATGCCGGACGAGCGCGAGAAGTTCTCGCTGCAGGAAATGGTCGACAACTTCGACCTGTCCCGCGTGTCCTTGGGTGGGCCGATCTTCGACATCGAGAAGTTGTCGTGGCTCAACGGCCAATGGCTGCGTGACCTGCCGGTGGATGAATTCGCCAGCCGCGTGCAGCAGTGGGCGCTGAACCCTGAGTACATGATGAAGATTGCGCCACTGGTGCAGGGCAGGGTGGAGACGTTCAGCCAGGTCGCACCGTTGGCCAGCTTCTTCTTTGCCGGGGGCGTTAGTCCGGATCCCAAGCTGTTCGAGTCCAAGAAACTCTCGGGCGACCAGGTTCGTCAGTTGATGCAATTGATCCTGTGGAAGCTGGAAAGCCTGCGCCAGTGGGAGAAGGATGCGATCACCGCGACGATCCAGGCGGTGGTGGAGTCTCTGGAATTGAAGCTGCGCGATGCCATGCCGCTGATGTTTGCCGCGATTACCGGCCAGGCCAGTTCGGTGTCGGTGCTCGATGCGATGGAAATCCTCGGCCCGGACCTGACCCGTTTCCGTCTGCGCCAAGCCCTTGATTTGCTTGGTGGTGTGTCGAAGAAAGAAAACAAAGAGTGGGAAAAGCTGCTGGGCGCTATCGGCTGAGCATGCGGTTGAAACGGCGAAACCCCGGTTTTCCGGGGTTTCACCGGTAAGTGATTGTTATCCCGGCAAAAAATTTTGGAAATTGTTGAAAATAAATTTGACACACTTCCAAAGCGCCATTAAGATTCGCCCCGTCCTCACCGATGAGGGGCTATAGCTCAGCTGGGAGAGCGCTTGCATGGCATGCAAGAGGTCAACGGTT